>CAWHLI010000014.1:0-79620 GCA_963830145.1 uncultured Actinomycetota bacterium
CCAACACGACTCCCTCCCCGCATGTGTGGGAGGCCCACCTCGGCTCGCGCTACTGGTCGCTGGACTGGTCGATGACGTAGAACGTGGTGCCGCCGGGCTCGACATACAGGGCGAGGAGACCGCCCGGGATCTCGGCGGGGGCGCTCAGGACGGTGAGCTCAGCAGGCCGCGACGCGTGGAACTCGGTCACGCTGTCGACGGTGAACATGGGGCCGGCGGGCGCATCCGGATCCTGGTCGAGCATCACCTGGACCCCGCTGCCGGCCAGGGTCACGGCGGCAGTGGTCTCCCCTTCTCGCCAGACCTCGGAGAAGCCGAGCCCGTCGCGGTACAGAGCCAAGGTGGCGCTGAGGTCCGAGGTAGGGATGTAAAGAAGTTCAAGTTTCATCGCGACACCTTCCGGCGTAAGTGGATTATGTTGGAGCATAACGGCATTATGTGACGATGCGCGAGTGGATCCCAATCTCGACGTCACCCAAGGGCAGGCTGGCGCTGACGGCGATACGAGAGTTCGGCGCTCGGTCCTTCGACGAGGTCACGGTCAGTGAGTTGGCAGCCGCCGCTGAGGTCACGACAGGTGCGATCTACCACCACTTCGGGAGCAAGCTTGGGCTCTACGAGTTCGTGCGGGCCGATGTCGAACGACGGCTGCTCGACCGGATCGAGGGTGCTCTCGCTGCCGGCCCGCGCACGGACGGCTCGGTGGAGCAGGCGCTCCTGGTCGGGTTCGACTTCGCCGTGCGGGAGGGGTTACCCCGACTGCTGGGAGCACCGCCAGACGCGGCGGAGCGCGACCGGCTCGTCGAGGTGATCGGTAACTCTGTCACCTCGCCGATCCTGGGCCAGGTGCTCGCCGCAGCGTGGCGGGCAGCAGTCGCGGCCGTGGCCGACGGCGCGGAACGGGAGATGGCCCGGGCCGCCCTGCAGGCACTGAGACTTCGCGTCGAGACATCGCCCACCGATCCGTCGACATCCTCGTCGCTGCAGTAGTCGCCCGCCATCAGTCGCTGCACGATCCCTGATCGCCGCGATCGGGCATGCGCCGAAGCGTGGCCACCCGCCAGGAGAAACGCACTCTCATGCCGCGGATGGCGCGCGCCGAACTCCCCGCTCGCCTTGTCCGAGCGGGGTGTGGGGCGGGGTGGTCAGGGCTCGGTTGCTTCGGTGGGGGTGTCGCCGAAGTGGGTGCGGAGCTCGTGGGCGAGTCGGCGTCGTTCGGGGTCGGGGGTGACGTCGATCGTCCCCGAACTGTCTTTGAGGTACTCATAGCCCAGGGGGCTTCGCCAGAGGTGGACGCCGGGTTCGACGGTGACGTAGTTCCAGCCGCCGGTGGTCTTCGCGCGGTGGTGACTGCGGCAGACGGGTGTCTGGTTGCAGGAGCAGGTGGGTCCGTCGTCCTCGTGGGGGACGCGGTGTTCGCAGTCGCAGCGGTGGGCGGGTCGGAAGCAGAAGGGGTGGGCGCAGACCAGGTCGCGGAGCTGGGTCTGGGCCTTGAGCCGGGCGGAGGCTTCGTAGGCGGTGACGTGGAGGTGCTCGGCCAGGTCGAGGACGGGTTGGACGGTGATGACTGCGTCGGGGTGGGCGCACCACTCGCGGACCTGTGCGGCGGTGACCGGGCCGCGGGTCTCCTGGACCCTCGCGAGGCCGCCGGCGCCGAGGACCGCGGCGTGCTCGAGGTGGACGTGGAGCACCACCTCGCGCTTGCGACGCCGACTCGGCTGACCGTCGTCGTTCTCGCTGAGGTCGAGGGTCTGTTGGTGGCGGGCGAGGTTGCCGACCGCCTTGGCCCGGCGTACGTCGAGTGAGTCGGTGGAGCCGAGGAGCAGCTGGTCGTGGGCGTCGGCGGCGAGGGCGGTCTCGAGGTCGAGGGCGTCGGCGAGGTCGACGTCACCCTCGACCCGGACCCGGCCGTCGACACCGACCTGGTCGAGCGCGATGTCGAAGTGGCCGGCCTGAGCGGCGGCGAGCCGTTGTGCTTCGGTGGCTTCGGGGTCGAACCGGGCGATGGCCTCGTCGATGAGCCGGGTCAGCTGCGCGGGGCCGATCTTGTGGGCCACCGCGGCGACGTGCTGGTCCACGAACGCCGCCGCGTCGGGTGAGAGGCAGAGGGTGCGGTCCGCGATCTGGCCGAGCTTCCACGCCGGCAGGTCACCGGCCAGGAGCCTCGCCCAGCAGCGCCACAGCCGGTACCTGCCCTCCACGACGTGGGAGAGGTAGCGACGACCGGACTCGGTGGTCCTGCCCAGCGCGGCAGCGAACTCGGTGACCGCGAACTCCGCCACCTCCGGGCACCCCTCCCCGCCGAGTGGCAGGGCCCGCTCGTGCCACTCATCGACCGGTCCGACCAGCGAGTCGGTCGAGTGCATCGCGACCCACCGTGCGGCGTTCTTCATGACCTCGCGCGCATCGTCGTCCTCGGCCCGTTTCGCTGCTCGCGCAGCCGCCAGCACCGCGGCGGGGTCGTCTGCTCCATCGAGCGAGATCGGGTCCAGGGTCGAGGTCATCGTGGGACCAACTCAACCAGCGGCCACCGACAGTCGGAGGCCGAAATCGGGGTTGTCCACAGGGGTCCGGGAAAGTTTCTCAGAAATCCTCTCTCGGGGCCGGCGGGTGCCTGCGCTGCGGCGGTTCGAGACGGGCGCTGCGCGCCCTCCTCAACCAGCGACGGCGTACGCATCCTCAGCCAGCGACAGCCCGGACCAGGTCGATGTAGAAGCTGGTCAGCCCCTTGGCGCCGGCCTTCGAGAGCGAGATGTGCACGTGGTCGCGGTGGCGGAGCGTCTTGGAGCACGTCCGCTTGGAGCGGCAGGAGGACGAGAGGTACTTCTCCGGCTCGAACTGGTGGTAGGCCGGGTAGAAGTGGTCGCTCCAGATGACGTACATGATCCCCATCCGGCGGGCCAGTGCGGCCGGGTTGCCCGCAGCGTCCGGCGCGAAGGCGGCGGCCAGGAACACCTTCGCGATCTTGCGGTCGACGGGGTTGTCCGCGTCCAGGGTCCAGTCGACCGCGCGACCGTCCTTGTGCTCGGAGGCGCCGGAGCCGGAGCAGGGCCGGTTGACCGCGCCGCCTCCACCGCCATAGGTCGCGACCAGCCACTCACCGAGCGCGACGGTGCCCGCGCGGGGCTTCTTGGTGCACGAGGTCTGCGGGTCGTAGGACGCGTAGTCCTCGACGGGCAGGCCACCACCGTCGGTCGAGGCGACGGCGGCCGGGCCGACCAAGGTGGCTGCGGCCGTGCACAAGGACAGGGCGGCGGCGACGAGGAGCGCGCGCATGGGATGGGACGGTAGGTCGGCGGCGCGGCCCGCGTGGGTGGAATGCGGTGAATTACATCCGTGCGACCGGTCAGTGACGCGCCGTCTGGCCCAGGTAGGCCAGCCCGCGCGGCGAGACCTCGTAGCCGACCGGGAAGGAGACCGTGAGGCCGAGGTTCTTCAGCTTGCGGACGTCGAGCTTGAACGGCGCCGTCTCGCGGCCGACGATCTCGGCGAGGTCCGGCGCCCGGCGCTGTGGATGCTCGCGGATCAGCTCGAGGTAGTGCAGCGTCCAGGGGCCGTGCGCTGCTGCGCGGTCGAGCCGCTCGAGCCGCCTGTCCAGGTCCGCCACGTCGTCGGCGGTGAGCTCCGTGGACGCGCGCAGGGCGACGCGCGGGTCCGGTCCGGCGTATGACAGCTCGACGCGGTAGGTCTCGCCCTCGGGCGCGAGCCGCTTCCGGAGGCGCTCAGCGTCGGGCCAGCCCGCCAGGACCGCCTCGTCGTCGGTGATGCGTTCGGCCTCGACGACCGTGACGGCGTCGACCCGCACCAGGCCCGCGGAGGTCGTGAACACGTGACCCGGCACGACGTCCTGCTTGCGCCAGCGCCGGAACGCGAGCGTCACCGACCCGTCGGTGACGCCCTGCGCCACCTTCATGGGGAGGAGCAAGGCTCAGATCATCCCCTCGACGGCGTCCTTGGCCTCCTTGAGGCCGACGTTGGTGTTCTCCCGGTAGAGCTTGATCGCGTTGATCAGGTTGCCGTCGTGCTTGAGCCGCCGCACCTCGTCGAGCCACGGCCCGCCCGCCAGGTCGGTGCCGTAGGGGATCGCGCCGGAGTCGGTGCCGGCCAGGGCGTGGGGCGGCGGTCCGCCGGCCGCCACCGCGCCCGTCGTCAACGCCGCGACCTGCCCCTGGAGCGACGCGAGCGCCGACTCGAGCCGCGCGAGCCGGTCGTTGATCGCGCCGAGGTCGACCTGGTCCTGTGCTGACCCTCCGAAGATGCCCATCAGGCAAAACTAGTGGCTAGGGCCTTGCCGTAGCACCGGTTGAGCGGTGCGTCCTTGTAGTAGCCGAACGACGGGATCGGCGCGTAGCCCGACGACTCGTAGAGCGCCATCGCCTCGGGCTGCGCGGTGCCCGTCTCGAGGATCATCGCCTCGGCACCGCACTCGGCCGCGGCCGCCTCGAGGTGCGCGAGCATGACGCGGGCCAGGCCGCGCCCGCGGACGGCCGGGACGACGTACATCCGCTTGATCTCGGCCGTACGCCGGGTGCCGAACGCCTCGACGTCGTCGTGGGCCCGCCAGGCTCCTGACGCCACCGGTCGTCGTCTCGTCCTCCCGACGCCGTCGTCCAGGTCGAGGTAGCCGACGTAGAACGAGCCCGACGGCGGCTGGAACATCAGCGGGTCGAGCGGGGTGTCGTCGGGACTGCCGTAGCGGGCGACGTACTCCGCCTGGACCTCCGCGACCAGCAGCAGCGCGTCGGGGTGGCCGTAGTCGACGCGGACCAGCTCGAGCGGGACGTCGAGAGCGGGGTCGAGGTCAGCCAAGCGCGTGCCCGCAGTTCTCGCACACCGCGGCGTCCTCCGGGTTGCGCGCCACGCACTCGGGGCAGAACCGGCCGCGGCCGTCGTCGCGGGAGACGATCAGGCAGACGATCGCGAAGGCCACGAGGACCGGTCCGCCCACCAGCCCCCAGCCGTCGACCACCAGCCCCCAGGCGCCGATCCCGATCCCGGCCAGCCCGATCAGGACGCCGCCCAGCAGGAGCACACGCTGCAGCCCCTCGTGGTCGCGGGCGGAGCGGCCTTGGCCCATCTGGACTCCTCCGGGGTGTGGTGGCGAGCGGCTGCCAGAATAGGAGGCGTGACCGACGAGCTGAGGATCCCCTCCGAGCTGCTGCCCGCCGACGGCCGGTTCGGCGCCGGACCGTCCAAGATCCAGCCCTCCCACCTCGACTCCCTCGCGGCCACCGGGTCGACCCTGATGGGCACCTCCCACCGGCAGGCGCCGGTGCGCAACGTGGTCGGCCGGGTGCGTGAGGGGCTGGCCGAGCTGTTCTCGCTGCCCGAGGGCTACGAGGTGGTCCTCGGCAACGGCGGCGCGACGGCGTTCTGGGACGTGGCGACGTTCGGGCTGATCGAGCAGAAGAGCCAGCACCTGACCTTCGGTGAGTTCTCGAGCAAGTTCGCGGCCGCGGTGAAGTCCGCGCCGTGGCTCGACGAGCCGTCCGTGATCGCCAGCGAGCCCGGCTCGCGCCCGGTCGCGCAGGCCGAGGCCGGCGTCGACGCCTACGCGTGGGCGCACAACGAGACCTCCACCGCCGTGATGGCGCCCGTCGCCAGGCCCGAGGGCGCCGACGAGGGCGCGCTCGTGCTCATCGACGCGACCTCCGGCGCAGGCGGCCTGCCGGTCGACCTCACCGAGACCGACGTCTACTACTTCGCCCCGCAGAAGTCGTTCGCCTCCGACGGCGGCCTCTACGTCGCCACCTTCTCCCCCGCCGCCATCGAGCGCGCCGAGCGGCTCGCCGCGTCGGGCCGGCACATCCCGGCGTTCTTCGACCTCAAGATCGCGATCGACCAGTCCCGGCTCAACCAGACCTACAACACCCCCTCGGTCGCGACGCTGTTCCTGATGGCCGAGCAGCTCGACTGGATGAACGCGCAGGGCGGGCTCAAGGGCATGGTCGAGCGGACGACGCAGTCCTCCGACCACCTCTACGGCTGGGCGGAGAAGTCCGACGCGGCGTTCCCCTACGTCAGCGACCCCGCGCACCGCTCGCTGGTCATCGGGACCATCGACTTCAACGAGGGCATCGACGCCAACGCCATCGCAGCCACGCTGCGCGCCAACGGCATCGTCGACACCGAGCCCTACCGCAAGCTCGGCCGCAACCAGCTGCGCATCGCGATGTACCCCGCGATCGACCCCGCCGACGTGGCCGCGCTCACCGCCTGCATCGACTGGGTCATCGAGCGACTCTAGAAGGGTGGTCAGTCCGGGAGCACGACCCCGGACGCCTTCTGGCACAGGTCGAGGAGCGTGTCCTGCAGCACGCTGTCGTGGGCCATCGGGTGCACGTCGGCCGGGCGGCGGCGGTAGAGGTAGCGGCCGCTGGCCCGCGCGTCGCCGTTGCGGCCCTCCGCCAGCCACGCCTGCGTCTCGTTGCCCTCGGCGAGCCCGTCGGGGGCGCTGGGGCCACCCATCCGCGTCGGCACCCAGCCCGGGTTGACGGCGTTGGACGCGACGTCGGGCCAGCGCCTGGCCACCGCGAGCGCGAGCATCACGTCCTGGAGCTTGGAGTCGGCGTAGGCGCCGCCGCCGTTCCACCGGCGCCGCGTCCATTGCACGTCGAGCAGGCTGGGGTCGCCGCCGAGGTGCGTCCCAGAGCTCAGGTAGACCAGCCGGTCGGGGCGCTGCATCAGGGCGGTGAGCAGGTACGGCGCGAGCACGTTGACGGCCCAGACGTGGGAGAGCCCGTCGTCGGTCTCGACGCGGGTCGGCTCGCGGTGGCCGACCGCGACGTTGTGCACCACCGCGTCGAAGCGGCCCGAGGCGTTGGCGTCGGCGGCCACCTCGGCCATCCCGGCCATCGTGGACAGGTCACCGACGACGACACCCTCCAGCCCGGGCAGTGCGGTGAACACGTCGTCCGCACGGCGGTCGCTGCGCGCATGCAGCACCACGCGGTGCCCGCGCTCCACGAGCATCCGCCCCGTCATCAGGCCGAGCCCGTCCGCCGAGCCGGTCACGAAGATCCGTGCCATCAGCCCCCCGTCAGCTGTGCCTCGATCTGCTCGTAGGTCGCGTGGTCGAACGCGACCAGTCGGGCTTCCTCCACCCCGGTGCCCGCCTCACCGGTGTCCCAGTCGCGGAACACCTCGAGCGCCGCTGCGATGGCGTCCTCCTTGGGCCAACCGTAGACACCCGCGCTGACCAGGGGAAACGCCACGCTGTGCGCCCCGAGCTCTTCAGCGACCTCGAGCGCCCGCCGGTAGCACGAGGTGAGCAGCGACCGGTCGGTCTGGCCGGCGCGGCGGTTGGGCCCCACCACGTGGATCACCCAGCGCGCGGAAAGCTCTCCGGCCGTGGTCCAGCCGGCGTCGCCGGTCGCCAGCCCGTCGGGGAACCTCGCGATGCAGTCCTCCAGGACGGCGGGACCTCCGGCCCGGTGGATGGCGCCGTCGACACCGCTGCCGCCACGCATCCGGTTGTTGGCGGCGTTCACCACCGCATCGGTGTCCTGCTGGGTGATGTCGCCCTGGACGGCCACGATCCTCATCGACGCGCCCTCACTCGAACTCCTTCAGCAGCCGCAGCGTGGCTCGCTCGAGCGCCGCCTGCCGCTCATCGGTGGTGTCGAAGGTGCGCCGCGTGGTCGACGCGATGGTCTTGCCCCGCCGGTAGGCGTCGACGACCCTCGGGTCGACGTACGCCGTGCGTGCCAGGGTCGGCGTGTTGCCGAGGAAGGAGGCGACCTCCTTCATCGCCTCTGCCACGGCCCGTTTCTGGGACGCCTTCGTCTCTCCCGGCTCGTCGGTCTCGGCCAGCGCCGCGGCCGCCAGCACCGTGGCGTGCCACGTCCGGAAGTCCTTCGCGGTCGACTCCAGCCCGGTCGAGGCGCGCACGTAGTCGTTGACCAGGTCTGGGAGCAGGCTCCGCCACGAGCGACCGTTCTTGTAGGACAGCAGGCGGTCGTCGTCACCGCCGCGACGGCGCCGCATGATGTCGATCGCCTTGATGACGACGGCGTCGTCGATGGTGATCTCGTGCTCGACCCCCGACTTGCCGACGAATGCGAAGATCAGCCGGTCCTGGTGGCGCCGCACGTGACGACGCTCCAGCGTGGTGAGGCCGAAGGAGCCGTTCTCGTCGGCGTAGACGTCGTTGCCGATCCGGAAGTAGCCGAGATCCAGCAGCCGCACGGCCGCGGCGCAGGCCCGCTCCAGCGGCATCCCCTCCCGGCCGAGGTCGAGGATCACCCGCTCCCGTGCCTTGGCGAGCGCCTTGCCGAACAGCAGCATGCGGTCGAACTTCTGCGCGTCCCGGCGCTCGCGCCACTGGGGGTGGTAGAGGTACTGGCGCCGCCCGGCGTCGTCGGTGCCGACCGCCTGCAGGTGGCCGTTCTCGAACGGCGTGATCCAGACGTCCTCCCACGCCGGTGGGATCACCAGATCGCGGGCGCGCTGGGCCTCGTCCGCGGGCAGCTTCCGACCTCGCTCGTCGAGGTAGGTGAAGCCCTTGCCGGCGCGGCGACGGGTCCAGCCCGGCTGGTCCGGCGACGTACGACGCAGTCGGGGCACGTGGGCAAAGTACCCATTTCGGCCTCAACGACGCCGCAGCGACCGGGCGAGCACCACGAGGCAGCCGAGACCGACGAGACCGCCGAGGAACCACGGCCAGACGGGCCGCTGCGTCTCGCTGGTCCCCGGGAGCTCGGAGTCCTCGCGCGACTCGGAGTGGGTGGAGGGATGCGCGCTCGGGCTGCCGGGCGCCGTCGACGCGGACGCCGACGGCAGCGCCACGCGGAGCACCTTCGAGTGCAGCCCCTCGGAGCTGAGCAGGAGAGTGCCGTCGGTGTCGGCGGCCAGCCCCTCGCCCTGCGGCTGGGACGGCAGCTGGAGCTGCTCGACCCGCTCCAGGGAGGGGAACGCGTAGACCACGGCGACGGCGTAGTTGCGGATCACGAGGTGCTTCCCGTCGGGGAGGAAGGCGCCGTCGGTGGCGATCGGGAGCACGTCGCCGAGGGGCTCGAGCTCGTTGACGTGGTCCCGGCTGAGGTCGGCCGGCGCGGCGTAGAGCGTGCCGCCGAGCGTCCCCTTCGTGGCGACGTACAGCCGCCCGGTCGTCGGGTCGCTCATCAGCGTCTCGGCGTTGTGCGGGCCGTCGGGGTAGGCGAGGTCGTAGACCGGCCCGTCGAGCTCCTTGGCTCCACCGCCGACCGGCACCGGCGCGACCTGGATGGTGTCGCGGGTCTCGGAGTTGTCACCGATGTCGCCGACCCAGACCTCGTGGTCGTCGAGCGGCGCCAGCGCCTCGACGTCCTCGGGGTCGTCGGCCCAGGAGGTCGTGCCGACGGTCTTGCCGGTGGCCGGGTCGACCGTGAAGACCCGGCCCGTGTCGCCCGAGTCGTTGGTCGTGACCACGAGCCCGTCGACGACCACGAGCCCGCTCGACTCGATGATGTCGTTGTCGCGGAAGGAGAACACCACCTGCGACTCGTCGGACGGCGCCACGGCCGCGCCGAGCAGGAACGGTACGACGAGCAGGCCGGCCAGGACGCGCTCAACCATCGCCGTGGCGGAGCAGCTCGGCCAGCTTCGGGTGGATCCCCCAGGCCGCGACGAGGTCGTCGTACTCCCGCCGGAGCGAGCCACCCTTGACCGGCCCGCCGGTGCGGGTCGCGCGGAGCAGGGTGTTGCGCGGGGTGTGCTTGCTCTCGACGAACTGCACGACGTCGACGCGGTAGCCCTGCAGCCTCATCATGGTGGCCCGCAGCGCGTCGGTCAGGGTGTCGGCCAGCCGCTCGCGGAGGATGCCGTGCCGCGTGAGCATGGCGTACGGCGCGGGCGTGGCCGCCTTGCGCAGCTGGGCGGCCACGTCGTGGTGGCAGCAGGGCGCGGCCAGCACCAGCGCCGCCTCCCACCCGACCGCGCGGGCCAGCGCCTCGTCGGTCGCGGTGTCACAGGCGTGCAGCGCCAGCACCACCTCGGGCGGCTGGGCCAGCTCGACGTCGGTGATCGTGCCGGCCACGAAGTCCGCGTCCACCCCGAGCTCCCCCGCCACCTCGGCGTTGTGCGCGCGCGACTGCTCGCGGACGTCGATACCGGTGAGCCGCACCGGCAGCCCGCGGACCGAGGTGAGGAACCGCTCGGCGCAGAAGGTGAGGTAGGCGTTGCCGCAGCCGAGATCGACGACCCGCAACGGATCCTCGGCGGTCGGGCGGCGGAGGTGACCCTTGTCGATGGCGTCGCCGATCCCGGTGTCGAGCAGCCGCAGGAACTCCTCGACCTGCCGGTACTTCGCCTGCCGGCTGGGCTTCATCCTGCCCTCGGCATCGGCGAGGCCGAGCACTCGGAACACCGGGTCGTCCTCCGGCAGCAGCCGGTCCTTGTCGCGGTCGTGGCCGCGGTCGACCTCGGCCGGCCCCGTGCGTGGCTTCGCGTGCACCAGCGCCTCGCCCTTGCGGGTCACCCGCAGCTGCACGCTCTCCGTGCTCGTGTCGAGGTGCCAGTTGCCGAACGGCTCGTCGAGCAGGTCGTCGACCGCGTCGCGGGCGGCGTCGCCCTCGGCGTGGTTGCTCGTGTGCGCCTGCGTCTCGTCGTAGGCCGTGACCTGGAGGTGCCGGCCGGCCTTGAGGTCGACGTACCTCAGCTCGACGCGGCGCCACCGCGGGGGACCGGCCTTCTGCCGACCCGACGCGACCGCTCGGACCAGGGCGTCCGGGTCCAGCAGCGTGGCGCGGACCTGGGACAGCGCGCGGAGGAGGTTCTCGGCCATCACTTGACCGCGGCGATGATGACGATCAGGAGCAGCCCGACCAGCGCCAGCGGGATGACCAGGCGGCGGTGGCGGGGGTTCACCATCTGAGTCTAGGAGCGGTGGTCACAGCTGGGTCGCGGACCGGTCACGAGTTGCGCCGACCTCTGGCCCCGCGGTCCTCCGGGGGCCACTGTCGGAGCATGGAGGACCCCTCGCACGCCTTCGACTTCTGGCTCGGTGAGTGGGAGGTGCGCGACCCCGAGGGCAAGCACGTCGGTCGCAGCTCGATCACCGCGCCGTTCCAGACCGGCGCACTGTCCGAGCACTGGCACGGCAACGGCGGCGTGGAGGGGCACAGCCTCAACTCGTGGGACCCCGAGCGGGGCTGCTGGCACCAGACCTGGATCGACTCGACCGGCGGCATCCTGCTGCTCGACGGCGGCGTCCGCGACGACGCGATGGTGCTCGAGGGCATCGACGCCGACGCGCGGCAGCGGATCACCTGGACCCGCGACGGCGAGGGCGTCCGACAGCTCTGGGAGACCTCGAAGGACGACGGCGAGACCTGGGAGACGGCCTTCGACGGGCGCTACCGGAGGGCCTGAGCCAACAGCTCCGCGAGGTGCAGGGCCGGCACGCCGGCCAGGTCGTCGAGCTGGACCCGGCAGGACATGCCGTCGGCCAGGACGACCGCGCCGGGATGGGCGCGCACCGCGGGCAGCAGATGCGTCTCGGCGACCGCGACCGAGACCTCGTAGTGGCCCTTCTCCATGCCGAAGTTGCCCGCCAGGCCGCAGCAGCCCGCGACCCGGGTCACGGTCGCGCCGGCGCGCTCGAGCAGCGCCTGGTCGGCGGCCCAGCCGATCACCGCGTGGTGGTGGCAGTGCGGCTGGGCGACCACCTCGACACCGGTGAGGTCCGGCAGTGGGAGCCGCTCGCGCTCGACGAGCTCGGCGAGGCTGAGCAGGTCGAGGCTCTGGCCGGTCAGCTCGACGGCGTCGCTGCGCAGCGTGGCCAGGCAGCTCGGCTCCAGCCCGATGACGGGCAGGCCCGACGCGACGTAGGGCGCCAGGGTGGCGACCGTGCGGGCCATGATCCGCTGCGCCTCGTCGAGCTGGCCGGTGGTGATCCACGTGAGCCCGCAGCAGGCGTCGTCGGGGATCACCCGCGCGGTCAGCCCTGCCGACTCGAGGTAGCGGATCGCGGCGTGCCCGTTGGCCGGGAAGAAGTGGTCGCTGAAGGAGTCGGCCCAGATCCAGACGTCGGGAGTCCCGCTGCTCCTGGCCACCGACCGGCGCAGCGTCTTGGGCGCGAACGCCGGGATCGAGCGGCGCTGGTCGATCCCGGCCGCGGCCCTGGCGAGCCGCGCGAAGGGCTCGAGCCGCATCATCTGGTTGGTCAGCCGTGCGGCAGGGGCGGCCCGGTCGGCCCACACCGGCAGCCGGCCCAGCAGCCGGTGGCTGCGCGGGCGGCGCACGCCCTCGACGTCGTGCTTCTGGTGCAGGGCCTCGGCCTTGTAGGTCGCCATGTCCACGCCGGTGGGACAGTCGGACGCGCAGCCCTTGCAGGCCAGGCAGAGGTCGAGCGCCTCGGCGACGGCGGGGTCGGCGAACCCCTTGACCAGGCTCCCGTCGATCGCCTCCTGCAGCACCCGGGAGCGGCCGCGGGTGGAGTCCTTCTCGTCGCGGGTGGCCAGGTAGGACGGGCACATCACGCCCGTCGTCGACGGCGCGACGCACTTGCCGACACCGGTGCAGCGATGCACGGCGTTGCCGAGCTGGCCCCCGTCGTGCGGGAGCCGGACCACCGTCGTCACCGGGAGCCGCGGCCGGGTGGGCCGGAGATCGGCGTCGAGCGGCGCCGGGTCGACCAGGTTGCCGGGGTTGAGCAGGTTGCCGGGGTCGCAGATCGCCTTGACCCCGGCGAAGAGCCGGAGCGACTCCGCGTCGTACATCAGCGGCAGCAGCTCGGAGCGAGCCCGCCCGTCGCCGTGCTCGCCCGAGAGGGAGCCGCGGTGGTCGCGCAGCTTGACCGCGCAGGCGGTGAGGAAGTCGCGGAACACCCGCGCCGAGCCGTCGTCACCGGGACGGAACGGGAAGTCGATCCGGACGTGCACGCAGCCGTCGCCGAAGTGCCCGTAGGGCACCCCGTCGAGGCCGTGCGCCGCGAGCAGCTCGTCGAAGTCGCGCAGCCAGGCGCCCAGCCGGTCGGGCGGCACCGCGGCGTCCTCCCACCCGGAGTACGCCGGGGTCGCGAGGCTGCGCGCCGCCAGCCCGGCGCCGTCCTCGCGGATCCGCCACAGCGCGGCAGCCTCACCGGCATCGCTCACGAGCCGGTGGCCGAGCGCGGCACTGACACCGACGACCGTCGTGGCCAGGGCCGGCGCCTCCGCGCCCACGAGCTCGACGAACAGCCACCCCGCTCCCTGGGGGAGCTCGGGCACCGCGCTCCCCCGGGCCCGGACCAGGTCGACGATCCGGGCGTCCAGCCCCTCGCAGGCGATCATCGCGCCGCCGTGACCACCCGTGGCCGCCAGCAGGGCCGGCACGGCGTCCGCCGCGTCGACCATCGACGGGTAGCCCAGCACGACGAGCAACCGGTCGCCCGTGCCGTCGACCAGCCGCACCGTGGCCTCGCGAACGACCGCGAGGGTGCCCTCCGAGCCGACCAGGAACCGGTCGACGCTCCGGCGCTCGGGCAGCAGGTGCTCGAGTGAGTAGCCGCTCACCTGCCGGCCGAAGCGACCGAACTCCGTCCGCACGTGCGCGAGGTGCTGGTCGGCGAGGGCGCCGAGCTGCGTCTCGACGTCGACGGCACCCGGCCCCCAGGCGACGTCCAGGCCGACCACGTTGTCCGACGTCCGGCCGTAGCCGAGCGCGCGCGAGCCGCAGGCGTTGTTGCCGATCATCCCGCCGATCGTGCAGCGCGTGTGCGTCGACGGGTCGGGGCCGAACCGCAGCCCGTACGGCGCCGCGGCCCGTTGCAGGTCGGCGTGGACGACACCGGGCTCGACGACCGCGGTCCGCGCCTCCGCGTCGACCGAGACGACCCGGTTGAGGTGCTTGAGGGTGTCGACGACGATGCCCGGGCCGACCGCGTTCCCGGCGATCGACGTGCCGGCCCCACGCATGGTGACCGGCACGCCGGTGGTGTGCGCGACGTCGAGGATCGCGTCGAGCTCGTCGGCCGCCCTGGGCCGCACCACGACCCTCGGGACCACGCGGTAGAGCGAGGCGTCCGAGGAGTAGAGCGCCCGGGTGAGCACCGAGTCGTCGACGTCGCTGACACCTCGTTTCCGCAGCTCTTCCAGGAGATCCTGAGAGCCGGCGGTCACCTCACCAGTGTTCCATCGACGCCGCGAACACCTGGGCCAGGTCTTCGTCCGTGGGCGCCTTCGGGGCGGTGGCCAACAGCCGCTGCTGCTGGGTGGCGCCGGCGACGAGGTCGTCGACGTCGGCGGCGCCGTAGCCGACCTCGGCCAGGCCGTTGGGGATCCCGACGTCTCGCATCAGGGCGGTGAGCACGCCGGGCAGGAGCTCCGGGCCGTCGCCGCTGGCGCCGGGATCGAGGAGCCGGGCCGCGCGCAGGTGCCGCTCAGGCGCCGCGTCGAAGGTGAAGCCGAACGCCGCCGGCGCGGTGAGCGAGACCGCCATCCCGTGGGGCACGATCGGCTCGCCCTCGGGGTAGCCGGCCGGCACGTAGCCGCGCACCCGGCCTGCGATCGGGTAGGCGTTGGCGTGCGGGATGTGCACGCCGGCGTTGCCGAACCCGAGCCCGGCGAAGGTGGCGGCCAACGCCATCTGCTCGCGAGCCTCGGTGTCGTCGCCGTCCTCGACGGCCTTCCGGAAGGCGCCTGCCAGCAGGCTCAGCGCCTTCTCCGACCACATGTCGGCGATGGGGTTGGCGCCGCAGTAGGGCACCCGCTGCTCGGGCTCCTTGGCGTCGAAGTCGGCGTACCACCGTGCGGTGTAGCTCTCGAGGGCGTGACACAGGATGTCCATGCCGGACGCTGCGGTGACCATCGTCGGCTGGGTCACGGTGAGTCGCGGGTCGACGATCGCCAGCCGCGGACGCAGCGCGGCGTGGCTGATCCCGGTCTTCACCTTGAGCGCCAGCACGTCGAGGACGCAGATCGTGGTGCTCTCGCTCCCGGTGCCGGTGGTGGTCGGGATCGCCACCAGCGGCAGGAGCGGCAGCTCCGGCGAGGCTGCCCGACCGACCGGCGCGTTGATGTAGTCCATCAGCTCGCCGGGGTTGGTGAGCAGCAGGTCGACCGCCTTGGCGGTGTCGATCGAGGAGCCCCCGCCGACCGCGACGACGGCGTCGAACCGGCGACCGGTCGACTCGGCGTCACGGGCGAAGGCCACGGCCTCGTCCATCGACTCGTCGGTCGGCTCGACCCGGGCCCGGTCGAAGATGACGGTCTCGATGCCGTGCTGCCAGATCTGCTCGGCGATGCGCGTCGGGTGTCCGGTCCCCATCACGCCGGCGTCGGTGACGAGCAGCACCCTGCGGGCACCGAAGGCCGCGAGGTCGTGGCCCACCTCGTCCGAGGCCCCAGGGCCGAACTTGAGGGCGGGCGCGGCGTAGGTGAAGACCGTCTCGCTCATGCCCGCAACCTACGCTCGCGGGCGGCCAGCGCCGTCCGGACCACGTCGCGGATCCGGTACGGCTCCTCGCCCATGGCCGACAGCGGCACCCACTCCGCCGAGTCGGTGGTCCCGTCGACCTCGAGGACGACGGGCTCGCCCGCCGAGACCGTGGCGTCGAAGACGAGCTGCAGCGAGTGGAAGTCCTCCCGGCGGCCCGAGGGGGCGGTGCCCTCGAACCTGGTCGAGCCGACCTCCAGCACCTCGCCCGCGGCGCAGTCGAGGCCCGTCTCCTCGTGGACCTCGCGGACCAGCGCCTCCCGCGCCTCCTCGCCGTGGTCGATCCCGCCGCCGGGCAGGGTCCACCAGCCGGGGTGGGGGCCCCGGTGGGAGTTGCGCGTGAGCAGCACCTCCGGGCCGGCCGCCCCGTCCCGCACGACCAGGGCGTACGCCGCGACGCGCTGGAGCTGGACGGGCCGGTGCCGGTCGAGCACCTCGGTGACCAGGCCCACGACCGGGACGGAGCCGTCGAGCACCGCCGCCACCGGGTGCCAGGCGGCATCCATGGTGGAGCCGTCGACCTCGACCACGTGCGGGTCGGGGCTGTCGACCGGGACCCAGCCGTCGTAGACGATCCGCAACGCGTGGGCATCCGCGCGCCGCCCCTGGCGCCAGGTGTTGCGCTGGTGGTGGGAGTAGACGTGTGCGGTCTCGTCGATGACCACGCTCAGCCCGGTCTCCTCGTGCACCTCGCGGACCACGGCGTCACGCGGGTCCTCGCCGTGCTCGAGCCCCCCGCCCGGGAGGGTCCACAGCTCCTTGCTGGTCAGCCGCTTGGCCAGCCGGCTGAGCAGGATCTCGGGCCCGGCGCCGCGGAGGTCGCGGAGGATGACGGCGTAGGCCGCCACCCGCTGCACCCTCCGCACCTGTCGTCGCTCAGCCACGGCTCGACCCTAGATGCTGGTGTCCCGGGCCCCAGTCCGGGGAGACGGCCGTCCGGGGCATGCCGTCCAGCGCGAACGACGCCGTGCGCTCGACCCCGTCACCGCCGAGGTGGGCGGGGTGCCAGGGGGCCCACTCCCCCGGCCGGGGCCGGTGCTCGGGCAGCCGCTGGAGCTCCTCGAGCCCGTCCTGGAGCCGGCGTCCCAGCTCCCTGGTGGTCTCGATGAGGTCGGCGTCGCCGGCCACGTGCATCGGCTCGCCGAACCGCACGTCGACCAGCCGCCCCCGGGTGAGGTCGGGCCGGGGGAACGGCGCGTCCAGCGACCGCTTCTGGCCCCAGAGCCGCTGGCCGCCCCAGACGTGCACCGGGACCAGCGGCGCGCCGGTCTCGCGGGCGAGCGCCACCGCGCCGGGCATCATGGCGCGGACGACGTAGGCCGCGGAGATGCCGCCCTCGGGGAAGACGCAGACGATCTCGCCCCGGCCGAGCAGCCGCCGGGCACGGAGGTAGGCCGCCGCCGGCGCCTGCCGGTCGACCGGGATGTGCTGCATCCGGTCCATCGCCCAGCCGGCCCGGCTCTCCCAGATGTCGTGGCGGCACATGAACCGCACCAGTCGACCGCTGCCGCCGCTGCTCCTCAGCATGCTCTGCTGGACGAAGACGAAGTCGGGGAACGACACGTGGTTGCTGGCCAGCACCACCGGCCCGGTGAGCGGCACGTGCTCCTGCCCCTCCGACCGGACGCTGAGGCGCAGCGCTCGCAGCAGCCCGCGCCCGCCACCGATCACGGCTCGGTACAGCGGATCGCTCACCTGACTACTTCGGAGCGGTTCAGCTGAACGGCGGGCGCGCGTCGCGGGCGAGCGACCGGCGCCCCGCCCAGCGCCAGACGCGGGCGGCACGGTCGCGGTCCTCGTCGGTGACCAGGTTGCCCATCCACCGCAGCGCGAGGGTCATCAGCCAGTCGGACCGCATGCCGGCCGGGCCGAGGGTCTTGAGCAGCCCCGGCACGGTGACCAGGCCGGCCAGGCGGCGGGCGATGGAGAACGACTCGCCGTAGTGCTCGCTCAGCAGTGCGGGCCAGGCGGTGGCGAGGTCGGCACCGTCTGGCCCCGAGGACAACAGCAGGTCGGCGACCAGCCGTCCGGTCTCGAGACCGTAGTCGATGCCCTCGCCGTTGAGCGGGTTCACGCAGGCCGCCGCGTCGCCGATGATGGCCCAGTTGGGGCCGGCGACGTTGCTCACGGCGCCACCCATCGGCAGCAGTGCGCTCGTCGGCATCCGCAGGTCTCCGGAGAGCTCGAACTCCTCGCGGCGCAGCTCGGCGTACTGCGACATCAGCGGCTTGATCGCCAGCTCGGCGGGGCGCTTGCTGGTGGCGAGGGTGCCGACGCCGATGTTCACCTCGCCGGTGCCGAGCGGGAAGATCCAGCCGTAGCCGGACAGCACCTTCCCCGCCTCGTCGCGGAGCTCGAGGTGGCTGCTGATCCACGGGTCGTCGCTCTGGCCGCTCGCGATGTAGGAGCGGCCGGCGACGCCGTAGACGGTGTCGCGGTGCCACTCGCGGCCCAGGACCTTGCCCAGCGGCGAGCGCACGCCGTCGGCCACCACGAGGTGGCGGCAGCCGATCTCGACCGGGCCGTCGTCGGTCTTGAAGACCACCGCGGCGATCCGGTCGCCGTCACGGCGTACGTCGACGGCCCGGAACCCGTCGACCGCGCTAGCACCGGCCTTGATCGCGGTGGTCCGCAGGTGGTCGTCGAGCTCGGTGCGCGCCACCGCCGAGCCCCAGGCGGGCAGCCCTGTGCCGTCGCTTCCCGGGCCGGGCCAGGGCAGCAGCAGGGTCTGCCCGAAGCCGTGGGCCCGGAGCCCCTGGTTGACCGTGTGCGCACGCAGCCAGTCCTCGAGACCGAGCCGCTGCAGCTCGCTCACCGCGCGAGGGGTGAGCCCGTCGCCGCAGGTCTTGTCGCGCGGGAAGACCGCCGCGTCGGCCAGCACCACGTCCGCGCCACCGCGGGCCGCCCACGCCGCCGCGGCAGACCCGGCGGGGCCGGCGCCGACGACGAGAACGTCGGCGCGCACGGGCGGGCTGGTCACCCCTTCATTGTCTCAGGGGGCCCCTCAGTCCGTGAATCCAGCCGGAGCACTAGGCCCCCTGCTCACCGATGGCCGGGAACTTCTCCTCGGCCTCGTCATAGCCCTCGGTGTCGGTGAACATCCCCTTCTCGGGATCGAAGTCGCGGTCGGTGTTGTCGACCTCGACGTGGTCGGGTCGGTTGACGGGGTCGAGGCGCTCCTGGCGCGCCTCCTCGATCTCCGCCTCGTCCGCCTCCTCGGGCGCACCGTCGGCGGCGTGCTCGCCACCCTCGCCTGCCACCGGCGGGGGGTCGCTGTTCGGGTCGTCGTCGGGCGCTGCGTGCTTGCCAGGGCTCTCGGGCTGCGACTCACTCATGCGTCAGATGTACCCCAACCGGCCGCGTCGCTCACGCATTTCGGCGTCGCGGGTCGACGGCCGCGCCCTGTTCGTCCGACCGGCCGGCGGCACCCGATCGCTCAGTGATAGGCCTTGTGCTCGAGCAGGTGGACCCTCGGGTTCGCGCAGCCGATGGTCGGGTGGGCGATGTACTGCCACTGCGTCTCGTCGGGCACGTAGACCCGGAACCCGTCGACCTCGGCGGGCCTGCACCTCTTCCTGGGGTACGGCGCCGACGACGTCTCGGCCACGGCGCTGCGCACCTTGTCGCCGGGCGCCAGCGTCACCTTGGGCCGGTTGCTGGGGGTCCGGTCCGCCGCCGCCCCCACCTGCTTGCCGTTGGCTCCTCCCACGACGTACGACAGCCCGCCGTACCCCCTGACCCAGCAGGTGACGTCGGAGGTGTTGCGCAGGACGATCCGGCCGTAGACGTGGCTCATGGCCGCGTCGCCGCCCCTGTAGGTCGCGGTCAGGTTGTCGTTGGTGCACTCAGCCGTCGATCGCTGCGGCACGGCCCGCTGGCCGGACGCGGCGCTCCCGCTCGGCGCCAGCATCATCACGCCCCCCAGGGCCGACCCGGCCACCATGGTGGCCACCCCGCTCCAGAAAGGAACCCGCATCCAGCGCTCCATCACAGTCCTCCTGTGGACTCAGCAGTTCGTCCGTCTACGAGTGTGACCCTCCCGAGCGCTCCGCAGTTGTGGGCGGCGCTGAGTTTCGGCTGAGAATCGTCCGCGGCGGCTGCTCCTTGACCTCAGGTCGACCTGAAGTGGCAGGCTCGCACCATGCACACCGAAGAAGAGGCCGCGGCCCTGTTCGAGCCGCACGGTTGGGAAGAGCGGTACGCCGGCGCCGGTCAGGTCTGGAGCGGGAACCCCAACGCTCAGCTGGTCGCGGAGGCGTCGAAGCTGACGCCGGGCGCCGCGCTCGACGTCGGCTGCGGCGAGGGCGGCGACGTGATCTGGCTGGCGCAGCACGGCTGGCAGGTCACTGGCGCCGACTTCTCGGCCAACGGGCTGGCCCGCGCGTCCCGTCACGCCGGGGAGGCCGGCGTCGCCGACCGCACCGACTGGTGGCAGGTCGACGCGCGCACCTTCGACCCCGGCGGCCGCACCTGGGACCTGGTCACCACACACTTCCTGCATCCTCAGGAGGGCGAGATGGCCGACATCGTGCGCCGCCTCGCCGGCGCGGTCGCACCGGCTGGCCACCTCCTGGTCGTGGCCCACGCGCCGTCGGAGCACATGTTCGCCGACCACCCGGAGAAGCAGCGCAAGGCGATGTTCCTGGCCACCGAGCTCGTCCCTGCCCTCCCGGACGGCTTCGAGGCCATCGTCGTCGAGCAGCGGCCGCGCACGGTCACCCGCGAGGGCCGCACCTTCGACATCGACGACTCCACCCTCCTGGCCCAGCGCTGCTAACCCGACGCCGACTCGTCGTTACTGCTGAGCAGTAACGACGAGTCGGCGCCAATTTCGTGCCGAGCCGTCGTTACTGCTCAGCAGTAACGACGGGTCGCGGTCGATCTTGCGCTCGAACGACCACTTGCTGTCCACCAGGTGTGCTGTGGCTCGGTTCGTCCACAGGTGCGGCCGCTGGGTCGGCGCTTGTTGAGCACAGCAGAAGGCCCCCTCGCCAGCCTGCGGCTGACGAGGGGGCCTTCGTGCCGTGCTCAGTTCTGGTAGGACCCGAAGTCGAAGTCCTCCAGAGCGACCGCCTGCCCGCCGGCGCCGGCGAACTCGTAGTCGTAGGAGTCGTAGCCGGTCACGGAGTACGCCGCGGCGCGGGCCTCCTCGGTGGGCTCCACCCGGATGTTGCGGTAGCGCTCGAGGCCGGTGCCCGCCGGGATCAGCTTGCCGATGATGACGTTCTCCTTCAGACCGCGCAGCGCGTCGGACCGTCCGTGGATCGCCGCGTCGGTGAGGACACGGGTGGTCTCCTGGAAGGAGGCCGCGGACAGCCACGACTCGGTCGCGAGCGAGGCCTTGGTGATGCCCATGAGCTCCGGACGACCCGAGGCCGGCTTGCCGCCCTCGGAGACCACACGCCGGTTCTCCTCCTCGAACCGCACGCGGTCCACGAGGTCGGAGGGCAGCAGGTGGGTGTCACCGGACTCGAGCACCGTGATCCGGCGCAGCATCTGCCGCACGATGATCTCGATGTGCTTGTCGTGGATCGCCACGCCCTGCGAGCGGTAGACCGCCTGGACCTCGTCGACGAGGTGCTGCTGGGTCTTCCGGACACCGAGGATGCGCAGGACCTCCTTGGGGTCCGGCGTGCCGACGACCAGCTGGTCGCCGACCTCGATGTGGTCGCCGTCGGCCACCCGGAGGCGGGAGCGCCGGCTGACGGGGTACTCCTGGACGTCCGAACCGTCGTCGGGAGTGATCTTGACGACGCGCGCCTTGTCGGTCTCCTCGATCTCGATCCGGCCCGCGACCTCGCTGATCGGCGAGACGCCCTTGGGCGAACGGGCCTCGAACAGCTCGACCACGCGGGGCAGACCCTGCGTGATGTCGTCGGCCGAGGCGACGCCACCGGTGTGGAAGGTGCGCATCGTCAGCTGGGTGCCGGGCTCACCGATCGACTGGGCCGCGATGATGCCGACGGCCTCTCCGATGTCGACCAGCTTGCCGGTGGCCAGGGAGCGGCCGTAGCACTTGGCGCAGGTGCCGGTCTTGGCGTCGCAGGTCAGCACCGAGCGGACCGACAGCTCCTCGACACCGGCAGCCACGAGCTCGCCGATCTTGACGTCACCGAGGTCCTCACCTGCGGCGGCCAGCACGTCGCCGGTCTCCGGGTGGGTGATCTCGACGGCCGCGGACCGGGCGTAGGCCGCGGTCTCGGCGTTGTCGTCCTTGCGGACGGTGCCGTCCTCCCGCTTGACCCCGATCCGCTTGACCAGGCCCCGCTCGGTGCCGCAGTCGTCCTCACGGATGATGACGTCCTGCGACACGTCGACGAGGCGACGGGTCAGGTAGCCCGAGTCCGCGGTCCGCAGCGCCGTGTCCGCCAGTCCCTTGCGGGCACCGTGGGTGGCGATGAAGTACTCGAGGACGGTCAGGCCCTCACGGAAGTTGGACTTGATCGGGCGCGGGATGATCTCGCCCTTCGGGTTGGCCACGAGGCCACGCATGGCGGCCACCTGCCGGATCTGGTTCATGTTTCCGGAGGCACCCGAGTCGACCATCATGAAGATGGGGTTCGACCGGTCGAAGTTCGCCTCCATGGCGTCGCCGACCTTGCTCGACGCGTCGGTCCAGATCTCGATGAGCTCCTGACGACGCTCGTCGTCGGTGATGAGGCCGCGCTCGAACTGCTTTTGGATGTTGGCGGCCTGCTTCTCGAAGCTCGACAGGATCTCGGCCTTGTTGGCCGGCGTGACGACGTCCTCGATGGAGACGGTGACGCCGCACCGGGTGGCCCAGTGGAAGCCGGTGTCCTTGAGGGCGTCGAGCGACGCCGCGACCTCGACCTTGGTGTAGCGCTCGGCCAGGTCGTTGACGATCGCGCCCAGCGCCTTCTTGCCCACTTCGTAGTTCACGTAGGGGTAGTCGGAGGGCAGGGTGTCGTTGAAGATGCGAGCGGCCCAGCGTGGTCTCGAGGATGAGCGACTGGCCCTCCTCCCAGTCCTCGCCGCCCTCGCCCAGCGGCGGGACGACGTCGGAGAGCTTGATCTTCACCTTGCTCTGCAGGCTGATCTCGCCGTGGTCGAAGGCCATGATCGGCCTCGGCCGGCGACGAGAACGCCCGGCCCTCGCCGGGCTCGCCCTCGCGGTCGGTGGTCAGCCAGAACAGGCCGATGATCATGTCCTGCGAGGGCATGGTCACCGGACGGCCGTCCGACGGCTTGAGGATGTTGTTGGTCGAGAGCATCAGGATCCGCGCCTCGGCCTGGGCCTCGGCGGACAGCGGCAGGTGCACCGCCATCTGGTCACCGTCGAAGTCGGCGTTGAACGCGCCGCAGACGAGCGGGTGGATCTGGATGGCCTTGCCCTCGATCAGCTGCGGCTCGAAGGCCTGGATGCCGAGGCGGTGGAGCGTCGGTGCGCGGTTGAGCAGCACCGGGTGCTCCATGATGACCTCTTCGAGCACGTCCCAGACCATCGCGTAGCGCGAGAGACCGGACGTCGCCCGCTCCACCATCCGCTTGGCGGACTTGATGTTCTGGGCGTGGGAGAGGTCGACCAGCCGCTTCATGACGAAGGGCTTGAACAGCTCGAGCGCCATCATCTTGGGCAGGCCGCACTGGTGCAGCTTGAGCTGCGGACCCGACACGATGACCGAGCGGCCGGAGTAGTCGACGCGCTTGCCGAGCAGGTTCTGGCGGAAGCGACCCTGCTTGCCCTTGAGCATGTCGGACAGCGACTTCAGCGGCCGGTTGCCCGGGCCGGTGACCGGACGGCCACGACGGCCGTTGTCGAACAGCGAGTCGACGGCCTCCTGGAGCATCCGCTTCTCGTTGTTGACGATGATCTCGGGCGCGCCGAGGTCGAGGAGCCGCTTGAGCCGGTTGTTGCGGTTGATCACCCGGCGGTAGAGGTCGTTGAGGTCGGAGGTCGCGAACCGGCCACCGTCGAGCTGCACCATCGGGCGCAGGTCCGGCGGGATGACCGGAACGGCGTCGAGGACCATGCCCTGGGGCTTGTTGCCGGTCTTGCGGAACGCGTCGACGACCTTGAGCCGCTTGAGCGCCCGGACCTTCTTCTGGCCCTTGCCGGTCGCGATGGTCTCGCGCAGCGACTCCACCTCGGCGGCGATGTCGAAGTCCTGGAGGCGCTTCTGGATCGCCGTGGCGCCCATGTGGCCCTCGAAGTACTTGCCGAACCAGTTCTTCATCTCGCGGTAGAGCATCTCGTCGCCCATGAGGTCCTGGACCTTGAGCGCCTTGAAGGTGCTCCAGACCTCCTCGAGGCGGTCGAGCTCGCGCTGCGCACGGTCGCGCAGCTGCTTCATCTCCCGCTCGGCGGCGTCCTTGACCTTGCGGCGCTGGTCGGCCTTGGCCCCCTCGGCCTCCAGGGCCGCGAGGTCCTCCTCGAGCTTCTTCGTGCGGTCCTCGAGGGAGCCGTCACGGCGCTTCTCGAGCCGCTCGCGCTCCAGGCCGACCTTGTTCTCCAGCGAGGAGAGGTCCTTGTGGCGCGCGTCGTCGTCGACCGACGTGATCATGTAGGCCGCGAAGTAGATGACCTTCTCGAGGTCCTTCGGGGCGAGGTCGAGCAGGTAGCCGAGCCGGCTCGGGACACCCTTGAAGTACCAGATGTGGGTGACCGGGGCGGCGAGCTCGATGTGGCCCATCCGCTCGCGGCGGACCTTGGAGCGAGTGACCTCGACACCGCAGCGCTCGCAGATGATGCCCTTGAAGCGCACCCGCTTGTACTTGCCGCAGTAGCACTCCCAGTCCCGGGTGGGACCGAAGATCTTCTCGCAGAAGAGGCCGTCACGCTCGGGCTTGAGCGTGCGGTAGTTGATGGTCTCCGGCTTCTTGACCTCACCGTGGCTCCACGTGCGGATGTCCTCCGCGGTGGCCAGGCCGATCCGAAGCTGGTCGAAGAAGTTGACGTCGAGCACTTTGGCTTCGCTTCCCTCGTTGTTCTAGGTCGTGCTGAATGGGGGGGTGGTGGTGGGGTCCGGGCCGACCGAGGTCAGGCCCGGACCCACACGTCACACCTCTTCGACGGAGCTGGGCTCGCGACGGGACAGGTCGATGCCGAGCTCCTCGGCGGCGCGGAAGACGTCCTCCTCCGCGTCACGGAGCTCGATCGACGAGCCGTCCTGGCTCAGGACCTCGACGTTCAGGCAGAGCGACTGCATCTCCTTGACGAGCACCTTGAACGACTCGGGGATGCCCGAGTCGGGGATGTTCTCGCCCTTGACGATCGCTTCGTAGACCTTGACGCGACCGGGCACGTCGTCGGACTTGATCGTCAGCAGCTCCTGGAGGGCGTAGGCGGCGCCGTAGGCCTCCATCGCCCAGACCTCCATCTCGCCGAACCGCTGGCCGCCGAACTGGGCCTTACCGCCCAGGGGCTGCTGCGTGATCATCGAGTAGGGGCCGGTGCTGCGGGCGTGGATCTTGTCGTCCACCAGGTGGTGCAGCTTGAGGATGTACATGTAGCCGACCGCCACCGGGTCCGGGAACGGCTCGCCGGAGCGACCGTCGAAGAGGGACGCCTTGCCGTCCTCCTTGACCATCCGGACGCCGTCGCGGTTGGGCAGGGTCGCACCGAGCAGGCCGGTGAGCTCGTCCTCGCGCGCGCCGTCGAACACGGGCGTCGCCACCTTGGTGTCCGGCTCGGCCTTCTCGACGCCGATGTCGATCAGCCGCTGCTTCCACTCGGCCAGCTTGGCCGACTTGGACTTGTCAGCGGACAGGTCGAGGTCCCAGCCCTGCTTGGCCAGCCAGCCCAGGTGCAGCTCGAGGATCTGGCCGATGTTCATCCGGCGCGGCACACCGAGCGGGTTGAGCACCACGTCGACCGGGGTGCCGTCCTCCATGAACGGCATGTCCTCGATCGGCAGGATCTTCGCGATGACGCCCTTGTTGCCGTGGCGTCCGGCGAGCTTGTCGCCGACGGAGATCTTGCGCTTCTGCGCGACGTAGACGCGCACCAGCTGGTTGACACCGGGCGGGAGCTCGTCACCCTCCTCGCGGTCGAAGACGCGGACGCCGATGACCGTGCCGGACTCGCCGTGCGGGACCTTCATCGAGGTGTCGCGCACCTCGCGCGCCTTCTCACCGAAGATCGCGCGGAGCAGCCGCTCCTCGGGGGTCAGCTCGGTCTCGCCCTTGGGGGTCACCTTGCCGACGAGGATGTCACCGGTGGTGACCTCCGCGCCGATCCGGATGATGCCCCGCTCGTCGAGGTCGGCCAGCATCTCCTCGGAGACGTTGGGGATGTCCCGCGTGATCTCCTCGGGCCCGAGCTTGGTGTCGCGGGCGTCGACCTCGTGCTCCTCGATGTGGATCGAGGTGAGGACGTCCTCCTGCACCAGGCGCTGGCTGAGGATGATCGCGTCCTCGTAGTTGTGGCCCTGCCACGGCATGAAGGCGACCAGCAGGTTGGTGCCCAGCGCCATCTCGGCGTTGTCGGTGCACGGACCGTCGGCGATCGGCTGACCCTCGGCGAGCTTGTCACCCTCGCTGACCAGCGGACGCTGGTTGATGCAGGTGCCCTGGTTGGAGCGGCGGAACTTGTTGAGCTTGTAGGTCGTGTAGGTGCCGTCGTCGTTCATCGTCTCGATGACCTCGGCGGACACCTCCTTGACCACGCCGGCCGTCTCGGCCACGAGCACGTCGCCCGCGTCGACCGCGGCGCGGTACTCCATGCCGGTGCCGACCAGGGGCGAGTCGCTCCTGATGAGCGGCACGGCCTGGCGCTGCATGTTGGCGCCCATGAGCGCACGGTTGGCGTCGTCGTGCTCGAGGAACGGGATCAGCGCGGTCGCGACCGAGACCATCTGGCGCGGCGAGACGTCGACGTAGTCGACGTCGTCGGCCAGGACCTCGGACACCTCGCCGTCGCGCTGGCGGACCAGCACGCGCTCGTCGGTGAACTTGCCCTTGCTGTCGATCGCCGCATTGGCCTGCGCGATGACGTAGCGGTCCTCGTCGTCGGCCGTGAGGTAGTCGACCTGGTCGGTGATCTTGCCCTTCTCGACCTTGCGGTAGGGCGTCTCGACGAAGCCGAAGGGGTTGATCCGGCCGTAGGAGGCGAGCGAGCCGATCAGGCCGATGTTCGGGCCTTCCGGCGTCTCGATCGGGCACATCCGGCCGTAGTGCGACGGGTGGACGTCACGGACCTCCATGCCGGCGCGGTCACGGGACAGACCGCCCGGGCCGAGCGCGTTGAGCCGGCGCTTGTGCGTCAGCCCCGCGATCGGGTTGGTCTGGTCCATGAACTGCGAGAGCTGCGAGGTGCCGAAGAACTCCTTCAGCGCCGCCACGACCGGCCGGATGTTGATCAGGGACTGGGGCGTGATCGCCTCGACGTCCTGGGTCGTCATCCGCTCGCGGACCACGCGCTCCATCCGGGCCAGGCCCGTGCGGAGCTGGTTCTGGATCAGCTCGCCGACCGTGCGCATCCGGCGGTTGCCGAAGTGGTCGATGTCGTCGGCCGAGATCTCGAGCGCGCCCTGGGGCGACTCGATCTCCCGCTGGCCGTCGTGCAGCGCGACGATGTAGCGGATCGCCGCCACGACGTCGTTGAGGGTCAGCGTCTGCTGGTCGAAGGGCTCGACGAGGCCGAGCTTCTTGTTCACCTTGTAGCGGCCGACCTTGGCGAGGTCGTAGCGCTTGGGGTTGAAGTAGTAGTTGTTCAGCAGCGTCGTCGCGGCCTCGCGCGTCGGCGGCTCGCCCGGGCGCAGCTTGCGGTAGATGTCGAGCAGCGCGTCGTCCTCGGCCACCGTGTGGTCCTTCTCGAGCGTGAGCTCGATGGACTCATAGGCCTTGCCCTCGGTGCTGTTGGGGTCGGCGAACTCGCGGCGGATGTCCTCGATGGACATGCCGAGCGCCTTCAGCAGCACGGTGACGTTCTGCTTGCGCTTGCGGTCGAGGCGGACCCCGACCATGTCGCGCTTGTCGATCTCGAACTCCAGCCAGGCACCGCGGCTCGGGATCAGCTTGGCGGTGTAGATGTCCTTGTCGGACGTCTTGTCGGCCGTGCGCTCGAAGTAGACGCCGGGCGAGCGGACCAGCTGGGACACGACGACGCGCTCGGTGCCGTTGATGATGAAGGTGCCCTTGTCGGACATGAGCGGGAAGTCGCCCATGAAGACCGTCTGGCCCTTGATCTCACCGGTGTCGTTGTTGGTGAACTCCGCCGACACGTAGAGCGGAGCGGAGTAGGTGAAGTCCTTCTCCTTGCACTCGTCAACCGTGTACTTGGGGTCGTAGAAGACCGGGTTCTCGAACGAGAGCGACATCGTCTCGGAGAAGTCCTCGATCGGCGAGATCTCCTCGAAGATCTCCTGGAGTCCGGACTTGCTGGAGACGTCCTCACCCTCGGCGCGACGGCGCTCGACAGCCTTGTCCCAAGCCTCGTTGCCGATCAGCCAGTCGAAGCTGTCGGTCTGGAGGGAGAGGAGCTTGGGAACCTCGAGCGCGTCAGTGATCTTCGCGAACGAGATGCGGCGGCCAGTGCCGGATGCAGCGGGGTTTGAAACGGACGTGCGGGAGGTGGTGCGCGCGGCCAAGAGTTGTCCTCATGCGGGCTCGTGAGCGGAGAGGCACCCGACCACCACAACAACACCCATCCGGACAGGGCGAGGAGCATTTGAGAGCAGGCGCAAGGACCCACGATAGCGGATGAGCGGGCAGCCTTCAAGACCGCGCCACGGCTGATCCGCATGGCGTCCACCGAGTGTGGTCCGAAGCAGGGCTCAGGTCAAGCACTTCGGGCCCACAACTGGGGACCGGCGGCCGCGGTGGCGGTGGTGTCCGGGTCAGCCGGGGAGGGGCTGGGTGCCCAGCTTGGCCACCAGCCAGTCGGCGCCGTCGCGCTCCATCGTCACCCGCACCTGGTCCTGGTAGTTGGGCTCGGAACCCTGTGCGTTGGCGACGTTGCGCTCGACCAGGACCAGCACGATGACCCGGTCGGCACTGGCCCGGACGATGCCGGACGCCGTCACCTCGGCGGTCACGACCGGCTTGATCCGGTCGGCGTTCTCCTTGATCGCCGCCATGACCTTGTCGTACTCCTTGCGGTAGTCGCCGGTCAGGAGCGGTTGGACGGCCTTCTGGTCCTCGTCGAGATGGCGGAAGTCGTAGGCGAGGATCATCGGCGTCGCCCGCTCGGCGGCGCTCTGTGCCTCCCGGGTCGCGGTGGCGATCTCGTCGTCGGACGGCTGGGCCAGCAGGTAGCCGGCCGCCGCCATGGCCAGGACCGTGAGGACGGCGACGGCGGCGAGCAGCCAGGCGGGGACCGAGCGTCGCGGAGCCGCTGGCTCGGTCGGGCTCTCCTTCTTCTGCTCCTCGGCCTTGGCGCGCTCCTGCCTCGCCTCGGCTCGTGCCTGGGCCAGCGTCTCGTCGTACGCCGCGCGCCGGTCGGCGTCGAGGAGCACCTCGGCGGCCTCGTTGAGGGTGCGGAACCTGCGGTCACCGGGGTCGAGCTCCGCGATCGCGGTCTTCCAGGCCGCGCGGATGCCGTCCGCGGACGCGTCGGGCTCGACGCCGAGCAGGTCGTACCACGTGGGGGTCACGGCGTGGCCCCCTCGGTCGGTGACCCTGACGGGGTCGCGGTCGGGGCCTCGGTCGGGGGCTGCGAGGACGAGTCCCCGGGCGCCGCGCCGGTTCCGCTGATCGAGCTGAAGTCGTCGACCAGCCAGGTCCCGTGGATCCGCACCATCTGCAGCCGCAGCTGAAGCGGCTGGCTGAAGGTGACGGGATCCTTGCCGTCCTTGCCGGGAATGGTCGAGGTGGTGGCGCCGGCGACCAGTGCCGTCGCCGAGTCGGAGTCGATGGAGGAGACACCGGTGCTGAACACCTGGCAGGTCACGGTGTCACCGCGGCCTTGGACGACCTGCTCCACCACGCTCACCGACTGGTCGAAGTCGGCGGCGAACTTGGGCGTGATCACCTCCTCGACGAGCTGGCGGTACTTCGGCATCGTGCCGTCGTCGTCGAGCATGCTGGGGTCGTAGGTGTTGACGCGCAACAGGAACTGCTCGGCCTGGGCCCCGACCTGGTCGCGCTGGGCCTGCAGCGCGTCCTGCTCGCCGTCGATGCCCAGAGCGGGCACCGAACGGTTGGTGGCGAGGTAGGCGGCGCCGGCGAGCGAGGCGACGAGGAGCACGAGCAGCACCACGAGGAGACCGCGTCGGAACTGCGGGGCCTTCGAGTCCCGGACGGGATGGCTGTCGTCCTCGGTCACTCCTGACGAGGCGTCAGGGGCTGGAGGAACAGCCACTTCCAGGACTCCTCTCCGTGGGCGGGCAGGGTCACGCTACCGGTCGGGGGAAGCGCGGCGGGGTCGGTCGCGGTCGGGTCGCCCCAGGCCAGCTCGCCGGTCACCGGGTCGTAGGACGCCACGACCGGCGAGTCGGCGTACGACGTGGCCGCGCGCGGAGCGTTCTGGGCACCGCGGGCGTTGCTCTCCGCCGCCGACTCCGCGCAGCGGGCATCGACGTTCATCGGCGTGTTGCTGCCGTCCTGGGGCGTGCGGGTGTCGGTGGACTCATAGCCCTTGTGGCAGACCTTCTGGGTCGTGAGGATCAGGCCGAAGTGCGCGTCGTAGAGGCCGGTGTCCGGCGACTTGGAGACCACCGTGAAGCCGCCCTCGACGGCGTAGGGGTAGACCACCAGCAGCTGCTTGATGCCGTCGAGGTGCTTGACGACGACCTCGCCGGTGGTGACCAGGTTGTTGATCAGGTCGCCGAGCTCGACGCGGTTCTGCTCGAGGAAGGTCCGCAGCTGGGTCGCGGCGACCCCGCCGGTGTCGATCAGGTTGCGCAGGTCGACGTCGGAGCCGGCCAGCACGCTGCTGAACGCCTGGAGCTGCCTGGAGAAGTTGCGGATCGCCGACTCGCTGTCGATCTGGCCGTGCAGGACGGTGTTGCCGTCCCTGATCAGCGCCGTGGTGACGTCGAAGTTGTCGTTGGCGGTGTTGATGAACGAGGTGCCGGAGTCGATGATCGTCTGGAGGTCCTCGCCGGTGCCGGCGAACGCCGCTCCGAGCTCGTCGACGGTGGTCTTCAGGTCGGCCTCGTCCACCGACTCGATGGTCTCGGACAGGTGGGTCAGCAGGGTGTCGGTGGCGATCGGGAGCCGGGTGTCCTCCTGGTCGATCACCGAGTCGTTGTGCAGGTACGGACCGTCGTCGCGCTGCGGCTGGAGCTCGACGTACTGCTCGCCGACGGCGGACCGGTTGCCGACCACCGCGAGGGTGTCGGACGGGATCTCGTCGAAGCTGTTGTCGATGTCGAGGACCACGTTGACGCCCTCGTCGTTGAGCTCCAGCTTCTTGACCGTGCCGACGCTGACGCCACGGTAGGTGACCTCACCCCCGGCGAAGATGCCGCCGGAGTCGGCGAAGCTCACGTTCACCGTGTAGTTGTCGTCGTAGAACGCCTTGTCGAGCTGGGCGTAGCGCGCGCCCACGAAGGTCACTCCGAACAGCGTGATGATGACGAAGACGACCAGCTGGATCTTGGTACGGCGAGTGATCACTGGGTTTCGGCTCCGATCACCATCGGCGGGATCAGCAGGCTGACCAGCCCGGGGTCGTAGACCGACTGCAGCTGCTCCATCGTGGGCCCGCCATGGGCCGCGTCGTTCCACGGACCGGTGGCGCTGCGACCGAGCCCGAGGGTGCCGAGGAGCCCGCCGAGCGGGTCGGAGCCCGCGGCCGCGCCGGGAAGCCCGGGTACGCCGGGAATGGTGTTGAGCAGCACGCACACGGTCTTGGTCTTGTTGGCCGGCTCCTGGCAGATCTCCTTGAGCTTGAGCAGCGCCTCGGGGGTCTTGAGCACCTTCTGGCAGATCGGGCTGGCCAGGTTGCCGCTGGCGATGCAGTCGAGGACGTCCTGGACGAGCTGCCCCGGGTCGAGCTGGGTCGGGAGCACGTCGGTCGGGTTGGTCGGCAGCCCCTGGGTGAGGTCGATCTCGAGGGTGATCGAGAGGTTCGTGTAGTCACCCATGTGCAGGTTGCGCGCGACCTGGGGGTCGCGGCCGACCACCTCGTCGACGAACGGGTAGGTCAGGAACACGTTGAACGCCTTGACGAAGTTGTCGCCCGAGGCGGCCAGCTGGTTGAGCACCGGCTGGAGCTGGCGCAGCGAGTCGATGGTCGCGGTCTTCGACGCCTTGATCACCCGCACACCGACGTTGGAGAGCTGGTCGAGGGCCTGCAGCATCTTGACGAGGTCCTGGCGCTGGCCGTCGATGCTGGTCAGCGCGCTCGGCAGCTCCTCGAGCGCCTCGTCGATGTTGCCCTCCTGCTGGTGCGCAGACAGGGAGAGCCGGTTGAGCGCCTCGATCGCCGAGACGATCTGGGCCTTGTTGGTGTCGAGGCTGCCCGTGAAGGTGTCGATCTGGGCGAGGACCGAGCGGACGTTGTCCTCGCGACCGGTGACTGCCTTGTTGAGCTCCTGGGTGATGGTCTTGAGCTGGGCAACGCCACCGCCGTTGAGGATGAGGCTCAGCGCGCCGAGCACCTCCTCGACCTCCGGGTTGCGACCGGTGCGGTCGAGGTCGATGACGTCGCCGTCGCCCAGGGGCTCGTCACTCGCGCCGGTCGCCGGTGCCGACAGCGAGACGAACTTCTCGCCGAGCAGGCTGGTCTGGCGGATCTCGGCGATCGCGTTGTCCGGCAGCTTGGTGTCGTTTCGGAGCTCGAGCTTCACCACGGCGTGGTAGCCGTCGAGGTCGATCTCCTTGACCTGGCCGACGCTGACGTCGTTGACCTTGACCGTCGACTTCGGGACCAGGTCGAGGACGTCCTCGAACTCCACGGTCACCCGGATGGGGTTGTCGCCGACGTCGGTGCCGCCGGGCAGCGGCAGGGCGTAGACGTCGAAGTCGCAGCCCGAGAGGAGCACGCTGCCGAGCAGCAGGCCGAGGAGGACGCGCAGCCGCTTCACTGGTCGCTCCCGTCGTCCACGGCCACGAGGCCACCCAGGGTCTGGTCATAGGCGGGGCGCTCCGCGGTCGGTGCCCCGAACGGCGCCGACCGCTTGAGCACCGTCCCGGCGAGGTTGCAGAGCTGCCCGCTCTTGTCCACCTGGCTCAGGAAGCCGCACACCAGCGTCTCCGGGTCGGACGCGATCTGGTCGACCAGCTCGCCGAGGTTGGCGTTGGTGTCGAGGGTGCCGGCCTGCGGGTTGTAGGTCAGCGCCAGGTTGTTCAGCGCCAGCGGCGCGTTCGTGAGCGTCTCGTCGAGCGCCGCGCGCTGCTTGACCAGCACCTTGGCGACCCGGTTGATGTGCGTGATGTTCTTGCCGAGGATCTCGCGGTTGTCCTTCACGAAGGTCGCGACGTCGCCCAGCCCGACCGACAGGTTGTGCAGCGCGGCGGCCAGCTCCTCCTTCTCCCCGGAGAGCAGGTCGGAGACGTCGGAGAGCGACTGGTTGAACTGCCGCACGGTCTTGTCGTTGGTGGCCAGGGTGCTGATGAAGCCCTCGAGCTCACGCGCGGAGCCGAACAGCGCCTCCTTGTTGTCGTCGAGGGTCTGGCTCAGGTCGCTGAAGTCCTCGATGGTCTGGTGGAACTGCGCGCCCTGGCCGCCGAAGTTCTCGGCCGTGGTGGCGAGCAGGTCGGAGAGCGCGCCGTTCTTGTTGGCGCCGTTGGGGCCGAGCGCGACGTTGAGCTGGTCGAGGCTGGAGTAGATCTGGTCGAGCTCCAGCGGTACGCCGGTGTCCTGGTCCTGGAGGACGGCGCCGTCGGCGAGCCTGGGCCCGTCCTCGTAGACGGGAGTCAGCTGGATGAAGCGGTCGCCGACGATGGACGGCGACACGATCACGGCCTGCGCGTCGGCCGGGATCTTGACGTTGGCGTCGTAGTGCATCTCGACGACGACGTCGGTGCCGGTCGGCGTGACCGTGTCGACCGCTCCGACCTGGACCCCCAGCACCTTGACCGGGCTGCCCTCGTAGAGGGAGATGGTGCGCGGGAAGTGCGCGGTCAGCTTCTTGGTGTCGTCGCCGCCGAGGAACATCGTCATCCCCGCCGCCACGACCAGCGCGAGGAGGCAGAGCGGGACGATCGCCCGCCTGGCCAGGTTGGCAGAGCCGCTCATCCGACCCCACCACCGTTCAGCAGGTCGGGTGCGGGAGGCATGTTCTGGATGTAGGTGTCGAACCACGGCCCGTTGCCGAGGGTGTTGGCGAAGACCCGGTAGAAGGGAGCCATCAGCCGCAGGCTGTTGTCGATGTTGTCCTCGTTCTTGTTGAGGATGCCGACGACGTCGTCGAGCTGGGTCAGCGCCGGCTTGAGGTCGTCGCGGCTCTGGCGCACGAGCGCACTCAGCTCGGAGGAGAGCGTCGAGGTCGACACGAGGATGTTGTGCACCGCCTCCCGGCGGGCCACCAGCGCCTGGAAGAGGGTGTCGGACTGCTTCATCAGGTCGACGATGTCCTCGTCGCGGTCGTTGAGCACCGTGGAGACCCGCTCCAGGTTGGTGAGCAGCAGGTTGATCCGGCCGCTCTTGTCCGCGATGTTGGCCGAGAGCCGTGAGACCCCGGACAGGGCCGCCTGGAACTCCTCGGGCGTGTTGCGGGTCAGGTCGGACAGCGTGGTCAGCGAGCGGGCCAGCTGGTCGGTGTCGATCTGGTCGGCAGTCTCGGCGAGTCCGGAGAACGCCTTGACCACGTCGTAGGGCGAGCTGGTGCGCTCGACCGGGATCTGGTCGTCGCTCTTGAGCTGGCCGTCGCCGGCGGGTTCGAGGGCGAGGTACATCGCGCCGAGCAGGGTGTTGACCCGGATCGAGGCGCCGGTCTCGTCGCCGAACTCCGAGTCGGTCTTGACCCGGAAGGAGACCGTCACGTGGTCTCCGTCGAGCTCGATCTTGTCGACGGCACCCACGCGGACACCGGCGATGCGGACCGGGTCGTTGGTCTTGAGCCCTCCGGCCTCGGCGAAGGCGGCCGTGTAGGTGTCACCACCGCCGATCACCGGCAGGTCCTGGGCGCGGAACGCGCCGAGGATCAGGACCGCGATGACGGCGAGGCTGATCGCCCCGATGATCACGGGGTTGCGCTCGCGAAAGGGCTTCATGGCGTTTCCGAGGTCCCCGCGGAAGAGTGCCCGCACGTGCGAAGCACCCCCGCAGTCTTTCGTGGGGTGGTCATCCGAGATCACACCTGGGGGAGCCGGTGTTGTAGGCCACCGGGACCGTGAGCCCGGGCAGCTTGACCTTGCCCTGGAACTGGCAGAGGTAGAAGTTGAACCACGAGCCGTAGATGGCGGTCCGGCCGACCTTCTCGAGCTTGATCGGCAGCACCTGCAGGGCCCGGTCGAGCTCGCCCCGGTTGCGCTGGATGTTGGCGGTCAGCTTGCGCAGGTTGGCGATGTCGTCGACCAGGGGCGAGCGGATCCCCTTGACCAGCGACGCGGTCTGCACCGAGAGCTCGGAGATCTGGTCGAGCGAGCCCAGGATCGCCTCACGGTCGCTGTTGAGGCCGCCCACGAACTGGCGGAACGTCGTGATCAGCTGGTTGAGCTGCTGGTCGCGGTCGGCGACGTGGTCGAGCACCTCGCTCAGGTTGTCGATGAGGGCGCTGATCACCTGGTCGCGGTCGGCCAGCGTGTTGGTCACCGACGCGGTGTGGGCCAGCAGGCTCTCGAGGGTGCCCCCCTCGCCCTGGAAGACCTGGACGATCTCGTAGGACAGCTGGTTGATGTCGGCGGGGCTGAGCGCCTGGAAGAGCGGCTTGAACCCGTTGAAGAGCACGGTGAGGTCGAGCGCCGGCGCCGTGCGGGCGATGGGGATCGTCTCGCCGCCGGACATCTTGGTGGACGAGCCGACCTGCTGGGTCAGGGCGATGTAGCGCTGGCCGACGAGGTTGCGGTACTTGATCGTGGCGTGGGTCGCCTCGGTGACCACGGTCGAGTCGTCGACGGAGAACGTGATGAGCGCGCGGGTGCGGTCGGTGATCGCGACGTCCTTGACGGTGCCGACCTTGACGCCCGCGACCCGGATGTCGTCACCCTTGTTGACGCCGGTGGCGTCACCGAAGACCGCCTTGTAGGTCGAGGAGCCGGCGAAGCTCAGGTTGCCGATCGTGGCCACCAGCACGCCGGTGGCGAGCGTGGTCACCACCATGAAGATCACCAGCTTGACGAGGTCGCCGGCAGTCTTCTTGTCCAGGAGCTTCACGGCGTCTCACCGCCGCCCGGTGAGTCGGCATAGGTGACCGTCGTGCCGCGGACCATCGGCCCGAGCAGCAGCCCGCCCAGGTCCGAGACCGCCGGGGCGTCCTCCCCCATCGTGGGCGCGAGCAGCGAGGCGATCAGCGCGCTCTCCTCCGGCGAACCGGCGTAGGAGCTCAACACGTCGACCGACGGGTCCGCGGCGTACGACGTGCCGACCCGGTCGGTGCCCTTGCCGGTCGGGCTGTCGACCCCGTCGACGAAGTCGGGCTGGCGGCGGACCGGGTTGGACTGGTTCCACGGCGGGTTGGGCAGGTGGAGGCAGGTCGGGCCGCGGTCCTCGCCGTAGACCGGCTTGTCGGCGGCGGTGTAGCCGCGCGGCTGGTTGGGGAGCGTCTCGAGGACGATGTGCAGGGTGAAGCCGCGGAACGCCTCGGCCTCCATCTTGCCGTTGTTGACCAGGCCTCCGAGCAGGCACGGGAACTCCGTCGAGTAGCGCGCCAGGACCCGGAGCTGGGCCCGGCTGACCTCGCCGAGCCGGATCAGGTTGTCGCCGTTGTCGTCGAGGAAGGTGCGCGCCGTCCCGGAGAACTGGGTGATGTCGCTGAGGAGCTGGTGCAGCTTGGCCTCGCGGGTCTCGAGGGTGCTGGTGGTCGTGACGGTGTTGTGCAGGACGTCGCCGACCTGGGGCAGCACCTCGGCGTAGGTGTCGGAGACCGATGCGGTCAGACGGAGGTCCTCGACCAGCGCCGGGATCTGCGGGTTGAGCCGCTTGAGGTAGCTGTCGACGGTCTCGAGGTTCTCGCCGATCTGGTCGCCGCGGCCCTCGAGGGCGGTGGCCAGCGCGTTGAGCGTCTGGTTGAGCTCGGCCGGCTCGACCGTGCGCAGCAGGGGGTAGAGGTCGGAGAGCACCTTCTCGACCTCGGTCGAGACCGCCGTGCGCTTGATCGTGTCGCCGGCGCGGATCGGCGACGCCTCCGCGTCGTCGGGGATGATGAGGGAGACGTACTTCTCGCCGAACAGCGTCTTGGGCACGATCGAGGCGGTGACGTTGGCGGGGATCGTGTCGATCTGGCTCGGGAAGAGTCCCAGGGTCAGCACGGCGCCGTCGGAGGTCGCGCTCATGTCGAGCACCTCGCCCACGATGACGCCCCGGATCTTCACATCGGCGCGGGCGGGGAGCTGCAGGCCGATGTTGGTCGTCTGGACCTTGACCCGGTCGTAGTCGGTGAACTTCTTCGTGAACGTCGCGTAGACCAGGTAGCCGGCGAGGACGACCATCGCCAGGAAGACGATGCCGAGGATCTTGTGCTGGCGGGTGATGAAGCTCATGGCGTCTCACCGTGGGGCACAGCCGCGCCCACCGCAGTCCCTGGGTTGGTCATCCGGCCAACCTCACCGTGGTGGTGGCGCCCCAGATGGCCATCGACAGGAGCAGGTCGATGACGTTGATGGCGACGATGCTGGTCCGGACCGCGCGGCCCACGGCGACGCCCACGCCGGCGGGGCCGCCGCCGGCGTTGTAGCCGTAGTAGCAGTGGATCAGGATCACGACGACGGCGAAGACCAGCACCTTGCCGAAGGACCAGAGCACGTCGCCGGGAGGCAGGAACTGGTTGAAGTACTGGTCATAGGTGCCGGTGCTCTGGCCGAAGAACTGGGTGACCACCAGGCGGCTCGCGAAGTAGGACGAGAGCAGGCCCACGACGTAGAGGGGGATGATCGCGATCAGCCCGCCGATGATGCGCGTGGTGACGAGGAAGGGCAGCGACGGGATCGCCATCACCTCGAGCGCGTCGACCTCCTCGGAGATCCGCATCGCGCCGAGCTGTGCGGTGAAGCCGCAGCCGACGGTGGCGGCCAGGCCGATCGCCGCCACCAGCGGAGCGATCTCCCGGGTGTTGAAGTAGGCGGAGACGAAGCCGGCGAGCTGGGCGGTGCCGAGCTGGTCGAGCGCCGCGAACCCCTGGAGCCCCACCTCGGTGCCGGTGAAGAAGCACAGCGCGATGATGACGCCGACCGTGCCGCCGATGACCGCGAGCGCGCCCGAGCCGAGCGTGGTCTCGGCCAGGATCCGCAGGATCTCCTTCTTGTAGCGGACGATCGTGCGCGGGGTCCACGCGAGCGCGCGGACATAGAAGCTGAGCTGGTCCCCGAGGTCTTCGAGGAATCCCGCCGGCTTCGTGTAGATCGCCTTGAGACTCGCCATGGCCCGGCTAACCCGTCTTCGCTGGGACGAGTTGGAAGTAGAGGGCGCTCATCACGAAGTTGACGACGAACAGCAGCATGAAGCTGATGACGACCGACTCGTTGACCGCGTCGCCGACGCCCTTCGGACCACCGGCGGCGTTCATGCCCTTGTAGCAGGCCACGATCGCGGCGATCAGTCCGAAGACGAGCGCCTTGGCCATGCCCTGCCAGAGGTCTGGTAGCTGGGCGAGGGCCGTGAAGCTCGACAGGTAGGCGCCCGGTGTGCCGTCCTGGAGCACGACGTTGAAGACGTAGCCACCGGCGACTCCGACGACCGAGACCAGGCCGTTGAGGAAGACAGCGACGAGCATGCAGGCCAGGACCCGGGGAACCACGAGCCGCTGGATCGGGTCGATGCCGAGGACCATCATCGCGTCGAGCTCTTCACGGATCTTGCGCGCGCCGAGGTCCGCGGCGATGGCCGAGCCGGCGGCGCCGGCGATCAGCAACGACGTGGCGATCGGGCCGGCCTCGCGGACGACGGCGAGGACGGCGGCCGACCCGGTGAAGGACTGGGCGCCGAACTGCTTGATCAGGCCGCCGACCTGGAGCGCGATGACCGCGCCGAACGGGATGGCGACGAGTGCGGTCGGGATGATCGTCACCGACGCGATGAACCAGGCCTGCTGAAGGAACTCGCGGGTCTGGAAGGGCCGCCGGAACAGCCCCCGCCCGACATCGAGACCGAAGGCGAAGAGCTTGCCCGCGGTCCCGACCGGCGCGAGGATGCGCGTTGCGGTCGTGGATGCCATCTCGTCAGGCCCTAGCCGGCCCCGGGGGCCATGGACATGTTCTGGTCGAAGGAGCCGGGCGGCGGCGTGACGTCGTTGTCGCGGCACCAGGCTCCGGGCTCGCGCTGGCTGCGCCGGGCGATGCCGTTGGAGGGCTCGAGCTGCATCGGGATCGGCGGCAGCGGTGGCATCTCGATGTCCTTCTCGGACTCGAGCTCGTCGGCGTCCTTCTCCTCCGACATCCCGATGGGGCCGACCTTCTGGGCGTTGAGGAACTGGCGCACCACGGGCTCCTCGGAGGAGAGCAGCATCTCCCGCGGGCCGAACATCGCCAGGTGGCGGTGGTAGAGCAGACCGATGTTGTCGGGCACGGTCCGTGCGGTGTTGATGTCGTGGGTGACGATGAGGAACGTCGCGTCGATCTGGGCGTTGAGGTCGACGATCAGCTGGTTGAGGAACGCTGTGCGCACCGGGTCGAGGCCGGAGTCGGGCTCGTCGAAGAGCACGATCTCGGGGTCGAGCACCAGCGCGCGGGCCAGGCCGGCGCGCTTGCGCATGCCTCCCGAGATCTCGCCGGGGAGCTTGTCCTCGGCGCCGAGCAGACCGACGAGGTCCATCTTCTCCATGACGATGTCGCGGACCTCGGACTCCGACTTCTTGGTGTGCTCACGCAGCGGGAAGGCGACGTTGTCGTAGAGGTTCATCGACCCGAACATCGCGCCGTCCTGGAACAGCACGCCGAAGAGCTTGCGGATCTCGTAGAGCTCCTTCTCGGAGCAGCTCGCGATGTCGGTGCCCTCGATCATGACCGAGCCCTTGTCGGGCTTGAGCAGCCCGATGAGGGTCTTGAGGAGCACGGACTTGCCGGTGCCGGACGGGCCGAGCATGACCGACACCTCGCCGGCGGGGACCGTGAGCGTGACGTCGCCCCAGATCAGCTGCTTGCCGAATGACTTCGACAAGTCCTCGATCTTGATCTCCACACCCATGCCGTGCACTCCCATCGACCGAGTTGGCCGTCGCTCGCTCGGTCCCCTCCGGTGGGCGCCCACGCGAGCCCACACTGACCAGTAACAACGGTGCTGTCGCGGCGAGGTTACGCGCTGTTCACGCGGCACGCACCGCTTCCCGACCGTTGGCGCCCCCGAGGGTCCACCCTCCTTACCCGTCGGTACGGAGGCCGAAACCCGACCGTCCGGACAAACAGCTGCGGCGGTCGTCTCCCGGAGGAGACGACCGCCGCAGCGGGTCGTGCAGCAGGCGGCGAGGCCGCCCCAGCCCACCCCACGCAACCGCGGGGAGGGCCCTCCGGGATCAGCCCACGCTTGCGCGGGGACCCCGGAGAAGCGTCACTTGACGGTGACGGTGGCCCCGGCGCCCTCGAGCGCCTCCTTGGCCTTGTCGGCGGCAGCCTTGTCGACGCCCTCGAGGATCGGCTTCGGCGCGGCCTCGACGAGGTCCTTGGCCTCCTTCAGACCGAGGGAGGTCAGCGCGCGCACCTCCTTGATGACGTTGATCTTCTTCTCGCCGGCGGCCTCGAGGACCACGTCGAACTGGTCCTGCTCGGCAGCGTCGTCGCCACCAGCGGCGGCAGCGCCGCCCGCGGCGGGAGCGGCGGCCACGGCGACCGGGGCGGCCGCGGTGACGCCGAACGTCTCCTCGAACTGCTTCACGAACTCGGAGAGCTCGATCAGCGTCATCTCCTTGAACGCGTCGAGCAGCTCGTCGGTGTTGAGCTTCGCCATGATGGCGGTTCCTTCCAGTCGGTGGCCCGCGGCGTACGCCGCGAGCCGGTGTTCTTCAGGTGGTGGTGGTCAGCCCTGGTCAGGCTTCGGTGGCCGCGGTCTCAGCGTCGTCCGACTCGGCAGCGGGGGTCTCCTCCGCGGCCTCCTCGGTCGACTCGTCGACAGCCTCGGTCGCGTCGGTCGCCTCCGCGGCGGGGGCCTCGTCGGCATCGGCAGCGGACTCGCTGCTCTCGGCCTCGGGGGTCTCCTCCTGGGTGGTCTCCTCAGCGGCCTCGACAACGGCCTCCTCTGCGGCGGGCTCTGCCGGCGCACCGGCTCCACCTGCGAGGATCGAGGGGTCCTGCTGCGCCTTCGCCTCCAGCGCACCGACGAGTCGGGCGGCCTGGGCGAGCGGGGCGTTGAGCAGGGAGACGGCGTTCTGGAGCGAGCCGAGCATGGCGCTCGCGAGCTTGCCCAGCAGCACCTCGCGCGACTCGAGGTCGGCGAGCTTCGCGACCTCCTTCGCGTCGATGGCCTTGCCGTCGAGGTAGCCGCCCTTGATGATCAGGGCGGGGTGGGCCTTGGCGAAGTCACGCAGCCCCTTGGCGGCCTCGACGACGTCCCCGTTGAGGAACGCGATCGCGGTGGGACCGACCAGCAGCTCGTCGAAGCCGGTCATGCCCGCCTCCGAGGCGGCCAGCTTGGCCAGCGTGTTCTTGACCACGGCGTAGTCGGCGTGCTCGCCGAGGGAGCGGCGCAGGTCCTGCAGCTCCTTGACGGTGAGCCCGCGGTAGTCGGTCAGCACTGCGCCCACGGCATCGTTGAACGAGTCGACGATCTCCGCGACGGCGGCCTGCTTCTCTGCCCGCGCCATCGGTCTCCTTCTCTCTGTGGTGAGACCGGCGCTCAAATGACGAACGCCCCGAGCGCAGGCTCAGGGCGTGGACGAATCCGACTGGATTCTTGCTCTGCACCTACGCAGGCCGTCCGCATCTCTGCGGAACCTTCGGCCGACTGCTTGCACAGCCGGACGACCGGCGGTCTCTGGTTACGAGGAGAAAGACTACGGGCGCTGCGTGTGTGTCTCCAAATCGTCCCCACGGACCCTCGCGATGGACGAGGCGCAGCGACCCGGCTTGCGCGCGCGGAGCGCGTGCGCCCCGCGATCGGACTGGGGGCCGAAGCTCGCGGGGGTCATGAAATCACCCTCATCGGCTCACCGGCCATCCAGGCGTCGATGTCCTGGACGGCCTCGGTGAAGTAGGTGCGGTAGTTGGCGGCGGTCACGTAACCCAGGTGCGGGAGGGCGAGGACGTTGGGGAGGGTGCGGAGGGGGTGGTCGGCGGGGAGGGGCTCCTCGTCGAAGACGTCCAGGCCGGCGCCGGCCAGGCGGCTCTGCCGCAGGGCGGCGACGAGGGCGTCGTTGTCGACCAGGGCAGCGCGGGCGGTGTTGACGAAGTAGGCGTTGCGGCGCATGGCGGCGATGTCGCCGGCGTCGATGATCCGGCGGGTCGACCACGACAGCTGGAGGTGCAGCGAGACGACGTCGGAGTTGAACAGCAGGTCGCGCTTCGAGGCGGCCAGTCGGACGCCGGCGGCGTCGGCCCGCTCCTCGGTGAGGTGGGGGCTCCAGGCCACGACGTCCATGTCGAAGGCCTGGGCGACCCTGGCCACCCGGGTGCCGATCTTGCCGAGGCCGATGACCCCGAACGTCGAGCCGGCCAGGTCTCGGCCGACGGTGGACTGCCACGGGCCGCCCGCGCGCATCGCCGTCGTCTCCTGCGCCACGCCGCGGAGCAGGCCGAGCACCAGGGCCCAGGTCAGCTCTGCGGGCGGCGCCGAGCGCGAGGCGGTGCCGCAGACGGTGATGCCGCGGCCGCGGCAGGCGGCCAGGTCGATGGCGGCGTTGCGCGAGCCGGTCGTCACCACCAGCTCCAGATCGGGGAGCCTGGCGAGGATCGACTCGGTGAGCGGCGTGCGCTCTCGCATGACGACCACGATCGCGGCGCCCCTGAGCGTGCGGACGACCTCGTCGGGGTCGGAGAGGTGCCGGCGCACCGAGACGACGTCGACCCCGTGCAGGACCGACCAGTCGGCGAACTGCATCGCCACGTCCTGGTAGTCGTCGAGGACCACGCACTTCACGTCTGCGCCACCGCCTGCTCCCCCCAGAGCAACCCCGAGCCGCCTCCGGGCCAGAAAGGGGTCGGCCCGCCCGTAGCAAGGTACGGGCGGGCCGCCACAAAATCTGCGGAAACCGGAGAAAACTGGCTCACCCCGGTCATCCGCGGGTCAGTCCTCGGAGGAGCCTGCGTCCTCGGACGTGACGTTCTTGGTGCGGTTGGGGTCGACCTGGACACCCGGCCCCATGGTGGTCGAGACCGTCACCTTGCGGATGTAGCGGCCCTTGGAGCTGGCCGGCTTGAGCCGGAGCACCTCCTCGAGCGCCGCCGCGTAGTTCTCGGCCAGCTGCAGCTCGGCGAAGGAAGCCTTGCCGATGATGAAGTGCAGGTTGGAGTGCCGGTCGGTGCGGAACTCGATCTTGCCGCCCTTGATGTCCGTCACGGCCTTGGCCGGGTCGGGGGTGACCGTGCCGGTCTTGGGGTTCGGCATCAGGCCGCGGGGACCGAGCACGCGGCCGAGGCGGCCGACCTTGCCCATCATGTCGGGCGTCGCGACGACGGCGTCGAAGTCGAGCCAGCCGCCGTTCACCTTCTCGATGAGCTCATCGCCACCGACGAAGTCGGCGCCGGCCTCACGGGCGGCGTCGGCCTTCTCGGCGTTCGCGAACACGAGGACGCGAGCCGTCTTGCCGGTGCCGTGGGGCAGGTTGACGGTGCCGCGCACCATCTGGTCCGCCTTGCGGGGGTCGACCCCGAGGCGCATCACGACGTCGACGGTCTCGTCGAACTTCTTCTTGCTGGAGGTCTTGGCGATCTTGATCGCCGTCATCGGGGCGTAGAGCTCGTCCTTGTCGAACGTGTCCGCCGCCGCGCGGTAGGTCTTGCTGCGCTGCATGTCAGTCTCTTCTCTCAGAAAAGTGTGTGGTCTAGGTGAGCCAGCGCGGCTCTGCCACTGGGTGTTACGGGGTGTTGACGCCCATCGAGCGGGCGGTGCCCTCCACGATCTTCATCGCGGCCTCGATGTCGTTGGCGTTGAGGTCGGGCATCTTGGTCTGGGCGATCTCGCGCACCTGGTCCTTGGTCAGCTTGCCGACCTTCTCCTTGTGCGGGACGCCCGAGCCCTTGCTCAGACCGGCGGCCTTCTTGATCAGCTCAGCGGCCGGCGGGGTCTTGGTGATGAACGTGAACGAGCGGTCCTCGTAGATGGTGATCTCGACGGGGATGACGTTCCCGCGCATGGACTCGGTCTGGGCGTTGTAGGCCTTGCAGAAGTCCATGATGTTGACGCCGTGGGGACCGAGGGCGGTACCGACGGGCGGCGCCGGGGTCGCGGCCCCGGCCTGGAGCTGCACCTTGACCAGCGCAGCGATCTTCTTCTTGGGAGGCATTGCTCTTATCTCTTCCTTCTCGTGGTCATAGCGGGGCGTTGCGTCCCTGCCACTTCTTCGGTTCTGCCCGGCCTACGCCGGGGTCTTGCGTTCAGGCCACGGGTTCAGACGCGCTGAATCTGGCTGAAGCTCAGCTCGACCGGGGTCTCCCGGCCGAAGATCTCGACCAGAGCCTTGACGCGCTGGGACTCGGGGTTGATCTCGGTGATGGTCGCGTGCAGCGTCGCGAACGGACCGTCGACGACCATGACGGAGTCCTGGACGTCGAAGTCGGCCACCTCGACCGGCTTCTTGCTCGCGGCGGTGCTGCCGGGCGCGGCGGTGCCGGCGGCGACCGCCTCGGCCTCGGCGCGGGCCACCACTGCGGGGGCCAGCATGTTCTCCACCTCGGTCATGCTCAGCGGCACCGGCTGGTGGCTGTGCCCGACGAAGCCGGTCACCGACGGGGTGTGGCGCACCGCGGCCCACGACTCGTCGGTGAGGTCCATCCGGACCAGGACGTAGCCGGGCAGGACGGTCCGCTTGACCATCTTGCGCTGGCCGTTCTTGATCTCGGCGACCTCTTCGGTGGGGACCACGATCTCGTGGATGTAGTCCTCCATGTTCAAGGAGATGATGCGGTTCTCGAGGTTCGACTTCACCCTGTTCTCCATGCCGGAGTAGGTGTGCACCACGAACCAGTCGCCGGGCTTGGCCCAGAGCTCGCGACGGAACTCCTCGAGCGGGTCGGACGCGGCGGGCTCGTCGCCTGCCTCGTCCTCGACCTCGTCCTCAGCACCGTCCTCGGCCTCGTCGTCGGTCGAGCCCTGGTCGGCGTCGGCCTCGAGCTCGTCGTCGACCTCGACCTCGGCCACCTCGGCGCTCACCGGCTCGTCGTCGGTGTCCTCGGCCGGCTCGTCGGCGAGCTCCGCCGCGACCTCCTCGGAGAGCTCCTCGTCACCGTCGGCCTCGGACAGGCCGCGCGAGGTCGCGCCGCCGTCGTCGGTGTCGTCGAGCCCCATCTCGAGGTCCGTGGTCTCGTCGGTGACCTCGGTGTCGAGCCGCGGGTCGTCCTCGATCTCGGGGCCGTCGTTGGCCTCGCCGTAGACGTCCTCGAGCTCGGCGTCCGGGCTCTCTCCCGGCTCGAGCCCCGACCGGGCCGCGGTCTCGTCGGGCTGGTCCGTGGTCTCCTCGACGTCGGCAGCGCCCTCGGTGGTGTCCACCGAGAGCTCGTCCTGCTCGTCGTACTGCTCCGACACGTGTCGCTCCATCACTTGTGCTGCTGGGGGGCCGTCCGGCCCGCTGACTGCTCTGGCTTGGCTGGGTCGTGCGCGGCTGGCTACCCGGAGCTCTTGCCGTCGAAGATCTCGAACGCCAGCTTGCCGAGCCCCAGGTCGAGCAGCGAGACGATCGCCATCATGATCAGCACGAAGACCATCACGACGATGAAGTAGGTGACCAGCTGGTCGCGGGTCGGCCAGACGACCTTGCGCAGCTCGGCCACGACCTGCCGGTAGAAGACCGTCGGGCTGGTGCGCTTCTCGGACCCCGAACGCTCGCGCGGTCCGCGAACCGCCTTGCTGTCCGTCACGCTGTTCGCCTCGATCCTTCGTGTGTGTTGCGTGGTGTGTTGCGGGGTGTGGTGCGGGGTGTGCTGCTGACTCGCTGGGTGCGGTTCTTGCAGGGCACGAGGGACTTGAACCCCCAACCTTCGGTTTTGGAGACCGATGCTCTGCCAGTTGAGCTAGTGCCCTCCGGGTCGTTCCTCCACAACCCCACGGGGGCATGGCAAAGCCTGTGGGAAACCACCAAACGGTGAGTCTACGGTCTCCCCCCGCGGAGATTCCAACTGGCGCTGGTCTGCGACCATGGCGCTGTGACCTCCGATGGGACCTCCGCTGGGACCTCGCAGCCTCGATCGACTGGACAACGGACGCCGCTGGCCCGACGTTCCCCCGACGGGCTCGCCGAGTTCCTGCGCGGCGAGCAGGCGGCCTACGACGACCTGGTCGGCCGCGGCCTCAAGCTTGATCTCACCCGTGGCAAGCCCGCAGCGGCCCAGCTGGACCTCTCCGACGGCCTGCTGAGCCTGCCCGACGGCGTGCTCGACCAGGCCGGCGTCGACACCCGCAACTACGGCGGCCTCGAGGGCATCGCCGAGCTCCGCGCGATGTTCGCGGACCTGCTGTGGATCGAGCCCGAGCAGATCGTGGCGGGCGGCAACTCCAGCCTCGTGCTGATGCGCGAGGTCCTCACCGACCTGTGGCTCAAGGGCGCGGTGGACGGCGAGCGCCCCTGGGGCGAGGAGGAGAAGGTCCGCTTCATCTGCCCGGTGCCGGGCTACGACCGCCACTTCACCCTCCTCGACTGGTTCGGCATCGAGATGGTGACCGTGCCGATGAACGACGACGGGCCGGACCCTGACGCGGTCGCCGAGCTGGCGGGCAAGGACCCGAGCATCAAGGGGATCTGGGTGGTGCCGACCTACGCCAACCCGAGCGGCTCGATCGTGAGCCAGGAGGTCGCCGAGCGGCTGGCCTCGATGACGACCGCCGCGCCGGACTTCAAGATCCTGTGGGACAACGCCTACGCGTTCCACCACCTCACCGAGGCCGAGGCCAAGAGCGCCGACATCCTCTCGCTGGCGTCGGCCGCCGGGCACCCGCACCGCCCGGTCATGTTCGCGTCGACCTCGAAGATCACCTTCGCCGGCGCCGGGGTGTCGTTCCTGGGCGGCTCGGTCGAGACCGTGAGGTGGTACGTCGGGCACCTCGGCAAGGGCGCGATCGGCCCCGACAAGCTCAACCAGCTGCGGCACTCGCAGTTCTTCGGGTCGCCGCAGGGGGTGCGCGACCACATGCAGAAGCACCGGCAGATCATCGCGCCGAAGTTCGCGTCCGTCCTCGACGTGCTCGACGAGCAGCTCGGCGGTCTCGGGATCGCCAGCTGGACCGAGCCCACCGGCGGCTACTTCATCAGCCTCGACGTCATGGACGGCACCGCCGCCCGGGTGATCGAGCTGGCCAAGGCTGCGGGGGTCGCGCTGACGCAGGCCGGCTCGTCGTTCCCCTACGGCCGCGACCCGCACGACCGCAACATCCGGCTGGCGCCGACCTTCCCCGAGCCCGCAGAGGTGGAGGCGGCCACCCGCGCGGTGGCGACCTGCGCCCGGCTCGCGGCAGCGGAGCAGCTGGTTGGCTGAGCAGGGCGGACGCCCCCTCCGCGAGCTCCCCAAGGCACACCTGCACCTGCACTTCACGGGCTCGATGCGGCACGCCACCCTGCTCGAGCTCGCCGAGCGCGACGGCATCCGGCTGCCCGACCAGCTCGTCTCCCAGTGGCCACCCCAGCTCTCGGCGGCGGACGAGAAGGGCTGGTTCCGCTTCCAGCGCCTCTACGACGTGGCGCGCTCGGTGCTGCGCACCGAGGGCGACGTGCGCCGCCTGGTGCTGGAGGCCGCCGAGGACGACGTCGACGACGGCGGCGGGTGGCTCGAGATCCAGGTCGACCCGAGCGGGTACGCCGCCCGGTTCGGGGGGATCACGGCGTTCACCGACCTGGTCCTCGACGCGGTGCGCTCCGCGTCGGAGCAGACCGGGTTGGCGATGGCGGTCGTCATCGCCGCCAACCGCACCCGGCACCCGCTCGACGCCCGCACCCTGGCCCGGCTGGCCGGCCAGTACGCCGGCCGGGGCGTGGTCGGCTTCGGCCTCTCCAACGACGAGCGGCGCGGGAGCACCGGTGACTTCGCGGGCGCGTTCCGGATCGCCGAGCAGGCGGGGCTGAGGCTGGTCCCCCACGGCGGCGAGCTGCGCGGCCCCGAGCACATCGCGACCTGCCTCGACTCCCTGCATGCCCAGCGGCTCGGCCACGGCGTGCGCGCCGCCGAGGACCCCTTCCTGCTCGAGCGGATCGTGGCGTCCGGCGTGGCCCTGGAGGTCTGCCCTGTCAGCAACGTCGCGCTCGGGGTCTACTCCGACCTGTCCTCCGTGCCGCTTCCGACGCTCCTCGAGGCCGGCGCGACGATCGCCCTCGGCGCGGACGACCCCCTGCTGTTCGGCTCCCGGCTGCTCGGCCAGTACGCCGCCATGCGGGCGGCCCACCATCTCTCCGACGAGCAGCTCGCCGAGCTGGCCCGGATGTCGGTGCGTGCCTCCTCGGCGCCGGACGACGTGCGGAAGCGGCTCCTGACCGGGATCGAGGAGTGGCTCCTGCCATCAACTGCTGCGTGAGCGACACGTGAGCGACCCCGAGGAGACCGCGCCGTTCACGCACCAGTGTCGAAGCCTGACACCATGCGCCCATGACCACGGGTCCCGAGAACCCCTACGGCGAGCAGCAGCCGCCTCCGCCGACCTACCCCCAGCAGCCGACCTACCAGCAGCAGCCCGGCCACCCGCCGTACGGCGCGCCCGCGGGCTACGCCTTCTCCCCGCCCAACGAGGGGCTCGCCGTGGCCTCGATGGTGATCGGCATCGTGGCGTTCGTGCTGTCGTGCGGCTACGGGGTCGGGCTGCTCGGATCGCCGGTGGCGCTGGTGATGGGCCGGGTCTCCATGAAGCGGATCGACCAGTCCGGCGGGCAGCTCGGCGGCCGCGGGATGGCCCAGGCCGGCTTCATCCTGGGAATCATCGGCACCGTCCTGCTCGTGCTCGTGGTCGTCGTGCTCGCGGTGATCGTCGTCATCGGGCTCAACGGCGGCTTCGACGACAGCGACTTCTGACGCAGCCTCGGATCAGAGCTCGCAGCCGACCAGCACCGGCTCGTTGACCAGCCGGATGCCGTGGGTGGCCTCCACGCCGTCGCGGACCTCGCGCGCCAGCGCGAGCAGCTGCTCGGTGGTGGCTCCACCGCGGTTGGTGAGCGCGAGGGTGTGCTTGGTGGAGAGGCCGACCGGTCCGGCGCCGTACCCCTTGTGGAAGCCGGCCCGCTCGATCAGCCAGGCGGCGCTCGTCTTGACCCGGCCGTCGGGCTGGGGCCAGGCCGGGGCGTCGGTCGGCAGGGCGGCCGGGTCGACGACCGGGTTGGTGAAGAAGGAGCCCGCGCTCCAGGTGTCGTGGTCGGCCGGGTCGAGCACCATGCCCTTGCTCCGGCGCAGCCCCAGCACCGCCTCGCGCACGTCGCCGAGCGGTGCGCGCTCACCGGGCTCGACGCCGAGGGCTCGGGCCAGCTCGGCGTACTCCACCGGCGCGCCGAGGCTGCCCTGGCGCAGCTGGAAGGTGACGTCGAGAACGACGTGCCGGTCGGGGTCGGCCTTGAACCGCGAGGTGCGGTAGCCGAACCGGCACTCGGCGCTGGTGAAGGTGCGCTGACCCTTGAGCACCCGGTCCCAGACCCGCACCTGGGCGATGGTCTGGGAGACCTCCTGGCCGTAGGCGCCGACGTTCTGGATCGGGGTCGCACCGACCAGGCCGGGGATGCCGGCGAGGGCCTCGACACCGACCCACCCCCGCTCGACGGCCCGCGCCACGAGGTCGTCCCAGCCCTCCCCCGCCGCCACCGTGACCAGGGCGCCCCCACACGTCGGGTCCTCGCCCTCCACGTCGGCTCGGACGCCGGACGTCGCGACCTCGACCACGGTGCCGTCGAAACCGTCGTCGGCGACCACGAGGTTGCTGCCCCCGCCGAGGACCAGGATCGGTCCTTCGACGGCTCCCAGCGCCTCGACCAGCTCCTGCTCCGTGGTCGCCCGGACCCAGGCCGTGGCGGAGCCACCGAGCCGCAGGGTCGTGTGGTCGGCGAGGAGCTCAGCCATCGGAGGTGGCGCGCACGACGGCCTTGGGCATGCCGAGCACCTTCTGGCCCCCCGAGGTGACCGTCAGCGCGATCGTGGTCTGGCCGTCCACCGGCTCCTTCGCTTCACCCACGACCTCGATGTCGACCCCGCCCTCGGCCGGGACCACGACCGGAGAGGTGAACTTGCAGCCGAGCGAGACCACGTCGGCGCCGGGGAACCACTCCGCCACGGCGCGCGCCGCGAGCGCCATGGTGTACATGCCGTGGGCGATCACGCCGGGCAGCCCGACGCTGCGGGCCACCTCCTCGTCCTGGTGGATCGGGTTGTGGTCGCCGCTCGCCTCGGCGTAGGCGACCAGGTCGGCACGGGTGACCGTGAAGGTCTTCGTCTCCAACACCCTGGCGTCGCTCATGAGCCGGCCCCGCGGTGCACGAGGGTGGCGCTCGTGGAGCAGACCAGGCCGCCGTCGGCGTCGGTGACCTCGCTGGTCGTGCCGAGGATGTCGTTGCCGGCGATCTGGCGGAGCGTCGCGACGGTGAGGGTCGCGGTGAGCACGTCACCGGGCACGACCGGCCGCTCGTAGGCGAACCGCTGCTCGCCGTGGACGATGCGGAACAGGTCGACCTGCTCGGCCTCGAGGAAGGCGTTCATCGCCTCGAAGGCCAGCACGATGGGGTACGTCGCCGGTGCCGGTCCCCCGTCGTACGCCGACCCGGTGGCCTCCGCGAAGGCCCGCACGGATGCGTCGGTCACGGTGTACGGCGCGGTCGGGGGAAAGCGGCGGCCGACGAGCGACTGGTCGATCGGCATGGCCCCAACCTAGTGGTGCTTCGGTTTGTGGTGCTTGGGCGGCTTGTGGTGCTTGGGCTTGTGGGGCTTCGGCTTGTGGTGCTTGGGCTTGGGCGGCTTGTGGGGGCGCGGCTTGGCCTGGGCGTTCCCCGGTGGGCTGGTGACCGCTGCCGGAACGGCATCCTCGTGGGCTGCGACGGCCGGCGCCTCGGTCGGGGGGTCGGCCGCCCCCGAGGTGGGCTGCGCGGTCCTGAGTGCCTGGGGCTCGGCCGGAGCGTCTCCGTCGGGAAGGCCGAGGGACAGTGCGAGCGCGAGGGCGGCGGCGATGCCCACCAGTGCCGCGGCGCGCACTCCCCGGTGGCTCCACCACTCAGGTGGCGGAGTGGCGACCGGCGAGGCTTCGGTCGCGATGTCGGCCTGGGCGGCCCGGGCGCCCGCCAGGGTGCGACTCGCGAGGGCGAGCTCGCCCGCGACCTCGGCCGCAGCCGGCCGGGCAGCGGGCTCGCGCGACGTCATGGCGGCGAGCAGCCTCCCGAGCGGAGGGTGCAGACCCGGGGGCACCTCCGGGTCGTGCGTGAGCCGGGCCAGGGCCGCCTCGGTCGGGGTGCCGGAGAAGGCGCGCGCTCCCGTGATCAGCTCCAGGAGGACCAGGCCCAGGGCATAGATGTCGGTGGCGGTGCCGACCTCGCCACCGCAAGCCTGCTCGGGCGCCAGGTAGGTGGCCGTCCCGATGGTGGTGCCGGTCGTGGTGACCCTGATCGTGTCCCCGACCAGACGGGCGATGCCGAAGTCGGCCAGCCGGGCTCGTCCCTCCCCGTCGAGGAGGAGGTTGCCGGGCTTGATGTCTCGATGGACGACCCCGGCCTGGTGCACCCGCACCAGCGCCGAGGCGACCTGTGCGCCGATCTCGGCCACCCGGTCCAGACGCTGGCTGCCTCGGTCCACCAGGTCGGCGACCGTGCCACCGGGGAGCAGCTCCATGACCAGGTAGGGGTGGTCGCCGCTGATCCCGGCGTCCAGCACCGTGACCAGCCCGGGGTCGGACATCCCGGCCAGGATGCGGGCCTCGGAGACGAAACGGGTACGCCCGATGTCGGAGTCGGGCGTCTCTCGCAGGATCTTCACCGCGACCTGGCGGTCAAGGACCGTGTCGTGGGCCGCGTAGACGTCCGCCATGCCGCCGCGACCGAGCCGGGACTCGATCCGGTAGCGACCCGCCACCAGCAGGTCCGACGGCCGGAGCTCGTGTCCCATCCGTGGGTTCTCCGTCCGCGCGTAGATGACTCAGCGGTGGTGAAGTACCCCTCCGGCGCGGCAGCCAAGCCTCCGGAAGTGGCCTCGTAGCCTCGATCGGGTGGGGACAGCCAGCCGACGAGCACGCGGGAGAGAGGTGCGGCGCCTGGGAGCCTTCCTGGCGCTGGCCCTCGTGACCGCCTGCTCGGGGTCACCCACGCGGCCCGCGGCCTCCCCTGCCGACGAGCTGGAGGGCTGCGGCCCGGTGTCCTACGCCGACGTGCGGGGCCGCGCGCCGACGTACGGACCCGACGAGCTGGCACGGTTCGCCAACGACCACGCGCTCTGCGCGGGCGTCTGGCTGCCAGGAGCGGACCGTTGGCTGGTGCCCCAGGGGATGGCAGTGGCCGACGGGACGTCGTACGTCGCGGGCTTCGACGGCACGAGGACCGGCAGCCACCGGCTCTGCACGGTCGAGTCGGTCGACCTGAGCACCGGGCGACTGGTGGCCCGGCGCCACCCGGTGCGCGGCCAGATCGGGCCGCGTGACCCGACCGAGTGCCGCCACGGTGGTGGCGTGCTGGTCGACGAGCACGGGCTGTGGCTGGCCGAGACCCAGCGGCTGTGGCTGCTCGATCCGGTCACCCTCGAGGTGCAGCGGGGCTGGGCGGTGGAGGAGCCGGTGCGCGGCTCGTTCGCCGTCTGGGGACGGCACGGCGAGCTCGGTCTCGGGCGGTTCCGGGCCGACCGCCCGGCCCGGCTGTGGTGGTTCGGCGTCGACTCCCTGCTCGGCTCGCCGGCCTACGAGATCGGCGCAGGCGACGCGTTGCGTGCGGTGCCGGTGCCGGCCGGCACCCAGGGCGCCGTCTGGGGCGAGCTCGGAGGAGTCGGGCCGGGGCTGTGGTTCGCCACCTCGACAGCCTCGTGCGGCGTGCTGGTCGGCCCGGACGGGCGCAGCCGGGGGTTCGTGCCGGGCGCCGAGAGCATGAGCCTGGTCGGGCCCGACGAGCTGTGGGTGGTCAGCGAGGCAGGGTCGCGGCTCTACCAGCGCAAGGGCCGGCCGATGACACCGGCGCTGTCGAGGTTCGACACCTCGGACCTGGCCTCTTGGCGCGAGCCGGACTGCTCGGTCTAGTGGGCCAGAACCGTCGAACCCGACAGAGCCTAGGTCGGAGTCTCTGCCGGGTCGACGGGAACAGCCGGGGTCAGCGGGTCTCGCGGTGCAGCGTGTGCTTGCGCTCGCGAGGGCAGTACTTGTTCATCTCGAGCCGGTCGGGGTCGTTGCGCCGGTTCTTCTTGGTGACGTAGTTGCGCTCCTTGCACTCGGTGCAGGCGAGCGTGATCTTGGGGCGAACGTCGGAGCTCTTGCTGGCCACGGGAAGTCCTCTAGTAGTTGTGCGTTGCTGCTGCGCAGTAGCGGGGGCGGGATTCGAACCCGCGACACCACGATTATGAGCCGTGTGCTCTAACCACCTGAGCTACCCCGCCACGGGGGACACGGCCTCACTGTCGAGGGTGCTGACAGGTCTGACTGTGCCAGAGCCCCTCTACGGAATCGAACCGTAGACCTTCTCCTTACCATGGAGACGCTCTGCCGACTGAGCTAGAGGGGCCGGTGGTGGGTGACACCGACGGAGAACTTTACACAGGCTCAGCGGTCTGGCCGAATCGCCTGCGACGGTGGACCGTCAGCCCTGGATCCGGGCAAATGGAACGGCCTCCTCGAGCTCGTAGGCGAGCTCGATCAGCGTGGCCTCGCGGCCGGCTGCGGCCCCGAACATCATCCCCTGCGGCAGCCCGCTGGCGGTGGTCGCGAGGGGCAGGGAGATGGCCGGGTCGCCGGTGGCGTTCTGGAGCGGCGTGAACGCGACCCAGTCGAGGATGCGGTCCATCACGAGCTCGTAGTCGCGGGTCGGGTCGAGCCAGCCGACCTCGGGCGTCTCGGTCGCCAGCGTCGGCGTGAGCACCACGTCGTAGCCCTTGAAGAACTCGGCAGAGGCCCGGCTGCTGCGGCGGAGCCGGCGGATCGCGCCAGGCATCCGGTGCAGGCCGCGGCGCGCGTGCGCGGCCAGCCCGTGGCTCAGGCTGTCGAGGTTGCCGGGCTCCCACGACCGCCCGTGCATCCGTCGCCCGCTGCGCAGCAGGAAGAGCGCCAGGCTCGACCAGTAGAGGAGGAAGTCGTCGGGGAAGGTCGGCTCCACCGGCGCGTCCACCTGCTCGACGCGGTGGCCGAGCTCCTCGAGCACGGCGGCGACCTCGAGGGTCAGCTCGGTGACCTCCGGCGACGCACGGCGTCCGACGCCCTCGGTGGCGACGCCGATGCGCAGCCGGCCGCGGCCGGGACGGGTCAGGTCACCGATCGGCGGCAGGTGCAGGGCGCGGTAGACCTTCTCGGCCTCCCGGAAGAACGCCGCGGTGTCGCGGACGCTGCGGGTGACCACCCCGTCGCTGATGATCCGGACCGGCATCTGACGCATCACCGCGTCCTGGGCGAGCCGGTCGCGCGTCGGTTTGAGCCCGACCAGTCCGTTGACGGCCGCGGGGATCCGGATCGAGCCGCCCCCGTCGTTCGCGTGGGCGATCGGCACCACGCCCGCCGCCACCATCGCCGCGGAGCCGGCCGAGCTCGCACCGGCGGTGTGGTGGGTGTTCCACGGGCTGCGGACCGGCCCGATCCGCGGGTGCTCGGCACTCGGCGAGAAGCCGTACTCGCTCAGCTGGGTCTTGCCCAGCGGCACCAGCCCGGTGGCGAGGTACATGCGAGCGAAGTCGCCGTCGTGCTTCGCGGGCACCGGCGCCCATGCGTCGGCGCCGTTCATCGTCGCCAGCCCGGCCAGGTCGACGTTGTCCTTGACCCACGTCGGCACGCCGGCGAAGAACCCCGGCCGCGGCTCCCGCGCCTCGGCCCTCGCCTTGTCGAAGGTCTCCTGGGCGATCGCGTTCAGCTCGGGCTGCACGCCCTCGGCTCGCGCGATCGCGGCCTCGACCACCTCCGGGATCGACACCTCCCCCGCGTGCAGGGCCTCGACCAGCCCGACCGCGTCGTGGCTCCCGAGGGCGTCGTCGGTGAAGGCGTGGACTCTCTTCGTCACAGGTCCGAGTGTGCCGTGCGCGTTCACGGACACCGCGGAGGTCCGGCTGCTCCCGGCAGACGAGCTGCTCAACGACCTCTGTTTCTAGAACATGGCGCCGGGGTTGAGGATGCCCTGGGGGTCGAGCGCGTCCTTGATCTTCTGGTTGAGGGCGAGGGCGTCGGGGCCGAGGTAGTCGCCGAGCCAGGGGCGCTTGAGGCGGCCCACGCCGTGCTCGCCGGTGATGGTGCCGCCCAGGGACATGGCCAGCTCCATCACCTCGCCGTAGGCCTTCTGGGCGCGCTCGGCCATGTCGTGGTCGGCGGGGTCGAAGACGATGAGGGGGTGGGTGTTGCCGTCGCCGGCGTGGGCGATGACGGCGATGGTGACCTCGCGCTCGGCCGAGATGGCGGCGATGCCGTCGACCAGGGCGCCGAGCTGCGGGAGGGGCACGCCGACGTCCTCGAGCAGCAGGGTGCCGGTGCGCTCGACGGCCGGGATGGCGTTGCGGCGGGCCACCACGAACGCCTCGCCCTCGTCGGGGTCGTCGGTGGAGAAGACCTCGGTGGCGTGGTGCTCCTCGCACAGCGAGGCGATCAGCTCGCACTCGGCGGCGGCGTGGCCGGCCGGCTCGTCGGACTGGATCACGAGCATCGCGGCGGCCTCGCGGTCCAGCCCCATCTTCGTCATGTCCTCGACCGCCCGGATCGTCGGGCCGTCCATGAACTCCAGCATCGACGGCCGTAGCCGCCGGGTGATCGCCAGGACCGTGGCGGTCGCGTCGTCGAGGGTCGCGAACGTCGCGACGAGGGTGGCCGGCGGGCGCTGGGCGGGCACGAGCCGCAGGATGATCTCGGTGATGATCCCCAGGGTCCCCTCGGAGCCGACGAAGAGCTTGGTCAGCGACAGCCCGGCGACGTCCTTGAGCCGTGCCCCACCCAGCCGCACGGCCGTCCCGTCGGCCAGCACCACGGTCAGGCCGAGGACGTAGTCGGTGGTGACGCCGTACTTCACGCAGCACAGGCCGCCCGCGTTGGTGGCGATGTTGCCGCCGATCGAGCAGATCTCGTAGGACGAGGGGTCGGGCGGGTACCAGAGGTCGTGCTCGGCAGCGGCAGCCTTGACCTGGGCGTTCATCAGCCCCGGCTGCACCACCGCGGTCCGGGTCACCGGGTCGACCTCGATCGCGGTCATCCGCTCGGTCGAGACGACCAGGCACCCCTCGACCGCGGAGGCGCCGCCGGACAGCCCGCTGCCGGCGCCGCGCGGCACGACCGGCAGGCCGTGCGAGGCGGCGAAGCGCACCGCGGCCTGCACGTCCTCGGTCGACCCGGCCCGCACCACCGCCAGCGGGACGCCCGCGTCGGGGTCGTTGGCGCGGTCCCAGCGGTACTTGTCCATCCGCTCCGGGTCGGTGACGACCACGTCCTCGCCGAGCTCCGCGACCAGCGGAGCCAGATCGACCCGGGCGATGTCCTCAGCGACGCTCATGTAGGAAAGACTTACCCGCAATTGGCAACGATGCCACCCAGGAGGAGTCTGCGATGTCCGATCGAGTGACCGTCGGAGGGCTCCAGGTGGCCCCCGTGCTGCACGCGTTCGTGCGTGACGAGGCGCTGCCGGGCTCGGGTGTCGACGAGGCCGCCTTCTGGTCCGGCGTCGAGGCGATCCTCACCGACTTCGTCCCGCGCAACCGCGACCTGCTGGCCCGTCGCGAGGACCTCCAGAGGCAGCTCGACGAGTGGCACAGCGCGAACCCCGGACCGATCGCCGACCAGGACACCTACGTGGCCCTGCTGCGCGGGTTCGGCTATCTGGTCGACGAGCCCTCGGACTTCTCGATCACCACCGAGGGCGTGGACGACGAGGTCGCCGTCCAGGCCGGCCCGCAGCTCGTCGTACCGGTGCTCAACGCGCGGTTCGCCGCCAACGCCGCCAACGCGCGGTGGGGTTCGCTGTACGACGCGCTCTACGGCACTGACGTGATCTCCGAGGACGACGGGCGCGAGAAGGGCTCCTCGTACAACCCGACCCGCGGGGCAGCGGTCGTCGCCTACGCGCGGGCCTTCCTGGACGAACACTTCCCGCTCGCGTCCGGCTCGCACGCCGACGCGACGGCGTACACGATCGAGGACGGTGCGCTGACGCCGGCGCTGGCCGATCCGGCGCAGCTGGTCGGCTGGCGAGGCGAGCCGGAGGCCCCCGAGGGCGTGCTGCTGGTCCACCACGGCCTGCACGTCGAGATCCAGGTCGACCGTGACCACCAGATCGGCAAGGACGACGCTGCCGGCGTCAAGGACCTGCTCATGGAGTCCGCGGTCTCGACGATCATGGACCTCGAGGACTCGGTCGCCGCGGTCGACGCGGACGACAAGGTGGCGGGCTACCGCAACTGGCTGCTGCTCAACCAGGGCACGCTCACGGCCGAGGTCGCCAAGGGCGGGTCGACGTTCACCCGAGGACTCGAGGAGGACCGGCTCTACGACGGGCCGGGCGGTCAGAACGTGCTGCCGGGGCGGTCGCTCCTCTTCGTGCGCCAGGTCGGTCACCTGATGACCACCGACGCGGTCCTCTTCGACTCTGGTGAAGGCGCCGAGGAGATTCCCGAGGGGGTCCTCGACGCGGTCATGACCGCGGTCTGCAGCCTGGTCGACATCCAGGGCCGCAGCGAGCTGTCGAACTCGCGCACCGGATCGATGTACGCCGTGAAGCCCAAGATGCACGGTCCCGACGAGGTGAGGTTCACCGACGACCTGTTCGCGGCGGTCGAGGACCTGCTCGGGCTGGGCAGGGGCACGATCAAGCTCGGGATCATGGACGAGGAGCGGCGCACCTCGGCCAACCTCAAGGCCTGCATCCACGCCGCACGCGGCCGGGTCGCGTTCATCAACACCGGCTTCCTGGATCGCACCGGCGACGAGCTGCACACCTCGATGCTCGGCGGCGCGATGATCCGCAAGGGCGACATGAGGTCGACGGAGTGGATCAAGGCCTACGAGGACCAGAACGTCGACATCGGGCTCGCCTGCGGGCTCAAGGGCAAGGCGCAGATCGGCAAGGGCATGTGGGCGATGCCCGACGAGATGGCCGCCATGCTCGAGCAGAAGATCGGCCACCCGCAGGCCGGCGCCTCGTGCGCCTGGGTGCCGTCGCCGACGGCGGCGACGCTGCACGCGCTTCACTACCACCAGGTCGACGTCGCGGCCCGCCAGGACGAGATCGCGGCCGGTGGCCGGCGTACGACGGTCGAGGAGCTGCTCACCGTCCCGCTCGCTGCCGACACCGACTGGAGCGACGAGGACCGGACCGCCGAGATCGAGAACAACCTGCAGGGCATCCTCGGCTACGTGAAGCGCTGGATCGACGACGGCGTCGGCTGCTCCAAGGTCCCCGACATCACCGGCACCGCGCTGATGGAGGACCGCGCCACCTGCCGGATCTCCTCCCAGCACGTCGCCAACTGGCTGCACCACGGCGTCGTGACGGCCGACGAGGTGGAGGCGGCGTTCCGCCGGATGGCCGACGTGGTCGACGAGCAGCAGGGCTCCGAGGCGGGCTACCGGCCGATGGGTCCGTCCTACGACGGCGAGGCGTTCGCCGCCGCACACGACCTGGTCTTCGAGGGGCTCACCCAACCCTCGGGCTACACCGAGCCGATCCTGCACAGGCGCCGCCGAGCTTTGAAGGCGGCCCAGAAAGGCGAGTCATGACCCTGTCCCTCTCCCAGGCCCGCGCGATCATCGCCGGCACCCTGGCCGCCGGCAGCAACGCGTCGTTCAAGCCGCTGACCGTCGTCGTCCTCGACGCGGGCGGGCACGTGCTCGCCGCGGAGCGTGAGGACGGCTCGTCCAACAAGAGGTTCGAGGTCGCCTACGGCAAGGCCCACGGCGCGGTGTCGATGGGGATGGGCTCGCGGTCGCTGATGGACCGCGCCGAGCAGCAGCCCTACTTCGTCGCCGCGGTCACCCACTCCGTCGGCGCGCTGGTGCCGGTGCCGGGCGGCGTGCTGGTCCGCGCGGCTGACGGCACCCTGCTGGGCGCGGTCGGTGTCTCGGGCGACACCTCCGACCACGACGAAGAAGCCGCGCTCGCCGGGATCGACTCGGCCGGGCTGGTCGCTCAGGCCGACTGACCCCTGCGGAAGCAGCCCACCAGGTGGGGGTCGAAGACGCCGATCGCCTCCATCAGCGCGAACATCGTGGTCGGGCCGACGAAGGCGAAGCCGCGCTTCTTGAGCGCCTTGGACAGCGCCAGCGACTCGGGCGAGGTCGTCTGCATCTCCTCGGTCGTCTTCGGCGCCGGAGGCTTCTCGGGGGCGAACGACAACACGAACGCCTCCAGGCCCTCGGCGTCCCGGAGGGCGACGGTGGCGCGGGCGTTGACCACCGCGGCCGAGATCTTGGCGCGGTTGCGGACGATCCGTGCGTCCTGCATGAGCCGCGCCTCGTCGTCCTCGCCGAACGCGGCGATCGCCTCGGCGTCGAAGCCGTCGAACACCTCGCGGAACGCATCGCGCTTGTTGAGGATCGTCGACCACGACAGCCCCGACTGGAACGCCTCGAGGGTGAGCCGCTCGAGGTAGGCGGACTCGCCGCGCACGCGGTTGCCCCACTCGGTGTCGTGGTAGTCGCGCATCACACCCGCACCGCTGCCCCACGGGCAGCGCGCGACACCGTCCTCACCCACCACCGGACCCATGCAAGACATCCTGACGCACGGCACCGACAGAGATCAGCGGCGCTCTCTCAGCCGGGCGTTGGGCAGCTCGGGTGCGGGGATCGGCGGCAGCTCGTCGCCCACGGGGATGCCGAACCGACCGTCGGCGTACCCACCCTCGGCGAGCTGCGCCATCCAGTCGTCGCGAAAGCCGACGACCTCCTCGTGGGTGCGGCCGACGAAGTTCCACCACATCACGATCGCCTCGCCGAAGGGCGGGCCACCGAGGAGCAGCACCCGCGCGTCGGCCACGGCCTCGATCGTCAGCCGCTGGGAGCCGGGCGGCAGGTAGGCCAGCTCGTGCTGCTTGGTCTCGACGCCGCCGAGGGCGACGACACCGGTGTCGACCAGCACACCGTGCTCGAACGCCGCGTCCACGTCGAGGTGCAGCTCGGTGCCCGCGCCCAGCAACAGCTCGACGCCGAGCAGCGGCGTGGCGGTCGCGACCGGCGAGGTGTCGCCGAGCAGCGAGCCGAGGAAGACACGCGCCTCCCAGCCCTCACCGGTCAGCGCTGCGGGCGCGTAGTGCTCGAACGCCGGGGCGCCGTCGCGGGCCGCCTCCGGAAGGGCCACCCAGAGCTGGGCGCCGTGCAGGACCGTCGTGGAGGGCGGCGAGACCTCGGAGTGGCTGATGCCGTGGCCGGCGGTCATGAGGTTGAGCTCGCCGGGCCTGACCACGGCGTGGTGGCCGGCGCTGTCGCGATGCTCGACCTCGCCGGTGAACAGCCACGACACGGTCTGCAGCCCGGTGTGCGGGTGCGGCGGCACGGACATGCCGCCGGAGTCGGCGACCTGATCGGGGCCGTAGTGGTCGAGGAAGCACCATGCGCCGATCAGCGAGCGCCCGCGCTGCGGCAGGGTGCGTCGTACGGTCATGGCCCGCGGCCCGCCGAGGGGCACGTCACGAGGCGTCATCACCTCGATACCGCTGCGAGACGCCTCGCACACGAGCTCGTCGGGGTCGTCCTCGAGGTTGCTCACGACGACCAGTCTGGCTCAGCTCTGGTGGATCGGGTCCGTGGCTCGCTTGTGGCCGACCTCGTGGCCCGCGCCGTGCTTGATCACGCCAGTACGCCGCCCCGCGGGCTCCTCGAGCCGGATGATCACCGACTTGGAGGTCGGGGTGTTGCTGCCCTCGGCCTTGGAGTCGAGCGGGACCAGCGGGTTGGTCTCCGGGTAGTAGGCGGCCGCGCAGCCGCGCGGCTGGTCGTAGGCCACGATCCGGAAGTCGGTCGCGGCCCGCTCCGAGCCGTCGTGCCAGACGCTGATGAGGTCGACGTGGTCGCCGTCCTTCCAGCCGAGGTGGCCGATGTCGTCGGGGTGCACGAAGACCACGCGGCGGCCGTTCTTGATGCCGCGGTAGCGGTCGTCGAGGCCGTAGATCGTGGTGTTGAACTGGTCGTGCGACCGGAGCGTCTGCAGCAGCAGGTGCCCTTCCGCCACCTCCAGCACCTCGAGCGGGCTGGCCGAGAAGATGGCCTTCCCCGTCCCGGTCGGGAACTCGCGGCTGTCGCGGGGCGGGTGCGGGAGCGTGAACCCGCCGGGCTGCTCCACCTTCTCGTCGTACGACGCGCAGCCGGGCACGACCCGCGCGATCCGCTTCCGGATGGTCGCGTAGTCGTCGCGGAAGGCGCCCCAGGGGATGTCGTGCTCGCTGCCGAGGGTGGCCAGCGCGAGCGAGCAGACGATGTCGACCTCGGAGCGCAGGTGCTCGGAGGCCGGGTCGAGCGGGCCCTTCGAGGCGTGCACGGCGGACATCGAGTCCTCGACCGTCACCCGCTGCTCGCGGCCGCCGGTGCGGTCCCTCTCGCTGCGGCCGAGCGCGGGGAGGATCAGCGCGGTCCGGCCGTGGACGACGTGGGAGCGGTTCAGCTTGGTCGAGACGTGCACGGTCAGCGCGGCCTGGCGCATCGCCTGCTCGGTGACGTCGGTGTCGGACACCGCCGACACGAAGTTGCCGCCCATCGCGAAGAAGACCCTGGCGCGGCCGTCGGCCAGCGCCTTCACCGAGTCGACCGTGTCGAGGCCGTGCTCGCGGGGTGGCTCGAAGTGGAACTCGTCGCGCAGGGCGTCGAGGAACTCCGGCTTGGGCCGCTCCCAGATGCCCATGGTCCGGTCGCCCTGCACGTTGGAGTGGCCACGGACCGGGCAGAGACCCGCACCCGGCTTGCCGATGCTGCCCTGGAGGAACGCGACGTTGGCGATCTCCTTGATCGTGGCCACCGAGTTGCGGTGCTGCGTCAGCCCCATCGCCCAGCAGATGACCGTGCGCGAGGAGTCGCGGAACAGCGCCGCGCACTCCTCGATCTGCTCACGGGTCAGGCCGGTCGCGGCGAGGACCTTGTCCCAGTCGAGCCCCTTCACGTGCGCGGCGTACTCGTCGAAGCCGCTGGTGAACCGCTGCACGAAGTCGTGGTCGACGGCGTCCCACTCGAGCAGCAGCGCCCCGATGGCCTGGAACAGCGCGAGGTCGCCGTTCACCCGGATCGGCAGGTGCAGGTCGGCCAGCGCGGTGCCTCGGCCGATGACGCCCTTCGGCGTCTGGGGGTTCTTGAAGCGGACCAGCCCGGCCTCGCGCAGCGGGTTGATCGAGACGATCTTCGCGCCGTTCTTCTTGGCGATCTCGAGCGCGGAGAGCATCCGGGGATGGTTGGTGCCGGGGTTCTGGCCGGCGATCACGATCAGCTCGGCCTGGTGCACGTCGTCGAGGGTGACCGAGCCCTTGCCGATGCCGATCACCTCGGCCAGCGCCACCGACGTCGACTCGTGGCACATGTTGGAGCAGTCGGGCATGTTGTTCGTGCCGAAGGCACGGGCGAACAGCTGGTAGACGAACGCCGCCTCGTTGGACGTCTTCCCTGAGGTGTAGAAGATCGCCTCGTCGGGGCTGGCGAGCTCGCGCAGCTGGTCGGCGACGAGCGCGAACGCGTCGTCCCAGTCGATCGGCTCGTAGTGGGTGGCCCCGGGGCGCAGCACCATCGGCTCGACGATCCGACCCTGCTGGCCCAGCCAGTAGTCGGTCTTGTCGTCGAGCTCGGACAGCGGGTGGGCCGCGAAGAACTCCCGGCCGATGTGCCGCCTGGTCGCCTCCTCGGTCACCGCCTTGGCGCCGTTCTCGCAGAACTCCGCGGTGTGCCGGTGCTCCGGGGAGGGGTCCGGCCAGGCGCAGCCCTGGCAGTCGAAGCCGTCGACCTGGTTGAGCTTGAGGAGGGTCTTCGTCGCCCGGCGCACACCCATCTGCTCGATCGCGCGCTTCATCGACACCGCCACCGCGGTCGCACCGGCCGCGTGGTCCTTGGCGTGCCTGACGGACAGGTCGGTCTCGTCGATGTCCTGGCGCGGCGCCTTCCGGCTCATGCCCACATCCTCACTGTTCCTCCTCGTCGGATCCCGCCCGGGGCCGTCAAGAGCGCCACGGCACGCTCCGCCCGGTCACGTCAAGGTCCTGCCATGAGCCCCGCGTAGGGGCTATGTTCGGCCCGATCGCAACGTGGCACGGAACCTGTCCGTCGGACCGGCGTCCAATCCCCGTCGCCTACACCGGTACCCATGAAGGAGCAACCTGCATGAGCAGCACAGAGCCTCCCACCGGGTCGGTCCCGCCTCCTGGCGAGCCGACTCCTCCCCCGCCCCCCGTCACGCCGGCCAACCCCGCGACGGTGCCGCCGCCGGACCAGTCGATGGCTCCCCCGCCTCCCCCGCCCCCGGCCAACTACGGCGCGCCCGCTCCAGGAGCGCCCGGCGCCCCTGTGGCCGGCGCCTACGGCCCCGGCGCGCCGGGCAACCTGCTGGACCGCTTCCTGGCCCGGTTCATCGACGGCATCCTGATCGGCATCGTGGCGGTCATCATCAACGTCGTCCTGGCAGTCGTCTCGGACTCGTTCATCCTGACCGGCGTGATCTCCTCGATCGTCACCGCGGTGCTCTACCTCGGGTACTTCGCCTACCTCGAGTCCACCAAGGGTCAGACCCTCGGGAAGCAGATCATGAAGCTCAAGGTGGTGGGTCCCGACGGAGTCAACGTCCCGACCATGGAGCAGGCCGTCCGTCGCAACATCTGGACCGCCTTCGGCATCGCCGGGGTGATCCCGATCCTCGGCTCCCTCCTCGGTGGGCTCGCCGGGCTCGCCGCCGTCATCCTGATCGCTGTCGGGATCAACGGCGACACCGTCAACCGGCAGCACTGGTTCGACAAGTTCGCCGGCGGCACCAAGGTGCTGAAGGTCGGCTGACCGTCAGCAACTGACACAGCTCGTCGCTGACCCGCCCGTTCTGTACGGGCGGGTCAGCGTCATTTCAGCTGTTGGAGAAGACCGCGGGGTCGCTCGGGCCCGCGGCCGGCCCACGTCCAGGCGTACGCCGGGTCGTCGACCGCCAGCCCGCCCTCACCGAGGTCGAGGGGGGCGAAGGTGTCGACCATGACGGCCGACTCCTCGAAGTAGTCGACGCCGAGCGAGGCCTCGATCGACGAGGGCTGCGGCCCGTGGGCGAAGCCGCCGGGATGCAGCGAGATCGAACCCAGCCCGATGCCCGAGCCCTTGCGCGCCTCGTAGTCGCCGCCGACGTAGAACATGACCTCGTCGCTGTCGACGTTGGAGTGGTAGTAGGGCACCGGGATCGCGAGCTCGTGGTAGTCGACCTTGCGGGGCAGGAAGTTGCAGACCACGAAGTTGTGGCCCTCGAAGACCTGGTGCACCGGCGGCGGCTGGTGGATCTTGCCGGTGATCGGCATGTAGTCGTCGATGTTGAACGTGTAGGGGTAGAGGCAGCCGTCCCAGCCGACCACGTCGAACGGGTGGGTCGCATACGTCATCCGGGTGCCGACGATCCCCGCGCTGGTCCGGTGCTTGACCAGCACCTCGACGTCCTCGCCTTCCTGGAGGAAGGTCTCGGTCGGGCCGTGCAGGTCGCGCTCGCAGTACGGCGCGTGCTCGAGCAGCTGGCCGTAGCGAGAGAGGTAGCGCTTCGGCGGCGCGACGTGGCTGTTGGCCTCGATCGCGTAGAGCTGGCTCGGCTCGGACGGCACCCAGCGGTGGGTGGTCGCGCGAGGGATGACGACGTAGTCGCCCGTGCGGTAGCTCAGCACTCCGAGCACCGTCTCGACGGTGCCGCTGCCGGACTCGACGTACACGCACTCGTCGCCGATCGCGTTGCGGTAGTACGCCGACGGGTCGGCCCCGCTCACGACGTAGGCGATCCGGACGTCGTTGTTGCCCAGCACCAGCCGCCGGTCGGTCACCGCGTCGGTGCCGGTGGTCGAGCTCGTGCAGCTTGAGGTGCATCGGCTTGAGCGGGTGGTTGGGCGTGCGGGTCTGGTCGGGCAGCTCCCAGATCTCGCTGCGCGACGATCGCCGACGGCACGCCCCGGTGGTAGAGCAGCGAGGAGTCGGAGGAGAACCCCTCCTCGCCCATCAGCTCCTCGCGGTAGAGGTTGCCGTCGGGGTCGCGGTGCTGGGTGTGCCGCTTCGGCGGGATGTCGCCCAGTGCCCGGTAGTGCGCCATGCCGCCTAAGTTAGTCCCGTGCCACTCGACGATGCGTGGGCCGGCCTGGTCGACGATGCAGCGATCTTCCCGCCCGGCGACGCGCCCCTCCACGAGGCCACCGCGGCGTACGGCGCCCGCACGGCGGGGGAGGGCGCCGAGCTGGTCGGCACCTTCGTCCTCAAGGACACCGACCTGCCGCTCGTCCGCGGCTTCGGCGGCCCGCTGTCGGTGGTGGTCACCGGCGGCGCGGGTCAGCTGGCCGGGCCGGTCGGGCTGTGCGCCAGGCTGGGGCTCGACCTGGCCGGCCTCGAGATCGCTGTCCGCGACCTCGACGACCCGGCGGGCAACGTGCGACGGGTGGTGGCCGCGCTGCGGGACGTCGAGACGGACGTCCCGGTGCACGTCGAGCTCCCCCACGTCGCCCACAGCGCCTCGTGGTTCGCCGCGGCCGACGAGGTGGCCGCGGCCGAGCTGCGGCTGAAGTTCCGCACCGGCGGCCTCGACGCCTCGGCCTTCCCCGCCGCCCACGCGCTGGCGCGGTGGATCGACGCGGCGCTCGACCGGGAGACGCCGTTCAAGTGCACCGCCGGGCTGCACAACGCCGTCCGCCACACAGGCGAGGACGGCTTCGAGCACCACGGCTTCCTCAACGTGCTGGTCGCGACCCGGATGCTCTTCGACGGCGCCACCGTCGACGATGCCGTCATGGTGCTGGAGCAGCGCGACGGGGCGACGCTCGTCGAGGCGGCCCGCGAGCTCGACCTCGCCGGCGCCCGCCGCTGGTTCACGTCGTTCGGCTCCTGCTCGGTCGCCGAGCCGCTGGCCGACCTCAGGACGCTGGGACTCGTCGCATGAACGGCTTCGGGCTCGACCACCTGCCCTACGGCGTCTTCTCGGTCGCGGGCGGGCCGCGCCGGGTGGGGGTGCGGTACGACGACGAGGAGGGCTCGTGGGTCGTCGACCTGCACGGGGAGACCGGTCGGCCGGAGTTCGCGACCAGCTCGCTGAACACCTTCATGGCGCTCGGGCCGGAGGTGTGGCGGCAGACCCGCGACGAGGTGCGCGCCCTGATCGAGGGCGGGTGCGAGCCGCTGCCGCTCGAGGAGGTCACGCTGCACCTGCCGGTCGAGGTCGCCGACTACGTCGACTTCTACGCCTCGCTCGACCACGCGACCAACGTCGGCAGGATGTTCCGGCCCGACTCCGAGCCGCTCACCCCCAACTGGCGCCACCTCCCGATCGGCTACCACGGCCGCGCGGGCACGATCGTGGTGTCCGGGACGCCGGTCACCCGGCCCAGCGGCCAGCGCAAGGCGCCCGACGAGCCGGCCCCGACGTACGGCGCGTCCGGCGGCTCGACATCGAGGCGGAGCTCGGCTTCGTCGTCGGCGCGCCGTCCGAGCTCGGCTGCGCGGTGCCGGTCACCGCGCTCGCCGACCACGTCTTCGGCGTCACCGGCCTCAACGACTGGTCCGCGCGCGACCTCCAGGCGTGGGAGTACGTCCCGCTCGGCCCGTTCCTCGGCAAGTCGTTCGCGACGTCGATCTCGCCGTGGGTCACCCCGCTCGCCGCGCTCGACGCGGCCTGGGTCGACCTGCCCGGCCAGGACCCCGAGCCGCTCCCCTACCTCGGCCCGGGCGCCGACGCGCGGGCCTCGACATCGACGATCGAGGTCGAGCTGAACGGCGAGGTCGTCAGCCGGCCGCCGTACCGCACGATGTACTGGTCGCCCGCCCAGATGCTGGCGCACATGACGGTGAACGGCGCCTCGCTGCGCACCGGCGACCTGTTCGCCTCAGGCACGGTCAGCGGCCCCGAGCCCGGCCAGCGCGGCTCGTTCCTCGAGCTGTCGTGGGGCGGCAAGGAGCCGTTCGAGCACGGCGACGGGCGAGCCACACCTTCCTCGAGGACGGCGACGAGGTCGTGCTCCGCTACTCCGCCCCCGGCACCGGCGGCGGCCGGCTCACGCTCGGCGAGGTCACCGGACGGGTCGAGCCTCCGTCCCCGCCGCGACGGCCTGAGCGCGGTCGCCTCACCAGCGTCCACTGACCACGCTGACCACGCCCGACTTCACCGTCAACGGCTGGGACGAACGCCGCATCGACGGCCGTCGAGGATGGCCTGCGATGGCGCCACCGCGGCACGATCGACGATGCGCAAGGCACCCGATCCAGGACCGAGGGATCGCGCGAGCCCCTACGGTCCGCCGGCGGAGCGGTCCCGGCGGCCTGGGGCTACAGGTCACCGCACGGACCTCCACGGGGGGTCTTCCGTCACGCCGAGCTGGCAGGCGCGAGGGTGTACGTCGACGCGAGCCGTGGTTCGGCCACGTGGTGCCGGGTGGGGCTCCGATGCTTCGCCGTCTGGTCGGGCGAGGCGCGCACCGAGCACGACGTCGGGCGTTCCATTTCGTCTTCGAGCTGGCCTGACCGGAGTGCCCGAGCACCGGTCGCAGGATAGAACTTGTTCCAGTTCTGCCTACGCTCTGCGCATGGGCCTGTTGACTCCCCTGGCGATCCGGATCGGGGCGATCCCGTGGATGCCGAAGCTGCTCCCGCAGATCGTCTGGTTCGACACGAGGCTGCACAGGGTGACCCGCGGCCGGGTCACCGTGCTCGACATCGCCGGGCTGCCCGACCTGAACCTGACCGTGACGGGCAAGAAGTCCGGCATCGAGCGGACCACTCCTCTGCTGTGCGTCCCCGACGGCGACACGATCCTGATCGCCGGCTCCTACTTCGGCGGGCCCAAGACGCCGCTGTGGGTCGGCAACCTGCGCGCAGCGGACGGCAGGCGAAGGTCGCCTACGGCCGGGAGTCCTTCCGGGTCCACGCCACCGAGCTCGAGGGTGCCGATCGTGCCGCGGCCTGGCAGACGATGCTCGAGACCTGGCCCAACTACGCGAAGTACGAGGAGCGCACCGACCGGCTGATCCCGGTGTTCCGGCTGACGCGGCTTCCCTGACCGGACAGGTACGGCGCTAGCGTTCCTGCGTGCAGTACGGCCAGTACCCCGCCCCCGGTTCACCGTCGCCCACCTCAGCGACGTCCACCTGCTCTCCCCGGCATCAAGCAGTACGGCGTCGTCGTGCCCGAGCACGGGCTGCAGCTCGCCCTCGAGCGGCTGCGCCGGCTCGACCCGGTGCCGCAGGCGCTGGTGTTCACCGGCGACCTCGCCGACAAGGCGCGAGCCCGACGCCTACGCGCGGCTGCGGGAGCTCGTCGAGCCGGTGGCCGCGGACCTGGGCGCCGAGGTGGTCTGGGTGATCGGCAACCACGACGAGCGGGCGCCGTACGCCAAGGGACTCTTCGACTCCGACGACGACGGGCCGCAGGACCGGGTCCACGACGTGGGCGGGCTACGGATCGTGGCGCTCGACACGAGCGTGCCCGGCGTACCACCACGGCGAGCTGCTCGCCCGAGCAGCTCGACTGGCTCCGCGAGGTCCTGAGCACGCCGGCCGAGCACGGCACCATCCTCGCGATGCACCACGCGCCGATCCCGGTGCCGACCCTCGAGCCGGCCGCGATCATCGAGCTGCTCGACCAGGACCGGCTGGCCGAGGTGGTCGAGGGCAGCGACGTGCGGCAGATCCTCGGCGGCCACTTCCACTACACGTCGCACTCGACGTTCGCCGGCGTGCCGGTCTCGATCGCCTCGGCGTCCTGCTACACCACCGACCCGGCGCCCGTGGACCGGCTGATCTCGGGCGTCGACGGCCACCAGGCGTTCAACACCGTGCACGTCTACGACGACCGGATCGTGCACACCGTGATCCCGATCCCCGAGGCGCCCGAGGTCAGCGGCCAGCCGGCGGCGTTCAGGGAGGCCCTGGACGCGCTGTCGTTCGAGGAGCGCCGCGAGATCATCAGCCGCAAGGACTCCGACTTCAACACCCACACGGAGTCCCACGAGCCGCGGGACGCGCTGACGGACCTGTAGCTGAACGTCCGTCCGGCGGCGACGTAGTCCCGCTGCCAGCTCAGGACGTGCGGTCGCTCGAGTCGCCGACGATGACCACGAAGAAGCGCTTGCGGTTGTTGTCCGTGGTGAACCCACCGTCGCTCAGCCGCGGGCTGACCACGAAGACGTTGGGGACCGCCGCACCAGGGGGTGCACACGCCGTGATCGGGGTGCCGCACTGGCTGACCGCGATCTCGCCCGAGAACTCCGGGTTGGCGTCGCTCCCCGGTGCCCGTCCACTGGTGATGGAGTCGCCGTTCTGGTCCGTGGTGTTCTGCAGCACCACGGTGGCGGTGATGGCGTTGTTGGCCAGTGGCTCGTTCGCGTTGATGTAGACGTTGCCGTTGGCGCGCAGGCTGTTGTCGGGCGCCGGGTCGACGGCCGTGTTCGGCAGCACCGGGTAGCCGGCGACGACGCTGAAGCCACCCGACTGCGCCTCGATCTGGCCCGCGGCGTTGACCAGGGCCCAGCGGGCGCCGGTCGGGACGTTCGGGATCACACCTGCCTGCCAGGTCGGCGGCGCCGATCGATCCCGTCCTTGATGTCCTTGCCCTTGAGGCCGTCGTCCTTGACGTCGGCGCTCCTGACCGAGTTCGAGGGGCTGATCGCATGACCGACCACGACTGGGACGACGAGCCAGCACTGCTGGAGGAGCTGGGCAGAGCCTTGGGACACGACCCGGGGGCAGTGCCCCCGCCCGACCGAGTGGCGGCGATCCGGGCCGCCGCGGCTGAACGCATCGGGGCCCGACATCGGGGCCGACGCCCCCGTGACCCCGCTGGCGAGCCGTTCGCCGCGGCGGCTGTTCCGTGACCGGAGGCATCGCCGCGGGCGTCGGCGGCGTCGCCGGCTACCTGGGCAGACGGGCCGGCGAGACGGAGCCCGTGGCCTCGCCGCCGGCGCCGCCGACCGCCCACCGACTGAAGAGATCAGCTTCGCCGGCGACGCCGAGGTCTCGACCTCGGCGCTGATCAACCACACGTGGGGCACCGAGCTGCTGCTCGACGTCCGAGGGCTGGCCGAGGGCACGGCGTACGACGTCGTCTACGACACCGCCGCGGGCAGAAGTAACGGCCGGGTCGCTGCTGGCTGTCGGGGACGTGGTGATGAAGTGCCGGTTCAACGCCGCCCCGTTGCGGGCCGACGTGCGCGCGATCGAGGTGCGCGGCCCCGACGGTGCGGTCGCCCTCCGGGCCGACCTCCCGTCGACACCGGCCACCTGACAGGTCACGATGGCGGCGTGTCAGTCGTCGTACGCCCGCGTGGCGGAGCCGGACCGGGAGAGGTGGGCCGAGCTCTACCGCGGCTACGCCGCGTTCTACGAGGTGCCCACGCCAGACCTCGACCACCTCTGGCACCGGATCACCGAGCGGGCGACCTCGAGTGCTTCGTCGCCGAGCTCGACGGCGAGGTGGTCGGCATGGCGCACGTCCGTGCGTACGCGCGGCCGCTCGAGGGCGACTGGGGCGGGTTCCTCGACGACCTGTTCGTCGACCCGACCCGGCGCGGCAGCGGTGCCGGCGAGGCGCTGCTCCAGCACCTGCGCGCGCTGGCCCGGGAGCGCGGCTGGGGCGTCATCACCTGGATCACCGGCGCCGACAACCACGTCGCCCGCCGGCTCTACGACCGGCTGGCCGAGGCCCAGCCGTGGGTCACCTACGACATGGCGCCGTGACGCCCGTCAGCAGCCGCGCTGCGGACGACGCCAAGGCCTGCCCGTGATCCCGTCCGGAGGCCGAGGCAACCGGCGAGAGAGCCGCTGCGCACGATGCGCGATCCCGAGACTTGACCACTTGAAGACTTCTTCAAGTAGGGTCATCCGTGCACGGGTGAGGACATCGATTCAGGAGTCACGTTGGACAGGTTCATCACCATCGCGGGGCTGACGCTCAGCGGGGTGTGGCTGGTCGTGCTGGCACTCGTGACCGGGCTGCAGCGGTTCTGACGCTGAGCAGCCCCGCTAGCAGCCCCGCTAGCAGCCCCGCTGGGCCTTCACGTCGGCGTTGGTCATGACCAGGTCGTCGTCCGGCGCCGTCACCTTGGGCGCCTCGACGTTGCCGGGCTTGTAGTTCAGCGAGATCCGGAGCTGTCCCACCGTGGCCTCCGCGTCGGGCGACACGTCACCGCCGGCCGCGCGCACGGCCTCGACCAGGTCGGCGCCCTTGAGCTCGACATCGGTGAGTACGCCGGCCGAGAGCCGGACACCCACGGGGACCGACGCGCCGTCGAGCTGGCTGGCGTCGAGCTGCAGGAGGCCGAGCACCCCCGTGGTCAGCAGCTGCAGCCCGACCCGGAGCGGCACGTCGGCGCCGACGACGACGGTGTCGCCGTCCTGGCCCACCACGACCTCCGGCTGGAGCGCACCCAGCAGGGTGACGTAGCCGGGCACTCCCGGCGTCATCGCGAGCTGGCCGCCGGGCACCTGGCCGGGACCGGTGCGCAGCCAGCAGCCGGCCAGCGGCTTCGCCCACATGGACAGCTGCATGTAGAGGTCGTCGCCGACCGCGCGCACGTCCATCGAGCCCTTGATCTCGTCGCCCTGCGGGGCATCGGGGCTGGTGAGCTCCTTCGGCGAGGTGGTCGTCGACTCCCAGCCCGCCTGCTGGAACGCCCGCCCCTTGGTCTCGATGGCGAGCGCCTCCCCGGAGTAGACGTCGTGGCGGAAGTCGATCACCGGCTCGTCCACCAGCGGCTTCAGGGCCGCGCGGAAGATCACCTCCACGTCGTCCGTGCTGATGGCGGACCCGTCGGGCTGGTCGTGGGCGTCCCGGGCGGCGGCGTACCGGCCGGATCGTCGCTCCCGCTGCAGCCGGCCAGGGCAGAGAGCAGCGCGAGCACCACCAGCCACCTCGTCCGCACGGCTCGACGGTACGGCGAGCGTGGTCAGCGGCGGACCCGGTAGCGGATGTGGGTGGCCTCCGGGGTGTCGATCACGCCCACGAGCTCGAGCTCGACGAGCCCGGGCAGGACGTCGAACAGGCGGCGCCCTCGCCCAGCAGCACTGGGACGACGTGGAGCTGGACCTCGTCGAGCACGCCCGCCTCCAGCGCGCGCTGGGCGACGTACCCGCCGCGAACTGGACGTCCTTGCCGTCGGCTGCGGCCCTGGCCTGCGCCATGGCGCTCTCGATGCCGTCGGCGACGTAGGTGACCAGGGGATAGCCCCAGCGGGCGGGCGGCGGTGGCGGCCGGTGACTGGGCACGAAGATCGGGATCCCGCCGTGGGACCGCCCCAGTGGTCCATGAGCTCGGCGGTGCGACGCCCGGCGAGCACCGCGCCGGCAGCCCTCCACTCGTCCTCGAAGTGCTGGACGGGATGGGAGGGTCCTGGGAGGCAGCCCACGCGTGCAGCCGCTCGCCGTCCTCGCCCCCGAGGTAGTCGTCGGTGTCGGCGATGAAGCCGTCGACCGAGACGGACATGTCGAGCACGGAAGTGGACACGGCTGTCCGTTGGGGCGTGGGTGGGCGGGCCAGTGCGGCCCGGAGGACCGGACGGCGTAGGTGACGTGGACGACCGAGCTGGCTGCCCGCGCCGACAACTCGCTCGAGTGCCAGCGGCGGGACACCCTCGAACACCCGTGCGCCGGCGCCGATCGTGAGGGGCACGATGTGGAGCCGCAGCTCGTCGATCAGTCCGGCGGCGAGGTACTGGTTGACGGTGTCCGCGCCGCCCAGGACGTGGAACTCGCCGTCGCCGGCGGCCTCGCGCGCCTGCGCCAAGGCGGACTCGATGCCCTCGGTGACGAAGTTGAAGGTCGTGCCGCCCGCCATCGGCTGCGGCTCGCGCGGGTGATGGGTGAGCACGAAGACCGGAGCGTGGAACGGCGGATCGTCGCCCCACCAGCCGTTCCATTCGCGGTCCCAATCGCCACGGATGGGTCCGAACATGTTGCGGCCCATGATAACGCCTCCGGGCATTCATCTGGGCGATTTCCTCACGGTTCTCCTCGGGGGTGTCGAACATCCAGCGTGCAACCGTCGCCGATCCGTCGCCGCCGTCCTCACCGAACGGGCGATCCTCGCTCTGGTTGAGCCCCGGCCGCGAAGCCATCGGGCGAGACCGTCTGGTTGACGATCACCTTGCCCATCGTTCTGATCCCTTCCACAGCAACTCAAACAACAGTGTTCGAGATACAATCACAACTCGAACATGGTTGTACAGGTTGATTTCGGCGGGCCGGCAGCGCGGCCACGTGGGTCAGGGGCTGGGACATGCGAGCCTCCGGTAGGCGTCGAGCACCAGGCCGTGGAAGTGGTGGACCCCGTGCTCGGAGAGCCCCGAGCCGGCCGGGTCGAAGACGATGCGGCCCTGGTCGAACGCCGGGGTGCGCATGCCGCGCTGCACGCTCTCGACCAGGTCGATGTCCTGCACCTGGAGCACCTCGTCGACGTACCTCACGGACTCGATCTCCGCGCTCCTCCAGCTCGGGGGTCTCGAAGAAGAAGTCCCACGTCTCCAGGGTGCGGTCGGGGCCGGCCGGCAGCACCTGGAAGACCATGAAGTTCCCGCGCCCGGGGTAGCGCAGCAGGCAGGTGTTGGGCCACAGCCACCAGACCGCGTGCTGGGTGACCGAGGCGCCGGAGACGTCGTACGCCGAGTTGTCATGCGTGCCCGCCTCGGCGAAGTGGCTCGACCAGATCCCGTGGGTCCGCACCTCGTAGGTGTCCATGTCGACCAGGTCGACGAACTCCTTGTGCGCGATGTGGCAGTGGTAGCACTCCAGGAAGTTGTCGATGACGTTCTTCCAGTTGGTCGCCACGTCGTAGGTCAGCCGCTTGGCGTGGGTGAGGTCGGCGACGTCAGGCGCCCAGCGCGCGATCTCCTCGGCCAGGTCCGCGCCTGCTCGCACAGCGAAGCCGCGCTCGGGTCGAGGTTGACGTAGACCATCCCCCCGAACTCCTCGACAAGCACCTGGTCGAGGCAGATCTCGGTCTTGTCGAAGGTGTCCATGCGATCGGCACGGCGCGCGGCCTTGAGCTGGCCGTCAAGGCCGTAGGTCCACGCGTGGTACGGGACAGACGATGTTGCGCGTCGTACCCGACCGGACAGCAGCTCGTGCGCGCGGTGCTTGCACACGTTGTAGAACGCCCGCAGCTCCCCGGACCTGTCGCGCACCACGGCGACCGGCATGCCGGCGACGGTCGCGGACACGTAGCCGCCCGGCTCGCGCAGCTTCTCGACGTGGCAGATCCACTGCCAGGTCCGGGCAAAGATCGCCGCACCTCGACGTCCGCCCACATCGGTTCGGTGTACGCCGTCCGCGCGCAGCGACATCGACCTCGCCGGGTCCTGGTCGTAGCCGCCCGCGATCCGCTCGACGTCCACCGCCGAGCGTCACCTGCGTCATGGCGCAGCCTAGCGGCGATCTTGAACGATCGTTCAAGATCACGGTCCCAGGGCGATCTCCTCGCAGCGCGCGACGCTCCGGCGTACCGAGGCCCGGTCGAGACCGAGCAGGGCGGTGAGCCAGACGCCGTTCTGCACCATGTCGATGTCGGCCGCGCGCCGGTTGCACTCCGCGCGCGAGAGCTCGGGCCGGGCGTCCCGGATCAGCTGGGCCAGGCCGCCCGGTAGCGCTTCTGCGCCTCGGTGTTGATCTGCTCGAAGTCGTCGTGGGCCCGCGCGAGCGCCCACAGCTGGAGCCGGAGGGACAGGTAGTCGGTGGTCAGGAACTCCGGCTCGGCGAACCCGCGGAGCGCCGGCCAGCAGCCGGTCCTCCGGGGGCAGGGCGGGGTCGGGATCGACCATCGCGAGGTCCTGCTCCTCGACCCGGTGCAGCGCCGCCCGGATGAGGCTCGTCTTGTCCTCGAAGTGGTAGTTGACCAGGCCCAGGGCGACGCCGGCCTCGCGGGCCACGGCGCGCATGCTCACCCCCGAGATGCCCGTCGCGCGCCAGCAGGTCGATGACCGCCTCGAGGATCCGGGCCTGGCGGTTGACCTGCTCGCCGTCCTGCCCGCTCGCGGTCACGCGGGAACCCTAGCCACATGAAACAGTGATGACACTCGTGAGACACCTGACTGCGACGCCCGTCGACGGCGCCCGCCTCGCCGTTCAGGAAGCCGGCCCTCCCGACGGGCCGGCTCTGCTCCTCCTGCCCGGGACAGGCCCAACTCGCACCGATGGTGGACGGGGTTGCGCGAGTCGTTCGAGCAGAGCCACCGGACGATCAGCTTCGACTACCGCGGGACGGGCTCGACCGGTGACGCCGGAGTCGGACTGGTCGACGCGCGTCCTTGGCCGAGGACGCCGCCCAGGTGCTCCGCTCCCTGGATCTCGTGGAAGCCGACGTGTACGCCACGTCCATGGGCGGGCGGGTCGCCCAGATGCTCGCGGTCGACTCCCCGGCGTTCGTACGCCGACTGGTGCTGGCCTGCACCTCACCCGGTGGCGAGCACGCGGTGGAGCGCAGCAACGCGGTTCGCACGGCCCTCGCCCATCCGGACGCTCGCGTCCGCCGCGAGACGCTGATCGACCTGATGTACACGCCGGCCTGGCGCGATCTCCGGCGCGAGAGCCACCTGCTCGGCGACCCGGCGATGAGCTGGCGGGCCCGGGCGCTTCACCTGCGCGCCAGCAACGGCCACGACGCGTCCGACAGGCTCCGCGAGATAGCCGGCGCCCACGCTCGTCCTCCACGGCGAGGCCGACCTCATGACCCCCGTGGCCAACGCCCATCACCTCGCGGAGCACATCCCCGGCGCCGAGCTGGAGACCGTTCCCGTGGGCCGGCACGGCTTCTTCGACGAGTTCCAGGACCAGGTCTCGGCGAGCATCCACCGCTTCCTGCGCCCTCCGGAGCCGATCGCAGTTCTGTGAGTGGCAGGTTCAGTGGCAGGTGCAGTGGCAGGTGCAGGATTCGAACCTGCGAAGGAATACTCCGACGGATTTACAGTCCGCTCCCATTGGCCGCTCGGGCAACCTGCCTGGGGTGTCATCGGACCCGGCTTGGCCGGTCGACAACGAGGCGAAACAATAGCGCAGCGCGCACCGCGCTACAGAATCGCAAGGGGAGACAGATGGCCGACTCGTCGTTCGACATCGTGAGCAAGATCGACCGCCAGGAGGTGGACAACGCGCTGGGGCAGACCGCGCGCGAGATCGCGACGCGGTTCGACTTCAAGGGCACCGGCGCCACCATCGAGTGGCAGGGCGACGAGGCGATCGAGATCAGCGCCTCCGCCGACGACCGCGCCAGCGCCGTCCTCGAGGTGTTCAAGCAGAAGCTGATCAAGCGCCAGGTCAGCCTCAAGGTCCTCGACGCCTCCGAGCCGCGCCAGTCCGGCCAGGTGAGCAAGATCGGCATCGCCCTCAAGGAGGGCATCAGCTCCGAGGACGCCAAGAAGATCTCCAAGCTGATCCGCGACGAGGGCCCCAAGGGCGTCAAGGCCCAGATCCAGGGCGACGAGCTCCGGGTGTCCTCGAAGAAGCGCGACGACCTGCAGGCCATCCAGGCCCTGGTCCGCGGCCAGGACTACGACTTCGCGGTGCAGTTCACCAACTACCGCTGAGCTGGCGCGTTTGCCCAGGTCAGAGGCCTATTGCGTGCCGAGAGTCCGCACAGAGTCCGCAGGAATTTCGGTTCTCTCGGCGAAGACCGTGGACATCAGGCCCGCGGCGGCGTTGCGCGTGCGGTCCTCGGCCTTGGGCCAGAGGTGGCTGTAGGTGTTGAGCGTGATCGACGGTGACGAGTGCCCGAGAGCGTGCTGGACGGTGACGACGTCGCAGCCGGCAGCGATCAGTCCCGAGGCGTAGAAGTGCCGCAGGTCGTGCAGGGTGAACTCGTCCATGCCGACCTGCTGGCGGACCCGGCGCCATTGATTGCCCGCGCTGTTGCGGTTGTAGACGTAGCCGCGCAGCGAGAACAGGTAGTCGTCCTCGCCGTGCGGCGCGATGTGCTCAACGTGCCGGGACAGCAGCGTGACGAGATCGTCCGGGAGGTAGATGACGCGGGCGGATTCGTACTTCGGGGACGTCTCGGCGGTGCGACTGTTGACTTGGCCTTGGATCTGCCGCTCGACGGTCAGCGTGCGTCGAAGGAAGTCGATGTCGCCGAGCTGCAGACCGGCAGCCTCGCCGAACCGCAGGCCCGCGAACGTACACACCGCAACAAGGCGCGGAAGTCGGCCGGGGCGGCATCAATGGCCTTCGCAACCTGTTCAGGTTGGGGATCCGCATCTTGGTCTCGGCTTTCGGCACCTTCGGCGGCGCGATCGCACGTCGGATCCGACGGATGATTCGCGCCCGTACCGCGGCCGTGAAGCACATCCGGACGTAGTTGAATCGGGTCCGCCGGGTCGACGCAGCGAGACCCCGCTTCCGTTTGGGCCCAGGCAGGCGCTGCGCCTTCATCCATTGCCGGACGTGGTTCTCGGTCACTGCGCGGATCGGGACGTCGGCAAAGCCGATCGAGGCAAGGACCTGGTCGGAGCGGGCGGTACCGTCAGCCCAGTCCTGCGCTGCCGCCCATTGGTCCCACCATTGCACGAACGTGATCTTGCCGGCCGCCGGATCGACCCGGTCGCCACGAACGATGCCTGCCGCGGCGTCGTCGAGCCACCGCTGTGCGTCGACCCTCTTCAGAATGCCGCGCGTGCTCGACACCTGCCTCGTCGCGGTAGCGGGCTCGGTAGCGTTCGCGAGGCGACAGCCTCCTTCACGACTTCTCCATCTACAACAACACGGGTCGTGGCGCGCTTCGAGATGCTGGCCATGCCTCATCATGCGCCTCACCACCGACGTACTCCCAGCAGAGATGTTGCTCACCGCTCGGATGGGATTGACTGTCGTTGGTCACCGTCGGGCCACCAGATCGATGACCAAGTCAGCCCCAGAAGATGGTGTCGTCGCTGTTCTCGATGAGAGCGAGCGCCGCGGGAGGACACGCAAATGGCGGAACCCGTTCCTGGTTATGGGACCGAGCGTGATCGCCGCAAGCCGATCCCCCAACTGAGACGCGGGTTACCTGGTTCGTGATCAGGGGTGGGCGACGACGTTGACGACGTTGCCGTCGTGGTCGCGAAAGAAGAACCTGTGCACTCCCCAGTCCTCGTCCGTGAGCGGATGAACGATCTCCAACCCGGCCGCAACAACGCGTTCATGGATCGCATCGACTTCGGCGGGAGTCGCCAAGCCAACACTTATGGCCGGGTTGCACGGTGCAGCCGCATCGCTTGTCATCACCTGAAGCTGCACCGCGGTGGCATCAGCGGCACCCAGATTCCCGACCCAACCGACATCCATGCCGATGCGGAGCTCGAAGATCTGCGCGTACAGGTCGTTGGCCCGCGCGACGTCGGATACGGGCAGGTTTGGAACGATCCGAGTGACACCCATGACCTCGACCGCACCGGCGTTGCTCGAACCGGTCGCTCGCGACGTCACCACATGCGGATCCCGTACTGGCTCGCTCCGCGAGCCCATCCCGCACTGGGTCACGCTGTGACGATCAGTTGGCGATGCAGCTCAGTGCTCTGCCGCACCGACGCCGACCCGAATGAGGTGGCAGACTTGGACGACCACCGCAGGACCACCGGCCTGAGTCCACCGCCGAGGCTACAGAACGGAGAACGTCACGGCCGGTCCGCGCACCCGGCGCCGTTCGACAGGCCGCGATCGAAGTGCCTCTCCCGGACTTCTGACCACCCCTCCTCAGGGCGAGATGGGGGTTGACGTGATGGCGCTCACACTGGCATTCTCCGTCGAAGCGCTTCGATCGAAGCGCTTCGACAATCGGGTCGACGCTCCCGAACAGACTCCCGGGAGCACACGATGAAGACCCGTACGAAGCGGCTGGCCGGACGTCACGGCGTTCCTGCCCGTCTCCGCGCTCGGGGCCGCGGGGACGACGCCGAGGGCGGCTCGGACGAGAGGCAAGACCCTCACGCTGTGGCACTACGAGGGCCCGACAGCGCGATGGGCAAGGCCTGGGACGAGGCGATCGAGGAGTTCGAGGCCCACCCCGGCGTCAAGGTGGAGTTCGAGGAGAAGGGCTTCGAGCAGATCCAGAAGACGGCGCCAGGTGCTCGACTCCGATGCCGCGCCGGATCTGATGGAGTACAACAAGGGCAATGCGACGGCGGGCTTCCTGGCCAAGCAGGGCCTGATCTCCGACCTCAGCCGATGCCGTCGCCGAGTGCGGGTGGGACGACTGCTCAGCTCCTTCCCTCCAGACCACGGCGCGGTACGCCGAAAACGGTATCATGGGCCCGGCGACACCGGACGGCATCCCGAACTACGGCGAGTACGTCGGCGTCTACTACAACCAGGATTTCGCCGCGGCAGGGCTCGAGGTGCCCACGACCTACGACGGGTCGTCGGCGTCCATCGACACCTTCGTGGCCCAGGGGGTCACGCCACTCGCCAAGGCCGGCGCCGAGTACCCGCTCCAGCAGCTTGGCTCTACCAGCTCGCGCTGAGCCAGGCCGACCGGTCGTGGGTGGACGCCTACCAGCTCTACCAGGGCGAGGGTCGACCCGGACGACGCCTGGAGACCGACGGCCCGCGAGAAGTTCGCCGACTGGATCGACAAGGGCTACATCGACAAGGACGCCACCGGGGGTCAAGGCCGAGGACATGGGGGTCAGCTTTCATATCCGGCGACTACCCGATCATGCTCTCCTGGCAGGGGGTGGTATGGCCGGTTCCAGGAGGAGATCAAGGACTTCGACTGGGGCACTCTTCTTGTTCCCGGGGAGCACGATGTGTCGCCCTGGCTCGAGCTGGCAACCTGTGGGTCGTCCCCGAGAACTCCGACTCCAAGGAGCTCGCCTACGACTTCATCGACATCACCATGCGGAAGAAGATCCAGAACAATCCTCGGCAACAACGGCGGCATCCCCGTCGCCGCCGACCCGGCGGCGGTCACCGACGAGAAGAGCCGTG
>CAWHLI010000015.1:0-28340 GCA_963830145.1 uncultured Actinomycetota bacterium
GCTCCCGGGCTGCGCTGGAGGGCTCGGCCCGGCATCGCCTACAACTGGCTCTTCCACCGACGCGGGCTCGGCGCCACCAACCACTTCGAGGCCGGCGGGTTCGTCCGCTCCAACGACGACGTCGCCTACCCCAACCTGATGTTCCACTTCCTCCCCGTCGCGATCCGCTACGACGGCTCGTCGCCGACCAAGGGCCACGGCTACCAGGTGCACGTGGGGCCGATGTACGCCGACACCCGCGGCTGGGTGCGGATCACGTCGACCGACCCGAAGGTCCACCCGGCCATGCGGTTCAACTACCTGTCGACCGCGAACGACCGCCGAGAGTGGGTCGAGGCGATCCGCGTGGCCCGCGACATCCTCAACCAGCCCGCCTTCGCGGCCTACAACGACGGTGAGCTGTCGCCGGGCAAGCAGGTCGAGACCGACGAGCAGATCCTCGACTGGGTCCGCGCCGACGCCGAGACCGCGCTGCACCCGTCCTGCACCGCGGCCATGGGCGTCGAGGAGATGTCGGTCGTCGACCCCACCTCGATGCGCGTCCATGGCGTCGAGGGCCTGCGCGTCGTCGACGCCTCGGTCTTCCCCTACGTGACGAACGGCAACATCTACGCGCCCGTGATGATGGTGGCCGAGAAGGCGGCCGACCTGATCGCGGGCAACACACCCCTTGCCCCCGCCGACGTGCCTTGGTATCGACATGGCCAGAGTTCGCTCCACCCGCCCGGCGACGCGCGCAACCAGCACCCGACCGAGGAGACCGCATGAGCACAGTGACCGATCCCGAGCCCGAGACCCGTTCGCCTTCGAGCCCCCAGGACTCGGCGCTGTCGGTGCGCAACCTCTGGAAGATCTTCGGCAAGGGCTCCGACACCATCATCGGTTCGCCGGACGCCGACCTGAGCCGCGCCGACCTCAAGGAGAAGACAGGGTGTGTGGTCGGCGTCAAGGACGTGTCCTTCGACGTGGCCCCCGGCGAGGTCTTCGTGGTCATGGGGCTCTCCGGCTCCGGCAAGTCGACCCTGGTGCGCTGCCTGACCCGGCTGATCGAGCCCACCGCGGGCGAGGTGGTCATCGACGGCCACGACATCGTGAAGGCCAACGAGAGCGAGCTCCGCGACCTACGGCGCAAGCACACGTCGATGGTCTTCCAGCACTTCGGGCTGCTGCCCCACCGCCAGGTCCTCGACAACGTGGCCTACGGCCTCGAGATCCGGGGCATCGGCAAGAAGGAGCGCCGCGCCAAGGCCTCCGAGATCGTCGAGCTCGTCGGCCTCAAGGGCTACGAGCGGTCCTACCCCGACCAGCTGTCCGGTGGCATGCAGCAGCGCGTCGGCCTGGCCCGAGCGCTGGCCAACGACCCGTCCCTGCTGCTCTTCGACGAGCCGTTCTCCGCGCTCGACCCGCTGATCCGCCGCGACATGCAGAACGAGGTCATCCGGCTGCACCACGAGCTCGGCAAGACGATGGTCTTCATCACCCACGACCTCGCCGAGGCGCTCAAGCTCGGCGACCGGATCATGATCCTGCGCGACGGCGCGATCGTGCAGATCGGTACGCCCGACGAGGTGGTGGGCGCGCCGGCCGACGAGTACGTGCGCGACTTCGTGTCCGACGTCCCGCGCTCGCACGTGCTGACCCTCAAGTGGGTGATGCGTGACCCGCGGCCCGAGGACGACCTGACCGGACCCACGATGCCGAGCGACACGATCGTCCGCCAGGCGGCCAAGGCCGTGCTCGACTGCGACCAGCCGGTGCGGGTCATGGACGGCGACACCATGGTCGGCGTCGTCGACGACGAAGAGATCCTGCGCGTGGTCGTCGCCGAGGAGGACCACGAGGACCAGCACCAGGTCAGCCAGCCATGACGGCACTCGCGACCCGACCGGAGCCCGACGCGTCCGCGCCGGTCGAGGCGGAGAGCCGGGGTAGCGTCGCGGCTCGCCGCTGGGCCTGGACGGCGGTCATCGTCGCGGCCTGGGTCGTCGTGTGGAAGCTCACCGAGGGAAAGCACACCCTGGCGCTGCCGGGGCGTGAGCACACCGACCTGCACCAGAACCTCACCGACTTCCGCGACTCGGTGCTCGCCAGCCGCGACACCAACCCGATCGTCCAGGCGACCTACCAGATCGGCGAGTGGTTCGTCTCCCTCTTCGACTGGCTCGCCCGGATGGTCTCGGTCCCCGACTTCCCGCGACCCGTGCCGCAGATCGGCTGGCTCGGCGTGCTCGCGGCTGCCGTCTGGGTCGGGTACGCCGTGGCGAACCTGCGCATCGCGGTGCTCGTGGGCGCGACCTTCGCGGCGTTCGGGATCTTCGGCTACTGGTCCGACTCGATCGACCTGCTGATCATCACCTTCGTCGCGGTCGCGCTCGCCACGCTGGTCGGAATCCCTTTCGCGGTCTACTACGGCACGGGCGGCAAGGTCGGCGTCGGCATCATCACCTCGGTCCTCGACTTCATGCAGACGATGCCGACCTTCGTCTACCTCGGCCCCATCGTGCTGTTCTTCGGCATCGGCGCCTCGTCGGCCGTGGTCTGCACCCTCATCTATGCGCTGCCGCCCATCATCCGTATCGCCGGCCACGGCATCCGCAGCGTCTCGCCCACCACGATCGAGGCCACCGACTCCTCGGGCCAGACCGCGCGCCAGCGGCTCACCAAGGTCCAGCTGCCGATGGCTCGCTCGACCATCGTGGTCGGCCTCAACCAGACGATCATGGCGGCGCTCTCGATGGCCACGCTGGCGGCGTACGTCGACGGGCCGGGGCTCGGCAAGCCGGTGCTCCGCGCCCTGGTCAAGAACGACGTCGGCGGCGCGTTCGTCCCCGGTGTCCTGATCGTGGCCATGGCGATCATGCTCGACCGCAGCACGACCGCGGCCAGTGAGCGGGCCGACAAGGCGGCCCGCGGTGGTGACGACCCCAGGCTCCGGCGGATCGTCCTGGTGGCGGGTGTCGTCGCCGTGGCGGTCTGCGTCTACCTCTCGCGCTCCTACACCTGGGCCGCGAGGTTCCCCGAGTCCGAGGCAGGCCCGAGGACCGCCCACCAGGTGGACCGGTTCTTCGAGTGGTTCACCGACACCTTCGACGGCGTGACGGGCGGCCTCAAGGACGTCGTGACGTCGGCGCTCCTCAACCCGCTCCAGTCACTGCTCGCGGAGTCGCCCTGGTATGTCACCGGAGCCGCCATGTGCGCCCTGGCCTTCGTGCTCGGTCGAGGACGGGCGCTGGGCGCGGCGGCCGTCTGCCTGGCCGGCATCTGGTTCTTCGACCTGTGGCACGACGCGATGATCACGCTCAACATGGTCCTGGTGGCCACGCTGCTGGTGATGATCCTGGCCCTCGTCTTCGGGGTGTGGATGGCCAGGCAGCGCGCGGTCGACCTCGCGCTCCGGCCGCTGCTCGACGCCGGCCAGACGATCCCGCCGTTCGTCTTCCTGATCCCCGTGCTGGCGATGTTCGGGCCGACGCGGTTCACCGCGATCATCGCTGGTGTCGTCTACGCGGCACCCGTCGCGATCAAGCTGGTGGCAGACGGCATCAAGTCCGTCTCGCCGTCCACGCTGGAGGCCTCCAGGTCCACCGGCTGCACCACCTGGCAGGAGATCACCAAGGTCCAGCTGCCCATGGCCCGTCAGTCCCTGGTGCTCGCCACCAACCAGGGGCTGCTCTACGTGCTGTCCATGGTCGTGATCGGCGGCCTGGTCGGCGCGGGCGCGCTCGGCTACGACGCGGTGCTCGGCTTCTCCCGCTCGGAGGAGTGGGGCAAGGGCGCCGCGGCCGGCATCACCATCGTGCTGCTCGGCGTGATGATCGACCGCATCTGCCGGTCCGCCGCGGCACAGGACACGAGCGGTGGGCAGGCGTCCGGGCTCCGATCCCGGACCCGCGCCCTGCTCCGCGCTCGGGTGGCCGTCGACCACCGGCCCGGCGCGCCGATGTAGGCGGCCACGCCTTCACAGCTCGGAACCAGAACTGCACCATCAAATGCACGACGACCGACAAGGAGAACGAATGAGGAACCACTGGAAGCGCGGCACCCGACTCGCGTCGGCCACCGCGTGTGCGGTGCTCGTGCTCAGCGCGTGCGGCGACGGGGGATCGATCGGCGACGAGACCAAGGCCAACGAGTCGAAGGCCGCCGAGTCCGGTGACTGCGGCGAGGTCAACATGGCCGTCAACCCGTGGGTCGGCTACGAGGCCGACGCCTACGTGTTCGGTGCGGTGGCCGAGCAGGAGTTCGGCTGCAAGATGAACTACAAGGACCTCAAGGAGGACGTCTCCTGGCAGGGCTTCGGCACGGGCGAGGTCGACATGGTCATCGAGGACTGGGGCCACCCCGACCTCGAGGGCAAGTTCTTCGCGGACAAGGGCGACGGCAGCGCCACCAACATCGGCTCGCTCGGCGCCGAGGGGATCATCGGCTGGTACGTGCCGCCGTGGCTCGCGGAGGCGCACCCGGACATCCTCGACTACAACAACCTCAACAACTACGCGAAGGACTTCGCCACCTCGGAGTCCGGCGGCAAGGGCCAGTTCCTCGGGGCCGACCCGTCCTACGTGCAGTTCGACGAGGCGATCGTGAGCAACCTCAACCTCGACTTCAAGGTCGTCTTCTCCGGCAGCGAGGCCGCCAGCATCACGGCGTTCCAGAAGGCGGAGGAGAACAAGGAGTTCCTGATCGGCTACTTCTACGAGCCGCAGTGGCTCTTCGCCGACATCGACCTCCAGCGGGTCGCGCTGCCGCCGTACACCGACGGCTGCCAGGACGACCCCGCCAAGGTCGCCTGCGACTACCCGACCACCGACCTCCAGAAGGTCGCGTCGACCTCGTGGATCGAGGAGGGTGGCCCGGCCGTGGACCTCGCGAAGAAGTTCTCGTGGACCAACGACGACCAGAACGTCGTGGCGAAGTACATCTCCGAGGACGGCATGTCGCCCGAGGACGCCGCGGCCAAGTGGGTCAGCGACAACCCCGACAAGGTCGACGCCTGGCTCGCCAGCTGAGCCCGGGCCCGACCAGGGCCTGATCAACGCCTGACGACCGGTGCCGGTCCGCCCGCCTCTCACGGGTTGACCGGCACCGGTGGTCGGGCGCACACTTACCTTGTTTCACATAGCGCAATGATGTGCGCAATACGCAACACAGTCATTACCTAGGAGTAGTCGTGGCAGACGTCCCCACCCAGGCCAAGTGCGTCGTCATCGGCGCCGGCATCGTCGGCAACAGCCTGGTTCACCACCTGGCCGAGCTCGGCTGGACCGACATCGTTCAGATCGACAAGGGACCGCTGCCCAACCCGGGCGGCTCGACCGGCCACGCGTCGAACTTCATCTTCCTGACCGACCACTCGCGCGAGATCACCGACCTCACGCTCGACTCGGTCGCGCAGTACCGCGAGATGGGCGTCCTCATCGAGCCCGGCGGGTTCGAGGTGGCCCGCACCGAGGAGCGGATGGAGGAGCTGCGGCGCCGGATGTCCTCGGCCAAGGCCTGGGGGATCGAGGGCGAGCTGGTCAGCCCGGACTTCGTCCAGGAGAAGGTGCCGTTCCTCGACAAGGACCAGATCATCGGCGCGTTCTGGCAGCCGAAGGTCGGCGTCGTCGACTCCCTCCGCGCCGGCACGATCATGCGTGAGCGGGCGCTCGCGAAGGGCGTGCTCACCGTCGTCCCGAACGTCGAGGTCACCGACCTCGAGGTGGTGGACGGGCGCATCAAGAGCGTCGTGACCACCGGCGGCACCATCGAGGCCGAGACCGTCGTGATCGCCTGCGGCGTGTGGAGCCCCAAGATCGCCGACATGGCCGGGGTGAGCCTGCCGCTGGTGCCCGCAGTGCACCAGATGATCAGCGTCGGCCCGTGCCCGCAGCTCTCCGAGACCGAGGGCGAGATCACCTTCCCGATCGTCCGCGACATGGACACCTTCTGCTACGAGCGCCAGCACGGCGCCGACATGGAGGTGGGCTCCTACGCGCACCGCGCGATCCTCATGGAGCCCGAGGACATCCCCTCGATCGAGCAGTCCAAGCTGAGCCCGACCGAGCTGCCCTTCACCTCCGACGACTTCGACCCGCAGCTCGAGCAGGCCTATGAGCTGATGCCCGAGCTGCTCGGCGCCGAGGGCGCGGAGATGCGCTACGCGATCAACGGCCTGCTCTCGCTCACCTGCGACGGGCTGCCGATCCTGGGCGAGAGCGACGTCGCGGGGCTCTGGACCGCCGCCGCCGTCTGGATCAAGGAGGGCCCGGGCGTGGGCCGCGCGGTCGCTGAGTGGATGACCCACGGCTGGAGCGAGATCGACGTCAGCCACAGCGACATCGCGCGCTTCCACGAGCACCAGAAGCGCCGCGAGCACACCCGGCTGCGCACCACCGAGTCGTTCATCAAGACCTACGGCATCATCCACCCGGCCGAGCAGTACGAGTCCGACCGCAACCAGCGGCTCTCCCCGATGCACGACTCCCAGCAGAAGCTGGGCGCGTTCTTCTTCGAGACCGCCGGCTGGGAGCGCCCGCACTGGTATGAGTCCAACGCTCCGCTCGTCGAGCAGTACGGCGACGCCGTGATGCCGCGCGAGCACGAGTGGGACGCGCGCTGGTGGAGCCCGATCATCAATGCCGAGCACCTCCGGATGCGCGAGGCCGCGGGCGTCGTCGACCTCACGGCGTTCCAGGTCTTCGACATCGAGGGGGCCGGGGCGCTGGCCAGCGTCCAGCGCACCTGCGTCGCCCAGTGCGACGTGGCCGTCGGCAAGGTCATCTACACGCCGGTGCTGGACGCCAACGGCGGCTTCCGCTCCGACCTCACCGTCATGCGGCTCGGCGAGGACCACTTCCGTGTGGTCACCGGCGGTGCCCACGGGCCGGCGGACCGCAAGTGGTTCAGCGACCACCTGGTCGACGGCGCCACGCTGACCGAGAAGACCGACGACATCTCGACGATCGGCCTGTGGGGCCCGAAGGCGCGCGACGTCCTCGCCTCGCTCACCGACCCTGAGAGCACCGACGTCTCCGACGAGGGCTTCGGCTTCCTCACCTGCCGCGAGATCACTGCCGCGGGAGTGACCGTGCTCGCCTCGCGGATCTCCTACGTCGGCGAGCTCGGCTGGGAGCTCTACGTCGCGATGGACGACGCCGCCCAGCTCTGGGAGGCGCTGCTCGACACCGGCGAGAGCCACGGCACGGTCCCCGTCGGGATCGGCGTCTACGGCACCACCGGCCGGATCGAGAAGGGCTACCGCGCCTACGGCTACGAGCTCGACGGCGAGCGCACCATCGTCGAGGCCGCGATGCAGCGGCCCAAGGTCAAGGCGGCCGACTTCACCGGCCGGGACGCCTACCTGGCCCAGCGCGAGGAGGCTCCCAGGACGGTGCTGTGCACCCTCACCGTCGAGGACCACACCTCGGCGTCCGGGGTGAAGCGCTACATGCTCGGCGGCGAGCCGATCCTGACCCGTGACGGCGGCACCCTCACCGACGGCCACGGTCACCACCCCTACGTGACGACCGCCGGCTCGGCGCCGTCGCTGGGCAAGCACGTGCTGCTCGCCTACCTCCCGCCGGAGGAGGCGCGGATCGGCAACGAGCTCGCCGTGTCCTACATGGAGGAGCTCTACCCGGTCGTCGTCGGCTCGATCGACGCCACGCCGCTGCTCGACCCGGCCAACGACAGGATGCGGTGACCACATGAGCAACGTGCTGGTCTGCATCAAGCGGGTGCCCGACTCCTCGTCGCAGGTCGTGCTCACCGAGGACGCGCAGGCGGTCGACGGCCGGTTCGCCGGCTTCACGATGAGCCCGCACGAGGAGTGCGCGGTCGAGCTCGCCGTCCAGGTGACGGCCGCGACGGGTGGCGAGGCCGCGGTGTTCACGCTCGGCGACGCCGAAGCGGTCGAGCAGCTGCGCTCGGCCCTGGCCGTCGGCGCCTCCGCGGCGACGCTGGTCGAGGCCGACGCCTCGACGTTCGGCCCGGCCGACATCGCGCGCGAGATCGCGGCCGTGGTCCGGGCACACGAGGCAGCGGGCACCAGCCACGACCTCGTGCTCCTGGGCAACGACGCCGCCGACAGCGGTGACTTCCAGGTCGGCATCCGGCTCGCCTACGAGCTCCAGCGTCCGGTCGTCAACGGCGCCAAGGTGGTCACGGTCGCCGAGGGTGTCGTGACCGCCCGGGTCGAGGGGCCCGAGGGCGTCGAGACCTACGAGGTGCCGCTGCCCGCGGTGGTGACGATCCGCGAAGGCGGCGTGGAGCCGCGCTACCCGAGCGTCCCCGGCCGGATGAAGGCGAAGAAGGTGCCGGTCGAGGAGCGCTCGCCCTCGGCGGAGCCCACCGGTCCGAAGCGGGTGAAGCTGACCCTGCCCCCGCCGGTGCCCAGCAACGTGCAGATCCTGGGTGAGGGCGCCGCGGCCGCGCCGGCCGTGGTCGACCTGTTCGAGGAGCTGGGGGTGCTGAGCCGATGATCCTGACCCTGGTCGAGAAGAACCTGGACGGGTCCGCCGCCGAGGTGTCGCTGGAGGCGCTGACCTTCGCACGCTCGCTCTCCGCCGCGGGCGGTGGCGTGCCGGTCGACGCGGTCGTCGTGGCCAGCAACGCAGAGAGCGTCTCCGACGAGCTGCGCAAGGAGATGGCGTCCTACGGCGTCCGCAACGTCTACGACGTCGGGGGTGACGCGCTGGCGGCGTACTCGGGCGCCGGGTGGGCCTCGGCGATCCTGACGGTCCGCGAGCAGAGCAAGGCCGTGGTCGTGATGGCCGCCGGCACCGACCGCGGCAACGAGCTCATGGCCCACGTCGCCGCTCGGGCCGGTGTCGCGATGGCCGCCAACGTGCTGACCTTCCACGGGCTCGCGCCGTTCGTCGTGACCCGACAGGTGGTGGGAGGCGCGGCGCTCGAGGAGATGCTGCTCGACCAGCGGCCGGCGGTGTTCTCGGTGGCCGGTCACGCGGTCGAGGCCTCGCCCGCCGACGTACCCGGACCGGCCGACATCGTCGAGGTCACGCCCGAGGTCGCCGCTGCCGACCTCGTCGCGCGGGTGGTGTCGACCGACGAGCCCGAGACCGACGAGTCCGGCGGGCTGAAGTCGGCCCGCGTCGTCGTCGGGGCCGGTCGCGGCGCCGGTGGGCCCGACGGCTTCCAGGACATCGAGGAGCTCACCTCGCTGCTGGGTGCGGCCCTGGGCGTCTCCCGCGTGGTGACGGCGGCCGGCTGGCGGCCGCACCACGAGCAGGTCGGCCAGACCGGCACGCGGATCTCGCCGGAGCTCTACGTCCCGTGCGGCATCAGCGGTGCCATCCAGCACTGGGCGGGCTGCTCGTCGGCGAAGACGATCCTCGCGATCAACACCGACGCCGAGGCGCCGATGGTGACCCGGGCGACGTACGCCGTCATCGGTGACCTGCACGAGGTCGTGCCCGCGATCAACGAGGAGATCCGCCGCCGGAGGGGCTGACCTGCCACCTACCCTTGTCGCAGGGAGGGCAGATGACAGGGGTACGCCGCGCGCTCGCCGGGACCGCGACGGTCCTGGTGCTCGCCTCGGCGTGCACCGGCGACCCTGGCTCCCCGTCGGCGGGCCCGTCGGCGGGCCCCGGCCCGGGGAGCTCCGCGACGACGGCCGCACCGACCATCGAGCAGACCCACTCGGTCCCGCCACCCGGGCCCCGGCAGCCGGGCATCCTGGCGCCAGCCGACCTCCTCGTCGTGGGCGCCGCCGCGCTCGACCCGGCCACGGTGGCTGCCGTGGGCCGGCTGAAGAAGGTCACGGCCATGCAGTTCTCGCTCTCCAACCCGGTGATCGAGAACGAGGAGCTGACCGTGGCTGCGGTCGACCCGGGCGCCTACCGGAGCTTCACGCCACCGAAGTACGCCAACTTCCAGGACGCCTGGGACCGCGTCGCCGGCGGCGAGCTCGCGCTGAAGGAGCGGCTCAAGGACCGCCTCACGACCGACGCCGACGGCTACCTGCGGCTCGGTGGCGCCACCGACGCCCCCGCGGTGCACGTCGGTGCCTACGTCCAGCAGCAGCCGCTGATCGACGCAGTCGTCAACTCGACCTGGGTGCCGACCCTCGGGATGACGGCCGACAACGCGCTCCTGGTCCGCACCGGCTCCCGCGCTCCGGCGGTCGTGGCGAAGCAGGTCAAGAAGCTCTTCGGCGACTCGGCGTCGGTGACGCTCGTCGACAAGGCGACGCGGATCGGGCTGCAGCCCGGGCAGAAGCAGATCGCGGTGGTCACCGGCACCGTCGCGGAGGCCGTGGGCGTCTACCGCTACACCGTGCTCAGCGGTGGTCGCATCGCGCCGGACGCCGCGTGGGCCCGCGAGCACATCACCACCGAGGTGGTCCCGCTCCTCGGCTCGGTCACCTGCAACAAGGTCGTCTTCCCGCAGCTGAAGCAGGTCCTGCAGGAGATCCATGAGCAGGGTCTGGACGACAAGATCCACCCGGAGCAGTTCGCAGGGTGCTACTACCCGCGGTTCATCGCCGGCACGTCGACGCTGTCCAACCACGCCTTCGGCCTGGCCCTGGACATCAACGCCGTCGAGAACCAGCGCGGCACGGTCGGGCTCATCGACCGCAGCGTGGTCGCCATCTTCCAGAAGTGGGGCTTCACCTGGGGCGGTGACTGGCGCTACACCGACCCGATGCACTTCGAGCTGAACAGCATCCGCGCGGCTCAGCCGGAGTCCGCGAAGAGCAAGTAGGAGGCGCGCCCCGCAGCCCTCAGCCGCGCGGCAGCCTGCAGGCGTTGGTGCCGCCCGGCAGGTGGTAGCGATACCTCGCCACCAGGCCGTAGACCCACCCGGCCAGCGGCCGCACGGGCGGCAGGTCGATCAGCCGGCCGAGCAGGCGGTAGCCCACACCCCGGCACGAACGCAGCGCCGCCGCCGCCGCGCGTGCCCCGCGCCGCGGCGTACTGCCGTCCTCGAGCCAGTACGCCGCCGTCGTCACGTCGTGCTCGGTGAGCCCGACCGCGGCCAGGTCGAGCGACTGCCACGGCCGCACCTCGCAGTCGCTGCGGCGCTCGACGAACTCGGCCGACCGCGTGCAGAAGCCGCAGTCGGCGTCGTAGACCATCGTGCCGGGCACACCTCCAGCGTAGGGCGAGCCCCAGCCCTAACCCAGGAGCCGGGCGCTGCTCTCGCCGTCGACGAGCAGGTCTCCGACCATGGTGCGCCAGTAGAGCACCCGCTGCCCGTCGCGCCGCGACTCCAGCAGTCCGGCCGCGGCCAGGACCGAGAGGTGCTCGCTCACGGTGCTGAGCGAGAGGCCCAGCGACTGCGCGACGCTGGTCGTCGAGCGGGGCACGTCGAGCGACTCGAGGATCAGGGCCCGGGAGCGGCCGATGAGGTCCGGCAGTCCTGCGGGCGTCTCTCGCCCCGGCCGCTGCCAGACCCGTCCGGCCCCGCGCGCGCCGTAGGACACGACGGGCGGGACGGTCTCGCGGGTGTCGAGCGCCAGCCACGGCCAGCGGAACACCGACGGCACGAACCAGATCCCCTGGCCGCACGACCTGAGCGAGGTCAGGCCACTGCCGAGGTCGACGCGGAGCTGGTGGCCCGCGAAGCTGAGTCCCCGGTGCAGCTCCGGCATGGCCGCGGCGAGGCCGCCGGTGGCCAGCGCCGTCTGGTGGTGGGCGATGTCGGCGCGCTGGATGGCGTCGACGCGGTCCCACAGCGGCTCGAGCACGGCGGTCCACCAGCCCTGCAGCGCCTCCGAGGTGCGGTCGAGGTAGTCCTGCGGCTCCATCCGAGCGGCGGCGGAGTCCGGTGCCAGGACGCGGAGCTGGTCGAGATCCGCCGCGGCCACGGCCGGGTCGGTGTGGCGGAGCGCGTCGAGCTGCTGGAGGGGGTGCGCGGGCCGGGCACTCGGGGCCGGGGCCCAGATGTCCGGGAGCCAGTCCGCGTCGTGCGCCAGGGTCAGCAGCAGGTCGAGGTCGAAGTCCGGCCGTTTCGGGACCAGCCGTCGCAGCTTCTGGTGGAGCAGGTGGTGGCGCAGGAAGACGAAGGCGTGGATGCTCGCGGCGGTCTCCCACACGGCGTCGGTGGTGAAGCGCACCTTCGCCAGGTCGGCGACGTCGACCTCGATCTCGATCACGGAAACATTCTGAGGCCGGAGGGTCGCCCAGCAGAAGGTTCGGCCTCCGCCGAATGGTCACCGGCACTTCGATAGCGTCGCTGTCCATGCGTGCGGTCCAGGTCGTCGAGCCCACCGGTCCGGAGCACCTCGAGGTGCGCGAGGTCCCCGAGCCCACACCGGGCCCGGACGACGTGCTCGTGGAGGTCCACGCGGTCGGGGTCTCCTTCCCCGACCTGCTGCTCAGCCGCGGCGAGTACCAGCTCAAGCCGGAGCCGCCGTTCAGCCTCGGCGTCGACTTCGCCGGGACCGTGGTCTCGGGTCCGGGCTTCGAGGCCGGTCAGCGGGTGGCGGGCGTCGGGCCCTACGGCAACGCCGCCGAGCTGACCTCCTGCCACCGGGACTCGGTGTTCCCGCTGCCGGACACGCTCTCCTTCGACGAGGGTGCGGCGCTGCCGATGAACTACCTCACCGCGCAGTTCGCGCTGGCCGAGCGGGGCGACCTGCGGGCCGGTGAGACGGTGCTCGTGCACGGCGCCGCCGGTGGTGTGGGCACGGCGACCATCCAGGTGGCCAGGGGTTACGGCGCCCGCACCATCGCCGTGGTCAGCACCGAGGAGAAGGGCGAGGTCGCGCGGTCGGCAGGCGCCGACGAGGTGGTCCTGCTCGACGGTTTCAAGGACGCCGTCGCGGCCCTGACCGGAGGCCGCGGCGTGGACGTCGTGATGGACGTCGTCGGCGGCGAGGCGTTCACCGACTCGCTCCGGTCGCTCGGCACCCAGGGCCGGCTGCTCGTCGTCGGCTTCGCGGGAGGACACGGCATCCCCGAGGTCAAGGTCAACCGGCTGCTGCTCAACAACGTCGACGTCCGCGGCGTGGGTTGGGGCGCCTACGCGATGGTCCGTCCCGGCTACATGCAGCAGCAGTGGCAGGCGCTGCTGCCGATGATCGAGTCCGGCGTGGTCAAGCCGCCGATCGGCACGACGTACGCCCTCGAAGACTTCGGACAGGCGCTGCTCGACATGGACCAGCGCAAGGCGCTCGGCAAGCTGGTCGTGCGCGTTCGATGAACCCGACGCACCGCCAGCTCGGCCACCGGGTCCGCTTCGACTGGGGTCCGACCGGTGCGGAGGCGGTGGCGTCCGGCGCAGACATCGCGGTCGTGATCGACGTGCTGTCCTTCACGACGACGCTGTGCGTCGCCGTCGAACGGGGCATGACGGTGCTGCCCTTCGGCTGGAAGGACGAGCGCGCCGCGGCGTACGCCGAGGAGCACGCGGCCACGCTCGCCGTCGGCCGGCTCGAGGGGCGAGCGCTGCCGCCCTCGTCGGCGGCCAGCCTGTCGCCGGCCGCGATGTCGCAGGTGTCCGGTATCGAGCGGATCGTGCTGCCGTCCCCGAACGGCTCCTCCATCTCCTTCGGCCTCGCCGACACCGGCGCCACGGTCGTCGGCGCCTGCCTCCGCAACCGGACCGCCGTCGCCGACTTCCTCGCGGCGCGCGGCGGCACCGTCGCCGTGGTCGCCGCCGGCGAGCGCTGGCCCGACGACTCGCTCCGCCCGGCCGTCGAGGACCTCTGGGGCGCGGGTGCCGTCCTGGCCCTCCTGCCCCGCGCCGACCTGTCTCCCGAGGCGCGCCTCGCTGCGGACGCCTTCCTGGCCGTCGAGGCGTCCCTGGTCGCCTCGGTGCACGGCTGCGCCGGCGGGCAGGAGCTCACCGCGGCCGGCTTCGGCGAGGACGTGGACGTGGCCGCCGCGCTCGACGTCAGCGACGTCGTACCCGTGCTGGAGGGCGGAGAGTTTCGCAGCGTCGCTCCCTAGCACCACGAGTCATCGGAGACCCCGCCGCCAGACCAGCGTTGGAAACCTTCGGCAACTCCCTCTGGCAAGCCGATCGGGTCCGGTTGTATGGATCCGTCGGCCGTGCATGGGGGTGGCCGAAAACCTGTTCGGGCTCAGTGGGATAGGGGATCCAGAGCTTGTCCGAGCGGCAACGCCCTTCGCGCTCCTGTCGCGCGGAGGGCGTTTGCCGTTGCTTCCGGGCGCTGCTCACTCATGGGCCGAACCCAGCCTGGACCTGAGGAACTAAGGTCGTTGCGTGAGCATCCTGGACGACGCCCGCGAGGGCATGGACCTCGACGTCCGGCCGCAGGACGACCTGTTCGGCCACGTCAACGGCCGCTGGCTGGACGAGACCGACATCCCGGCGGACCGGTCCAGCTGGGGGCCGTTCGTGCAGCTGGCCGACGTGGCCGAGGAGCAGGTCCACGCGATCATCGAGGACCTGGCCCAGGTGGCCACGGACTCGGATGAGAGCACCGAGCTCAACGCCGACGCCCAGAAGATCGGCGACCTCTTCGCGTCGTTCATGGACACCGAACGCATCGACCGGCTCGGCACCCGTCCGATCAAGCCTCTGATCGACGCGGTGACGGCGCTGCGCGACGTACGCGACATGGCGGCGTTCCTCGGCGAGTTCGAGCGGCTCGGCGGGCACGGGCTGTTCGGCTCCTACGTCAACACCGACGACCGCAACTCGGACCGCTACCTCTTCCACCTGGTGCAGGGCGGCCTCGGCCTTCCCGACGAGTCCTACTACCGCGACGAGAAGTTTGCGGAGATCCGCGAGTCCTACGTCGCCTACCTGGCCACCGTCCTGCGGCTGGTCGACACCGGAGACGGCCACGACCCCGAGTCCGGAGCGCGCACGGTGCTCGAGATCGACACCAGGCTGGCGGCGGGCCACTGGGAGCGAGCCGAGACCCGCGACGTCCAGAAGACCTACAACCTGACGACGCTCGCCGAGCTGCGCGAGCAGTGCCCGGCGTTCGACTGGGACGTCTACGTCACCAACCTCAGCGGTTCGATGCACGAGGCAGAGGCGCTGCTTGCCGAGGCCTGCGTGCGGCAGCCGTCCTACTTCCAGCACCTCTCCACCGTCCTCGGCGAGGTCGCGATCGAGGACTGGCGGACCTGGCTGCTCACCCGGGTCCTGCGCTCCTCGGCGCCCTACCTGACCGACGACTTCGTCGAGGCCAACTTCGACTTCTACGGACGCACCCTCAACGGCACCCCCGAGCTGCGCGCCCGCTGGAAGCGTGGGGTGGGCCTGGTCGAGGGCGCGATCGGGGAAGCCGTGGGCAAGGAGTACGTCGCCCGCCACTTCCCGCCGTCGTCCAAGCAGCAGATGGATGACCTGGTCGCCAACCTGCTCGCGGCCTACCGCGTCTCCATCGGCCAGCTCGACTGGATGACCGAGGAGACGAAGCTCCGCGCCTACGAGAAGCTCGACACCTTCCGGCCCAAGATCGGCTACCCCGAGAAGTTCCGCGACTACTCCGCGCTGCACATCCGCCCCGACGACCTGCTCGGCAACGTCGCGGCGTCGGCGGCGTTCGAGACCGACCGCCAGCTCGGCAAGATCGGGTCGCCGGTCGACCGCGACGAGTGGTTCATGCTGCCGCAGACGGTCAACGCCTACTACAACCCCGGCACCAACGAGATCTGCTTCCCGGCCGGGATCCTGCAGAAGCCGTTCTTCAGCCCCGACGCCGAGCCGGCCGAGAACTACGGCGGCATCGGTGCCGTCATCGGCCACGAGATCGGCCACGGCTTCGACGACCAGGGCGCGCAGTACGACGGCGCGGGCAACCTCAACGACTGGTGGACTCCCGACGACAAGGCGGCGTTCGAGGTGAAGTCGAAGGCGCTGATCGAGCAGTACAACGGCTTCGCCCCCCGCGAGCTCCCCGACGAGCGCGTCAACGGCGCGCTGACGGTCGGCGAGAACATCGGAGACCTCGGCGGCCTGACCATCGGCCACCGGGCCTACCTGATCGCCAAGGGCGGCAGCGCGGCGACCGACGAGCGCCAGCGGCTCTTCATGAACTGGGCCTACTGCTGGCGCACCAAGCGCCGGCTGGAGCAGTCCCAGCAGTACCTCACCATCGACCCGCACAGCCCGCCGGAGTTCCGCGCCAACATCGTGCGCAACCTCGACGAGTTCCACGAGGTCTTCGGCACCGCCGAGGGCGACGGGCTGTGGATCGACCCGGAGCAGCGCGTCCGGATCTGGTGACTGGGGGCCGGGCCGACCAGCCGGATCCCGTGACGGCGGCAGATGCGCGAAGCTGCCACTTCCGACGGCCGCCTGCGCATACCCTGCGGCATGACCAGCGCACGGGGCGGGGCCCGTGAGGCGGCCACGGCCGAAGCGCTCGACACCGTGCTGTGCGGGACGTCGGTGGCATTGCGGGAGCCATTCGCGGCCAGCGACCCGTCCTGGGCCGGGTCGCTGGAGGTGCTGCTCCTGGTCTTCGGCCTCCGCTGGCAGGAGGCGCAGCGGCTGGCCGGATCACTGCCCGCCGTACCACCCGACGACCCGGAGGCCTGGTGGTTCAGGAGAGCCGCCTCGCTGTGGGCGGCTGCGGGTGAACCGGGTCCCGACACCCCGCTCGGCGACGGTGTCGAGGGCGGCCCCGACTGTGGGACGCCGCTCGGCCGGCTGACCGCCCACCTGATCGTCGAGGCCGTGCTGGCGCACGCCCGGCTCGACCTGGCCTCGGTGCTCGCCGAGCGCTACCGCCCAGCGCTGACCGAGCCACTGGTGCTCTCCGGTGAGCCGCACCCCTTCGGCCTCATGGCGGGCCTCTGCCGGGTGAGGGTGCTGGCGTTCCGCGGCGAGATCGCGGCTGCTGACGAGGTGCTGCGTGAGCTCCCGGCGGCGCCGGCCGGGAAGCTGCGCGCGGTGGTCGCCGGCACGGTCGCCCTGGTGCGCGGCAATGACGCCGACAAGGCCACGGTGCGCGAGGCGGTCGGGCAGGTGGACCAGCACGCCGGGGACGCCGACGACCTGCTCGGCGCCGGAGCGCAGATGCTGGCCTCGTTCGGGGAGATCGCCCTGTTCAACATGCCGGCGGCCGCGCGTCGGGTGCTCCTGGCCGGCGGCGACGAGGACCTGGCGCGCCTCGACGTGATCGACCGGGCCCTGGGCCTCGAGATGCTCGTCGCCCTCGCGGTCGCCGAGGGCGACCTGGACGCGGCCGAGGCCTGGGCGGATCGGATCGTCCTGTTGCTGCGGTCGCCGATCGCGGACTCCACTGCGGCCAGGGCGATGAGCCGGGTCGCTCTCCTGGCCGGGCGGGCGGAGGAGGCGGTGGGCTGGGCGGAGCGAGCGGTGGCCAGGGCTCGGGAGGCCGGTCGGGAGATCGAGTACGCCGAGGGCGAGATCGTGCTCAACCGGGCGCGGCTCGAGCACTCGGGCACGTCGGGCGCCGAGGCGGCGCGTGCGCTGAGCGCCATGGTCGTCGAGTGCGAGCGCCGGGGGCACGGCATGGCCCGGCGTGCGGCGGTCCGAGAGCTCAAGGTCGCGGGCCGACGGCTGCCGCCCGTGGCCGGCAGCGGGTGGCGCGGCCTGACCCGGCGCGAGGTCGAGGTGGCCCGGCTGGTGGCAGCCGGCACGAGCAACGCCGACGTGGCCGCGGGGCTGCACCTGAGCGCGCACACCGTCCACGCCCACGTGTCCCGGGTGCTCGCGGCGTTCGCGGTGCCGACCCGTTCCGCGCTGCCCGGTGCCATGGCTGCCGAGTCCGCGCCCCAGAAGGGTCCAACCCGTACCGCACTCACTGGACGCCAGCGCGAGGTGGCCGCGCTGGTCGCGCAGGGGCTGCCCAACGAGGGCGTCGCCACCGCGCTCGGGATCAGCCTGCGCACCGTGGAGCGGCACGTGAGCGACATCCTCCAGCGCTGGCGCCTGGGCAGCCGTACGGCGCTCGCCCGCGCCTGGCTCGAGGCGTCCTGACTCCTGGGTCGGCGACTCAGGCGGGCAGGCAACCGAGGAGCGCGTCCTCGTCGCCGGTGTGGGTGCCCGGCTTCAGGATCATCGCCATCACTCGCACGACGTTGCCGTGCACACCGAAGCGGTCGTTGGTCGGGTCGTCGCTGGCGCCGAGCGTGAGGAGGCTCGCGTTGTCGGCGGCGGCCTCCGGATCGCTGAAGACGGCGAGCGCGGCACCCTGGTCCGGGTCGCCCTCGTAGTCCGTCATCGCCGTCACCTCGAGCTCGACCACCGGAACCTCGACGCCGAAGGGCACCGAGTCGGAGATCGTGGCGTCGAGACCCGCGGTGGTGAGGCAGTCGAGGAGCTCGTCCGGGGTGATGCCCTCCGTCACGGTCAGCCCGGCCGGCGCAGTGGCCGGCGCGGTGGTCGCCGCGGTGGTCGGAGTCGGGGACGGCTCAGGGTGGGTGAGCGGGTCGTGGTCAGGGCCCGCGCCGCAGCCCGCGGCCAGGACCACGACCAGGAGTGCGGACGGGACGGACGTGAGCGGGGTGCGCATGGCTGCAGCCTGCGGCGCGTCCTGTCCCGGAGCGAAGGGTCGTGCGTCCCGAACATGTCCGATGTAATGTTGTAAGCATGATTACAGATCAGGCACGAGAGCGTGTGGCTGGATGGTTCGCCGGCCGGCTTCCCACGGAGTGGCAGACCGCTCCCGCAGACATCACCATCGACCGCGAGGAGATCACGGTCCGGCTCACCATCCCCGACGTGGAACTGGCCGATGACGCCAGTGACGTGACCCGCGCCGAGGCGCGCGCCGGGCGGGCCAAGGCCTTCCGCGAGGAGACCCGCGGCCAGCGGATGGAGATCGCCCGCGAGGCCGAGCACCGCTACGACGCGAAGGTGAGCTGGGGCGTCACCCTGGCCGACCACAGCGAGCTCTGGACCCACGTGGCTGCTCCCGTCATGACGAGGCTGCGCCAGCCGCAGCGGCTGGTCCTCGACACGCTCGTCGACGCGGGCGTCGCCCGGTCCCGCGCGGACGCGCTGGCGTGGTGTGTCCGGCTGGTCGGGCAGCACGAGGACGACTGGCTCACCGAGCTGCGCGACGCGATGACGGCCGTGGCCGACGTACGCAGCCAGGGGCCGGCCGCCTGACTGATCAACGACCGCGTCAGGCGGCGAGGTCGATGTGGGGCATCGGCCGGTAGATCTCCATCGTGAGCGGACCGGACGATCCACTGCCTCCGCGTATCCGCCGCGTGCCGGTGTGGTCGACGAGGTAGAGGGCGCCGTGGGGGTCGCGCCAGACGTAGATCCCTGGGAACGGCTGCTGGACCTGCCAGTCGCCATGGGTCTTGATCCGGTGGTGGGTCCCGGTCATCGGGCCGTAGTTGCCCACGCCTGACTCACCACCCTCGTCGTAGGGGATGGTGTGGTCGACCTGCTGCTTGCGCGACAGGCTGGAGGCGAAGGGGAAGGTGTCGGCCGGCGTCATCAGATGCACGGCCTGTCTATGTCGGTCGGGGATCTCGTAGGCGTCGACGGGTGCCTGGCCGGCGAGGTCGAGGACGGGCTGGACCTTGAACGTGGCTCGGGGGCCAAGGACGCGGGTGATCCAGGCCTCGGTGACCGGGCCGTGGCCCTCGAGCCGGGCGATCTGGCGCTCTGGGTTGTCGGCGTCCTCACCCGCGTAGCTGTGCAGGTGGAGGGTGACCTTGGGCAGCAGCTCCGGGGTGGGTGTCTCGGGTGTGGCGCCGGGGTTGGCCATCAGGAGCATGCCGTGCACGCGGCGCTGGTCGTCGGTGGCTTCGGGCATGGCTTCGACGAGCGTGTCGGCGCGGGCGGTGACGGCGGCGTCGATCTGGTCGATGGTGGCGAGATCGGCGCGGACCATGAAGGTGGCCATGCCGTGGGCCTCGGTGCGGAGCTTCTTGGCGAAGGTGGCCCTGCTGGCCCGCTCCTCCTTGGCGCGTGCGACCTCGGGGGCGGCGGCCGCGACCTTGGCCTCCACCAGCGCCTCGAACCGGGTCCAGGGCAGCCGGCCATCAGCGGAGGTGGCCACCGCCGCGTCGACGAAGGCGGCCTGCTCCGGGGTCAGGTCACGGGTCTTGGCGGCGACGTGGCGGGCGTAGGAGACCCGCACCTCGCCGGCCTCGACCCGCTGCCGCAGCCGGTCGTGACGGTGGTGCAGGTCGAGGGCGTCGGCCATCAGCTGCGCCGCGGCGTAGGGGGAGCGCCCGATCCGGGCGCCCAGCTCGGCGGCGGCGAACTCGCACACCAGCGGCGTGCCGGCCCCACCCAGCTGCCGGGCCTTCTCCCGGCCCGGCTTGTCGGCCTCGGCCGGATCGAGCAGGTCGGCGGGGTGGGTGAGCGCCCACTGGTAGGCGACGCGCAGCAGCCCGATCTCGGCATCGCGGGCGGTCTCGGCGCACTCGTCAGCGAAGGCGAGGAGGTCGCCCTCACCCATCTCCGACAAGCACCGTGTCCCGAGCACAGATCTACCCAAGCACTCGCCGCCGACACTCCCCCGACCTCGTTTCGCCCAGTTGGACGCACCACCGCGGGCGCGATCAACGGTGTGTCTGAGCGGTCGCTGGGCGCGCCGCCGCGTTACATGTAACATTCTTCCCATGGCTGTGCGAGAGCGAGTGAGCGCATACCGGGCCCGGATGCGTGCCCAAGGCCTTCGTCCCGTCCAGATCTGGGTACCCGACGTGCGCTCGCCGGTCTTCGCCGCCGAGGCTCACCGCCAGTCCGCGCTCGTTGCGGCCGCTGATCGCGCACGTGACGACATGGACTTCGTCGAGGCTGTCTCGGACGCCTGGGACGAATGAGACGCGGAGACATCGTCACCGTCGCCGGCGGCGCCTATGCGAACAAGCCGCGGCCGGCGCTGGTCGTCCAGGACGACCGGTTCGATGCGACCGACTCGTTGACGGTCTGCCCGTTCACCAGCACCGAGGTCGATGCGCCGCTAATGCGGGTGCTGGTCACTGCGAACCAGGAGAACGGCCTCGACCGGGACAGCTTCCTGATGGTCGACAAGATCACCACCGTCCGGAGGAGCAACGCTCGTCCGGTGGTCGGAAGGCTCGAGACAACGACATTGGTCGAGTTCGAGAGGCGACTGCTCGTATTCCTTGGCTTCGGGGCCTGAGCGCCACGAAGCGGGAAGAGGGTCTGGAACTCCCGCGGCATTCCGCCGCCTGTCAGTGTCTGACCTTGGTCCCAAGGAAGTGGGCGGTATCAGTTAGACGATCGCGTCTGGGGATTCGCGGGCGATCAGGCCGTTGGTCGAAGTAGCGTCCCGTCATGACTCGGTTCGAATACGACGAGGAGGCCAGTCAACGGCTTCACATGGACGTCGTTCACGAGATCGATGATCGGCCCACTCCGGTGGCCCGATGGGTCGACGCGATGCGTCGATTGAACTCCATCGACGACCCTCTCGCCCGACGCATCTTGGCGCTCCATCGCGATTGCGGATCCGGCAGCGGCGCGTGCGACAGCGGTTTCGAGGATGAGCCAATCGCTCGGCGCGTCGATTGGGGTTGCGAGACCACGTCTGTGATCGCAAACCACTTCGGAGTCGAGTATCCGGCTGCTCCGCCCGAACCCGACTGAGCACGTCTTCCGCCGCGCTCGCCCCAGTCGTGACGCATGAGCCAGACGACGCTTGCAGTCATCGGCTCGTAGGAGGGCAGATTTGTCGGTGACCTCTGGAACCATCCCGGCCATGGATGCAGACCGGAACCCCGAGTACTTGCGCTCCCTGGCTGACGCAGTTGGCCTCTTCAAGGAGGCGCTGGAGTCGTTCCTCGAGCTGCACGTCGAGAATACGGGCCCAATGGCGCTTGCTCGCGGCATGATGCCCGCCGTCATGCGACGAGATGGTGCTGACGACAAAGAGATCGAGCGTCGCAAGTCGGCAGTAGCACTGGCCGCCGGTCGTATCGCTGCCGTGCCGCCGCTGGTCGGTATGTACGTCGAGGTCCAAGGCGCCGGGCGGATCGACCCATTCGCTGCCTGGCTCAGCATCACGCAGCCGAAGCCGGTGTTGGAGCCAGCCAACATCCTCGATGCCTGCGACCAGGCCATCGGTCGTCTCGAGGGCCTCGCCATCAAGGCCGAGGCCGAGTTGCCGCCCAAGATCGGTGTCGCTTCGATGCACCCGCTGGTCTGGGGTGCCGCCGGGCCACTCTGGCGCGATCGGCACTACCGACAGGCGGTCACGGCTGCGGCTGAGTCGCTCATAGCCCAAGTGAAGGCACGAACCGGACGCAATGACATCCCCGAGACTTCCCTCTGGCAGGAGACCTTCTCGAGCAAGCCGCCGGAGCCTGGCAAGCCCAGGCTGCGGTGGCCCGGTGACCAGACCGACCGAAACGTGATCTCGATGAACGATGGGCTGCGCCAGTTCGCTCCCGGCTCACAATTAACGATCCGGAACACCTCGGCTCACGGCACGGACTCGTTGTCGGAGCAGGATGGGCTCGAGCGTTTGGCGGTCCTGAGTCTGCTGGCCCGCTGGGTGGGGGAATGTGAGCTCATCGAGGCCTAGTCATGCCGACCGAGGCATCCGAATCCGTCGTGATCACTGCGTCATATCGCCGCAAGTGACTCGGCAGCTGACAGCCGGATTCGCGATCCGCGCTGCTTCCGTCGAGAACCTGACGGGCCCGCTCAGGCTTCGCTCGGATATCGACTGCACACCATCACGACCGCCTCGTCCGGCAGCAAGAGCCTCGGTGGCGGCGACCGGATCCAAGCGACGATGGTGTTCGAGAGGATCACGTAGTCAGCTCAATCCCGCGTAAGCGCGTGGGCCTGTGGATGACGGACGGCGCTGGTCGGTGACCGCTGGTAGACAGTGAGCATGACCGCGACCACCGCCTCCAGATCGGGCGCCGACGTACGCCGCGACGCCGAGGCGCACCTGCGCGCGCTCGTCGGCCGCGACGACGCGGGGCTGCGTGAGGACCAGTGGCGGGCGATCGAGGCACTCGCGGTCGGGCACCAGCGTGCACTGGTCGTGCAGCGCACCGGGTGGGGCAAGTCGGCGGTCTACTTCGTGGCCACCCTCCTGCTGCGGGCCGAGGGTGCCGGTCCGACGGTGATCGTGAGCCCGCTGCTGGCGCTCATGCGCAACCAGATCGCCGCCGCCGAGCGGGCAGGCATCCGCGCGGTCACGATCAACTCCACCAACACCGAGTCGTGGGAGCCGGTGCACGACGCGATCCGGGCCGGCGAGGTCGACGTCCTGCTGGTGAGCCCGGAGCGGCTCAACAACCCCGGGTTCCGCGACGAGGTGCTGCCGCGGCTCGCCGCCACCTGTGGGCTCCTGGTCGTCGACGAGGCGCACTGCATCTCTGACTGGGGCCACGACTTCCGGCCCGACTACCGACGCATCCGCACGCTGCTGGCCGACCTTCCCGACGGCATCCCCGTGCTCGCGACGACCGCGACCGCCAACGCGCGGGTCACCGACGACGTCGCCGAGCAGCTCGGCACCGACGTGCTCGTGCTCCGAGGCAGCCTCGACCGCGAGTCGCTGCGGCTCGGCGTGGTCCGGCTCAAGACCGCCGAGCAGCGGCTGGCCTGGCTCGCCGACCACCTCGCCGAGCAGCCGGGCGTCGGCATCGTCTACTGCCTCACCGTGGCGGCCACCCAGGAGATCGCCGGCTACCTCCGCTCCCGCGGCCACAACGTCGCGGCCTACTCCGGCCAGACCGAGACCACCGAGCGGAGCATCCTCGAGGAGGACCTCGCGGCCGGCCGGGTGAAGGCCCTGATCGCCACCAGCGCGCTCGGGATGGGGTTCGACTCGACGCTCGGCTTCGTGGTCAACATGGGCGCACCCGCAGTCGCCCGTCGCCTACTACCAGCAGGTCGGCCGCGCCGGCCGCGGGACCGACGAGGCCACCGTGGTGCTGCTGCCGGCGATCGAGGACCGCGACATCTGGGCCTACTTCGCCTCGCTGGCTTTCCCGCGCGAGGAGCTGGTGCGCCAGACGCTCGAGACGCTGGCGACCGAGGGCAAGCTGGCCACGCCCGCGCTCGAGACCAGGGTCGAGCTCAGCCGCAACCGGCTCGAGACCATGCTCAAGGTGCTCGACGTCGACGGCGCCGTACGCCGCGTTCGGGGCGGCTGGGAGGCCACGGGCGAGCCGTGGTCCTACGACGCCGAGCGCTACGAGCGGGTCCGCGAGGCCCGGGAGCGCGAGCAGCGCGCGATGCTCGACTACCTCGACACGGGCGGCTGCCGGATGCGCTTCCTGCGCGAGCAGCTCGACGACCCCGAGGCGGCCGACTGCGGCCGGTGCGACAACTGCGGTGGGCTGAGCCTCGACGCGACGGTGTCGAAGGCGGCGGTCGAGGAGGCCGGCACCGCCCTGTCCCGCCCGGGCGTGCCGATCGAGCCGCGCAAGATGTGGCCGACGGCGCTGGCCACGATGGGCATCGACCTCAAGGGCAAGATCCAGGAGCCCGCCGATCGCCGCCGCCGAGTGGGCCGGCATCCGCGCGGTGGCCATCGACTCCACCGACACCGAGCTTGGGAGCCGGTCCACGACGCGATCCGGGCCGGCGAGGTCGACGTGCTGCTGGTCAGCCCCGAGCGCCTCAACAACCCCGGGTTCCGCGACGAGGTGCTGCCCCGGCTGGCGGCCACCTGTGGCCTCCTGGTCGTCGACGAGGCGCACTGCATCTCCGACTGGGGCCACGACTTCCGGCCCGACTACCGGCGGATCCGCACGCTGCTGGCCGACCTTCCCGACGGCATCCCCGTGCTCGCGACGACCGCGACCGCCAACGCGCGGGTCACTGACGACGTCGCCGAGCAGCTCGGCACCGACGTGCTCGTGCTCCGCGGAGCCTCGACCGCGAGTCGCTGCGGCTCGGCGTGGTCCGGCTCAAGACCGCCGAGCAGCGGCTGGCCTGGCTGGCCGACCACCTCGCCGAGCAGCCGGGCGTCGGCATCGTCTACTGCCTGACCGTGGCGGCCACCCAGGAGATCGCCGGCTACCTCCGCTCCCGCGGCCACAACGTCGCGGCCTACTCCGGCCAGACCGAGACCACCGAGCGGAGCATCCTCGAGGAGGACCTCGCGGCCGGCCGGGTCAAGGCGCTGATCGCCACCAGCGCGCTCGGGATGGGGTTCGACTCGACGCTCGGCTTCGTGGTCAACATGGGCGCACCCCAGTCGCCGGTCGCCTACTACCAGCAGGTCGGCCGCGCCGGCCGCGGGACCGACGAGGCCACCGTGGTGCTGCTGCCGGCGATCGAGGACCGCGACATCTGGGCCTACTTCGCCTCGCTGGCTTTCCCGCGCGAGGAGCTGGTGCGCCAGACGCTCGAGACCCTGGCGACCGAGGGCAAGCTGGCCACGCCCGCGCTCGAGACCAGGGTCGAGCTCAGCCGCAACCGGCTCGAGACCATGCTCAAGGTGCTCGACGTCGACGGCGCCGTACGCCGCGTTCGGGGCGGCTGGGAGGCCACGGGCGAGCCGTGGTCCTACGACGCCGAGCGCTACGAGCGGGTCCGCGAGGCCCGGGAGCGCGAGCAGCGCGCGATGCTCGACTACCTCGACACGGGCGGCTGCCGGATGCGCTTCCTGCGCGAGCAGCTCGACGACCCCGAGGCGGCCGACTGCGGCCGGTGCGACAACTGCGGTGGGCTGAGCCTCGACGCGACGGTGTCGAAGGCGGCGGTCGAGGAGGCCGGCACCGCCCTGTCCCGCCCGGGCGTGCCGATCGAGCCGCGCAAGATGTGGCCGACGGCGCTGGCCACGATGGGCATCGACCTCAAGGGCAAGATCCAGGAGCCCGCCGAGGAGGGTCGCGCGATCGCGCGGCTCACCGACCTCGGCCACGGGCAGGCGCTGCGGGCGCTGTTCCGGCCGGACACGCCGGACGGCCCGGTCCCGACGCCCTTGGTGCAGGCCGTGCTGCACGCTGCTCGACGACTGGCGCCCCGAGGTCGACGCGATCGTGGTGGTGGAGTCGACGACGAGGCCGACCCTCACCGAGGACCTCGCCCACGGGCTGTCCCGCCGGCTCCAGGTGCCGGTGGTCGGGCGCTGGGCGATCGTCGACCCCGACGTCGCGCCGAGCCGGGGCGCGGTCAACTCCGCCCAGCGGGTCGCCGCGGTCGGGCGCCGGTCGACGCTCGAGGCCGACATACCCGACGGCGCGCGGATCCTCCTCGTCGACGACCAGGTCGTCACCGGCTGGACCCTCACCCTCGCCGCCCGCGCGATCCGCGCGGCCGGCGCGTCCGCGGTGCTGCCGCTCACGCTGGCGGTCCAGAGCTGACGGGTACTTTCGCCAGCATGACCAAGGTGGCGGTCCTCGGGACCGGGAAGATGGGCGCCGGCATGGCGCGGCAGCTCGTGCAGCACGGCCACACCGTGACCGTCTGGAACCGCAACCGCGACCGGGCGGCCCCACTCGCCGAGGACGGCGCGACGGTGGCCGGCGAGCCGTCGGAGGCCGTGCGCGGCGCCGACGTGGTGGTGGTGGTGCTCTTCGACGCCGACTCGGTCGTCGACGTGCTCCGCGCCGCCGGACCCGGGATGACCGAGCAGACGGTCGTCGTCCAGACCTCGACGGTCGGGCTCGACATCGACCGGGTGGCCGAGGAGACCGGCCGGCTCGGCGTCCGGCTGCTCGACGCGCCCGTGCTCGGCACCCGCCAGCCGGCCGAGCAGGGCACGCTGACCGTGCTGGCCTCGGGTGACCCGGCGCTGCGCGAGATCGCTGACCCGGTGCTCGACGCGATCGGGGCGCGCACGGTGTGGGCCGGTGACGAGGTCGGCGCGGCCAGCCGGCTCAAGCTGGTCTGCAACGCGTTCACCGGCGCGCAGACGGCGGGACCGCCCAGTCGATCGCCCTGGCCGAGGGGCTCGGGCTCGACCCGCAGCTGTTCCTCGACGCCATCTCTGGTGGCGCGTCCGACTCGCCGCTCGCCCGGGCCAAGGGCGGCGATGATGATCAGCGGTGACTACCCGCCGGCGTTCGACGTCGAGGGGATGCGCAAGGACCTCGCGCTGATCCTCGCCGGCGCCGAGGAGGCCGGAATCGCGACCGAGCTGGCGCGCGCCCTGCTGACCATCGCCGAGCGTGCCGAGGAGCGCGGCCACGGCGGCGACGACATGGCGGCGGTGCGGGCGGCCTTCTAGCAGCCGCCCCGCGCTCGTACGCCGCCCGGTGGAGGGCCCGCATCTCGTCCTCGAGCTCGGGCGCCGGGCCGTCGACCGGCACGTGGAGGGCGACCGCGTTGATCGGCAGCACGTTGACGACCAGCTCCGTGGCTCCCCAGGCCTGACGCCACGAGAGCAGCTGGGCGGACGACACGGCGTACACGATCCGACCGAGCCCCATCCAGCCGTGCGCGGCCGAGCACATGGGGCAGTGCTCGCCGGAGGTGTAGACCGTGCAGCCGGCCCGCACCTCGGGGCTGAGCGAGGCCGACCACTGCGACACCGCGAGCTCCGGGTGCTGGGTCTCGTCGCCGGCCCCGTCGTGGTTGCGGCCGGTCCACAGCACCGTGCCGCTCGGCATCGACCAGCACCGTGCCGAACGGCCCGTCACCGGCCTCGAAGGCCTCGTGGGCCAGCGCCACGCACGCCCGTAGGTGGACCAGGTCCTGCTCCGAGATCGCCATGCCCTCAGCCTGCCACGCTCGGCGCTGATAGCATTCGATGCTATGGCGACGCACGGCAACGACCTGGTCCGTGAGGCCCGGAAGCGGGCCGGGCTGACCCAGCGCGAGCTGGCCGAGAAGGCCGGGACGACCCAGAGCGCGATCGCCCGGCTCGAGTCGGGGCGCACCCGGCCGGCGTTCGACGACGTGCTGCGGCTGGTGCGGCTGTGCGGGCTGGACCTCGACATCATGCTGGTCGAGCGCGACACGGCGGACTGGATGCAGGCCAGGGAGGCCTTGAAGGTCCCGGACGCTGATCGCCTCGAACGCTCAGTCCGGTTCGCTCGGCGGGTGAGGCGGCTCCAGGAGGAAGGGCGGGCCAGTGCCTGAGTTCGAACCCGAACGTATCCTCGAGGTGCTCGCCGCTCACGAGGTGGATTACGTGCTCATCGGAGGACTGGCGGCCGCGCGGCACGGATCACCCTTCGCGACCCAGGACGTCGACATCACCCCCGAGGTACGCGTCGAGAACATGGACCGGCTGTCATCGGCACTGCTAGAGCTTGGCGCGCGGATCCGGACCGAGGGCGTCGATGGCGGGCTGCCCTTCGACCACGACGGCACCTCCCTGTCCGCCGCCGGGGTCTGGAACCTGACCACCCGCTATGGAGACCTCGACATCTCCCTTCGACCCACGGGGACGGATGGCTACCCGGACCTCACGCGGGGAGCGGAGGTTGTCACGGCGTTCGGCGTCCACATCCGCCTCGCAGCTCTCGAGGACATCATCCGGAGCAAGCAGGCGGCCAACCGTCCCAAGGACCAGCGGCGTCCTCCCGACC
>CAWHLI010000016.1:0-11713 GCA_963830145.1 uncultured Actinomycetota bacterium
GGGCCCCTAGTCGTTCTCCCAGTACGGGCCCGGCACCACGTGGTCGGGCTCGACCGTGGTCACGGGTCGGCGCAGGGTCACGTAGGTCTTGTGCAGCGCACCGTCCGTGCCGCGCTGGAACCGCGCGGTCCGGAAGTTCTCGTACGTCGTGGTGTAGGCGTTGCGCGAGTTGCGGCGGTGGTCCCACTGGTAGTTGAAGTTCCTGAGGTACTTGCGGGCCGCGGTCTTGCCGCGGACGGTGAACCAGATCTCGTCGTTGGCGGTGCTGAGGCTGGCCCAGTTGGAAGAGCCGGTGAGCACCATGTGGGTGTTCGGGACCCCGTCGTAGGTGCCCTGGATGACGAGGTACTTCTGGTGGCTGTAGTAGTCGAGGATGACGTCCTCGTCGCCGTCGTGATTGAGGTCGTAGTTGTCGTCGGGGTGGTAGTCGAGCCCGGTCGAGCGCAGCGGGATGCGTCCGCGAGCGGTGCTGGCGCCGAGGATCCGCTTGGTGTGGTAGCCGATCAGGCCGTAGTTGACCCGGAAGTCGCAGCCCTCGGCGTACTTGCGCCGGATCGCGGAGGCGATGTAGTCGCCCCGCTTGCCGCGCATGGTGTGCATCGACAGGGCGAGCTTGGTGCGGGTCTGGCCGCCTTGGCCGTCCGGGGTGACGCACTGGATCTTGTCGAGCATGTCGAGGACCAGGTCGTTCTTCGGGCCGGAGAGCTTGGGCAGCGCCCAGGCGGTGTACTTGTCCACCGCGTCGTCGCAGCCCTTGCCGTTGGCCGGGGTGCCGCAGAAGAAGCGCGCCTTCTGGCGCTTGCCGTAGTCGTGCTTCATGTCCTTGAACAGGCGAGCGAACTGGTTGAACAGCTGGTGGTTGCCGGACATGAAGTAGAGGTCGTTCCACTGGTGCAGGTCGGCGTTGAGCATCATGTTCGCCGAGCCGATCGCCAAGACGTCCTTGGACCTCCCGGCCCGGGTGAACGAGTAGAACTTCGAGTGCAGGTTGTTGTACTGGTTCGCCTTGCCGCGACAGCTCGCCTTGCACTTGTAGATGAAGCTCTTCTTCTTGCTGAAGCGGTTCGTGCCGATGACCGACCGGATGGCCTTCATGGCCTTGGTGTCCTGGTGGTCGTTGAGGAGCATCTGCACCTTCACGCCCCGGCGGAAGGCCTTCAGGAGGGCCTTGGCCACCGGCATCCGGTCGAAGGAGTAGACCGCGATCCGGATCGCCGACCCCTTGGGCGTGTGGTTGATCGTGTCGATCACCTTCGACTCGATGCGAAAGTGCCCGGCCTTGCGGTGCGGGTCGTTGAAGTAGGGGCCGTTGTAGGCCTTCCAACGCTTGCCCTTCCCGGTCCCTGGCTTCTGGGAGGCCTGCTGCTTGGCGAGTGCGGAGCCCTGCGACGTCCCCATCGGCGCCGCAGCCGCGGCCGCAGCAGGGTGGGGGACCAGCGTGGCCAGGGTCAGAGCCAGGCAGCCGGCTAGCCCCAGCGACAGGACCCGCGACGTGCCTGCCCGGCCCCTGCGGACCTCACGCGCCACGGATCGTCGCGCATGCCGACCGAAGAGCAGGGGGAAGACGTCGGTGCGATGCATGCGCTGGAGCATATATCCCGCGTGGGCACTGCCCCGCATCCTCAATCGGGGCCGCGGTCGCCCGTCGCCCGGCCGGTGCGTCGCTCCATGCCTACCACGCCGCGGTCAGCCAGGGATGATCCTCGGCCGTGGTGGCGGCCCGGTTGAAGTCGCGCACCGCGGACACCGCCTGCTCCCTTGCCGCGTCGCTCATCGAGCCGAGGACCTTGACGATCTCGCGTCGACGCACTGCCGTCACCAGGTCGACGACCTCACGCCCTGACTCCGTGAGGTCGACCAGGACCACCCTCCCGTCGTTCGCGGACCGGGTGCGGCGCACGAGCTCGAGGCGTTCGAGACGGTCGCAGTGACGCGAGGCGTTGCTCTGTGCCACGCCGAGCAGGGCGGCGACGTCGTTGATCGTGAGGGGGCCGCCCGAGGCGACGACGGCGAGGAGGCGGTACTGCGTGACCGTGATGTCGACAGGGGCGGCGTTCACGGAGTAGACGGCGATGCCGACCAGCGCGCGGCTCGCGTCGAGGAACTCCTCGACCGCGTCACGAGTGCCCGTCCGAGCCGAGGTGGAGGTCGAGCGAGTCGCCACTCTGCGGTCCGCCTTCCGGGTCTGTTCGCCGTGCTTGGCGCGAAGACTACATGCCTGAGCGCATCCAAAAGGTGGTGCTCGGCGCCTGGGCATCCCGACGACAGCGAGCACTCACGCGCACACCTCGCCCGGATCGCACCTACGGATCAACCGCTCGCGCCGTACCGTCGGGCCGGTGAGGCGGACCGGATGGCTGACAGCGCTGCCAGCGCTCGCTCTGGTGGCGGCGCTGGCAGGCTGCGGCGGGAACGACGACCCGGGCGGTGGACCGGAGGCCGAGACGCCATCGGCCGGCCCCAGTGAGTCCGCGAGCCCGGCGGTCGACGTGGAGCCGATCTTCAAGGCGGCGGTGAAGCCGCTGCTGGACCAGCCGGTGATCGACTTCCGCCACGACGTGTTCTCCGGCGAGGCACTGGCGATCGAGACGAAGGGCCGGGCCTTCCAGCAGGTGGGCTGGCAGGCGACGACCACGTCGCCCAAGGAGCTCGGCAGCCCCGAGGCGCCGACGGGCGCCGACATCAAGGGGTCGATGGTGGTCCGCGCGGTCGACGCCGACGTCTACCTGCAGCTGTCCACCTGGCGTGCGCCGCTCGCCGGCTGCTGGCTGCGCACCGGGCGGGGCCAGGTGCCGGGCGGGCAGCTGGCGATGACGCCCGGGGTGCCCGGCTACGTGACCCTCCTCGGCGCACTCCGGCCGGCAGCCGTGGTGGCCCAGGACGGCGACAAACTCGTGCTCGGCGCCGATGTCCCGCTGCGAGTCGGCCTCCAGCTCCTCACCACGGGTGTGCTCGGCCTGCTGCAGCTCGAGGCCGGCCAGCTCGACGGCGCTTCGGTCCCCGTCGGCGTCAAGGTCACCGAGGGCGTCCTGACCGACGTCGAGCTGCGAGGCGCGGACCTCGTCGACGCGGTGCGCGCGGCGGGCGGGGAGGTCTCTCCCGCCGCCGAGGCCACGCTCGGGGAGCTGCGGATCTCGCTGAGCTACAAGCCTGGTCCGGACACGGCGCCCGAGGTGACGGCTCCGGAGAAGGCCCTGGTCATGACCAACGCCGACGTCGACGCGGGCCGGGGCTGCTGACCGCTCAGGGAGCCATGTCGTAGGTGACCCAGGGCTGCGCCTCGGCCAGCCGGTCGTAGAGGCGCCGGGCCACCGTGTTGTCGTGCCCGGTGATCCAGGTGACCACCCCCCAGCCCCGCTCCCGGGCGAGGGCGCGCAGGTGCTCCACCAGGGCCTCGCCCGCGCCGCTGCCGCGTCGCCCGGGGTCGACGAACAGGTCGTCGAGGAACCCACCCCAGTCGCCCTCGAGCGGCCGCGCGTAGGGCCGTAGGTGCGCCAGGCCGACCACGTCGCCGTCGAGCTCGGCCACGAAGCACTCCAGGTCCCCCAGCACGGTGATCCGGTGCCACAGGTGGTCGAGGTCGGGGGGTTCGGTCTCGTAGAACGCGGCGTAGCCGCGATAGAGCTCGGCCCAGCGCTCGCGGTCCGGCTCCGCCGCCGGACGTACGACGACATCCACCGGGCCGCGTGCCACTCAGAGCACCTGCTCGCCGTACATCTCGCCGAGGGGGTCGGCGATCAGCTCGATCCGAGCACCGTCGGGGTCCTGGAAGTAGACCGAGACGCCGCTGTGCACCTCGTGCGGGACGCCGGCCTCGGTGAGCCGGGCGACCAGCTCCTCCCAGCGCGCCGGCTCGACCGAGATCGCCATGTGGTGCAGCCCGCCGAGCACCTCGGCGTACGGCCCGACGTCGAGCCCGGGGAAGTCGAAGAAGGCGAGCAGGTTGCCGTTGCCGATGTCGAAGAAGAAGTGCGAGGAGCCGGCGTAGTCGCGGTTCTCGATCAGCTCGGTGAGCGGGAAGCCGAGCACGTCCTGGTAGAAGCGCACCGTCTGCTCGACGTCGCTGCTGATCAGCGCGGTGTGGTGCAGGCCGCGCGCGGTCGACGCCGCCCGCTCACCCGGGGGCCTGAGGTGTGTCGCCCGGATCCGCTCCCGCTCCGCCTCGACGCTCGTCTCGCTCATGCGCCCATCGTGGCCTCTCAGGTGGCGGGTGTCGACGGCAGCTCGGCCCGCAGCGCGACCGATCCGTCGGTGCCGCGCAGCTCGATGGCCCGCACGTCGGTCCGCAGGGTCGCCGCGTTGAACCGGCACCGCATCACGACGTCGGGCACCGCCAGCAGCGAGCCGGCGGCGACCTCGCCGGTCGTGGCGTCGTACACGACGTCGTAGGACGCGCCCTCGGTCAGGCCGCGCACGTCGAGCAGGAGCTCGGTGCCCCAGGTGTGGTTGACCAGCGCCGAGGCCGTCACCTCCGCGTCACCGGTGAAGGAGATCTGCTCCATCGGGGAGCGGGGGGCGCGGCGACGGGTTCAGGCTCGCTCGCGCGGCGACCGAGGTAGCCGGCCACACCGCCGACTCCGGCCGCGATGCCGCTGGCGAGGAAGACGCGGCGCGCCGAGCCGCTCCGCGAGGGGGGACGGTCGGCGGCGTCGCGGGCGGCCGCGGCGGCGCGCACCGCGGCGACGCGGTCCGGCGGGGGTACGGCGTCCGGCTCGTGTCCCAAGGCTCTGCCCAGCTCCTCCAGCAGTGCTGGCTCGTCGTCCCACTCTGCGTCCCACGGGCGCTCGCCGGTCATGCCATCAGCCCCTCGAACTCGACGCGCAGCCGGGCCAGCGCCCGGGACTGTGCGGTGCGGATCGCCCCGGGCCGACGGCCGGTCAGCTCCGCGACCTGGTCGGCCCCGAGCCCGGCCAGGACCCGCAGCTCGAGCACGTCCTGGTCGGAGGCCGAGAGCCGCCCGAACGCATCGGCGAGCAGCCGGCGCTCCTCGCTCTGGAGGACGACGCCCACCGGGTCGCCCTGCGCGAGCGGGGCCACGACGGTCAGGGCCGCGGGATCGGGCTGGCGGTGGCGCCCGCCCGCCCGGTAGGTCTCGAGGACGACGTTGCGCGCGATGCCGAAGAGCCACGGCTGGATGCCCGTCGGGCTCGGCCGGTAGTCGCCGATCCGGTCCATCGCCCGCACCATCGTCTCGCTCACCGCATCCTCGGCCTGCTCCGACGTGGCCAGCCGGCGCCGCGCGTAGGCGATCAGCCGCGGATACGCGCGCCGGTAGAGCAGCTCCCACGCGTCGGGGTCACCCCCGCGGGCGCGCTCGACCACGTGCGTCTCGTCGTCCATCGCCTGTTCATGACCCACGACCGCGGTTCGTTACCGACGACATTTCGGTCTGGTCGCAGGTGTGACGTTCCGCGCGCGGCGGCCATGAACCGGGCACGCGGGCCGCCGGAGCTCGCGCTCACGAAGGGTTCCAGCATGCAGCTCAGCAGATTTCGGGCAAACCCCGCGCTCCTCGTCTCGACGGCGGCCCTCGTCGTCGCCCTCGGCGGCACGTCGTACGCCGCCCTCCAGGTCACGTCGGGGAACATCAAGAACGGCACGATCAGGAGCGTCGACGTCAAGAACGACGGCCTCAAGGGCAAGGACATCAAGGACGGATCGCTCGGCGCCGCCGACCTGGCAGCAGGTGTGATCCCGAACGTCCCGACCGGCGCCCGCTGGGCCCTGGTCAACGCCGCGGGCCAGATCGAGGCGCAGTCGGGCGGCTTCACCGTCGTCGCCGGCTATCCGGTGCTGGCGAACACGGCCGTCGACCCGGCGCCCAACAACAGCCTGCGCGCCAACGGCAACGTCTACATCAACGCGAACGAGCCACTGGCCAACAACGCCATCACCGCCACCGTGGTGCTGCAGAACACCACGGACCAGAACGGCGACTCCATCACCAGTGGACGGGCACCGGGGAGCGACGCCAACCCGGAGTTCTCGGGCGAGATCGCGGTCAGCCAGTGCGGCACCCCGATCACGGCGTGTGCACCCCCTGGTGCGGCGGTGCCCAACGTCTTCGTGGTCAGCCCGCGGCTGAGCGACGGTGGGTTCACCACGGACAACAACCGCAAGCGCTTCTTCGTGGTCATCGTCGGCGACTCGAGCGACCGCACGTCCTGAGCTGGCAGCGGGACCCGCCGCGGGCTACAGGTCCGTGAGCGGGTCTCGCGGCTCGTGCGACTCCGTGTGGCTGTTGAAGTCGGAGCCCTTGCGGCTGATGATCTCGCGGCGCTCCTCGAACGACAGCGCGTCCAGCGCCTCGCGGAACGCCGCCGGCTGGCCGCTGACCTCGGGCGCCTCGGGGATCGGGATGACGGTGTGCACGATCCGGTCGTCGTAGACGTGCACGGTGTTGAAGGCCTGGTGGCCGTCGACGCCCGAGATCAGGCGGTCCACGGGAGCCGGATCGGTGGTGTAGCAGGACGCGGACGCGATTGAGACCGGCACACCGGCGAACGTCGAGTGCGACGTGTAGTGGAAGTGGCCGCCGAGGATCTGGCGTACGTCGCTGCCCTCGACCACCTCGGCCAGGCGGTCCTGGTCGAGCAGCTCGATGATCGCGGCGGGCTCGAGGGTCGGCACCGGGATCGGGGCGTGGTGCATCGCGAGGATGGTGCCGTGCTCGGCCGGCGTGCTCAGGACCTCGCGGAGCCAGTCGAGCTGCTCGGGCGAGAGGTCGCCGTGGTGGTAGCCGGGCACGCTGGTGTCGAGGGCCACGATCCGTAGCCCGCCGACCTCGTGGACCCGGTCCTGCGGTCCGTCGTCGTCGGAGTCGAAGAGCCCCTTGGCGTACGGCGCCCGCTCGTCGTGGTTGCCGATCACCCAGACCACCTCGGCACCCATGTCCGCGGCGGCCGGCTCGACCAGCTGCCGCAGCCGGGCGTAGGCGTCGGGCTGGGCCCTGTCGGCCAGGTCGCCGGTGAACACGAGCGCCTGCGGCACGGGGTCGAGCCGTCGCAACCGGTCGAGGGCGAGCTGCAGCCCGTGCTCGGGCACCAGGACGCCGTACTGCTTGATGCCGGGGGAGAGCAGATGGACGTCGCTCAGGTGGGCGACGGTGAACCGCGGGGCGGGATACTGGCCGTACTGCACGCAGGAACGCTAGCGCCGTACCTGTCCGGTCAGGGAAGCCGCGTCAGCCGGAACACCGGGATGAGGCGGTCGGTGCGCTCCTCGTACTTCGCGTAGTTGGGCCAGGTCTCGAGCATCGTCTGCCACGCGGCGGCACGATCGGCACCCTCGAGCTCCGTGGCGTGCACCCGGAAGGACTTCCGGTCGTAGGCGACCTTCGCCGTGCCGTCCGCTGCGCGCAGGTTGCCGACCCACAGGGGCGTCTTCGGCCCGCCGAAGTAGGAGCCGGCGATCAGGATCGTGTCGCCGTCGGGGACGCACAGCAGAGGAGTGGTCCGCTCGATGCCGGACTTCTTGCCCGTCACGGTGAGGTTCAGGTTGGGCAGCCCGGCGATGTCGAGCACGGTGACCCGGCCGCGGGTCACCCTGTGCAGCCTCGTGTCGAACCAGACGACCTGCGGGAGCAGCTTCGGCATCCACGGGATCGCCCCGATCCGGATCGCCAGGGGAGTGAAAAGGCCCATGCGTCAGGCCCTCTCGAAGACGAAGAACGCCCCACCCTCGGTCTCGCCCGAGGAGACGAACAGCCCCACGGACGTGCCGACCAGCCCCTTGGTGAACTCCTTGCGCATCTCGACGGCGCCCATCCAGCCATCCTCGAGGCCGTCGATGCGGCGTTCGTCCCAGCCGTTGACGGTGAAGTGGGCGTTCAGCGTGGTCATGACCTCGACCCTAGGACCGGGCGGGGACAACCCGTCCGGTGACCTCGCCCAGCGTGAGCCGGCCGCCGCCGGTGCCGGGGGCGGAGTAGCGGAGCACGATCTCGTCGCCGTCCTCGAGGAAGGTGTGGCTCTGCCCGTCCTGTGTCTCGAACGGCTCCTTCCCGCCCCACGACAGCTCGAGGAACGAGCCGCGCTGGCCGGGGTCGGGGCCGCTGACCGTGCCTGAGGCGAACAGGTCGCCGGTCCGCAGGGAGGCGCCGTTCACCGTCATGTGCGCCAGCATCTGGGCCGGAGACCAGTACATCGAGCGGTACGGCGGCCGGCTGACGACCTCGCCGTTCAGCTCGATCTCGATGTCGATGTCGAGCCCGTGCGTGGCTCCGGGGCCGAGGTAGGGGAGCGGCTCGGGGTCCTGGCCCGGCAGGTCGACCCAGGCCGCGTCGAGAGCGGCGAGCGGGGTGACCCACGGCGAGATCGACGTCGCGAACGACTTGCCGAGGAACGGGCCGAGCGGGACGTACTCCCACGCCTGGAGGTCGCGCGCGGACCAGTCGTTGAGGCCGGTGACGCCGAAGACGTGGTCGGCGAGCGCGGTGACCGGCACCGCGGAGCCGAGCTCGGACGGAGCGCCGACGACGAAGCCGAGCTCCGCCTCGATGTCGAGGCGGCGGGACGCGCCGTAGGTCGGGGCCGGCTCGTCGGGCGCCTTGCGCTGGCCGCTGGGTCGCGTGACCGGCGTCCCGGACACCACGATCGTGCCCGCGCGGCCGTGGTAGCCGATCGGGAGGTGGCGCCAGTTGGGGGTGAGCGGCTCGGAGTCGGGGCGGAAGATCCTGCCGACGTTGGTCGCGTGGTCGACCGAGGCGTAGAAGTCGACGTAGTCGGCGACCTCGACCGGCAGGTGCAGCGTGACCTCCTCGAGCGGCAGCGGCTCGCACCCGCCCTCGATCAGGGCGCGCACCTCGTGGCGGGACTGCCGCCACACCTCCGGCCCGAGCGCCATGAAGGTGTTCAGCGAGCTGGTCGCGAACTCCGGCCGACCGGTCTCCCCGTGCAGGTCGACGACCCACGAGCCCTCCGGGTCGTCGTAGCGCACCCCCACCCGGCGCGGCCCGCCCGCGACCGAGAAGACGCCGTAGGGCAGGTGGTCGAGCCCGAAGCCGTTCATGCGACGAGTCCCAGCGTCCTGAGGTCGGCCAGCGGCTCGGCGACCGAGCAGGAGCCGAACGACGTGAACCAGCGGCGGGCGCCGGCGAGGGCGAGCTCGCGGGCCGCCTCGACGAGCGTCGCCCCGTCGCGCTGCTCCAGCACCATGACGGCATCGTCGACGGTGGCGCCGTCGAAGAGCTGCTGCGTCGCCACCAGCACGTTGAGGAAACCGTGGTGCTCGAAGCCGTCCTCGCCTGTGTGCCGGACGGCGTTGTGCAGCCCGGCGGTGCACTTGAACGGCGTCTCCCGGTCGAGCGCCGCATCGATCCACCGCGCCAGCGCGTGGGCGGCGGGGAAGGCCGAGGCGTCGAGGCCGCCGGTGCGGAACTTGAGCCGCAGCTCGGCCGCGGCCACCTCGTCGGCCGCGGCGAACCACGAGGCGCTGTGGGCGACGTGGGGGAGCTCGACGTGCACCGGGACGTCCGTGTCGACGTCCCGCAGCGCGGCCACCACCCGTCGCACGTTGCCCGCCGGGTCGTCGAGGTCGCGGACAGCGATCTCGAGGCCGGCCAGGTCGAGCCCCAGCCTGGCGCACAGACCGACCGGCCCGGCCAGCTGACCCGCCCCGCCGGTGACCACCACCGACAGCGGGCCGCCGAAGCCGCGGACGAGCGGCAGGTCGGTGTCCTTGAGGACGAAGGTGCCGACCAGCTCGGCGCCCTCCCCCGCCGTGCGGGCGCCGTAGGCCGCGGTGGCCTCGTGGAGGGGCGCGTCGCCGGGCGGGAAGATCGCTGCATCGTCGACCAGGCCGGCCCACGCATCGTCGAGTGGCACGGGTACTAACTTAGGCGGCATGGCGCACTACCGGGCACTGGGCGACATCCCGCCGAAGCGGCACACCCAGCACCGCGACCCCGACGGCAACCTCTACCGCGAGGAGCTGATGGGCGAGGAGGGGTTCTCCTCCGACTCCTCGCTGCTCTACCACCGGGGCGTGCCGTCGGCCATCGTCCGCAGCGAGATCTGGGAGCTGCCCGACCAGACCCGCACGCCCAACCACCCGCTCAAGCCGATGCACCTCAAGCTGCACGAGCTCACCACCGGCACCGACGCGGTGACCGACAGGCGACTGGTGCTGGGCAACAACGACGTCCGGATCGCCTACGTCGTGAGCGGGGCCGACCCGTCGGCGTACTACAGGAACGCGATCGGCGACGAGTGCGTGTACGTCGAGTCCGGCAGCGGCACCGTCGAGACGGTGCTCGGAGTGCTGAGCTACCGCACGGGCGACTACGTCGTCATCCCTCGCGCGACCACCCACCGCTGGGTGCCGTCCGAGCCGAGCCAGCTCTACGCGATCGAGGCCAACAGCCACGTCGCGCCGCCGAAGCGCTACCTCTCTCGCTACGGCCAGCTGCTCGAGCACGCGCCGTACTGCGAGCGCGACCTGCACGGCCCGACCGAGACCTTCCTCCAGGAAGGCGAGGACGTCGAGGTGCTGGTCAAGCACCGGACCAGCGCGGGGATCGTCGGCACCCGGATGACGTATGCGACCCACCCGTTCGACGTGGTCGGCTGGGACGGCTGCCTCTACCCCTACACGTTCAACATCGACGACTACATGCCGATCACCGGCAAGATCCACCAGCCGCCGCCGGTGCACCAGGTCTTCGAGGGCCACAACTTCGTGGTCTGCAACTTCCTGCCCCGCAAGGTCGACTACCACGAGCTCGCGATCCCGGTGCCCTACTACCACTCCAACGTCGACAGCGACGAGGTCATGTTCTACGTCGGCGGCGACTACGAGGCGCGCAAGGGCTCGGGCATCGGGCTGGGTTCGATCTCGCTGCATCCCGGCGGCTTCGCCCACGGGCCGCAGCCCTCGTCGATCGAGGCCTCGCTCGGCGTCGACTACTTCGAGGAGTCGGCCGTCATGGTCGACACCTTCGCCCCCCTCGACCTCGGTGAGGGCGGGCTGGCGGTCGACGACCCGGCGTACGCCTGGACGTGGGCCGGCCGCGGGCCCGACGACCCCGCGGTCTTCTCCAACAGCTGAAATGACGCTGACCCGCCCGTACAGAACGGGCGGGTCAGCGACGAGCTGTGTCAGTTGCTGACGGTCAGCCGACCTTCAGCACCTTGGTGCCGCCGGCGAACTTGTCGAACCAGTGCTGCCGGTTGACGGTGTCGCCGTTGATCCCGACAGCGATCAGGATGACGGCGGCGAGCCCGGCGAGCCCACCGAGGAGGGAGCCGAGGATCGGGATCACCCCGGCGATGCCGAAGGCGGTCCAGATGTTGCGACGGACGGCCTGCTCCATGGTCGGGACGTTGACTCCGTCGGGACCCACCACCTTGAGCTTCATGATCTGCTTCCCGAGGGTCTGACCCTTGGTGGACTCGAGGTAGGCGAAGTACCCGAGGTAGAGCACCGCGGTGACGATCGAGGAGATCACGCCGGTCAGGATGAACGAGTCCGAGACGACTGCCAGGACGACGTTGATGATGACCGCCACGATGCCGATCAGGATGCCGTCGATGAACCGGGCCAGGAAGCGGTCCAGCAGGTTGCCCGGCGCGCCGGGGCCGTAGGCGCCGGCCACAGGGGCGCCGGGCGCTCCTGGAGCGGGCGCGCCGTAGTTGGCCGGGGGCGGGGGAGGCGGGGGAGCCATCGACTGGTCCGGCGGCGGCACCGTCGCGGGGTTGGCCGGCGTGACGGGGGG
>CAWHLI010000017.1:0-20541 GCA_963830145.1 uncultured Actinomycetota bacterium
GCGATCCGGGGCAGGGTCGTGGGCATGGCAATCACGACGGACTTCATCGGGCAGATCAGCGTCGAGCCGGCCCTCAGCAGCGAGCAGATCGACTACCTGGCCATCCTTCGCAAGGTGGGCCCGCTCGAGGGTCGGCCGCCGTTCACCAGCGGTTGGGTGGCGTCGAGCGACGGTCGCTCGCTGAGCCTCCTGGGAGACGACAAGCACGGCGACCCGGCCGAGTGGCTGCGTCACCTGATCAAGAGCTGCATCAGGCCCGGCGGCCTGCGGGCCGACGGGATGGTGGTCGGCTGCCGGCGCGAGACCACAGGAGCTGTTCGCCATCCAGGTCGCCGGCAACCGGGTCAGTGAGAGAGGTCTGTGGCCACGCTCCGCGCAGCCCCGTGAAGTCCCACGACGGGCGACACCGCCGCGCGGGCCGACCGCGCAGGTCATCGACCTGGCGACCCGTCGCGCCCGGGCCTGAGGCGGATCGCATGACCACTCTCGGCAACCCTCGCGTCCGCACGCCTGACTGGAAGGTCACGGCCGTCTTCGACCCGCACGGCGAGGGCCAGGACTTCGCCTACACCGTCGGCCTCGTCGACCGCGCCCTGCCCGAGCTGCACCTGTGGGCGCGCCCGTCGCTCGGCGACGACCCGGGCGCCGACTGGAAGTTCAGCCCCCGCGACTGCGTCGTCATCCTCAACGAGCTGGCCTGGCGGCTCATCGATCACGACGCCGCGATCGGCGACCACTGGGAAGCCACGTACGACGACGGCCTGGTCACCTGTCGCTTCCGCCTCGACCCACCGGGCGACCGCGACGAGCTCCAGGCGTTCGGCACCCTGCCCGGAGCCGAGGTCCTGCCGGTGCGCTGGTCGCTGCACCGACGGCCGATCGGCCGGCCGCGACCGCTCGGCGAGCGGGGTCTGGCGCGGGCGACGGCGGAGTACGCCGCCATCCTGGCCCGCCTCGGCGACGACGCATCGGTCCCTGACGGCTGGACGCTGCCGCCGGCGTTCGACCCGGGCGGGGAGTTCGGCCCGCTCACGCCGATGGTGGCCGCGCGGGTGGCCGAGCTCTGGTCGGCCGACGCGATCACCCTGGGCAACCTGCTGTGGGCGGCCACGACCATGCAGCAGGGCGGCTCGATCACCTGGCCGGTGACCACCGCGCACGCCCTGGCGCGCGACGTCGGGCGGGTCGACGAGGCCGCCAGGACGAAGGACGCCGCCATCGCCGTCGTCGAGTCGCGGATGGCGAAGCCGGACTGGCCGCAGCTGGAGCGAGAGCTCGGCGCTGTCATCGGCTTCCTACCAGCAGAGGTCAGCACCGCCGACCTGCGGAGATCCGTCAGCGGCAACCTCGGCGAGCTCCTCTGGACCGTGCTGATCACGGAGGTCGTCGCCGACCGGCTCACGAGGCTGCAACGGCTCGAGGGCCGGGGTGCCTGGCTGGCCGGACTCGGTCCGGTGGGTGAGCTGCCGGGGAAGGAGTGGCGGGCGCCGAGACCGGTCCTCGACCGGCTCTACGCGCTGCTCCGACCGCTCACCACGGAGACCCTTCTCAGGATCGTCACGCGCCACCTCGACGACGACCTCGAGGAGTTCCAACGGCTTTCCGGCGCGGTGCAGGGCTGGGCGCTCGCGGCGGGGGCCGGATGCCCCTTCACCGGTGGGCTCGACCGGTTGCCCGGTGTCAGCTGGCCGCACGCGCTCGACGAGCTCCAGGAGTGGGCGACGGTGATGACCTCGGCCGCCTGTCACCGCGAGCGGCTCTCCGCCGACGACGTGGCGACGCTGACGACGCCGTTCCTCGACCTGGTCCCTGAGCTGCCGTCGTTCATCAGCGCTGGGAGGCGGTGAGCATGCCGAAGTCACGAGGGCGCAAGTCGCGGCGCCGGTCCTCGTCGAAGGGCAAGCGCCCTTCCGACCGGCCCTACCGGTCCATCACGAGTCAGCTGGCGCCGTCCCACGAGCGCGCCGTCTGCGAGAGCGCCGACGCCGAGCTCCGCGGCGACGCGGCCACGGCGCTGAGCCTCCATCGCTCGGTGCCGTTCTTCAGGCGGTCGACCCACGGTGACCGCTTGCAGCAGTTGGCCGACCTCGGATCGGCCGCGCCCGGCTGGCTGGTCAATCGCTGGGCCACCATCCAGGCTCGTAGGCGCATGTGGACCGGTGGTGACCAGACCGGGGCCAACCGGGCCCTCCAGCTCCTGGTCCCGCTGATCTATCCGGGCCGCATCCCTTTCGAACGCATCGGGTGCGACCATCCGCAGCAGGTCCTCCCGTGGATCAACGAGCTCGACCTGGCCGTCCGGCAGGCCGACGTCTACGACCTCGGCGCCCTACGGAGGTTCGTCAACGACCATGCCTCCGACGAGCTGCTCGACCGCACCGACGAGATCGTCGGCTGGGTCGATGCACCCATGCGCGCCTGTCGGATCGAGTACGTCGACGGCCAGCGCACTCGGCCCGTCCGGGCGCGGGACCTGACGTCGGGGGAGGAGCTGGAGCTTCTCGATCTCGGAGCGGACCTTGCGCCCGGTCAGCACGTGGTCGGGCGCGTGGTGCCGATCAGCGTCGCGCCCGGCCTGATGTTCGACTGGCGTCCGATGCCGGTCAGTGCCGAGGCGGCGGAGGCCGTGGCCGAGGACCCGCGGCGGTGGCTCACCACGATCCACTCCCTTCTCGTCGAAGGCGTTCTCGAGCCTGGGTTCGCCCACCTTCCCGAGGCCTCCCTCACCTCGGACCTCGACCGTCACGCCTGGATGAGCGAGGAGGACCGGGCCGCTGACGTCGACCCCATGACAGTTGTCGAGCGGGCCGTCCACCAGGCCCTCACCGGGACGAGCCCGCTCGAGGGTGCCCGCCACCGGCTCGGTGACCTGGTCCTCGATCCGGCGTTCAACGCCTCGATGCGGTGGCGGCTCGTGGCGCCCGAGCTGGAGGCGGGCTGGCTTCGGCTCAGCCGCGCCCTCCCCGGTCACGCACGCGCGCGCTGCGAAGAGATGGCCATGTGGTGTGCCGCGACGCCCGAGCTTCCCGACGCGACGGCCTGAGGAGAGCTCGATGTCACGTGGACGAATGCCCAAGAGATCGACGGTCCGTCGTAGGCAGCCTTCCCAGTCCGCATACGGCGAGCACGAGCCGTGGATCCGCGCGATGTTGCAGCTGCAGGAGACGGAGGCTCGAGGAGACGCCGCCGAGGGGCTCGGGATCACCGACGCGTTCCAGTTCGGTCCCGACGGCGAACCGTTCTGGAGCGCCGAGCGCTGCCAGGAGCTGCACCTGATCGCCCAGTGGGGTCACGTCCTGCCGGGGTGGGCGTGGTCTCGCTGGGTGTGCAACCAGGCGGCGCGCGCGATGCACGAAGAGCTCCGCGACACAACCCTCGACGCCGAACGCCGGGTCGGGCTGCACTTCGACACCGATCAGGTCTGGGTCTACCGCCAGCTCCGTCTCTACGACGACGGTGTTCTCCGGTTCTTCGTACGCCGGATGGCCGGGTCGGCGCTGTTGGCTCGGGCCGACCTGGTCGAGGCCTGGACGCGGGCCACCATGGGCGGCTTCGTGTTCATCGAAGCCGACCCGCAGTCGATCTCGTGGCTCGACCTGGCCGAGGGCGAGATGTTCTCGACCCCCAACATCGGCAGTGCCGCGCTGTTCCTGCCGGGGGACCAGGTCATCGGGCGGCTGGTGCCGACCGAGGGCGGCCGGATGTTCGAGGCCCGGCCACTCGGAGTCCCGCCGGGCGTCGCGCAGGCAGTGGCCGACGCGCCGGCCCGGTGGCGCGAGTCTCTGCTGTCGGCCCGCCCGGGTGGCACGCACGGCCTGCTTCACGACCCGCGTCCGCGTGAGTCCCTGGTGACCGATGTGGTGCCGGCGGTGCGACAGCTCGTGGTGCCCACGGTCGGCCTGCCTCGGAAGGTGGCCGCGCGGGCCGTGCTCGACAGGGTCGCCGGCGTCCTGGCCGGCCCGGTCGGCCCCGGTCCAGGGCGTGTCGATCCGTGGCCCTGCCTGGCCGCTGCGTTGCTCGAGCCGAGCGTCTGGACGGTCCTGCCGTCCGTCGTCCGCCGCACTGACCGCGACCTGCTCCAGGAGTTGAGCCTGATCGTCCCCGATCCGGCCGCCGCGGTCTGCCGTCAGGCGGTGGACACGCTGTTCCACGCCGCTTGACCGTTCTCCACAGCCGCGTTCGTGGCGCTGGCCACTGTCGGCGGGCTCGTCTATGATCGAACACATGTTCGAACTCGGGAGCCACGCAGTGCCGACCGTGGACGACGTCCGCGGGGTCACCGTCGCGCTGTCCCGGATCGACGAGGGTGCTGACGACGTCGAGCGGATCGACCAGCTCCGGGCGCTCGAGGAGCTCAAGTGCTCGGCCGAGGCGGCGCAGGCGCGGTTGAGCGCGGCTTTCGACCGGTCCCAGCGAGAGGCCGAGGCGCGGGCGGGTGTGCCTGCGGAGCGACAGGGCCGGGCGGTGGCCGCCCAGGTGGCGCTGGCGCGGCGGGAGTCGCCCCATCGCGGACGCCAGCACGTCAGCCTGGCGCTGGTGCTCGACGAGCTGCCGTGCACTCGCGACGCGTTCCGGGCGGGTCGGATCAGCCAGTGGCGGGCAACACTGCTGGCGCGCGAGACCGCCTGCCTGTCGCGGGCCGACCGGGCCGAGGTCGACCGGCGGCTGGCCGGCGATCCCGACGTCCTCGAGGCCATGGGCGACGGCGAGATCGTGGCAGCTGCCCGTGAGGTGGCCTATGAGCTCGACCCGGTGTCGTTCGTCGAGCGGCGCCGTCGCGCCGAGGCCGACCGTCGGGTCTCCCTGCGTCCGGCGCCCGACGTCATGAGCCAGCTCTCGGCCTTGCTGCCGGTGAAGGACGGCGTCGCGGTCTGGGCCGTGCTGAGCCGCGAGGCTGATCGACGTCGATCCGCAGGCGATGAGCGCTCGCGCGGCCAGATCATGGCCGACACCCTGGTGCAGCGAGTGCTCAACCCCGGCGAGGGCCAAAGCGCGGTGCCGCTGATGATCAACGTCGTCGTGGCCGACTCGGTGCTGCTCGGCGACGACCACGGGTTCGGCTGGGTGGAGCACTACGGCCCGGTCCCGGGCGACCTCCTGCGCGAGTGGATCGCCGAGCACGCCGAGGACGGCGTCGACCAGTGGGTGCGGCGCCTCTACGCCAGCCCCACGAGCGGCGAGCTGGTCGCCATGGACTCGAAGGCGCGCCGGTTCGAGGGCGCGCTGGCCGACTACCTGCGACTGCGCGACCAGAAGTGCCGCACCCCCTACTGCGGAGCTCCGGTCCGCCACCTCGACCACGCAGAGGCCCACGCCGACGGCGGTCCGACCACAGCGGCCAACGGCCAGGGGCTCTGCGAACACTGCAACTATGCCAAGCAGGCCCTCGGCTGGTCGGCCAGACCGCGGCCCGGACCCCGCCACACGATCGAGACCGTGACTCCGACCGGTCACTCCTACACCAGTACGGCGCCGCGCTTGTCGGTGGCCGAGAGGGGGCTGGCAATCAGGCTCGACAGCTACGTGCTGTCGGCCTGATCCGGGACCAGGACCTGCAACGGGATGTCGGTCGCGCTGTCTGGGGCCAAGTCGAAGTCGAGGCGGGTTCCGGGTTCGAACGGTCGCGCCTTCTCGAGCTCGAGTGGCCAGGGCACCCAGATGACTTGGTCGAGTGGCGGGAGGGAACTCTTCGTAGGCCCGCTGCGCCAGGGCGCGCTTTTCCTCGGCTGTGCGCATGCCGTCGTTGAGCTCCCAAGCCGAGAAGGTAGAGCGGGTAGTGATCGAAGGCGCCGTAGTACTCCTCCATCTCGTCGAGGAGGTGGGCGACGATCTCGGCGCTCACAGGACGGGGTTCCCGAGGAGCGGGACCTTGACTGGCTGGACCGTTCCCTTGCGAGATCACCGCGTACGGGCCCTTCGGTGAGCGGGTCAGGCCGAGTGCCTGGCGGGTAGCCATCCATGATCCGGATCTGGCGGCCGCTCCGCAGCGGGTCGACGTGCACGACCCCTTCACCCCGCGAGCTGTCGCGCACCGGCCAACCCTTGCACAGCGACTCGACGTCGCCCTTGGAGAGCCCACGCAGCTCCTGCGGGTCCAGCAGGCGTGGATCGCGCAGAAGGCTGCGCAGCCGTTCGACCCGCGCCACCCGCTCGGCCTTGTAGGCCGACGCGACCGTGATGCGCGCCCGCCGAAACACCGACAGCTCCAGGCGCACGTCGCGCAAGGCAGAGGCAGCAAGGCGGAGGGGAGCCGCACACGTCGAGGCCAGCGTCCGCAGCGTGGAGATGATCCGGAGCAGCCGGGGCGCGGCGGCGGCGATGCGGGCGGCGTTGAGGGCCGTGGCGCCGGCGGCGGTGACGCCGCCGGTGACGACGCCGAGGACGATGCCGATCCCCTCGATGACCACCGCGTCGCGGAGCAGGTCGTGGACGAGATCGAGCACGGCGGCGCGTTGCTCGTCGACGTGGTCGGCGTAGGTCTCACACGCCCGGGCAAGCACCGCGCACTGGTCGGCGACGGTCCGGCAGCGGTCGGCCAGCGCCGAGGTGACCTCGACGGCGACCGGCACCTCGGGGGAGCGGAGGAGGGAGAAGGAGCGGGTGGCAGCGGAGCAGTAGGCCGAGAGGTCGCCGACCTGGCACGACGCGTCGCGCCAGGCCGAGGCGGCGGCGCGCAGGCGGGCGGTGTCGGCGTCCGGCCAGACGAACCCCTCGACCTGGTCGAGGATCCACGACGCCCACGACGGCAGCCCGGAGAGATCTCCGCCGAGGGAGGAGGGCAGCGAGCAGGGGAGGACCGAGACGTAGCCGGCCACGCACGGCGTGCCGGTGAACACGGTGCGGCCGGAGAGGAGGGATCGGTTCTCGGCGTGGCCGTGGTTGGCCAGGCAGGCCTCGGTGAGCCGGCCGCAGGTGCTGAACGCGTCGACCAGGTCGCCCACGGCGGACAGCGCGACCCCGGCGGCCTCGTCGTAGGCCGCGGCGAACTCGCTCGCGAGTGAGGCGTCGCCGGCCATCGCGCCGGTGGAGGCCAGCCGCGACCGCAGGGTGTGGTGGACCAGCGCGGCGCTCTGGTTGCCGTGCTCGAACGACGAGGACGCGTCGAGGATCGGCACCGAGTCGACGAGCATCACCGCACCTCGTTCCACATCGTCGTGTTGGCGTGCCCGGCCTTGGTGTAGTTGGCCGCCGCGGTGCCGAGAGCCCGGCGCATCGCCACGAGCGCCTCGTGCATTTCGTGGTAGGACGCCTCCCAGGAGCCGTGGGCCGAGAGGTGGGCCGCGGCGGCGGTGCCGGCCCACAGCTCGTGCAGCCGGGCCACCCGCCAGCGCAGGTCCACGACCACGTCGTCGAGCTCGGACTCGATCGCGGCCAGCGAATCGACCACGTCGCGGGCCAGGTCGAGGTCGACGGCGTAGGAGAACGAGCTCACGACAGCCGCTCCGCCAACACCGAGAGCGAGGAGGCCGCGCCGTCGTCGACCACGGAGATGTCGCTCTGGAAGAGGTGCAGCGAGTCGGCCAGGCCGGAGAGTGCCGACTCGACCGCCGCCGAGGATCTCAGCCAGTCGGACCACGCTTCGGCGAACGCCGTCGAGGCGGCGCCGTGCCAGCCGTCGAGGAGCACGGCCACCTCGTCGGCGGCCCGGGAGCGCGTGGCCGTCAGCGAGGAGGCGGCGTGCCGCACCTCCGCCACGGAGGCGTGGAACTCGGGGGTCGTGAACCGGATCGTCATGACTCCACGCTGCCCCGCGGGGACGACCCTCAACGGGGCGAGACCCAATCTGTGGATGACGGCTCAGTGGGTACCCGTTCCTCATGCGCCGACGCTTGACGATCACCACGCTCGCCCTCGGGATGACGGCCGCGGTCCTGGCCGCTCCCTCGACGTACGCCGGACCAGCGGCCGAGCCCACCACGGGCCACGCCGCAGGGAGCGCTGCACGCCAAACCGCAGGCCCGACGGCGAGGAAGGCCCCGCAGAAGGGGTTCACCGAGGCCGACAAGGCCGGCTTCGGGACGTCCCGCACCCGGCAGAGCAAGGCCTGGTTCACGCTCCAGGGCGGGCGGGTCAGCGAGGTGTTCTACCCCGACCTGTCCACACCCAGCATCCGCACGCTGGAGCTGACGGTCACCGACGGCGCGAAGACCGACCGGCAGGCCAAGGACATGACGAGCGTGGTCTCGAGGCCCGACGAGCGCAGCCTCCGCTTCACCCAGGTCAGCACGGACAGGGACGGCCACTACCGCCTCACCGAGGAGGTCGTCACCGACCCCGCGCGCAGCGCGGTCGTCGTCCACGCGACCGTCGAGAGCCTCGACGGCGGCCAGCACACGCTCGGCGTGCGCTACGAGCCCGCTCTCGGCAACGGCTCCGCCGGCGACCGGACCCACAGCACGAAGCGGGCGCTCAAGGCGGTCGACCGCCGGGCCCGCGTGGCCGCCACCCTGGTGAGCAGCCCGAGCCTGTCGAGCACCGGCAAGCAGAGGGCCGACATCGGTGCCGGCACGGCCACGATCAGCCTCGGCCTCGGGCGTACGCCGCAGGGCTCGTCGCAAGCCGCGAAGCGGGCGCTCGCGCAGCCGTGGAGCAGCACCGCGGCGGCGTACGACGCCGGGTGGCACGACTACCTCGCGACCCTCAAGCCGGTGCCGGCGAGCGCGGCAGCGGTCGAGCGCCAGTACCTCGCCTCCGCGCTCGTGCTCGCAGCCGGCGAGGACAAGGCGCACCCCGGTGCGTTCGTGGCCAGCCCGTCGATGCCCTGGGTCTGGGGCGACGAGGTCGAGGACCTCAGCTCCCCGTCCGGCGCCTACCACGAGGTCTGGTCGCGCGACGCCTACCAGATCGGCACGGGCCTCTATGCCATGGGCGACGTGGCCGCGGCGAAGCGCGTGGTCCGCTGGCTGTTCCGCACCCAGCAGCAGGCCGACGGGTCGTTCCCGCAGAACTCCGACGTCGCCGGCAAGCCGGTGTGGACCAACCTGCAGCTCGACGAGGTCACGCTGCCGATCGCGCTCGCGCACCTGGTCGGCAAGGCCGACAAGCGCACCTACCGCGGGATCAAGAAGGCGGTCGCCTTCCTCATGAGGTTCCGCGACGAGGAGACCGGCCGAAGGGCGCCGTTCACGCCCCAGGAGCGCTGGGAGAACCAGTCCGGCTACTCGCCCGCCACCATCGCGGCCGAGATCGACGGGCTCGTGACCGGTGCCGCCATCGCGCGCCAGCACGGTGATGCCAGGCTCGCCAGGAGCTGGGAGCGGACCGCCGACCGCTGGGCGCGCAAGGTCGAGGGCTGGACCGTCACGAAGAAGGGCCCGCTGAGCGACGCGCCCTACTATCTCCGGCTCTCCAAGGACGGCAGGCCCGACCGCGGCACGACCTACGCGATCGGCGACGGCGGCCCGGCCCGCGCCGACCAGCGGCGCGTGGTCGACGCGAGCTTCCTCGACCTCGTGCGGTTCGGCATCGTCCCTCCGAGCGACCCGGTCGTGGTCAACACCCTGGCCGTGGTCGACCGGGACCTCGCGGCACCGACCCCCCACGGCACCTTCTGGCACCGCTTCTCCTTCGACGGGTACGGCGAGACGCGGACCGGCGCCCAGTGGGACCTGAGCGAGGACGGCGACCGGACGACGCTCGGCCGCGCCTGGCCGATCCTGGCCGGTGAGCGTGGTGAGTACGCCGTCGCGGCCGGCCAGAGCGGTGCGCCCTACCTCGCCAGCATGGCCGCCTCGGCCAGCGGCTCCGACATGCTCGCCGAGCAGGTCTGGGACGGCCGGGCGCCGACCGGTGCGTCGTGCTGTCCGGCGGGCGAGGGCACTCGCTCGGCGACGCCGCTGCTGTGGTCGCACGCCGGCCTGCTGAGGCTCGCGTGGACCATCCAGGACGGCCGCCCGGTCGACCTGCAGCAGGTGGTCGCCGACCGCTATCGGGGCTAGGCGTGTCGGGATCGGCGGCGCCGCCAGCGTGCGTGCCCGGGCGGCGTCTGGCACCGCTCAGGGTGTGCCGATACGCCCTGGTTGGTCCAGACCGGCTGTTTGTCGAGGGCCCGGACACGGTAGGAGTGTGCAGTCGGGCCATAGAAATGGGGGGAACCGACTGATGCAGCTCTCGTGGAGCGATCCGCGGCTGTCGGTGGCGAGCGACTCTCGCCGCACGGCGCGCTATCGCTTGCTCCAGTCCTGGTACCGAGAACAGGTGCTCATCGCCGACTACGGCGAATACCTCGTCAACGGCGGCAACCGCCCGCTCGGCAGCCTGCTCGCCCTGCGCGACGTGGTCGAGCGGCCCGAGCTCAACTTCCTGTCCAAGAACGCCGCGAGGTACGCCCTCGAGCGCGCCGAGCTGGTGCAGGCGTCGGGCGGCTCGATCGACAAGGCGAGGCTGGCCCGCAACATGCTCTCGAGCATGCCGATGGCGTTCTCGATCTTCGGTGAGCTGAGGTCGACCGAGGACCGCGGCCTCGACGTCGTCCGCGCCTTCCTCGACCCTCGCGCCGTCTCGGTCGAGGTCATGGAGTGCGTGTGGCGCCCCGCGGTCGACCTGCTCGGCGACCGCTCGGTCTTCGACGCCGCGGTGATCACGGTCCGTGAGGACGGCAGCCGGCACCTCATCGGCATCGACGTGAAGTACACCGAGCAGTTCAACCGGACGATCTACAACAGCGACGGCTACCGCCAGGTGCACGAGTACAGCGGCTGGTTCCACCCCGGCACGGCCCGGCCGCTGCTGGGCCCGGCGACCAACCAGCTCTGGCGCACCAGCCTGCTCGCCGCGGCCTGCGCCGGCCACGGGGTGATGGGCGTCAGCTCGGCGTCCGTGGTGGTCATGTGCCTGGGCGAGGACCCCGACGCCACCCGCGCCCTGGCCGGCCTGAGCGCCGCGCTCCGCGAGCCCGAGGAGCACTGCCGCATCGTCAGCCTCGAGTCCTTCGTCTCCGGGGTGCGTGACGGCCTCGGGCCTCAGGACGGGTGGGGCGACGCCTTCGCCGAGCGCTACCTGCAGCCGCCGGACATCCACGCCGAGCTGCCCGACGAGGACTCCGCGTCCCTCGAGCTGTGACCCGCACCCCCGACGAGGGCGCCTCGGCGCGGCTCGAGGCCGAGAGGCGGCGTACGACGGAGCGGCTGGAGCGGTTGCGCGTCGACCACGAGGGGTTCGTCGAGGCCTCGCTCGACTCCAACGCCGACGACGAGCACGACCCCGAGGGCGCCACCATCGCCTTCGAGCGCTCGCAGGTCGCGACCCTGGCCCGCCAGCTCCAGCAGCACCTGAGAGACATCGAGGACGCCGAGCGGCGGCTCGACGACGGCAGCTACGGAAGGTGCGAGGGCTGCGGGGAGGAGATCCCCGGGGCACGGCTCGAGGTCCGGCCCACGGCGAAGACGTGCGTCGGCTGCGCTGCCTAGACTCCTAAGATGGGCGACCTGCCCCGCCGCCGACCCCGGGAGACCCCATGAACCTCCGCCCCTACGCTGCCGCGGCCGCCGCCGGCGCCGTCCTCGTCACCCTCCTCGTCACATCGCCCGCGGAGGCGCTGCCGCCGACGACGCGAACGGTCAAGGACGCGTCCGAGCCCGACAAGGCCTACGACATCACCCAGGTCACGATGCGCAGCGCTCCCAGGAGCAACCGCCCGGCGGTGGTCATCGTCAAGCACGCGCGCGGTGTCAAGGCCGGCGACTCGATCGAGGTGTGGTTCGACCTCGACGGCGACAAGGTTCCTGACCTCCACGTGAGCGGCGACGCGTTCTCCGAGTTCACCGTCTACAAGGCGAAGTCGTTCACCAAGGACGGCAAGGACATCTCCAACAAGGACGTCGTCAGGCTCGCGATGGCCGGGTCGACGTCCAAGATCCGGCTGTTCCCGGCCCGGATCGGCCAGCCGGTCAGCTTCGCCGTGGCAGTGAAGTCGTCGGCCCGCGACATGCCCGACAGCACCGACGACTGGGCGCCGGCGACCGAGAAGTTCACCAAGCGCGTGCTGGCCGCTCCGCTGACCTGACGCCGGCGGCCGCCGCCGTCGAGCCACAGATGCGCGGCGGCGATCGTGCTCCTGCCGGGGTGCGCCGTAGTGTGGGGCGAGTGGCCGAGGAGTACTGCGATCTCTGCGACCTGCCGTTGAGCACCTGCGTGCACGGCATGCCCAAACCACCACCCCCGCCGCCGCCGTCCCCGCGGACCCCGCGCGCCCGGACGTCGACGACCCGTGCGTCGGCCGTGCGTACGACGACCGCACCGGCCCGGATGCCCAGCAAGGTGACCGACCACTCGGCGTTCCGCTCCCACATCGTCCGGATCCTGCGGGCCGAGGGCAGCCTCGAGACCGAGGACATGCTCCTCGAGCTCGAGATGGCCATGGAGGACGAGCTGCTCGAGCGTGACCGCCAGCCGACCCCGACCGGCGAGGTGCGCTGGCACCAGTCCGCCCGGTCGGAGCGGAAGGCGATGATCGACACGGGGCTGATGGCCGGTGGCAAGCCCGGCATCTGGGAGCTCACCGACGCGGGGCGGGCAGCCTCCTCCTGAGCCGCGCCCGCACTACCAGGGCTGGGGGCGCTCGGTCCGGTAGACCGCGATCTCCTCGCCCAGCCTCGCGCCGAGCTCGAGGTCGAGGTCGTCGCCCGACCAGAACTTGCCGGGGTCGTAGTAGTTCGACGGGCGCGAGCCGTCGAGCAGCCCCATCGCGAGGTAGGCCTCGGCGACCACCTCCGCGCAGTAGGCCAGCTCGGCCGGCGCCGACCGCCTGAGCCGACCGCGCGCGACCCTGCCGAGGAGCCCGACCGTGGAGGGGAACGGCAGCCCGTCCATCCGCGCGATCGTCGTGAGCAGGGAGTCCTCCATGGCCGGCGTGACGTCGACCGAGAGCTGCCGCAGCCAGCCGCGCTGCTCGTAGCGGTCCGTCCACTGCGTGACCGCCTCGCGCAGGTCGTGGAGCTGGACGCCGCGCTGGTGCTGGCCCGTCCACACGTCCACCAGCCCCCTGCCGAGCTCGGCGTGCCACATCAGAGGCGGCAGGTCGTCGAGCACCACGGCCATGCCGACGTGGTTGACCGGTGCGTTGGTCAGGGTGCGGATCGCGTGGTCTGCCACCGAGTCGCCCCGGAACAGCCACAGGTCGCCGGTGCGGGTGAGCTCGGCCGCTTCGTCGAGCGAGATCCGAGTCCTGCCTGACTCCCGGGACGCCATGACACGATCATGTCGTGAAGCTGTGGAAGTGGCTCGGGCTGGCCGGCCTGGCCGGCGTGGCGGCCACGGGCGTGGTGATCGCGCGCGAACAGCGCCGGCGCACCCAGATGAGCCCGGACGACGTACGCGCGCGGCTGCACGAGCGCCTCGAGAGGGGCGCCGAGAAGGGTGCGTGACGTCCTCGGGGTCTTCGGCACGGCCGGACGGCTGTTTCGCAGGCACTGGCCCGCGCTGGTGACGCTGTCGCTGCTCGCGGGCGCGGTCCGCAACGGCACCGTGTGGGCCGCGACGAGGCTCAGTGACGTCCACGGCCAGCTCGGCCAGCTGGTCCTGGTGCTGGCCCCGCTCGGGTTCCTGCTCCCCGTCGTCGTGATGCTGTCGATCTGCCGGCGCTCGCTGCCCGCCCTCCAGGCCGTCGACACCGCCGACGGCGTCGCGCCGACCGAGGGGCGACGGCTCCGTCTGGTCGACGTGGCCGTGAGCGTCTTGGTGCCGTTCCTGGTGGTCTATGAGTCGCTGGGGCTGTTGGACGCGGACCTCCTCCGCTATCGCAACGCGGCCGCGGCCGACAACTTCATCCGGGCCTTCGGCGGCGGGGAGGTCGGCGACACGAGCAGTCGGCTGGCCATCTACTCCGTGCAGGTCGCGCTCCTCATCGTCCTGGGGGCGTGGGTGCTGCGCTGGGTCCTGGGCCGCGCGGAGCGACGGCTCCACTTCGTGGCGCTGGCCTTCGCCGGTGCCTTGGTGGAGCTCTACTACACCGTCCAGCTGGCCAGCCAGATCGTCGTGCTCCGGGTCCGCGGCGAGCCGTGGCTCCGCGATCGGGTCGCCGCGCGCTGGGTGGAGGACGGCTACGACGCGGTCGTCGACTTCCTCGGACCGCTCGGCGGCGCGTTCGGGAAGGTCGCGGACTGGGTGCAGCAGGGCGTCGGCTCTCTGGACGCCGTCGTCGTGGTGCCGGTCGGCTGGATGGCCTTCGCCGCCGTCGTCCTCGGCTACCGACTCGCCAGCCACCAGCCGACGCCGACCCAGGAGGAGCGCCCGGGGCTGCTTCGGTCGTTCGCGGGCGACGTGCGGGAGCGCTGGTCCGCACTGTTCGACGGACTTCGGCTGCTGCTCGCCGCGGGGCTGGCGCCGATGCTCGTCCTCAGCCTGGCCATCCTCCTCATCCTGGGCCTCCCGGCCCTGGTGCACCCCGTCGTGGCTGCGGTCGTGGGGCCACAGGCCTTCAGCACCTGGCTGGCCGTCAACCCCTACGAGATCGCCGGAGGCTTCGCGCTCTCGATGATGCTCACCGCACCTCTGCTGGCCGCCGCCGTGGACTACCTGGTCAGGACACGGACAGCGACACGTAGTCCGGTCGCTCCCACCACACCAGCACCCGCGTGATCGTGCGCCCGTGCGGGACCAGGACCACGGGCGCGGTCGTCCAGCTCGGGAAGCGGTCCTCGCCCTCGGGCACCTCTCCGCGTTCGCTGTCGCCGTGCGGGTCCTCGGGGCCGCCACGGTCCTCGGGCACGCAGGCGGAGGGGAAGGCGGAGCCGTCGGCTTCGTAGCGGCGGCCCTGCTCGTCGACCAGCGCGACCGAGCAGCCCCGCAGCACCTGGTCGGGGTCGGCCCTCCACTGCAGGTGCACGGCGATGGCGTCGACGCCGTCCGGTGGCGGGGCGGGGGCCTCGAACGGATAGGGATAGAGGTCGGTCGTGCGCAGGGCGGCCAGGGCCACCTCGAAGGTGCGGGAGGTCTCGCCGAGCCCGTCGTCGTAGTGCGCGGTCACCCGCGCGGGGTCGCCGGGACGTGCCGAGGCGATCTCATGGTGCAGCCCGTTGTCGCGCCAGAAGTCGAGGTTGTAGGACGAGGCAGCGGCCACGAGGACGACGGCGACCGGCAGGGCCGCCAGCCACAGCCGGTTCTCCCGCCACCAGCTCCTCCGGGCCGTCACGACGACACCTCGTCGAGCGTGACGGGCTTCAGCTCGATGGGCTCGCGGCTCGTCGTCTCGGCGACGTAGACGGCGTCGGTGTCCCGCCAGGACGCCTCGTCCTCGCTGCCGATCCCCAGGTCGACGTCGGCGAGGTCGTCGCCCCCGAGGGTGGAGAACGTGAGGTTCCCACGGCTGAGCTGGAACCGCATCCCGGCGAGGACGTCCGGAGGGACGTCGAAGCAGTAGAGCGCGTGGGCCGGGACCCCGGTGCCGCTGTCGACGTTGATGGCGCAGCCGGCCTTGGCTGACGTGCGGTAGTGGCGGCCCTGCGAGTCCTCGAGGTAGGCGGCCAGGAACGCGGTGGGCTCCCGCGTCGCGGTGACCGTCACGGTGACGAGGAGGTAGACGCCCCCGGCCCTGCTGGCCAGGTCGTCGCTGAACTGCGAGGCGACGTACTTCGCCGGCCGCACGTCGGTGACCTCGACGTCGCCGTAGGTCAGGTGCGCGACCTCGCCGAGGCGCCCCGTCTCGGCGACGGGATCCAGCTCCTGGCCGTTCACGTCGAGACGGGTGTTGATCGCGTTCCCCACCGCCAGCGCGGCCAGGATCGCGACCACCGACGTGGCTCTCGGCGCCCTCATGGTCCGACCTCGATCGGCACGTGGCCCTCGGCGATCGGTGCCTCGTCGAGCACCCAGCGGTCGGGGTCGAGGGTCTGTGGGTCGACCTCCTGGAAGTGGTAGCCACGAAGCCCGAGCGTGAGCGCTGCGAGGTCGACGTCCGGGCTCTGCCGGAGCACGAAGGCCAGGTGGAGGGTGATGCCGGGGTTGAGGAACTCACCCGCCGGGAGCTGCACGGCGTCGTCGACGCCGTAGACGTGCAGCTGGGCGTCGTCATCGGGCCAGGCCAGCAGGCCGGTGTGCTCACCCGAGAACGACGCCTCGGCCAGGGTGACGCTCTCGGCCCGGTCACTGTGGTTGGTGACCGTCGTCCTGATCACGAGGTAGCGGCTGCCCGGGTCGGCCTCGAGGACCGGAGGGAGCGCCGAGACCTGCTTGACGCTGTCGATCGTCAGGTAGAAGGGGCCGAGGTCGATCCTCTGGTGGAGCGCGAGCGGCACCGCGGGGTCGTCGGAGGCCGAGCGCCACCCGCCGAACGGAGCCGACAGCACGACCAGGAGGGCCGCCACCGCGCCGAGACGCTGGGTGCCCGAACGCCTGGCGAGGACCCCGCGCACCCGGCCGCGCACGCGTCGCGCGGACGGCGTGGGTCCTGCCTCGGTCGACACGCCGATGATCGTAGGCGTCGGCCTCGACCGTCGGTGGGGCGCCGTAGCGTGCTGGGCATGGACCTGCGCGACGCCTTCGCGATGGCCGAATACCTCTTGGAGGTGCACGGCCTCGACGACTGGGAGGTGTCCTACGACAACGCCAAGCGGCGGGCCGGGATCTGCAGGTTCTCCGAGCAGACCCTCGGACTGAGCGCGCCGCTGACCGCGGTCCACACCGAGGACGACGTGCGCGACACCATCCTCCACGAGATAGCGCACGCCCTGGTGGGGCCGGCCCACGCGCACGACGAGACCTGGCGGGCCATGGCCCGCCAGATCGGCTCCTCGGGCGAGCGCTGCGTGTCGCCGGACTCTCCGACCCCGCCGGCGGCCTGGCTCGGCATCTGCCCAGGGGGCCACACGATGGAGCGGCACCGCAGGCCGGAGCGGGTGCTCACCTGCGGCCTGTGCTCCTCGGTGTTCGACCTCGCCCACGTCTACACCTGGACCCACCACGGCAAGCCGGCCGTGCTGCATCCCAACTACGAGGCCGAGCTGGCCCGGCTCCGCGAGGGGCGCCACACCGTGCTCCTGCCGGTCGGGGCCAAGGTCCGCGTCATCGTCGAGGGCGAGCACCACGGCACCGTGGGGCGGGTCGCCAAGCGCGGCCGCACGTCCTACCACCTGCGCGCCGGGCGCCGCCTCCTGCGGGTGCCGTTCGCCTGGGTCGAGCGGGCGTGACCTCGGCCGCGTGTGGTCGTTGACCAACACATCGGACGCGGTGTCCCGCAGAGGCGAACCCAGCCATCGGGGAAGTCCGGATCCTCGGCCCTCGACCTTTCCCGGGGAGGCCGAGACCCGATCCGGGCTAGGGCTCTCTGTGCGGGGGCACCGACTCCGAGGCCTGCTCGATGTCGCTGGTTCACGTCAACGGGCGGCGGCATCCACTACGTTTCTCCCGTGACGACGCCGGACGAGCGAGCGGACAGCGGTGCCCGCAACGCTGCCATCAAGACGGTCGACGAGGCCCTGAAGTCCGGGCGCATCGTCCAGGCGGACCACGACATGCGCGTCGCGCAGCTGCGCGGGGCGCAGACGATGCAGGACATCGATCTGGCCGTCCGCGACCTGCGCGCGTCGCGACCGGCCGCCCCGCCGACCGTCGCGCCGATGGCTCCGACCGCCACGGGCGTGCCGCCCGCCGCCGGCCAGCCGTGGCCGCTGGTCAACTACGGCCCGGGAGGCGGCGGCGCCACCAACATCGCGACCGTGGCCGGCACCGGCGCCAAGGGCGGCAAGGCGATCGGCGGCATCATCGCCGCGATCATCCTGGTCGCAGTGGTCGTGCCGATCGCCGGCGCGGTGATCGCCTTCGTCTCCGCTCGCGACTCCTTCCCCGACTTCGGGAGCGTCGGGCCGACCGACGACACGACGTACCTGCCGGGGCAGGCGCCCGGCAAGAGCGGCGTCAACGTGCACACGGTCGACGGCTACCACGAGATGGTCGACGCGCTGCGAGAAGAGACCGACGAGACCTACACCTTCACGGCGGTGCTCTACCCGCGCTACGCCAGCATCCGGGTGCCGACGGGCAAGAACAACCGCTACCAGAACTTCTACTGGAACGGCGAGGAGCTCGAGCTCCAGGACATCAAGGGCACCACCGACGACGGCCAGGTCGACCTGAGCCTGGTCGACCCGCAGCAGATGGTCGACATGCTCAACACGGTGCGCGGCCGGCTGGACCATCCCGAGAGCTGGTATGTCATCATCGGCGACTCGTTCGGGTCGGGCCCCCAGATCAGCGCCTACGCCAGCAACGACTTCGGCGAGTCCACCAGCATCAGCCAGAGCCTCGACGGCACCGTCATCTACGACTCCGAGGCACAGCCGTAAGACTCGCCGGGCCGGGTACCGCCCTCGCATGAACGCCGCCGTCCGTCCGCTCGTCGTGATGGGCGTGTCCGGCTCGGGCAAGTCGACGGTCGGCGCAGCGCTGGCGGGCCGGCTTCGGGTGCCCTTCGAGGACGCCGACGACCTGCACCCGCAGGCCAACATCGACAAGATGACCCGCGGCGAGGCGCTCGACGACCAGGACCGGTGGCCCTGGCTCGAGCGGATCGGGGAGTGGCTCTCGGAGCACGAGGACGGCGGCGTCATCGCCTGCTCGGCGCTGAAGCGGAAGTACCGCGACCAGCTGCGCCACCACTGCCCGAGTGTGGAGTTCCTGCACCTCGAGGTCGGGCCCGACCTGGTCGAACGGCGGCAGGCGTCGCGGCCGGGGCACTTCATGCCTGGTTCGCTGCTGGCCAGTCAGTTCGAGACCCTCGAGCCGCTGGCCCCCGACGAGCGGGGCGAGGTCGTCGACGTGGACGGGAGCGTCGACGAGACCGTCGAGCGCTACCTCGCGAGGAGTCATCCAGAGGAGCGCTGAATGCCCGGCGCCCCAGGACCAACGTCGTAGACGTAGCGGCTGCCCGGCACCAGGTCGATGTCGTGGTCGAAGCCGATCCGGGCGACGCTCGCCATCAGCCGGGTGAGCCGGTCGTTGAGCTCGGCGTCGTCGCCGCCGCTGCCGTAGAACGCGTGCATGTCGACCATCCCCTCGCTCGGGAACAGCTCCTCGACCAGAGCGTCCACCCGGCGCGGCTGGTGGGCGGTGACCGGCCGCGTGACGATGTTCTGGACGTAGCCGAACGTCGCCTGCGTGGCGATCGCGATCGGGGTGTGGTCGACCAGCCAGCGGTGCAGCCACTCGTCGCGGCGCAGGCCGTCGGGGCGCTTGAGGACCGCGACGTTGGCGAGCGCGTCAGCGCGTAGGCCGTGGGGGGTCTCGGGCGGCGGGATCGGGAGCCGCTCGTCGACCTCCCAGCCGGTCAGTCGCGTCGTCGCGGCCGCGAGCGCCTCGGTCACCTCGACGTCCGCGTCGGACCAGACCGTCACGATCGCGCCGATGTGCTCGGTCCCGGTCGCGATGCGCATCGCCGGCGCGACGTCGGCATCGTCGAGGTTGACCTGGAGCCGGCGTACGCCGGCCGAGGCGAGCCGCTGATGCAGCCGCTCATCGGTCAGGTGCTGCTCGAGCTCGTCGCCCCATGCGGCGTACATCAGCTTCACGACAGCACCGAGCGGTAGACCTCCACGGTCCGCTCCGCGATCGCGGCCCAGCTGAACGCGTCGATCGCCCGCTGCCGGCCCGCCTTCCCCAGCTGGGCGGCCCGGCCGGGGTCGGAGACCACCTCGGTGAGCGCGGCGGCGAAGTCGGCGACGTAGCGGTCCGGGTCGAGCGGCGTGCCGGTGCCGTCGGTGGCCTGGTCGATCGGCACCAGCCGGCCGGTCTCACCCTCGACGACGACCTCGGGGATGCCGCCGGTCGCGGTGGCCACGACGGCGGTCTCACAGGCCATCGCCTCGAGGTTGACGATGCCCAGCGGCTCATAGATCGAGGGGCACGCGAAGACGGTGGCGCTGGTCAGCAGCGCCACGACGTCGGGCCGGGGGAGCATGTCGGGGATCCACACGACGCCGGTGCGGGTCAAGCGCAGCTCCTCGACCAGGCCCTCGACCTCGGCCAGGATCTCCGGGGTGTCCGGAGCGCCGGCGCACAGGACGATCTGGACCTCCGGCGGCAGCGCGGCGCAGGCCCGCAGGAAGAGCGGGAGCCCCTTCTGGCGGGTGATCCGGCCGACGAAGACCACCGACGGCTGATCCGGGTCGACGCCCAGCTCGCGCACCCGGTCGGGGTTGATGATCGGCGACCAGTCGGCGGTGTCGATGCCGTTGTGCACCACGTGGACCCGCTCGGCCTCGATCGAGGGGTAGGACGCCAGCACGTCGTCGCGCATCGCCGCGGAGACCGCGATGACGGCGGCGGCCGCTTCGTAGGACGTGCGCTCGACGTAGGACGAGATCGCGTAGCCACCGCCCAGCTGCTCGGCCTTCCACGGGCGCAGCGGCTCGAGGGAGTGGGCGGAGACGACGTGCGGCACGCCGTGGAGGAGCGAGGCGAGGTGGCCGGCGAAGTTGGCATACCACGTGTGCGAGTGCACGAGGTCGGTGCCGGCGCAGCCGTCGGCGATGGCGAGGTCGACACCGAGCGTCCTGAGCGCGGCGTTGGCGTCGGCCAGCTCGGCGAGGTCGGCGTACGACGCCGTGCCCT
>CAWHLI010000018.1:0-65713 GCA_963830145.1 uncultured Actinomycetota bacterium
CACCTCCAACCCGAAGAAGGGAGACCCATGGGTCTCTTCAAGGTCAGCAGGAATCCGCAGGACCAAGCGGCACGAGAGTCCAGGATCGGGTCGCGCCACGGCCATCGGAGCCTCGATGAGCTCAAGGGCCAGCTCCGGGCCGTCGGGGACTTGGGCCTCGACCTCGACGAGACGGCGCGCAGCCCGGCCCAGCGCCAGAAGGTCGACGTCGCCACCCTGCTCCGGGGGTTGACCGTCGCGACGGAGACCGCCGAGCAGGCGCTCGCGGAGGTCATCAAGCTGCGTGAGGAGCTGAACGGGAGCTGACGGCGCTCCCAGGACGTGGCCTGCACGTCGTGACGCCACGATCGGCCCCATCGTCGGGCCCGGTCTCGTCGCGCTCGGCGACGTAGAGTCCGCTTCATGCGTCGCGTCAGCCTCGGCGAGCGGCGGCTGACGGTGCGACCGATGGACGGGCGGGTGGCCGCCGTCGCCGTGCCCGTCGTCGACCATCCGGAGTGGGGTCGGTGTCTCGTCGTGACCCTGCGCTCCGCGATCAACGGCCACACCGGTGAGCGCATGACCAACGCCGGCGACGTCGTGCTCTTCGGCGGCTCGCTCGAGAGCGGGGAGACGCCCGCGGACGCCGCCCTGCGCGAGCTGTGCGAGGAGGCCGGCGTGCCCCAGCTCCTGGATGGGCTCACTGCAGGAGACCACCTCGGCAGCTGGGTCACCGAGGCCGGCTTCCTCGTCGACGGCTACCCGGTCGACCTTCCGCCCGAGTTCGTCTCCGTGGCCCGGCCGGACAGCCGCGAGGTCGCCGACCTGGGCTATCTCCGGGTCCGCGACGTCCTGGCGGCGCCCGTCGCTCACGACTACCACCCGGTGCACCCGCACGACCACCGCCTGCCGGAGCGCGAGCCCGCGGAGTTCGAGTCACCCACCCTGCGAGTCGTTCACCCCGGGTCGGGCGCCGAGTGGGTGCTGTGGGGCGTGGCCGGCTTCATGGTCGCCGGGTGGCGCGACCGCGCGCTTGCCTAGCGCGATGGACCGCGCTCTTGCCTGGATCGACGGACCGCGTGCGTCAGGCCACGGCCCCGGGTTGGCCACGGGCAGGCCTGGGCCGAGGTGCGCAGGTGCATGGACAGGTGGGAGGGTCTCGACGAGCTGTCCGAGGTGGACCCGGCCCGGACGGACGACCTCGGCGTAGGAGCCGAAGCAGGCCGCCCTGCCGAAGCCGGGCACGGCGACGCGGTGGTGCCGAGCGAGTGCGCTCAGGAGGGCCCGGTCGGCGGGGAGGTCGCCCTGGGCGAGTCCGGGGACGACGCAGCGTGGCGTCGGCAGGATCACGCGCAGGACGGCGTCGCCCAGGCGAAGCTCCGTGCCGGGCTCGGGGTCGGCCGGCGCGTCGAGCACCAGGTTGGAACCGAAGCGTCCGGCCGCCACCGGCGGCGTCGCGAGCCGCTGCCCGAGCCTGGCCAGGGCGCCCGTCGTCACGAGGTGGACCGCCCCGAAGTCGACGAACCGCCCGACCCGGGGCCCACCGCTCACCCGGGTGACCGTGTCGCCGCCCGGACTCACGTCGGCCAGCCACTCCGGCACCAGGCCGCCGTCCTCGGGGAGCCTGCGGTGCAGCCGGGGATCGTCCGGAACCCGGTCGACCAGTCGCACCGCGCGGCCCAGGTGGTCGCCGAGCGCAGCGTCCGCGGCCCGGCTGCCGGCGACGTACGCGCGGTCACCGACGCGCACCTCGACGGTGCCGTCCTCGGTCCGGGTGGCGCCCACCTCGAGCAGTCGGCCCCAGCGGGGCGGGTGCTTGGCGCTGCCGATCGTCCCGTCCTGCGGGTCGAGACAGGCCCAGCTCCGGTCGCCGGGTACGCCGGTGTGGTCCAGGTCGACCGCGTCGAGCCGCTCGCCAACGGCGCTCTTCAGCGGGTAGCGCGCGAGCGCGACGACGGTCGACCTGGCCACTGTGGGGAGGGGAGATGGTCAGCGGGCGGAGGACTCGGCCAACGGAGCGTCGCCGGTGTTGACCGTGTCGGCGGGCTCCAGCAGCAGGAGCTCCGCGCCGTAGCGGGAGACCGGGCGGTGCTCGACTCCGCGCGGCACGACGTAGACGTCCTGGGCGCCGAGCGAGACCCGCCACTCGCGGCCGGCGTCACGCAGGTCGATGTCCAGCTCGCCGCTCACGACGAGGAAGAGCTCGTCGGTCTCGGCGTGCCGGTGCCAGACGAACTCGCCGAGCACCCGGACCGCCTTCACGGCGTAGTCGTTGATCCGGGCCAGCGGGCGCGGGCTCCAGAGCTCCTCGATCTCGGCGAGCGACTCTCGGACGTTGGTGGCGGTCTGGTTCATCTTTCCTCCAGTGCTGGTTGAGTTCGCGCCGGGTCGACGGTGGGAGCCAGGCCGGCGGTGGCACAGACAGCGGCTCCGGCGATGACGGCGGGTGCCGGGTGCCCGTGGCTCAGGGTCAGCGCGCCCGCGGTCACCGCCGCGCCCAGCGTCGCCCCCATCTGGCGGCTCGCGCTGAGCACCCCGCCGGTCTGCGGGCTAGGCACGGCCTACCTGCGCCCTCATCCACTCGAGCACCTGCTGGGCATGTCGGTCGGGCGGGAAGACCGGGTAGAAGGGTCCCGGAAGTCGCAGGCCTCGGTCGGACAGGTCGACCCGTCCTCCCTCGCTCGCAGACAGCTCCATCGCGGGCACCCTCATCCCGGGGAGATGGGCGGCCGCGCCGTCGTCCTCGGGGACGGGAAGGCCGTCGGGCAGGGCGGTGTGGTCGGTCACCGGGCGGACTCGGTCGACGAGACGAGTGGCTGGCGGATGGCGGCACCGTTCGTCGCGAGCATGATCGAGTGGAGGCTCGTCGTCGCGCAGATGTAGAGCACGTTGCGCCGCGGGCCGCCGAACACGACGTTGGCGGCGGCGTCGGGTGTCCGGATGGTGCCCAGGTGGGTGCCGTCGGGCCCGTAGCAGCGGACCCCGTCGCTGCAGGCGATCCAGATGCGGCCCTCGACGTCGGTCCTCATCGAGTCGAGGCTGGGGGCCGTGCCGACGACCAGGACGTCACCGCCCTCGAGCGAGCCGTCGGGACCGACGTCGAAGCGCCGGATCGTGTTGGCGCGGCTGTCGGCGACGTAGAGCACGGTGCCGTCGGGGGAGAACGTGATGCCGGTGGGCCGCTGGAAGCCGTCGGCCATGATCTGTGCCTCGCCGGTGTCCGGGTCGGCCCGGAAGAGATAGCACCCGTCGAGCTCGCTGGGCGCCCGGCGTCCCTCGTAGTCGCTGTCGATGCCGTAGCTCGCGTCGGTGAACCAGATGGCGCCGTCCGCAGCCACCACCACGTCGTTGGGGCTGTTGAACCGCTGGTCCGGGCGGTAGTGGTCGGCCAGGACCGTGATGCTGCCGTCGTGCTCGGTGCGGGTGACCCGGCGGTGGGAGTGCTCGCAGGTGACCAGCCGGCCCTGGGCGTCGGTGGTGTTGCCGTTGGGGTGGCCGGCCGGACCACGGAAGACCGACACCGTCCCGGACAGCTCGTCGAAGCGGAGCAGCCGGTCATTGGGGATGTCGCTCCACACCACGGTGCGGTGGGCCGGGAAGTACGCCGGGCCCTCGGCCCAGCGACAACCGCTGTAGTGCGTGGTCAGCCCGGCGTCACCGCGGACGGCGTAGAAGCGGTCGTCGAGCACCTCGTAGGTCTCCAGCTCGAAGATCATCTGCTGCTCCTTGTCTCGCGGCAACCCACCCTGCGGCCGGGGCTCCCGGCCGACCTCGTGTCCGCGTCACGTCCAGCCTGCCCGGGCGCCCGGACACGCGACATCCGCCATCTGACGGATCTGGCGAGCGCTGCGGTGTGTCCGCGGGTGCCGGGCCGGGCGCGGCGACTCGAACTCCGCGAGCTGGCGGATGTCCGCGCGCGGTCGCGCGTCGAGGCTGGCGGAGACAGCCCCCTCAGCCCGACCAGGAAGTCGCCATGCCCACGAGCCCCACCATCGGGACCGGCGTCCAGTCCCGCGCCGTCCTGCCCACGATCATGGTCGCCCTCGCCGCCGTCGTGTCGGCGGTCGCTTCGCTCAACGTCGCGCTGCCGTCGGTCGCCCGGGACACCGGGGCGAGCCAGACCCAGCTGTCCTGGATCGTCGACGCCTACGCGCTCGTCTTCGCCGCGCTGCTGCTGCTCGGTGGCGCCGTCGGGGACCGCTACGGTCGCCGGCGCGCGCTGCTCGTCGGCCTCGTCATCTTCGGCAGCGGGTCCCTTGCCGCGATGTTCGTCGACAGCGCCGACTGGCTGGTCGTGCTCCGCGGCCTGCTCGGGGTCGGTGCGGCGCTGGTCATGCCCGCCACACTGTCGACGATCACCAGCACCTTCCCGGCCGACCAGCGAGTGCGAGCCGTCGGCGCCTGGACCGGGGTCGCGGGAGGCAGCGCGATCCTCGGTCTGGTCGTGTCCGGCCTGCTCCTGGAGCAGTGGTCGTGGCGGTCGGTGTTCGCGGTCAACGTCGTGCTGTCCGTCGTCGCCCTGGTGGCCACGGCGCGCGTGATCCCCGAGTCGGCCGACGAGTCGGCACCTCGGCTCGACCTCACCGGCGCCCTGCTGACCGTGGTGGGCCTCGGCCTCGCGGTCTACTCGGTGATCGAGGCGCCGCTCGAGGGGTGGCAGAGCGCCCGGACCCTGGCCGGGATCGCCTCCGGGGTGATCGTGCTCGCGGTCTTCGTCGTCTGGGAGCTGGCTCGACCGCACCCCCTGATCGACCCGCGGCTCTTCGCGCACCGGGCGTTCAGCGCCGGGGTCGTGTCGATCACCCTCCAGTTCTTCGTCTTCTACGGCTTCATCTTCCTGGTGCTGCAGTACCTCCAGCTGGTGCGCGACGAGCGGCCCCTCGTCGCCGCGCTCTCCCTGGTCCCGATGACCCTGACGCTCATGCCGTCGGCACGGTCGCTGTCGCCGCGGCTGACCGCCCGGGTCGGTGCGGCCGCCGGGTGCCTGCTGGGACTGGGCCTGATCGTCATCGGCGTGGTGGTGCTCGCCCAGTTGTCGGATTCGAGCTCCTACTGGCTGATGCTCGCCGGGCTGATCCCGCTCGGTGCCGGCATGGGACTGGCGATGACCCCCGCCACGGCGGCGATCACCGAGGCGCTGCCAAGCGCCAAGCAGGGCGTCGGCTCCGCGGTGAACGATCTGGCCCGCGAGCTCGGTGGCGCCCTGGGCATCGCGGTGGTCGGCAGCCTGCAGCAGACCGTCTACCGCGATGACCTCGACCTGCCGGGGCTGCCGCCGGAAGCCGCCGAGCAGGCCCGCTCGTCGCTGGCTGTGGCGAACCACCTCGGGGCAGCCGTGTCCGGACCGGCGCAGACCGCCTTCGTGCACGGGATGCAGAGCGCACTCCTGTGGGCCGCTGTGGTGCTGGCGGTGGGGGTCGCCGTCGTCGGCCTGCTCCTCCGGGGCACGGGTCGCCCAGCGGATGATGACAGTGCCCCGCACACGAAGTTCGCGGCATGAGTCGCACCCCCGGCACGCACCTCGCGGCGTTGCGAAGCCTGCTGGTCACAGCCGGCTGGTCACGGGGATGGTCGCGCGCCGGGCTCCCGGCGCGCTGCCCGGGTGGGCGGTCCCACCCTCACCCACCGCGTCGCGTCAGGCCTGCTCCGCGCCGTCCGGGCCCGCGGGCGCGCGGGTGCCTGTCTCCTGCCGGGTGACCTCGACCGCCAGCTGGCTGCGCGAGGAGACCCCGAGCTTGGCGAACACGTGGGCCAGATGGGTCTGGACGGTGCGGCGGGAGACGTACAGCCGGTCGCCGATCTGCGGGTTCGACAGCCCCTCGGCGACCAGGCGGGCCACGGTCTGCTCGGTGGGGGTCAGGCTCGCCCAGCCGAACGCCGGCCGGCCCCGGCTCACCCTGCGGCCCCGACGCACGCCGGCTCTCCGGAGCACCGACTCGGCCCGGGCGACGTCGCGGAGCATGCCTCTCGCCTCGTAGACCTCGAGCGCCTGCTCCATCAGCGCGCGGCCGCGCTCGAGGTCGCCGTGGCGCAGGCCGGTCGCGCCGGCGTCCTCCTGGGCCGCTGCGCGCTCGACGACGCGGGGGCTCTCGGCGTAGGCCTCGACGGCGGCGTCCAGCAGCGCCCGGTCGTCCTGGACGAGACCTCGGCAGCGCAGCGCGAGGCCGTCGAGCGACCGTACGTCGTTCGCGGCCGCGAGCTCGGTGACGGCGTCGACCGCGCGCTGGGCCAGCTCCCGGTCGCCGCAGAGAAGGGCGACCCTGACGAGCTCCGGACCGATGACGCGGTAGTCGACCACGAGGCCCATGCGGGCGCACTGCTCCCAGGCCTCGGCGAGCACCTCCAGCGCCCCGGTGAGGTCACCGCGGGCCTCGCGCACCAGCCCGGAGGCGAGCATCGCCCACTGCTGGTGGTAGCGAGCGCCGGTCGAGCCCAGCTGTTCCATCGCGCGCGCCGCGGTGCTCGCGGCCGCCTCGACGTCGTTGCGGTGCAGCTGCATCACCGCCCGCAGTCCGCGCGTGATGATGAGGTGGTAGCCCTCGCCGGTCACGTCGGCCAGCTCGTCGCTGGTGTCCGCGTCCTCACCGGCGTCGTCCCAGTCGCCGGAGAGGTAGCGCTGCACGGCGTAGGCCATGAGGTAGCTCGCCTGGTGCCAGTGGGCCCCGAGCTCGTCGCTCAGGCGGGCGCCGGTGTCGAGCTCGAAACGGGCCTCGTCGAAGCGGTCGAGCTCCATGAGGACCCAGGCCTTGGGTGCGTGCAGCGGATAGTCCATGCCACCGCGCTCGACGCCGGCGTCGGCACGGGACAGGGCGTCCCGTATCAGCCGGTCCGCCTCCGACGGCCGACCGCGGCCGAGAGCGACCACAGCGTCGATCGATGCGGCGATCGTCGGGGTGAGCTCGTCGCCTGACCCCGCGGCCGCCGCGCGCGCCTGGTCCGCCGCCCGAGAGGCGCCGTCCAGGTCGCCGAGCCACAGGCGGGCGATGCTGACCCAGCCCAGGGCACGAGCCCGACCGGACTGGTCGAGCCCCTCACCTCCCGCGGCTCGCTCCAGCTCCTCGAGGCCGGCCGCCGGACGTCCGCTCGTGAGCAGCGCGAGGCCGAGGGAGGCCCGGGCCGCCGCCCCGGCGGCGCTGTCGCGGGTCTGGTCGACCACCTCCTGGCAGGCACGCTCGGCCTCCGCCACCCGGCCGGCCGACATCAGCGCGGCCGCCCGGGCGGAGCGGGCGCGGTCGCGCCCCGGGTCCGTCGGGTGCATCAGGTCGAGCACGCGGTCGAACAGGTCGACCGCGATGTCGGGTGAGCGCTGGGCAGCCTCCTCGGCTGCCGCCGTGATCCAGGCGACAGCCTCCCGGTCGCCGGTGGCGGCGCCTCGCGCCAGCTGCTCGGCCACCTGGCGCACGGGCGCCCCGCGCTCGGCCAGCCGACGGCCCGCCTCGCCGTGCAGCGCTTGCCGCACGCTGCGGGGGATGTCGTCGTAGACCGCGTCCCGGATGAGGTCGTGGCGGAACCGCAGCCGCCCGTCCTCGTCGGCCAGGACCCTGGCCCGGATGGCCTCGCGCAGCGCCTCCGACAGGGCGAGGACACTGCCGGTCGTCGTGGTCGACAGGTCGGCCAGGCTGAAGTTGCTCCCGAGGATCGTCGCCGCCCGGAGCGCCTGCATCGTCTCCGCGGACAGGAAGCCGAGACGTCTGAGGATCGTCAGCCTGAGCGTCGGGGGGACGGTGACGTGCGCGACGTCGGCGAGCCCGTCGAGGTCGACGAGGCTGCCCTCCTCGCGGATGGCCGCGAGGAGCTCGGTGATGAAGAACGGGTTGCCCCCGGCGCCTCCGAGCTCGCTCAGCAGCCGGGCCGAGGGCGGAGCGTCCACGGCCTCGGTGACCAGTGCCGCGACCGCGTCCGGCCCGATCGGACCCAGCCCGATCCGGCCCGCCCCGTCACTGGCCAGCGCGTCGAGCAGCCGCTGCAGCTGCGGCGTACGCGGGGCTGGGCGCAGGCAGCCGATGAGGGCCACGGGCAGGTGGGCGAGACGGCGGCTCCATGCGCCGAGGGTCATCAGGCTCGACGGGTCCGCCCACTGGAGGTCGTCGATCCCGACCACGACGGGGCCTCGGATGGCGAGGGCCTCCACCAGGTCCACGAAGGCGTCGACGACGCGGAACTGCAGCCCGGCGTCGCTGGTGACCGTGACCGGCCCTCCGTCCGAGCCCACCTGGGTGCTGAGGAGCCTTCCCACCTTCGCGAGCCCGGGGTCCGGGGACGACTCCCGGCAGCCGAGGGCCTCCGCCACGACCCCGAACGGGCGGGTGCGTTCGAGCTCCTCCCCCCGTGCGGAGATCACCTGGAGTTCGCGCGCCCGGGCTCGCTCCAGTGCATCGTGGAGCAGCCGTGACTTGCCGATGCCGGCCTCGCCCTCGACCAGCAGCACCGTGCTGCGTCCGGAGACGACCTCGTCGAGCACGCCAAGGAGCTCGCCGAGCTCGCTCTCGCGGCCGTGCAGCAAGCGGACAGGGATGGCCCCGGCCATGGTCGCGATGCTACCCGCCGGCGGCCGCACCGCCGGCCACGCGGTCACGGCGGATCGGGCGAGCGGCCGGGTGCACCGATGAGGTCGTCGAGGACCCTGAGCAGACCGAGCCAGCCCACGAACTCGACGGCCCGCTCACCAGCGGCCGGCGACGGCTGGTCGTCCGCGCGACTGGTGATCCACCCCAGCGGCGGATCGAGGGACTCGACGGTGATCTCGATCTTCATGCGGGTGGCGGTCCTCGCGTCCCTGCTCGTGGGGCCCTCGCCGACGAGGGTGTGGCTCTCGCCGACGCTCGTACGCCGGAGGGCACCGGACATCCGCCACCTGGCCGATTTCCCCGTCGACGGGGCGACGTGCCGAGGCCGCTGTCGGCGGGCCCGCGTAGGTTTCCGCACGTGAGCGATCGATGAGCAAGGAAGCAGCACTGCGGGCGATGCGGGAGGCGGCCTACCGCGACCGGGAGGCGAGATCGGCGGGTTCGGCTGCAGCGCCGAAGGCGGCCGCACCGAAGCAGCCCGCGGCGGCCAGACCGTCCAAGCCGGCCACGCACGCGGCACCCTCGACCGCGGACGACGGACTGTGCGGGCACCGGTCGATGAACGGCAGGTCCTGCACCCGCGAGCAGGGCCACGCGGCGAAGAGCCACCGCTACTCCTAGCCAGTGTCCTGCGATCTTCGCGCGCCGGTCACCATTGTCTCGACGCCATGACCGAACCCGAGGGCGGCTGGGTCTTCGCCGACACGTGGGTGCTCGCGTCGATCGGGGTCTACCAGCGCCGCTGCACCCTGGTGGAGCTGATCGCGGCGGGCGACTGGATGAACCACGCCGTCCTGGCGGCCGCCGAGCTCGACCCCGCCCTGGGCAAGCTCGTCGGGTCCGGGCTCGTGCGGGTCTTCGACGACTGGACCTTCGAGCTGACCGACGAGGGGACGACGCTGTTCTCGGGCGAGGTCCGCAGCATCGAGAGGCAGCTGGACCTGATCGAGGGCGAGCTGGCCACGCGCGTCCCGGAGCACGCACCGGTGCGCCTGCCCGAGGGGATGGCGGTCCGGGCGGTGGCCGACTATCTCGAGCACCGGGCCGGCAAGCCCTAGGGTGGGGCCGCGACCCCGAGGCTCCGGGCGATCTCGACCTGGCGCAGCAGGAAGGCGCCGTCGTCCAGCTTCTTGCGGCGCAGCCACGTGGTGACCTCGGTGTTGCACTTGCTGGCGTTGCACGAGCCGCACGCAGGCACGACGTTCGTCAGCGTGTAGCGACCGCCCCTCGAGATCGGCAGCATCGTGTCCTTCTGCAGCGCCGCTCCGTCGCCACCGCAGTAGGCGCAGCCGCCCCACGCCTCCATCAGGGCGTGCCACTGCTCCTCGGTGAGATCGTGGTCGACGCGGGCCATCCGGCGCTTGCGGCGGCGGGCGTACGTCGCTGCGCGGGTGCGGGAGGCCACGAGCCGAGGGTAGGGCGACGGACGAGCGAGCTGGGGGACCTCCAAGCCGCGCCATGTCCGACACCCACGGACCGTCGGACAGGGCCGGTGCCACCGGCTCCGGGGAGATCGCCTGCTGGACCTGAGGTCACGCGTGGACGCAGAACGCCCGATCCAGGAACGCGTCGACCACCTCGTCGGTGTCTCCCGCGAAGTCGGGGGTCAGCGCGATCGTGACGCGGCTGCGCCGGTCGGCCGTCGAGTAGGACCAGGACTGGTAGGCCAGGGCGTCGCCGTCGTGACCGTAGACCCGCACGCCACAGGTGGTGTCGCGGACGAACAGGCCGAGCCCGTACGGCGATCCTGGCACGCCCGGCGCCTTCATCTCCCGGAGGAGGTCTCGGGGGAGCAGCCGCCCGCCGAGCAACGCGTCGAAGAACCGGTCGAGGTCAGCGGCGCTCGAGACCAGCTCACCGGCGGCACCGAAGAGCGACGGGTTCATCTTCGTGAAGTCGAGGAGCCGAGAGCCGTCGGGGGAGGGCACGTAGCCGTGCGGGTGCGGCCCGGGGATCCGTGGCGACGTCCCAGGCATCGACGTCTGGCGCAGGCGTAGCGGCCGGATGATCCGGTGTCGGACCGCCGCGGCGTACGAGCGGCCGGTCACGGCCTCGACCACCTCGCCCAGCAGCAGGTAGTTGGTGCTCGAGTAGTGGAACTCGGTCCCCGGGTCGGACACGGTCGGCTGGGCCAGGGCCCGCTGGACCAGCTCGTCCGCCGTCCAGGTGCGCCACCGGTCGGCGTAGAACTGCGGGTCCGGCGGCTTCGGCAGGGTCGGTACGACGTCGGGAAGCCCGCTGGTCTGGTCGAGGAGCTCGCGCACAGTGATCCGTGCGCCGTCCGGGACCGCGCCGGGCAGCCACCGCTCGATCGGGTCATCCAGCCGCAGCCGACCCTCGTCGACCAGCTGCAGGACCACGGTGGCGACGAACGACTTGGTGATGCTGCCCGCCCGGAAGCTGCCGTGCCGCGGCACCCGTCGATCGGTTCCCACGACGGCCACGCCGCTGGTCCCGCGCCAGACGCGGCGCCCGTCGTGCACCTCCGCAAGGGCGCCGACGGCGCCGGTGGCGACGATGTCGTCGAGCCCGCGCTGCAGACCGGACCCGTCCACGACGGGTGGGCGCTCAGGAGGGGCGCCGCTGGCGGCGGGCGCCACCCCCGCCACCAGCACTGCGGCCGCAGCCGCCACCAACGCTTCGAGCGCGCGCCTCATGTCGTTCCTCCTCGATCCGGGCTCAGCAGACGTCGACGTCCACCGTGCCGGGAGGCGCGCGACCACCACATCGGGGAAGCCCTGGGTGTCACCCCTGAAACCGCTCAGGGGAGGGTCGGGGCACTAGACGGCGGCCGAGCCCGACTCCTGCCGCGCCCGCTCCTGCGCCTCGTCGAGCTTGTCGGCGCCGTAGGAGTCCGGCCGGCCGGCACCGGACTCGATCAGCTCCTTCAGCGAGCCCAGGATGTACTCGCCCCAGGCCACCCGACAGACGCCGTAGCACTCGACCGTGGGGACCAGGCCGAGGTGGGTGAACCTCACCTCGGTGCCACCGTCGGCCGTCGGCTCGACCTCGAAGCGGATCTCGGTGCCGGTCCACTCGTGATGGTCTTCGATGAACGACAGCCAGCTGTCGGTGGTCAGCCAGGTCACCGATCGGTCCGGCACCAGCTCGGTGATCCGGTGGGCGGTGCGGTGGACCCCCTCGGTCTGGTAGGTCCACTCGGCGCCCAGCTCGTCGGTGATGCCCTGGATGTCGCCGGACCACCAGCCGCGCACGTCGCAGATCGCGGCGAACGCCTCGGCGGGGGACTGGGCGACGGTGAAGGTGTAGGTGAGGTCGTCGGTCATGGTGCGCTCCTGGTAGTAATGCAATTGAATGGTTGCAGATGAATCTAGGTGGCAGGCCGACGAATTGCAACCCTTGAGTTGCAATTGGGTGAGACGGACCGGGACGGATGCCGATTGGTTGTGGTGTGCAACTACATGTAGCCTGCACAAGTGGCTGAGTCTCCGAGCATCGTCCCCGTCCGGCTCCTGCGGGAGCACCCCGCGCTGCCCGTGGTCGTCCTCTGCTTCGGTGGCCTCACGGCGTCGCTGACCCAGACGCTGCTCATCCCGATCCAGAGCGAGCTGCCGCAGCTGCTCCACACCTCCGGGGCCAACGCCGCGTGGGTCATCACGATCACCCTCCTCGCGGGCGGCGTCGCGATGCCGACGGCCGGACGGCTGGCGGACCTCTACGGCAAGCAGCGGGTGCTGGTCGCCAGCGCCGGGCTGCTCCTGGTGGCCTCGGTCATCTGCGCGCTGTCCGAGTCCCTCGCCCCGATGCTGGTCGGCCGGGCCCTCCAGGGTCTCGCGATGGGGTTCATCCCGGTCGGCATCTCGCTGATGCGCGAGATCACGCCGCCGCACCTGACCGGTACGGCGATCGCGGCGATGAGCGCGACCCTCGGCGTCGGCGGTGCGATCGGGCTGCCGCTGTCTGCGTTCGTGGCCCAGAACTGGGACTGGCACGCGCTGTTCTGGGTCGCCGCGGCCCTGGCGGCCGTCGTGGTCGCCTCCGCGTGGTTCCTCGTGCCGCACGTCTCGGACGCCGCCCCCGGGCGGTTCGACGGACTCGGCGCGGTCGGCCTCGCGGTCGGGCTGGTGGGGTTCCTGGTCGGTGTCTCCAAGGCGACCGACTGGGGCTGGACCGACGCGCGCACCCTCGGTGCGATGGCCGCCGGGATCGTCGTGCTCCTCGGCTGGGGCCGCTACCAGCTCCGCACCCGCGAACCGCTCATCGACCTCCGCACCTCGGCGCGGCTGCCGGTCCTCATCAGCAACGTCGCCGCCATCGCGATCGGCTTCGGGATGATGGCCCAGGCGATCGTCGTGCCGCAGCTGCTGCAGATCCCCGAGATCACCGGCTACGGCCTCGGGCAGTCGATCCTCGCGGCCGGCCTCTGGATGGCGCCGTCCGGGCTCATGATGCTGGTCTTCGCCCCCGTGTCGGCCCGGCTGATGGTCGTCCTGGGGGCCAAGCGCACGCTGATGATCGGTGCGGGCGTGCTCGGCAGTGGCTACCTCGTCGGCTTCTTCCTCATGAGCTCGCCGTGGCAGCTGATGCTGGCCAGCCTGGTCGCCTCGGCCGGCGTCGGGATCGGCTACGCCGCCATGCCCACTCTCATCCTCGACGCGGTCCCGCCGACCGAGGCGGCGTCCGCCGTCGGCGTCAACGCGCTCATGCGCTCGGTCGGCACCACGCTGGCCGCAGCGGTGATGGCCACGGTCCTCACCAGCTCGACCACGGTCTTCGGTGACTTCGCCTTCCCGACGGAGTCGGCGTTCAGGTGGTGCTTCGCCCTCGGAGCCCTGGCGGCGTTCGCCGGCGTGGCCATCGCGGCGTTCGTGCCGGGGCGGCGCACCCACGAGAGCGCGTCCGAAGCAGCCGAGCCCGTCATGACATCTTTGGAGGCCCGACGCTCGTAGAGGGGACATGGAACTCGACTCCGAACTGGCTCGCGAGCTCGAACGGGCCATCCCTCACCTCCACACCTCGTCCGTCTCCTCGCACCTGGACGCCGGCCGTCGGGCGCGCCGCCGCAGGCGCGCGTACGCCGGCGTCGCCGGTGCCGCCTTCCTCGCGATCGTCGCCGGGGGAGCCCTCTCGGGACTCGACGGCCCGGTCACGAAGGCCGAGGACAAGTCGACCGCGGGCTCCCCGTCACCGGACATCCCCGACTGGGCGCAGGAGTACGGCAACCATGGTCCCGCCGCCATCTATCCCGACGGCCGGCTCTGGGTGGCTCCCGACGCCCGGCTGATCCGGAGCGTCGACAACCCGCTCGACATCGATGACCCGACCCTCGTCAGCTCCTACGCCGTGGAGGCAGAGATGGACGGCGAGGTCGACTGGTCGTTCGTCTACCGCGACGCCAACGGCGTGTTCGGCGAGATGGGCCAGCCGGGCGACTGGACCAACGACTTCGACGTGTGGATCTCGGACGTCACGTCGAACCTCGAGCACCGCCCCTCGCTCGCCGAGCGGCTGGTGCAGTTCGCTGGTGCCGACTCCGAGCGGCTGGTCGCGGGTCCGGGTGCCGTCGTCGTCGACCAGACCCCCGGCGTGGTGCTGCCGAACTGGCAGAAGCACCCGCGCATCGCGGTCGCCGAGGTCACCTTCGAGGGGAGGACCTGGTTCGTCCTCGCCATGGGCCCGGCGCACGGCAAGCCCTTCTACTCCGCCTACGAGGGGTCCGTGGTGTCCGCCTCGACGGTCGACGGGTTCGTCGCCTTCCTCCGCGGGACGGGGACCGACAAGTGAGAGGTCCTCTGGGCGGTCGCGACCACGACGCGGCGTACGTCGAGTTCGTCACCGCGCGCCAGGACCGGCTCCTGCGCATCGCCTACGCCGTGTGCGGCGACGCGAACCGCGCCGAGGACGTGCTCCAGGAGGCCCTGGTCAAGCTCTACCTCGCCTGGCCGCGAGTGCGGAAGGAGGGCAGCGAGGAGGCCTACGCCCGGCGGATCATCGTCCGCGCCGACCTCGACGACCGCCGCCGTCCGTGGCGTCGGAAGCGGGTGCTGGTGCCCGACGGTGACCTCGAGCGGGTGGCGGCGCGGCCGGTGCTGGCCACCGAGGAGCGCTCGGCGCTGTTCGAAGCCCTGCAGGAGCTGCCGCCGATGCAGCGGCGCACGGTGGTCCTGCGGCACTGGCTCGGCCTCTCGATCGAGGAGACGGCCGCCGAGCTCGGCGTCAGCATCGGCACGGTCAAGAGCCACAGCTCGCGCGCGGTCGCTGCGCTGCGTGGCCGGCTGACCGAGCAGCACGTCGACCGCTGAGGACTACCCCGGTCGCAGCCGGGCGTGCGCGCGGTCCAGGCCGTCGTTGAGCTCGCGCAGCTCGGCGACCAGCGCCGTCGCCCGCCGGACGCCCAGCTCGTCGAGCACCGCGTCGTAGACGTCGGCCCGCAGCGCCGCGTCGTGGACGTACGCCGCGCGGCCGGCCTCGGTCGGTCGCAGCAGGCGGCTCGGGCTGCCCGCGACGGCGTACCGCTCGACCAGGCCGTGCTTGATCGCGGCGTTGACCTGCCGGTTGACGGTCGACTGGTCGAGCTGGAGCTCCTCGGCGAGCTCCCGCAGCGTGCGCGGTGGGCCCTCGGTGAGCAGCCACAGCAGCCGGAACGCCGACGTGTCGAGCTCCGAGCCGGGGTAGGTCTGCGCTCGCCGGCGTGCGAGCCGCATCAGCTCGTCGCCGAGCTCGCGCAGGATCCGGTCGTCACCCATCGGGGACGAGGCTAGTGCCGGTGCACAGCCGCTGAGCGGACCCGGGGACATCCTGCGGCCGGGCGAGGTATTGTGTCCGCAGACACCGGCCGTCGCACGGCCGGTGAGGCGCCGATAAGGCGCCGCATCGCTCGGGGGGCCGAGCCACGTCCCTCCACACAGCGGAGCCCGCTCCTTCGGTCCAGGCCACTCATCCGGACCCGGTGCGGAGCCAGGCAGTGCCGTACCCGTGGGGGGCGGCAGTCGAAAGGGAGACCTTGGCCAGACGAGGCCAGCGCCAGTCCGGGAACACCCGGAACCAGGGCAGCCAGCGCAACGCACGCAGGCACGGAGACAACGAGGGCATCATCCCGGTGCTCGCGCGCGCCGTCCGGGAGGTCGAGGCGCGGTCCCAGCGCGGGCCGGTCTCGCCGTCCGCCCGCACCAAGTTCCAGGTCGTCGCGCTCCTCGTCCGCGAGGAGCGGGCCCGGATCAAGGGCGAGACCGACCTGACCGAGTCCAAGAAGGCCGACCAGCTCAAGCGGCTCGACGGGGTGGCCACGATCCTCGCCAAGACCGCGGCCAGCGACACCTCGCTGCTGGCCCTGCTGGCCGAGGACGCGGGCGTCTCCGACGCCGCCAAGGAGCTGCGCCGCGAGATGATCGCCTCCGCCGGCATGGAGCTCGAGGAGGAAGCGGAGCCCGAGCCCGACGGCACCGAGCTGCTCGCCGCGGCCGACCGCCGGGTGGTCCCGCAGTCCGTCGTCCAGCGGCGGCTCTCCAACCCGTTCCTGGCTCCCGACTTCTCCGCGGCCGACGAGCGTCGACCCAAGGCGCGTCGCCTGGCGACCTGGGAGCTGCTCGGCCCGCTGTTCCGCTCCTTCGAGTACGGCGGGGGCGCGGCGTGCATGCCGCTCCCCGAGCCGCGCGACATCCGGCTCCCGCAGGGCCGCGAGCTGATGCTCCACCAGGCGCAGCTGATCCAGTCCGCGGCCGACGGGCACCGCACCTTCCTGCTGGCCGACGAGCCCGGCCTCGGCAAGACCGCACAGGCGCTGCTGGCCGCGCAGGCCGCCGACGCCTTCCCGCTGCTCGCGATCGTCCCCAACGTCGTGAAGACCAACTGGGCGCGCGAGGCCTCGATCTGGACGCCCAACCGCCAGGTGACCGTGATCCACGGCGACGGAGACGACGTCAACGGCTTCGCCGACATCATCGTCGTCAACTACGAGATCCTCGACCGCCACGTCGGCTGGCTGGGCGAGTTCGGCTTCGGCACGATGGTGGTCGACGAGGCCCACTTCATCAAGAACAAGCAGTCCCAGCGCTCCCAGAACGTCCTCCACCTCTCCGAGAAGATCCGCGCCCGCACCGCCCGGCCGCTGCTCCTGGCGCTGACCGGCACCCCGCTGATCAACGACATCGAGGACTTCCACGCGATCTGGGAGTACCTCGGCTGGATCGACGACAAGAAGCCCCTGGCCAAGCTGATGGACAAGCTCGAGGAGACCGGGCTGACCCCGGCCGACCCCGGCTTCTACCCCGCGGCCCGCAACAGCGTGGTCGAGATGGGCATCGTGCGCCGCCGCAAGGTCGACGTCGCGGCCGACATCCCGGCCCGCCGCATCGCCGACCTGCCCGTGGAGCTCGACGACGAGATCGGCCGCTCGATCCGCCAGGCCGAGCGCGAGCTCGCGCGGCGGCTGCTGGAGCGCTACGACATGGCCCTCGCCACCCGTCGTACCGGCTCGGTCATCGAGGGCATCGACCACGAGCTGGTCCGGCGGGTCGCGACGTGGGAGCGCGAGGACACCACGACGACCACGAAGGACGGCGACAACGTCTTCACGATGCTGCGCCGCATCGGCCAGGCCAAGGCCGGCCTGGCCGCCGACTACGCCGCCCAGCTGGCGCGCAACGTCGGCAAGGTCGTCTTCTTCGCCAAGCACGTCGACGTCATGGACCTCGCGGGCGACACCTTCGCCAAGCGCGGGATCCGCTACTCCGAGATCCGCGGCGACCAGACCCCGAAGGCCCGTGAGGAGGCCATCCGAGCCTTCCAGGAGGACCCCGAGGTCCAGATCATCGTCTGCTCGCTGATGGCGGCCGGTGTCGGCATCAACCTCCAGATCTCCTCCAACGTCGTCCTCGCCGAGCTCTCCTGGACCGACGCCGAGCAGACCCAGGCGATCGACCGGGTCCACCGCATCGGCCAGGCCGAGCCGGTCACCGCGTGGCGGATCATCGCCTCGCAGACCATCGACACCAAGATCGCCGAGCTCATCGACAGCAAGGCCGGCATGTCGGCCCGGGCGCTCGACGGCTCGGACGAGGAGGTCGGCTCGTCGGTCGACATCCAGCTCGAGGCGCTCGTCGCACTGCTCACCGAGGCGCTCGAGGAGCGGGGCTGAACACCCCCGCGCCTGCGTGTGGGCAGCGGTTCCGCCTCGGTGGTTGAGCAGCGCAACTAGAGTTCGTCCGTGCGACGACGGGTGGTGGGGGCGGTCGCCTCGATGGTGGCGGTGGGCCTCATGGGCGCGGGCCTGAGCGCGTGCGAGTCAGCGTCCGGCGAGCCGGACCGCACGCTGGTCTGGAGCGACGAGTTCGACGGCGACAACGGTGCTCTGCCAGACCCCGCCAAGTGGGAGCTCGAGCAGTACGCCGACGCCACCGACGACGAGAAGCAGTGCTACACCAACAGCGTCGAGAACGTCCACACCGACGGCAGCGGCTATCTCGTGATCTCGGCCAACAAGGAGTCGGGCAACTGCGCGGACGGGTGGTACCGCGACGTCACCTCGGCGCGGCTCACCACCAAGGGCATCGAGAGCTGGCAGCACGCCCGCTTCGAGATCCGCGCCAAGATGCCCACCGGTGTCGGCACCTGGCCGGCGTTCTGGGCGATGGGCGACGACGAGGAGATCGAGTGGCCCGAGGTCGGTGAGATCGACGCGATGGAGTACGTCGGCCGCGACCGCTCGCACGTGATCGGCACCGTGCACGGCGCCGACGACGCGGGGGAGCACTGGTTCCTCCAGGCCGACACCGACAGCGACACCCTGCTCAGTGCCGACATGCACACCTACGCGGTGGAGTGGGACGACGACACGATCCGCTGGTACCTCGACGACGAGGAGTACGGCACCGTCACCCGCGACGAGGTGGAGGCGGAGGGCGACTGGGCGTTCGACCGCCCCTTCTACCTGATCCTCAACCTCGCGATCGGCGGGGTGCTGGGCGGCGAGGTGCCCGACAGCCTGACCTTCCCGCAGGAGCTCGTCGTCGACTGGGTCAGGGTCTACGCGTAGTTCTCTACCCTCGTGAGTCTCGCGAACGACGACTAAGGCTTGCGCAGCTTCACCCGCGCGTAGCGGAAGCCGACCATCCGCTGGAAGTGCCGCAGCCCGTTGGTCTGCTCGGCCGGCGACGCGGTGTCGAGCAGGTAGCGCACTCGGTGCCGCGCGAGCTCGACGACCAGAGCGCTGGTGGCGAGGTAGCGGGCATCGCTGTGCGCGTCGCTGGCGCCGAGGGTGCGGAAGTAGCGCAGGGTGGCGAACTCGCCGTCGCGCGGCGCCACGGCGAGCAGCAGCGGCCGGCCCTCAGGATCGTCGACGGTCAGCCAGACGTCGTGGTCGAGCAGGTCGTCGTTGCGCGGCGCGGGCACGCGGTAGGACGGGTCGGCGTGCGTCTGCTCCGCGTGGTTGGCGATCCCGACGAGCGCCCGCCGCTCGGAGTCCTCGTCGATCCGGCGGACCTCGAGGCCCTGCCGCTCGGCCGCCCGGATCTTGCGGCGCAGCGTCTGGGCCCGCCGGCCCAGGACGAAGTGGTCGCCCTCCTCGGGCACCTCGAGGATCGCGGTGCCCAGCAGCCGCCCGGGCACGCCGTAGGACGCCCGGGTGGCCAGGATCCGGCGGACCGCCCGGCCCCCTGCGGTGTCGGAGGGGCACGCCTCGACGACCGGGAGCCGACGGACGGCACGGAACGCGGCCCACGACCGCGACCAGTTCCTGACGATGAACGGCGCTCCGCCGCGGCCGGCGTCGACGTACGCCGTCCAGTAGGCGGCCAGAGCCTGCTCGGAGGCCACGTCGGTCCGATCCGCGAGGCTCGGGCCTCGACGACGAGCGGACGGGTCCTGCGTGAGCATCGCCGATGTCCTTCGCTGTCCGCCCGGTGGTCTCCTTCTAGGTGCCAAGCCTAGGGGACCTGCCTGCGCCGATGGCCCCCAATGCGTGGATCCTCATGGTCAGTACCGTTCCTCCATGCATCGTTCTCGGATCGGAATCGTCCTGGTCGACCACCCCGAGGAGGAGTGGGAGCCGGCGCTCGGGTTCTGGGCCGGCGTCCAAGGCCTGGCGCCGACCGGGGAGGGCGAGTACCGCTCCCTCGGCTCGATCGGATCGGTGCGGCTGGAGTCGCAGCGCACCGGCCCGGGGACCGCGCCCCGGATCCATCTCGACATCGAGACCGACGACGTGCCCGCCGAGGTGGCGCGAGTGCTCGCGCTGGGGGCGACCGTCCTCGAGGAGCGCCAGGGCTACACGATTCTCCGCGACCCGGCGGGGCTGGTCTTCTGCGTGGTCCCCGTCCAGACCGGCGACGACTTCGAGCGCGAGGCGCTCACGTGGGATGACTGAGACTCCGGGGGCCTTCGAGTTCGACCGGCTCACGGCGGTCTCGCCGGCCGGTGCCGGCAGCTACGCCGCCGACCTGTCGCCGGGCTGGGTCGTGGGTGGCGGGCTCAACGGCGGCTACCTGCTCGCGGTGGTCGGGCAGGCGCTGCGCGCCGCCTTGCCCGCCAAGCCGGACGCGATCGCCGTCAGCGCGCACTACGTCTCGGCCTCGACGCCGGGCCCGGCCACGGCCTCCGTGGACCTACGCCGGGAGGGAGGGTCGGTCGCGACCGCCGCCGTGGAGGTGGTGCAGGACGGCACCACCCGGATCACGGCGCTCGCGACCTGCGGCGATCTGGCCCGGTTCGCGCAGCGGTCGCCCGATGTCCGCACCACTGCGACCGAGCCCGCGCTCCCGCCGCCCGACGGCTGCATCCGGTCCTCCGACGCGCCGGACGAGGTCCGGGCGTTCGTCCCCATGCTCGACCGCTTCGACCTCCGGCTGGACCCGGCGCACGCCGCCTGGGGCGCGGGCGAGCCCGGCATGACCGGCGCGATCGCGGGCTGGTTCCGCTTCAACGACGGCCGCGAGCCCGACGCCCTCTCGTTGCTGACCGTCTGCGACGTGCTGCCGCCGGTGACGTTCGACCTCGGGATGCCCGGCTGGGCGCCGACCCTCGAGCTCACCGTGCACGTGCGCGCTCATCCCGCGCCGGGCTGGCTCAAGGTGCGCCACGAGACCCGCAACCTGGCCGGCGGCATGTTCGAGGAGGACTGCGAGATCTGGGACTCCGCCGGCCGGCTGGTAGCGCAGAGCCGCCAGCTCGCACTGGTTCCGCGTTGAATACCCCCGCGAGCTTCGGCCCCCGGTCCGTGGCGACGCTCGCTGGCGCTCGCAGGCGCCGTCGCTCGCTGCGCTCCCTCGGCGCAGTCGCCACGGCCCGGAGGCCGATCGCGGGGCGCGCGGGCTTCGCCCGCAAAGACCGGGTCGCTGCGCTCCCACCGCTCTCATTGCGGGTCTGAATACCCCCGCGAGCTTCGGCCCCCGGTCCGTGGCGACGCTCGCTGGCGCTCGCAGGCGCCGTCGCTCGCTGCGCTCCCTCGGCGCAGTCGCCACGGCCCGGAGGCCGATCGCGGGGCGCGCGGGCTGCGCCCGCAAAGACCGGATCGCTGCGCTCCCACACTCCGATTGCGTCGGCGACCGCTCGGCGGGCGCCGTCGCTCGCGGCGCTCGCCCGCTCCCGTTGAGTGACGGCTGGCCACCCCCAGCGACTCAGCTGAACCTCTTCCGCTTCATCGAGTAGACCCAGCGCCGTCGGGGGTGCTCGGAGACCGACCAGAGCAGGTCGGTGGAAGGCCACCAGGCGATGTCCTCGGGCCCCATGGGGGTGGCCCAGCGGTAGCGGCGGAAGGCGCCCGGTCGTCCGGCGTACACCGATCCGGGCACCCACGGCCCGGTGGAGCGGGTGAGGTACCACCGGTCGTGCGCGACCGCCGCCCCCTGGGTGCGGACGACGCCGCCGTCGTCGACGACCACCGGCCGCGAGATCCCGTCCTCGCCCGCCGCCAGGAACATGGTCTCGGGGTCCAGCGGGAAGGTGGCCAGCCGTCGGGTCTGGGCACTGCCGCCGTACTCGCCGACCACCAGCCGGGGCGGGTCGGCGGTGCGGTCCAGCGACAGGAACGAGTAGCGCAGCCTCTCGAGCCCCTCGTCGGTCACCGCCTTGTAGGCGAACCGCACCGGCAGCACGTAGCGGTAGCCGTACGACGAGACCCGGTCGCTGTCGCTGTCCAGCGCGAGCCGGCGCACGTCGCCCATCGACGAGTCCGACACCCGGAGCAGGTCGTCGACGCGACAGGTGATCACCCCGCGGGACGTGGCGGCGATGTGAAGGTACGGCCCGCACCAGACGACGCCGCCGGCGTGCACCCGGAGCGGCTCCAGGACCAGCACGCCGTCGCGGACCACGGGGTTGACCAGCAGCACGTGCCGGTAGCGGCGGGTGGCCAGGTCGAGGAAGGTCAGCCGCGAGCCCTGCTGACCGCCCGGCTCCCCGGGCAGGTCCTTGGCGTACCACGACACGACCAGCATCCGGTGGCCCTCGACGTCCTCGGTGTCCGAGGCGTCGGCGGACGTGGAGATGCCCTGCGGCCACCAGCGCGGGTCGCGCCGGTCCTCGGCGTCCCAGGTCAGGGCGCGGTGCACCTTCAGACCGGGAGCGAGGGTACGGCGGGCGCGGCGGTCCAGGTCGCCGATCAGGGCGGGCAGCCCCACCCGGCCCCCGAGCCGCGCCGCCAGCGCGTCGATCTCGTCGACGTTCTCCTCGGTGCGCACCAGGTGCACACCGTGGGACGGTGCGCCCGACGATTCGGTCACGGCGACAATCTAGGCGTGCAGCCAGCCGTGCAGCGTCAGGTGGTGGTCGGCGCCGCGATCGTCAGGGACGGTCGCGTGCTGGCCGCGCGGCGTACGGCGCCCGCGAGCGCGGCCGGGCGCTGGGAGTTCCCCGGCGGCAAGGTGGAGCCGGGCGAGACCGAGGCGGAGTCACTGGTCCGCGAGATCCGGGAGGAGCTCGGGGTCGGGATCACCGTCGAGAGCTGGCTCGAGGGTGCGGAGCCGATCGGGGAGCGCTTCCTGCTCCGCGTCGCCGTCGCCTCGCTGTCCGGCGGGGAGCCGGCACCGACCGAGCACGACCGGGTGCGCTGGCTGAGCCGCGACGAGCTCGGCGAGGTCGACTGGCTCGAGCCGGATCGACCCTTCCTGGCCGGGCTGTCCCAGGTGCTCTCTACATTGGACCGGTGACCAACTCCCGTCCCGACCTGCGGCTGCTCCTCGTCCACGCCCACCCCGACGACGAGTCGATCGCCACGGGCGCCACGATGGCGCGCTACGTCGCCGAGGGGGCCGGCGTCACCCTCGTGACCTGTACGGCAGGTGAGATGGGCGAGGTCCTGGTCCCCGAGCTGGCACACCTTGCCTCCGACCAGGACGACGCGCTCGGCGCGCACCGGCGCGGCGAGATCGCCGATGCCATGAAGGCGCTCGGCGTCACCGACCACCGCTGGCTCGGCGGCTTCGCGACCTATCGCGACTCGGGCATGAAGTGGCACGAGGACGGCTACGCGATCCCCGCCGACACCATCCACGACAACGCCTTCTGGTACGCCGACCTGACCAAGGCCGCCGATGACCTGGTCACGGTGATCCGCGAGGTCCAGCCCCAGGTGCTGGTCACCTACGACGAGTTCGGCGGCTACGGCCACCCCGACCACATCCAGGCCCATCGGGTGGCGATGTACGCCGCGCAGCTGGCCGCGGTGCCGTCCTACAAGCCAGAGCTCGGCACCCCCTGGGAGATCGCGAAGATCTACTGGACGGCGATGTCGGAGACGCGGATGCGGGCCAGCCTGCGCGCCCTGCGGGACGCCGGCGACACCACGACCTTCGAGGGGATGGACCCCGACGGCCCGCTTCCACACTTCGTCACCTCCGACGACAACCTCTCCGCTGGCATCGACGGCCAGGCCTTCCTCGACCTGAAGATGCAGGCCCTCCGCGCCTACCCGACGCAGATCACCCTCGACGGCCCGTTCTTCGCGCTGTCCAACAACAAGGGCAACGAGATGTGGGGTGAGGAGTTCTTCCGGATCGCCAAGGGCGAGCGCGGCAAGCTCGACGCCCACGGTCTCGAGTCCGACCTGTTCGCCGGCATCGAGCCCTAGCGGTGTCCCGCTCCGGTGCGGGGCGCTGACATGGGGATCCGGCTGGCTCCGGTGACGCTGCTGGCGGGCATCGCGGCGGCCGTCGGCACGGTCGCCGTCTACCAGTGGTGGTGGGGGCTGCTGATCGCGGGCGCCGCGACGCTGCTGCTCCTGCTCGCCGCCCCGCCGGGGTGGGCGACCAGGCTGCCGCTGGCCCTCGGCTTCGTCGCCACCATCGGCCTGATGGCCGTGCCGCGCAGCGAGGGCGACTACCTGATCGCCTCCACCGGTTCCGGCTATGCCGTGCTCGGAGTCGCGCTGGTCGTGCTGCTCCTCGCCATCGCGACCCTGCCTCGCCCTGCTTCCACCACCAGTCCGCGACCTTCCGACGCAAAAGCGCCTCCAGAGTGACTGGTGTTCCTACAGTGAACACGTGAGGCGCACGAGACGACGCGGAGTCGGCCACGAGGGCGAGGGCGGGCAGGCCGTCGTCCTGATCCTGCTGGTCGTGCTGGTGCTCGGCGTCGGCGGCTGGGTGGCGGCGTACGCCGGCTCCCACGGCAAGGTCCCGCGCGGCACCACGGTGGCCGGCATCTCGATCGGCGGCCGCGACCAGACCGCTGCGGCGTCCGCCCTCGCCCGTGGTCTCCGGGCGAAGGGTCAGGACCCGATCACCGTCACCGTCGGCACGGTCACGACCCGGGTCGCGCCCGACGAGGCCGGGCTCTCGGTCGACTACGTCGCCACGGTGGCCGAGGCGCTCGTCCCGCGCAGCTGGGACCCCCGCGACCTGTGGCGCTACTACGGCGGCGGCGACGAGATCACCCCGGTCGTGAACGTCGACCACCGCAAGCTCGACGCCCTCCTGCATGCGCTCGACGAGCAGGCCGGGCAGCCGGCCCGCGACGCCGGCATCTCGCTCGCCGGCGGCCGCATCGCCCTCACCGAGCCCCAGAACGGCGTGCAGATCGACCAGGAGCACGCCTCTGACGCGCTGGTCGACAGCTACGTCGCGGGTCGCACGTCCGTCCGGCTGCCGCTGCTGCTCAGCCAGCCCGACGTGGACCAGGCCGACCTCGACGCCGCCCTGACCACGATCGCCAACCCGGCCGTGTCGGGGCCGGTCACGCTCGCCTTCGCCGGCTCGCAGGTCACGCTCGCTCCCCGCCAGTACGCCGACCTGCTCAGCCTGGTCGACAGGGACGGCGCCCTCGCCCTCGATGTCGACTCCGCCGGCCTCACCTCCCTGGTCGACCCCGACGCCCAGGCCACCCAGCCCGTCGACGCGACGGTCGCGCTGCAGGACGGCGGGCCTGCCGTCGTGAAGGCGGTCGCCGGCCAGGCCTACGACGAGGCCGGGATCACCGCGGCGTTCCTCCAGGGCGTCACCGCCGAGGGCGCGGCCAGGACGGTGCCGGTCAAGGGCAGCAGGACCAAGGCCGCGTTCACCACGAAGGACGCCAAGCACCTGGGCGTGACCGAGCCCGTGGCCAGCTACACGGTGTCGGTGCCGTCGACGGCGGGCCCGGCGTTCGCCGACGCCGTCAACCGGCTCTCGGGCGCGCTGCTGCGACCCGGCGACACGTTCTCGTTCAACGGCCGGGTCGGCGTGGGCGTCGGGTCCGCGGCGCGGCTCGCCACCGCCACCTGGAACGCCGGCTTCATGGCCGGGCTCAGCGACGTTGCCCGGACCGGCTCGCCGACCTACGCCGACGGGCTGCCGGAGGGGCGCGACGCCATGGTCGACGCCGCCACGGACCTGCAGCTGCGCAACGACTCGTCCTACGGCGTGCTGCTCTCCGCACGGCTGGTCCCCGGGGCGGCCGGCACTCCCGGCACGGTCGCGGTCGATGCCTGGTCGACCAAGGAGTTCGAGGTCACCGTGGCGACCAGCGGTCGCTATGCCCCGACCCCGCGGGCCACCGTCCCGAGCGCTGACCCCGCCTGCGTGGCAAGCGCCGGCGCCGACGGCTTCACGATCGACCTCGTGCGCACCGTCATGCGGGTCGGCGACCCGACGCCGGTGCGCAGCGACACCGTGACCACGACCTACCAGCCGGAGCAGGCAGTGGTCTGCCAGCCGGCGCAGTAGTGCCCTTCTGAGCGGAGCTCGGCGCGCGGGCGTAGGTTCGGACCATGATCTCGGGACTCTGCTCATGTCGGCGCGCCCTCGGCCGCCTCGCCACGACCCTGCTCGCGCTGGGACTCCTCGCGTCGCTCACGACGCTCGCCTCCGCTCCCGCCCAGGCCGGCACCGGCCTCTCCTGGCGCGACGTCAAGACCGGCTCCGACGCGCAGTTCCGCGGTCTGGCCCCGGTCACGCGGAACATCGCCTGGGTGAGCGGCACCGAGGGCACCGTGCTGCGCACGGGCGACGGCGGGCGCACCTGGAAGGACGTCTCGCCCGGTGGTGACACCGGAGACCTGGAGTTCCGCGACATCGAGGCCTGGGACTCCTCGCACGCGGTGATCCTCTCGATCGGCCCCGGCGGCGACTCGCGGATCTACCGCACCGATGACGGCGGCCGGACGTGGAAGGAGGGCTTCCGCAACCAGTCGAAGGCCGCGTTCTACGACTGCCTCGCCTTCTGGGACCGGCGCCACGGGCTGGCCATGAGCGACCCGGTGCGCGGCAAGTTCCGCGTCCTCTCCACCTCGAACGGCGGGCGCTCCTGGACCGAGCGGCCCCGGTCCGGGATGCCGCACGCGCTCGACGGCGAGTTCGGCTTCGCGGCCAGCGGCACCTGCCTGATCACCGCAGGCAAGTCCGACGCGTGGATCGCCAGCGGCGGCGCGGCCGCCCGGGTCTACCACTCGACCGACCGGGGCAAGAGCTGGGCGGTCACCGACACGCCGGTGGTGCGCAGCGACGCCGGCGGCATCTTCTCGCTCGCCGCGCGCGACCCCCAGACGCTCGTCGCCGTGGGCGGTGACTTCGAGAAGCCGAACAAGAGCGCCGACACCGCGGCGTACTCCCACGACGGCGGCACGACCTGGACCGCCGGCGGCGACCTCGACGGCTACCGATCAGGCTCGGCGTTCCTGCCGCGCACGTCGACCACGGGCTCGCCGTCCACCGGCGTGATCGCGGTCGGTCCGACCGGCACCAACGTCTCGCTCGACGGAGGCGTCTCGTGGCGGAGCGTCCGCCGCGGCGCCTTCGACGCGGTCGAGTGCACGGGCGACGGTGCCTGCTGGGCGTCGGGCACCGACGGCCGGGTCGGGCTCCTGGTCGGCCTGAAGCGGTAACCGCGGTCCGGTCCACTCGTTGAGTGGACATGCGTGCTCTCGCGATGTCCCTCGTTGCTGCCCTGCTCGTGGGAGTCGGCCTCGGCGTGCCGGCGCCCGCCGCGGCCGACGGGCTCCCGATCCCGCTGCCCACCAGCCCGGAGGGCGACGTGCCGGGCGTCAACGACTGGGGCTGCACCCCCACCAAGGCGCACCCGCGGCCGGTCGTGCTCGTGCACGGCACCTTCGGTGACCGCAAGCACCTGCTGGAGAACCTCTCCAGCGCGCTGCTGACCCGGGGCTACTGCGTCTTCTCGCTCGACTACGGCAACCGGGGGACCCAGGACGTCGTGACCTCTGCGCAGACCCTGAAGGCGTTCACCGACAAGGTGCTCGCGGCCACCGAGGCCCGCAAGGTGTCGATGGTCGGTCACTCGCAGGGCGGGATGATGCCGCGCTACTACATCAAGTTCCTCGGCGGGCGGAAGCTGGTCGATGACCTCATCGGGCTGGTGCCGTCCAACCACGGCACCAACGACACCGGTCCCGGCAACCCGCTCACCGAGGCGGTCTTCGGCATCGTCTGCCCGGCGTGCGTGCAGCAGTCGGCCGGCTCGCCGTTCCTCACCAGGCTCAACGCAGGCGACGAGACGCCGGGCCGCACGAGCTACACCCAGATCACCACGCGCTACGACGAGGTCGTCACGCCCTATCTCTCCGCCTACCTCGCCCCCGGCAGGCGGACCACCAACATCACCCTCCAGGACCTCTGCCCCTACAACCTCTCCGAGCACCTCAACATCCCGACCGACCGGGTCGCCATCGAGCTGGTCCTCAACGCCCTCGCCCGCAAGGGCCCGGCCGACCCCGCCTTCCGCCCCGCCTGCTGACGCTGACCCGCCTGTACAGAACGGGCGGGTCAGCGATGGTGCACTCGCTGACCCGCCCGTTCTGTACAGGCGGGTCAGCGGCTACGGCGCCAGCCGGTGCAGGTCGCGGGGGAAGAGGGTGACCTCGCGGATGTTGGTGGCGCCCGTCAGTCGGGCCACCCAGCGCTCGAGGCCGATCGCGAAGCCGCCGTGGGGCGGGATGCCGCGGCGGAACGCCTCGACGTAGGACGCGTAGGGCTCGTAGGGGTAGCCACGCTGCTCGAGGGTGCGGACGTAGTCGTCGTAGCGGTGCAGCCGCTGCGCGCCGGACACCAGCTCGAGACCGCGGAAGATCAGGTCGAACGAGCGCGACCAGTGCGGGTCCTCGGGGTCGGGGTGGCTGTAGAACGCGCGGTGCGCGGTGGGGTAGCCGTGCACGACCACGAAGTCGCTGCCGTGCTCGGCCAGCGCCCACTCACCGAGCGCCCGCTCGTGGGCCGGCGCCAGGTCGGGCTCGTCGGCGGGCGCCCCGGCGATCTCGAGGGCCTCGCGGAAGTGCAGCGTGGGCAGCCGGTCGGGCACGCGCGGCACCTCCAGTGCGAGCAGGTCGACGGCGCGGCCGGCCCGCTCGTGGATCGCCTCGACCATCCCGGCGACCACGTCGCGCAGGCAGGCGACCACCTCGACGTGGTCCTCGATGAAGCCGAGCTCGACGTCGAGGCTGACGTACTCCGCCAGGTGCCGCACGGTGTCGTGCGGCTCGGCGCGGAACACCGGCCCGACCTCGTAGACCCGCTCGAAGACGCCCACCAGCACCTGCTTGTAGAACTGCGGGCTCTGGGCGAGGTACGCCGGACGGCCGAAGTAGTCGACCTCGAACACGTTCGCCCCGGACTCGGTGGCCGACTCCACGAGCTTGGGGGAGTGCACCTCGGTGAAGCCGTCCGCGTCGAGCGTGGACCGGAACCCCTGCAGGCTCGCGGCCGCCAGCTCCCACACCGCCCTCTGGCGCGGGTGCCGCCAGGTCGTCGCGGCGTGGTCGAGCAGCGTGGGCAGCCCGGTGTCGAGGGTGGGGCGCCAGAGCTCGACGGCCGGGGTGTCCGCCGGGTCGGACAGCCCGCGGACCACCGGCTCGGTGACCTCGACGCCGCCGGGCGCCTGCGGGTTCGCGGTCGCCGTACCGACCACCTCGACCGGCGTCTCCTCCGGTGGCAGCTCGGCGCGGTCGTCGGCGCCGTGCTTGATCACCACCTGGGCCAGGCCGGTGCGGTCGCGGACGACCAGGAAGGACACCGCGGCCAGCTCGCGGCGGCGGTGCACCCAGCCCTGGAGCCGCACGGGCGAGCCGGGGACTGCGAGCGGGAGCTGGCGGGCGAGGGTGCGGGGTGGACTGCTCATCTGTACCTCCAGGTGGCGGAAGCCCTGGAGGTGTGGGCGGGGGCAAGGTCGCGGTGCCACCACACCTTCGCCGGCCATGGAAGTTCACGGAGTCGCCGGCCTCTTGGTTCGGCGGCCGCTCTCACGAGGGTTGTCAGGCCTCACGCCCGCCACCACCAAGGGTAGGTCGCGGGGTGCCCGCGGCGAAAGTCGGTTAGCGGCTCACCGGGGCGGCGAGGTAGCGGTAGCGGTGGTGCTCGACGAAGCCGAGCCGCTCGTAGAGCGCCAGCGCGGGCGCGTTGTCGCCCAGCACCTGGAGGTACGCCGTCGTGGCCCCCTGCTCCGCGGCCCAGCCCACCAGCGCTGACATCACGGCCAGGCCGAGCCCCTCGCGCCGGCGGTCGGCCACCACCTCGATCGAGCGGAAGCCGGCCCAGTCGCCCTCGACCGCGGCCACGCCGGACGCGGCCTCCCCGATGCGGGCCGTCACCAACCGGCCGTCGACCAGCAGCTCGGCGGCCGGGACGTCGCGGTCCAGCCGGCGGCGTACGGCGGCGATGCCGGCCAGCTGGAACACGGTGTCGTGGTCGTGGCTCTCCAGCACCCAGCCGTGGCTCCTGAACAGCGCGTCCTCGTCCGAGTCGGGCAGCACGGCGGCGATCGGGCGCTGACCGAGCGCCTCGTAGTGGGCGACCACGCGGGCGTAGTCGTCGGCGACCCCGGACGGGCCCATCGCCAGCACCGAGTTGGCCCGCCGTGCGGTCGAGGTGCCTGACCGGCGCAGCAGCCAGTCACCGAGCGGCTCGGTCTCGAGGTCGGGCCACAGCGTCAGGGCCCGCAGCTGCGCCGCCTGCGCGCTCACCCGCAGCCGGGTCGAGGCCCGGGGCGGCACCGGCTTGCCCGAAACGATGTCGGCGATCCGGATCGTCACCGGCTCGCGGGAGCCGCCACCGTCCGGCTCGACGACGCAGACGCCGTCGCCCCACGCGGTGCAGGTGCCGAGCACATCGGTCATCGCGGGCCCGCCGCTCGGACCGGTCTCGCCCGGCAGCACACGGCGCACGACGACGCGCTGTCCCACGACATGCGGCCCCAGGGTGTGGGCACCGGTCTCAGACGACACGCCGGGATACTAGGCTGAGCCCCGTGACGTACGTGATCGCTCAGCCCTGTGTGGACCTCAAGGACCGCGCCTGTGTCGACGAGTGCCCCGTCGACTGCATCTACGAGGGCAAGCGGATGCTCTACATCCACCCCGACGAATGCGTCGACTGCGGTGCGTGCGAGCCGGTCTGCCCCGTCGAGGCGATCTTCTACGAGGACGACACGCCGGAGCAGTGGAAGGGCTACTACGACGCCAACGTCCACTTCTTCGACCAGATCGGCTCGCCCGGCGGCGCCGCGAAGATGGGCGAGATCGACCACGACCACGAGCTGGTGGCGGCGCTGCCGCCGCAGGAGCACGACGAGTAAGACGCTGGACGTCTCCGGCTCCGTCTCCGCCCGCCTCCCGGACTTCCCCTGGGACAAGCTCGCCGCGCAGGCGGAGCGCGCCCGGGCGCACCCGGACGGCATCGTCGACCTGTCGGTCGGCACCCCCGTGGACCCGACGCCGGCGGTGGTGCAGGAGGCGCTGCGTGCGGCCGCTGACTCGCCCGGCTACCCGACCACCATCGGCCTCCCCGCCACCCGGCAGGCGGCCCTCGACTGGCTGTCGTCGTCGCACGGCGTGAGCGGGCTGGGCCTCGACCAGGTGCTGCCGGTGATCGGCTCGAAGGAGCTGATCGCGTCGCTCGCGCTCCATCTCGGACTCGGGCCCAGCCACTTGGTCGTCTTCCCCGAGCTGGCCTACCCGACCTACGCCGTGGGAGCGGCGCTCGCCGGCGCACGGACCCTGGCAGCGGACTCGCTCACGGCGCTCGGCCCCGAGCGGCCCGCTCTGCTCTGGCTCAACTCGCCGTCCAACCCGACCGGCAAGGTGCTGCCGGTCGAGCACCTGCGCAAGGTCGTCGAGTGGTGCCGCGAGCGCGGCACGATCCTGGTCTCCGACGAGTGCTACATCGAATGCGCCTGGGACGGCCCCCCGATGTCACCGCCGGTCTCGGTGCTGCACCCCTCGGTCTGCGGCGACTCCGTCGACGGCCTGTTGGCGGTGCACTCGCTCTCCAAGCGCTCCAACCTCGCGGGCTACCGCTGCGCGTTCGTGGCCGGCGACGCCCGCCTGGTGGGTGAGCTGCTCGCCGTCCGCAAGAACCTCGGCCTCCAGATGCCGGGCCCCCAGCAGGTCGCGATGGCCGCGGCTCTCGCCGACACCGCCCACGCGAAGGAGCAGCACGCTCGCTACGCCGTACGCCGGGCCGCGCTGCGCTCCGCGTTGGAGGGCGCGGGCTTCCGGATCGACCACTCGGAGGCCTCGCTCTACCTCTGGTGCACCCGTGACGAGGGGTGCTGGGACAGCGTCGACCGGCTGGCCGACCGCGGCATCCTGGTCGCGCCGGGCGACTTCTACGGCCCGGCGGGCGGGCGCCACGTGCGGGTGGCGTTCACCGCGACCGACGAGCGGGTCGAGGCCGCCGTCGCGCGGCTGGCCTGATCGCGACCGGCCCGGTCGGACGGCGTTCGGGCGGTCAGGCGGAGACGCTGACGTCCCGACCCTCGGGCGTGAGGTAGTGGCCGTCGTCGAAGAGGATGATGCCGTTGCACAGGCGGCACCACCCCTGGCCACTGCGGTCGGACACCACGTGGGCGCGGCAGCAGTCGGAGTCACGCACGTCGGGGCAAGCCGGAGTGTGGCTGCACATGTTCATCCCTCCCCAGGAACGGTGCGCCGACCACGGTGTCGACACCCGTCCATTGGACTCCCCATCGCGGCCCCATGCACGCGCTGTGGCCGAAGTGAGGTGGAAAATCGTCCGAACGGACTAATCACGTCCGGGCCCACGTGGCCGCGGCGGCCGGCTCAGTAGACGTCCACGTGCACGTGGTCGCGGTGTTCGAGGACGACGGGGTCGCCCGAGCGCTCGGGCGGGTCGTAGTCGCGCCAGCCGTCGCCCGACCTCCGCCCCGAGGTCCAGATCCGGTCGTCGAAGATCACCGTCTTGATCGAGAGTCGGTCGGCCTGGCTCACGAGGTACTGCGCGAGCGCCCACCCGAGGGTCTTGTTGGCCGGGGAGACGGGCCGGACGAAGGCGTCGACGGCGCGGCCGTCGTAGTGCGCCGATCCCTCCATGTGCCCGGTCGAGACCCCACCGGCCTCGAAGCCGCCCAGCGGCAGGTCGGGGAAGCGTGCGACGAGGTCGCGGCGTACGGCGTCGGCCCGCGCGGTCAGCCCCGACGGCTTCAGCTCCGCCGACGCCGCGTCGCTGTCGCCGAGCCGGCAGCTGAAGCCCTCGGGCGAGTGGCCGGTGAGTGCCGAGGCCAGCGCGCGGGCGTCGGGCTCGTGGTCGGCGTACGCGTCGGGGAAGCCGGATCGCTGCACCTCCTGCGCCGCCACGGTGATCTCGAGCTGCTCGTAGCCCTCGACCTTCGCGAGCGCGTCGTAGAACGCATTGGTCGCGTAGACCGGGTCACGGACCTGGTCGAGCGTGCCCCAGCCCTGGGAGGGACGCTGCTGGAACAGCCCCGCTGAGTCGCGATCGCCGCCGTCGAGATTGCGCAGGTTCGACTCCTGGTACGCCGCCGCGAGGGCGATCGAGGCCGCCCGCGCCGGCATGCCCCGCTCGACGGCGATGGCGGCGATCAGCCCGGCGTAGCGCGCCTGTGACGGCTCGAGGAGCACCGCGCGGCCGTCGACCTCGGCGCTGCACTGGTCGGACGCGAGGAACGGCAGCACGTCGCTGCCGCGCAGCGCCACCCAGCCCACGCCGGCCAGCAGCGCCACGACGGCCAGGCCGCCGCTGAGCACTGCCCCCCGACGTCTCACGGGGACAGTGTCCGGGGTCAGCCCAACCCAGGGAGGGCTCAGTTGGCGTGCAGCGCCGCGTTGAGCGCGACACCGTCGCTGCGCCACGGGACCGCCTCGACGGTGCCGGTGACCGAGTTGCGGCGGAAGAGCACGTTGTTCGCCCCGGACAGCTCGAGCGCCTTGACCACCTGTGCGCTGCCGTCCGTGCCGGTCACGGTGACCTTGGTCCCGGCGGTGACGTAGCAGCCGGCCTCGACCACGCAGTCGTCGCCGAGGGAGATGCCGAGCCCGGCGTTCGCGCCGATCAGGCAGCGCTTGCCGACCGAGATCACCTCCGAGCCGCCGCCGGACAGCGTCCCCATGATGGAGGCGCCGCCGCCGACGTCGGAGTCGGCGTCGACCACGACCTGCGCGGAGATCCGGCCCTCCACCATCGAGGTGCCGAGGGTGCCGGCGTTGTAGTTGACGAACCCCTCGTGCATCACCGTGGTGCCCTCGGCCAGGTGCGCGCCGAGCCGGACCCGGTCGGCGTCGCCGATCCGGACGCCGGTGGGCAGCACGTAGTCGACCATCCTCGGGAACTTGTCGACGCCGTAGACCGTGACCCGCCGGCCGGTCGCCATCAGCCGGGCCCGGGTCTGCTCGAAGTCGGCCACCGGGCACGGGCCGGCGTTCGTCCACACGACGTTGGTGAGCAGTCCGAAGATGCCGTCCATCGAGATCGTCCGGGGGGCGACGATGCGGTGGCTGAGCAGGTGCAGCCGCAGCCACGCATCCTCGGTCGAGCCCGGGGCAGCCTGGAGGTCCGCGATCTCGACCAGGCGCACCTCCCGGCTCACGCGGCGTACGTCGTCCGGCCCGGCCAGTGCCGCGAGCTCGGCCGGCGCCTCGCTCCCGTCGGCAGCTCCCAGCACCGGCGACGGGAACCACGCGTCCAGCACGGCGCCGGCCTCGTCCACGGTGACCAGGGCATGGCCCCACGCTGAGGACGGGGCGTTGGTCGGCGTCTCGCTCACCCGCCGAACTCTAGACATCCGGCCCTGGGCCGGAACGTGGGGCCGGGACCAGCGTCGGTGCCGTTACCTAGGCTCGCCCCGTGGCCCACCAGCTCACCAAGGCCGACGCTCGGCGGATCTGCGTGCAGGCCCAGCTCCTCGACCGGGCTCGTCCCGGCAGCGTGCTCGACGTCGTCCGGCACCTGACCGTGCTGCAGGGCGAGCCGACCGCGCCGCTCGGTGCGCCCAGCGCCGACCTGGTGCTGTGGAGCCGGCTCGGGTCCTCCTACGACCGGGCGGAGCTCGTCGACCTGATCGACCAGCAGCTGCTCATCGAGCACCAGGGCTACTTCCGGCCCAGCGAGGACCTCGCGCTGTTCCGCGCGGAGATGTCGATCTGGCCGGGCCGCGAGCCGCTCAAGGAGTGGGAGCGCGACACCGCCGCCTGGGTCGCGACCAACGACGGCTGCCGCCTGGACATCCTCGACGAGCTGCGACGGGAGGGGCCGCTGCCCACGAGTGCGTTCGAGGACAGCTGCGAGGTGCCGTGGCCGTCCTCGGGCTGGAACAACAACAAGAACGTCCAGATGCTGCTCCGGCTGATGGTCGCCCGCGGCGAGGTCGCGGCCGCCGGCCGCGAGGGCCGCAAGACCCTGTGGGACCTCGCCGAGCGGATCTACCCCGACGACCCGGTGCCCGACCCCGACGAAGCGCTCCGGATGCGCAACGAGAGGCGGTTGCAGGCGCTCGGGGTCGCCCGCGTCCGGCAGGCCGTCCAGCAGGGCGAGCCGCACCACGTCGGTGACGTCGGCGAGGCGGCGGTGGTGGAGGGCGTGAAGGGGGAGTGGCGAGTGGAGCCGGCGCTGCTCGACGCCCCCTTCCACGGCCGGGCCGCGCTGCTCTCGCCCTTCGACAGGCTGGTCCAGGACCGCAAGCGGCTCGACCAGCTCTTCGACTTCGACTACCTGCTCGAGATGTACAAGCCGGTCGAGCAGCGGATCTGGGGCTACTACGCCCTGCCGATCCTCCACGGCGACCGTCTGGTGGGGAAGCTCGACGCCACCGCCGAGCCGGCCGAGGGCGTGCTGCGGGTGGACAAGGTCCACGAGGACTTCGACTGGCCCGCCGACACGCGTGAGGCGGTCACCGCCGAGATCGACGACCTCGCCCGTTGGCTCGGCCTCGAGCCCATGTACGTCGAGTGACTACTCGCCGGTCTCGCCGTCGATGGCCTGGCGGAGCAGGTCGAGGTGGCCGCTGTGGCGTGAGTACTCGTAGATCACCTGGGTCAGCGCGCCGCGGACCGAGCCGGTCCGGTCGTCAGGGTCCCAGACGAACTCCAGGGCCTCAGCGTCCAGCCCGTCCATGACCGCGTCGGACCTGGCGCACTGGGAGCGCCAGGTCTCCCACGCCTCCGCGACCACGGCCTCCTCGGCCACGGCATCGCGGAACTGCGCGTCCCAGTCGCCGTCGGGCATGTAGAGCTGCGGCTCCTCGGCCCGGGAGAGGGTCAGCACGAACCAGTAGTGCTCCATCTGCGCCAGGTGCCGGACCAGGCCCAGGATCGAGAGGTCCGACGGGGGCACCGAGCGGGCGGCGAGGTGCTCCGGCGAGAGCCCCTCCGCCTTCCGCTCCACCGTCTCGCGCAGGTCGCCCAGCCAGCGCCGCATGCTCTCCAACTCGTTCACTGGCCGGTCCTTCCGTCGATGCACTCGCGCAGCAGGTCTGCGTGGCCGCAGTGGCGGGCGTACTCCTCGATCATGTGCACGACCAGGTCCCGGATGCTCACCACGCCGCCGGCGGGATGACCGGGGATCGGCAGCTCGCGCCCGAGGTCGGACTCAGGTACGCCGGCGAACCACTCCTCTGCCGCGTCGATCTCGCGACGCCAGCTGGCCAACGCGTCGTCCACGCACTCCTGGGTCGCTTCGGCGGCGTTGAAGTCGAAGTCGTCGTCGTCGGCACTCCAGTAGATCCGCTCCGCACCGCTTGCCTGGGCCACGCGCTGGAACCAGCTGTTCTCCACGCGCGCCATGTGACGGACGAGCCCCAGGAGGCTCATCGTGCTGGGCGGCACGCTGCGGTCGGCGAGCTGCTCGGGGCTGAGCCCGTCGCACTTCAGGCCCAGCGTGAGACGGTAGTTGGCGAGGTACTCGACGTACGTCGCCTTCTCGCCCTGCGGGTTTCCGTAGGTGCGAGGGTCCTGGTCGGGCGGCTGCCACATGTCGCTCATGAGACCCACCCAACCATCAGAGCCGGACGTAGGGCGTCCGGTTAACCCTCCGGCCCGTGCCGAGCGAACTCCACCGCCTCGGCCAGCAGCCGCTGCCACAGGGCCCGGTCGACCACCGGGACCGCCACCCACTCGCGGAAGACCTTGCCGGCCGGCGCGAAGGGCTCGCCGTGGCCGGCCTCGACGAGCTCGGCGACGCGCTTCTGGGAGAGCTTGACGATCAGGCCGCCCTCCTTGAGGTCGAAGGACGCCAGGAACCTGCCGGCGAACCGCACACAGGGATGGCCCATCATCGTGGCCCGGCCGACGGCCGGGTCGTAGAGCAGGTCGTCGGTGAGCTCGTCGTAGAGGGCGCGGGCCCCGTCCCCGTCGGACTGCTCCGACGGGGACGGGGCCTTCGTGCCCGGTGCCATCAGGCCGCCGGCGGCGTGAAGACGCCGAACTGGTTGCCCGACGGGTCGCGCAGGTAGGCGAATGCCGGAGCGCCGGGCCCCGGCTCCAGGAACTTCGCCACGACACTGCCGCCGAGCTGCTCGGCGTCCGCGCAGGTGGCCCGGACGTCGGCGACCAGGATGTAGAACACCGCGTGGCCCGGCATCTGGCCGCCGGTGCCCGCGATGCCGCCCATCGGCCCCTCGGCCCCGGACGCGGTGATGTTGCGGTAGTCCATGCCACCGGAGGCGGCCGGGCCGTCGGCGGCGAAGCTCCAGTCGAACAGGCTGCCGTAGAACTTCTCGGCGCCGTCGGGGTCGTCGGTCGCGACCTCGAACCAGGCCAGCGTGCCGGGAGCGGGGTTGGTCATGGGTGTCTCCTTCGTGGGTTCAGCCGCCGGTCTGGCTGGCTGCCCCCACCGTGTCGCGGCCTCGCGACAACCCTGTGTCGGAGTTTGCGAGAAGTTCTTCCGGGCGCAGGACCGAGTGGGGCATCCGGACCGGGCGAACCTCCATGACCGGTGACGTCGCCGCCCTCGGCACCGGCGGGATCCGGCCGGCCACGGTGATCCGGTCCATCCGGAACACCCGGTCGTCGCCGCGCAGGTGGCACCAGGCGGTGAGGTAGGAGCCGGAGGGGCCGACCACGACGTGCTGCGGCTCGACGACCCGCTCCGTCTCGAGGCCGCCGACGTCGGTGTAGCCGATGCGCAGCGTGTGGCCGTCGCGGACCGCGCGCCAGACCGTCTCTGCGACCTCGGCGTCGGGCTGCGACGTCGGCTCGACGATCAGCCGGACCTTCTCCGCGGTCGCGTGGGCCTCGGCGAGCGCGCGCTCGGGCATCGCGGCCACGATCTTCTGCAGCGCGCTGCGCGCGTCGCGGGCGAAGAGCGAGAGCTCGCTGCGACTCAGGGCCACGGCGACGGCGGCCGCCTCGCGCGGCGTGAAGTTGAGCGGCGGCAGGCTCATCGACCGGTCGAGCGAGTAGCCGCCGAGCCGCCCCTGCCTCGTCGCGAGCGGGACCCCCGACTGGCCGAGGGCGCTCAGGTCGCGCTCGATCGTGCGGACGCTGACCTCGAAGTGGGCGGCGAGACGGCTCGCCGTCCGACCGCGCGGACCGGCCGCCCGCAGGAGCTCCACGAGGGCGTAGAGGCGCTCGGTCCGGTTCATGGACGGAGCGTAGGCCCGGGCGGGGACAGCCCCTGCCCTGTGGATGAGCGGCCCCGCCGCCGCCGTTCTCGCCAGGCCCTGAGCGCCCCGGCTGGCTTGCCCATGGTCATGGCACGGTTCGGCTGGGTGCCCGGTTGCTGGCTGCGCTTCCAGACCACCGGATAGCCACCGAGGCGATGCTGAAGCTGCCCCGCAACAGCGTGCGCCTTCCCGACCTGATGGTGGTCGAGAAGGCGCCAGAGGGCGACATGGTCATCGAGCCGCCGTTGCCTGCTCGAGTGACCTCGCGACGCGCATCGGGTCGTAGCCCGCTCGTCGTGGACAACATGTCCGCGACGCCCGTCGCACGCCTGCGGCTGCGACCGCCCCGCCGGCCTGATGCGCTGACCGCCAAACGATTCGGCAGGCGGGTCCGGCCGCCGTACGCTGGGTCCACAGGCGTTCGAGCCGTCATCAGCGGCGAGCCTCCGGAAGAACGGCGTCCCGAGAGCCAGCGGGGAGCCCAGTAGAACCGGACGGGTGGGCCCGTCACAGCCGCGAAACGAGTGGTCGCTCCCAGGGAGTGGCAATCGAGGTGGTACCGCGGACTCTGCGTTGAAACAGGGGTCGTCCTCGTGAGGAGACCGAGACGATCGCAGGAGCCCCGCTGATGACCTACCCCAAGGCCTCGACCTCTGGCGACGAGAGCGTGCCCTCCAGCCCGCGTTTCCCGAAGATCGAGGAGGGCGTCCTCGACTACTGGCACGAGGACGGCACGTTCCAGGCCAGCGTCGACCAGCGCGACGCGGGGGAGGACGGCGCCAACGAGTTCGTCTTCTACGACGGCCCGCCGTTCGCCAACGGCCTCCCGCACTACGGCCACCTGCTGACCGGCTACGTCAAGGACATCGTCCCGCGCTACCAGACCATGCGGGGCCGCAAGGTGGAGCGCCGCTTCGGCTGGGACACCCACGGGCTGCCGGCCGAGCTCGAGGCGATGCGGCTCAACGGCATCAAGACGACCGACGAGATCCTCGAGCTGGGCATCGAGAAGTTCAACGAGGCCTGCCGCGCCTCGGTGATGAAGTACACCGGCGAGTGGCGCGAGTACGTCACCCGGCAGGCGCGCTGGGTCGACTTCGACCACGACTACCGCACCATGAACCCCGACTACATGGAGTCGGTCATGTGGGCGTTCAAGCAGCTCTACGACAAGGGCTTCGTCTACGAGGGCTTCCGGGTGCTGCCCTACTGCTGGAACGACGAGACCCCGCTCTCCAACCACGAGCTGCGGATGGACGACGACGTCTACCAGAACGTCCAGGACCCCGCCGTCACCGTCGGTTTCCCGATCACCGGCGCGGGTCCGCTGCGCGAGGCCCTGCTGATGATCTGGACGACCACCCCCTGGACGCTGCCGAGCAACCTCGCGGTCATGGTCGGTACGACGATCGACTACGTCGCGGTCGAGCACGAGGGTGCCCGGCTCGTGTTCGCAGAGGCCCGGCTCCCGGCCTACGCGCGCGAGCTGGGTGACACCCCCGAGGTGGTCTGGCGCGGGACCGGCGCGGACCTGGTGGGGCTGACCTATGCGCCGCCGTTCACCTACTACGCCGACCACGCGAACGCGTTCCGGGTCGTGCCCGCGGACGAGGCAGTGACCACCACCGACGGCACCGGGCTGGTGCACAGCGCCGGCGCCTTCGGCGAGGCCGACAAGGAGGTGACCGACCGCGAGGGCATCGAGGCGGTGATGCCCGTCGGCAAGGACGGGCGGTTCACCGACCCGGTCACCGACTACGAGGGAATGCAGGTCTTCGACGCCAACCTGCACATCATCGACGACCTCAGGGCGGCCAGCACGGGTCAGCAGAGCGGCTCGGTGACAGCCGGGACCCTGCTGCTGCGCCGCGAGACCTACGACCACAGCTATCCGCACTGCTGGCGCTGCCGCGAGAAGCTGATCTACAAGGGCGTCTCGTCGTGGTTCGTCGAGGTGACGGCGTTCAAGGAGCGGATGGTCGAGCTCAACCAGCAGATCCGCTGGGTGCCCGACCACGTCAAGGACGGCCAGTTCGGCAAGTGGCTGGAGAACGCCCGCGACTGGTCGATCACCCGCAACCGCTTCTGGGGCTCCCCGGTCCCCGTGTGGCAGTCCGACGACCCGGCCTGCCCGCGCACCGACGTCTACGGCTCCTTCGAGGAGCTCGAGCGCGACTTCGGGAGGCTCCCGCGCGACCGCGAAGGCAACCCCGATCTGCACCGGCCCTATGTCGACGAGCTGACCCGGCCGAACCCCGACGACTCCACGGGAAGGTCGACGATGCGCCGCGTCGCGGACGTGCTGGACGTCTGGTTCGACTCGGGCTCGATGTCCTTCGCCCAGGTGCACTATCCCTTCGAGAACGCCGAGTGGTTCGACGGCACCGATGACGGCTCCGCCGTGGGGCACTTCCCGGCCGACTTCATCGTCGAGTACATCGGCCAGACCCGCGGCTGGTTCTACACCCTGCACATCCTCGCGACCGCGATCTTCGACCGGCCGGCGTTCGAGTCCTGCATCAGCCACGGCATCGTGCTCGGCTCCGACGGCAACAAGATGTCGAAGTCGCTGCGCAACTACCCCGACGTGCGCGAGGTCTTCGCCCGCGACGGCGCCGACGCCATGCGCTGGTTCCTCATGGCCTCGCCGATCCTGCGCGGCGGCAACCTCGTCGTGACCGAGCAGGGCATCCGCGACGCCGTGCGGGGGGTGATGATCCCGCTGTGGAACAGCTGGTACTTCTTCCAGCTCTACGCCAACGCCTTCGACAACGGACGGGGCCACGACGCCACCCGGCGCACCGACTCGACCGACCCGCTGGACCGCTACCTGCTGGCGAAGTGCCGGCAGTACGTCGAGCAGCTCACCTCCGAGATGGACGACCTGGCCATCGCGGACGCCTGCGACACCACGCGGAACTTCCTCGACGTGCTGACCAACTGGTACATCCGTCGCTCGCGCGACCGCTTCTGGGGCGACAACCCGGACGCCTTCGACACCCTCTACACGGTGCTCGAGACGGTCTGCCGGGTCACCGCGCCGCTGCTGCCGCTGACCACCGAGGAGGTCTGGCGCGGGCTCACGGGAGAGAGGTCGGTGCACCTGGCCGACTGGCCCGCGGCCGACGAGCTCCCCGCCGACGAGGCGCTGGTCGCGGCGATGGACAAGGTCCGCGAGGTCTGCTCGGCCACCTCAGCGCTGCGCAAGGCCGGCAACCTCCGCAACCGACTCCCGCTCTCGACGCTCACCGTCGTGGTCGACGACCCGGCCGCGCTCGCGGGCTTCGAGTCGATCGTCGCCGACGAGGTGAACGTGAAGGCGGTCCGCCTGCTGGCCGTGGACGCTCCCGAGGCTGCGGCGTACGGCGTCTCCCAGCGGCTCACCGTCAACGCCCGGGCGGCGGGGCCGCGACTCGGCAAGGACGTGCAGCTGGCGATCAAGGGCTCCAAGTCGGGCGACTGGTCGGTTGCCGACGACGGCACCGTCACCTCGGGCGGGCTGGAGCTGGCCGAGGGGGAGTACTCCCTCGACACGGTGGCCGGCTCGGCCGACGAGTCCGCGGCTGTCGGTGTGCTTCCCACCGGCGGCTTCGTCGTCCTCGACACCGCCGTGACGCCCGAGCTGGCCGCCGAGGGGCTGGCTCGCGACCTGGTCCGTGCCGTCCAGCAGGCCCGACGCGACGCCGGCCTCGACGTCTCCGACCGGATCGCCCTGACCATTGCCGGCTCCGACGCCGTCCAGGCCGCCGCCCGCACCCACGAGCAGCTGATCACCGACGAGACCCTCGCGACGTCGTACGACGTCGTGGCCGGCTCCGACGGCGACGCCCAGCTGACCGTCACCAAGGCCTGACCACCGACGCCGACCCGTCGTTGCTGCTGGCGAGTAACACCGCGAGTCGTCGTTACCGCTCAGCAGTAACGACGACTCGGCCGGTTACCGGTCAGCAGTAACGCCGACTCGGCCGGTTACCGATCAGCAGTAACGCCGACTCGGCCGGTTACCGGTCAGCAGTAACGCCGACTCGCGCTTGGCGATAGGTCGTTGATGTGTCGTTCGATGTCGACTCGTCGTTACTGATGAGCAGTAACGACGAGTCGGCGTCAGGCGGGGGAGAGGCCGAGGCGGGCGGTCAGCTTGTCGAGGTAGGCGAGGACCTCGTCCTCGGACTTGTCCGGGACGCCCCAGATCAGCTCGGAGACGCCGGCCCGGGCCCAGGCGGCGAGGTCGGCGGGATCGGGGCGGAAGGCGATGAGGACCCGGATGTCGGGGAGGCCGTCGCGGCCCTCCTCGGCCCAGGCGGACTTGAGGGCCTCGATCTGGCCGCTGATGTCGGTCTGGGTCGGCGTGGTCATCCAGCCGTCCGCGTGACGGGAGATCCACGCGAAGGTCTGGGGGCCTCCTCCGGCGCCGATGATCAGCGGGATGTGGGCCTGGACCGGCTTGGGATAGGCCCAGGACGGCCCGAACGAGACGAACTCCCCGTCGTAGGCCGCCTCCTCCTGGGTCCAGAGCGCCCGCATCGCCTCGACGTACTCCTTGAGCACCGTGCGGCGCCTGTTGGCCGGGACGTGGTGGTCCTCGAGCTCATCGGTGTTCCAGCCGAAGCCGGCGCCGATGGTGACCCGGCCGCCGGAGAGGTGGTCGAGGGTCGCGATCGCCTTGGCCAGCGTGATCGGGTCGGACTCGACCGGGAGCGCGACCGCGGTGGACAGCCCGATCTTCGTGGTGACCGCGGCGGCGGTGGCCAGCGAGATCCACGGGTCGAGGGTGCGGGTGTAGCGGTCGTCGGGCAGCGACTCGTCACCGGTGCCCGGGTGCGCGGCGGTGCGCTTGACCGGGATGTGGGTGTGCTCCGGCACGTAGAAGGTGTCGAACCCCCGCTCCTCGGCGGCCTCGGCCAGCCCGGCGGGGGTGAACCCGCGATCGGAGGAGAAGAGCACCAGCCCGTTGCGCATGGCCGAAGCGTAGGGCAGAACTAGAACGAGTTCTAGTTTCTAGGATGACCCCATGTACTCCCAGACGGCGACCCAGCTGGTGCGCGCCCCACGTGCCGCCGTGTACGCCGCCCTGCTCGACCCGCGCGCGGCGGAGTCATGGCGGGTGCCCGATGACATGACCGCCAGGGTGGCGGAGTGGGAGGCGGTCGAAGGCGGGCGGTTCCGGGTGTCGCTGACCTACCGGGCCGAGGATCGGATCGGCAAGAGCGAGGGGGCCACCGACACCTACGCGGGGACGTTCGTGCGACTGGTGCCGGACGAGCAGGTGGTCGAGGAGATCGCGTTCGACACCGACGACCCGGAGCTGCAAGGGACCATGACGATGACCTGGACCCTGCGAGACGTGGCCGGCGGGACCGAGGTCGACCTGCAGCACGACGGGCTCCCCGACGTCGTACCGCCCGAGGACAACGCCACCGGCACCCGGATGGCGTTGACCAAGCTCGCGGCCCATGTGGAAGGGGCCGGCGTCGAAGGGGCTGGCGTCGAGGGCTGATTGACTACGGGCGTGGCCTCCCTTGATCTCACCGCGAACGCCGTCGACCTGACCGTGCAGCTGGTCGACATCGAGTCGGTCAGCAAGAACGAGCAGGCCATCGCCGATGCGGTCGAGGCCGCGCTGTCGGCGTACGGCCACCTGACGGTGAGCCGGCACGGCAACACGGTGGTGGCCCGCACCGACCTCGACCGCGGGGAGCGTGTCGTGATCGCCGGGCACCTCGACACCGTGCCGCTCAACGACAACCTGCCCGCTCGCCGCGAGTCACGGCCGGACGGCGACCTGCTGCACGGCTTGGGCACCTGCGACATGAAGGGCGGAGACGCTGTCATCCTGCGGCTGGCCGCGACCATCCCGGAGCCCGACCGCGACGTCACCTACATCCTCTACGAGGCCGAGGAGATCGACTCCGAGTTCAACGGCCTCAACCTCCTCGGCCAGAGCCACCCCGAGCTGATGGAGGCCGACTTCGCGATCCTCATGGAGCCGTCGAACGCCGAGGTCGAGGCGGGCTGCCAGGGCACGCTGCGGGTCGAGGTGCGGACCACCGGCGAGCGGGCGCACTCGGCGCGCAGCTGGAAGGGCGTCAACGCCATCCACGCCGCGACGCCCATCCTCGAGCGGCTCACGGCCTACGAGCCGCGCAAGCCACTCATCGACGGGCTGGAGTACCACGAGGGGCTCAACGCCGTCTTCATCCGCGGCGGCGTCGCCGGCAACGTGCTGCCCGACGAGTGCGTGGTCGAGGTCAACCACAGGTTCGCCCCCGACCGCAGCGAGGAGGAGGCGCAGGCGTTCGTCCGCGACTTCTTCGACGGTTACGACGTGGTGGTCACCGACAGCGCGCCGGGAGCGCTGCCCGGCCTCGACCTGCCGGCCGCGAAGGCGTTCATCGAGGCGGTGGGTCGCGAGGTCAACCCGAAGTTCGGCTGGACCGACGTGGCACGCTTCACCAGCCTCGGGATCCCGGCCGTCAACTTCGGCCCGGGCGACCCGATGCTCGCCCACAAGCAGGAGGAGCACGTGCCCGTGGAGCACATCGAACGCTGCGAGGCGCAGCTGCGAGAGTGGCTGACCGGCCCGGAAGAGCTGAGCTGATGGTCAGGTCGAAGTCCAAGGGCCCGGTGATCCAGCGCCGCCAGCAGGTCGACGGCACCACGACGGACCAGCGGCTGCTCGACTCGCGCGGGCCCACGGACTGGGTCCATGCCGACCCGTGGCGCGTGCTGCGCATCCAGGCCGAGTTCGTCGAGGGCTTCGGGGCCCTGGCCGAGCTCGGACCGGCGATCGCGGTCTTCGGCTCCGCACGGACGCCGGATGACCACCCGACCTACGCCCTGGCCGAGCGGCTCGGTGGCCGGCTCGCAGCGTCCGGCTTCGCGGTGATCACCGGCGGCGGCCCCGGCGCGATGGAGGCGGCCAACAAGGGCGCGAGCGAGGCGGGCGGCCTCAGCGTCGGGCTCGGCATCGAGCTGCCGTGGGAGTCCGGGCTCAACGAGTGGTCGGACGTCGGCATCAACTTCCGCTACTTCTTCGCCCGCAAGACGATGTTCGTGAAGTACTCCCAGGGGTTCGTCGTGCTCCCCGGCGGCTTCGGCACCCTCGATGAGCTGTTCGAGGCGCTCACGCTGGTGCAGACCCGGAAGGTCACCCGTTTCCCGATCGTGCTCGTCGGCAGTGGGTACTGGGCCGGTCTCCTGGCCTGGATGAAGGACGTCTGCATGGCGGACGGGAAGATCAGCCCGGCCGACCTCGAGATGCTCGTGGTCACCGACGACATCGACGAGGCGGTCCGGTTGATGGTGGAAGCGCGGGAGGCCCACTGATGATGTGGTTCTTCGCGATCCTCGTCGTCCTGGTGATGGGCGGTGTGGCCGCGGTCGCCGCCGGGCGGGGCGCACCGATGTCCGAGGCCTACGACGACCGGCCCGACGCGCTCGTCCCGAGCGACGGGCCGTTGGAGCCCGAGCACGTTCGCCGCGTGCGCTTCTCGCTGGCCTTCCGCGGCTACCGGATGTCGGAGGTCGACGCCTTGCTGGACCGGCTCGCGCGACAGCTCGAGCACGCCGAGACCCCGCCGCCGGCCGCGCCCGCGAACCCCGACACCGCAGGTCAAGGCGAAGTTGCCGACACGCCCGCGGGTCGAGAGGTCCGTGGCGACGAGCCACCGAGGTAAGGCACACTTCCGCCCGTGTCGCTGCCCGTGGTCATCTATGTGCTCACCGCCCTCGCGGCGGTGGTCGTGGTGCTCACCCGCCTGCGGATGAGGGGCGGCCAGGGTGCCGGCCGCTTCCACGTCGGCAACCGGCTGCTCGACATCCACACGGTCACGGGAGTGCTCGCCCTCGTGGTCTGGACGACGTTCCTGATCGCGCCCGAGGACTCGCCGGTCGGCACGTCGACGTTCGGGATCATCGGCCTCGGCCTGTTCTGGATAGTCACCGTCGTGGGGCTGATGATCCTGGTCCGCTGGATGCCGAGCCACGGGAAGCACGCGTCGGAGGCGGTGCAGGACAAGTGGTCCGAGGGCCCGGGTCTGTCCGTCCTCGCGCACGTCGGCATGCTGGTCGGCGTGGTGCTCTTCACCTTCGCCTACCTGACCAACGCAGTGTGAGCCGCGCCGTTCGGACCTCCGTCCTCGTCGCAGCCCTGGCCCTCGTGACGGTCGCGCTCGGCGTACCCGACCCGTCGGCGGCGCAGGAGCCCGCGCCCCGCGCCGGCAACGTGCTCGAGGCCAAGGTGCTCGGCAAGTCCGCCCGTGGCCGGCCGATCACCGCCTGGCACCTCGACGAGCGGCCCATCGGCGCCCGCAAGGGGCCCACGGTCGTGCTCATCGCGACCATGCACGGCAACGAGGGCGCGCCCCGGCAGATCCTGCGGACCCTGCGCGGTGCGCGGGTGATCCACGGCGTCGACCTCTGGGTGGTGCCGGTCTACAACCCCGACGGCCTCGCCGCCCACCACCGGCGCAACGCCCACGGCGTCGACCTCAACCGCAACTACCCCTACCACTGGGTCGACCTCGACGGGAACTACGAGTCGGGCGCCCATCCCGCATCCGAGCCGGAGACCAGGGCGATGATGCGGTTCCTGACCGACGTCGACCCCGACTACGTGCTCAGCTTCCACCAGCCCCTGCACGGCGTGGACACCGACAACAAGAGGCCCGGGTTCTCACGTCGCGTGGCGCACACCCTCCACCTGCCCGCCACCACCCTCGACTGCGGTGGTGTCTGCCACGGCACGATGACCGGCTGGTTCAACCACAACTTCGACGGCTTCGCGCTCACGGTGGAGTACGGCGCCCACCCGCCCGCGCGGCTGATGCGGGTCACCGCCCCGCGGCAGGTGCTGAGGATCTTCGGCGCGTTCGGCTCCTTCGGTGGTCGCTGAGCGGCAGCCCGAGGGGAGGCGGCTCAGCGGCCGGTGAAGACCGGCTTCTCCTTGGCCACGAACGCCGCCACGGCGGCGCGGTGGTCGGCGGTGGCGCCCGTGCGGTTCATCATCTGGCCCTCGAGGGTCAGTGCCTCCTCGAAGGTGTGCGAGGCGGCGTAGGCGACCGAACGGCGCATCGAGCCCAGCGCGACGGTCGGGCCCGCCGCCAGGCGGCCGGCCAGGTCGGCCACGGTGGCCTCGAAGTCGTCGGCGCCCACGACCTGGGTGGCCAGGCCGAGAGCCAGCGCCTCGTCGCCCTTGATGGTGCGCGGGAAGTAGAGGAGCTCCATCGCCCTCGCCGGCCCGACCAGACGCTGCAGCGTGTAGCTGGACCCGGTGTCGCAGGACAGCGCGACGTTGGCGAAGGCCAGGTTGAACCCCGCCGTGTCGGCGACGATGCGCAGGTCGCAGGCGAAGGCGAGGGACGCGCCGGCACCGGCCGCGACGCCGTTGACCGCGGCGATCACCGGCTTCTCCATCGAGGCCAGGGCCAGCACGGTCGGGTTGTAGTGCTTCTCGACGGTCGTGAAGAGCTCGTCGCTGCTGCCGCTCTCGAGCAGCTGGATGTGCTCCTTGAGGTCCTGACCGGTGCAGAAAGCCCGCCCGGTGCCGGTCAGCACGACGCACCGCGCGGCCGCGTCCTGGGCGGCGTGCTGCACGATCTCGCGGAGCAGCTCCTTGGTCGCGATGTCGAGGCTGTTCATCGCCTCCGGCCGGTTCAGCCGGATCGTGGCGACCCCGTCGGCGACGTCGTAGAGGACCGGGGCGCTTTCGACGTTCGGCTCAGTCATGGAGGCAGTGTGCCCTGCACCACGATCCATGAGGGATAATGGTCCCACGCCCGTACGGCGTGCCCTGGTCCACCGGCCCGGGTCGTTGGTTGAAGTGAAAGGCAGGGTGCCGCATGGCGGCGATGAAGCCGCGGACCGGTGACGGTCCGATGGAGGTCACCAAGGAAGGCCGCGGCATCGTGATGCGCGTGCCCCTCGAGGGCGGTGGCCGCCTCGTGGTGGAGCTCAACGCCGAGGAGGCGGGCGAGCTCGGCGACAAGCTGAAGGACGTCGTCGGCTGATGCGAGCTGGTCTCTCTCGGGGGACCGCGATCCGGTGAGCTCCGCTTCGGCCTCCGCGCCTGCACTGCCGCCCCAGGTCTCCCCACCCGAGTTCGCCGTCACTGCGACGCGCCCCCACGCACTGGCGGGGGTGGACGTGATCGCGCTCCCGGTGCTCGAGGGGCAGGACGGCGAGGCGGCGCTGCTGGGCCCGGGCGCCCACGAGGTCGAGGAGCTGCTCGGCGTCGACCTGATGGCCGTGCTCGAGGCCGACCGCGCCTCGGGCAGGGTCGGCGAGGTGACCGCGCTGCCGGTGCCCCTGGGCGCCGCTGACAACGCCGAGCTGCGCCAGGTGCTGCTGGTCGGGCTCGGCGCCGCGAGCGCCGACGACTTCCGCAGGGCGGGCGCCACGCTCGCTCGGGCGGTGCTCGACCGGGCCGTCGTGGCCACCACGATCACCGCGGTCGAGCCCTCGGTCGGCCTCGAGCCCTTCGTGGTCGGTGCCAGCCTGGGTTCGTTCGCGTTCGCGCTGCGCAAGAAGCCGCCCGAGCACGTCCCGGCGGGCCGCGTCGTGCTGGCCGGCATGGACGACGCAGACCGGCCCGCGCTCGGACGAGCGGTCGCGATCGCCGGGGCGAGCTGGCGCGCCCGCACCCTCGCCTGGGTGCCCTCCAACCTCAAGAGCCCGGCCTGGCTCGCCGACCAGGCCGTCGCGCTGGCCGCAGAGGCCGGGCTGAAGGTCACCGTCTGGGACGAGAAGCGGCTGGCCGACGAGGGCTTCGGCGCCGTCATGGCCGTCGGTCAGGCCTCCCACACCCCGCCGCGGCTGATCCGGCTCGACTACACCCCCGACAAGTCGGCGAAGGGCGCGGCGACCGTCGTACTGGTCGGGAAGGGCATCACCTTCGACACCGGCGGGCTCTCGATCAAGCCCGGTGAAGCCATGGTCAACATGAAGCGCGACATGACCGGCGGCGCGGTCGTCATGTCCGTGATGGCCGCGCTGGCCGACGTGGGCTGCCCGCTGCCGGTGGTGGGGCTCATCCCGGCCGCCGAGAACGCCATCGGGGGCAACGCGCTGCGCCCCGGAGACGTGGTCCGCCACTACGGCGGCCGCACGTCCGAGGTCACCAACACCGACGCCGAGGGCCGCCTGGTGCTCGCCGACGCGATGGCGTGGGCCGTCGAGCACCTCGAGCCCGCCGTGCTCGTCGACGTGGCCACGCTCACGGGCGCGATCAAGGTGGCGCTCGGTCAGCAGGTCGGCGGGGTGTTCGCCAACGACGACGCGCTCGCCGAGGTGCTGCTCGAGTCGGGCACGGCCACGGGTGAGCCGCTGTGGCGGTTCCCGCTGGCCCCTGCCTACGAGGAGCGGCTCTCGTCGCGGGTCGCCGACGCCGACAACGCGGGCAGCGGACCGGGCGCGATCGTCGCCGCCCTGTTCCTCCAGCACTTCGCAGGCGACGTGCCCTGGGCGCACCTCGACGTCGCCTCGAGCGGCGACGCCCCCGCTGACAGCTACGAGCTGTCCAAGGGCCCGACCGGCTTCGGTGCCCGGCTCCTGCTCGACTGGCTCGGCTCGGCGGAGCCGCTGGCCGGCATCGGCCGATGACGGGCCGATGAACGGGCTGACCGTCCGCTGGTCGCTGGCCGAGGCTCCCGCGGGAGTCGAGGAGGCGCTCGCGACCTACGTCGCCGAGACGTCGCACGCTCGCTTCAGCGTGCTGCCGGGGCTGCGCCACAAGACCTGGCGCTGCGTGCCGGGGGAGTGGTTCGAGGGCTGTTACGTCTTCGAGGACGACGCCACACGGACGGCGTTCCAGGAGACGTTCACCGCCGGGGCCGCGGACTCGCCCGGGTCGCAGATCATCGGCAGCCCGCCGATCCTCATCGAGCCGTGCGCCATCGTGGCCGTCGCCGAGGGTGCCTCGGGCTTCGTGCCCGCGACCCGCGCCGAGTGAGTCACTCCGACTCGGGCGTCCACTCCTTCTTGGCGAGCAGCAGGCCGTCACCGACCGGCAGCAGCACCGGCACCAGGCTGTCGTCGGCGCCGACCTCGCGGATCAGCTCGCGGATCGCCAGCGTCTCCTCGTCGCGGACCGACGGGTCGGCCACCCGGTCGTGCCACAGCGCGTTGTCGAAGGCCACGACGCCGCCGGGGCGCAGCAGCCGGAGGGCCTCGCGGAGGCAGGCGGTGTACTCGGCCTTGTCGCCGTCCACGAACGCGATGTCGTAGTGCCCGTCGGTGAGCCGGGGGAGCACGTCGAGCCCGGCGCCCGCGATGGTGCGGGCCCGCTGGGTCGGGATGCCGGCCTCGTTGAACGTCTCGCGGGCCAGCCGCTGGTGCTCGGTCTCGATGTCGACCGTGGTCAGGATGCCGTCGGAGCGCATTCCGCGCAGGAGCCACAGCCCGGACACGCCGGTGCCGGTGCCGATCTCGACGACGGCCCGGGCCTCCATGACCGAGGCGAGGAAGCGCAGTGCGGCGCCGCCGCCGGGGCCGATGGCGACCACGCCGACCTCTTCGGCGCGTTCGCGGGCCCGGGTGAGGACGTCGTCCTCTGCGACGAAGGCCTCCGCGTAGGACCAGCTCTGGCTGGTGATCGGGTCCGTCATGCGTTTTCGAGGTCCCCGCGGAAGCGTGTGGTCTCCGCGCGGTTTCGTGGGGTGATCACGGGTGAAACGTAGCGCGACCCGGGGCCCAGAGTCGGGAACAGCCAGCGGGAACACCGGCGCGCCTTCGTCCGTTCACCTCACTGACGGCTCACAGGGAACCTTCAGGCGGGCGGCGTAGCGTCACCAGCCCGGAGAGCACCCGAAGCCCGCCGAGGCACCCCAAGCATCAGGAGACCCGAGGACCCATGGACGACGTTGCTGGCACCGAGTCGGGCGCCGTACCGACCTGGGACGAGATCGTCGACCAGCACTCGGACCGGGTCTACCGCCTCGCCTACCGGTTGACCGGCAACCGCCCCGACGCCGAGGACCTCACCCAGGAGGTGTTCGTCCGGGTCTTCCGCTCGCTGTCGACCTACACGCCCGGCACCTTCGAGGGCTGGCTGCACCGCATCACCACCAACCTCTTCCTCGACCAGGCCCGCCGCAAGCAGCGGATCCGCTTCGACGCGATGACCGACGAGCGGGCGGACCGGCTGACCAGCGCCCTGCCCAGCCCGGACATGGCCTACGCCGACCAGCAGTTCGACGACGACGTGGAGCGCGCCCTCCAGGAGCTGCCGCCCGACTTCCGCGCGGCCGTGGTGCTGTGCGATGTCGAGGGCCTGTCCTATGAGGAGATCGCCGAGATCCTCGGCGCCAAGCTCGGCACAGTGCGCTCGCGGATCCACCGAGGGCGGGCGCTGCTCCGCAAGGCTTTGGCCCACCGCGCGCCGGTGTCCGGCCGGGCCCGCTATTCCGGGCCGATGGTGGCGCCGCTGCGCCCGATCCGGGGGCGAGTCTGATGATCCTGCACCTCGGCGATCGCGTCAGCGCGCTCCTCGACGGCCAGATGTCGCCGGTCGAGGAGGAGCGGGCGTGGGCGCACGTGCACTCCTGTCACCAGTGCCGCGACCTCGTCGAGCGCGAGGGCTGGGTCAAGACCCGGCTGGCGGGGCTGTCCTTCGACACGGCCTGCGCGCCGTCCTCGCTCAAGGGCTCCCTGCTCTCCTCGCTGTCGGCCGGGCTGCCTCCCGGCGACCTCTACCTCTCCTCCGAGCCCGACGCGCGGCCCCGCCGGGTCTCGCTGGTCGCCCTCGGAGGCGGCGCCGCGGGAGCGGCCGTGATGGGGGTCCTGGCTCTGGGCGCGGCTCCTGCGGACGCTCCGACCTTCGACCGTCGGGCGCCGGCCACGTCGGTCACCACACCGGCGCAGACCGGGCTCGGCGTGAACCACCGCCGCGCCGTACCCCTGCCCTGACCTGAGGCATCGGCCCCCTTTCGGTGTGGGATTTCGCCTCACCGGGAACAATGGCGATGTGAACGACGAGTACGGCGCTGCCCCGGGCTATGAGGAGACTCAACCGCTCGGCGCTCCCCGTGGCCCCCGGCCCAGCTGGACCCCGCCGCCGTCGTACCCGCCGCCCGGCACCACTCCGATGGAAGCCCTGCCGCCGACAGCACCCGGTCCGCCTGCGCCGCCAGGCTCCGGCGGCTCCGGCGGCTTCGACGGTGGGCGGCCGAGCGGCTGGGTCTGGCCGGCGATCGCCGTGGTGGCCCTCGTGCTCGGGCTCGGCGGCGGCGTGGCCGGCAGTGTGATCTACGAACGCACCAGCGACGCCTCGTCGGCGTCCGACGGCAGCGTCGGCCCGGGCCTGACCTCGGCCAACGTCCAGACCGCGGCCCCGATCAAGGGCGGCAAGACCTCGGTCGCGGCCGTCGCGGAGGCGCTGCTGCCCAGCACGGTCCAGATCTCCGCGGAGTACGACGGCCAGGAGGGCGGCGCCACCGGCTCCGGCTTCGTGATCGACGACGCCGGGCACGTCGTCACCAACAACCACGTGGTCGAGCAGGCCGCCGACGACGACGGGCTGATCGAGATCGTCGACCAGGACGGCAACCGCTCGGAGGCCACCGTGGTCGGCCGGTCGCCGGTCTACGACCTCGCGGTCCTCTACTCAGAGGAGGCCAAGCAGATGAAGCCCGCTGCGCTGGGCTCGTCCCAGGTGCTGCGGGTCGGCGACCCGGTCGTCGCCATCGGCTCGCCGCTCGGTCTCTCGTCCACCGTGACGTCCGGGATCGTCTCGGCCCTCCATCGCCCGGTCACCACGGGCGACACGGCCGAGGAGTCGTCCTACATCAACGCCGTCCAGACCGATGCCGCGATCAACCCCGGCAACTCCGGCGGCCCGCTGGTGGACATGCTCGGCCAGGTCATCGGCGTGAACTCAGCGATCGCCACCACCGGCGGCACCACCGGGGGCGACCAGGCCGGCAACATCGGCGTCGGCTTCGCGATCCCGATCGAGCAGGTCAAGGTGACCGCCGACCAGATCCTCCGCACCGGCGAGGCGCGCTACCCGGTCATCGGCGCCAAGGTGCAGACCGGCCAGCGCGACGGCTCCGGCGCCGAGATCGACGAGGTCATCGAGGACACGCCCGCCGAGGACGCCGGCCTGGAGGAGGGTGACGTCGTCGTCGCCCTCGAGGGCCAGAAGGTCACCGACGGCATCGCCCTCATCGTCTCGATCCGCTCCCACCAGCCCGGTGAGACGCTCACCTTCACCGTGGTGCGCGACGGCGACGAGCAGGACATCGACGTCACCCTCGACTCCGAAGTGGGCTGACCGTCCACCCCCGCGAGCTTCGGCCCCCAGTCCGTGGCGACGCTCGCTGGCGCTCGCAGGCGCTGCGCTTGCTGCGCTGCGAGGCTCCGCCGTCCGTGGTGGTCACCGGGCCGCCCATCGGCTAGCGCGGCGCGTCCTCGTCGGCGGGAGCCTCGGTGGGGTCGAAGGGGTGGTCGTCGATGAACTTGCGCGTCTCGACCCGCAGGTGGGCGATGTGCTCCTCCAGGTCGTCCTCGCTGACCCGCCACTGGCCGCGCCCGCCGATCTTGATGGCGGGGAGATCGCCGCGGCGGACCATGGCGTAGACCTGCGCGACGGAGGTCTTCAGGATCTCGGCGACGTCCGGCAGGGTGAGGAAGCGCGGGAGGTCGGCCATGGCTTCATCGTGGCACCTCACGGAACCCACCGGCCCCACGGATCACGATCTGTGGATGAGCGGTGGCACTGTCAAGCATCGCTGGGCATGATGGCTCCGTGGCTCTCAATCTCGGGGAGGCCACGGCCGCCGCGTCCGCCCACGGGAGCAGGCAGCCTGGCCTCGACGTGCAAGCAGCGCTGCGCGGGCAGCGCCCCGCGTGGCGCGACCCGCGGCTGTGGATCGGCATCGTGCTCGTCGCGGCGAGTGTCGTGGCGGGCGCCAGGCTGCTGGCGGCTGCCGACGACACCGTGCAGGTCTGGACGGCGGCGAGCGACCTCGGCGCCGGGCAACGGGTCGAGGCCGACGACCTGGTCGCGCAGCGGGTGCGGTTCGCGGACGCCGACGCGCTCGCGGGCTACTTCGGCGTCGACGACCAGCTCCCGGCCGACCTCGAGCTGACCCGCAGCGTGGCCGCGGGCGAGCTGCTCCCTCGGGCGGCGGTCGGCACGCCGGACGAGACCGGCCTGGTCGAGCTGCCCGTGGCAGTCGAGCCCGAGCTGGTCCCGCCCACTGTCGGGGCCGGCGACGTCGTCGACGTCTACGTCGTGGCCCCGATCAGTGCAGACACCCAGGCCGGGCAGGGCCACCAGGCACCACCGGAAGGACCCGCGCTGACCGGCGCGACCGTGGTCGACGCTCCCGAGCCGGCGTCGTCGTTCGGCACCAGCGGCAAGCGCCAGCTCGTGCTGGCCGTGCCTGAGGCCGACGCGCCGGCGTTCTTCGCCCTCCTGGCGCGCTACGACGCGCCGAGCCTCACCGTGGTCCGGCGCGGATGAAGGTCGTCCTCCTGCTCGCGGCCGGCGCCGCCTGGGAGACCGGCGCGCTGGGGCTGCTCAGCGGTCGGCGCGACCTCGTCGTGCTCAAGCGCTGCGTCGACGTCGATGACCTCCTTGCCGCGGCGACCTCCGGCCAGGCCGACACCGCCGTCGTCGCGATCGAGGCACCCGGGTTCGACCTCGCGGCCGTGGACCACCTCGTCAGGCACGGCGTCCGGGCCCTCGCGGTCGTCGGCGACGAGCCCGGCACGGTGCGGGCCGGCCGGATCGGGGTGAGAGCCACGGTCCGCGCCGACGACCTCGAGGCCCTCCCCGACGCGATCACCTCCGACCACCCGCTCGTGCCCGAGCCGCCGCCGGCCCCCGACGGCCCGCCACCGGTCCAGGGGCGGGTCATCGCGGTGTGGGGACCCGCCGGCGCCCCGGGCCGGACCACGGTCGCCACCGCGCTGGCCGCCGTGCTCGGCCGCCGGGCGCGAACGACCCTCGTCGACGCCGACCCCTACGGCGGCGCGGTGGCCCAGGCGCTCGGCGTCCTCGACGAGGTCTCCGGGCTGCTCTCCGCGGCCCGGCTGGCCGGCAGCGGGATGCTGGAGGAGCGGTTCGCCAGTGTCCAGCGGGGCTTCGACGAGAAGTTCACCGTGGTCACCGGGCTGCCGCGCCCCGACCGCTGGACCGAGGTGCGCCCCGGCACCGTCGAGCTGCTCGCCGAGACCGCGAGCCGCCACGGCCACGTCGTGATCGACACCGGGTTCAGCCTCGACGACGACGACCTGGGCGGTCGCCCCGGCCGCAACCAGCTCACCCTCGCGGCGCTCGAGGTCGCCGACGAGCTGGTCGTGGTCGGCACCGCCGACCCGGTGGGCCTGTCGAGGCTGGCCCGCGCGCTGGTCGACGTGCGCGAGAGGAGCCCGCTCACGAGCACGAGGGTCGTCGTCAACCGGATGCGGCCGACCATCGGCTGGACCGAGCGCGACGTCACCCAGATGCTGTCCGACTTCGCCCGCCCGGTCGGCCTGCACTTCCTCCCCGAGGACCGCGCCACCGTCGACCGCGCCCTGGTCACCGGCCGCACCATCCTCGAGACCAACGCCGAGAGCCCGCTGGCTCTCGCGATCGGTCGGCTCGCAGACGCGGTCGTGCCGGGGGAGGAGCCGGTCCAGGTCCGGGCGCGGAGCGGCTTCAGGCTGAGAACAGCAGGTACAACCCACCCGCGGTGAAGCAGATCATCGCGACCAGCAGCGACAGCTGGCCGGTGAGCTGGTGCTTCCTCGGCAGCAGGTGGATGGCTCGGTCGTGAGCGGCGACCACGCCGACCACGTGGCCGAGCACGACCGCGAGCACCTTGATCGTCGCCAGGGCGGTCGGGTGGAAGGAGAAGAAGTACGACACCTCCCAGTTGGCGGTCCCGAACCAGTTGGCGCCGGTGCCGAACGGGTCGCTCATGAGGACGACGGTGTTCTCGCCCACCTCCAGCAGGTAGGTGAGGTAGTGGGCGATCACGTAGCCGATCACGATCGGCACGATCGAGTGCGCGAACTGGCTGGGCAGCTCGCGCCGCGGACGGCCGGGTCCGACGCCGGTCAGCATCGTGCCGACCGTGAAGACCCCCGCGACGACGAGAACGAAGGCGAGCAGGCCCAGGTTGGTGAACAGGTGGGTCAGGCCGTGGTCCTGGACGTAGTTGCCCTGGATGAACTTCACCCACCGGGTCGAGTCCTTGAACGAGTCGAACGCCGTGCTGCCGAACAGCACCGCCGTGACCGCGACCAGACCAGGCCGGACCGGGGTGGCGTCGAGGTTCGCCAACGGGCTGCGGATCACCAGGCGCCCTGGCTGCTTGGCCCGGCGACCCCACACCGACATCCGCGAGACCAGGGTCGAGTAGACCTCGAACGGGTCGGCGTACTCGTAGAACTTGTTGCCGAACAGTGCCCCGCCGAGCAGCATCGCCGCGACGTAGACCGCGCACCACAGCCGGACCGGTCCGAGCTCGGTGGCGAACGGGTAGACCAGCTCCATCCAGACGAACGCGTAGAGCCCGAGCGCGGCCGGCCAGTGGCCGAGCCTCTCGGGGTAGGCGAACACGCCCTGCTCGGGGTCGCCGCCGGTGAGCCTGGCGAACGCCGCGTTGATGGTGCGCACCGGGCTGATCGCCTTGTAGACCGGACCCAGGAGCAGCGAGGCGGGCACGAAGCCGACCCACAGGAGCACGTAGAAGATCCCGAACAGCGGGTTGGTCAGGCTGTCCTGGCCCCCGACCGCGACCATCACGGTGTAGCCGAGCGCCAGCAGGCCGAAGATCCGGCCCGCCACGAACCACGGACGCGAGTCGACGAGCCGCGACAGCCGGACCGGGGCGGGTCGGCCGGTCCGGTCGGCGTCGTAGCGCGGCGTCCGCCACGCGACCGCGAGGACGGTGAAGCTGACCGTCAGCGCCGCGACGGCGCCGGCGATCGTCAGCTCGAGCGGGATGGGCAGGTCCTTCGAGCCGCCGATCCCGTGGGCGAAGACGTCCCCGAGGGAGGACAGAGGGTCCAAGGTGGCTACTCGGCCTCGACCTCGAGCTGCACGATCGTCTTCTCCAGGGCGTGCGACTCGACCTCGACGATGCCCGGCTTGTCGATCGAGAACTCCGGCAGCGTGGTGGTGCCGGCGGCGTACTCGAGCTCGTGCTCGGGATCGGAGTGGACGTGGATCTCGCCCTCCGCATCGGACTCGACCACGAGCTCGATGGGCTGGCCGACCTTCACCTTGACGCGGTCGCCGTTGGGAGTCACGTCGTCGCCGGAGATGGTGACGTCGATGGTCTTGGTGGCCAGGTCCTTCCCGCTCCCGGAGCCGCTGGAGTCGTCGCCCCCGCAGCCGGCGAGGCCGACCGCGCACGCGACGAGGGTGAGGGCTGCGAGCGCACGCCGCATCAAGTCGACCTCCTGGTTGCCTGCTTGTTGGCCGGGTGGGTGCCCGGGCTGGACGGACGGCCCCCACGATCCTGACGGACGGCACGAGCGCCGTCCTGAGACCTCTGTAAGAATCCCACGACAGCCAAACGGACCAGACGGGGGTGCAAGCACTCAGATGAGCGAACGCCTGCGCCCGCGCGACCTCGCGTTCCTCGACCTCGAGACACCGAGCACCCCGCGCCACAACGCCACGGTCGAGGTCTTCGACCCCGGCGACCCCTCCAGGGAAGGGGGCGCCTTCGACTACGACCGGTTCGTGGCGCTGATCCTCGACCGGATCCCTTTCGTGCCGCGCTACCGCCAGCGCGTGCAGGAGGTCCCCGGCCACCTCGCCACCCCGGTCTGGGTCGACGACGACCACTTCGACATCGGCTACCACGTGCGCCGCTCGGCGCTGCCGCGACCGGGCAGCACCGAGCAGCTGCGCGAGCTGGTCTCGCGGATCGTCGCGCGCCCGCTCGACCGCGGCCGGCCGCTGTGGGAGATCTACTTCGTCGAGGGGCTGGCCGACGGCCGGGTGGCGCTGCTCTACAAGACGCACCAGGCGCTGGTCGACGGCGTCGAGACGGTCGACCTCGGGCAGGTGCTGCTCGACAAGGACCCCGAGGTGAAGATCCTCGGCGGCGATGAGTGGCACGCGCACCGGCACCCGTCCAGCACCGCGCTGCTGGCCAGCGCGCTCCACGACAACCTCACCGAGCGCGACACGGCGCTCGACACGGCCCGGCAGGCCGTCGCTACGGCGCTCCGCACCGCTGACCGGATCGCCTCGACCGCGGGCAAGGTGGTCGCCGGGCTGACCGGTCGCCGCCCCGACCGCGGCAACGCGCTCTCCGGCGAGCTGTCCCAGCAGCGCCGGGTGGTCGGCGTCGAGACCGACCTGGCCGACTACCGCACCATCCGCGACGAGCACGGCGGCACCATCAACGACGTCATCCTGACCACCCTCACCGGCGCCCTGCGCGCCTGGTTGATGACGCGGTCGGAGTCGATGGGCGGACTGCGGCAGATCCAGGCGCTGGTGCCCGTCTCGGTCATCGACAAGGAGCTCGAGGCCACCTCGCTCGGCAGCCAGATCGCGCCGCACTTCGTGACCCTGCCGATCGGCGAGGCGAGCCCGGTGGTCCGGCTGCACCAGGTCTCCTACTCCTTCCAGGCCTACAAGGAGACCGGCAGGGCGGTCGCCGCCAACCGGTTGGCAGGCATCGCCGGCTTCGCGCCCACGACCTTCCACGCGATCGGCTCGAGGGTCGCGGCCGCCGAGGTCCGTCGCGACTTCCAGCTCTCGATCACCAACGTGCCCGGCCCGCAGTCACCGCTCTACGCCGCCGGCGCCCGGATGATCCGCACCTTCCCGATCCCGCCGCTGCTGCCCGGGCAGACGCTCGCGGTCGGCGTCACGTCCTACGACGGCCAGGTCTTCTACGGCATCACCGCCGACCGCGACCTGGTCCCCGACGCCGACGTGCTCGGCCAGTGCGTGACCGAGGCGCTCACCGAGCTGCTCGACACCGCGACCGGCGGCCGGCCGAAGATCCCGCGCGGCCGGCGCAAGAAGGCCGCACCCAAGCCGTGAACCCGCCGCGAGAAGCATGAGGATCTACCTCCCCACCACCCTCGACGGCCTCGCCCGGCTGCGCGACGACGGGTCGCTGCCCGCCTCGGCGGAGCGCTACGTCGCCGGTGGCGACAGCGAGGAGCAGGAGTACGCCGCCCTCGTGGCCGCCGCCGTCGAGTCCGCCGAGCTGCTCGCCGGTGCAGGCAGGCGCGTGGTGGTGGTCGCCGACGTGGCCGACCCCGACGGCGACGTTCCGCTGCGCGACGTGGTCGCGATCCACGCCGACCCCGAGGAGCGCCCCGCGGGCGCCGATCCCGAGGACGACCTCGGCTGGTACGCCACCCAGGAGATCGACGTACTTCTCGCCCGATAAGTTGGCCGGATGGACGCCATCACGTTCCCCCCGGCTCCCACCAACGAGCCGAACCTCACCTACGCGCCCGGCAGCCCCGAACGGGAGGGCCTGCGCGTGGAGATCGAGAAGCTCGAGCGACGCGAGAAGAACCTGCGCGGCTACGTCGGCGGCCGCTGGAAGGCCGGCGGCGGTGCGGAGACGAAGGTCGTGCAGCCGCACGACCACCAGCACGTGCTGGGCACGTTCAAGGGCTCCACCCAGGCCGACGCGCGCGCGGCGGTCAAGGCCGCGACCGATGCGGCTCCCGAGTGGCGCGCGCTCGACATGGACGACCGCGCCGCGATCCTGCTCAAGGCCGCCGACCTGCTGGCCGGTCCCTGGCGGCAGCGGATCAACGCCGCGACGATGCTGGGCCAGTCGAAGACGGCGTTCCAGGCCGAGATCGACGCCGCGTGCGAGCTGATCGACTTCTGGCGCTACAACGTCCACTACGCCAAGCAGATCCTCACCGACCAGCCGATCGCCAACAGCCCCGGCGTGTGGAACCGCACCGACCACCGGCCGCTCGAGGGCTTCGTCTACGCGATCACGCCGTTCAACTTCACCGCCATCGCCGGCAACCTGCCGACCGCGCCGGCACTGATGGGCAACACGGTGGTCTGGAAGCCCTCGCCGACCCAGCAGCTCGCCGCGTCGCTGACGATGGAGCTGCTCGAGGAGGCCGGGCTGCCTCCCGGCGTCATCAACATGCTCCCCGGCGACGGAATCGAGGTCTCCAAGGTCACGCTGGCGAGCCCCGACCTGGCCGGCATCCACTTCACCGGCTCCACGCCGACCTTCCAGCACCTGTGGAAGACCGTGGGCGACAACATCGCTTCCTACCGCTCCTACCCGCGGATCGTGGGCGAGACGGGCGGCAAGGACTTCATCCTGGCCCACCCCACCGCCGACCCGGCCGTCGTGCGCACCGCGATGATCCGCGGTGCCTTCGAGTTCCAGGGTCAGAAGTGCTCGGCCGCCTCGCGCGCGTACGTCGCGAAGTCGGTCTGGAACAAGCTCAAGGACTCCTTCCTCTCCGAGATCGAGGCGATCTCGATGGGCGACGTCACCGACTTCTCACACTTCATGGGCGCCGTCATCGACGACCGGGCCTTCGCCAAGCACAAGAACGCCATCGCCCGGGCCAAGCGCCAGGCCAAGCTCGACGTCGTCGTGGGCGGCCAGACCGACGACAGGGTCGGCTGGTTCGTGCGGCCGACCGTCGTGGTCTCCACCGACCCGACCGACGCGATGTTCACCACCGAGTACTTCGGCCCGATCCTGGTCGTGCACGTCTACGACGACGGCGACTTCGAGAAGGTGGCCCGCCAGCTGGAGGGCATCGCGCCGTACGCCCTGACGGGCTCGATCATCGCCCGCGACCGCCGGGCCATCGCCTGGGCGCAGGCCGAGCTGCGGTTCGCCGCCGGCAACTTCTACATCAACGACAAGCCCACCGGTGCGGTCGTCGGGCAGCAGCCCTTCGGTGGCGGCCGGGCGTCGGGCACCAACGACAAGGCGGGCGCCGCGGTCAACCTGCTGCGCTGGACCTCGCCGCGCTCGATCAAGGAGACGCTGGTGCCGCCCACCGACTACCGCTACCCCTACATGGCGTGACCGCGCAGTGAGCCCCCTGCCGAGCGGCCCGGTCGCGGAGCTCGTGGCCGGGCTGGTCAGCATGCACCTGGGGGGTCTGCACCCCTACGAGAAGGTGCTGACCCTGCTGCTCGCGTTCGGCCCGTTCGTGGTGCTCTTCGCGGTGATCGCAGTGCGCCGCCGTCACGACGACGACTCTCCTAGGTGACCCGCACCCGGCCGCTGGACTGCACGACGAAGCCCTGACGCAGCTCCTCGAGGGTGATGTCCAGGATCCGCAGCGAGAAGCGCATGCCGTGCTTGTCCACGATCTGCATCATCGGGTCGCTCACGTGGTTGACGATGCCCGCGTGCCGCGGATCGGTCGGCGGCACCAGCCGCACCCGGAGCCGGCGACCGCTCCAGTGCCTCTCGACCGCGGCCGACTGCACGGCCTCCCACGGCACCTCGAGGGTGCCGAACTGCGAGCGCGCGAAGACCCCGAAGCCGTGCAGGCCCAGGGGGCTCTCCACCCGACGCATCCGGGTCCACGTCCAGGCGTAGGTTCCCGACCAGAACAGCCAGAGGACGACCAGCACGACCATGACGATCATCAGCGCGGTGTCGCCGAGGTCGAGCACGGCGGTCGCCACCCAGATGAGGGCCGTGAAGACGGCGGCGTAGCCGATCAGCATGCACGCCGCGAACACGTCGAAGCGCGTGCGGGCCAGGGGGATGTCCACCGTCAGCCGGCGAGGTGCTGGCGCCCGACGCGGTTCTCGGCCTCGAGCGCCTTGCGCAGCAGGTCGGAGATGAGGGACTCGATCTTGCCGCCGACCAGCGGGATGCTGACCCTGATCTCCATCGACACCGTCTCGGTCGTGGTGCCGCCGGACTCGCGAAGTGACATCGTGCCACTCATCTGGCCGGGCTTCCCGGGGATGACGACGTCGACCAGGCCCGTCTCCATGTCGGACCAGCGCTCGGTCTGCACCAGCTGGATCTCGTCGCCGACGAACCTCTTGGCGAAGCTCGGGATGCCGTGGGCGAGCTGCACGGCGTCGATGACGACCTTCATCCCGCCGCCGTCGGGCCCCACGCTGACGGTCCTGCGGATCGCGCCCTGTGCGTCGCACACCCGCTCGCGGAACGCCGGGTCCAGCAGCATCTCGCCGACCGCGGTCAGCGGGGCGTCGTAGGTCAGGTCGTAGGTCAGCTTGGTCGCCATGTCAGTGATCCTTCAGCCAGGTGGTGCCGACGGTGTGCTCGAGGTCCATGCCGGCGGCCACCCTGTCGGCCATCAGCTTCTCGAGCTTGCCGCCGATCAGCGGCACCTTCACCTTGATCTCGAGCTCGACGATCTCGGTGGTGCCGGCTCCCGCGGGCTCGAGCCGGATGGTGCCGGTCGCGCTGGCCGGCTTGCCGGGGGAGTCGATGCTCAGGCTGCCGGAGCGCCTGCTCGGCCACACCTCGCGCTGGATCGCCCGTGTGGAGTCGCCGGCGAAGGTCCGGGCGAACCCGGGCAGGTCCTTGGTGTTCTGGAGCTGGTCGATGACCAGGGTGAAGCCCTCGCCGCCGTCCGGGTCGGGATCGAGCTGGACGTCGGCCGAGATGACCTCCATGGCCGCGCAGGCCTGGCGGCGGAACGCCGGGGACGCGAGCATCGCGTAGACCTCGTCCGGCGGGGCGTCGTAGGTCAGCTCGTGGCGGAACTTCACCCGGGGAGTGTGTCAGCGGCGCTTGCGGTTGGCGAGCCGGTACGCCGGACGCGCCATCGCGTCGCCGTGCTCGGCCATGAAGTGGTCGAACCGCGCGGGGAGCCGCTCGCCGGCGTAGGCGAGATAGATGCCCACCGGCTTGTGGACCAGCGGGTCGGTGTCGTCGTGCAGGAGCTCGGCGACCGCGAAGCCGGCTTCGACGTCGGCGTCGTCGCTGTACTTCACGAACCACAGTGGCGCGGTCATCGCGGTGCGCCGACGCAGCGGGTCGGGGGAGACCGCGAGCTCGTGGAGCAGGTCGTAGGGACCGCCCACCAGCGTCGCCCCGATGACGCGCGGGGCGGCCCGGTCGACCATGTCCCAGGCGTCGATGCGGTCGTGGTGACCCAGATAGCTGTCGCGGAGCGCGAGGTCGCCCAGCCTCTTGCGGGCCTGGAAGTCGAGGATGCAGAACGCCGCCATCCGCGCCTCGTACGACTCCTCGGCGAACAGCCGCTCGAGCTCCTCGTCGGGGAGACCCGCCGCCGCCTTGGCGGTGTCGAACAGCTCCTTCATCCGCATGCCGGGGGACAGCACAGCCAGCACCCGCGCCGCGGTCCACACCCGCACCGACATCGGTCACTCCCTCTCACTGGCGTCTCGCACCAAACACTAGGTTGGGAGCATGGTCCAAGATCAGGACGAGCAGTTCGTGTCCTTCGGCGAGCAGGGCGCCCAGCTCACCTACGGCAGCTACCTGCGGCTGCCCCAGCTGCTCGACTCCCAGCATCTCGAGTCCGAGCCTCCGGCGCACGACGAGCTGCTCTTCATCACCATCCACCAGGTCTACGAGCTGTGGTTCAAGCAGCTGCTGCACGAGGCGGCGGCCGCGCGGGACGCCATGAGCGGGGGCCGGCTGTGGTGGGCGCAGCACCTGCTGCAGCGGATGCACGTCATCGAGCGGGTGCTCGTGCACCAGGTCGACGTGCTCGAGACGATGACGCCGCAGGACTTCCTGGAGTTCCGGCAGCGGCTGGCGCCGGCGAGCGGCTTCCAGTCGGTGCAGTTCCGTGAGCTGGAGTTCCTGTCCGGCGCCAAGGACGAGGCGTACGTCGAGCGGTTCAAGGGCATCACGGGGGCCGAGCAGGCCAGGCTGCGGCAGCGCCTCGACGAGCCGACCCTGTGGGACGCCTTCCTCGACGTGCTCCGCCAGCGCGGACTCCCGGCGGACAGCGACGACGACGTCCGTGAGTCGCTGCGGACCGCCGCGCACGACCGCTCGCAGTACGCCGACGTGTGGGCGGTGAGCGAGGCGCTGCTGCAGCACGACGAGCTCGCGGTCAACTGGCGCGCGCGCCACGTGACGATGGTCGAGCGGATGATCGGCGACAAGTCCGGCACGGGCGGCTCGTCGGGGTCGACCTACCTCCGGAGCCGGCTGCCGATGCGCTACTACCCGTTGTTGTGGGGTCTGCGAAGCGAGCTGTAGGAGTCCGTCCGATTCGTCTGCATCGACGAGCCCGGGTCGGCAGCCTGGGTCTGCGGGTCATCCCGCAGACGAATCGGGTGCTGCGGGGACTAACCTCGGAGCCGTGTCAACGACGACGCACCAGTCCACGTCCGAGCAGTCCAAGAACCAGCTCATCGAGAGGGCGATCAGCCTCGCCCAGGCAGGGAAGGGCACGGGCGGGCCTCCCCACGACCTGATCCCCGAGCTCGTGCGTGCCTACTACCGCCACGTCGCCCCCGAGGACCTCGCCGACCGCAGCGACGTGGACCTCTACGGAGCGTTCGCGGCGCACTACAAGCTCGCGGGCGACCGGCCGCAGGGCACCGCCAACGTGCGGGTCGCCACGCCGACGCTGGCCGAGCAGGGCTGGTCGGCGAGCGGGCACAGCGTGGTCGAGGTCGTGGTCGACGACATGCCGTTCCTCGTCGACTCGCTGACCATGGAGCTCTCCCGGCAGCTGCGCGACGTGCACGTCGTGATCCACCCCGGCTTCGACGTGGTCCGCGACATCACCGGCGTCCTGCAGTCGGTCCAGCCGGTGCCGGACGGCTCGCTGGAGCCGGCCGTCGAGGCGGTGCGCGAGTCGTGGATGCACGTCGAGATCGACCGGCTGCCCGAGGGCGATGACCCGGACGCCATCGTCGACGACATCCAGCGGGTGCTTCGCGACGTCCGCGAGGCCGTCGAGGACTGGGGCAAGATGCACGCCCAGGTCGAGGCCGTCGTCGCCGACCTGCGCGGCGACCCACCCCCGCTCGACCCCGAGGAGGTGCGCCAGGCCGCCGAGCTGCTCGAGTGGCTTGCCGACGAGCACTTCACCTTCCTCGGCTTCAAGGAGTACAAGCTCGAGGAGAGTGACGGCGACGATTTCCTCCGCGCCGTCCCCGGCACCGGTCTGGGCATCCTGCGGGCCGACCAGGAGATGTCGGAGTCGTTCGGCCGGCTGCCCGAGGCGGTGAAGGCCAAGGCCCGCGAGAAGACGCTGCTGGTGCTGGCCAAGGCCAACTCGCGCGCCACCGTGCACCGCCCGGCGTACCTCGACTACGTCGGGGTGAAGACCTTCGACGCCAACGGCGAGGTCGACGGCGAGCGCCGGTTCCTCGGGCTGCTGGCGAGCGCGGCCTACACCGAGAGCCTGATGCGGATCCCGCTGATCCGCGAGAAGTCGAAGGAGGTCCTCAAGCGCAGCGGCTTCGACCCGCGCAGCCACGCCGGCAAGGCGCTGATGGACACCCTCGAGACCTACCCCCGCGACGAGCTGCTGCACACCCCCGTCGACGAGCTCGCCCCGATGGCCGAGGCCGCGATGAGCGCCCGCGAGCGCCGCGCGGTGCGGATGTTCATCCGCCGCGACACCTACGGCCGCTACGTCTCGGTCCTCGTCTACCTGCCCCGCGACCGCTACAACACCGGCGTCCGCGAGCGGTTCGAGCGGATCCTGCAGGACCAGCTGCACGGCGAGTCGATCGAGTTCACGGTCCGGATCAACGAGTCGACCACGGCGCGCGTGCACTTCGTGGTCCACCTGCCCAAGGCCACCAGCGACAGCCCGACGCTGCCCGAGGTCGACACCTCTGACCTCGAGCGCCGCCTCACCGAGGCCTCCCGCTCCTGGCGCGACGACTTCACCCAGGCGGTCATCGCGGAGTACGGCGAGGAGGTCGGCACCATCCTGGGCCGGCGCTACGCCGACTCCTTCCCCGAGGCCTACAAGGAGGACTACTCCGCGCGCACGGCCGCCGTCGACCTCGGCCGGCTGGAGGCGATCCGCCCCGACAG
>CAWHLI010000019.1:0-12184 GCA_963830145.1 uncultured Actinomycetota bacterium
GATGGGCGACGTCACCGACTTCTCGAACTTCATGGGCGCGGTCATCGACGACCGGGCGTTCGCCAAGCACAAGGCGGCGATCGCGCGGGCCAAGCGCCAGCGCCAAGCTCGACGTCTCGTGGGCGGTCAGACCGACGACAAGGTCGGCTGGTTCGTGCGGCCGACCGTGGTCGGGTCGACCGACCCACCGACCAGATGTTCTCCACCGAGTACTTCGGCCCGATCCTGGTCGTGCACGTCTACGACGACGGCGACTTCGAGAAGGTGGCCCGCCAGCTCGAGGGCATCGCGCCGTACGCCCTGACCGGGGCGATCATCGCCCGCGACCGCCGCGCCATCGCGTGGGCGCAGCGAGGAGCTCCGGTTCGCCGCCGGCAACTTCTACATCAACGACAAGCCCACCGGCGCGGTCGTCGGCCAGCAGCCGTTCGGCGGCGGCCGGGCCTCGGGCACCAACGACAAGGCGGGCGCCGCGGTGAACCTGCTGCGCTGGACCTCGCCGCGCTCGATCAAGGAGACGCTGGTGCCGCCGACCGACTATCGCTACCCCTACATGGGGTGACCGCGTGGCTGAGAGTGCCCCGTCCCTCGTGAGCCGACCTGGTCGCGATGCACCTGGGTGCGCTGCACCCGGTCCGAGAAGGTGCTGACCCTGCTGCTCGCCTTCGGCCCGTTCGTGGTGCTGGTCTCGGTGGTCGCGGTGCGCCGCCGGCACGAGTCGGACGACGAGCAGCCCGCCAGCGTCCAGGCGCGGAGCGCTAACCGACCCGCACCCGGCCGCTGGACTGCACGACGAAGCCCTGACGCAGCTCCTCGAGGGTGATGTCCAGGATCCGCAGCGAGAAGCGCATGCCGTGCTTGCTCCACGATCTCGAACATCATCGGGTTGACGTGGCGTGCACGATGCCCGCGTGCCGCGGATCGGTCGGCGGCACCAGCCGCACCCGGAGCCGGCGACCGCTCCAGTGCCTCGATCGCCGCGGACTCGACCGCCTCCCACGGCACCTCGAGGGTGCCGAACTGCGAGCGCGCGAAGACCCCGAAGCCGTGCAGGCCCAGGGGGCTCTCCACCCACGCATCCGGGTCCAGGTCAAGGCGTAGTTCGCGGACAGCAAGACACAGCCAGAGCGAGGACCAGCACGACCACGATCAGCGCGGTGTCGTCGAGGAAGACGGCGGTCGCCAGGAGAGAGCGCCGTGAAGACGGCGGCGTAGCCGATCAGCATGAACGCCGCGAACAGTCGAAGCGCGTGCGGGCGAGGGGGATCTCCAACGTCAGCCGGCGAGGTACTTGCGGCCGACGGGGTTCTCGGCCTCGAGCGCCTTGCGCAGCAGGTCGGAGATGAGGGACTCGATCTTGCCGCCGACCAGCGGGATGCTGACCCTGATCTCCATCGACACCGTCTCGGTCGTGGTGCCGCCGGACTCGCGAATGACATGGTGCCACGTCATCTGACCGGGCTTCCCGGGGATGACGACGTCGACCAGGCCCGTCTCCATGTCGGACCAGCGCTCGGTCTGCACCAGCTGGATCTCGTCGCCGACGAACCTCTTGGCGAAGCTCGGGATGCCCTGGGCGGGCTGCACGGCGTCGATGACGACCTTCATCCCGCCGCCGTCGGGCCCGACGCTGACGGTCCTGCGGATCGCGCCCTGTGCGTCGCACACCCGCTCGCGGAACGCCGGGTCCAGCAGCATCTCGCCGACCGCGGTCAGCGGGGCGTCGTAGGTCAGGTCGTAGGTCAGCTTGGTCGCCATGTCAGTGATCCTTCAGCCAGGTGGTGCCGACGGTGTGCTCGAGGTCCATGCCGGCGGCCACCCTGTCGGCCATCAGCTTCTCGAGCTTGCCGCCGATCAGCGGCACCTTCACCTTGATCTCGAGCTCGACGATCTCGGTGGTGCCGGCTCCCGCGGGCTCGAGCCGGATGGTGCCGGTCGCGCTGGCCGGCTTGCCGGGGGAGTCGATGCTCAGGCTGCCGGAGCGCCTGCTCGGCCACACCTCGCGCTGGATCGCCTGTGTGGAGTCGCCGGCGAAGGTCCGGGCGAACCCGGGCAGGTCCTTGGTGTTCTGGAGCTGGTCGATGACCAGGGTGAAGCCCTCGCCGTCCGGGTCGGGATCGAGCTGGACGTCGGCCGAGATGACCTCCATGGCCGCGCAGGCCTGGCGGCGGAACGCCGGGTCGGCGAGCATCGCGAAGACCTCGTCCGGCGGGGCGTCGTAGGTCAGCTCGTGACGGAACTTCACCCCGGGAGTGTGTCAGGCGCACCGCGTGGCGGGATCCCAGGTGCACCGGGATCGCTGTCCGGGTGGTGCAACCCCTCGGAAGGCAGGCTCCCCAGGTTCACCTGATCGCTCCAGCGTCGCATGCGGTCGTGTGACCCAGTGCTCACGGAGCCGAGTCCGCGCCGCGGTCCACACCCGCACCGACATCGGTCACTCCCTCTCCTGGGAGCATGGTCCAAGATCAGGACGAGCAGTTCGTGTCCTTCGGCGAGCAGGGCGCCCAGCTCACCTACGGCAGCTACCTGCGGCTGCCGCAGCTGCTCGACTCCCAGCATCTCGAGTCCGAGCCTCCGGCGCACGACGAGCTGCTCTTCATCACCATCCACCAGGTCTACGAGCTGTGGTTCAAGCAGCTGCTGCACGAGGCGGCGGCCGCGCGGGACGCCATGAGCGGGGGCCGGCTGTGGTGGGCGCAGCACCTGCTGCAGCGGATGCACGTCATCGAGCGGGTGCTCGTGCACCAGGTCGACGTGCTGGAGACGATGACGCCGCAGGACTTCCTGGAGTTCCGGCAGCGGCTGGCGCCGGCGAGCGGCTTCCAGTCGGTGCAGTTCCGTGAGCTGGAGTTCCTGTCCGGCGCCAAGGACGAGGCGTACGTCGAGCGGTTCAAGGGCATCACCGAGGCCGAGCAGGCCAGGCTGCGGCAGCGCCTCGACGAGCCGACCCTGTGGGACGCCTTCCTCGACGTGCTCCGCCAGCGCGGACTGCCCGGCGGACAGCGACGACGACGTCCGTGAGTCGCTGCGGACCGCCGCGCACGACCGCTCGCAGTACGCCGACGTGTGGGCGGTGAGCGAGGCGCTGCTGCAGCACGACGAGCTCGCCGTCAACTGGCGCGCGCGCCACGTGACGATGGTCGAGCGGATGATCGGCGACAAGTCCGGCACGGGCGGCTCGTCGGGGTCGACCTACCTCCGGAGCCGGCTGCCGATGCGCTACTACCCGTTGTTGTGGGGTCTGCGAAGCGAGCTGTAGGAGTCCGTCCGATTCGTCTGCATCGACGAGCCCGGGTCGGCAGCCTGGGTCTGCGGGTCATCCCGCAGACGAATCGGGTGCTGCGGGGACTAACCTCGGAGCCGTGTCAACGACGACGCACCAGTCCACGTCCGAGCAGTCCAAGAACCGAGCTCATCGAGAGGGCGATCAGCCTCGCCCAGGCAGGGAAGGGCACGGGCGGGCCTCCCCACGACCTGATCCCCGAGCTCGTGCGTGCCTACTACCGCCACGTCGCCCCCGAGGACCTCGCCGACCGCAGCGACGTGGACCTCTACGGAGCGTTCGCGGCGCACTACAAGCTCGCGGGCGACCGGCCGCAGGGCACCGCCAACGTGCGGGTCGCCACGCCGACGCTGGCCGAGCAGGGCTGGTCGGCGAGCGGGCACAGCGTGGTCGAGGTCGTGGTCGACGACATGCCGTTCCTCGTCGACTCGCTGACCATGGAGCTCTCCCGGCAGCTGCGCGACGTGCACGTCGTGATCCACCCCGGCTTCGACGTGGTCCGCGACATCACCGGCGTCCTGCAGTCGGTCCAGCCGGTGCCGGACGGCTCGCTGGAGCCGGCCGTCGAGGCGGTGCGCGAGTCGTGGATGCACGTCGAGATCGACCGGCTGCCCGAGGGCGATGACCCGGACGCCATCGTCGACGACATCCAGCGGGTGCTTCGCGACGTCCGCGAGGCCGTCGAGGACTGGGGCAAGATGCACGCCCAGGTCGAGGCCGTCGTCGCCGACCTGCGCAGCGACCCACCCCCGCTCGACCCCGAGGAGGTGCGCCAGGCCGCCGAGCTGCTCGAGTGGCTTGCCGACGAGCACTTCACCTTCCTCGGCTTCAAGGAGTACAAGCTCGAGGAGAGTGACGGCGACGATTTCCTCCGCGCCGTCCCCGGCACCGGTCTGGGCATCCTGCGGGCCGACCAGGAGATGTCGGAGTCGTTCGGCCGGCTGCCCGAGGCGGTGAAGGCCAAGGCCCGCGAGAAGACGCTGCTGGTGCTGGCCAAGGCCAACTCGCGCGCCACCGTGCACCGCCCGGCGTACCTCGACTACGTCGGGGTGAAGACCTTCGACGCCAACGGCGAGGTCGACGGCGAGCGCCGGTTCCTCGGGCTGCTGGCGAGCGCGGCCTACACCGAGAGCCTGATGCGGATCCCGCTGATCCGCGAGAAGTCGAAGGAGGTCCTCAAGCGCAGCGGCTTCGACCCGCGCAGCCACGCCGGCAAGGCGCTGATGGACACCCTCGAGACCTACCCCCGCGACGAGCTGCTGCACACCCCCGTCGACGAGCTCGCCCCGATGGCCGAGGCCGCGATGAGCGCCCGCGAGCGCCGCGCGGTGCGGATGTTCATCCGCCGCGACACCTACGGCCGCTATGTCTCGGTCCTCGTCTACCTGCCCCGCGACCGCTACAACACCGGCGTCCGCGAGCGGTTCGAGCGGATCCTGCAGGACCAGCTGCACGGCGAGTCGATCGAGTTCACGGTCCGGATCAACGAGTCGACCACGGCGCGCGTGCACTTCGTGGTCCACCTGCCCAAGGCCAGCAGCGACAGCCCGACGCTGCCCGAGGTCGACACCTCTGACCTCGAGCGCCGCCTCACCGAGGCCTCCCGCTCCTGGCGCGACGACTTCACCCAGGCGGTCATCGCGGAGTACGGCGAGGAGGTCGGCACCATCCTGGGCGCTACGGCGACTCCGCTAGGGCTCCTCCCCGAGGCCTACAAGGAGGACTACTCCGCGCGCACGGCCGCCGTCGACCTCGGCCGGCTGGAGGCGATCCGCCCCGACAGCTCCGACGGGGCGGGCCTCGACCTGTCGCTCTACGAGCACCTCGACGCCGGCCCCGGCGAGGCGCGGCTCAAGGTCTACCGGATCGGCGCGCCACTCTCCCTCTCCGAGGTGCTCCCGATGCTCTCCTCGATGGGCGTCGAGGTCGTCGACGAGCGGCCCTACGAGCTCGAGGGGCTCGAGCGGCCGTCGATGGTCTACGAGTTCGGGCTGCGCTACGGCGAGCACCTGCCCGACGGCTCGCGCGAGCTGTTCCAGGACGCGCTGCGCGCGGTCTGGGACGGCTTCAACGAGATCGACGGCTTCAACTGCCTGGTCCTCGGCGCCGGCCTGACCTGGCGCCAGGCCACCGTGCTCCGCGCCTACGCGAAGTACATGCGGCAGAGCAACAGCCCCTTCGCGCAGGACTACATCGAGGACGCGCTGCGCGGGAACGTCGACATCACCCGCCACCTGGTCGCCCTCTTCGAGGCCCGGTTCGACCCGGCCGGCGGCGGCCCGGCCGCCGAGGAGCATGTCGAGAAGAAGATCCTGGCCGCGCTCGACGACGTGGCCAGCCTCGACCACGACCGGATCCTGCGGTCCTACCTGATCCACATCAAGGCCACGCTGCGCACCAACTACTTCCAGGAGGCCCGGCCCGACGAGGCCGAGTCGAGCGGACCGCACACCTACATGTCGTTCAAGCTCGAGCCCTCGGTGATCCCCGACCTGCCCCAGCCGCGGCCCAAGTTCGAGATCTTCGTCTACTCACCGCGGGTGGAGGGCGTGCACCTGCGGTTCGGCCCGGTGGCGCGCGGTGGCCTGCGCTGGTCGGACCGGCGCGACGACTTCCGCACCGAGGTGCTGGGCCTGGTCAAGGCGCAGATGGTCAAGAACACCGTGATCGTGCCGGTCGGCGCGAAGGGTGGCTTCTTCTGCAAGCAGCTCCCCGACCCGAGCGACCGGGACGCCTGGCTGGCCGAGGGCATCGCCTGCTACAAGACCTTCATCTGCGGTCTGCTCGACATCACCGACAACCTCGTCGACGGCGAGACCGTGCCGCCCCGCGGCGTGCTCCGGCACGACAGCGACGACTCCTACCTGGTGGTCGCGGCCGACAAGGGCACGGCGACGTTCTCCGACATCGCCAACGGTGTCTCGCAGGACTACGGCTTCTGGCTCGGTGACGCGTTCGCCAGCGGCGGCTCGGTGGGCTACGACCACAAGGCGATGGGGATCACCGCCCGCGGCGCGTGGGTCTCGGTGCAGCGGCACTTCCGCGAGCGCGGGATCGACTGCCAGACCGAGGAGTTCACCGCGGTCGGCATCGGCGACATGAGCGGCGACGTCTTCGGCAACGGACTGCTCTGCTCCGAGACCACCCGGCTGGTCGCGGCGTTCGACCACCGCGACATCTTCCTCGACCCCGGACCCGACGCCGCGGCGTCCTACGCCGAGCGCAGGCGGCTCTTCGACCTGCCGCGCTCCAGCTGGCAGGACTACGACAAGACCCTCATCTCCGAGGGTGGCGGCGTCTTCCCGCGCTCGCTCAAGTCGGTCCCGCTCAACGACGCGGTGCGGGGGTCGCTCGGCATCGACGCATCGGTCGAGCGGATGACGCCGGCCGAGCTGATGAAGGCGATCCTCCAGGCACCGGTCGATCTGCTCTGGAACGGCGGCATCGGCACCTACGTGAAGGGCGAGGACGAGACCCACGCCGACGTGGGTGACAAGGCCAACGACGCGATCCGGGTCAACGGCTCCGCGCTGCGCGCCCGATGCGTGGGGGAGGGCGGCAACCTCGGCCTCACCCAGGCGGGCCGCATCGAGTACGTCCTCCACGGCGGCGACGCCGGTGGGGCGAGCGAGGAGGGTGGGCGGATCAACACCGACTTCCTCGACAACTCGGCCGGGGTCGACACGTCCGACCACGAGGTCAACATCAAGATCCTGCTCGACCGGGTGGTCAAGAACGGCGACCTGACCGCCAAGCAGCGCAACTCGCTCCTCGCCGAGATGACCGACGAGGTCGGTGAGCTGGTGCTGCGCGACAACTACGAGCAGAACCTCGCGATCGCGAACGGCGTCGCCCACGCGACGTCGCTGCTGCACGTCCACGAGGACTTCATGCGCCGCCTCGAGCAGGCCGGCACCCTCGACCGCGAGATCGAGGGGTTGCCGTCCCGGCGCGAGGTACGCCGGCGGCTCGACCGGGGTCAGGGCCTCACCCCGCCCGAGCTGGCCGTGCTCATGGCATGGACCAAGATCGTGCTGGCCGACGAGCTGCTGGCCGGGGACCTGCCCGACGACCCCTACCTCGACCTCGACCTCAAGGCCTACTTCCCCACGCCGATGCGCACCCAGTTCAAGGCCCAGATCGAGGCTCACCCGCTGCGCCGGGAGATCATCGTGACCCAGGTCGTCAACGACCTCGTCAACGGCGCCGGCATGACCTACTGGCCGCGGCTCGCCGACGAGACGGGGGCATCGGTCGCCGACCTCACCCGGGCCAACTTCGTGGCCCGCGAGATCTATGCGTCGCTGCCGATGCGCGACGAGCTGAAGTCCTACGACAACCAGCTCGACGCCCGGGTGCAGACCTCGCTGCGGATCCAGATGCGCACCCTGGTGGAGCGGGCCTCGCGGTGGCTGGTCAACAACCGCCGCCCGCCGCTGGACAGCAGCGCGACGGTCGAGCAGTTCGCCGCCCCGGTGCAGGCGACGATGGCGCGGCTGCCCGATCTGATGTCGGGTCGCGAGCTGGAGGCGTTCCAGGAGCGGCAGGCGAGCTACGAGCGTCGCGGGGTGCCCGAGGAGCTGGCCCGCCGGGTCGCGGTGCTGGAGCCGGCGTACATGCTGCTCGGTGTCGTCGAGGTCGCCCTCCGTGAGGGACTGGACCCCGAGGCCGTGGCCCGGCTGCACTTCGCGCTCGGCGAGCGGCTCGGGCTGCCGGTGCTGCTGCAGCGGATCGTCGCCCTCCCGCGCGAGGACAAGTGGCAGACGATGGCCCGCGCGACGCTCCGCGACGACCTCCACGCCGTGCACGCCGCCCTCACCGCGCAGGTCCTGCGCACGACCTCGTCGGAGGACTCCGCTCCCGCCCGGATCGCGGCGTGGGAGGACGGCGAGGCCGAGCTGGTCCGACGGGGCGCTCACACGCTGGAGCAGATCTGCGCCGAGGAGGAGTCCGACCTGGCTCGCGTCTCGGTCGGGCTGCGCGTCGTCCGAGGTCTCCTCGACGGTTAGGGCACGGTCCCGAGCCAACCTCGAGGGCGGTTCGCCGCATCATGAGGGTGTGCAGCCGTCCGAGCAGGAGTTCGCGGAGCTCTTCCGCGCCTCGTGGGCGCGGCTCTTCCGGTTGGCCTACGCCGTCTCCGGCGACCGTGCGGCCGCCGAGGACGACCTGCAGAACGCCTTCGCGAAGGTCTACGCCAGCTGGGGTCGGGTCCAGCGCGCCGAGCACCCAGGGGCCTACGTGCGCCGGATGGTGCTCAACGAGGTGCTCGGCCGACGACGCCACGGCTTCCTGAAGAACGAGCGTCCGCACGAGAACGTCGAGCCGTCCGGATCGGTCGCGTCGGCGGAGGACGCCGTGGTCGTGCACGACGCCATCTGGACGGCGGTGCGGGCGCTGCCCCCGCGGCAGCGGGCCGTGGTGGTGCTCCGCTACTACGAGGACCTGTCCGAGGCCGAGATCGCCGAGGCGCTCGGCTGCTCGCGCGGCACGGTGAAGTCGCAGGCCTCGGCGGCGATCGCCACCCTGCGGCGTGCTGCCCCAGACCTGGTGAGGGAGGAGCCATGACCGAGGTCGACCTGCGCGAGACCCTGCAGCGGCACCTGGAGGCGGTCGACATCCCGCCGGCGCCGCTGGGCCCGGTGGTCGTGAAGGGCCGCCGCCGGCACCGCCGTCGCGTCGCAGTGGTGGGGACCGCGGTGACGCTCGGCCTGGCGGTGGTGGCCGCCTCGGGCACAGCCCTCCTGAGGTCGGAGGACCAGGGTCGTGGCACGGACGGCTCGCACTTCGCTCCCCTCGGCCCGCTCGACCTCTCCCGGGGCGCCCGTGCCTATGCCGACCCCGGCGAGGAGCTGCACCTGGCCGGCCGGACCTTCCCCTACGGCGACGTCGGCTACCTCGACACCGACGCGGTCGCCACGGCGTACGGCGTGGTGTTCTTCGACCACGCTCGGCCGATGCTCCTGGACGCCGACGGCGAGGTGGACGCTCTCGTCACCGGACCGCTCGACGATCCGTTGGGTTTCCACCCGACCGCGAAGTGGGACCCCGTGCGGGGCCAGGTCGCCTGGGCGACCGTGCGGGGCGACACCACCACGCTGACGGTCTACGACCTGGCCGCTCGCGAGGTCGTGCGTCAGGGCGTGGCCCCCGGCTGCGTGGGCGGTTGCCCCGTCGTCATCGACGCGATCGACGACGGGAACGTGGTCGTGCGCAACCGCGGCGGCTCATACCTGTGGGGTCAGGAGAGCATCGACAAGATCGGCGGGACCGACGTCCGGGTCGCCGACCTGCGTGGTGGAGTCATGCTCTGGTCCGAGGCGAAGCCGGACGCACCTGGCTACCGGCTCGTGGAGGGTGCGATCGACGCGCAGCTCACCTTCGACGGGAAGTACGTCCTCGACTGGTCGAGCCGGCTGCGGTCGACCGACGGTGGCCCCGACCTCGTGCTGGAGCGGGGACCGACCAAGCAGTACGCGCTCGGCTTCTGGGCCATCGACTCCGACGGCTCGGTGCTCGTGGCAAGCCCGGACGGGAAGTATCCGCACTACCTCGTCTACGACTGCGACGCGGTCTCGGGCGCCTGTGAGGAGCTCGGCCCACTGGTGGCGAAGGGCGGCGACCCGGAGTTCATCGGCGCCGACATGTGAACGACGGCGGCCGCCGTCCGATGGGCCGGGCGTAAGCACCAAATATCGATTAGCCCCTGTCGGTGGTCCGATTTAGGATCGTTGACGATGGCAACCGCGGAGCGCACCGAGCTGGAGCGCACAGACCCACCGGCGGGGATCCACTCGCTGTGGCGGCTCCGGGGCTACCTGAGGCCGCACCTGCCCGCGCTGTCGATCATGGCCGCCGCCGCCATCGCGGCCGTCGGGCTCACCATCACCATCCCGCTGGTGACCAAGGCGATCATCGACGGCCCGATCACCGACCGCGACCTCGGCGCCCTGCTCCCGCTGGGGCTGCTCGCCCTCGGCCTCGGTGTGCTCGAGGCGTTCCTCATCTGGGTGCGCCGCTGGGTGCAGTCCAACGCCGTCCTGGGCCTCGAGACCGAGATCCGCCACGACCTCTACGAGCGGCTGCAGAAGCTGCCGATGAGCTTCCACACCAAGTGGGAGTCCGGTCAGCTGCTCTCGCGCGCCACGCAGGACCTCTCCTCGATCCGCCGGTTCGCCGGGTTCGGGCTGCTGTTCCTCGTCCTCAACATCCTCCAGGTGACCGTCGTGACCGGGGTGCTGCTCCACCTCTACTGGCCGCTGGGCCTGGTGGTCGCGGCGACCACGCTGCCGGTCGTCTGGCTGTCGATGCGCTTCGAGAAGGCCTACGTCGTCGTCTCGCGCCGGGTCCAGGACGAGCAGGGCGACCTCGCCACCCGCGCCGAGGAGGGCGCGGTGGGCATCCGCGTCATCAAGTCCTTCGGTCGCTCCGACCACGTCTCCGAGCAGTACGAAGGCGCCGCCCGCAAGCTCTACGCCACCTCGATGGACAAGGTCCGGCTCTCGGCCAGGTTCTTCACCTTCCTCGAGGTGATCCCCAACTTCGCGGTGGTCATCGTCCTGCTCACCGGCGCGATCGGGGTCGGCAAGGGGCTGCTCACCCCGGGCGAGCTCGTCGCCTTCATCACCCTGCTGCTCTCCCTCGTGTGGCCGGTCGCCTCCCTCGGCGTGATCCTGGCGATGGCCCAGGAGGCGATGACGTCGAGCGCCCGGATCCTCGAGATCTTCGACATCCAGCCCGACATCGTCGGCGGCACCCGCACCATCGCCGAGCCGCGCGGGCACCTGAGGTTCGAGGGGGTCGAGTTCGCCTTCCCCGACAGCGACGCGCCTGTGCTGCGCGGCGTCGACCTCGAGATCCGGCCCGGCGAGACGGTCGCCCTGGTCGGGGCCACCGGCTCCGGCAAGACCGTGCTCACCGCCCTGGTCCCTCGCCTCTACGACGTCACCGGCGGCCGGGTCACCATCGACGGCGTCGACGTCCGCGACCTCGAGCTCGGCCACCTGCGCACCTTGGTCGCGACCGCCTTCGAGGAGCCGACGCTGTTCTCCATGAGCGCGCGGGAGAACCTCACGCTCGGGCGCGCCGACGCCAGCGACGCCGACATCGAGCAGGCCCTCGACATCGCGCAGGCCGACTTCGTGCGCGAGCTGCCCTGGGGGCTCGACACCCGGGTCGGCGAGCAGGGGCTCTCGCTCTCCGGTGGCCAGCGGCAACGGCTGGCCCTGGCCCGCGCCGTGCTCGCCCGGCCGAAGATCCTGGTCCTCGACGACACCCTCTCCGCCCTCGACGTACACACCGAGAAGCTGGTCGAGGAGGCGCTGCAGCGCGTGCTCGCCGACACCACCGGGCTGATCGTCGCGCACCGCGCGTCGACGGTGATGCTGGCCGACCGGGTCGCACTGCTCCAGGACGGCCGGATCACCCATGTGGGCGACCACCGCGAGCTGCTGGCCACCGTGCCGGCCTACCGCGACCTGCTCGGCTCCGACGCCGACCAGTCCGAGGGGGTGCTGGCATGACGACCGACGCCGCGCCACCACCGGAGGTCCCGACCGACGAGACCACGGCGTGGCGCGGGCTGGCCAAGGTCGACGCCGACGAGGCCGCCGAGCGGATGACCGCCGGCACCCTGGGCGGTGGCTCCAAGCGGCTGCTGCGCGAGCTGCTCGCGCCCTACAAGCGCGCCATCCAGCTGCTCATCGCCATCGTGGTCGTCGAGAACGCAGCCCGGCTCGCGATCCCCTACCTCGTCAAGGAGGGGATCGACACCGGCATCCCGCCGATCCGCGAGAGCGACAACCTCGAGCCGCTGTTCCTCATCGTCGGGCTGATGCTCGTGGCCACCCTGACCCAGGCGGTGGCCCGGCAGCTGTTCCTGGTGCGGTCGGGCCAGATCGGCCA
>CAWHLI010000020.1:0-7683 GCA_963830145.1 uncultured Actinomycetota bacterium
CACCCAGTTCAAGGCCCAGATCGAGGCTCACCCGCTGCGCCGGGAGATCATCGTGACCCAGGTCGTCAACGACCTCGTCAACGGCGCCGGCATGACCTACTGGCCGCGGCTCGCCGACGAGACGGGGGCATCGGTCGCCGACCTCACCCGGGCCAACTTCGTGGCCCGCGAGATCTATGCGTCGCTGCCGATGCGCGACGAGCTGAAGTCCTACGACAACCAGCTCGACGCCCGGGTGCAGACCTCGCTGCGGATCCAGATGCGCACCCTGGTGGAGCGGGCCTCGCGGTGGCTGGTCAACAACCGCCGCCCGCCGCTGGACAGCAGCGCGACGGTCGAGCAGTTCGCCGCCCCGGTGCAGGCGACGATGGCGCGGCTGCCCGATCTGATGTCGGGTCGCGAGCTGGAGGCGTTCCAGGAGCGGCAGGCGAGCTACGAGCGTCGCGGGGTGCCCGAGGAGCTGGCCCGCCGGGTCGCGGTGCTGGAGCCGGCGTACATGCTGCTCGGTGTCGTCGAGGTGGCCCTCCGTGAGGGACTGGACCCCGAGGCCGTGGCCCGGCTGCACTTCGCGCTCGGCGAGCGGCTCGGGCTGCCGGTGCTGCTGCAGCGGATCGTCGCCCTCCCGCGCGAGGACAAGTGGCAGACGATGGCCCGAGCGACGCTCCGCGACGACCTCCACGCCGTGCACGCCGCCCTCACCGCGCAGGTCCTGCGCACGACCTCGTCGGAGGACTCCGCTCCCGCCCGGATCGCGGCGTGGGAGGACGGCGAGGCCGAGCTGGTCCGACGGGGCGCTCACACGCTGGAGCAGATCTGCGCCGAGGAGGAGTCCGACCTGGCTCGCGTCTCGGTCGGGCTGCGCGTCGTCCGAGGTCTCCTCGACGGTTAGGGCACGGTCCCGAGCCAACCTCGAGGGCGGTTCGCCGCATCATGAGGGTGTGCAGCCGTCCGAGCAGGAGTTCGCGGAGCTCTTCCGCGCCTCGTGGGCGCGGCTCTTCCGGTTGGCCTACGCCGTCACCGGCGACCGTGCGGCCGCCGAGGACGACCTGCAGAACGCCTTCGCGAAGGTCTACGCCAGCTGGGGTCGGGTCCAGCGCGCCGAGCACCCAGGGGCCTACGTGCGCCGGATGGTGCTCAACGAGGTGCTCGGCCGACGACGCCACGGCTTCCTGAAGAACGAGCGTCCGCACGAGAACGTCGAGCCGTCCGGGTCGGTCGCGTCGGCGGAGGACGCCGTGGTCGTGCACGACGCCATCTGGACGGCGGTGCGGGCGCTGCCCCCGCGGCAGCGGGCCGTGGTGGTGCTCCGCTACTACGAGGACCTGTCCGAGGCCGAGATCGCCGAGGCGCTCGGCTGCTCGCGCGGCACGGTGAAGTCGCAGGCCTCGGCGGCGATCGCCACCCTGCGGCGTGCTGCCCCAGACCTGGTGAGGGAGGAGCCATGACCGAGGTCGACCTGCGCGAGACCCTGCAGCGGCACCTGGAGGCGGTCGACATCCCGCCGGCGCCGCTGGGTCCGGTGGTCGTGAAGGGCCGCCGCCGGCACCGCCGTCGCGTCGCAGTGGTGGGGACCGCGGTGACGCTCGGCCTGGCGGTGGTGGCCGCCTCGGGCACAGCCCTCCTGAGGTCGGAGGACCAGGGTCGTGGCACGGACGGCTCGCACTTCGCTCCCCTCGGCCCGCTCGACCTCTCCCGGGGCGCCCGTGCCTATGCCGACCCCGGCGAGGAGCTGCACCTGGCCGGCCGGACCTTCCCCTACGGCGACGTCGGCTACCTCGACACCGACGCGGTCGCCACGGCGTACGGCGTGGTGTTCTTCGACCACGCTCGGCCGATGCTCCTGGACGCCGACGGCGAGGTGGACGCTCTCGTCACCGGACCGCTCGACGATCCGTTGGGTTTCCACCCGACCGCGAAGTGGGACCCCGTGCGGGGCCAGGTCGCCTGGGCGACCGTGCGGGGCGACACCACCACGCTGACGGTCTACGACCTGGCCGCTCGCGAGGTCGTGCGTCAGGGCGTGGCCCCCGGCTGCGTGGGCGGTTGCCCCGTCGTCATCGACGCGATCGACGACGGGAACGTGGTCGTGCGCAACCGCGGCGGCTCATACCTGTGGGGTCAGGAGAGCATCGACAAGATCGGCGGGACCGACGTCCGGGTCGCCGACCTGCGTGGTGGAGTCATGCTCTGGTCCGAGGCGAAGCCGGACGCACCTGGCTACCGGCTCGTGGAGGGTGCGATCGACGCGCAGCTCACCTTCGACGGGAAGTACGTCCTCGACTGGTCGAGCCGGCTGCGGTCGACCGACGGTGGCCCCGACCTCGTGCTGGAGCGGGGACCGACCAAGCAGTACGCGCTCGGCTTCTGGGCCATCGACTCCGACGGCTCGGTGCTCGTGGCAAGCCCGGACGGGAAGTATCCGCACTACCTCGTCTACGACTGCGACGCGGTCTCGGGCGCCTGTGAGGAGCTCGGCCCACTGGTGGCGAAGGGCGGCGACCCGGAGTTCATCGGCGCCGACATGTGAACGACGGCGGCCGCCGTCCGATGGGCCGGGCGTAAGCACCAAATATCGATTAGCCCCTGTCGGTGGTCCGATTTAGGATCGTTGACGATGGCAACCGCGGAGCGCACCGAGCTGGAGCGCACAGACCCACCGGCGGGGATCCACTCGCTGTGGCGGCTCCGGGGCTACCTGAGGCCGCACCTGCCCGCGCTGTCGATCATGGCCGCCGCCGCCATCGCGGCCGTCGGGCTCACCATCACCATCCCGCTGGTGACCAAGGCGATCATCGACGGCCCGATCACCGACCGCGACCTCGGCGCCCTGCTCCCGCTGGGGCTGCTCGCCCTCGGCCTCGGTGTGCTCGAGGCGTTCCTCATCTGGGTGCGCCGCTGGGTGCAGTCCAACGCCGTCCTGGGCCTCGAGACCGAGATCCGCCACGACCTCTACGAGCGGCTGCAGAAGCTGCCGATGAGCTTCCACACCAAGTGGGAGTCCGGTCAGCTGCTCTCGCGCGCCACGCAGGACCTCTCCTCGATCCGCCGGTTCGCCGGGTTCGGGCTGCTGTTCCTCGTCCTCAACATCCTCCAGGTGACCGTCGTGACCGGGGTGCTGCTCCACCTCTACTGGCCGCTGGGCCTGGTGGTCGCGGCGACCACGCTGCCGGTCGTCTGGCTGTCGATGCGCTTCGAGAAGGCCTACGTCGTCGTCTCGCGCCGGGTCCAGGACGAGCAGGGCGACCTCGCCACCCGCGCCGAGGAGGGCGCGGTGGGCATCCGCGTCATCAAGTCCTTCGGTCGCTCCGACCACGTCTCCGAGCAGTACGAAGGCGCCGCCCGCAAGCTCTACGCCACCTCGATGGACAAGGTCCGGCTCTCGGCCAGGTTCTTCACCTTCCTCGAGGTGATCCCCAACTTCGCGGTGGTCATCGTCCTGCTCACCGGCGCGATCGGGGTCGGCAAGGGGCTGCTCACCCCGGGCGAGCTCGTCGCCTTCATCACCCTGCTGCTCTCCCTCGTGTGGCCGGTCGCCTCCCTCGGCGTGATCCTGGCGATGGCCCAGGAGGCGATGACGTCGAGCGCCCGGATCCTCGAGATCTTCGACATCCAGCCCGACATCGTCGGCGGCACCCGCACCATCGCCGAGCCGCGCGGGCACCTGAGGTTCGAGGGGGTCGAGTTCGCCTTCCCCGACAGCGACGCGCCTGTGCTGCGCGGCGTCGACCTCGAGATCCGGCCCGGCGAGACGGTCGCCCTGGTCGGGGCCACCGGCTCCGGCAAGACCGTGCTCACCGCCCTGGTCCCTCGCCTCTACGACGTCACCGGCGGCCGGGTCACCATCGACGGCGTCGACGTCCGCGACCTCGAGCTCGGCCACCTGCGCACCTTGGTCGCGACCGCCTTCGAGGAGCCGACGCTGTTCTCCATGAGCGCGCGGGAGAACCTCACGCTCGGGCGCGCCGACGCCAGCGACGCCGACATCGAGCAGGCCCTCGACATCGCGCAGGCCGACTTCGTGCGCGAGCTGCCCTGGGGGCTCGACACCCGGGTCGGCGAGCAGGGGCTCTCGCTCTCCGGTGGCCAGCGGCAACGGCTGGCCCTGGCCCGCGCCGTGCTCGCCCGGCCGAAGATCCTGGTCCTCGACGACACCCTCTCCGCCCTCGACGTACACACCGAGAAGCTGGTCGAGGAGGCGCTGCAGCGCGTGCTCGCCGACACCACCGGGCTGATCGTCGCGCACCGCGCGTCGACGGTGATGCTGGCCGACCGGGTCGCACTGCTCCAGGACGGCCGGATCACCCATGTGGGCGACCACCGCGAGCTGCTGGCCACCGTGCCGGCCTACCGCGACCTGCTCGGCTCCGACGCCGACCAGTCCGAGGAGGTGCTGGCATGACGACCGACGCCGCGCCACCACCGGAGGTCCCGACCGACGAGACCACGGCGTGGCGCGGGCTGGCCAAGGTCGACGCCGACGAGGCCGCCGAGCGGATGACCGCCGGCACCCTGGGCGGTGGCTCCAAGCGGCTGCTGCGCGAGCTGCTCGCGCCCTACAAGCGCGCCATCCAGCTGCTCATCGCCATCGTGGTCGTCGAGAACGCAGCCCGGCTCGCGATCCCCTACCTCGTCAAGGAGGGGATCGACACCGGCATCCCGCCGATCCGCGAGAGCGACAACCTCGAGCCGCTGTTCCTCATCGTCGGGCTGATGCTCGTGGCCACCCTGACCCAGGCGGTGGCCCGGCAGCTGTTCCTGGTGCGGTCGGGCCAGATCGGCCAGGACATCCTCTTCGAGATCCGCCGCCGGGTGTTCCGGCACTTCCAGGCGCTCAGCCCGGCGTTCCACGACGGCTACACCTCGGGCCGCGTCATCTCCCGGCAGACCTCCGACGTCGACGCCATCTACGAGATGCTCGAGACCGGCTTCGACGGCCTGGTCACCGCCGCCCTCACCCTGGTCGGCACCGCCGGTCTGCTGCTCTTCCTCGACGTGAAGCTCGGCCTGGTCGCGCTGACGTGCGGGCCGTTCCTGGCCTGGCTCACGCTGTGGTTCCGCCGCGAGTCGGCCAAGTCCTACAAGGTCACCCGCGAGAAGGTCGCGCTGGTCATCGTCCACTTCGTCGAGTCGATGGGCGGGATCCGCGCGGTGCAGGCCTTCCGCCGCGAGCCGCGCAACCAGGAGATCTTCGACGACGTCAACGACCAGTACCGCCGCGCCAACCTCGTCGCCTTCCGGCTGGTCGCGTGGTTCATGCCCGGCATCCGGCTGATCGGCAACGTCACGATCGGCATCGTGCTGCTCTACGGCGGCTACCGCGCCTACCACGGCGACGTCACCGTCGGCGTGCTCGCGGCGTTCCTGCTCTACCTGCGCCAGTTCTTCGAGCCGATGATGGAGATCTCGCAGTTCTACAACACCTTCCAGTCCGCCTCGGCGGCGCTCGACAAGCTGGCCGGAGTGCTCGAGGAGGAGCCGTCGGTGCCCGAGCCGACCGCCCCGGCGTCGCTCGACGGAGGTCCGCGGTGAGCTCACCTTCGACCACGTCGGCTTCGAGTACGTCGAGGGCCGCACCGTGCTGCCCGACCTCGACCTCACCGTGCCCGCCGGACAGACCCTCGCCCTGGTCGGCACCACCGGGGCCGGCAAGACGACGCTGGCCAAGCTGGCCACCCGCTTCTACGACCCGACCGCAGGCCGGGTGCTGCTCGACGGGGCCGACCTGCGCGACCTGCGCACCGCCGACCTGCGCGACGCGGTCGTCATGGTCACCCAGGAGAACTACCTGTTCTCCGGCACCATCGCCGACAACATCCGCTTCGGCCGGCCCGACGCCTCGATGGACGACGTCGTCGCCGCCACCACCGCGCTCGGCGCGCACGACTTCATCAGCGCGATGCCCGACGGCTACGACACCGACGTCGCCAACTCCGGCGGCCGGCTCTCCGCCGGCCAGCGGCAGCTGGTCGCGTTCGCCCGCGCGTTCCTCGCCGACCCCGCCGTGCTGATCCTCGACGAGGCGACGTCCTCGCTCGACGTACCATCCGAGCGGCTCGTCCAGCAGGCGCTCCGCACCGTCCTCGCCGGCCGGACCGCCGTGATCATCGCCCACCGCCTCTCGACCGTGGAGATCGCCGACCGGGTGCTCGTCATGGAGCACGGCCGGATCGTCGAGGACGGCGCCCCGGCCGATCTGGTCGCGGGAGGCGGCGGCCGCTACTCCGACCTCCACGAGGCCTGGCTGGAGTCCCTGGCCTACTTCCAGGCGCTCAGCCCGGCGTTCCACGACGGCTACACCTCGGGCCGCGTCATCTCCCGGCAGACCTCCGACGTCGACGCCATCTACGAGATGCTCGAGACCGGCTTCGACGGCCTGGTCTGGGCCGCCTGCGCCTGCGTCTGCGCCGCCGATCTGTGTTCTTCCTCGACGTGGAGCAGGTCGGCCTGGTGGCCTGCTACGTGCGGCGCATCCCTGGCCTGCTCTCGCTGTGGTTAGGCACGAGCTGTTCGGCGAGGTCTACAAGGTGACCCGCGAGAAGGTCGCGCTGGTCATCGTCCACTTCGTCGAGTCGATGGGCGGGATCCGCGCGGTGCAGGCCTTCCGCCGCGAGCCGCGCAACCAGGAGATCTTCGACGACGTCAACGACCAGTACCGCCGCGCCAACCTCGTCGCCTTCCGGCTGGTCGCGTGGTTCATGCCCGGCATCCGGCTGATCGGCAACGTCACGATCGGCATCGTGCTGCTCTACGGCGGCTACCGCGCCTACCACGGCGACGTCACCGTCGGAGTGCTCGCGGCGTTCCTGCTCTACCTGCGCCAGTTCTTCGAGCCGATGATGGAGATCTCGCAGTTCTACAACACCTTCCAGTCCGCCTCGGCGGCGCTCGACAAGCTGGCCGGAGTGCTCGAGGAGGAGCCGTCGGTGCCCGAGCCGACCGCCCCGGCGTCGCTCGAGGAGGTCCGCGGTGAGCTCACCTTCGACCGCGTCGGCTTCGAGTACGTCGAGGGCCGCACCGTGCTGCCCGACCTCGACCTCACCGTGCCCGCCGGACAGACCCTCGCCCTGGTCGGCACCACGGGGGCCGGCAAGACGACGCTGGCCAAGCTGGCCACCCGCTTCTACGACCCGACCGCAGGCCGGGTGCTGCTCGACGGGGCCGACCTGCGCGACCTGCGCACCGCCGACCTCCGCGACGCGGTCGTCATGGTCACCCAGGAGAACTACCTGTTCTCCGGCACCATCGCCGACAACATCCGCTTCGGCCGGCCCGACGCCTCGATGGACGACGTCGTCGCGGCCACCACCGCGCTCGGCGCGCACGACTTCATCAGCGCGATGCCCGACGGCTACGACACCGACGTCGCCAACTCCGGCGGCCGGCTCTCCGCCGGCCAGCGGCAGCTGGTCGCGTTCGCCCGCGCGTTCCTCGCCGACCCCGCCGTGCTGATCCTCGACGAGGCGACGTCCTCTCTCGACGTACCATCCGAGCGGCTCGTCCAGCAGGCGCTCCGCACCGTCCTCGCAGGCCGGACCGCCGTGATCATCGCCCATCGCCTCTCGACCGTGGAGATCGCCGATCGGGTGCTGGTCATGGAGCACGGCCGGATCGTCGAGGACGGAGCCCCGGCCGATCTGGTCGCGGGAGGCGGCGGCCGTTACTCCGACCTCCACGAGGCCTGGC
>CAWHLI010000021.1:0-32213 GCA_963830145.1 uncultured Actinomycetota bacterium
GTGACCGCTCGGGCGATCGAGGTCGTCGACCTCACCATGACCTACGGCGACCTGCGAGCCGTCGACGGCGTCAGCCTCGAGGTCGGTGAGGGCGAGTTCGTCGGCATCCTCGGGCCGAACGGCGCCGGCAAGACCACGACCCTGGAGACCATCGAGGGGCTCCGCCGGCCCGACTCCGGCACGGTCACGGTGCTGGGCCAGCCGGTGTGGCCGCGCAACTCCGCGCTGCTGCCCCGGATCGGCGTCCAGCTGCAGGCGTCGTCGTTCTTCGAACGGCTCACGGCGCGCGAGCAGATCCACACCTTCGCCTCGCTCTACGGCGTCGGCCCGAAGGCCGCGGACGAGTGGCTCGCGCGGGTCGGGCTCGAGGACAAGGCCGACAGCCGGGTCGAGGACCTCTCCGGGGGTCAGGCGCAGCGGCTCTCCATCGCCAGCGCGCTGGTGCACGACCCCGACGTGGTGTTCCTCGACGAGCCGACCGCCGCGCTCGACCCGCAGGCCCGCCGCAACCTGTGGGACCTGCTGTCCGGCCTCAACGACTCCGGTCGCACCGTCGTGCTGACCACGCACTACATGGACGAGGCCGAGGTGCTCTGCGACCGGGTCGCGATCATGGACCGCGGCAAGATCCTGCAGTTCGACTCGCCCGCCGCGCTGATCCGCGGCCTCGACGCGCCCGCCCGGATCACCGTCGCGCCCGGTCAGCTGACCCTCGACGCCGGTCGCGCCCTGAGCGGCGTCGACGATGCGGTCGAGGGACCAGAGGGCGTGGTGCTCACCACCCGCCACCCCGCGACCGTGGTCTCACAGCTGGCGGACGCGGACCACCTCGACGGCGTACGCGTGCACACCGGCACTCTCGAGGACGTGTTCCTCGGCCTCACCGGACGGGAGTACCGCGCATGAACCGTGGGGGAGCGTTCAAGGCGCTGAGCCTCGCCATCGTGAAGGGGTTCGTCCGCGACAAGACGTCGGTCTTCTTCGCGGTGGTCTTCCCGCTGATGTTCCTGGTCCTCTTCGGCGGTCTCTTCGCCGACCAGACGCAGTCCAAGGTGGACATGATCGTCGTCGGGGACGTCGCGCTGATCGACGACCTGCCCGACGGCGCCGACCAGGCGTTCGAGGACACCTTCCACGTCGAGCACTCCGAGGACCTCGGCGCCGCCCTGAAGAAGGTCCGCAAGGGCGACGCGGACGTGGCGATCGAGATGGGCGGCGACACGCTCGTCGCGCACTACACGCAGACCGACCAGGTGAAGGCAGCGATCACGCAGGGTGCCCTGCGGGCCTTCGTCGACGGCACGAACGTCGCGCTGCTCTCCGCCGACGCCGGTTCGCCCCCGAAGTACGGCCTCGAGGCCGAGAAGGTCGAGGACGACTCGCTCAAGACCATCCAGTACTACACGCCCGGGCTGCTCGGCTGGGCGGTCGCGATGAGCGCCGCGTTCGGCGCCGCGGCGACGATCCAGGGCTGGCGGCAGTCCAAGCTGATCCGCCGGCTCCAGCTCGCGCCGGTCTCGACCGGCACCGTGGTCGGCGCCCGGGTGGCGGTCACCGTCGGCATCGCGCTCGTGCAGCTCGCGATCTTCGTGGGCCTCGCCGCGGCGGCGTTCGGGCTCACGCTGACGGGGTCGTGGTGGATGTCGATACCGCTGCTCGTCGTCGGGACGCTCTGCTTCATGGCGATCGGCCTGCTCGCCGGTGCGATCACCAAGACGACCGAGGGCGCGGTCAACGCCGCCAACTTCATGGTGCTGCCGATGTCGTTCCTGTCCGGCTCGTTCTTCCCGCTCGACGCGTCGCCGGGCTGGCTGCGGGCCTTCTCCAACCTGCTGCCGCTCAAGCACCTGAACGACGGCATGCTCGACGTGATGGTCCGGGGCGAGGGACCGTCGGCCGCGGTGGTGCCGATCGTGATCCTGCTCGGCTTCGCGGTCGTGGTGACGGCGATCGCGGCCCGGCTGTTCCGGTGGGAGACCACCTGAGCGGGTCGCCCGGCCGACCGTGCCCGCCGGCGGCGGTATCAGCGCGGGGCTGATGCTCCCGGGCTGGTGGCCGTCGTGGGGGCAAGGCTCCGACTTTCGGCGGTGCCGGGCCGGAGGGCGCCGACCTAGCCTCGCCGGGTGGACGACGCCTCCCAGGACCTCACCCGCTGTCGCCGCCGGCCCCTGTGGCCCGTCGCCCTCGGGCTGCTGGTGCTCCAGCTGCTCACCTTCCTCGGCGCTCGGCACGACTCGGGCACGGAGGTCACGCTCGACGTGCTGGCCATGGCCGTGGGGCTGCTCTTCGTGCCGTTCCTGCTGCGGTCGCCCGTCGAGGCGGCCGTTGCCCTCGGGATGCTCGCGGCCCTCTCGCCCGTCGCGACACCCGCCGCCACGGCCGCGGTCTTCGTGGTTGCTCAGCTCCGGCCGTTCCGCACCGCATCGGTCGTGGCCGCCGTAGGGGTCGGGGGTCACCTGGTGCTCGCGTGGTGGCGGCCGGTCGAGGGCCTGCCCTTCGTCTGGTGGGCGGTGCTCGTGGTCGTCGCCCACGGCCTCCTCGTCGGCTGGGGCGCCTACGTGCAGGCCCGGCGAGCGCTGCTGGCCTCGCTCCGCGAGCGGGCCCGGCAGGCGGAGGCCACCCAGGCGCAGCGGGTGGTCGAGGCCCGCAGGCTCGAGCGCCACCGGATCGCCCGCGAGATGCACGACGTGCTGGCGCACCGGCTCTCGCTGGTGTCGACGCACGCCGGCGCCCTGGAGTACCGCCCCGACTCGTCGCCCGAGCGGATCTCCGCCGCGGCCGGCGTGGTCCGGGCCGGCGTGCACCAGGCGCTCGAGGAGCTGCGCGAGGTGATCCTGGTGCTCCGCGACGAGGACGACGCCGGCGACCCGGCCACCCGGCCGCAGCCGACCCTGGCCGACCTGCCCGCCCTCGTGGAGGAGAGCCGGGCCGTGGGCGTGAGTGTCGAGCTGGTCGGTCCGGTCGACCAGCCAGAAGTGCCCCTGACCCCCGGCCGGGCGGCGTACCGCCTGGTGCAGGAGGGGCTGACCAACGCCCGCCGCCACGCGCCGGGTCAGCCGGTCCGGGTGGAGGTGACGGTGCGCCCCGATGACTGCCTGGAGGTCACTGTGACCAACCCGCTCGCCGACCGGCGGCTACCCGTGCAGCCCGCCGGTGCCGGCGTGGGCCTGGTGGGCCTGGCCGAGAGGATCGCCCTGGTGGGCGGCACCCTCACGCACGGCGAGGACGGCGGGGCGTTCGCGCTCTCCGCGCGGCTACCGTGGGCGGCGTGAGCCCCGATGCCGCCTCGACCCCGGACGGGTCCGCAGCTGAGGTGCGCGTGCTGCTCGTCGACGACGACCAGCTCGTCCGGGCCGGGCTCACGATGATGATCGACGGCGCGGAGGGGATCCGCGTCGTGGCCGAGGCCGCGGACGGGGCCGAGGTGCCTGCCGCGGTCGAGGCACACTTCCCGGACGTGGTGCTGATGGACCTCCGGATGCCGAACGTCGGCGGGATCACCGCGACGCGGCGGCTGCTGGCCCGGCCCGCGCCGCCGCACGTCATCGTGCTGACCACCTTCGACGCCGACGAGGACGTGCTCGCCGCCCTCCACGCCGGAGCGAGCGGCTACCTGCTGAAGGACACCCCGCCGGCCGACATCGTCCGGGCCGTGCACCGCGTGGTCGCCGGCGAGCCCATCCTGTCGCCGCAGGTGACCCAGAGGCTCATGCGGCGTACGGCATCCGTCGCCGAGGACCGGATGAGGGCCCGGGAGGTGCTGGCCCCGCTGACGCCGCGTGAGCTGGACGTCGTGGTCGCGGTGGCGCGGGGGGAGTCGAACGCCGAGATCGCGGCGGAGCTGTTCATGGGCGTGGCCACCGTCAAGGCGCACATCTCGTCAGCTCTCGCGAAGCTGGGACTGTCGAACCGGACCCAGCTCGCCCTGCTGGCCCACCAGGCCGAGCTCGGGGCCGGATAGCAGGCTGAGGGACGACCAGCAGCGCGACGCCGAGCAGCGCTACGGCGACGATCCCGTCGAGCAGCCAGTGGTTCGCGGTGACGGTGACCACGGCGATCGTGGTGGCGGCGTGCAGGCAGGCCAGGAGGGCGAGGAGCCGCGGCCCGGTCCGGCAGACGACGACGGCGATGAGGACGGCCCAGCCGATGTGCAGGCTGGGCATGGCGGCGTACTGGTTGACCAGCGCACCGCTCGTCCCGTCGTACGCCGAGGGGCCGTAGGTCGTCATCGTGTCGAGGAAGCCCCAGCGCGGGAACATCCGCGGTGGGGCGAGCGGGAAGGCGATGTGGGCGACCAGGCCGAGCAGGGTGATGACCACGAGGAGGCGGCGGGCCCAGAGGTACTCCGCGCGCGGCCGGACGGCGAAGCCCCAGACGAGGAACGCGATCGTGACCGGGAAGTGGGCCGAGACGTAGTAGACGTTGGCGGCCTCGAGCAGCCGGACGGAGTGGACCCCGCCCTGGATGGCCGCTTCGGAGGGCAGCCGCAGCACGCCCTCGACGTGGCGCACCATGCGGGCGTGGGCCCGGGCCGCCTCGGCGTGGTCAGCCGCCAGGACCCGGCCCAGCCGGTAGACGGCGTAGAGGCCCGAGACCATCAGCAGCTCGACGAAGCCCAGGCCGACCTTGCGCACGGCCGTGCGCTCGCGGGACGCGGACGAGACTGCGGTGCTCATGTCAGGGCCGACGCACCGTGCGGGAGAGGCCGGCGAGCAGGATGCCGCCGACGACGAGGTGGAGGACCACCAGGCCGACCTTGGCGCCGGCGGTCTGCCCCCCGAGCGGGCCGAGCAGGGAGAGGGCCAGGACGGCGCCCGCGACGGCGTTCCACACCGCGCGGGGACGCCGGGTGAACCGCTCCAGCGCGGCCACCGTGGCCCACGCGGCGAAGCCGGCGACGAGCGAGGTCAGCGCCACGGCCAGCTGGGAGACCTGCTGGGTCGAGCCGCCCGTGGCCCGGACCTCGAGATCGATGCCCAGGAAGGGGTGGAGCACCGTCCACACGGCGATGCCCGCAGCCATGGCGACGAGCACGCTCAGCCACCGGCGGTGTCGGGCGGCGGCCATGGGGAGGTTCTGGACTCGGGTGGTGTCGGTCGTCGTCGTCATGTCCAGCAAGGTAGGAATGTCGCGCACGTCGCAGAACCGACGGGCGGCGGTCGCTGCACCGCCGGAGGCAGGCATGGGGCCCTACTTTCGTCTCGGGTCGGAATCGGTCGGGGCTCGGCTGCCGGCTCAGCCGGTCGCCCACGACCGGAGCTTGTCGGGGTTCCGCACCGCCCAGATGCGGGTGATGCGGTCGCCGACCACGTCGAAGGCGAGCACCGTGACGGTGACGCCGTCCTCCTGCGCCACCAGCCCGGGCTGGCCGTTGACCGTCGCCTCGAGCACCGTCTGGTGGCGCGTTGCGGTGGCGATCTCGGCGAAGCGGCGTGCGATCTCCTCGCTGCCGACGACCGGCGCGAGCAGCGCCTGGGCCACGCCGCCGCCGTCGGCCACGGTCGTCGCGTCGGGGGCCAGGAGGGAGACCAGGGCGTCGATGTCCTGGGCGGCCCAGGCGTCCTTGAACTCGCGGACGATGGCGGCTCGCTCGGAGACGGAGGGCACGGGTGCGTCGGACCGCTCCACCTGCCGCCGGGCGCGGGAGGCCAGCTGACGGCACGCCGCCGGGGTGCGCCCGACGACGTCCGCCACCTCGGCGAAGGAGTAGTGGAAGACGTCGTGGAGGATGAACGAGACGCGCTCGGCGGGGGTCATCGACTCCAGCACGACGAGGAAGGCCATGCTGATCGACTCGTCGAGGGTCACCCGGTCGGCCGGGTCGGCCGAGGTGTCACCCCACCGGCCGTTGACCCACTCGGCGCCTCCGGGCACGGGTTCCGGCACCCACTCGCCGACGTAGCGCTCCCGACGGACCCGCGCGGAGCGGAGGACGTCGAGGCAGATCCGGCTGGCGACCTTGGTCAGCCACGCCCCCGGCACCTCGATGGCGCCGCGCTGCTCGGGCGGCATGGCGTACCAGCGTGCATAGGTGTCCTGGACGACGTCCTCGGCGTCGGCCACCGACCCGAGCAGCCGGTAGGCGACGCCGAACAGCTGGTGGCGTTCGCTCATGACGGCCTGCAGGGTCGGGTCGTGCGGCACGTCTCCTGCCCGGTCTCGTGTCGTCATGCTCAGCCTCCTTCCTCGGCAACCGCCTCACTCATATCGACACCTCAGGCCGAGCGGATGTGACATGCCCGCCGTGTGAGCCGTGCCATGGGCCTGACGTTCGGGACCGCTGTCTCGTCGGACCTGTGCCAGCAGAAGTCCGCGAGACCGAGAGAGTGGAACCCGACGATGGAACCAGTGCACGCAGCAGTCATCTACTACAGCGCCACCGGGACGGTGCACGCCCTGGCGCAGGCCGCCGCGGAGGGTGCGGGGAAGGCCGGCGCGACGGTGCGCCTGCGCAGGGTGGCCGAGCAGGCACCCCCGCAGGCGATCGACTCGAACCCGGCCTGGCAGCAGCATCTCCGCGATGCCGCGGACGTCGTGGAGGCGAGCCTCGAGGATCTCGACTGGGCCGACGTGGTGCTGTTCGGGACGCCCACCCGGTTCGGCACCCCGGCCAGCCAGCTCACGTCGTTCATCGCCACCACGGGGGCGCTCTGGCAGCAGGGCAAGCTCGCCGACAAGGTCTACACGGCGTTCACGGCCGCCAGCACGAACCACGGCGGGCACGAGGCCACCCTGCTCGCGCTCGGCCACGTGTTCCACCACTGGGGCGGCATCCTGGTGCCGCCGGGCTACACCGACCCGGTGCAGTTCCGGACCGGCAACCCGTACGGCGCCTCGCACGCCTCCGCGGGAGGCCCGCCCGACGACGACGCGCTCGAGTCGGCCCGCCACCAGGCGCGGCGGGCGGTCGACGTGGCCGCCGCACTCAAGGTCGGGCGTGCGGCCGCCTGACCTGACCCTCGGGCGGACCTTCGGCCGGGGCCAGCTCACCTGCCCGCGATCCGTGACATGAGCACGGCGCGGGTGGGTGCCTCGCACTTCGCCAGCACCGCCCGCACGTGGTCGTTGACCGTGTGCTCGGACAGGACGAGCGCGTGCGCCATGCTTCGCGAGTCGGCGCCGGTGGCGAGGTGGCCGAGCACCTCGCGTTCGCGCGGACTGAGCCCGTGGGCCAGCGCGAAGACCTCGCGACGCTCGGCCACCGTGCTCACCTCGATCGTGACCGCCACCTCCGCCGCACCGGTCATCCGCTCCGCCCGGAGGGTGACCCAGCGCCCGGCGCCCAGGTGCACGCGCGACCAGGCCGGGCCGACCGGCACGCCGGCCTCCGCGGCCACGAGCGCGGCGGCGACGTTGAGCGCCGCGGCCGGGATCGGGTCGGGGATCGGCTCCTCGCCCGGCGGGTTGAGCTCCCTCAGGGCGGTGCCGGCGGTGGCGGTCTGGCTGACCACGCGCAGCCCCGCGTCGAGCAGTACGACGGCCGGCCCGGCCAGCGGGAAGGGCTCGGCGTCCTCGACGAAGGTCCGCGCCTGCGCGGCCCGGATGCCCGCGGTGAGCGGGCCGGTCAGCCGGCCCAGCAGGGCGATCTCGGCATCGGTGAAGGTCTCGCCGCAGCGCCAGAGGTCCAGCCACGCCCAGCAGCCGAACCGGTCGGCGAACACCGACGAGGCCACGTCGGTCACGCCCATGCCGTCGAGGACCTCGCTCCAGAGCGTCGACCGTGCCAGCTCGCCGGCCGTCGCCTCGTGCAGCGACGCGGACGGCGTCCGCGCCCGGCGCAGCTCTGTCCACCGGTTGGCGGTGGTCAGGTAGCGGAGCCGGCCCAGCTCGGGCAGCCGCGGCCAGGCCAGCATCGGCACGTCGGCCAGCGGCGAGGTGCCGACGCAGGTGACCGGGTCGGTGAGGAGCCAGACGTGCGCGTCGAACGGCACCGCCCGGCGCACGACCTCGAGCGCCCGCTCCCGCAGCGTCTTCGGCGAGAGCGGCTCCCGGCAGAGCCGCTCCACGCGGTCGAGCACTCCGGCGGTGGACACGACGCAACCGTAGGGCCGCGCTCGGCCGGCCGGACCCCCGAGAACATGGGATGTCGGTCTCCCTCCGCGGGCCCGACGCTGGAGCCATGACCACACTTCACGTCGAGAACACGATCCGCGACTACGACACCTGGAAGGCGAACTTCGACAAGTTCGACCGCGCCCGCCGCGACCGCGGCGTCACCCGCTACCGCGTCACCCGAGCGGCCGACGACGACACGCTGGTGATGGTGGACCTCGAGTTCGACAGCACCAGCCGGGCCGAGGAGTTCCGCGAGTTCCTGCGCGGGGTGATGCAGACCCCCCAGGCGCTCGCCGAGCTGGTGGACCACCGCCCGCCCACGATCCACGAGGTGATGGAGGACACCGTCCTCGGCTGACCCGCCGGTGGGAGACTCACGCCGTGGGCCTCCTCTTCCAGACGCCACGGTCACGGGCACGTCGTCTCGTGGGGCGCGCGCCCGACGCCGAGACCTCTCCGCTCCGTGGCCGGACCGTCCTCGTGACGGGCGCGAGCTCCGGGATCGGCGAGGCGACCGCCAAGGCGGTGGCCGCCCGCGGTGCGACGGCCCTGCTCGTCGCCCGGCGCGAGGACGAGCTCGCGCGGGTGCGGGCCGAGATCGAGCAGGGCGGCGGTCGCGCGGCGGCGTACGTCTGCGACCTGACCGACACCGCGGACGGCGGCGCGGTCGACCTGCTGGTGAAGACCGTGGTCGACGAGCACGGCGCGGTCGACTACCTGGTCAACAACGCCGGGCGGTCGATCCGCCGGTCGCTGCACCTGTCCTACGACCGGTTCCACGACGTCGAGCGCAGCGTGGCGGTGAACTTCCTCGGGCCGGTGCGGCTCACCCTCGGGCTGCTGCCGTCGATGCGTGCCCAGCGGTTCGGGCACGTCGTCAACATCGTGACCTGGGGCGTCCAGATGAAGGCGCCGAAGTACACCGCCTACATCGCCTCCAAGACCGCGCTCGACGTGTGGAGCCGGGTCGCCGGGCGGGAGACCTACGGCGACAACGTGACGTTCACCAACATGCGGTTCGCGCTGGTGCGCACGCCGATGAGCGCGCCCACCGAGCTCTACCGGAAGCTCCCGGGGCTGACGCCCGAGCAGGCCGCCGATCGGGTGGTGCGCGCGCTCGAGGACCGGCCGCTCACGACCGGGACGGTGCCCGGGCGTCTGGGGGAGTGGTTCAACCTCGTGGCGCCGCGGCTCAGCGACGCGGCGTACCACCGCATCGACCGGCGCGTCCCTGACAGCCTGGCCGCCCGGGGCAAGGCGGCGCGGCCGTGAGCGGCGAGAGCCACCGCTGGTCCGCCCAGGAGCTGCTCGACCTGGTGCTGGACGCAGGCTCCTTCGAGTCCTGGGACGAGCCGATCGACATCTCCGACGCACCTCCGGACTACCGCAGGGAGCTCGAGGCGGCCCGGGAGAAGGCCGGCACCGACGAGTCGGTGCTCACCGGTCGCGGACTGGTGCACGGGCGGCCGGTGGCGGTGGTGGCCAACGAGTTCCGGTTCCTGGCCGGCTCGATCGGGCTGGCGGCGGCGCGCCGCATCACGACCGCCGTACGCCGCGCGACCGCCGAGGGGCTGCCCGTGCTGGCGACCACGGCCAGCGGCGGCACCAGGATGCAGGAGGGCACCCCGGCCTTCGTGCAGATGGTGGAGATCTCGCGCGCCGTGATGGAGCACCGGGCGGCCGGGCTGCCCTACCTCGTCTACCTGCGGCACCCGACCACGGGCGGGGTCTACGCCTCGTGGGGCTCGCTCGCGCACGTCACCGTCGGCGAGCCGGGCGCGCTCATCGGGTTCCTCGGGCCGAAGGTGTTCGAGGCGCTCAACGGACGGCCGTTCCCCGCGGGGGTGCAGGTCGCGGAGAACCTCTCGCACCACGGTGTCATCGACGGCATCGCCACCGCGGAGGAGCTGCCCGGCCTGGTCGACGCGGTGCTCGGCATCCTCGTCGACCCGCCGTCGGAGCCTCGGCTGCCGCGGCGCAGCGGCGAGCTCGATCCCGACCTCGACGCCTGGGCGGCGATCGAGGAGACCCGGAGCGAGGACCGGATCGGTGTGCGCGACGTCCTGCGGCACGGCACCGAGGCGCTGCTGCCCCTCTCGGGCACCGAGAAGGGCGAGCGGGACAGCACCGTGCTGGTGGTGATGGCGCGACTCGACGGCGAGCCGTGCCTGGTGGTCGGCCAGGACCGGAGCCGCCAGGGCCCGGCCACCCCGATGGGGCCGGGGGCCCTGCGCACGGCACGCCGCGCGATGCGGCTCGCGAACGAGATGCGGCTGCCGCTGGTCACCGTCATCGACACCCCGGGCGCGGAGCTCTCCCAGCGCGCCGAGGAGGGCGCGATCGCCGGCGAGATCGCCCGCTGCCTGGCCAGCCTCGCGACGATGACCGTGCCGACCGTCTCCGTCGTGCTCGGCCAGGGCTGCGGCGGTGGGGCACTGGCGCTGCTGCCGGCCCGGCGCGTGATCGTCGCCGAGAAGGCCTGGCTGATGCCCCTGCCGCCCGAGGGAGCCAGCGTGATCGTGCACGGTGACGCGACCCACGCGGCCGAGCAGGCGCGCACGATGAGGATCCGCGCGGTCGACCTGCTGGCCCACGGCACCGCCCACCACGTCGTACCCGAGCCGGAGGGCGACACGGGCGAGGCGCTGGCCGTGGCGGTGGCCGCCGAGATCGGTGCCGCGATCAGGCTCAGCCGGGCCTCGCCGGGCGCCTGAGCACCGGTCCTGACCGCTCGCACACATTTCCCCCAAACCCCAGAGCCGGAGCGGGCTCCCGTCCTACCCTCGCCCTGTGACGGAGGTGCAGCGCCAGGGCCAGGTCGAGGGGTGGCGAGGAGACCCCTACGGCCGGCACGAGCTGCGCTTCTTCGACGGGCACCGGTGGACGCCGTACGTCCGCGACGGCGAGAAGAACGGCCTCGACGAGCCCGGCGGCCCGCTGAGCGAGGGAGCCTCGGCCCGCAGCCCGCTCCTCGACGAGAACGTGTTCGTGGTGGAGCGGTTCACCGACCTCGGCCGCCGCTGGTCCGACCGGTCCGTGCTCCGTCCCGACGGCACCAGGGCCGGGATGCTGCGCCGGGCCGCTCCGGCCGCCCCGCGGCCGACGCCCGGGCTCAAGGCGATCGTGACCCGTGACCAGAGCAAGAACGACGTCGTCGAGCTCGTCGACGACAAGCAGGTGGTGGTCCTCACCCTGATCCGCCCCGTCGGAGTCGCGAAGAGCTCCGTCGAGGTCCGCGACAGCGTGGGCCGCGATGCCGGCCGCATCGTGCAGCAGAGCCTGCGGCGCAAGGAGACGACGTTCGCCTTCCTGGGCCACAACGGCCGGTTCCTCGGTGACCTCCAGACCGACAACTGGGTCTCCTGGGACCTGCGCATCATGGACAGCCACGCCCGCCAGGTCGCCACGATCACCCGCGACTGGAAGGGGCTCGACCTCACGAACTTCTCCAGCCCCGACGACTACGTCGTCCGGATCAACGACTCGGTCCACGAGCCGTTGCGCACCCTCGTGGTCGCCTGCGCGCTCAGCCTCGAGATCGTCGTGCGCCCCGACACGCGCGGAGTCTGAGCCGGGTCAGCTCGCCTTGCGGGCGGCCGCCTTCTTGGTCGTGGTCTTCTTCGCCGCAGCCTTCTTCGCAGCCGACTTCTTGGCGGCGGCCTTCTTCGTGGTGGTCTTCTTCGCCGTCGACTTCTTGGTGGTCTTCGCCGTCGACCTGGCCGTGGACTTCTTGGCCGCCTTCTCGTCGTCGGAGTCGTCGGGGTCGTCGGCGTCGTCGAAGATCTCCGACCCGCTCTCGCCGCGGGCGTTCTTGGCGGCGTCGACGGAGCGCTGGAGCGCGGCGAGCAGGTCGACCACCTCGCCGGAGGTCTTGGTCGAGGTCGGGGTGCGCTTGATCTCGCCGCCCTCGATCTTCGTCTTGACCAGGGTCTCGACGGCCCCGGCGTAGTCGTCCTCGAACTCGCTGGCGTCGAAGTCTCCGGCCAGGGTCTCGACCAGCATGTGCGCCATCTTCACCTCGGCGGGCTTGACGTCGCCGGTCTCGACCGAGAAGTCGGGGGTGCGGACCTCGTCGGGCCACATCATCGTCTGGAGCACGATGATGTCGTCCTTGACCCGGAGCACGGCGATCGTCGTGCGCTGGCGGAGCGCCACGGTCACGACGGCCATCCGGTCGGCGTCGAGGAGAGCCTGTCGGAGCAGGCCGTAGGGCTTGCTGCCCGACTTCTCCGGCTCGAGGTAGTAGGACTTCTCGAAGAGCATCGGATCGATCTGCTCGGTCGGCACGAACTTCTCGACCGCGATCTCGCGGGAGGACGTCGAGGGCAGCTGCTCCATGTCCTCGTCGGTGAGGATGACCATCTCGCCGTCCTCGGTCTCGTAGCCCTTGGCGATGTCGGCGTAGGCGACCTCCTCGCCGTCGATCGAGCAGACCCGTTGGTACTTGATGCGGCCGCCGTCCTTGGCGTGCACCTGCCGGAACGACACGTCGTGCGACTCCGTGGCGGCGTACAGCTTGACCGGCACACTGACCAGTCCGAAGGACACCGCGCCCTTCCAGATCGCCCGCATCGTCTCTCCTCCTGTGGTCCGGGTCCCCACGGACCGGGAGTGCTGCTCGTGTGAACCAGTGTGACCGGTGTGACGGCCAGAATCCATCGGTCGGCCGATCGGCAAGGATGGAGCCATGCGCCCCATGCTCGCGACGACCGGTACCCACGTGCCGACCGATGCCGGCTGGACCCACGAGGTGAAGTGGGACGGCGTGCGGGTGCTGGCCGACACGACCCGCGCAGGCACCACGCGGCTGCTGAGCCGCAACGAGAACCCCGTGACCGTCGCCTGGCCCGAGCTCAACCGCAGCCCGCTGGGCGACCGGGACCTGCTGGTCGACGGCGAGGTGATCGCGCTGAACGACCGCGGCCTGCCCGACTTCCGGGTGCTCCAGGACCGGATGCACGTCCGCAACGCCGCCAACGCAGCCCGGCTCGCCGACCGGCTGCCGGCCACCTACATGGTCTTCGACGTGATGCGGGTCGACGGCAAGGACGTGAGCGACCAGCCGCTGGGGGAGCGGCGCAAGATCCTGCGCGGCCTGGGGCTGGAGCACTCCACCTGGCAGGTGCCGGAGTCCTACGACGACGGGCCGATGCTCTTCGACGCGACCCTCCAGCAGGGGCTCGAGGGGATCGTCAGCAAGCGGAGCACCTCGCGCTACGTCTTCGGCGAGCGGAGCCGGAACTGGCTGAAGTTCGCCCACCGCCACCGCGCGTCGTACGTCGTCGGCGGCTGGCGACCGCAGGAGGGCACCACCGACCGGCTGGCCGCCCTGCTCGTCGGTGAGGTGACGGCCGAGGGCCTCGTCTACCGGGGGCGGGTCGGCAGCGGCATCGGCGGTGCGGCCAGTCGGGCGCTCACGCCGCTGGTCACCCCCATCGCGCGCGCCGACAGCCCCTTCGACGACGAGGTCCCAGCCGTCGACGCGCGCGGCACCTTCTGGGTCGAGCCGCTGCTCGTCGTGGACGTCGAGACGCACGGGGTCGGCTACGCCCGGCTCCGCCAGCCCGCCTACCGCGGGCTCCGCACCGACGTGACGCCCGACGACACCCGGAGCCAGTCGTGATCGCCGAACTGGTCCTTGCGGCCGCCGTCTCCGCCGGCCCGACGACCGGCACCACCACCACGCTCGACGGCATCAGGGTCCACCTCCGCACGGGCACCGAGCAGGTCGTCACGGTCGACCACACCGGCGGCTACCGCGCCACCGTGACGTTCTGGAAGCTCACCGGCAGCGGCTGGCAGGAGCGGTTCGGCGCCGAGGACGGCCGGATCGGCTACGGCGGACTCGTGCGCGGCGCGCGGCGGGAGCAGGGCACCGGCACCACGCCGTTGGGCACCTACGCCCTGCCGTGGGCGTTCGGCCTGGCCGCCGTGGACGATCGGTGGAAGCTGCGCTACCGCGAGGTGGCGAGGGGTGACTTCTGGGTGCAGGACAACGCCTCGGCCCACTACAACCGCTACCGCAACCGGGCCGACGGCGGCTTCCGCTGGTGGCTGCCGTCGAGCCACGAGGACAGCTCCGAGCGGCTGACCGACTTCCGCCACCAGTACCGCATCGCGGTCGTCACCGACTTCAACATCGGGCAGGTCCGACACCGCGGGGCCGGCATCTTCCTGCACGTCAACGGCGCCGGCGCGACCTCGGGCTGCGTGAGCGCGCCCGGCGCGTTCATGGACAAGCTGATGCGGGTCCTGGACCCGGCGAAGGTCCCCGTCCTCGCGGTGGGGAGGTAGCGGTGCCGAAGAAGGAGCAGTTCGACAAGCAGGAGCAGCTCGTCGACGTCGAGGGGCGCACCCTGAAGATCAGCAACCTCGGCAAGGTCCTCTACCCCCGCACCGGCACCACCAAGGGCGAGGTGCTCAGCTACTACGCCACGATCGCGCCGGTGCTGCTGCCGCACCTCAAGGACCGCGCGGTGACCCGGATCCGCTGGCCGCACGGGGTCGAGGACATGAGCTTCTTCGAGAAGAACATCCCGGGCGGCACGCCGTCGTGGGTGCACACGGTGAAGGTCCCGACGACCGGCTCGCGGACGGCGTCCAAGGAGGACGGCACCCTCACCTTCCCCATCGTCGACGACCTGGCGACGCTCACCTGGCTGGTCAACCTGGCCGCCCTCGAGCTGCACGTGCACCAGTGGACGGTCGGCCGCAACGGAAGGCCGCGCAACGCCGACCGGCTGGTCATCGACCTCGACCCCGGCGAGCCGGCCGGGCTGCACGAGTGCTGCCAGGTGGCGCTGCTGGTCTCCGACGCGCTGGAGGAGCGCGGCCTGACCGCCAAGCCGGTGACCAGCGGCAGCAAGGGGCTGCACCTCTACGCGGACCTGCCCAAGCGGCTGCCGTCGGAGGAGTCGACCGCGCTGGCCAAGGCGGTCGCGGAGACCCTCGAGAAGGAGCACCCCAAGCTCGTGACGGCGACCATGACCAAGTCCCGCCGCGCCGGCAAGGTCTTCCTGGACTGGTCGCAGAACTCCGGTTCCAAGACCACCATCTCGCCGTACTCCCTGCGCGGCAAGGAGAAGCCGTACGTCGCCGCCCCGCTGGGCTGGGACGAGGTGGAGGCCGGAGCGGAGGACCCCGACGAGATCGAGCAGCTGCGCTTCGACCAGGTGCTGGAGCGCGTGGAGGAGTACGGCGACCTGTTCGCCTGAGCGGCCGGGACTCGACACGCTCCTCGGTGTTACCCAACCTTGGTCCAGTCGTGGACGGGGCGTGGACCCGATCTGACACCGTCCGCCTAGTTTGGCCAATACGGGCCGCTCGGGGTGGCCCGGCCTTCAGGGGGGTTGGCGTTTTGGAGATCGAACCGGTTCCGCACCGGTCGACCCACGGCGAGTGGCGACGGCTTGCGCTCGGCATGCTCGTGCTCGCGCCCGTGGTGCTGCTGGTGGTGCTGCCGACCGTGCTCGGCCTCGACCGCTATGTCGCGACCGACCGGTCGATGGACGGCTCGCTCGGACGCGGCTCGGTCCTGATGGCCCGCCAGGTCGGGCCCACCGACCTCGCGGTCGGCGACGTGATCAGCTTCCGGCCGCCGGGTGGCGGCTCCGACGAGCGGGTGACCCGCCGGATCGTCTCCATCGAGGACGGCGTCGTGACCACCGAGGCCGACATCGCCCGCGGCACCGGGAGCGCCGACCGGATCACGCTCCCCGCCAGCGACAGCTACGCGCGGGTGTGGCTCGGAGTGCCCTGGATCGGCTACCCCTTCGTCATGGACGGAGGCTGGATCCTGCTGTCCGCGGCCGCGCTCGCGGCGCTCGTGCTGGCCTTCGCGACCGGCCCGCACGCCCCGCAGAAGGCGGCCGGCCCGACGCGGGCCCGCATGCCCGTGGGGTGAGACACATCCCACCCAGCCGGACGATCGGGGCGTTGCGCCCCGCGCACTGCCTGTCTAGTCCTATCATCGCGGCATGCCGCAGAGAGTCCTCGTCGTCGAAGACGAGGAGGACATCGCCTTCCCGCTCGTCCGCACCCTCGAGCGCGAGGGTTACGACGTGCACTGGGTGGACTCCGGCCAGAAGGCGCTCGACGATGTCCAGGCGCGCCACGCCGACGTCATCATCCTCGACCTGGGGCTTCCCGACATGGACGGCCTCGAGGTCTGCCGCAAGGCCCGCGACAACGGCTACGACGGCGCGATCATGATCGTCACGGCCCGCGCCGGCGAGCTCGACCGGGTGGTCGGCCTCGACTACGGCGCCGACGACTACATGGCCAAGCCGTTCGGGCTGGCCGAGCTCCAGGCCCGGGTCCGTGCCCTGCTCCGGCGTACCAACAACGCCACGGCCGCCGCCGAGAGCGGCAACGAGGGCGGACTCCGCATCGACGTCGCCGCCCGCCGGGTCTTCTCCGGCGACGACGAGGTCCCCCTGACCGGCAAGGAGTTCGAGGTCCTCAACGTCCTCGTCGCCAACAGGGACAAGGTCGTCTCCCGCACCCGCCTGATGGCCGATGTGTGGGACGAGAACTGGTACGGCTCCACCAAGACCCTCGACGTCACCATCGGGCGGCTGCGTCAGAAGCTCGAGAGCGTCGGCGTCCAGGAGAAGGTCGTGGCCGTGCGTGGCGTGGGGTTCCGGCTCGAAGGCACACCGTCCGACTGAGCCGCGCTCGGGACATGGACCGCCCAGGGGGTGACGAGTGCGTGCGCGCCTGACTGCGTCGTTCGTCGTCCTCTCGGTGCTGCTGCTCTTCGGCGCGCTGTGGATCCGCGGCTACAACGAGCACACGCGGCTGCGCACCCACGAGAGCCGTGAGCTGCGCGGCGACGCCGCCACGCTGGCGCTCGTCATCGAGCAGCGCCAGCGGCTCGGGCTGCCGGTGGACCGCGCCTTCCTCGCCGGTGTCGTCGACTCCTTCGACCGCCTGGAGTACGACCTCGGCACCGGCGCGCCGATCGTCGTCGAGGGCAGGGCGTACGACGAGAGCCACCCGGACGACGCGATCAGGACCGCCGTCGATGCCGGCGACGGCTCCCTGACCGTGACCCAGGCGGGGTCGGTGCTCGACAGCCTGGCCGACCGCGACAAGGGCTCCCTGGGGTTCCTGATCCTGCTGGTCGGTCTGGTGGGGGCCCTGGTCGGCTACGTGATCGCCCGGTGGCTGTCGGGTCCGTTCCGCCAGCTCGCCGGTGCCGCCGGCCAGCTGGGCCGTGGCAGGTTCGACCTCGACCTGCCGCGCACCCACATCCCGGAGGCGAGGGCGATCAGCCAGGCGCTGCTCACCTCGGCCGGCCAGCTGCAGGACCGGCTGGCCTCGGAGCAGGCGTTCGCCGAGCACGCCTCGCACGTGCTGCGCACCCCACTGACCGGGCTCCGGCTCGAGCTCGAGGAGCTGGCCCAGCGCGACGACGTACCCGACGACGTGCGACAGGCCGCGACCCGCTCGGTCGGCCGGATCCAGGCGATGGACGATGTCGCGGGCGACCTGGTCGCGCTCTCGCGCCGGGGCGCGCTGGTGGCCGGGGCCGAGATCCCGCTGCGCGACCTGGCCACCCAGTGCGCCCAGACCTGGGCCGACGCCCTCGCTGAGCAGGACCGGCAGCTCACCGCCGCGGTGGAGGGCAACATCGAGACGACCTACACCCCCGGTCCGGTCGAGCACATCCTCGACCTGCTGCTGGCCGACGTCCTCAAGCGCGGGCAGGGTCGGGTCCGGATGGTCTTCGACGCCGACGAGGAGGGGCACCTCTCGATCGGGATCTCCTGCGCCGAGCTGCGTCAGGTCGCCGGCCCGAACGCCGGGATGTCGATCACCCAGGCGCGGGCGGTGGTCACCGCGCTCGGCGGCCGGCTCACCGGGGAGAGCCCGGAGCAGCTCTCGATCCTGCTACCTCGCCGATAGGAACGGACCAGATCCGTGCGACCGAACGGGAGCCGTCGGGGTCACCGTTGCGAGCCTTCGGCCCGCGGCGGGACCGGGCTGGGCAGGTAGCGGCCGGCGTTCCCGTGCGGCCGGGTGCCGTCGAGGTCGTCGATCCCGTAGCGCTCGGCCATGTCCCCGACGTCGACCACCTGGCCGGTGAAGGCCATCGCCTCGGGGTCGGCGGCGAGAGCCGCCATCACCCGACCGGCGAGGTGCGGAGTCTCGGTCTTCCCGGCCAGCTCCTCCTCGCTGTGGTGGGTGAGCATCAGCTCGGTGCGCATCCAGCCGGGCGCCACCGCGACCACCGGGATCCCCTTGCCCTGGAGGTGGTGGCCGAGGGCGTAGACCAGCCTGTTCTTGGCCGCCTTGCTCGACTCGTAGGGCACCCACGCGGGCGGCTCGGGGGTGTGCCAGGTCGTGGTGAGCACGAGCCCGCGCCGGGCCGGCCCCATCGCCAGCCGGAGCGTGAGCATCGTGGTGACGAAGTCGGAGTAGGCGCCCCCCAGCAGCATCGCCCGGAACTGGTCCAGAGGCTCGTCCCACACCTCCTCGCCGTCCACCCCCTCGTGGTGGTCGTGGCCGCCCCAGGCGTTGTTGACCAGCACGTCGACCCGACCGTGCCGGTCGAGCACGTCGCGCAGCAGCGCCTCGACCTGGGCGGGCTCGGTGTGGTCGCACCGGTGCCACTCGCCTTCGCCGCCGGCCGCTCGGACGGCGTCGAGGGTGCCCTCGAGGGTGAGGTCGTCGACCTCGGTCTGGGTGGCGTCGGCTCGTGTGCTGCGCGCCGTGCACACGACGTACGCCCCGGCCGCGGCGAGCTCCACCGCCGTGGCCCGGCCGAGCCCGCGTGAGGCGCCGGTGACGAGGGCGAGCTGTCCGCTGAGGGGACCTTCGGTGACCATGCGTCGATCGTGCACCGATCTGGCCCCCAGCGGCATGACCGTGCTTGCTGTCTCGCCACAGGAATGCGGGTTCCGACGTTTCACGGCGCGCCTCAGGGGCAGAATGAGAAGACACGGGAGAGTCATCAGTGCACAGCAGTGTGCAGAGCCGTGAGGAGGCCGACGTGCCGAGATCAGACGGTCGGACCGATGCCGCAGCAGGCATCCTCAACGCGCTGATCCTCTGCGCAGCCTTCTACGGCCTGCTCGTCGGCGTCGCCCTGGTCGGTGGACGCGGGGCGCTGCTCCTGCTCGTCCTGCTTGTGGTCGGCCTGCTGCACGCGGCTGTCACGGGCCTGGCGGAGACCCGCGCCGCCACGAGAAGTCCCTCTGTCGTCGAGCGCCCACGGCGTCACGTCCTCAGCGACCAGCGGCGCTAGAGAAGCAGCACAGCAGGCGACGTCCGGCCTGACGGCAGGATGGGGCCATGGACCACATCGACGCACCCGGTCTCGGGTCTCTGCCCGTGCTCAGCCAAGCCGTCCGCGTGGGCGACACGATCTACTGCTCCGGCCAGGTGCCCCTCGACGCGGACGGGAACCTCGTCGACTCCGACATCGAGGCGATGACCCGCCAGGTCGTCGCGAACCTCGAGCGGGTGCTGGCGGCGGCCGGCGCGAGGATCACCGACGTCGTACGCACCAACGTCTACCTGGCCGACATGGCCGACTACGCCGGGATGAACGCCGCCTACGTCGAGCTCTTCCCCGACCGGCCTGCCCGCACCTGCGTCCAGGTGGCGGGGCTGCCACTGGGGGCGCGCGTCGAGATCGACTGCATCGCGGTCTCACGCACCACATGAGGCTCGTTCTCCACAGATTGGCCTGAGCGTCTTCCCACGCGCCAAGTCCGGGTTTACGGTCACTGTCAGCAGGGCTCCTTCTCGGGAAGTTCGGGATCTCCGTGACAACAACGCATGCCGGTGCGCCCGCATCGGCGCACGACGAGCTCGTCGAGCAGCTCGATGCCCACGTCCGCGACGTGGTGCGCCGCGAGGGCGTCGACCCACAGGCCGACGCGGGCGTCGTACGCCGGATCGCGGAGTCGGTCGTGCGCGACCACGACGAGCGCAGCCTGACCGGCGTGGTGGCACGGGTGCCCGACGCCGACGCGGTGGTCGGCGAGCTGGTCGCGCGGGTCAGCGGCTTCGGACCGCTGCAGCCGTTCCTCGACGATCCAGCCGTCGAGGAGGTCTGGATCAACGACCCTTCGCGGGTGTTCGTGGCGCGCCACGGCCGGCACGAGCTGACCAACCTGGTGCTGAGCCGCGCCCAGGTGCAGGAGCTGGTCGAGCGGATGCTCAAGAGCTCGGGGCGCAGGATCGACCTGAGCCAGCCGTTCGTCGATGCGATGCTGCCCGAGGGGCACCGGCTGCACGTCGTCCTGGAGGGCATCTCGCGCGGCTTCAGCGCGGTCAACATCCGCAAGTTCACCGTGCGGGCGCACCGCCTGCAGAGCCTGGTCGAGCTCGGCAGCCTCAGCCCTCGCGCAGCGACGTTCCTCGAGGCGTCGGTGCGCGCCGGCCTCAACATCCTGATCGCTGGCGGCACCCAGGCGGGTAAGACCACGATGCTGAACTGCCTGGCGGCCGCCATCCCCGGCGGCGAGCGGGTGGTGAGCGCGGAGGAGGTCCACGAGCTGCGGTTCACGCACCCCGACTGGGTCGCGCTGCAGACCCGGCAGCAGGGGCTCGAGGGCACGGGCGAGGTGCGGCTGCGCGACCTCGTGAAGGAGTCGCTGCGGATGCGTCCGTCCCGGGTGATCGTGGGGGAGGTGCGGGCCGAGGAGTGCCTCGACCTGCTGCTCGCGCTCAACGCCGGGCTTCCTGGGATGTGCACGATCCACGCCAACAGTGCCCGCGAGGCGCTGGTGAAGTGCTGCACCCTGCCGCTGCTGGCGGGCGAGAACATCTCGGCGCGGTTCGTGGTGCCGACCGTCGCGGCGAGCGTCGACCTCGTCCTCCACCTCGGCATCGACGAGCACGGCGTACGCCGCGTCAACGAGGTCGTGGGCGTCCCGGGCAGGGTCGAGAACGACGTGATCGAGACCGAGCCGATCTTCGTGCGCCACGGCACCGAGCTGCGGCGCACCGGCGGGCTGCCGCCGCGGCTCGAGCAGTTCGAGCGACGTGGCATCGACGTGCACCGCCTGCTCAGCGGACAGCGGGAGAGCTGATGGGTGCGCTCGTGGGGCTCGGAGTCGGAGTCGGACTGCTGCTGGTGTGGTCGGCGTTCTTCGTCCCGCTCCAGTCCCGGACCGCGGCGAAGCACGGGCGGACCGCCGAGCTCCTGGCGAGAGCGGGCCTCGGGGAGGTCTCGACCACCGGGTTCGTGACGGTCTGCGTCGTCGCCGGCGCCGTGACGGCGTTCGTCGTGCAGGCCGTGTCACGGACGCCGCCGGTCTCGCTCGCGTTCGGGTTGATCGGCGGCTGGCTCCCGGTGGCTGTGGTCAGCGGACGGGCGCGGCGCCGGCAGCGTGAGCTCGCCGAGGTCTGGCCGGAGGCCGTCGACAACCTGTCGTCGGCCGTGCGCGCGGGGATGTCGCTGCCCGACGCGCTGGCGGCGCTGGGCGTCCGCGGACCCGCGCCGCTGCGTCCGGCGTTCGACGCGTTCGCGCTGGACTACCAGGTGACCGGGAGGTTCGGAGAGTCTCTCGACCGGCTCAAGGAACGGCTGGCCGACCCGGTCGGGGACCGGGTCGTGGAAGGGCTGCGGGTCGCCCGCGAGGTCGGCGGCGGCGAGCTGGGCAAGCTGCTGCGGAACCTCTCCGGCTACCTGCGCGAGGACGTCCGCACCCGCGGCGAGCTGGAGTCGCGTCAGGCCTGGACCGTGAACGGGGCGCGGCTCGCGGTCGCCGCGCCGTGGCTGGTCCTCCTCTTCATGTCGTTCCAGACCGAGGTGATCCGCCGCTACGCCTCCCCGACAGGAGCGCTGGTGCTCGGAGTCGGGGCGGGCCTCTGCCTCGTCGCCTACCGGCTGATGATGCGGATCGGCCGGCTGCCCGTCGAACGCCGGATCCTCCGATGACGCCGGCCACGTGGGGCGCGGTGCTCGGGGCCACCCTCGCCGGCGGCCTGCTGCTCGTCGGGTCGCGCGCCATCGCCCTGCGGCGCCCCGAGCTGGCGAGCCGGGTGCTGCCCTACGTCCGCGACCTCCCCCAGGTGAGGACCCGGCAGCTGCCGACCACGTCGGCGACCAAGGGAGTCTTCGGTCCCCTCCTGCAGACGGCTGCCGACGGGGTCGAGCGGGTGCTCGGCGGCGCGGCCTCGGTGCGCAAGAGGCTGGAGCGGGCCGGGCTCGAGGCGACCGTGGCCGAGTTCCGGGTGCAGCAGGTCGTCTGGGGACTGGTCGCCTTCGCCGTCACCGCGGCCTACTCCCTCCTCAAGTCGCTCAGCCACCCCGGCGGGCTGGTGCCCGCGGTGCTGCTCTGCCTCAGCGCGTTCGTCGCCGGGGTCCTCGCGCGCGACCACCATCTCTCGTCCCAGGTGAAGCAGCGGGAGCGGCGGATCCTCGCCGAGTTCCCGACCGTCGCCGAGCTGCTCGCGCTCGCGGTCGCGGCAGGGGAGAGCCCGGTCGCCGCTCTCGACCGCGTCGTACGCCGCTCGGGCGGAGACCTCTCCGCCGACCTGGCCCTGGTGCTCGCCGAGGTCCGCACCGGCGAACCGGTTGCGTCGGCGTTCGACCGGATGGCCGCCACCACCGGGCTGCCGCTGGTGGCGCGGTTCGCGCAGGGCATCGCCGTCGCGGTCGAGCGCGGCACCCCGCTCGCCGACGTCCTCCACGCTCAGGCCGCCGACGTCCGCGAGGCCGGGCGGCGCGAGCTGATCGAGGTCGCCGCTCGACGCGAGGTCGCCATGATGGTGCCCGTTGTCTTCCTCGTGCTGCCGGTGACCGTGCTCTTCGCCTTCTGGCCCGGCGTCGTCGGGCTCTCGCTCACGACCCCCTGAACCACCGTGAACACCTCTCGGGAAAGGAAGCACCATGCAGCACCTGCACTCCGCACTCACCCGTCTCTGGCTCGAGGTCACCGCGCCGCGGGTCCGTGACGAACGTGGCGACGTGCCCGGCTGGGTCCTCGTCACCGTGATGACGGCCGGTCTGGTGATGGGCATCTGGGGCGTGGCCCAGGGCCAGCTCCAGTCGATGCTGTCGAGCGCCCTCAGCCGCGTGAAGTAGTGCCTCGCCCAGCCCGCCGCCGGTCCGAACGCGGCTCGGCGGTCGTCGACATCGTGCTGGTGATGATGGTGCTGGTGCCGGTCGTGTTCGGGATCCTTCAGGTCGCGCTGGTGCTCCACGTGCGCAACACCCTGGCGTCCGCGGCCTCCGAGGGCGCCCGGCTCGCCGCGACCCGCGACCGCGGTCCGGCAGACGGGGCCGCGCTGACGCGCGCACAGATCGGGGGAGCGGTGTCCGAGAAGTTCGCCCAGGACGTGTCGGCTCGACAGGTCGGCGACACGGTCGAGGTCGTCGTCCACGCGCGGGTGCCGGCGCTCGGCATCGGCGGCCCGGCCATCGACCTGACGGTGACGGGCCACGCGGTCGAGGAGCCGCCGTGAGGCTAGGCGAGCTCCAGGTCGAGCCGTGCGAACGACAGGGTCCAGCCCTGCTCGTGGCCGCCGTCGACCCCGGCTTCCTCGTGCGCCAGCACCAGCCTCGTCTCGTCCCCGTCAGGGGTCACCGTGACGGTCACCGTGGTGGGTCCCTCGTCGTCGTGCTCCCAGTCGAAGGTGAAGACCAGCCGCGACGGCGCCTCGACCTCGACGTACTGGCCGCCCACGACCCACTGGCCCATCACGACCCGCCACGTGCCGCCTGCCCGCACGTCCAGCTCGCAGGTCGTGGGCTGGTCGGGGTTGGGGCAGAACCACCGGGCCATCAGCTCCGGGTCGGTGAAGTGGGCATAGACGCGCTCGGGCGTCGCTGCGTAGGTCCGGTCCAGGGTGAAGCCGAGGTCGGAGATGGTCATGAGGATGTCCCTTCGAGAGAGTTGCCGAGTCGGTCGAGGGCGGATGCCCAGAAGGTGCGCCGGTCGGTGAGCCAGCCCTCGAGCTCGCCCAGCGGCTCGGGCCGGAGCCGGCAGGTGACGACGCGGCCGTGCTTGCGCCGCTCCACCCAGCCGGCGTCCTCGAGCACGCCCACGTGCTTGCGGATCGCGGTCAGCGTCATGGCGTACGGCGCCGCGAGCTCCGACAGGCTGGCCGGCCCCTGCGCGAGCCGCTCGACCAACCCCGCGCGGGTCGGGTCGCCGAGGGCGGCGCAGAGGACGGCGACGGTCACGGCGACAGTGAACCATTTGGTTCAGTGTTGTGGCAAGCGATGAGCCGCGACGAGGGGGCCCGAGAGGAGGGGACCGGAGGCGAGAGGGCCAGAGACGAGAGGGCCAGAGACGAGAGGGCCAGAGACGAGAGGGCCAGAGACGAGTGGGGCAGCGCCTTGGTCGAGCTGACCTGGCTCGGTGTCCTGCTGCTGATCCCGCTGCTCTGGGTCGTGCTCAGCGTCTTCGAGGTGCAGCAGGGCGCCTTCGGGGTCACCGGTGCGGCCCGTGCGGCCGGCCGCGCCTACGCGCTCGCGCCCAACGACGCCCTGGGCAGGGCCCGCGCCGAGCAGGCCGCCCGGCAGGCGCTGGCCGACCAGGGGCTGCGCGGCGCTCCGGTCACCGTGACCGTCAGCTGCACGCCGTACCCCCATGACTGCCACCAGGGCACCTCGGTCATCACCGTCCGGGTCGCCACCCGCGTGGACCTGCCGCTGCTGCCCGAGGTCCTCGGGGGCCAGGCGCCGAGCTTCGCCCTCGACGCCTCGCACACGGTGCCGATCGGGCACTACCAGGAGGTCGATGATGCGAAGCCCTGAGAGGCCGCGTGACGAGCGCGGCCAGGCCACGGTCCTGATCGTCGGCTTCGCCGGGCTGATCGCCATGGTCATCGCACTGGTGGTCGACACCTCGGCGGCCTACCTCCAGCGCCAGGGGCTCGACACGCTCGCCGACGGAGCCGCGCTGCGCGGTGCGGACCTCGGCGCCACCGGCGAGGACGTCTACCAGGGCGGCGTCCCGGAGGACACGCTGGCGCTCACCGCAGCCCAGGCGCGTGCGGCCGTCGGCGCCTACCTCAGCGACGCCGGGGCCTACGCCCGCTACCCGGGGCTCTCCTACACGGTCCGCATCGACGGAGACCGGGTCGAGGTCAGCCTGCACGCGCCGCTCGACCTGCCGCTCACCGTCCCCGGCTCGCCCGAGCGCGCCGTGGTCGGCGCCGACGGTTCGGCCGTGGTCGGCGTCGACGGCTGAGCGGGTCGGCGCGCGGCCCTCCCTCTCCACGGTGGCCGGCTGACCGCGGGCGGTCCTCACCTCGATGAGGACCGCCCTCCGAGGGGTCAGGCGGTGCGGGTGTGGGCGAAGCGGGCCTGACGTTCGGCCTGCGCGGCCAGCCTCGCCAGGCGTAGTGCTCGCGCCGAAGCGCGGTCGGCCCTGCGGCGCATGCGTCGGGCACGCACCACGCGACGACCGAGACGTCGCTGGTGAGACTCTTCGAGCCGGGTCTCAATCACTGCCCGGGCCATGCTGTCCAGCATCAAGTTCAAGGGCGCTCCATTCATGGGTGGGGACGCTCACGAGTCCCCGACTGGCGGTGGTCTCGACCCGACCGCGCCGGGACATTGCGAACCAGCTCTGGGCGTTGCACTTCCCGCGCGAACCGTGCTAATCTATTTGTGTAAGGGGCAATCTCCCGTCTTGGGCCTTACTTCGCATCATACGAAGTCTCGTGCGAAGAGTCCAGAGCTGCCGCGTTGCGACATGTCCCGTGCGACTTTCCGGCCCGACGACACCCGCGACGTCTGCTCGTGGGGGTCGCGTTCAGGTGGAACCCCTTCACAGCCTGAGGGGACGACCTAGCCTGATGGGCATGCGCCGACTCGTCGCCCTCCTCGCCACCCTCTCGATGCTCGCCGCTGCCGGAACGGTGGCGGCGCCACCCGCGCAGGCTCAGAGCAGCGCCGGGAAGTACGCCCGGCAGGCGTTCACCGCGACCAACGCCAACCGGGCCCACAGCGGGCTCCAGCAGCTCAAGGCCAGCGACTGCCTCAAGCGGTTCGCGGTGCGGCAGGCCAAGGCGATGGCGCAGCGGGAGGCGATCTTCCACCAGGACCTCGGCGCCGTCATGCGCGGGTGCAAGCTCAACACCGCGGGCGAGAACGTCGCTTCCGGCTACCGCACCGGCAAGTCCGTGGTCAACGACGGCTGGATGAACTCCGATGGCCACCGCGCCAACATCCTCAACCCCTCGTTCAGGCTGATGGCGATCGGCGCCCGCAAGGGACACGACGGCCGGTGGTACGTCGCGCAGGTCTTCGGCCGCAAGGCCTGAGCCTGGATCCTGGCTCCGCCTCAGCGAACCAACTCGCCCTCCGGTGCATCGGACCGGGCATGAAGACAACACTGGTCACCGGACTCGTCCTGGCCCTCTCCTGCAGCGCGACCGCCCTCGTCTCGGCCGACGCTGCCACCACGGCCGCCACGCACCGGCGGCCGTGGCGAAGGGGGCGCCTTCACGGTCGATGCGACCAGGGTCGACCGATCGCGAGCCGCATGCAAGGGCGCAAGCCTCAGGATCCGCGGCTCGGTCGACGCCGGCCGCACCCGGGGATGAAGGTCACCCTTCAGCTGCGGTACGCCGGTCAGAAGGCCTGGAAGGACGTCGCCACCGCGGCCTTGTCGCGCGAGGGCAGGTTCCGTTCAAGGACAAGGTGAGCAGCAGTCCGCGACGCGCAAGTACCGCGTCGTCAAGACCGCGACCCATGGGCACGCCGGCAGGTCACAGCAGGTCCGCGCTGAATGTGACCGTCTTCGGCTGGCGTGACCTCACGTCGTTGCAGCCCCCGGCTCGACCGGGCATGACTGGGAGTCGCCCGCGGCGTCGAGATCGGCGGCGTCCGACTACCCCACTCCCTGCGCTGCCCTCTGCTTCGGACCCTCGTTGCCTCGGACTCGGTGACGTACAACCTCAAGCACGCGACTGCAAGTCGTTCCGAGGCATCGCCGGACTGGACGACACGTCGCCGGCTGCGGAGGCACTGCCAGCCGTGTCGCTGGCCACCGACTACACCGTGCGCTACTAGCGGCTCCTTCGCACTGGCCCAGGCCGCGCCGGTGCGCCTTCGAACTCGCCAAGGTGTCCGCCGACTGATGGTCGCCACCACCAGCACCAACGGCGGCGTACGGCAGCCGTCGGCGTCGCCACAGGTGCTCTGCAGCTTCTGACCGCTGACGGGAGCAGACACAGACGACCGGCCCCGTCCAGGAGGACGGGGCCGGTCGCTCAGCTCACTGGGTCAGCCGCTCAGTGGTGGTGGTGCTTCTTCTTCTTCTTCTTCTTGCCCACCTTCACCTTGACCGTCGTCTGGCTGGCGGTGACGTTGCCCGCACCCAGGTACTTCACGGTCAGCAGGTGCTTCCCGCTCTTCAGGTTCTTGGTGATGTGGATGGTCACCACGCCGTTGGCGAGGGTGCCGGTCCCGATCACCTTCGAGCCGTCGAGCACCTGCACCGTGCCGGTGGCGCCACCGGTGGCGGTGACGGTCGCCTTGACGTCGAAGTCCTTCTTGAACTTCACCTTCTTCGGCGCACTGGCGGTCGTGGTCGACGGCACCGTGGTCGGCGGCACCGCACTGACGTTGGCGGTCACGTTGCCCGTGCCCGCCGTGTAGTGCACGTCGCCGGGGTACGACGCGGTCAGCGCGTGGGCGCCGACCGGGGTCGTGGTCGGCAGCGCGATGGTGGCGTGGCCGGTGCCGTCCAGAGGACCTGACCCGATGACCGTCGCGCCCTCCTTGAGGGTGACGGTGCCGGTGGCCGTGCCGGCGGTTCCGGACACGGTGACGTTGACCGAGCTCGGTGTCCCGAACACGGACGGGTCGGGCGTGTGCACCGCCGTGACGGTCGGGATGGCCACCACGTTCCACGCGAGGTGGACCGAGCCGCTGTCACCGTCATAACCGTCGGCCGCGATCTGGTAGGTCGTGCCCGCCGTGACGGGCGTGACGACCTTGCTGGTGTAGACCTCGTTGGCGAAGTCCTCGTCGTCGTTCTCCGCCTTCAGCGTCAACGCGTTGACCGCCGAACCGGTGTAGACGCCCAGGATGGTGTCGAAGTCGCTGCCCGCCATCGTGATGGTCGCGGAGCCGCTGACCGTCGGCGTCCAGCTGTACCAGACCGACGCACCGCCGTGGCCGACCGGCTTGGGCTCGCCGATCTCCATGGTGGCGTGGTCGTTGGTGCCGGTGGTCGAGCCGGAGTTCCCCGTGACGACGACCCGGTCGGCGAAGTTGTCGTTGGCGGGAGCGACGGGCACGGGGGACGCGTCACCGAGGTGGCTGATGTCGACGTGCATGGTCTCGGCGCACGCCGTCTCGTCCACGCTCAGCGCCAGGTTCGACGGGGTGCCGTCGTGGAACTTGGTGTCGGGCGTCGTCGTGTCGTCGAGCGTCTGGTTCTGGCTGGACCCGGGGTAGGGGTCGCCGTCGTCGCCGCGGTTCGCGCCGTTCTCGAGATCCTCGTTGCCGTCGGCCTGGATGACCGCGACCAACGGGTCGCTCTGGTCGGCGTTGGCGCCGTTGCTCGGCGTCACCGTCTCGTCGATGCGGTAGATGACCACGCCGCAGCCCGGGGTCGACGCGTCGTAGCCCTGCTGGGTGCGGTTCTCGAGCAGGAAGAACTCTCCCGTGCCGTTGTGCTCGCCGAAGAGCCAGTCCGTGCCGCCGGGGTTGGGGCCGAGGATCAGGCTGTGGTGCGCGGTGACCGCGATGTCGTCGGCCACCGTGGCGACCGTCGGCATGACCCAGCCCTGGTAGTAGAGCGAGTAGGCGTCGGGGTAGGACGGCGAGTCGCCCGGCTCGTGGCCGGCTCCCGTGGACTCGCCCCACGAGCCGCTGCCCATCAGGCTCCACTCGCCGACGCCCTCACCGTCCTGGTCGGTGTCGTAGAGGTCGGGCCAGTTGATGTCGTGGCCGAACTCGTGGGCCATGATGCCCATCGTCGCCTTGTGCCCCGGGGTGTCGCCGGAGTTGCAGTGCCACTCACCGAAGGTGGTGTAGCCCGACGCGCCGATGGTCTTGCCGTCCACGGTGGGCAGGGTGATGCCGGCCGAGTTGAGGTCCCACTCGTGGCCCCAGATGCTCTTGCCGCAGTCGTCTCCGCCGTAGGACGTCTCGAAGCCCGCGCCGATGATCGTCACGTGCAGCTCGTCGGTGGTGATCTCGCCGTCTGCTGGCTGGCCGTTGGTCCCGTCGTACGACGCGTAGTCGACGCAGCCCTCCGTGGCCTTGATCGCGTCGGCGACGTACTGCTCGGTGGCGCTGCCGTTGACCCCGGTGTCGGGGTGGACGTAGGGGAGCGTGATCCAGTTCGTCACCCCGTCGTTGGGGGTGCCGCAGTTCTCGGTGGCCGCCTTGAGACCGAACTGGCCCTGGCTGACCTCGTCGTAGAAGTCGTCGACGCTGCCGGTGTTGCCGAAGTAGTGGGCGGCCCAGTCGGCCTCGGTCGAACCGGTGGCGTGGTGGGTCACGTCCGTGAACTGGGCGAGGATGACCAGCTCGTGGTCGTTGCCGGTGCCGCCCAGCGGGGCCTTCGACGGCGTCGGGGTAGCGCTCGGCTGCGGGCTGAGGTTCTTGGACCCGGCCGGTGCCGCGCCCTGGCCGGCGATGACGCCCGAGGGCTTCAGCTCGCCGGAGGCGGTGAGACCGGCGGCGTAGCGCCAGGCCCCGTCCGCGCCCTTGACGACCGTGTAGTCACCCTTGACCGTGGCGGTCCCGTGGGCGAGGTGGTCACCGAAGTCGTGCACCCGGAGGGTGCTTCCGTCCGGCTGGGTCACGGTGTAGGGCGCCGGGTTGACCGGCGCGCCGGCGTAGCCGGCCCTGGTCGGCGCCGGAGCGTGACCGGGAGCCGCCGAGGTGGGCGTGGCCATGAGGGCGATGCCGGCCACCGCGAGCGAGCTCGCGGCGACGCCGGACAGGGCGGCCCTGAGGCGATGAGGTGACACGGTTCTGAGTGACATGGGCGAACCCTAAGCATCGGCACCCTATGTACGGCAACCCCTTCGGTGGCGAAATGTCCGGAAAGGCTGACGGAAACCTGCCCGAGTGGCGCAGATCGTCCGGGCTCACCCCTGGGTCGCCGGACTCGGGGGCGGTGCCGACGCACGAATCGGTGCACCGGGGACCGCGGCAGTAACGTTGCACCTTGTGGCAGGACCCGACTTCGACACCGAGATCAAACAGCTCAGAGCGACCATGAGCACCATCGGGCAGGTGCTCGACCTCGACGCCATGCGCCGGGAGATCGACGAGCTCGGCGTCCAGGTCGCCGCCCCAGACCTCTGGGACGACCAGGACAACGCCACCCGCGTCACCGGCCGGCTGTCGGCGCTCCAGGGCGAGGTCGACCGCGTCAGCGCGCTCGGCGGCCGGATCGACGACCTCGAGATCATGGTCGAGCTCGGTCAGGAGGAGGGCGACGCCAAGACGATCGCCGAGGCCGAGACCGAGCTCGCCAAGATCCACAAGATCGTCGAGGCCCTCGAGGTCCGCACCCTGCTCTCGGGTGAGTACGACGTCCGCGACGCGCTGATCACCGTGCGCTCGGGCGCCGGCGGGGTCGACGCCGCCGACTTCACCGAGACCCTGATGCGCATGTACACACGCTGGGCCGAGCAGCACAACTACAGCGTCGAGGTCTTCGACACCTCCTACGCCGAGGAGGCGGGCCTCAAGTCGGCGACGTTCGCCATCCACGCGCCGTACGCCTACGGCACGCTGTCGGTCGAGGCCGGCACCCATCGGCTGGTGCGGATCAGCCCGTTCGACAACCAGGGTCGCCGGCAGACCAGCTTCGCAGCTGTCGAGGTCGTCCCGCTGCTGGAGACGACCGACGAGATCGACATCCCCGACGAGGACGTCCGCGTCGACGTCTACCGCTCGTCGGGGCCGGGTGGCCAGTCGGTCAACACGACCGACTCCGCGGTCCGGCTCACCCACCTCCCCACCGGCACCGTGGTCAGCTGCCAGAACGAGAAGAGCCAGCTCCAGAACAAGGCCAGCGCCATGGTCATCCTCAAGGCCAAGCTCCTCGCGCTGAAGAAGGCCGAGGAGGCCGCTCACATGAAGGAGCTCAAGGGCGACGTGCAGGCCAGCTGGGGCGACCAGATGCGCAACTACGTGCTCAACCCCTACCAGATCGTCAAGGACCTGCGGACCGGCTACGAGGTCGGCAACCCGAGCGCGGTCTTCGACGGCGACCTCGACGGCTTCCTCGAGGCCGGCATCCGCTGGCGCCGCGGCCAGGAGCGCGCGGCCGAGAACTAGGCCGACAACCGGGCCGAGAGCCGGGCCGAGAGCCAGGCCGAGCCCTAGCTCGAGGCGGCCGCCTCCAGAGCACCCACGCACCAACGGCCGGCCCGGTCGACCGGGTCCCACTGCGCGCCCGGAGGGCGCGCCACCTCGCAGACCAGCCACGCGTCGCCGAACAGACCGCGGTAGGACGCCCGGACGCCGTCGTCCCGGGTGCACGTCAGCGCCAGGGTGGGCGCGCCGAAGGCGGGCCCGGCGCCGACCTGGCAGCCGGCCGCCCTGCCCGCCACCTTGACCAGACGCTGGGCGCCGGCCGCGTCGACGGGCGGCGCGAAGACCCACGCCTGCGCGATCGTCCCGTCGGCGCCGGTGTAGCGGCAGCCGAACTCGTGGCCGACGTCCTCCACGCCGGTGCCGACGTCGATCCGGTCGCCGTTCTCCCAGGCCTCGGAGTCGGCGGGCTCACCCCCGAGCGCCGCCGTGACCTGCCGGGAGTCGACGGCGTCGCAGAACGCGCCCCGGGTGACGACGAGGCCCGCTGCGTCGAACCCGGCCAACGGCGTCGTGGCGAACGACTCCTTCTCCGGAGCCGGTCCGTCGCTGTCGGTGCCGTCACGGCCGAGCGCGACGACCCCGCCACCGACCACGAGAGCGGTCACCACCCCCGCGAGCAGCAGGACCGGGACGGGTGGGCGCACCCCCAGAGAGTAGGAGGCGGTGCGAGGATGCGACGGATGAGCGCACCTCGCGAGATCCACGCCGAGGCGGCCGGGCAGCTCGAAGGGCCGCTCGGTCTCGACGCGCTCGTCGGCGCGGGTGGGATGAGCCCCGAGCAGAGGCAGGCCTTCGCCCTCCGGCTGGACCGCTACTGGCCCGACCTCGAGGCGGCTGTGACCGAGGTCCACCCCGAGCCCGGGGTGGCGGGTGAGCTGCTGACCCGGCTGGT
>CAWHLI010000022.1:0-6371 GCA_963830145.1 uncultured Actinomycetota bacterium
CTGCCCCAGCGGTGGCTGGGAATCCGCGGGCTGAACTCGCTGTTGACCGGACGTGCGCATCGAGGTCTGGTCCGACGTCGTCTGCCCGTGGTGCTACATCGGCAAGCGGCACCTCGAGGCGGCCCTGGACGACTTCGACCACAGCGACGACGTCGAGGTCGTCTACCGCTCCTTCGAGCTCGACCCGAGCGCCCCCGAGGTCCCGGTCGAGACGACCGTCGAGTCGCTGGCCAAGAAGTTCGGCACGGACGTTGCAGGCGCCCGTGAGCTGATGGCGCGCGCCAACGGCGTGGCCGCCTCGGTCGGGCTCGAGTTCCACCACGCGGACGCACCGCACGCCCGCACCGTCACCGCCCACCGGCTGCTGCACCTGGCCGCCGCCGCGGGCCGCCAGGGCGAGCTCACAGAGGCGCTCCTGGCGGCGTACTTCCTCCGCGGCGAGAACGTCGGCGACCACGACACGCTCCGGAAGATCGCAGTGGGGGTCGGCCTGGACGTGTCGCGGGTCGACGAGGTGCTGGCGAGCGAGGAGTTCCTCGACGCCGTGCACGAGGACGTCGCGCAGGCCCGGGCATACGGGGCCACGGGCGTGCCGTTCTTCGTGGTCGACCAGAGGTACGCCGTCTCCGGCGCGCAGCCGACCGAGGTGTTCAGCCAGCTCCTGGAGCGGGCCTGGACCGAGAGCCACCCAGCCGTCGAGCCGGTCGGCGGCCCGGGCGCGGACGCCTGCGGGCCGGACGGCTGCGCGATCTGACGCGATCGCAGTGAGGCTTACCTCACCTAGGTTAGCCATGCCTAAGTAGTTGGGCGTACAGTGACCGCTCGTGTTCGCCAACTACCTCATCGGTCTGCGTGAGGGGCTCGAGGCTGCGCTGGTCGTGAGCATTCTCGTGGCCTATCTCGTCAAGACCGACCGGCGACACCTCCTCCCGCGGATCTGGGCCGGTGTGGCCCTCGCCGTCGCGGTCAGCCTCGGCTTCGGCGCCGTGCTCACCTTCGGCCCGCGCGGGCTCACCTTCGAGGCCCGGGAGCTGATCGGAGGCAGCCTGTCGATCGTCGCGGTCGCGTTCGTGACGTGGATGATCTTCTGGATGGCGCGGGCCGCCCGCGGCCTGGGCGGAGAGCTGCGCGGCGCCATCGACACCGCGGCGGAGGGCAGCCGCTGGTCGCTGTCCCTGGTCGCCGTGCTCGCGGTCGGCCGCGAGGGGCTCGAGACCGCGCTGTTCCTGTGGGCCGCCACCAAGGCCGGCACCCGCGAGTCGGTCGGCACCATCACCCCGACGTGGGAGCCGCTGCTCGGCGCCGGCCTCGGCATCCTCACCGCAGTCGTGCTCGGCTACCTGATCTACCGCGGCGCGATCAGCATCAACCTGAGCAAGTTCTTCACCTGGACCGGCGCGTTCCTCATCCTGGTCGCGGCCGGCGTCCTGGCCTACGGCGTCCACGACCTCCAGGAGGGTCGCTTCCTGCCGGGCCTCAACGACCTGGCCTTCGACGTGAGCGACACCGTCGACCTCAACTCCTGGTACGGCACCCTGCTCAAGGGCATCTTCAACTTCTCGCCGGCCACCACCAAGCTCGAGGCCGGCGCCTGGCTCCTCTACGCGATCCCGGTCTCCGTCCTCTTCTTCCTCGGCATGCGGCGTCGCTCGGCCGCCGCGCCCGCCGGCCCTTCCCGCCCGCTGACCCCTGCCCGATGACCCCTGCCCGATGACCGAGAAAGGACCCGGGCCCATGCGCAAGACCCTCGCCGTGACCGCTCTCGTGGTCGCCGCTCCCTTCCTCGCGGCCTGCACGGAGAACGCCGACAGCCCCAGCACGGACGCCGCCGACGGTGGCAACCCGCGCGCGCTGTCGGTCGAGTCCACCGACTCCGACTGCAACGTGTCGGCCGCCACCGCCCCGGCCGGCACCCTGACCTTCGACGTCACCAACACCGGCTCCCAGGTGACGGAGTTCTACCTGCTCGGCGAGGACGGCCTGCGGATCGTCTCCGAGGTCGAGAACATCGGCCCCAACCTCAACCGTGAGATGACGGTCAACGCTCCGGCCGGCACCTACTTCACCGCCTGCAAGCCCGGCATGAAGGGTGACGGCATCCGCGCCGACTTCACCGTCACCGAGTCCGACGAGGCGCCCGAGGTCAAAGCCGACGAGCAGCAGCTCATCGACCAGGCCGTGTCCAACTATGCGGCCTACGTCCAGGACCAGTCCGACCAGCTGCTGGTGAAGACGGCGGCGTTCGTCGACGCCTACAAGGCCGGCGACGACGACGGCGCCCGCGGGCTGTACGCCGTGGCGCGCGTGCACTGGGAGCGGATCGAGACGGTCGCGGAGTCCTTCGGCGACCTCGACCCGATGATGGACGCCCGCGAGGCGGACCTCGAGCCCGGCCAGGAGTGGACCGGCTGGCACCGGATCGAGAAGGACCTCTGGCCCGAGCGCGCGGACAGCTACACGCAGCTCACCCCCGAGGAGCGGGCAACCTACGGCGACGACCTGCTGAGGAACACCCAGACGCTCGACGAGCGGGTCCAGGCCCTCACCTACACCGTCGACCAGATCTCGAACGGCTCGCGTGGCCTGCTCGAGGAGGTCGCCATCGGCAAGGTCACCGGCGAGGAGGAGTACTGGTCGCGCACCGACCTCTGGGACTTCCAGGCCAACGTCGACGGCGCGCGCGTCGGGTTCGAGGGCCTCGAGCCGATCCTCGACCAGAAGGACCCGACGCTGTCCGAGGAGCTCACCGCGCGCTTCGCCGCCTTGCAGACCCTGCTCGACGCCCAGAAGGTCGGTGACGGGTTCAAGACCTACGACCAGCTGACGCCGGACGAGGTCAAGGGGCTCTCCGACGCGGTGAACGCGCTCTCCGAGCCGCTGTCGCGGCTCACCGCCGCTGTGCTGTCCTGATGCCCGGCAAGGTCTCCAGACGATCGCTCCTCGGCGGCGGCGCGGCCGCCGCCGGCGTGGCGGGCGCGTTCGTGGTCGGCAGGGCGAGCGAGGGCTCGCCCGGTGAGCCGGCGACCCGCGAGGCGGCGTACGCCTTCCGGGGAGCCCACCAGGCCGGCATCGTGACCCCGGCCCAGGACCGGCTGCACTTCGCGGCCTTCGACGTCACCACCGACGACCGTGACCAGCTCATCGACCTGCTCCGGGAGTGGACCGCCGCGGCCGAGCGGATGACCCAGGGCCGGCCGGCCGGCACGGTCGGGCCGGTGGAGGGCGCCTCGAACCTGCCACCCGACGACACCGGCGAGGCGATCGGGCTCCCGCCGGGCGGGCTGACGATCACCTTCGGCTTCGGGCCGACGCTGTTCCGCACCGAGGACGGTCGCGACCGGTTCGGCATCGCCGACCGGCAGCCCGAGGCGCTCCGCACGCTGCCGCACTTCCCGGCCGACAACCTCGACCCCCAGAAGAGCTACGGCGACCTGTGCGTCCAGGCCTGCGCCGACGACCCGCAGGTGGCGGTCCACGCCGTCCGCAACCTGGCGCGCATCGGCTTCGGCACGGTGGCCGTCCGCTGGTCGCAGCTCGGCTTCGGTCGCACGTCCACGACCTCCACGAGCCAGTCGACACCGCGGAACCTGTTCGGGTTCAAGGACGGCACGATGAACGTCAAGGCCGAGGAGACCTCGGACGTCGAGGAGCACGTCTGGGTGGGCGCCGGCGACGACGCCAAGGCGGAGTGGCTCGCCGGCGGCTCCTACCTCGTCGCCCGCCGGATCAACATGACCATCGAGGTCTGGGACCGGCAGCCCCTCGGCGACCAGGAGACGTTCGTCGGCCGCACCAAGGACTCCGGGGCGCCGCTGTCGGGCGGCTCGGAGTTCACCGAGCCCGACTTCGACATGCCGGGCAGCAACGACCTCACCATCATCGCCCCCGACGCGCACGTGCGCCTGGTCCACCCGGACTTCAACGACGGTGCCCGGATGCTCCGGCGCGGCTACAACTTCGTCGACGGCAGCAACTCGCTCGGCGGCCTCGACGCCGGCCTGTTCTTCCTGGCGTTCGTGCGCAACCCCGACACCCACTTCATCCCGATCCAGACCAAGATGGCGTCCCAGGACGCGCTGATGGAGTACCTCAAGGTCAACGGCTCCGCCCTCTTCGCCGTGCCTCCCGGCGTGGCGGAGGGCGAGTACGTCGGCCAGGCGCTGTTTGCTTGATACGCCGTTGTCTACCCCCGCGAGCTTCGACCCCGGGACCATGGCCACGCTCGCTTCGCTCGCGAGCTTCGCAGTGGCCATGGCCGCCGGGGCCGATCGCGGGGCGCGCTCGCTCCGCTCGCAATCGCTCGCTCCGCTCGCCCGCTCCCATGGCGGGGCGGCTCATCGGCTAGAGCTCTAGCCGCCTGTCCACCGCGATGTCATCCAGGAAGCGGGCGTCGTGGCTGACCACCAGCAGGGCGCCGCGGTAGGCCGAGAGCGCTGAGACCAGGGCGTCGTAGGACGTGAGGTCGAGGTTGTTGGTCGGCTCGTCGAGGAGCAGGAGCTGGGGCGCGGGGTCCGCGAGCAGCAGTGCGGCCAGGGTGGCCCGGAACCGCTCGCCGCCGGACAGGGTGCCGACCAGCTGCCCGGCGGCGGCCCCTCGGAACAGGAAGCGGGCCAGCTGCGCGCGGATCGCGTTGAGGTCGACTCCGGGTGCGCGCAGCGCGACGTTGGCCACGACCGAGAGGTCGGGGTCGAGGACGTCGAGCCGCTGGGGGAGCAGCGCGGTCGGCACGTGGGTGCGGACCGATCCCGAGCGCGGCGGGACGGTGCCGACGACGGTGTCGAGCAGCGTGGTCTTGCCGGAGCCGTTGCGACCGGCGATCGCGACCCGGTCGGGGCCGCGCAGGTCGAGCTCGACCGGTGCGCCGGTGCGGATCACCAGCGCGTCGGTGGTGAGGACGACGCGTCCGCGCGGGACCTCGGTGGCCGGCAGGTCGACGCGGATGGCGCGGTCCCCGCGCAGCCTGGCCTCCGCGTCGTCGAGCCGGTCGCGCGCGGCGTCGAGCCGCTCCTCGTGGACCCTGCGGTAGGACGCGGCCGACTTCTCGGACCGGTTCTTCCAGAAGTCCTTGGCGCCCTTGCCCATGTTGGTCCTGATGGCGTTGCGCTGGCCCTGGCGCTTGCGCTGCGCGACCATCCGCTCGGCCTCGACCCTGTCCGCCTGCTGCCGGCGCAGGTCGGACCTGGCCGCGGTGACCGCCTGGGCGGCGGCGGCCTGCTCGGCCTCCACCTGCTCGACGTAGGACGAGAACCCGCCGCCGTACCAGCGCACCGTGCCCTCGCGCAGCTCACCGATCCGGTCCACCCTCTCGAGGAGCTCGCGGTCGTGGCTGACCACGAGCAGGGTGCGGGGCCAGGAGCCGAGCACGTCGTGGAGCCGCGACCGGGCCGCGGCGTCGAGGTTGTTCGTCGGCTCGTCGAGGAGCAGTACGTCGGGCCGCTGGAGCAGCAGGCGGGCCAGGCCGAGCCGGACCACCTCGCCGCCGGACAGCTCGCCGAGGCGGCGGTCGAGGACGGACACGGGCAGCCCGAGCCGGTCGAGCTCGGCGACCGCCCGCTCCTCGACGTCCCACTGGTCGCCGACCGCCTCGAGGTCCGCTTCGATCTGGGCAGGGTCACCCGACCCGGCGTCCAGCGCGCGGATGGCCCGCAGCGCCGTACCGATGCCGAGGACGTCGTCGACCCGGCGCGCCCGGTCGAGGGTGAGGTCCTGCGGCAGGTAGCCCACCTCGCCGGCCACGGACACCGAGCCGGTGGTCGGCCGCAGCTCGCCCGCGGCCAGCTTGAGCAGCGTGGACTTGCCGGAGCCGTTGGCCCCGACCAGGCCGGCTCGGCCGGGGGACACGAGCAGGTCAAGGCCGTCGAGGGCGACGGTGCCGTCGGGCCAGGAGAGGCCGACGCCGGAGAAGGTGAGGACGGAGTGGACAGGGGTGGGCACGGTGACTCCTCGAGGGACGAGGGACATGGACGGTCACCGGTTCACTCACACGGCCTCGACGCTAGATCGGTGACGCTGCAGACGCACCCCATTTACGGCCCCCGTGCGGGTAGTGTGGGCCGCCGCACAGCGTCGTGCGCTTCTCACCCTGGTTCCACGGAGCCCGACCCGCGAGGAACGCTGTGACTGACAAGCCGATCGTGCTGATCGCCGAGGAGCTCAGCCCGGCGACCATCGAGGAGCTCGGACCCGACTTCGAGATCCGGCACTGCAACGGCGCCGACCGCGCCGAGCTGCTCGCCGCTCTCCCGGACGCCGACGCGCTGCTGGTCCGGAGCGCCACCGCCGTCGACACCGAGGCGCTCGCGGTGGCTCCCCGGCTCAAGGTCGTGGCCCGCGCCGGCGTCGGGCTCGACAACGTCGACGTCCGGGCGGCC
>CAWHLI010000023.1:0-12505 GCA_963830145.1 uncultured Actinomycetota bacterium
CGACACCCCGCGGTGACCGGCGCGTCCTCTGCCCAGGGCAGAACCGCCCTGAGCGGATCCACTGGAACGGCGGACGACCCCGGCGCAGGCTCGAGGACATGAACCAGACCATGACCCCCTCCATGAACGCAGGACCGAACCTGGCCGGCCTCTCCGCGGCCGACCGGTTGCTGCACCAGCGCATCATCGTCCTCGGCCAGGAGGTCGACGACCCGATCGCCAACAAGCTCTGCGCGGAGCTGCTCCTGCTCTCAGCCGAGGACCCGCGGCGCGACATCGCGCTCTACATCAACTCGCCCGGCGGCTCGGTCTCGGCCGGCCTGGCGATCTACGACACCATGCGGCTGATCCCCAACGACGTGGCGACGCTGTCGATGGGGCTCGCCGCGAGCATGGGGCAGTTCCTGCTGTCCGCGGGCACGCCGGGCAAGCGGTTCGCCCTGCCGCACAGCCGGATCCTGATGCACCAGGGCTCGGCGGGCATCGGCGGCACCGCGATCGACATCGAGATCCAGGCCGAGAACCTCGAGCACACCAAGGGCGTGATGCTGCGGCTCATCTCCGAGCACACCGGCCAGCCCATCGAGAGGATCGAGCAGGACTCCCGCCGCGACCGGTGGTTCACCGCCGAGGAGGCGCGCGACTACGGCTTCGTCGACCAGGTGCTCTCCGACGTGTCGTCGGTGACGCCCTACAGGGCGCCCAGCGCTTCGTTCAGCCCGATGAACGAGCGGAGCGCGTGATGAGCAGCTACACCATCCCCAGCGTCATCGAGAAGACCGTCCGGGGCGAGCGTGCCGTCGACATCTACAGCCGGCTCCTCACCGACCGCATCGTCTACATCGGCACCGAGATCGACGACGGCGTGGCCAACGTGGTCATCGCGCAGCTGCTGCACCTGGAGTCGGAGAGCCCCGAGTCGCCGATCGAGATCTACCTCAACTCCCCGGGCGGTTCGGTCACCGCGATGCTCGCGGTCTACGACACGCTGCAGTTCATCAGCTCTCCGGTCGGTACGACGGCGATCGGGCAGGCCGGCTCCTCGGCCGCCGTGCTGCTGGCGGCGGGGGAGTCGGGACGGCGGCTCGTGCTGCCGCACTCGCGGGTGGTCCTGCACCAGCCCTCCGGTGGTGGGCAGGGCACGCTGCCCGACCTGGAGCTGCACGCCAAGGAGATCGTCCGGCTGCGGGCCCAGATGGAGGAGATCCTGGCCCTGCACACCGGCCGGACAACGGAGCAGATCCGCGAGGACACCGACCGGGACCTGGTGCTGTCCGCGCAGGACGCGGTCGACTACGGGCTGGCGGACGCGATCCTCGACAATCGCAAGCTCGCGCTCTCTCGCCCTTGAACTCAAGTTAACTTCAAGTTTCATGATGAGGGCATGACTTCTCAAGTTGCCGTCATCACCGGCGCCTCCCAGGGGCTCGGTCGCGCGCTCGCCCACGAGCTGGCGGGCCGCGGCTGGTCCCTCGTCCTCGACGCACGCCACGAGGCCGCCCTCACCCGGGCCGTCCGCGGTCTCCCCGGCGGCCCGCACCCCGCGATCGCCGGGGACGTCGCCGATCCCGCGCACCGCCGCGACCTCGTCGACGTGGCCGCCGAGCTGGGCGGCGCCACCGCGCTGGTCAACAACGCCAGCACGCTGGGGACCAGCCCGCTGCCACGGCTGGCCGACCTCGACACCGCGACGTACCTCCAGATCCTCCGGGTCAACCTCGTCGCGCCGATGGCGCTGACCGCGGCGCTGCTGCCCCAGCTGCGCCCGCACGGCGGTGTCGTCCTGAACCTGTCCTCCGACGCGTCGGTCGAGGCCTACGAGACCTGGGGCGGCTACGGCTCGTCGAAGGCCGGTCTCGACCACGCGACGCGGGTGCTGGCGGCCGAGGAGCCCGCGCTGCGCGTCTACGCCGTCGACCCCGGCGACATGCGGACCCAGATGCACCAGGACGCGTTCCCCGGCGAGGACATCTCCGACCGGCCGGAGCCAGCGGCCGCCGTACCGGCGCTGCTCCGGCTGCTCGAGGGCGCCCTGCCCAGCGGTCGCTACCGCGCCTCGGAGCTGGCCGACACCGCCGAGCTGGCCTCCGCATGAGCGCCGCAGCCACCGAGGCCAGGTTCGTGCTGCCACCCGGCAGCGAGGCGACCGCGCCGCCCGAGGCCCGCGGCCTCGCCCGCGACCAGGTCCGGATGGCCGTGGTCACCTCGGAGCGCACGCACCACCGCCAGGTCCGCGAGCTCCCGATGTGGCTCGAGCCGGGCGACCTGCTGGTCGTGAACACCAGCGCGACGCTGCCGTCGGCCCTCGAGGTGCAGCGGCACGGCTGCACATGGGGGCTGCACGTCTCGGCGGAGCTGGACGACGGCTCGTGGGTGGTCGAGCTGCGGCGACCCGACGGCGCCGGCCCGGGCGTGCCCGATCCGGGCGAGGTGCTGCGGCTGCCCGGCGGCGTACGCCTGCGGATCGCGGCTCCCCACCCGGTCGGCCAGACCCGGCTGTGGCGGGCGACGACGCTGCCGGTCGAGGACCGGGTGGCCTACCTGCGCCGGCACGGCGCACCCATCCGCTACTCCTACCTGCACGGCGAGTGGCCGATCGAGGACCTGCAGAACGTCTACGCCACCGTGCCCGGCAGCGCGGAGATGCCGAGCGCCGGGCGGCCGCTGTCTCGCGAAGTGCTGGTCGACCTCATGTCCGCGGGCGTCGTGGTGGCGCCGCTGGTGCTGCACACGGGCGTGGCGAGCCAGGAGTCGCACGAGCCGCCGCAGCCCGAGTGGGCCTCGGTCCCCGTGGCGACGGCCCGGCTGGTCAGCGCCACCCACGCGGCCGGCGGGAGGGTCGTCGCGGTCGGCACGACCGTCGTCCGGGCCCTCGAGTCGGCCGCGTCGGTCGACGGCATCGTGTCGGCGTACGACGGCTGGACCTCGCTGGTCCTCTCCTCGGCTCGCCCGGCCCGCGTCGTGAGTGGGCTGCTCACCGGGCTGCACGAGCCCGAGGCCAGCCACCTCGACCTCCTCGAGTCCGTGGCGGGGCGGGCCCTGGTCGACCGGGCGTACGCCGACGTCACCGTTCCGGACGCGCCGCGCTACCTGTGGCACGAGTTCGGCGACTCGATGCTCCTGCTGCCGTGAGAACCTCCTTGAAAGCGGACGACGGTCCGGTTAGATGGTTGAGTGACCGATCTCGCCGACGCCTCGATCGCGGAGCTCCGCGCCATTCACGACCGGCTGGCGGCCTTCACGGCCGGGCTGTCCGCTGACCAGCTGACCGCCCGGAGCGGTGCCGACGACTGGCAGGTCGCGGACGTGCTGTCCCACCTCGGGAGCGGGGCCGAGATCGGCTGGTACTCGCTCGTGGCCGCGGCGACCGGCGAGACCGTCGATGCGCCCGACAACCAAGAGGTCTGGGACCGGTGGGACGCCCTGGCCCCGGCCGACCAGGCCGCGTCGTTCATCCAGTACGACGAGCAGTCGGTCGCGACGTTCGAGGGGCTGGGCCCGCAGCAGCGCGACAGCATCACCGTCGACCTCGGCTTCATGCCGCAGCCGCTCCCACTCGCCACGGTCCTCGGCATGCGGCTCAACGAGGCGGCGCTGCACGGTTGGGACGCCGAGGTCGGCCTCGACCCGGCCGCGGCCCTGAGCGACGACTCGGCCGCCCTTCTGGCCGAGCACTTCAGCTCGACCATGACCTTCATGCTCGGCTTCGTCGGCAAGCCCCAGGGCGCCGGTCGGGGTGCTGGCCCGGTCCGGGTCGGGATCGGTGGCTACACGATCGTGGTGGCGGACGCCGTGAGCCTCGAGGCGGGGGACGACGACACCACCGCGACGTTCGAGGGGCCGCTCGAGGCCGCCATCCGGCTGCTGGCCGGGCGGCTGAAGCCGCGGCACACGCCCGAGGGGGTCACCGTCGCCGGAGCGACGACCCTCGACGACCTGCGGAAGATCTTCCCGGGCTACTGAGGCTGGTCAGGCGGCGAGGCAGACCGGCCCGCGCACCTCGGTGAGCCGACGGGCGACCCGGATGGTCAGGTCGACCAGCCGCAGCCCGAGCGCGCCGGCCACGGCCTGCAGCACCTCCGAGCTCGGCTCCTTGCGGCCCCGCTCGATCTCGGAGAGGTACTGCGTGGAGACCCCGGCGTCCTCCGCGACGTCGGCGAGCGTGCGGCCGGCGTCCTGGCGCTCGTCGCGGAGCTCCCGCCCGACCGCCTCCCGCCACAGGGGCTCGCGCACCGGAGCCTCCGGCTCGAGGTCCGGCGCCGGGAACGGAATCAGCTCACCCATGTCAGGAGGCTACGCCCGCCCGGCTCGCCGCACGGCGCGTCGTGCAGCCCGTTCGCGGAGGGCGAACGTGCGCCTGGGTCAGGTTGAGTGGACCTTCGCGTCGTGGCGGACCCACCTGCCGACCACGGCGGCCATGGCGGCGGCGCCGGCGTCGTTCACGTGCACGTCGTGGAAGATCGACTCGAACTCAGGACGCAGCCAGCCGTCGGGGCCCTCGAGGGCGCGCGCGTAGTCGACGTAGCTGCGCTGGGTGGTCCGGATCCACTCGTTGAGGCGAAGCCGCTCCGCCTGGGTGACGTTCCAGGCCGGGTGCGCGGCTGTCGAAGGGCCGACGGTTCCGAACACGACGCGGATCCCCAACGCCTTCTGCAGGTGGCGCAGCGCGAGCAGCCCCGAGACGACCTGCTCGGCCGTGTGGCCGGAGGCCAGGTCGTTGATGCCGATGTGGGTGACCACCGTCGTGGGGTGGTGCTTCAGGCCGAGCATCGTGATCGTGAACCACCGCAGTGCGAACAGATCCCTCCCGTCGGTCCCGGAGCCGCACCAGTCGCTGGCGATGCAGGCGCTGCCGACCCCGAACGTGCGGAGCCCGGCCTGCTCGCCGTAGGACCACTCGTGGGCGACCCGCACGTAGGCGAGATCGGCGTCGTAGGCCCAGTCGCTCGTGCCGGCGCCGGCCGTGATCGAGTCGCCCATCACCGCGTAGCTGCGGTGGCCGTCGACGTGTGGGCGGCGAGCCCCTGACCCGTCATGGGCGGCCTGGGAGGGCGCGCCGGTGACGGCGGTCGAAGCGCCGAGCGTGGCCGTGATCAGCACAGCCGTCAGAAAAGCATGCCCCCGCATGACAGAACCCCCGTTGCCGTCAGGCGGGAGCCTGTCGTCGAGAGGGTGGCTCGGTCAAGACCTGTTTGGGGTACGTAGCCACTCGCCGAGCTCGGCGTCGACCAGCAGCTCGCGGGCCGCGGCTTCGTGGTCGTCGGCGACGAGCACCCGCATCTGCAGCCAGTTCATCGAGCCCTCGAGACCGCTGGTGAGGCGGTCCGCGACGTGGCACGGGATGTCCGCCTCCTGGAGCAGCGCCTCGACGGCGGAGATCAGGGCGACGTCGTTGGTGCGGATCAGCTCGGCCATGTCTCTCCCAACGCGCGACCACTGCCTAGGGTGCCCAGTATGCGAGGGCGTCACCGGTCAGACCTGGCCGAGGCCACGGCGTACGCCGTCGAGCACGGCGCGGTGGCGGCCGAGTTCCAGCCGCAGGACGACATCCGGGTCCTCCACGACCCGGACGGCCAGCCCTTCCGCCTCCACGTCCACACGCGCTAGTTGCCCGGCTTCTCCGAGCCGACGACCCACATCGCGAAGAACTGCGAGCCGCCTCCGTAGGCGTGGCCCAGCGCCTTGCGGGCGCCGTCGACCTGGTGCTCGCCGGCAGCGCCGCGGACCTGGAGCGCGGCCTCGCCGAAGCGGAGCATGCCGGAGGCGCCGATGGGGTTGGAGGAGAGGACGCCGCCGGAGCAGTTGACGGGCAGCACGCCGTCCATGGCCGTGCCGCCCGACTCGGTGAGCCGCCAGCCGCCGCCGTTGGCGTCGGCGAAGCCGAGCGACTCCAGCCACATCGGCTCGAACCAGGAGAACGGCACGTAGATCTCGGCCATGTCGATCTCGTCGATCGGGCTGGTGATGCCGGCCTGCGCCCAGAGCGCGGCGGCGGCGTCGCGCGACGCCTGCGGGTTCACCTGGTCGCGCTCGGCGGCAGACGTCGCCTCGGAGCGCATCACGGTGCCGTGGATCCAGGCCGGGTTCGACGACCGCGCCGCCTCGTCCTCGGCGACGATCACCAGGGCGCAGGCGCCGTCGGAGGACGGGCAGGTCTCGTCGTAGCGGATCGGGTCCCACAGCATCTGCGAGGCGAGCACCGACTCGACGGTGGTGTCGGGGTTCTTGAGGTGGGCGTAGGGGTTCTTGAGCGCGTTCTGCCGATCCTTGGCGGCGACGATCGCGCCGATGTGCGTCGGTGCGTCGGAACGCCGGATGTAGGAACGCACGTGCGGAGCGAAGTAGCCGCCGGCGCCGGCATGGACTGGCATGTTGAACGGGATCGGGACCGAGAGCGCCCACATCGCGTTGGACTCCGACTGCTTCTCGTAGGCGACCGTGAGCACCTTCTTGTGCACGCCGGCCTGGACGAGCGACGAGGCGACGATCGCGGTGGAGCCGCCGACCGAGCCCGCGGTGTGCACGCGGAGCAGCGGCTTGCCCGCGGCGCCGATCGAGTCGGCAAGGAACAGCTCGGGCATCATCACGCCCTCGAACAGGTCCGGCGCCTTGCCGACCACGATCGCGTCGATCTCGTCGAGGGTCATCTCGGCGTCGTCGAGGGCGCGGTCGATCGCCTCGCGGAGCAGCCCCGGCATCGAGACGTCCTCACGCTTGGCCCGATGGTGGGTCTGGCCCACGCCGATCACGGCGGCCGGCTGCTTGGGCATCAGACGTCGGTCCCTTCACTGGCCATGACGCACACGAGGTTCTGCTGGAGCGCGGGCCCGGAGGTCGCGTGGCCGAGTGTCTTCGACGCCTCGCCCGACCAGATCTGCTTCGCGGCCTCGCCGACCCTGATGCCTCCGGCGGAGAACATGGGGTTGCTGGTCAGGGCGCCGCCCGAGGGGTTGATGCGTACGTCGTCGCCCAGCCCCAGCTCCGAGCGCAGGATCAGCTCCTGGTGGCTGAACGGCGCGTGCAGCTCTGCCACCTCGACCCCGTCGAGGTCCGCGGCGGCACCGGCGCGCTCGGCGCTGGGGGAGCGGGTCAGGTCGCGGGTGCCCATGCTCATCGGGTCCACGAAGTGGGTGAGCGACCGGATCCACGCGGGCCGGTCGCACACCTCGCGAGCCCTGTCTCCGGCGGCCAGCACCAGCGCGGCCGCCCCGTCGGTGACCGGCGCGCAGTCGTGCTTGCGCAACGGGTCGGCGTACATCGGGCGGGCGAGCAGCTCCTCGACCGACGACCCGCCCTTGCGGATCGAGTAGTCGTTCTTCTCCGCGTCGGTGAGCGACCGGTTCGCGACCCCGGCCATCGCCTGCTCGTCCCACAGGCCGGCGTCGATGCCCGCGCGGGCCTGCAGCCCGGCCAGCGACACGGTGTCGGGCCAGAGCGGGGTCATCGTGTAGGGATCGAGCTGCAGGGAGAGCGTGCGACGCAGCACGCCGGCCGAGCTCTTGCCGAAGGCGTAGACGAGCGCGGTGTCGACCTCGCCGGTCTGGATCTTGAGCCAGGCCTCGTACATCGCCCACGCGAGGTCCATCTCGACGTGCGACTCGTTGACCGGCGGGATCACGCCGATCGCGTCGACGGCCTGCACGAACGAGAACGACCGGCCGGCGAGGTAGTCGGAGGAGCCCGAGCACCAGAAGCCGACGTCCTTGCGGCTCCAGCCCGTCTGCTCGTAGCACTCGGCGAACAGCGGGACCAGGAGCTCGACGCAGGTCGGCGACCCGTCGAACTCGGCCATCTGCCGCTGGGCGAAGCCCACCACCGCCACGTCTCTCACAGGTGCACCCGGTAGGTCTCGTAGGCGGCGTCCGGCTCGTCGACCGGCGCGAAGTGGCTGATGTTCTCGATGGTGGTGCCCCACTCGTCCTCGGGCTTCCAGACCGCCTTGACCCTCATCCCCATCCGGACCTCCTCGGCCGGGATGTCGAGGATCAGGTGCAGGAAGGCGATGTCGGCACCGTCGAGCAGGACGTAGGCCGACACGTAGGGCGGCGTGATCCGCTGGCCCAGGAACGGCACGTTGACGATGCAGAACGTCGTCACGGTGCCGGTGTCCGGCAGCTCGATCTCTTCCGCCGTCGGTGTCCCGTCGGCGGGGCAGGCGCTGCGCGGTGGGATGTAGACCTTGCCGCAGGTGGGGCAGCGCTGGCCGACCAGCTTGCCCTCCGACAGCGAGGTGTAGAAGAGCGACTCCTCCGGGGAGGCGGCGTAGAGGTAGTCGAGCTCGATCGGCACCACGATCCCGGTGACCGGGTCGACCGTCTCCCGCGGTCCCGGCGTCGAACCGCTGCCTCCCTCCGGCAGCGCTTCGAAGCACTCGATGTCGGTGATCGCCCCGACCCGCTCCACGCGCCACCGCACACGAACTCGCATCCCGGTGGAGACCTCGCTGGGGGAACCGACGTCCAGCGCGTGGAGCAGGGGGACGTCCGCACCGTCGAGCGTGACCAGTGCGAACGCGAAGGGCCGGTCCAGGGGCTGACCCTTGACCGGTTCGGGCACCCACGTCCACGACGTGACGGTGCCGGTGTCGGCGACCTCGACGAAGTCGTCGACGGCGAGGTGGGTGACCGGGTCGAACTCCGGAGGAGGCACGACGACCGTGCCCTGCGACGTACGGCCGGCGACCACCACGCCGTCCCTCAGCCCGGAGAGGAAACGGCCGAGCACCGGGCCGGTCGAGCGGGTGTAGTCGAACGCTACGGTGACGGGCGCCGAGAGAGTTCGAGGCATGGACGCAAAAGTAGAACACGTTCTAATCTGAGGCAAGGTCTCTTGAGAGGTGTTCGGATGAAACTGGGATTGCAGCTCGGCTACTGGGGCGCTCAGCCGCCCGCCAACCACGCCGAGCTCGTTCGGGCCGCGGAGGAGTCCGGCTTCGACGCGATCTTCACCGCCGAGGCCTGGGGCTCCGACGCCTTCACCCCGCTGGCGTGGTGGGGTCGCGAGACCGAGCGGGTCAGGCTGGGCACCTCGATCGTGCAGATGTCGGGCCGATCGCCCACCTCGATCGCGATGCACGCACTGACGCTCGACCACCTGTCGCGGGGTCGCGTCGTCCTCGGCATGGGCGTGAGTGGTCCACAGGTGGTCGAGGGCTGGTACGGCGCACCGTTCGGCAAGCCGCTGGCCCGCACCCGTGAGGTCGTCGACATCATCCGCAAGGTGCTCGCCCGCGAGGGGCCGGTCACGAACGACGGGCCGCACTACCCACTGCCCTTCACCGGCGAGGGCTCGGTCGGGCTGGGCAAGCCGCTCAAGCCGATCGTGCACCCACTGCGCGCCGACATCCCGATCTGGCTCGGTGCCGAGGGACCCAGGAACGTCGCTCAGACCGCAGAGATCGCCGACGGCTGGATCCCGATCTTCTACACGCCGAAGTCGGCCGGCATGTACGGCCCGTGGCTCGACGAGGGGTTCGCCCGGGCCGGCGCCCGCCGCACCCGCGCGGACTTCGAGATCGCGGCCACCTGCCACGTCCAGATCGTGGCCGACGCCGACGAGAAGCAGGCGGTCCTCGAGGCCATGAAGCCGGTCGTCGCCCTCTACATGGGCGGCATGGGCGCCAAGGACCAGAACTTCCACAAGCAGGTCTTCGACAGGATGGGCTACGAGGCGATCTCCGGCCGCGTCCAGGAGCTGTTCCTCGCGGGCGACCGCGACGCCGCGACCGCCCTGATCCCCGACGAGCTCGTCGACGACATGCACATCATCGGCACCGCCGCCGAGGTCAAGGACACCGTCCAGGCCTGGGAGGGCACCGGCGTCACCACGTTGATGCTGAGCGCGAGCTCGGCCGACGAGGTACGCCGGATCGCAGACGTGCTGGCGTAGGGCCTCGGCTCACCGACTCGTCCGGAGGCTAGTGCCACCTGTCCGCCAGGACCTCGCCCACCACTTGGATCGACTCGGCGGTGATGGGGTCGAGCACGAGCTGCAGGTGGGTGGCGCCGGCGTCCGCGAGGCCGCGCACGTGGTCGCCCAGGTCCTCGGGAGTGACGGTCGTGACGCGTGCGGCGTAGCTCTCGCCCATCACCCGGCCCTGGCCGCCGGGCAGCGTCACGAGGACGGCGGCGGTGGCCTCCACGGCGCGCCCGTCCGGCGTGACCGCATCGACCTCGGCCTTCACCTCCGCGAACCGCTCGACCGAGTTGTCGTAGATGCTCCACCAGACGTTCCACGAGCTCACGACGGGCAGGCCGATGCTCAGCATCCGCGGGCTGTTGGAGCCGAGCATGATCGGCGGGCCGCCCTCGCGGACCGGCCGCGGGTCGAGCACGCAGTCGTCGACGTCGTAGAACTCGCCGTGGAACGTCGTCCGCCCCTCGCGCAGCAGCGGGGCGATGATCGCCAGCGCCTCCTCGAAGCGCGACACCCGGCGGTCGTAGGGGAAGCCGAACGCATCGAACTCGCGGCGGTTCCAGCCGGCCCCCAGCGCCACGATGAGCCGGCCCTGCGAGATGGCGTCGACCGTCGCGGCCTGCTTCGCCAGCATCGCCGGAGCGTGGAAGGCGGTCGACGCGACGAGCGGCCCGATCTCCACCCGCTCGGTCACCGCGGCGATGGCGGCGAGGGTCGTCCACGCCTCGTAGGGCCCACGGGTCACCCCTCCGGGGAGGTCGTAGAGCAGGTGGTCGCCCACCCAGATCGAGTCGAAGCCGACCGCCTCGGCCCGCCTGGCCAGGTCGAGGTAGTCCGGCCACGGCACGAAGCGCTCCACCTCTGGCAGCTGGACACCGATCTTGCACGGGCGCGTCATGAGGTGACCCTAGGCTCCACGACATGAGCGATGAGCGGCTGACGTACGGCGTCCTGGGTGTCGGCTCGATCGCCCGCGCGATCGTCACCGGCCTGTGCGAGGGCGGCGCCCACCCGCCGCGCGTGCTGCTCTCGCCCCGGGGAGCGGCCGTCTCGGGCGAGCTGGCGGGCCGCTACCCGACGGTCGACGTGGCCGCCGACAACCAGGCGGTGGTCGACGGGGCCCAGCTCGTGATCGTCTGCCTGCGCAACGTCGACGCGCCGCTGCTCGGCGACCTGACCTGGCGTGAGGACCACGTGGTCGTCAGCGCCGTCGCCGGGCTCGGGATGCCGCGCCTCCTCGACCTGGTGGCGCCGGCCACCCGCGCGTGCCGGTCGGTGCCGATGCCGCCGGTGGCGGTCCGGGCCGGGCTCACCGCCGTGCACCCGCCGCTCGCGGAGGCGCGGGCGCTGTTCGACCTGCTGGGCAGCACCCTCGAGGTGCCGGACGTCGTGGCCTACGAGGCGCTGTCCGCGACCTCGGCGACGCTCGCGGGCTTCTTCGAGTACCTGTCCACGCAGACCGACTGGCTGGAGGGGAGGGGCATCGGCGCCGCGGACGCCCGTCGCTACGTCGCGGCGACGTTCGCCGGCGCGCTGGCCTCGCTGAGCCGTGTCGAGGCGCCCGACTTCGCGGAGCTCTCCGCCGAGTACGCCACGCCAGGCGGCGTCAACGAGCAGGTGGCCCGAGAGCTGCGGCAGGCCGGAGCGTTCGACACGCTCGCGACGGCGCTCGACGGTGCCCTGCGGCGACTGGCCACCTGATTGCCCAGAACTGGAACACGTTCTAGTCTCGGGCCATGACCGGCAGCCCCTCGGACCTCGACGACCCGATGCGGGTCGGCACCCACAACGGACACCTGATGGTGGCCGCGCTCAAGCGGCACCGCGACAAGCCGGTCATCCATCTCGGCGAGACGACCCTCACCGGCGGTGAGGTCTCGCAGCGGATCAGCCAGTACGTCCAGGCCTTCGAGGCGCTCGACGCCGGCACCGGTGCGGCGGGCGCCCTGCTCGCGCTGAACCGGCCCGAGGTGCTCTTCATCCTGGGCGCCAGCCAGACCCAGGGCTACCGGCGGACGTCGCTGCACCCTCTCGGCTCGCTCGACGACCACGCCTACGTCATCAACGACGCCGAGATCACGACGCTGATCGTGGATCCGGTCTTCGTGGAGCGGGCGACGGGACTGCTCGAGAAGTGCCCCGGCCTCAAGCAGGTGCTCACCATCGGCCCGGTGCCCGAGGCGCTCGCCCACGTGGGCAAGGACCTGGTCGCCGAGGCCGCGAAGTACGACGCCCAGCCGCTCGAGGCCGTCGTGCTGCCCCCCGATCACATGACCTCGATCACCTACACCGGCGGCACCACCGGCAACCCCAAGGGCGTCATCGGGCTGACCCAGGCGTTCAGCACGATGACCCAGATCCAGCTCGCCGAGTGGGAGTGGCCCGAGAGCCCGCGGTTCCTGATGTGCACGCCGCTCTCGCACGCCGGTGCGGCATTCTTCGCACCCACCGTGATCAAGGGCGGGTCGCTCCACGTGCTGAGCAGCTTCAGCCCTGCCGAGGTCCTGGAGTTCATCGAGCGGGAGAGGATCCCGCCACGATGCTCGTGCCCTCGATGCTCTACGCGCTGATGGACCATCCCGACTCGCGC
>CAWHLI010000024.1:0-12124 GCA_963830145.1 uncultured Actinomycetota bacterium
TGACATCCATGCTCTGTCAGGCGCATACGCCGTCGACGCACTCGACGACATCGAGCGCGCACAGTTCGAGCGGCACCTGGCGGAGTGCCCGGCCTGCACCAGCGAGGTCGCCTCGCTGCGTGAGGCCGCCGCTCTCCTCGCCGAGACCAGCGCGACCGCGCCGTCCGCCGAGCTCCGCGAGCGGGTGCTGGCGAGCATCGCCAACGTCCGTCCGCTCCCGCCCGTCGTGGCGAGCGAGGACGCTCCCGTCGAGGCCGCCCCGGGCGCCACGGTCACCACCCTCGCCCCGCGTCGGCGGCGAGTCGTCACCTTTCTGGCGGCCGCGGCAGCGGTCGCCGCGATAGGGACCGGGGGGACCCTCGGCATCAGCAGCTGACCGACGACGGCCCCCAGGACGGCGTCGGCCAGGTGCTCGAGGCCGGTGACGCCCAGACGTTCAAGGTGCCGGTCGGCGACGGAGGCTCCGTCTCCGTGGTCCGGTCCGCCAAGCGCAACGAGGCCTGGATCATCACCAAGGGGATGCCGGCCGCCCCCACGGGGAAGCAGTACGTCCTCTGGCTCAAGCACGGCGGGACCATGACGCAGGCGGGCGTGATGCCCGCCGGCTCGGACAACAAGGTCCGGTTCAGCGGCGACGCCGCGTCCGCCGACGGTGCCGCCGTCAGCGTCGAACCGGCCGGGTCCGACCCGACCTCGCCCAGCAGCGACATCGCCGCGGCCTTCAGCTTCGCCTAAGGAGGACCGATGACCACGACCCCGCAGAGGATCGCGGTCGTCGGCTCCGGCGTCGCCGGGCTGACGGCGGCGTACGTCGCCTCGCGCACCGCGCACGTGACCCTGTTCGAGGCCGACGACCGGCTCGGCGGCCACGCGGACACCCACGTGGTGACCGAGTCCCGCGCAGGGCAGCCGCGCGAGCTGAACATCGACACCGGCTTCATCGTGCACAACCCGCGCACCTACCCCGTGCTGCTCCGGCTCTTCGCCGAGCTCGGCGTGGTGACACAGCCCTCCGAGATGTCGATGTCGATCCGCGACGACGGCACCGGCCTCGAGTGGGCGGGCGCCCTCGGCCGCAGGGGCGTCTTCCCCACCCCGGGACATCTCCGCAACCGGCAGTACCTGCGGATGCTCACCGAGATCCCGAAGTTCCACCGCCGGGCCCGCGCGGTGCTCTCCGACACCGGCCCCGACACGACCCTCCGCGACTTCATCGTCGCCGGCCGCTTCACGGCGTACTTCACCCGGCACTTCATGGAGCCCCTGGTCGCCGCCGTGTGGTCGTGCGACCCGGAGGTGGCACTCGACTACCCGGCGCGCTACCTGTTCACGTTCCTGGAGCACCACGGGATGCTCGGCGTCTTCGGCAGCCCCCGGTGGCGGACCGTGACCGGCGGCTCGCAGCGCTACGTCGCGGCCGTGGCCGCCCGGGTCCAGCAGGTCCGCACCGGCACCAAGGTCACGTCGGTGCTCGAGACCGCCGACGGCGTCGAGATCACCGACGGCAACGGCCAGGTGCAGGCCTTCGACGCCGTCGTCATCGCCACCCACCCGGGCCAGGCGTTCGCGATGCTCGCCGAGCCGACCGCCGCCCAGCGCGACCTGCTCCCGGCCATGCCCTACGCGCCGAACACCGCGCTGCTGCACACGGACGAGTCCGTGATGCCCGCGGCTCGCAACGCGTGGGCGTCGTGGAACTTCGCCCGGCGCACGGCCGACGCCGGACAGGTGCTGGTCACCTACGACATGACCCGTCTCCAGCGGCTCGAGACGGACACCCACTACTTCGTGACGCTGGGTGGGGAGGGCCTCGTCGACCCGGCCAAGGTCATCGACCGGATGGAGTACGAGCACCCCCTCTACAACCCCGCCTCGGTGGCCGCTCAGTCGCAGCTCTCGGCCATCGACACCGAACGGATCGGCTTCGCCGGCGCCTACCACGGCTGGGGGTTCCACGAGGACGGCGCCCGGTCCGGTCTGCGGGCGGTCGAGCGGCTCGGCCTCACCTGGCCCGAGGTGCTCCCCCACTCGCCCGCCGACGACGTCGCCACGGGGATCTACGAGACGACGATCCGGCACACCCGGCGTGCGCCGTTCGGGCGCAGCTTCACGCACGCGTCTCAGACCTGGCTCGTGGACCTCGACGACCTGCCCGACCACGGCATCCTCGGCCGCTTCGAGGGCCGCGACCACCTGGGCGACCCGGACCTCACCATCCGCGCCAACCTCGAGGCCTTCCTGGCCGAGCACGACATCGACCTGGCCGGCGGGCGGGTGGTGATGGCGGCCAACGCCCGGGCCTTCGGGTACTGCTTCAACCCGATCTCGGTGCACTGGTGCTGGGACGCGAGCGGGAGGCACGCAGCGACCGTGGTGGAGGTGCACAACACCTACGGCGACCGGCACGCCTACCTCGTCCACCCCGACGAGCAGGGTCGGGCGACGACGCCCAAGGCGATGTACGTCTCGCCGTTCCACGGCACCGACGGCACCTACGACCTCGTCGTACCCGTGCCCCACGACGACCGGCTCGACATCGTCGTCAACCTGACCACCGACGACGGCGGCACCTTCCACGCCTCTCTTTCCGGACGGCGCTCGGAGCTGACCGCACGCAGGGCCGCGCCCGCGGCAATCCGCGGGTCGCTCCTGATCCGAATGCATGGCATCTGGCTCTGGCTGCGCCGCCTGCCGATCCAGCCCCGCCCGCCCCACACCCAGAAGGGAGTCCGACCGTGACCGAGACCGTCTCAGGACGCCTTGCGGTCGACCTCCGCGCCAGCAGCTGGCCCGGCCTCGACACCTTGCCCACCGGTCCGCGCGCCCGCTTCTCCGCGCGCGTCGCCCGGACCCTGTTCCGCACCGCCGTCCACGGCCTCGACGTCACCGTGCACGTCGGCGAGAAGACCTACGGCCGCGGTGGCCCCGTCATGGTGGTGTCACGCCCCGAGGAGTTCTTCCTGCGCCTGGGCCGCGACCAGCTGATCGGCTTCGGCGAGGCCTACCTCACGGGTGCGTGGGACGCCGAGGACCTCGGCGGCTTCCTGACCGTGCTGGCCGCCCGGATGCAGCACCTCATCCCCGAGCCGCTCCAGAGGCTGCGCAGCGCGGTCGTCCGCAAGCCGCCCGCCGAGGAGATCAGCAGCGCGGAGAACTCCCAGGAGAACATCGCGCACCACTACGACCTCTCCAACGAGCTCTTCGAGCAGTTCCTCGACCCGACGCTGAGCTACTCCTCGGCGCTCTTCACCGACGACGAGCTGACGGGTAGGCCGACGGTTGACGACTTCGAGGCGGCGCAGGGCCGGAAGATCGAGCGGCTGCTCGACCAGGCCGACGTCTTCGACGGCAGCCGGGTGCTCGAGATCGGCTCCGGCTGGGGCGAGCTCGCGATCCGCGCCGCGCGCCGCGGGGCGACCGTCACCACGATCACCCTGTCGACCGAGCAGAAGGCGCTGGCCGAGGAACGGATCGCCGCGGCGGGCTGCTCCGACCGGGTCTCGGTGGAGCTCTGCGACTACCGCGAGGTGGCCGGCCAGTACGACGCCGTCGTGTCGGTGGAGATGGTCGAGGCCGTCGGCTGGCAGTACTGGCGGACCTACTTCGAGACCATCGACCGGGTGCTGGCACCCGGCGGCAAGGTCGCGATCCAGGCGATCACCATGCCGCACGACCGGATGCTGGTCACCCGCAACACCTACACGTGGATCAACAAGTACATCTTCCCCGGCGGCTTCCTCCCGTCGGTCCGCGTGATCGACGAGATCACCCGCGAGCACACGAGCCTGCGGATGGACACGCCGTTCTCGATGGGTCCGTCCTACGCCCAGACGCTGCGGCTCTGGGACGAGAAGTTCCTCGCGGAGTCAGAGCGGGTCCACCAGCTCGGCTTCGACGACACCTTCATGCGGATGTGGCACTTCTACCTGGACTACTCCCGCGCCGGCTTCGCGTCCGGCTACCTCGACGTGCACCAGCTCACCTTCGAGCGGGCCGATGGCTGACGGCATCGCGCCCAGGCTCGAGGCGGCGCTGCAGCCGTTCCTCAAGGGCAACCTCCCCGTCCGCCTGAAGGCGTGGGACGGCTCGACGGCAGGCCCGGTCGACGCCCCCCTCGTCGTGCTCAACTCGGTCGACGCCCTACGCCGGCTCCTCCGCCACCCGGGCGAGCTCGGCGCGGCGCAGGCCTACGTCACGGGCGAGATCGACGTGCCCGGCGACCTCGACCACGCCCTGACCCACGCTTTCGCCGTGGCGAAGGAGCGGGGGCTCGGCGGGCGGCCAACGGCGTCAGCACTTCTCGGCGCCGTGCGCACCCTTCGGGGGATCGGTGCGCTCGGCCGTCCGCCGGCGGCTCCCGTCTCGCAGGCGAGGCTCCGCGGCCGGCTGCACAGCAAGCTGCGCGACCGCAGCGCGATCTCCTTCCACTACGACCTGTCGAACGAGTTCTACGAGCTGATCCTCGAGCCGCAGATGGCCTACTCGTGCGGCTACCACTCCTCACCCGAGCAGTCGGTCGAGAGCGCGCAGCTCGACAAGCTGTCGCTGGTCTGCCGCAAGCTCGGCCTCGAGCCGGGCATGACGCTGCTCGACGTCGGCTGCGGCTGGGGCTCGATGTCGCTGCACGCCGCCGAGCACTTCGGCGCACAGGTCACCGGCATCACGATCGCGGCGGAGCAGAAGAAGTTCATCGACGCCCGCATCAAGGAGCGCGGCCTCGAGGACCGCGTGATGATCAAGCTCTGCGACTACCGCGACGCCGTCGGCGAGTACGACGCCGTCAGCTCGATCGAGATGGGCGAGCACGTCGGCCAGGACAACTACCCGACGTACGCCTCGGTCCTCCAGCGATCGGTGAAGCCGGGCGGCCGGGTGCTGGTGCAGCAGATGAGCCGCTCCGGGAAGTGGCCGGGCGGAGGGCCGTTCATCGAGAGCTTCATCGCGCCCGACATGTACATGCGTCCCGTGGGCGAGACCGTCGCGTTCTTCGAGCGCGCCGGGCTCGAGGTGCGCGACGTGCACGGGCTGCGCGAGCACTACGTGCTCACCGTCGCCGGCTGGCTGGACAACTTCCACCGCCACCGCGACCGGCTCGTCGAGCTGATGGGCGAGGAGGTCGTGCGGGTCTGGGAGCTCTACCTCGTCGGTGGCTCGATGGCCTTCCGCGACGGCCGGATGGGCGTCGACCAGCTCCTCATGGTGCGCCCCGGTGCCGAGCACTCCCTGCCGCTGCTCCGGGACTGGTAGGACTGGAGCATGAAGCTGCGTTCGGGACTGGTCGGGGTCTGTGTCGTGATCGTCTCGGCGGTCTCACCTCTCGCGATGCCGGTGGCGGCGCACGCCGACCCGGTCTCCAAGCAGGACCTGCTCACCCTCGCCGAGGCGGAGACGGTCTTCCCAGAGCTGGCCGGGCGGCATGACGACGGCAACCAGGACCGGTTCCGCTTCGGGATGGACGTCCCGGCGTATTGGACCTCACCGCTGCGCTGCGACCATCACCGCTCCTACAGGGGCACCAGCCGCGCCAGCGCGAACTCCTACTCGCTGAGCGGTCCGGACTTCACCTTCGGCGAGAGCATCGTGCAGTTCCGGACCACCCACGAGGCCCGTAGCGTGCTGCAGCACTACCGCGACTACGCCCGTGTCTGCCGCGGGCCGCACGCCACCGACGACGGCGAAGGCAGCGCTGCGACGCTGCTGGTCCGTGGCTGGCGTCCGGGCCGGGTCGGCGATGAGAGCTTCGGCCTCCTCGACGCCTTCACGTCGTACGGCGACACGCAGTGGCGGCGCAGCGTGGTGGCGCGGGTGGGCCGGACCGTGGTCCTCACCGTCGTCGAGCCCAGCCGGGGGCCCGGCGACGCGGACCAGGCCGTCGACGGCGCCCGCCTAGCGGTCGCCAAGCTCGGATAGCGCATGCCTGTCCTCATCTCCCTCGTCGCCGGGCTGCTCGCTGTCGTGCTCGGCATGGGCGCGGCCGCGGTCCGCGCCAAGCAGCTCGACAAGGCCGCCGTCGTCGACGTCGCGTGGGGCGCCGGCTTCGTGCTGATCGCGCTGGCCGCTGCGATCCTCGGCACCGCGCTCGACGAAGGCACCGGCTGGCGGCGCTGGCTCGTCGCGGCGATGGTCGCGGTGTGGGGGCTGCGGCTCGCGTGGCACATCCGCGGCCGCGCGGTGGGCGAGCACGGCGGCAAGGAGGACCCGAGGTACGCCGAGATGCTGGGCGGCCCGCCGTCCGAGGTCGGCATGACCACCGTCGTCCGCCGGGTCTTCCTGGTGCAGGGCGTCGTGCAGTGGTTCGTCGCCCTGCCCGTGATGGTCGGCGCGGTGCTGAGCGTCGAGTGGTGGCCGGTCGTCGTCGCGGGCGTGCTCGTGTGGGCGACCGGGCTGTTCTTCGAGGGCGTCGGCGACCGCCAGCTCGCGGCCTACAAGGAGCAGCCGAAGGAGACCCGGCCCCAGGTCATGGACCGGGGGCTCTGGCGCTACTCGCGGCACCCCAACTACTTCGGCGACGCCTGCATCTGGTGGGGGCTCTGGCTGGCAGCGGGGCTCGCGTCCGGCTGGGTCGCGGGGCTCGCCACCGTCCTCTGCCCGGCGGCGATGACCTACTTCGTCTACCAGGTCACCGGCGTCAAGCTGCTCGAGAAGACGATGATGCAGCGGCCCGGCTACCCGGCGTACGCCGCCCGCACGTCGAGCTTCTTCCCGCTGCCGCCCAAGAAGGGCTAGGCACGGCGCCAGAGCGGCACCGCCAACCCACCCAGCAGGATCATCTGGGCCGCCTGGACGAAGTCGATGGCACGTCCCGGGATCGGTGTGAAGAGGAGCACCGTCAGCGCGACGAAGACGGGCACGGCCACCACGGGGACCGCCTTCGCCCTCACGAGGGCGACCGACAGGATCAGGGTGGCGAGCGTGAACAGCGCGAAGCCGACCATCTCCACACCGAGCAGGTGCCCGGTCTGGTCGTTGGCGTAGGAGATCAGCTCGGCAGTGGACTCCTCGGGCAACCCGGTCACGAACCAGGACAAGGTCACGAAGCCGAAGCTCCCCATCGCGAAGAGGACACCGCCCGCCACGGCGAGCACGGCACCGACGAGAGCGGCGACCCGGCCGCGCACCTGCGCCAGGTGACAGGTGGCGAGCCCGGCGCAGAGCGCGAGGACGGCGAGCGCGAACCCGTCGGCGATGATGCTCGCCCACGCTGCGTCACGATCCGCGTGGAGGGTGCCGTACTGGAGCAGGTCGTCGGAAGAGCTGTTCATGCGATCACCCCACGGGTGGGTGAGGACCAGGGCGGCGATCGTGGCCGCCATGCCGGCCAGCGCCACGGCGACGACGCGGAGTCGGCCGGACGGAGCGGAAGCGACGGTCGTGCCGTCGGTGCGGACGGGAGAGATGGTGGTCATGTCGAGCCTCCGTGCGGTCGTTGGACGATGGCTTCGACGCTAGGGAGGATCGCCCGTCACCGGATCGTGGTGGCCTCGGGGTTGGGGTCCCGTGCTGGCACGGACCCCGCAACCGCCACTCCGTCCCTACAGTGCTGACATGTGGGCCCGCCGCGCCGCCGCCGTGTGCGCGGTGCTGGCCGCCCTCCACCTGGTCGTCGCGGTCGGGTTCCTCGTGGCCGCACCCACCCGCACCTCGTGGCTCAACCTCGCGATCGGCGTGGTCGTCGTCCCCGCCACCACCGCGCTGTCGGTGCTCGTGGCCCGGCGCCGGGAGGGCGCACCGGTCGGGGTGCTGCTCGGCATCCTCTCGCTCACGGTCGCCCACGTCGCCGCCAAGGAGGTCTGGCTGCAGTGGGTCGCGACCACCGACGACCCGGGCCGCTGGTCCTGGCTGGCCGCCGTCACCGTCGAGGACGCGTGGTGGGTCCTCGCGACGTTCGGGCTGCTGCTGCTGCACTTCCCGGACGGGCGGGTGCCGTCGCCACGGTGGCGGTGGGTGCCCGCCGCGGTCGTGGTGACCGTCGTCGTCACCCAGGTCGACGGAGCGGTCGCGGACGTGCCGTTCGAGGCGCCGCTGGGGCGCGTCGACCGCCCGTTCGGTCCGCCCCCGCTCTGGTGGGAGGTGTTCGCGCTGGTCGCGTTCGTGCTCATGCTGGTGCTCCTCGCGGCCTGCACGGTCTCTCTCGGGCTGCGGTTCCGTCGGGCCGGCCGCACCCAGCGCCAGCAGATCAAGTGGCTGGCCCTGGCCGGGATCGGGATGCCGCTCTACCCGCTGCTGTGCCTCGTCGAGATCGCGATCTGGGGGGAGCCGCACTGGGTCAGCGCCGCCATCGGCCTCGGCGCCCTGGTGCTCACCCCCGTGGCGGCCGCGATCGCGGTGCTGCGCCACGACCTCTACGACGTCGACAAGGCCCTGGCGCTCGCCGTCACCTGGGGGCTGGTGACCGCCCTGCTGCTCGGCGTCTACGGCGCGGTGTCGTCGGTGACCGGGCTGCTGGTCGGCCGCTCCTCCCAGGCCGGCGTCGCCGTCGGGACGGCAGCGGCCGCGCTGCTCCTCCTGCCGGTCCTGCGCGGCGTACGCCGTGCGGTCGACGCGCGGCTCTACCCGCTGCGCCGCGCGGCGCTGGCCGCGGTCGACGACCTGCACCACGAGGTGAGCTCGGGTCGGGCCCGGCCGGAACGGCTCCAGCAGGTCCTCCGCGAGGCGCTGCGCGACCCGGGGCTACGGGTCGGCTTCCGGGTGCCGGGGTCGGAGCTCTACCTCGACGCCGACGGCGAGCCGGTCCGCGGCGGCGGGGTGCCGGTGCAGCTGGTCGACGAGCAGAACGGCGTGCTGGTGACCAACTCCGGGCCGGCGTCGGTCGAGCTGCTCCGCGAGGTCGCGGCCCGCAGCGCGACCCTTGTGGAGGTGGTTCGCCTGCGCATCGAGGTCGCCCACGCGCTCGCCGAGGCCGAGTCGAGCCGGGCCCGGCTGCTGAGCGCGGGCTACGAGGAGCGGCGTCGGCTCGAGCGCGACCTGCACGACGGCGCGCAGCAGCGACTGGTCTCGCTGGGCATGCAGCTGCGGCTCGCCCAGCGGCACCTCGACGACGGCACGGTCGACGTCGACGGCCTGGTCGACGAGAGCGTCGCCGAGCTCGGGACCGCGGTGGCCGAGCTCCGGCAGATCGCGCACGGGCTGCGGCCCAGCAGCCTCGACGACGGGCTGCCCGCCGCACTCTCCAACCTGGTCCGCAGCCTCCCCCTGACCGTCGAGATGGACGTCGACGACGGCCCGCTGCCCGACGCGGTCGCGACCACGGCCTACTACGTGGCGAGCGAGGCGATCACCAACGCCGTGAAGCACGCCGAGGCGACGCGCATCGAGCTGCGCGTCGTACGCCGCGACGGGCAGCTGCTCGTCCGCATCACCGACGACGGCTGCGGCGGCGCCCGGCTCGGACTGCGCTCGGGGCTCGCCGACCGGGTCGCCGCACTCGGCGGCTCGCTCCACGTGGCCAGCCCGGTCGGCCGGGGCACCGAGGTGGAGGCCGCGCTGCCATGCGCATCGTGATCGGTGAGGACTCGGCGCTCTTCCGCGAGGGGCTGGCCCGGCTGCTCGAGGACGCCGGGCACGAGGTGGTCGGGCGGGCGGCGGACGCTGTCGCGCTGGTCGAGGCGGTCGAGCGGGAGCGGCCGGACCTCGCGATCATCGACGTCCGGATGCCTCCCGACTCCACCGACGACGGTGCCCGGGCGGCCCGCGAGCTCCGCGGCCGCGATCCTGCCCTGGCGATCGTGCTGCTCTCCCAGCACATCGAGACGCGACACTCTGTCGAGCTGGTCGCGAGCGGCCGGTTCGGCTACCTGCTCAAGGACCGGGTCTTCGAGGTCGACGACTTCATGGACTCGCTGCGACGGGTGGCGGCGGGCGGCTCGGCCCTCGACCCCGAGGTGGTCGCGACCCTGCTCGGTCCGAGCCGCGACCGGGACCCCCTCGCGCTCCTCACCCCCCGCGAGCGCGAGGTGCTCTCGCTCATGGCCGAGGGCCGCAACAACGCCGGCATCGCCCGGCGGCTCTTCCTCACCGACCGCACGATCGAGACCCACATCGGCAGCATCATGAACAAGCTGGGGCTGCAGGAGACCGGCGAGGAGCACCGCCGGGTGCTGGCGGTGCTGGCCTGGCTCGGCGTACGCCGGCGCGGCTGACTACTCGGCCTGCCCGTCCTGCTCCTGACGCTTCTTCTCCTGCTCATACCTCTTGCGCTGCTCCTCGGCGCGGGCCCGCACCTGCCTGAGGAAGTCCGCGTCCTTCTCCGGGTCGGCGGCGGCGTTGCGCCCCCGGCGGTCGTACTCCGGAAACTCCGGCACCGCCCGCTCCCCCGGCGCGAGCCGCGCCGGCCCCTCGGGGCGGCCGAAGATGAACCAGCCGATCGACCCGACCACCGAGAAGAACAGCACGATGAGGATCCAGGCACCCTTGTTGAGGTTGCGGATCTCGTCGTCGCGGGTCTGGGCCACGTCGATGAGGCAGTAGATCCAGACGGCGAACGCCGCGACGCTGAGCAGCAGCTCGAGCTTGATCACGGCGGCAGTTTCCCTGACGCCGGGGTCATCTGTCTCTGGTTCGTTCGGGTGGTGCCACACTCGGGCAGGTGGAGGACCGGGTCTCCGAAGCGTTCGCCGCGACGCCGCGGGCGGGCTTCCTGCCGCGGCTCGCGCGCAGGCGGGCGGCGTACGACGGGCCGATCCAGATCGGCCGCGGCCAGACCAACTCCCAGCCGCGGACGGTCGACGCGATGCTGCGCCTCCTGGAGGTGCACGAGGGCGACCGGGTCCTCGACGTCGGGGCCGGCTCCGGCTGGTCGACCGCGCTGCTCGCCCACCTGACCGGGCCGACCGGGGAGGTGATCGGGGTCGAGCTCGAGCCCACGCTGGTCGACTTCGGCCGCGCCAACCTCTCTCCTCTCGATCGACCGTGGGCGCGGATCGAGCAGGCCGACGCCGATGATCTGGGCTGGCCGGCCGAGGCGCCGTACGACCGGGTGCTGGTGTCCGCCGAGCCTCAGGCGCTGCCCTCCGAGCTGGTCGAGCAGCTCGCCGGCGACGGCCGGATGGTGATCCCGGTGAGCGGCACGATGCTCCTGGTGGAGCGCACGCCGTCGGGCCCGGAGGTCAGCGAGCACGGGGGCTACCGGTTCGTGCCGCTGCGCTGAATAGGCTCAGCCGCGTGGCAGACCCCCAGCACGACGAGCAGTTCGGCGAGGAGCTGGTCCGGCTCGCGTCGGCCGACAACTTCCGCGACGTCACCGGCCCGGATGCGGCCTACGTCGCCACGGACGGCGCGCCGCTGCGCCGCGGAGTCGTCTACCGCTCCAACGAGCTCCAGCTCAGCCACGCCGACGCCGCCACCATCGCCCGCCTCGGCGTCACCGCCATCTACGACCTGCGGTCGGCCCACGAGGTCGAGGCGCACCCCGACGCCGAGGTGCCGGGCGCGGAGTGGCACCACGTCGAGGTCGGCGGCATCCCCCTGGTCCAGCTCGGGGAGCTCAGCTCCCGCGACGCCGCCGTCGAGGTGATGCGCCGCGTCTACCGCAGCTTCGTCGAGGCCCCCGAGGCCCGCGCGGCCTTCGCGGAGGTGCTGCAGCCACATCGCCGACGCGGACCACGCGACGCTCTTCCACTGCGCGGCGGGCAAGGACCGCACCGGCTGGGTCGCCGCCCTCCTCCTCCACGTCGCGGGCGTCGACGACGCGACGATCCTCGACGACTACCTCCTCACCAACTCCTTCTCGACCGCGACGCGGGAGAAGTACCTCGGCATGGTCCGCGAGCACCTCGGCGAGGACAAGGTGCCGGTCTACGAGCTGGCGATGACCGTCCGCGAGGACTACCTCCAGGAGGCCTACGACGCCGCCGACGCGTCGTACGGCTCGAGGCAGGGGTACCTCCGTGACGGGCTCGGCCTCGACGCCAGCACCCTGGAGCGGCTGGGCTCGCGGATGCGCGCCTGACCGCGAGGATGAGTTGGCCGGCCGCCTGGTGACCCACCCGAGTCATACGCGCGGTGTGACGCACTGATTGCGCCGGCAGATCCGAATGGCTGGGGTGCAAGGCCGCTACACGCTCACGGGCGGGCGACTCTCCGACGGCACGTGGGCAGGGACCTGAGGCTCCCCTTCGACATGGAA
>CAWHLI010000025.1:0-221116 GCA_963830145.1 uncultured Actinomycetota bacterium
CCGCGCGCGTGGAAGACCTTGCGGCCGTTCATGTGCGGCTCGGGGTCGGTCCCGTAGCGCCAGTCGTAGAAACGGCTGCCGATCGGGAAGGCAGCGCCGCCGGCATGTGCACGAACGGGTCGAGCTTCCAGTCCGAGTGCCCGGCCTCGAGGACCAGCACACTGGTGCCGCTGTCGGCCGAGAGCCGGTTGGCCATCGCACAGCCCGCCGAGCCGCCCCCGACGATGACGACGTCGTACTTCTCCCTCGTCACTGCCTCAGCCCTCGAACCAGCGCTGTACGGCCGGGACGGGCGTTGTGCCAGACGTGCTTGGTCTCGCGATACTCCTCGAGCCCGGCCCGGCCGAGCTCACGACCGACTCCGGACTGCTTGTAGCCGCCCCACTCGGCCTGCGGCACGTAGGGGTGGTAGTCGTTGATCCAGACCGTCCCCATCCGGAGCCGGGCCGCGACCCGCTCGGCCTTGCCGCCGTCGCGGGTCCACACGGCGCCGGCCAGGCCGTAGATGCTGTCGTTGGCGATCCGCACCGCCTCGTCCTCGCCGGTGAACGTCTCCACGGTCAGCACCGGACCGAACGACTCCTCCTGCGTCACTGACATCTCGCTGGTGCAGCGGTCGAGCACGGTCGGCAGGTAGTAGAAGCCGTCGGCGAGCCCGGCTGACCCGGCGTCGTCCGGCGCGGCCCCGCCGCAGCGGAGCACCGCCCCTTCGGCAACACCGGCCGCGACGTACGCCGCCACCTTGTCGCGGTGCGCGGCGCTGATCAGCGGCCCGGCCTCGGCCTTCTCGTCGTGCGGGCCGCCGAGCCGGATGGCCTGTCGCGCGCTCGACCAGGGCGTCGACGAACGAGTCGTGGATCGACTCCTCGACCAAGAGCCGCGCGCCGGCGGAGCAGACCTGGCCCGAGTGCAGGAAGACCGCGGTCAGCGCGTAGTCGAGGGCGACCTCGAGATCGGCGTCGGCGAAGACGATGTTGGGGTTCTTTCCGCCGAGCTCCAGCGCGACCTTCTTCACCGTCGCCGCCGCCGCGGCCATGACTCTTCGCCCGGTGAGGAGGCCGCCCGTGAACGACACGAGGTCGACCCGAGGGTCCTCGGACAGCAGGGCCCCCGCCTCCGGGCCGGCGCCCAGCACGAGGTTGCCGACTCCGGCGGGGAGACCCGCTTCCGCGAGGATCCGCATCAAGTGGATGCTCGTGTGCGGAGTGAGCTCGCTGGGCTTGAGGACGAAGGTGTTGCCAGCGGCCAGGCACGGCGCGACCTTCCAGCTCGCCTGGAGCAACGGGTAGTTCCACGGGGCGATCAGGCCGCAGACGCCGATCGGCTCGTGGACCACCCGGCTCCGGACGTCGGGGTTGCCCGTGTCGATCGTCCGCCCGGCGTCCTCGGCGGCGGTCCGGCCGTAGTGACGGAACACCGAGACGACGTCCGCGACGTCGTACTTGCTCTCGACCAGACGTTTGCCGGTGTCCCGGGACTCCGCCTCGGCCACCAGGTCCGCGTCGCGCTCGAGCAGATCGGCGCAGCGGAGGAGCAGGTCGCCACGCTCGCGAGCCGAGGTGTTCGGCCAGGCTCCCTCGTGGAAGGCCTGGTACGCCGCGGCGATGGCGGCCGCGGTGTCGTCGGGACCCGCCTCGTCGACCTCGGCGACGACCGTCCCGTCAGCCGGGCAAACGATCGTGCGTCGCCCGCCGGCGAGCGCGCTCACCCACGATCCGTCGACGTAGAGATCTGGCACCCGGTCGTCCCTCCCGCAACTCACACCCCGTTGCGTCCTGCGCAACTAATCGCAGCCTCCGCAACTGTTGCTCTTCCGGACAATGGTGCGACTTTGCTCGCACGTCAAGGGTCGACGGCCTGCCGTGACCCATCTGTGCCACTCGCCGTGACCCGTCCGGGCTAGCCGGGACTCAGCTCCTCTGGCCCCAGCCGAGGCGGTGCGAGACCTCGGTGGCGGCCGCGAGCAGCATCGGGATGGTCTCCTCGAGCTTCTCCTCCGTGAGCCGGAAGGTCGGCCCGGAGATGCTCATCGAGGCGATGATGTCGCCGTGTGCCGACCGGATCGGCGCAGCGGCGGCGGTCAGCCCGACCTCGAGCTCATCGATGGCGACGGCATAGCCGGCCTCGCGCACCTCGGCCAGGTCGGCGCGGAGCTTGGATCGGCTGGTCACGGTCTGGTCCGTCACGCGCGGCAGAGCCACCACCGCAGCCCTGAGATCGGCCTCGCTCAGCTCGCTGAGCAGCACCTTGCCGTTGCTGGTCGCGTGCAGGGGGATGTGCTGCCCCACCCAGTTGTGCGACCGGACTGCCGACGACCCCGCGACGACCTGGTCGAGGTAGAGCGCGCTGGTCTCGCTGCGCACGGTGATGTTGACGGTCTCACCGGTGTCCGCAGCGAGCTGCAGGCACACCGGACGCGCCTCGGTGACCAGATCGAGCCGGGCCGTGGTCGCGCCGGCCAACCGGAGGTTGCCGACACCGAGCCGGTAGCGACCACGGTCGCCGTCCTGCTCGACCAGGCGGTGTGACTCCAGCGTGGCGAGCAGGCGGAAGGCCGTGGACTTGTGCACCCCGAGGTCGGCGGCGATCTCGGTGACGCCCGCCTCGCCGTCGCGGGCGAGCATCTCGAGGATCGTCAGCGCCCGGTCGACGGACTGGACCGACGGGCGGGGGCCGCCTCCGCGTCGCTGACCGCCGGCATGCGCGCACCGTACCCCTTGCCCGGCCGGCGGGTCAGGCAGCGCTCAGGACGGCCGGCATCTTCAGCGTGTCGGGCCACGGCTCCGTCGCCCGCTCTCGACGGACCGGCTCAGGACGGGCTCGACGTCGAGGACCAGCAGAGCGACCCGGCGCGCGCGCACGGTCACCACGATCGACTGGAGGGCGACGCCCGCCCAGACGAGGTTCGAGGCGACGCTCGGCCAAGCGCCGTACGCGGCGCTGCCGGTGGCGCCGAGGAGCCCCCGGCCAGGTTGAGGACGCCGTAGCGGACCGAGCTGGCGATTCCACGTAGCCGCGGCTCAGCATCACGTAGGCACCGATGGTGCCCAGCGTCCCGATCCATCCCATGGCTGCCGCGATCATTGCTCGTTCCCCACTCTTGCTTCGTCGCGCCGACCGTCGGCCCGACCCCTCCATCGTGCGGCTCACTGACCGTTAGTTCAATTGCACTTCGGTACATCCTGGGTTTAGCGTTCGTGAAGTGGAGATCGACCCGCGAAGGCTGCGCTTCCTGCTCGCCGTGGCGCGTTACGGCGGCGTGCTGGCGGCCGCCGACGAGCTCGCACGTGACCGCCTCCGCCGTGTCCCAGCAGATCGGTCGGCTCGAGCACGAGTCCGGGCGGGCCCTGCTGAAACGCACGCCGACGGGCAGCGTGCTGACGCCGGCCGGGCTGACCCTCGCCGAGGCTGCCGAGGATGTCGAGCGAGCGCTGGCCGTGGCCCGCACCCGGCTGCAGGCGGACGAGGGCGGGGTGACCGGCACGGTGCGGATCGGCGGCTTCCAGTCCTTCCTGACCACGATCCTCGTCGCCGGCACTGCCGGACTGGAGCGCCCGCCACCCAGGGCTGCGGATCGAGACCGTGGAGGCGGAGGAGGACGAGCTCCTGCGCGGCCTGCGGGCGGGCCTGCTGGACGGCATCGCCGTCGAGCTCGACGCCGCCAACGACACCGGGGCGCCGCGGGGTACGAACGACACCCCGCTCCTCGACGAGCCCTGGAAGCTGGTCGTCCCGTCCGGCGCGCTCCTCAACACCGACGTCGTCGACTTCGGCCGGATGGCGCTCCCCTGGCTCGGCGTGGACCCCGCGGCCGCGAACGCGAAGGCGGTCTCGCGGGTGCAGCAGATGCTGGGCGGCGAGAGCTCGAGCGCGCACACCTTCTACAGCTTCGAGAACGCACTCGCCCTCGTCGCGGCGGGCGAGGGCGTCACCCTCGTGCCGTCGCTCGCCCTCGAGCGGCTTGCGACCGACGACGTCGACGTCCTCGACGTCCCCGGGCTCGGCATGCGCCGGATCGTGCTGCGCACGCTCAGACGTGGCGGCAGCACCGTGCTCGACACGGTCGTAGGCCTCATCCGGGAGGCCTCCGCGTCGTTCACCTACGAGCCCTCAGGGGTCTAGCTGTGCTCCCGTCAGGCTAGGACCCGCGAATGAGCCCCAAGGCGTCCGCATGCCGAAGAACGTCGGCGTGGAGGGGGTCCTCCTCTGCGAGGTAGTCCGCCGCAGTGCTGGGCGGAAGGGTCAGCACCTCCACGACGTTCTCGCCATCCGGCGGATTTGATGGCGGTCCGGTGACCCGCACGCGTGCGACTGCGTATCCCCAGAACGCGCGCGGGTGCGGGAAGTGGGCGCGATAGGGCTCCGCTAGTTCGCTGTCCGCCCGATGCGAGGAGAAGTGGACCAACTCTCCCAGAAGAACGGCGCCTGCCTCTTCGAGGAGTTCCCTCTTGGCGAGGTCGCGAAGAGACTCATCAAGTTCTCGTGTTCCTCCCGGCAGGAAACGGCCACCCTCCGCACTTCGGCACACCACGACCTCCGCGTGATCGGTCACCGCAACGATGTGGAGGCGAGTGATGAGGTCCTCTCGGCGCCGCCCGTTCGACGTACGAAATCCGAGCGGCCGCGTAGTCCACGTATGCATCCTCGAACAGCCGAGGAAAGCGCCTGGACCAGTCGGTGGTGCCGGTGTTCACGCGCCCAGCGTGTCAGGAGACTCGCCGGCAGGCAGACCGGCAACTGGCGTCGCCGATAGGGACACCCCCAGTAAGGGTTTTCCGGGCATCAGGCTCAGGTGCGACTCAGGGCTTCACCCGATGGTCCGGACGGTCCGAGCGCAGCACAGTGGAGGTACGAGGGAGACACCCTCGAACCACCACGAAGGAAGTGCATCTCCATGAACGACGTCCGACAGAGCTTCGCCGGCCACGGCCTGGTCCGCCCACAGCAGGGACGGGTCCTCGGCGGCGTCTGCGCGGGCCTGGGCCAGCGCTTCGGCATCGCCCCGTGGACCGCACGGCTCCTCTTCGTACTGCTGCTGATGGTCGTCCCCGGCAGCCAGATCCTGATCTACCCGGTCCTCTGGATCCTGATGCCGGCGTCGGAGCAGGTCTCGACGGCGCCATACGCCCCCACGACCGCGGCAGGCTGAGCCCGCTCAGCGGAAGACGACCGTCCGGTTGCCGTTGAGCAGCACCCGGGTCTGCGAGTGCCAGCGCACCGCGCGGGACAGCACCGCGGCCTCGACGTCGCGGCCGGCGGCGACCAGCTGCTCGGGGCTGTGGGTGTGGTCGACGCGGGTGACGTCCTGCTCGATGATCGGGCCCTCGTCGAGGTCGGCGGTGACGTAGTGGGCGGTGGCGCCGACCAGCTTGACGCCCCGGTCGAAGGCCGCGTGGTAGGGCTTCGCGCCCTTGAAGCGACGGCAGGAACGAGTGGTGGATGTTGATCGCCCGGCCGCTCAGCTGCCGGCACAGCGGGTCGGAGAGGATCTGCATGTAGCGGGCCAGCACGACCAGGTGCGATGCCGAGGTCGTCGACCAGCCCCATCAGCTCGCGCCTCGGCGTGCGGCCTTGGTGTCGGGGGTGACCGGGATGTGGTGGAACGTCGATGCCGTAGGACTTCACCAGCGGCTCGGCGTCGAGGTGGTTGGAGACCACGACCGGCACGTCGATCTGCAGGTCGCCCGTGCTCGTGCGGAACAGCAGGTCGTTGAGGCAGTGCAGCTGCTTGGAGACCATGATCAGCGTCCGGTACGGCGCGCGCGGCCGACCACAGCTCGAAGTCCATCTCGAACTCCGCGGCGGTCGGCCGCGAAGTCGGCGCGCAGCGCGTCGGCCGATGACCGGGGCCGTCGACCTCGAAGTCGATCCGCATGAAGAAGCGGCTCTGCCGCTGGTCGCCGAACTGCTGGCTCTCCATGATGTTGCCGCCGTGCCGCATCAGGAACGACGTCACGGCGTGCACGATGCCGGGCCGGTCCGGGCAGGCGAGGGTGAGGACGAAGTCGCCGGCCGGCTCGTTGGGCGCCGGGACGACGGATCAGGTCGCTCACGGCGTCAGTCGCCGAGCTCGGCGCGGCGGCGGACGACGTACTCCTCGAGCTCCTGGCGGATCGCGTCGTCCAGCGGCGGCTGCTCGTACTCCTCGAGCCGCTTCTTGTAGATGTCGCCGGCGCGGGCGGCGGTGTCCTTGGCGCCGTTGCGCATCCACCGCTCGTAGTTGTCGGAGGAGTTGAGGAACGGCCGGTAGAAGCAGGTGCGGAACCGCTCCATCGTGTGCATCGCGCCGAGGAAGTGGCCGCCGTGGCCGACCTCCTCGTGCGCGCCGAAGGCCATCGACGCCTCGTCGATCTCCAGCGGCGTGAACTCGTGCTGGAGCATCTCGACGATCTGCGCGTCGATGACGAACTTCTCGAAGCCCGCGACCAGGCCGCCCTCGAGCCAGCCGGCGGAGTGCATCACCCAGTTGGCGCCGGCGAGGAACGTCGGCATCAGCGTCATCAGCGCCTCGTAGCCGGCCTGCGCGTCCGGCACCTGCGAGGACGTGAGGCCGCCGCCGGTGCGGAACGGCAGGCCGAAGTGGCGCGCGATCTGGCCGGTGCAGAGCAGGCCGATGCCGGACTCCGGCGTGCCGAACGTCGGCGAGCCGGACTGCATGTCGATGTTGGAGAGGAACGAGCCGAACACGACGGGGGCGCCCGGGCCGGATCAGCTGCGAGAGCGCGATGCCCGAGAGCGCCTCGGCGATCTGCTGGACCAGCGCGGCCGGGATCGTCACCGGCGACATCGCGCCCATCAGGATGAACGGCGTCAGCACGACGGGCTGGTTGGCCGCGGAGTACTCGAACTGCGACTCGAGCATCCGGTCGTCCCAGCGCAGCGGCGAGTTGCAGTTGATCAGCGAGATGATCGCCGGCGTCTCCTCGATCGCCTCGCGGGAGCCGAAGAGGATCTCGGTCATCGCGATGGTGTCGGCGGCGTTGACCCCCGAGACGACGTTGCCCATGTAGATCTTGTCGGTCAGCGTCTGCAGCGCGTAGATCATGTCGAGGTGCCGGCTGTCGAGCGGGGTGTCGTTGGGCTCGTTGACCACGCCGCCGGCGGAGTCGAGCACCGAGAAGCTCTGGGCCAGCCGGCTGAAGTTGCGGAAGTCCTCCATCGTCCCGTCGCGGCGCACGTCGCCCTCGCGGACGAACGGCGGGCCGTAGACGGCGCCGAAGGCCATCGAGTCGCCGCCGATGTGCACGGAGTTGGCGGGGTTGCGGGCCTGGAGGTCGAACTCGCGCGGCGCCTTGGCGACCTGCTCGAGGACGAAGTCGGGGTCGAGGAAGACCGTGTTGTCCTCGACCTTCTGCCCGGCCTTGCGGAACAGGTCGAGCGCGCGGTCGTCCATGAACTGCTCGTAGTCCTCGAGCCGCTTCTTGTAGATCTCGCCGGCCCGGGTCGGCGGTGTCCTTGGCGCCGTTGCGCATCCACCGCTCGTAGTTGTCGGAGGAGTTGAGGAACGGCCGGTAGAAGCAGGTGCGGAACCGCTCCATCGTGTGCATCGCACCGAGGAAGTGGCCGCCGTGGCCGACCTCCTGGTGGGCGTCGAAGGCCATCGAGGCCTCGTCGATCTCCAGCGGCGTGAACTCGTGCTGGAGCATCTCGACGATCTGCGCGTCGATCACGAACTTCTCGAAGCCGGCGACCAGGCCGCCCTCGAGCCACCCGGCGGAGTGCATCACCCAGTTGGCGCCGGCGAGGAAGGTCGGCATCAGCGTCATCAGCGCCTCGTAGCCGGCCTGCGCGTCGGGCACCTGCGAGGAGGTGAGGCCGCCGCCGGTGCGGAACGGCAGGTTGAAGTGGCGGGCGATCTGGCCGGTGCAGAGCAGGCCGATCCCGGACTCCGGCGTGCCGAACGTCGGCGAACCCGACTGCATGTCGATGTTGGACAGGAACGACCCGAAGACCACCGGCGCGCCGGGCCGGATCAGCTGCGAGAGCGCGATGCCCGGACAGCGCCTCGGTGATCTGCTGCACCAGCGCCGCGGGGATGGTCACCGGCGACATCGCGCCCATGAGGATGAACGGCGTCAGCACGACGGGCTGGGCGGCGGCGGAGTACTCGAACTGCGACTCGAGCATCCGGTCGTCCCAGCGCAGCGGCGAGTTGCAGTTGATCAGCGAGATGATCGCCGGGGTCTCCTCGATCGCCTCCCGCGACCCGAAGAGGATCTCGGTCATCTTGATCGTGTCGGCGGCGTTGACGCCCGAGACGACGTTGCCCATGTAGATCTTGTCGGTCAGCGTCTGCAGCGCGTAGACCATGTCGAGGTGCCGGCTGTCGAGCGGGGTGTCGTTGGGCTCGTTGACCACGCCGCCGGCGGAGTCGAGCACCGAGAAGCTCTGCGCGAGCCGGCTGAAGTTGCGGAAGTCCTCCATCGTCCCGTCGCGGCGCACGTCGCCCTCCCGGACGAACGGCGGACCGTAGACCGCGCCGAAGGCCATCGAGTCGCCGCCGATGTGCACCGTGTTGGCGGGGTTCCGCGCCTGGAGGTCGAACTCGCTCGGCGCCTTGGCGACCTGCTCGAGGACGAAGTCGGGGTCGAGGAAGACCGCGTTGCCCTCGACCTTCTGGCCGGCCTGGCGGAACAGCTCGAGCGCCCGTTCGTCCATGAACTCGACGCCGATCTCGGTCATCAGCCTGCGCCAGCCGGTCTCGAGCGTCGCCATGGCGTCCTCGCTGAGGATCTCGTAGCGGGGCATGCGGTTGACGAACGACATTCGGGGTCCTCCTGTGGGCGAGCGCTTGACCTGACTCCGGATCGGATCCTAGCCTCATCATGTGGAACTGTGGTTCCATGATGTGGAACCCTTTCTAGGGCTCCGGAGCGACGAGGTCAAGGGAGGACGCACCGATGAGCAGGCCAGCCACCGGCACCCAGGCCGTGGACCGTGCTGCCCTGCTGGTCTCGACGGTCGTCAACGCCACCGAGCCGATCTCCTTCGCGGACCTCCAGGAGGCCTGCGACCTGCCGAAGTCGACGACCTCGCGGATGCTCACCGCGCTGGAGCGCTCCGAGCTGCTCGAGCGCACCGACGACGGCAGCTACGCGCGGGCGGCCTGTTCTGGCTCTACGCCGCGCGCCACGACCCCGGCGAGGACCTCGTCCGGCTCGCCGCGCCCGATGCTCGACGCGATCGGCGAGGAGACCCACGAGACGGTCAACCTCAGCATCGCCCGCGGCGACCGCGTCGTGCAGGTCGCGCAGGTCGACTCGCAGTTCCTCCTCGGCACCCGCGACTGGACCGAGATCGACGTGCCCGCGCACTGCAACTCACTGGGCAAGGTCTTCCTCGCGTGGGACGTGGTGTCCCTGCCGGACGGTCGCCTCGAGCAGCCGACCGAGGCCTCGCTGACCGACCGCGAGGAGCTGCGGCGCCGACCTCCAGCGCTGCCGCACGCGCGGCTGGGCGATCACCGTCGACGAGCTCGAGGCCGGGCTCGCGGGCGTCGCCGTACCTGTCCGGGGCAGTCGTGACCAGGTGGTCGCTGCCCTCGGTGTCTCGGGACCCACCACCAGGCTCGAGGGCCGGTTCGACGAGCTCGGCCGGCTGTTGAGGAACCACGCGACAGAGCTGACGGCCCTGCTCCGGGGCACGACCGCACAAGGCAATTCCACGGCCATCACCAAGGAGGGCGCAGCATGAGCAGTCCGGACGAAGTCCTGAAGGGCCTGTACGACGAGACGCTGGTCGGCAACGCACCGCGCGTCCTCGAGCTGACCGAGGAGGGGCTGACGCTCGGCATGGAGCCGCAGACGCTGCTCTTCGACGCGCTCATCCCGTCCCTGGAGGAGGTCGGCGCCCGCTTCGAGCGCGGCGACTTCTTCGTCCCCGAGATGCTGATCGCCGGCCGCGCGATGGCCGGCGCGATGGAGCGGCTCCGCCCGCTGCTGGTCGAGGGCGGGATCGAGACGATCGGCAAGTTCCTGATGGGGACGGTCAAGGGCGACGTCCACGACATCGGCAAGAACCTCGTCAACATCATGCTCGAGGGCGCCGGCTTCGAGGTGATCGACCTCGGTGTCCAGGTCGCTCCCGAGAAGTTCGTCGAGGCGATCGTGGAGCACGAGCCCGACATCGTCGGCTTCTCGGCGTTCCTCACCACGACCATGCCGATGTTCAAGGCCAACATGAACGCGCTCGAGAAGGCCGGGCTGCGCGACAAGGTCTCGGTCATGGTCGGCGGGGCGCCCGTCACCCAGGAGTACGCCGACGCCGTGGGTGCCGACGGCTACGCCGCCGACGCCTCGGCCTGCGTCAAGCGGGCCAAGGACCTGATGAACCAGCGCCGCGCGAAGGTCCCTGCATGACCGAGATGCTGGAGACCGTGCTGCGTGGCACGGCCAGAGAGATCGTCATGGGTCACGGCCACCGGTTCACGCTGATCGGTGAGCGGATCAACCCGACCGGTCGCCGGATCTTCCAGGAGCAGCTGCGCGCCGGCGACTTCTCCGCCATCGAGCGCGACGTCAAGGCCCAGGTCGAGGGCGGCGCCGACGTCCTCGACGTCAACATGGGTGTGCCGCTGACCGACGAGCCGGAGCTGCTGGCCAAGGCCATCCAGCTCGTGCAGTCGCACACCGACCTGCCGATCTGCATCGACTCCTCGGTGGTCGAGGCGCTCGAGGCCGGGCTGTCGGTCTACCAGGGCCGCGCGCTGGTCAACTCGATCACCGCCGAGGACGACCGGATGGCCGCGATCCTCCCGCTGGTCAAGAAGTACGACGCCGCGGTGATCGCGCTGCCCAACGACCACGACGAGATCCCGATGGAGTGGGAGAAGCGGCTCGACCTGGTCGCCAAGATCGTCCGGGTGGCGACCGAGGAGTACGGCATCGCCAAGGGCGACATCGTGATCGACCCCCTGGCCATGCCGATCGGCGCCGACACCGGCAACTCGCTGGTGACCATGGAGGCGATGCGGCAGATCCGTGACCAGCACGGCCTCAACATGACCTGCGGCGCGTCCAACGTCTCCTTCGGCATGCCCGACCGGCACACCCTCGGCGCCGCCTGGCTGCCGATGGCCATGACCGCCGGCCTGACCAGCGCGATCATGGACACCCGCACCCCGCAGATCGTCGAGTCGGTGAAGGCGGCCGACGTCTTCCTCAACCACGACGACTGGGGCATGGCCTGGATCGCCGCCCACCGCGCCAAGGCCGCTGCGTTGGCATGAGCACCCCACGAACATGACCGACGCATGACAGACCCGGTCGAGGAGTTCGACCCGGACGCCCTGCACCGCGAGGGGCTGATGGCCAGCTCCGGTGGCGGAGTCGTCGAGCACGACGGCACCGGGCGCGTCGACCTGTCCTTCACCGTCGAGGACAAGGAGGCGCCGCCGGCCCAGCGCAAGGTCCGGGTGCCTCCGGGCGTGACGGTCTTCGACTCGGCGTCGTGGAACGGCATCGCGATCGACTCGACCTGCGGCGGTCACGGGACCTGCCACAAGTGCAAGGTGCAGCTCACCCCGTCGACACCGGCCACCCGCCACGACGAGCGCACCTTCAGCAAGGACCAGCTCGAGGACGGCTGGCGGCTCGCCTGCCTGGCCCGCGCGACCCGCGACCACGCGGTCGTCGTACCCCCGCTCACGACCCGCCCCAAGGCGGCCACCGTGGGGGTGGGCCGTCAGGTGATCCTGCGGCCCGCCGTCCAGAAGCGGTACGTCGAGCTCGCCGAACCCACCCTCGAGGACCAGGTCACGGACCTGGCCCGCGTGCTGGCCGCGATCGACGACCTCGAGCCGCGGGCCGACCTCCACGTGCTCCGCCGGCTGCCCAAGGTGCTGCGCGAGGCTGGCTTCAAGGTCACCGCCGTGATCGTCGACGAGGAGCTCATCGAGATCGAGCCCGGCGACACGACGGCGCTCCGCTACGCGATCGCCTACGACCTCGGCACCACCACCGTCGTCGCGACCCTGCTCGACCTCGTCACCGGCACTCCTGTCGCGGTGGCCTCGATGCTCAACAAGCAACAGCCGTTCGGCGGCGACGTGATCAGCCGGATCAGCGCCACGATGATGGACCCCGACGCGGCCGAGCGGCTGCGGGTGGCCGCCTGCGAGACGCTGGCCTCGCTCGCCCACCAGGTCTGCCGGGAGGGTGGGGTCGACCCCGCCCACGTCTACGAGGTCGCGATCGCGGGCAATGCCACCATGACCGCCCTGGTCCTGGGCATCGACCCCGAGCCGCTCGGCGTCGCGCCGTTCATCATGACCGTCGCCCAGCCCCCGACCGTGCTCGCCGCCGACCTCGGGCTGCCGCTGCACCCCCGCGCCCGCGCCATGCTCTTCCCCGCCCTGGGTGCCTACGTCGGCGGCGACATCGTGGCCGGCATGCTCGCCTCGGGGATGGACCGAGACACCCGCACGCGGCTCTTCATCGACGTGGGCACCAACTGCGAGATCGTGCTGAGCAACGGCGACCAGATCGTCTCCACCGCGGCGCCCGCCGGGCCCGCCTTCGAGGGCGGCGCGATCCGGTGCGGGATGCGCGCCGACGACGGCGCCATCGAGGTGGTCAGGCTCGACCCGGCGACCGACGGCGACGCGGTGACGCTGGGAGTCATCGGCGACGTCGCACCCCGCGGTCTGTGCGGCTCCGGCCTCGTCGACATCGTGGCCGAGCTGGTGCGGGTGCGTCTGCTCGACGCCAGCGGCCGGTTCGTGACCGACGAGGTCGCCCAGGAGATCGCCCCCGGCCTGGCCGACCGGCTGACGACGCTGGAGTCGGACCGCGGGCAGGAGCGGGTCTTCGTGCTGGACCGCCCGACCCCGGACGCCGACCCGGCCGAGTGCGTGGTCCTCAGCCAGCGCGACGTCCGCGAGCTCCAGTTCGCGAAGGCCGCCATCTCGACCGGCTGGACCCTGCTCCTCGAGGAGCTCGGCCTCGAGCACGGCGACGTCCAGCAGGTGCTCCTGGCGGGCTCCTTCGGCAGCTATCTCTCCGCCGCCTCCGCGGTCCGGATCGGCCTGGTGCCGAAGCTCCCCGTGCTCCGCATCGTCGCGGCGGGCAACGTCGCCGGCGAAGGCGCGAAGATGGCCCTGCTGTCGGTGCGTGAGCGCGCCGGCGCCGCCGCGCTGCTGGAGGAGGTGACCTATGTCGAGCTCTCGGACCGTCCCGAGTTCAACGACCGGTTCGTCGACCAGCTCGGGTTCACGCCCTAGGACCGAAGCGACCATCGCCCTGGTGGCCTGCGGCGCGCTCGCTCAGCCCGCCGCCGAGATCGTCGAGCGCCGCGGCTGGCCGGTCGCCGTACACCCCCTGCCGCCGCTCCTGCACAACCAGCCGCACCTCATCGCCGACGAGGTGCGTGGCCTGGCCACGGCACTGTCCCTGCGCCACGAGACCGTCGCCGTCGCCTACGCCGACTGCGGGACCTACGGCGCCCTCGACGCGGTCTGCTCGGAGCTCGGCCTGCGACGGCTGCCGGGGCTGCACTGCTACGACCTGTTCGCCGGTGAGTCCCGGCTCGCGTCGTTCCTCGACGACCAGCCGGGCACCTACCTGCTCACCGACTTCCTGGTGCGCTCCTTCGAGCGGACGGTGGTCCGCGAGCTCGGCCTCGACCGCCACCCCGAGCTGCGCGACGACTACTTCAAGCACTACACGCGGGTGATCTGGCTGGCCCAGGAGCCGACCGAGGAGCTGCGCACCCTCGCCGAGGCGGCCGCCGACAGGATCGGCCTCCCCCTCACCGTCATCGAGACCGGTCACGGCGGGTTCGAGGCCGCCCTGGAGGAGCTGGTCTCGCCCTAGCCCTAGCCCTGGTGGCCCGCAGCCTCGGTGAGCTGCTCGAGCAGCTCGCGGCGCCACTGCACGGTGGCCGGGATCTGGTTGAACGTGAAGACGTGCAGCCCCTCGACCAGCATCTCCGGTGGGGACAGCGCGGGCGCCACCTTCTCGAGGAACTTCTCGCCGGTGAAGCCACCGGGCGCGGCCAGCCGGGCGAAGGTCCCCTTGTTCTTCGCCAGGAACCGCGTCGACTCGCCGACGCCGATCTTGGTGGCCATCGACAGCAGCTTGGTGCGGTCGACCGGACCGGGGATGCCCAGCAGCAGGGGCATCGTGATCCCGCGCTTGCGCATCCGACCCACCCAGTTGGAGAGCACGCCCGGGTCGAAGGTCAGGTTGCTGACGACGTGGGTGGCGTAGCGCCGCTTGTCCCACATCGACTGGACCGTGAGGTCGTCGCTGATCGTGGGGTGCGACTCCGGGTAGCCGGTGATCCCGACGTGACCGAACGGCGACCCCATGTCCTTGAGGTCCTCCAGCAGGGACAGCGCGTCGGGGTAGGCGCCGGGCGGGTCGGCGTCGCCACCGGGCACGAAGACCTGGTCGATGCCCTGGCCGGTCAGCCGACCGCAGATCTCCTCCAGCTCGGCACGGTCGCGCACCATCCGGGCCGCCAGGTGCGGGACGGCGGTGTAGCCCTGCTTCGTCAGCCGCTCGGCCAGCTCGAGGGTGGGCTCGAGACCCTTGCTCGGCGACGCCGTGACGGTGATGGCCACGCCGACGCCGACGTGCTCGAGCACGGTGTCCTCGGCGGACGCCGTGGGCAGCACCTCGTAGCGCGCGTGCTCGAGCAGCCGCACCATCGTGGCGGCTGTCGACGCCTTGAGTTTGTTGCGCATTGTGCACCCTGTTTCGTGATGCGCACCGATGCGCACCACCCTAGTCGGCTGTCGGCACCCCGTCGAGGTCTCCGGGCAGGCGGTTCGGCTCCTCGAGCACCTTGTTCCTGATCGTCAGCCACGACACCACCCCGCCGGCGGCGAGCAGCGCGGCGCACACCATCATCGCCATCCGGAACGCGTGGTCGAAGACCGACGGGACGGCGTAGTCCTCCCCGCGCAGCCCGACCGCGACCGGCAGCGCCGCCACGGCCAGCAGCGACCCGGCCCGCGCCACGGCGTTGTTGACGCCGCTGGCGACGCCGGCATGCTCGTCGGGCGCGGCCGCCAGGACCGTGGCGGTGAGGGGGGCGACCATCAGCGTCAGCCCGACTCCGAAGACCACGACGCCGGGCAGGACGTCGAGGACGTAGGACGGGTCGCTGCCGATGCGCAGGTACATCAGCACCCCCGCCGCCATGATGAGCGGCCCGACCGTCATCGGGATCCGCGGCCCGATCCGCATCCCCAGCCGGCCGGCGTACGACGCGAGCGTGAGCATCAGCAGCGTCATCGGGACGAACGCCGCACCGGCGGCGAGGGCGCCGTACCCGCTGACGGTCTGCAGCTCGATGGTGACGAAGAAGCCGATCGCGCCCAGCGCACCGTAGACGAGCAGGGTCATCACGTTGGCCGCGCTGAAGGTGCGGTCGCGGAAGATGCCGAGCACCAGCATCGGCTCTCGCTCGCGGTCCTCGACGACCAGGAACCCGACTGCGGAGAGCGCGCCCACCACCACCGCGACCCAGGCGGCGATGCCGCCCCACTCGATGAGGGCGTACGTCGTCCCGCCGAGGGCGGTCGCCGCGAGGACCGCCCCGAGCACGTCGAAGTGGGTCGACGCGTTGGCGTCGCGGGTCTCCGGCACCCAGCGCAGGGCGATGAACACGGTCACCGCGGCGAGGGGTGGGTTGATCAGGAAGATCAGCCTCCAGTCCGCGTAGTCGATCAGGCCGCCACCGACGAAGGGGCCGATCGCCGCCGCCAGGCTGGTGAACCCGGTCCACGCCCCGATCGCCGGTGCCCGGTCCTCGCGCGCGAAGGCACCCTGGATCATCGAGAGGCTGCCCGGGGTGAGCAGGGCCCCGCCGATCCCCTGGAGCACTCGCGCCGCGATCAGCACCTCGGGGTTGGGTGCGATCCCGCACAGGAGGGAGGCCGCGGCGAACCAGGTGGTGCCGATCACGAAGACCTTGCGGCGGCCGAACCGGTCGCCGAGCGAGCCGCCCAGCAGGATCAGGCTGGCCAGCGAGAGCAAATACCCGTTGGTGATCCACTGGAGCTGCGAGAGGCTGGCATCGAGGTCCTCCCCGATGGTGCGGAGTGCGACATTGACCACGGTGCCGTCGAGGAATGCGATCCCGGAGCCGAGCGCTGCAGCAGCAATGACGGCCCGACCGCCGCCCGTACCCATCCGAACCGCCATCGACGCCGAATCCACCACGTCCTGAAAGGTAGCCTTCTGCCGTGTCTCGTGCTTACGCCCCGTCCGCCGACCTTCGGCTGACCGAGCACGTCGCGAAGCTGGCCGACGAGCACCCACCGATCCGGCTCGAGTCCGTCGACTTCACCGTGAGCAACCCGCGCGAGTTCGAGGCGCGGTTCGGCCACGTCCTCGACTACATGGCTCGCGTCGAGCTCGAGGTCGACCGCAACGTCCTCGAGCTCACGACGATGCTGCCCGACCCCCCGGAGGTCGACCGGCAGTTCTACGCCGTGTGGCAGCCCCAGGAGATCCAGCACGGCTTGATCCTCGACCGGCTCCAGGTCGAGCTCGGACGCGAGTCCGCCGACGCCGACCTCGACTCGATCGGCCTCAAGCTCAAGATCCTCGGGGCAATGGCCCACGTCGGCCCGTTCCAGGACGTCTGCCGGATGCTCTACTACCTGACCGGCATGGCCACCGAGCGCTCCGCGGTGCTGGCCTACAACCTGCTGCACCGCGGCACCGTCGACATGGGTGAGAAGGCGATCGCCGAGTCGGTGGTCGGGCAGATCAAGCGCCAGGAGCCTGGCCACTTCGTGTTCTACCAGCTCTCGGCCCGCGCGCTCTGGGCCGAGCTCGCCGCGTGGCAGCGCTGGATGGTGCGGTTCATGCGGAAGGCGTCGTTCGCGCCGGTCGGCGCCAACAACCCCCAGCAGAAGGCCGACTTCGGTGACGTGATGGCCACCCTCGGCATCACCGGTGACCTCGACGACTTCGCCGTTCAGGTGGCCCGCGTCGAGAAGGAGCTGCTCTGGGAGCGCGACCGGGGGCTGAAGGTCCCCGTCTACGTCTCCCGCGCCTTCCACGAGGCCGTGGAACTGGCCCGCGATCGCGCACACCTGCCGCACCTGCACCGTTAGTCGGCCTCTTTCGTCGTCGGAGCGGGCTGGCGTGACCCGCCCCGTGCTGGCGCGTTCTCAGTCTGAGACAGGCCGGAACGAGGTGGACCAGTGACGACGCTCGAGATCGACTGGTTCTTCACGCACGCCGACGCGGCGGACTGGGTGCACATCCTGACCATCCCGGTCTTCACCGGCGTCATCGGCTGGCTCATCAACTGGTCCGGGCTCTGGATGCTCTTCGACCCCGAGAGGTTCCACGGCGTCTCGGTGCCGGGACTCAAGCAGCTGGCACGCGTGCTGCCGCGCAAGGCGCAGGAGATCCCGGGGCTGCTCCAGGGCGGCATCGGCTGGCAGGGCATCGTGCCGGCGCGCGCCGCCAAGATGGGCAGCATCGCCGTCGACAAGGTGATCGCCAAGGTCGGCACGCCCAAGGACTTCTACGAGCAGCTCGAGCCCGAGAAGATCGCCGAGCACATCGTCGACGTCTTCCGCCCGGACCTGCCGCAGCTGATCGACGAGATCATGCGGCGCGAGCACCCGCGGCTGTGGGCGGACCTCCCGTCGTGGGGCAGGCAGGCGGTGGTCACCCGGGTCGACGCCCAGCTGCCCAAGGTCGTCGGCAACATCACCGACGAGATCGGCCAGCACATCGACCAGCTGCTGGACCCGAAGATCATGGTGATCGAGCACTTCCGCCAGCACCCCGGCCTGGCCGTGTCGATCTTCCGCGAGGTGGGCCGGCGCGAGCTGCAGCTGATGGTGACCTTCGGGTTCGTCTTCGGCTTCGCGCTCGGCGTACCGGTCGCGATCATCGACCACTGGTTCGGCATCTGGTGGCTGCTGCCGCTGATGGGGATCGTGGTCGGCTGGATCACCAACAAGCTCGGGATGTGGCTGATCTTCGAGCCGCTGGAGCCGAGGCGGGTCCTGGGCATCAAGGTGCACGGCCTGTTCCTGCGCCGCCAGGCCGAGGCGGCCGAGGTCTACGCGCGCAACATCGCCGACGAGGTGATCACCCTCGAGCGGATCGGCGACTTCCTCATGAACGGTCCCCGCGGCGACCGCACCCGGCAGATGCTCGCCCGCGCGCTCCGGCCAGCCATCGACGACGCGGCAGGTCCGCTGCGCCCGGCGATCCGGCTGGCGGTGGGGGCCGGCCAGTTCGACCGGATCCGCGACGCGGTCGCGGTCGAGGCGGTCGGCCGGACCGACATCGCGTTCCGCGACCCGGAGTTCGGCCGCAAGCAGGGCGACCGGATCAGGGAGCTCTTCGCCCAGCGCACCAAGGAGCTCCCGCCCGCGGACTTCGTCGAGATGATGCGCTCGGCGTTCAGGGAGGATGAGTGGATGCTCTACGCACACGGAGCGGTGATGGGCTTCGCTGGTGGCGTGCTCCACCTCCTCCTCTTCGGGGCCGGTGGGCAATGACCGAGCCTGGCAGGTACGGCGAGGTGACCCGCTGGGTCGAGGCCACGGGCGAGGAGCTGCCCGGCATCGCGCGGATCGTCGCCACGAGCACCGCGCGCTCGATGGCGTGGACCGCAGGGTCCTACGTCCGCTCGGGTCGGCTGCTCGCCCGCGCGCTGACCGACCGCAAGGCCGCCGAGGAGCTGATCCACGAGGTGGCCGAGGACGTGTCGTTCGCGACGCGGACCGTCTCCGAGATCGCGCGCGCCATCGCCGAAGGGGTGCCCGTGTCCCGGGCGCTGCTCGATGGCGGCGCCGCGCTGGCCACCGTCATCCCCGACCCCGGCTCCGTGGTGGTCCAGCAGCACGAGCCGACGCTCCGCGAGCGCGGAGAGGGGCTGCTCGAGCGCTCCCGCGACGTGTGGAGCGACGAGGAGGCGCACCCGGCGTACGCACGGATCATCGACGACCTCGCTCCCGACGAGGCCCGGATCCTGGTGCACATGCTGCGTGCCGGCCCCCAGCCCGCGGTCGACGTACGCACCGGCGGGCCGGTGGGGCTGGTCAGCTCCAGCCTCGTCGCCTCCGGCCTCACGATGATCGGCCCGCGCGCGGGCGTGAGGTACGGCGGCGAGGTGCCGGCCTACCTCAACAACCTGTTCCGCCTGGGCCTGGTGTGGTTCTCCAGCGAGCAGGTGGAGGACCCGATGGACTACCAGGTGCTCGAGGCGCAGCCCGACGTGCTCGAGGCGATGCACGCGGTCCGCTTCCCCAAGCTGGTGCGCCGCTCCATCCACCTCACGCCGTTCGGCATCAACTTCTGCCAGACCTGCCTGGTCGACCCCGAGCTGGTCGCCGACCTTCCCGAGCACGGCGCTCCCCTGGACTGAGGTCCGGCCGGGTGCCGGAGGACCCTTGCCAATGCGCTTTACATTCCCTATGGTCTTGTAAACCGCTTTACAGATACTGACGTTCTGTCAAGCAGAAGGGGATGACGACGGATGGACACCATCGCGAACACCACCGTCCCGGCCGGCTCGACCGAGCAGTGGCGGGACCCCAAGCGCTACCTGTGGCTGATCGGGCTCGTGGTGCCCAGCCTGTTCTTCCTGGGGTACGCCGGCTGGCTGGCCACCGGCTGGCCGGGGCTGTTCTGGATCGGGCCCGTCGTCATCCTGGTGATCGTGCCCGCGATCGACCTGTTCGCCGGCCTCGACCGCTCCAACCCGCCCGACGACGTGATCGAGGCACTGGAGAAGGACCGCTACTACCGCTGGATCACCTACCTCTTCCTGCCGATCCAGTACATCGGCTTCGTGGCCGCGATGTACCTCATCGCCCGCGGTGACCCGCTGGGCGTGCACGGCGAGCTCCCCCTGTGGGCCAAGGTCGGCCTCGCGGTCTCGATCGGCTGCATCGGTGGGATCGGCATCAACACCGCGCACGAGCTCGGCCACAAGAAGGAGAGCAACGAGCGCTGGCTGTCCAAGATCGCGCTGGCGCAGAGCTTCTACGGTCACTTCTACATCGAGCACAACCGCGGCCACCACGTCCGCGTCGCCACGCCGGAGGACCCCGCCAGCAGCCGCGTGGGCGAGAACTTCTACCAGTTCTGGCCGCGCACGGTCCTCGGCTCCGTCAAGAGCGCGTGGAGGATCGAGAAGCGCCGCTACGCCCGCAAGAAGCAGCACCCGTTCCGGCTCGGCAACGACGTGCTCAACGCCTGGGTCATGTCCCTGGTGCTGTGGGGTGCCCTCGTCGCCTGGCTCGGCGTCGAGATCCTCCCCTACCTCGTCATCCAGGCCGTGGTCGGCTTCTCGCTCCTCGAGGTCGTCAACTACATGGAGCACTACGGGATGCTGCGCCAGAAGGTCGGGTTCGGGGAGCGCCAGCGCTACGAGCGGGTCGACCCGTCGCACTCCTGGAACTCCAACAACATCGCGACCAACGTGCTGCTCTACCACCTGCAGCGGCACAGCGATCACCACGCCAACCCGACCCGGCGCTACCAGACCCTGCGCGACTACGAGGAGTCCCCGGTCCTGCCGACCGGATACGCCGGCATGATCGTCCTCGCGATCGTGCCCGCGGTCTGGCGGCGGGTGATGGACCCGCGGGTGCTCCACCACTTCGACGGCGACCTGAGCCTGGCGAACATCTCGCCCCGCAAGCGCGACAAGATCCTCGCGGCCCACCCACCGCCCTCGCACCACGACGTGCTGCCGACCGACGAGCTGTCGGCCGAGCAGGCCGCGCGGGTCGAGGTGCTGGCCGCGCAGTGTCCCGGCTGCGGCTACACCTACGAGGTCGAGGCCGGCGACGAGCACGAGGGCTTCGCGGCCGGGACGGCCTGGAAGGACGTGCCCGACAGCTGGTGCTGCCCCGACTGCGGCGTTCGCGAGAAGGTCGACTTCGTCCCGCTGGACCGGGAGCCGGCCCGCTGAGCGCCTGGACGTACCGTTCATGACCGTGACCACGGCACCCCTGACCATGCGCGAGCGGGTCATCGACGCGGCTGTCACCCTCACCACCGAGTCCGGCTGGGCGCAGGTGACGATGGCCCGGCTCGCCGACGTGGTCGGCGTGAGCAGGCAGACCGTCTACAACGAGGTCGGCTCCAAGCCGCTGCTCGCGGAGGGGATGATCCTGCGCGAGCTGGAGCGGTTCCTCGGCCTGGTCACGGTCGCCTTCGACGCCCACCCGACCGACCTGGTCGGTGCGATCCGCGACGCGTCGCGCGCGGTGCTCGAGGCGTCCCAGGACAACCAGCTGCTCAAGGCGATCGTGTCGGCCACCCACGGCGCCGACACCGAGCTGCTGCCGCTGCTCACCACCCACGCCGGCACGCTGCTCTCGACCGCGAAGGCGGTGCTGGTCGACCGCGTGGCGCCCTACGACGTCGAGCTGGACGCCGTCCAGCTCGACGCCGCCATCGACATGGTCGTGCGCGTGGTGCTCAGCCACGTCATGCAGCCCACCGCCGCCCCCGCCCGCACCGCCGACGACATCGCCTGGATCTCGGCGAGGGTGCTCCGGCCGCACCGATAAGTCCCCAGGCAGCCCGATAGTCCCTGACGATCCGACCAGCGACACGCCGTACGACGGGCCACAACGTCAGGGACTATCCGTCCACGCCAGCAGGTGTCAGGCGTTCTCCTTGCGGAAGACCGTGGCGCCCCACCACATCGCGAGGGCGAAGATCAGGACCGCCCAGCCGGTGCCCCACATGACGTCGTTGCTGCCGAGGTCGCCGGTGAAGGCGTCGCGCGCCGCGTCGACGATGTAGCGGAACGGCATGAAGTCGGAGATGCGCTGCAGCCAGGCGGCACCGAGCGTCATCGGCAGCAGGATCCCGCTGAGCAGCAGGATCGGCATCATCACGACGTTGACGACCGGGGCCATGACGTTCTCGTCCTTGGTCGCCATCGCCAGCGCGTTGGACGCCGCCGCGCAGGCGCCGCCGACGAGCAGGGTGATGAGGACCCCCAGGACCACGCCGGCGACCGAGCCGCGCATGCCGATCGCGTAGCCGAGCGCGACCAGGATCAGTGCCTGGACCAGGAGCTGCAGGACGTCGCGCCAGAGCCGGCCGACCAGCAGCGCCGAGCGCGCGGCAGGCGTGACCCGCTCGGCCTCGATGACGCCCTCGCGCCACTCGCCGATGAGCGAGAAGCCGGCGAAGAACGCGCCGAACATGCCGAGCTGCACGAGCAGCCCGGGCACCAGGAACGTGTAGGCGTTGGTGGTGCCGGTGTCGAACTGCGCGACCAGCGGCTTGAGCAGCGGGCCGAACAGCAGCAGGTAGAGGACCGGCTGCAGGATGCCGATCAGCACCCACGCGGGGTTGCGCAGGTTCATCCGGATCTGGCGGCGGAACACCACCGAGCACTCACGCAGGTACGTCGCCATCAGCTCGCTCCTTCGGGGGCGGTCGGCTCGGGTTCGGTGGCCTCGTCGGCGTCGCGGAGCGAGCGGCCGGTGAGGGTGAGGAACACGTCGTCGAGGGTGGGCCGGATGACCTCGATGCCCTCCAGCCCCACGCCGGACGACTCGAGGTCGCGCAGCAGCCCGGGCACGGCCTTGCCGGCGCGGGCGACCCGGCCGTGGACGTGGCGGCCGTCGACCCTGACGTCGTCGCTGATGCTCGCGAGCTTGTCGCGGGCCACCGAGACCTGGTCGTCGGAGGACAGCTCGAGCGAGACCTGATCGCCCGAGACGTTGGCCTTGAGGTTGTCGGAGGTGTCGCTGGCGACGATCTCGCCGCGGTCGATGATCACGATCCGGTCGGCCAGGGCGTCGGCCTCCTCGAGGTAGTGGGTGGTCAGGAAGACGGTGGCGCCCTCGTTGCTGCGCAGCCCCTCGATGTGCTCCCAGAGGTTCGCGCGCGCCTGCGGGTCGAGGCCGGTGGTCGGCTCGTCGAGGAAGACGAGGGAGGGCGAGTGGATCAGCCCCATCACGATGTCGAGGCGCCGCTTCTGGCCACCGGACATGTTCTTGTTCATCCGTTTCCAGAGACCGTCGAGCTGGAACTTGTCGAACAGCTCGTGCCCCTTGGCCACGGCGTCCTTGCGGGACATCCCGTAGAGCATCCCGTGGTCGACGACCTCGTCGCCGGCGTAGGCGCCGGAGAACGTCGAGCCGACCTGCGAGCAGTAGCCGATGCTGCGACGCACCTGCACCGGCTCGGTCGCGACGTCGTAGCCCGCCACCCGGGCGGTGCCGGCCGTCGGCGTGAGCAGCGTGACCAGCATCCGCAGCGTGGTGGTCTTGCCGGCGCCGTTGGGGCCGAGGAAGCCGACGACCTCACCCTCCGCCACGTCGAGGTCGACGCCCTTGACGGCGTGGACCTCCTTCTTGTTCTTGCCCTGCCCCGTCTGGAAGGTCTGCACGAGTCCTCGTGCCTCGATCATGGAAGCTCCTGCCTCTAGTCAATGTTGAACATAATCAACCTTGAACAAGCGGGAGGTCAAGAGCTCCCGCCATGCAGCCCGACTCTCGAAGGGAGTGGGACTCATCGGCCGAGCATGGACCGGTAGCGCTCGCGGTCGGCGTCCATCTGCCAGCCCGGGTCGTCGACCGGGGGGGTCCAGCCGAACTCCGACCCCGGCGCGATCGCCAGCCTCCCGGTGCCCAGCTCCTCGATCACCTCACGCAGCCACGCGAGCTCGGCGACCGTCACGTCGTACCACAGCAGCGCCCCCCGGACGACGTGCGGCGGGACGGACTCATCGCGCATCTTCACCTCGGCGAACTCGGCGACGGTCTGCTCGAGCGCGGCCCGCCGCCGCACGAGGCTCTGCCTGGCCCGCTCCCCGGGCAGCACCGACGGCAGCATCGAGAACGCCGCCATGAAGTCGGACCGGTCGTAGAGCTCCACCGTCTCGAGGGACAGGACGACGAGCCGCTCGAGCTCGGCCCGCCCCGAGTCGGCGAGCTCGTAGACCGAGACCTCGCGACCGCCGTCGACGAGCTCGTGGCGGACCAGGTGGCCCTGCCTGGCCAGCGTGGCCAGCCCGCCGTAGATCGAGCCGGGGTTCATGTGCGCCCAGCGGTCCACCTGCCAGGAGGTCAGCTCGCGGCGGATCTGGTAGCCGTTGACCGGCTCGAAGATCGCGACCGCGCCCAGCAGCAGCATCCGGGTGGCGTGGGCGGGCACGCACCCAGTTTCGCAGGCCGCCGCTCGGCCTGGATCCAGCGGTGGACCCAGGCTCAGGACCACGTCACCGCGGTGAGCCGTCGCCAGTCGTCCGCGGGCGGGTCCGGTGGGGGTTCGGTGCGGTTCCAGAGGCGCAGGTAGAGCTCGACCGCGCCGCCCGTGAGCTCCCAGTCGGCCTCGACCGACGAGTCGTCGCCCGACGTACGCCGCGTGGTGAGGGCCGGGCGCGGGCCCATCGCGACCTCCCACCAGTCGTCCAGGTCGTCGGGACCTACGACGAGGAGCGCGTCCTCCTCGCAGCGCAGGCGCGAGCGGGGCCGGGTGAGGAAGCCGGCGAGCAGCTCGTCGATCCCGTCGCCGGCCAGCTCGGGGTCGATCCAGACCTCCTCGGGCCGGGGCGGCCGGCCGAGCGAGGCCGCCAGCGCGTCGACCGCGTGGATGGTGGTCTCGTGGCACTGCCGGCGGGCCCAGAAGCCGCGCGGCGGCGGCGCGTCGTTGAGGAAGACCGGAGCCGGGACGTCCTCGCGGGCGCCCTCCACCGTCTCGGCCAGCGTCGCCGCACCGGCGGCCAGCCAGTCCAGCGGGTGCTCGGAGTCGCGCCCCGACACCTCGTAGGCGCTGACCTCCTCGTCGCTGGGGTGCTCACCGCGCAGCAGCGCGGCGGCCCAGCGGTGCACCATCCCCTGGTGCGCGACCAGGTCGAGCACGTTCCAGTCCGGGCAGGTCGGCACCGACGCCTCGAGCCCCGCTCGCCCGGCGTACGCCACGAACGCGGTCACCGCTTCGTGGAGCCCGGCCAGGTGGCGGGCGGAGGTGAGGTGGGTCGGCACCGAGCGAGCCTGACACCGCGACCCGCGTGGGGGCGAGCGGATTTCGTGCGTCGGGACGAGCCGCCCGGGCGGGCCGGCCCGGACCGCGCGATCCAGGACGACGAACGCGTCAGGAAGTTACCGTGGGGGCGTGACGGCCCTTCCCTTCGGCATCGACTTCGGCGGCACCGGCATCAAGGGCGCGCCGGTCGACCTCGAGAAGGGCGAGTTCGCGGAGGAGCGCGAGCGGATCAAGACTCCCTCGCCGTCGACGCCCGAGGCGGTGGCCAAGGTGTTCGTCGAGCTCCTCGCGCACTTCCCCGGATCACGAGGCCCGGTCGGGGTCACCGTCCCGGGGGTGGTCCGCCACGGCGTCGTCCACTCGGCGGCGAACATCGACGAGGCCTGGGTCGGCACCGACGCCGACCGCCTGTTCACCGACGCCACCGGCCGCGACGTGCACGTGGTCAACGACGCGGACGCGGCCGGCCTCGCCGAGGCGAGGTACGGCGCCGCGAAGGGTCACCAGGGGCTGGTCATCGTCACCACCCTCGGGACCGGCATCGGCTCCGCGCTGATCAACAAGGGCGTGCTGGTCCCGAACTCGGAGCTCGGACACCTCGAGATCGACGGCCACGACGCCGAGTCCAGGGCGGCCAACAGCGCGCGCGAGCGCGAGGACCTCTCGATGGAGAAGTGGGCCAAGCGGCTCACGGCCTACTACTCGACGCTGGAGATGCTGTTCTCCCCCGACCTGTTCGTGGTGGGGGGCGGGATCAGCAAGCAGTCCGATGAGTTCCTGCCGCTGATCGAGATCGAGACCGAGATCGTGCCGGCCACGCTGCTCAACAAGGCCGGGGTCATCGGGGCAGCGCTGTGCGCGGTCGAGGAGCTCGACGGCTAGGAGACTGCCCGGCCCGTCGAGCACGCAGCCGCGTCCCCCGACGCACGCGTCGACCTGCCCTGCCCAGGGCTGTGGGCGCCGTAGGTCACAATGAGGAGAGAGCGTCCGAGACGCTCCGGGGTCTTGGAAGCACAGGGGGTGTGTGGGGGATGTCCGAGGTGGGCGTGCGCCCGCGCTGGCGCGACGCGCTGCTGCTGTGCGTGCTCGCCGCCGTGATCGCCGGCGGGCTCGTGCACTACGGCCGGGGCCTCGGTGAGGACAAGACCTCCGCGAGCGGCTCCACCGACCCCGCCGCGAGCACCTCACCGACCAGCGAGGCCACCGCCCAGCTCGAGGGCGCCCCGCCGACCGATCCGGCCGCGCCGCCCTCGGCCGCCGGGGACACCTGCTGGGACGGCCGCGAGACCTCCGCGCTCAGGCTGTGCGGGCTGCCGGAGGGCGCGCGCGGGCTCGCGTGGGTCTTCCCGTCGTTCGAGGCCGACCGCGCGCGCTGCCACCGGGCCCGGCCCAACGACGACAGCTATCCCGTCGTCGAGTCCTACGCCTGCTTCCAGCAGGCGCTCGGCCAGCCGGTCACGATCACCTACGACCAGGTCAAGGACCCCGCCCAGGTCGAGCAGTGGCTGCTGGCACGGCTCGGCGCGAAGCACCGCATCAGGATCCCGGGCGCGCACGGCGGCCGGTCCGTCTTCCGAGACGGCATCAGCCGCCCGGCCCGCATCACCGGCACCTACGCGGAGTTCCCCTACGTCGTCTCGGTCTACGCCGACAGCCCGCTGGCCGCCGTCCGCGCGTGGCAGAAGCTCGTCAAGCAGCGCGTGCCGCAGGAGATCCGCGGCACCAAGAACGGCTGAGCACGGTCAGGCCGGGCGTCAGCGCCAGTCGAGGTCCTGCGCCGCGTCGAGCTCGCTGCCGGGCACCGGGCCGAGCCCGATGATGTCCAGGGCGAGGTTGGCCAGGTCGCCGTTGCGCACCGGCTGCGCTCCGTCGTACGCCGGGCGGTCGGCGTCGGAGTCCGGGACGGCGTAGTCGGGGTTGAGGTCGTAGAGGTCGGCCGGCTGGATGCTCCGGCCCCAGACCGCGAACGGGATCCGGAAGTCCTCGGGGTCGCCGGCATCCGAGTGGGACTTCTCGCCCGGCGTCCCTCCGTGGTCGGCGGTCAGGATCACGACCAGCCGCTTCGACAGCCGCCGGTTGGCCTCGATGGCGTCGAGCACCTCGCCGACGAGGGCGTCGGTCTCGGCCACCGCGTCGAGGTAGTCCGGCGACATCCAGCCGTGCGCATGGCCGGCGTCGTCGGGCAGGCGGAGGTGGAGGAAGGTGAAGCGACGTCGGGAGTCGGCCAGGTCCGCGATGGTGTCGTCGACCAGGGCGTCGGTGTCCTCGTCCACCTCGAACTCGTCGATGGCGTCGGGCCACGAGCGCTCGAACGTCGCGAACTTGTCCTTGCCCGCGAACAGCGCCGTGGTGCCGCCGGCCGCGTGGACCACGTCGAAGACCGAGGCCACGCCGTCGCCGTCCGGGCCGGGCACGGTGCGGCCGGGGAGCTCGTCGTTCCAGGTGACGCCGTGCCCTCCCTCGGCGGCGTCGATGCGCCGGCCGGTGAGCATCCCCGTGTGGTTGGGCAGCGTCACGGTCTGCTCGACCTCGGTGCGGGCATTGTCGGTCCAGGCGCCCTCGTGGATCAGCCGCCCGAAGCCGCTGGTCGAGGACAGGGCGTCGAGCGCCCCGACGTTGAGCCCGTCCACCGAGATCGCCAGCACGTCGCGGTTGCGGGCGCGCAGCGGCTTGGACGGTGGCGGAGGTGGCTCTGACGTCGGTGCGACGGTCGGCGCAGGCGAGGTCGCGGTCGGAGAGGGCGCCGGCGTCGAGGGGGCGACCGGCGGGGGTGCGTCGCTGACCTCGTCGGGGGTCCTGCTCTGCGGCTCGTCGCCTCCGCAGCCGCCGAGCACCACGGCGGCCGCGCACGCGAGCGCCGTGAGGGCGCGGCGCATCAGTCGGTCGCGCCGGCCCCGCGGATGGCTGCGGCGACCGCCTTCGGGACCTCGGCGTTGAAGACGGTCGGGATGATGAAGCTCGGGTTGAGCTCCTCGTCGCGGACGACGTGCGCGATCGCCTGGGCGGCCCGCAGCAGCATGTCGATGGTGATGTCGCGGGCGCGCGCGTCGAGGAGGCCCCGGAAGACGCCCGGGAAGGCCAGGACGTTGTTGATCTGGTTGGGGTAGTCCGACCGCCCCGAGGCGACCACGGCGGCGTACTTCTCGGCCTCGGCGGGGTCCACCTCCGGGTCGGGGTTGGCGAGCGCGAAGACGACCGGCTGCTCGGCCATCTCGGCGATCCACTCGGGCTTGAGGACGCCGGGCGCGCTGACGCCGATGAACACGTCGGCGCCCACGAGGCACTCGCGCAGGCTGCCGCGGACCGAGCGCGGGTTGGTGGCCGACGCGAGCTCGGTGTGGGCGGGCGACAGCGTCTCGTCGCCCGCGCACAGCGCGCCCTCCCGGTCCACGACCACCACGTCGGTCACGCCGGCCGCGATGAGGAGCGTGACGATCGCCGTGCCGGCCGCCCCGGCACCGGAGAGGACGACCCGGCACTCGGTGAGCGACTTCTCGACCACGCGCAGGGCGTTGGTCAGTGCCGCGAGCACGACGATCGCGGTGCCGTGCTGGTCGTCGTGGAAGACGGGGATGTCGAGGCTCTCGCGCAGCCGCTGCTCGATCTCGAAGCAGCGGGGCGCGGCGATGTCCTCGAGGTTGATGCCCCCGAAGCCGGGCGCGATCATCTCGACGGCGCGGACGATCTCGTCGGTGTCCTGGCTGGCCAGGCAGATCGGCCACGCGTCGATGTTGGCGAACCGCTTGAACAGCGCGGCCTTCCCCTCCATCACCGGAAGGGCCGCACCCGGCCCGATGTTGCCGAGGCCGAGCACCGCGGAGCCGTCGGTGACGACGGCGACGCTGTTGCCCTTGATGGTCAGGCGGGACACGTCGTCGGGATTCTTGGCCAGGGCCATGCTGACCCGGCCCACTCCGGGTGTGTAGGCCATCGACAGGTCGTCGCGGTTGCGCAGCGGGACCTTCGACTGGACCTCGATCTTGCCGCCGATGTGGAGCAGGAAGGTCCGGTCGCTGACCTTGTAGACCTCGACGCCGTCGATGACGTGGACCGCGGCCACGAGCCGCTGCGAGTGCTCCTCGTCGCTCGCCGAGCAGGTGACGTCGAGGACCAGCCGCTCGCGGGTGGAGTCGACCACGTCGATCGCGGTGACGACACCGCCGGCCGCGGAGATCGCGGTGGCCACCGCCCCGACGATGCCGTGATCGGGCGCCGTGTGCAGGCGCATGGTGATCGAGTACGACGATGCGGTGGCGGACACGCTGCCAGCCTAGGAGACGACTTGTCCCCCGTGTCCGGTCAGACCCTAGGCCGACCGCTCCTCGGCCCCGAGGTGCTCGAGCAGCCTCTTCGAGAACTGGTCGCCCATCCGGTCGATGACCTGCTTCATGGTGGCGCGCACCGCGCGGCCGGCCGCCTTGGGCAGCGGCAGCTCGACCGTGATCGTCAGGTCGGTGACCAGCTCGGTGCCCTCGTCCAGGGGCCGCAGGGCATACCAGCCCTCGACCCCGGCCTGCTCCGTCGTGCCCGCGGGCGGATCATGACGGAACTCGATGCGGTCGGGCTCCTGGAAGACCATCCGCTCGGTGAAGGAGCGTGCGACCTTGATGCCGAGGACGTTGAGCCCGGAGAGCTCCCAGGTCCAGTGCTCGCCGTCGGCGTCGATCCGCTCGAGGAACGGCGTGAACCGGGCCATCAGCTCCGGGTCGACGAGCGCGGCCCAGATGTCGGCCTGGGGCGCCAGCACGAGGGCTTCGGCGTGGGTCTGCGCGGAGAACGTGGTCACGTGGTGCCGGTACCCCTCACTCCGGTCCGCGAGCGGGTGGGCATCGCCAGCGGGTCACGAAGGTGCGCGGAGCGCGCTGTCGATGTCCTTCGACAGCTTGGCCGGTGCGGTCGTGGGCGCGTAGCGGTCGATGACCTCGCCGTCGCGGCCGACGAGGAACTTGGTGAAGTTCCACTTCACCAAGCTGCCGAGGAGTCCGCCCTTCTGCGCGCGCAGCCACTGGTAGAGCGGGTGCGCGTCGTCGCCGTTCACGTCGATCTTGCCGAACAGCGGGAAGGTGACGCCGAAGTTCCTCTCGCAGAAGGCACCGATCTCGTCCTCGCTGCCCGGCTCCTGGTGGCCGAACTGGTCACAGGGGAAGCCGAGCACGGTGAAGCCCCGGTCGCCGTACTGCTCGAAGAGCTCCTGCAGCCCGGCGTACTGCGGAGTGAAGCCGCACTGCGACGCGGTGTTGACGACCAGGACGACCTGGCCGTCGTATCTCGCGAGGTCGACGAGGTCTCCCTGGAGGGAGGTGGCCTGGAAGTCCGAGAACGTCGCGGTCGAGTTGCCCATGCCGGGCCAACGCTGTCCTGCGCCCCGGGTCATCCCCGATGGCGTGTGACGAAGAACCCGCCCGTCCGCCCATCCGGTGCAGCCCGCGGCTTCGAACCTCCGGGATCCGGCGCTCCGGCGTCAGCGGTGGTGCCGTCGCTTCTTCTTCTTGATCTTCCAGGTGAAGGTCGAGGGCGAGGGGTCCGCGTTGCCGGCCGCATCGATCGCGCTCAGCGTGATCGTGTGCTTGCCGCGCTTCTTGGACCGGACCTTCTTGGGCGACGAGCACGGCACCATCGGCTTCTTGTCGACCACGCAGTAGAACGTGACCGGCTCGGACGCGTGGAACTTGAAGATCGACTTGAGCTTGGTCGTCCTCCGCTTCGGCGTGCGGTCGAAGGCCACGTCGGGCGGTGTGGTGTCCGGGACGAACTCGTCGGCGCCGATGTCGACGGCGGTGCCGACCTTGCGCGGGTCGCCGTCGATGTCGGTGGCCCCGACACTGCCGTCCGAGCCGCCCTTGTCGATGGTCGGCGAGCCCGCTGCCTGGTGGTAGTTGACCGTCTCCGAGAACCACGGCAGCGCGGTCTGGTTGCTGCTGACCGAGCCCACGTTGGTGACGTTCCCGCCGCCGCCCTCCTCGATCTTGTCGTAGTTCGAGTTGCTGAGGATCACGTCGCTCTCGCTGTTGGTGCCGACCTCGGTCGACCTGATGTCCGCCGCGACGCCCGACGCGAGGACGTTGCGGGCACTGATGTCGAGGTTGGTGTCGTTGCCGCTGGCGTCAGCGCGGATGCCGTAGGAGCCCGTGCCGGTGGCGATCGCGGTGACGTTGCGCAGGGTGAGCGCGTAGGTCCCGCTCCCCCACGAGTCGTCGATGGCGACCCCGCCGGTGGCCGAGGTGACGCAGATCAGGTCGCGCGCCAGGCCGCTGATGCCGGTCGTGCAGGCGACCGGCGCGGTGCTGTGCACCTCGACGCGCTGCACGACGACGCTGCTGGCGAAGACGTTGAGCCCGTAGAGGCCGCCGGTCTGGCTGATGCTGAGGTCCGCCACCCGGGAGGAGGCACCGGTGAGGGCCAGGCCGAAGTCCGCCGCGGTGACGATGAGCGGCCGCGGCTGGCCCGCGACGCCGTGCACGTTCACGCCGTTCTTGCTGTTGCTGAGGCTCGTGGTGCCCATGGCGTAGGTGCCCGAGACGACGACCACCTCGTCGCCCGTGGACGCCTGGTTGACGGCCTTGTCGAGGCTGCACGCGGTCGCCGGGGAGGCGCAGCTGTTGGTGCTGCTCCCGCCCGGCACGGCGTAGCGGACCGTCGCTGCGTGGGCCGGCGAGGCCAGCCCGGCCTGCACCACCAGCGCGCCGGCGACGAGCGCGGGCAGGAGGAGACGACGGTTGTTCACCTGGCTGAGGGTAAAGGGTCGGAGCACCCCTCAACCCCGCATTGTCCCAGTTGCCCGGACCGGCTGCTGGTAGCCCGCGGGGTTGTGGTGGCCGTCGAGGACCACCCGGACGCGGCGGTCGCCGAGGTCGAGGACCACCTCGTCGTCCTCGATCGCCTCGACCTCCCCGCACACCACGAACCGCAGCCCGTCGACCTGGTCGAGCACGGAGCCGGGTGGGCAGCGCTCGAGGTCCTGGGTGGCCACCAGGACCATGTCCTGGCGCAGGCGGGAACCGAACCGGAGCAGCAGGAGCACCAGGACCAGCAGCGACGCGTCGGCGACCAGGGTGATGACCAGACCGACGCCGCTGTGCGTCTCGCCCTCGACCCGCCACACCGTCGACGAACCCGGGAGCACCCGCACCCGCACCCGCTGGGAGACCACCGCGTCGTCGTAGCTCGCCTCGTCCATGCCGACGGTGCCGCCGAAGCCGGGCTGGTCGTCGGTCTCGGCGACCTCGAAGGTGACGAGGCGGCCGTCGTCGTCGTGGTCGGTGACCGTCGCGGCGACCTCGACGCCGTCGGACGCGATGCGGTGCTGCTGCCAGGTGCTGTGCACGAAGGGCAGGTTGATCATCACCACGACCAGCCCCACGAGCAGGACGTTCTTGAGCCGGCCGGTCACGCGGCCGAGTGTCGCACCCGGTTCCTGAGGCCCGCTCCGGCCGTGGAGACGGAGGTCACCGGCGTCCGGGTGGGTTGTGGGGTCCGGGTGAGGGACGATGGGGGCGTGAGCGATCCCGTGCCGGCACGCCGGCCGAGGCACCTGATGGACCCGGCCAACCCGGTGCGCCAGGTCAACGACCGCTCACTGACCCAGGTGCAGCGCTGGGTCATGTCGGCGCTCGCGGTCGTGACGATCCTGCACCTGTCCGTGGGGCTCGTCATCGGCGCCTGGTTCATCGACGAGGACGCCGACGTATCCCGGTTCGGGCTGTGCGTCATCGGCGGGCTGTTCGGCGTCGTGGCGGTCGCCGTCGGCCGGATGATCCACCACAAGCCCATGGCCTCCCCGTGGCTCGCGCTCGGGTTCGTCCCGGGCCTGGTCGGCATCGCCCTCCAGCTGACCCGCTGACCGGGCCGGCGGGAGGCCGGGCGGGTCCGGGGCGGCGGCTGCGCGCGGCCGGTGAACGTCCGCGTCATGGTCAAAGTCCGCATCTGACCATTACCCGGCGCTAGGGTGGCGCGGTGGGACACCAGCACGACCGGGAGATCCTGCGCCTGGCCGTGCCCGCGTTCCTGGCGCTGGTCGCCGAGCCGATGTTCCTGCTCGCCGACGCCGCGATCATCGGCCACCTCGGGACGCCGGAGCTGGCCGGCCAGGGCATCGCCGCGGTGGTGCTGCAGACCGCTGTCGGACTGTGCATCTTCCTGGCCTACGGCACCACCGCCAGTGTCGCGCGGCGCGTCGGGGCCGGCGACGAGAAGGGTGCCCTCGCCCAAGGGATCGACGGGGTCTGGCTGGCGGTGCTGATCGGCGTCGTGGTCACCGTCCTCGGCGTCGCTCTCACCGGACCCATGGTGGAGGCGTTCGGCGCGGGACCGGAGGTCGAGGGCTTCGCGACGACCTACCTCCGCATCGCCTGGCTGGGCACCACCCCGCTGCTGGTGATGCTCGCGACGACCGGCGTGCTGCGCGGGCTGCAGGACACGCGCACGCCGCTGGTCGTGGCCGTCCTCGGCAACGGCCTGAACATCGTGCTCAACCTGCTGCTCGTCTACGGCGTGGGCTCGTTCGACGGGCTCGGCATCGCCGGGTCGGCGATCGGGACGGTGCTCGCGCAGGTGGCGAGCGCGCTGGCGCTCCTCGCCGTCGTGGTGCGCGGCGCCCGCGCGTCCGGCGCGTCGCTCGCGCCCGACCTCCCCGGCATCCGCTCCGCGGCCCGGGCCGGGGTGGCGCTGGTGATCCGCACGGTCACGCTGCGCGCATCCCTCCTCGTCACGACGGTCGCCGTCGCCGTCGGCGCCTCCGGTGCGGACCGGCCCGTCTCGCTCGCGACCCACCAGGTCGCCATCACGCTGTGGACCTTCCTCGCCTTCGTGCTCGACGCGATCGCCATCGCCGCCCAGGCGATCACCGGCCGCTACCTCGGCGCCGGCGACGTCGCCGGCACCCGCGCGGTCACCCGCCGGATGGTGCAGTGGGGCGTGGCCGGCGGCGTGGTCTGCGGAGTCCTGCTCGGCGCCGCGGCGCCGTTCCTCGGACCGCTGTTCAGCAGCGACCCGGAGGTGCACGACCTTCTGGTGCCGGTGCTCCTCGTCGCCGCGCTCGGTCAGCCGTTCGCGGGCGTGGTCTTCGTCCTCGACGGGGTGCTGATCGGTGCCGGCGACGGCCGCTACCTCGCCTGGGCCGGCCTCGCCGTGCTGGTCGTCTACACACCGGCCGCCTTCGCCGCGGCCTACGTCACCGGCGGGCTGGTCGCGGTCTGGGTCGCGTTCGCCGCGGTGTTCATGGGCGCGCGGCTCGTGATGCTCACGCGGCGCGCTCGAGGCGACCACTGGATGGTGACCGGCGTCTCGTGACGCACCTCATGGGTCGATTCCTTGGATCGATCCAATGCCTTCGTCACCATGGAGTCATGACCACGATCAAGCGCCTCGTCCGCCGCTTCGACGCCTACACGCTCGAGGCCTTCAACCCGCCGTTCGCCCGCCGCCCGCGCTGACCGCGGGCGATCGTCGCGGTCCTCTCCGACCTCCACGGCGTCCTTCCGGTGCTCGACGCCGTGCTGGCCGAACCCGAGGAGTGAGCTCGCCGGGGCTGACCTCGGAAGAAGGCCCCGGGGCGGCTGCCCGGGGCCTTCGTCATGCCTTGATCGCCATCGGCTCGTCGAGGGACGAGCCTCACGGTGCGCGAGGGGGGATTTGAACCCCCACGCCCTTTCGGACACTGGCACCTGAAGCCAGCGCGTCTGCCGTTCCGCCACTCGCGCGTGAAGCGGGCCAAGGTTAGCCCAGCCGTGAGGCACCGGCCAAAAGTCCGAGCGCGCGGACCGCGCTCGTCGGGGCCGCGATCAGCGAGGAGGTCGAGGGAGGGGTCTCGAGGCCCGGCCGAGAGAACTTGACGGCGTCCTGCGGCGTCCACGAGGGGGAACGGGTACACCGATACAGTCGTGGGCGACCGCAGACCGGTGCCCGTTGACACCGCGTCTGGTCGGCATGCCATCAGCGCCAGCAACCAAACACCCAGCGGAAGGGGGCGACGTGGGCGGGCTGCAGAGATTCGAGCAGCGGCTGGAGAACCTCATCTCCGGCGCCTTCGCGCGCGCCTTCCGCAGCGCGGTGCAGCCCGTGGAGATCGCCGCGGCGCTGCAGCGCGAGTGCGACAACAACGCGCAGATCCTCAGCCGCGAGCGCCGGATGGTGCCCAACGACTTCCACGTCGAGCTGAGCCAGGTCGACCTCGACCGGCTCGCCCCCTACGACACCGCCCTCGCCGACGAGCTCACCCACCAGGTCCAGGACCACGCCGAGTCACAGGGCTACGTCTTCCCCGGGCCGATCGCCATCGAGTTCGAGAAGGCCGACGACCTCACCACCGGCAGGTTCCGGATCCGGAGCAAGGCGCAGGCGCGGGTGCAGAGCAACGCCACCCACACGCAGGTACGTCGCGCGCGGGCCGTCCTGGAGATCAACCGGACCCGCCACCCGCTCCAGCCCCCCGGCCTGGTGGTCGGGCGCGGCACCGAGGCCGACGTACGCATCAACGACCCCGGCGTGAGCCGCCGGCACATCGAGTTCGACGTGCGCACCGACGTGCACCAGGGCAAGGACGACCTGAAGATCGAGGTGCGCGACCTCGGCTCGACCAACGGCATGCTCATCGACGGCCACAAGGTGACCAAGGCCGGCGTCCGCGACGGGAGCCAGGTGCGGATCGGCAACACCACGATGACCGTGCGGATCCTCGAGGAAGACGCGGACGACGACGCGTTGGGGCAGGCGTTCGGTGTCTGAGCTCACCTTGTTCCTCATCAGGATCGCCTACCTGGCCATCCTGTGGATCTTCGTGCTCTCCGCCATCTCGGTGATCCGGTCCGACATGTTCGGCGCCCGGGTCCCCGAGGCCGCCCGGGGGGCCGACGCCGCCCGCAAGGAGAAGCGCGGCGCCGCGAAGCAGCCGCCCAAGCGGCGCGGCAGCCCCACCCACGTCATCGTGACCGAGGGCAGCAACGTCGGCGAGCGCGCCGACCTCGCCAACGCACCGGTGCTCATCGGCCGCGGCAGCGACGCCGGCATCAAGCTCGACGACGACTACGTCTCGACCAGGCACGCCCGCATCGCGGCGTCCGGCGACCAGTGGTTCGTCGAGGACCTCGGCTCCACCAACGGCACCTACATCGGCACGGTCCGGATCACCCAGCCCACGACGATCACGCTCGGCACGCAGGTGCGGATCGGCAAGACGATCCTCGAGCTCCGCAAGTGACTGGGCAACCGGAGTGAGGCTCGACTTCTCCGCGATCTCCGACGTGGGTCGCGTCCGCAAGGACAACCAGGACTCCGGCTACGTCAGCCCGCACGTCATCGCCGTGTGCGACGGCGTGGGCGGGGCGGCCCGCGGCGACATCGCTTCGAGCACGGCGATCGCGCAGCTGCGCAAGCTCGAGGAGACGCCGCCCGGCGAAGGCACCAGCGAGAGCGACCTGCTCGGCCTCGTGAGCAACGCGCTCCACCGCGCCCAGGACCGGATCGCCGAGCTGGTCGACGAGAACCCCTCGCTCAACGGCACCAGCACCACGGCCACCGTGGCGCTCTTCGACGGTCAGCGGGTGGGGATGGGCCACGTCGGCGACTCCCGCGCCTACCTCTTCCGCGACGGCGAGCTGAGCCAGCTCACCAACGACCACACCTTCGTCCAGACGCTGATCGACGAGGGCCGGATCACCGAGGACGAGGCGCGGGTCCACCCTCACAAGAACCTCATCCTCCGGGCCGTCGACGGCACCAACGACCTCGAGCCCGACCTGTTCGTCCTCGAGCTCAAGCTCGGTGACCGGCTCCTGCTGTGCAGCGACGGCACCGGCGTCCTCGACCCGGGCCGGCTCGCCGACATCCTCGCCAGCGGCTCCCCCGACTACGCCGCGGTCGAGCTGGTCCGCGCCAGCTTCGACGGCGGCAGCTCCGACAACGTCACCTGCCTGGTCGCCGACGTCGTCGAGGGCAGCCCGGACGACCCGGGTCACACGCCGCTCCTGGTCGGTGCCGCCGCCGACATGCGCGCGCGGCGTACGCGCAGCTCGAAGGCCGCTCAGAGAACGGGCAGCCTGTTCCGCGGCCACCGCGCCGGCGACACCGGAGAGCTCGAGCCGATCCGTGCCGAGATCCCCGAAGAGGTCGGCTTCGCCATCCGCAACGACCCGGTCGTCGACGCCGAGTCGCTGCGCTACGCCCCGCTCGCACCCGGGCGGTTCACCTGGCTGAGCCGGCTGCTGGCCCTGGCCGTGGTGATCGGCGTCCTCTGGCTGGCCGCGGCCGCGGCCTGGTCGTGGAGCCAGGACCAGTACTACGTCGGCGAGGACGACGGCACCGTGGTCATCTACCGCGGCGTCGACGCCTCGCTGCCGGGGATCGACCTCTCCCAGCGCTACGAGACCACCAACGTGACCCTCGACCGGCTCTCCGACTTCGAGGCCAAGCGGATCCGCGAGGGCATCGACGCCACCAGCCTCGCCGACGCGCACAACACGGTGAAGACCCTCGCCGCGGAGATGTCGCCGCAGGGAGCCCCCTGATGTCGCAGGCAGGGTTCGTGATGGGTTTCGTGCACCGGCGCCGCCGGGGCGCTGAGCTGTTCCTGCTCGTGCTCGCCCTGACCGTCGGGATCGGGGCCTACGCCGCGGTCGGCATCGGGGTCGAGGGCGAGGTGCCGCCCGACATCGTCGGCTACGGCGCGGGCCTGGCCGCGCTCGCGATCGCGGCCCACGTCGTGGTCCGGATCGTGGCGCCCTACGCCGACCCGGTGCTGCTGCCGGTCGTGACCGCGCTCAACGGCCTGGGCCTCGCCGTCATCCACCGGCTCGACCTCGCCTACGCCGACAGCGCACTCAAGCCGCACGGCCTCCCCCACAAGCAGCTGACCTGGATGACGCTGGGCGTGATCCTCTTCATCACCACCCTGGTGCTGCTGCGCGACCACCGCGTGCTGACCCGGTTCACCTACACCAGCGGGCTGGGCGCGATCCTGCTGCTCCTGCTGCCGCTGGTGCCCGGCGTCGGCGACACCATCAACGGCGCCAAGATCTGGATCAGCGTGGGGCCGTTCAGCTTCCAGCCCGGCGAGGTCGCCAAGGTGCTGCTGGTGGTCGCGTTCGCGGGCTACCTCGTGCTGCACCGCGACGCGCTGGCCCTCGCCGGACGCCGGGTCGCCGGCATCGACCTGCCGCGCGGCCGCGACCTCGGTCCGATCCTGGTGATGTGGCTGATCAGCCTCGGCATCCTGGTCTTCCAGCGCGACCTCGGCTCCAGCCTGCTGTTCTTCGGCCTGTTCCTCGTGATGCTCTACGTCGCCACCGAGCGCCCGGGCTGGCTGGTGGTCGGAGGCGTGCTGTTCGCCGGCGGCGCCGCGATGTCCTACCAGGTCCTCTCCCACGTCCAGAACCGGTTCAACATCTGGGTCGACCCGATGAAGTACTACGACCAGACGCCCGGCAGCGGCCAGCTCGTCGAGTCGCTGTTCGGCATGGCGTGGGGCGGGCTCATCGGCCGCGGCTTCGGCGGCGGCAGTCCCGAACGGGTGCCGTTCGCGGAGTCCGACTTCATCATCGGGGCGATCGGCGAGGAGCTCGGCCTCACGGGCGTGATCGCGGTGATCCTCTGCTACGGCCTGATCGTCGAGCGGGCCCTGCGCGCGGCGCTGATCTGCCGCGACGGCTTCGGCAAGCTGATGGCGACCGGCCTCGCGGTGGTCTTCGCGCTGCAGGTCTTCGTCGTCATCGGCGGGGTCACCCGGCTGATCCCGCTGACCGGCCTGACCACACCGTTCCTGTCCTACGGCGGCTCGTCGCTGGTGGCCAACTGGGTCATGGTCGCCCTGCTCCTGCGCATCTCCGACCAGGCCCGCCGGCCGGTGCCCGACCTCTCGGCCGTCGACGACAAGTCCGACGACCAGGCCACCCAGATCATCAAGATGGGGGCGGCGACGACGTGAACAAGCCCATCCGGACCATCTCCATCTTCTGCCTGCTGCTGTTCGTCGCGCTGATGGTCAACGCCACCTGGCTGCAGTACTGGAAGTCCGACTCCTACGACAAGGACCCGCGCAACCGGCGGGTGATCGAGGCGGCCTACTCCCGCGAGCGCGGAGCGATCCTGGTCGACGGTGAGGCGGTGGCGGAGAGCAACGAGTCCGACGACGTCTTCGACTTCCTCCGCACCTACCCCCAGCCGTTCAAGTACGCCCACGAGACGGGCTACTTCTCCTTCTACGACCAGACCGGCATCGAGCGCAGCCAGAACGACGTGCTCTCCGGCGACGACGACCTGCTCTTCGTCAACAAGCTGGTCGACCTGCTGTCCAACAAGTCGGGCAAGGGCGGCAACGTCGAGCTGACCCTCGACCCCGACGCGCAGGACGCGGCCTACGAGGGGCTCGACAACCTCCCCGGCGACGTCGAGGCCTCCGTCGTGGCGATCCAGCCCAGCACCGGCAGGATCCTGGCGATGGCCTCGCTGCCGAGCTTCGACCCCAACAAGCTGGCGACCCACGACTTCTCCGCGGTCAAGGCCGACTACGAGCGGCTGCAGCAGGACGAGGCCGAGCCGCTGCTCAACCGCGCGATCCAGACGACCCTGCCACCGGGCTCGACGTTCAAGCTGGTCACCGCCGCGGCCGCGCTGGAGAGCGGCAAGTACGACGCCGACAGCGACGTCCCCGGAGGCGCGACCTACCAGCTCCCGCAGACCAGCGACAGCTCCGGCGAGATCGACAACGAGGGGCGCAGCTGCGGGTCCGACAAGATCCCGTTCGAGCAGGCGCTGGCCCAGTCCTGCAACACCACCTTCGCCCAGCTCGGCGTGGAGCTGGGCGGCGAGGCGCTGCGCAAGCAGGCCGAGGCGTTCGGCTTCAACCAGCACTACCTCGACGACATCGGCCCGCAGGCGACCTCGCGCTTCCCCGAGGACGAGACCGAGCCCGAGGCCGGGCAGTCCGCCATCGGGCAGTTCGAGGTCCAGGCCAGCCCTCTCCAGATGGCGATGGTGGTCGCCGGCATCGCCAACCAGGGCGCCGTGATGAAGCCCTACCTCGTCGACTCGATCCAGTCGCCCGGGCTCGAGACGCTCCGGCAGACCGAGCCCGACGAGCTCGGCCAAGCCGTGTCGGAGGAGACCGCCGACGGCCTCACCAAGCTGATGATCGCGACGGTCGAGGGCACCAGCCAGGGCGTGCCCGGCACGGCCGCCCCGGCCGCGATCGCGGGCGTGACCGTGGCCGGCAAGACCGGCACGGCCCAGAGCGGCCAGCCCGACGTGCCGCCGTACGCGTGGTTCGTGTCGTTCGCACCCGCCCAGGACCCCGAGGTCGCCGTGGCGGTGATGATCCAGAAGATCGACGGGGTCGACCGCGGCGAGATCGCCGGCGGCCTGCTCGGCGGCCCCATCGCCAAGGCTGTCATGGAGGCGGTGATCAAGTGACGACTCCCCAGGATCCGGAGGCGGGCGGCGAGCGCTTCGTCGACGACCAGCGCCGCTACCGGTTCGAGTCCCGCATCGCCACCGGCGGCATGGGCGAGGTGTGGCGCGCGACCGACACCTCGCTCGGCCGGATGGTCGCGATCAAGGTGCTCAAGAGCGAGTACGCCGACGACCCGCTGTTCCGCTCGCGGTTCGAGACCGAGGCGCGGCACGCCGCGGCGCTGCACCACCCGGGCGTCGCGTCGGTCTACGACGTCGGCGAGTCCGCGCTGCTGGGTCGCGAGGACGGCTCGGGTGTGCCGCGACCGTTCCTGGTGATGGAGCTGGTCGACGTCCCGCCGCTGTCGGCACTGCTGACCGGTGGCCGTCGCCTCGACGCGGAGGTGGTGCGCGACCTGATGGCCCAGGCCGCCGACGCCATCGGCGCCGCGCACCGGGCCGGGATCGTGCACCGCGACGTCAAGCCCGCCAACCTGCTCGTCACCCCCGACCGGCAGCTCAAGATCACCGACTTCGGCATCGCCCGCGCCTCCGACGGCCTCGGCCTGACCGGCACGGGTCAGGTGATGGGAACACCGCAGTACCTCTCCCCCGAGCAGGCCCGCGGCGACACCGCGACGCCCGCTTCCGACGTCTACTCACTGGGCATCGTCGCCTTCGAGTGCCTGGCCGGGCATCGCCCGTTCGACGCCGACTCCCCGGTCGCGACCGCACTGGCCCACCTCAACGCGCCCATCCCGGACCTGCCTCCCGACGTCCCCGCCGACCTGGCCGCCGTCGTGCGCCGCGCGATGGCCAAGGACCCCGGGCAGCGCTACGCCGACGGCGACGCCTTCGCCGTCGCACTCCGTGACCCGGCGGCCGCGGTGGCTGCCGCTGCTGCGGGCGGCGGAGCGGTCCCGTCCGCCGGCGAGCAGACCCAGGTGCTCGCCCCGACCCGGCCCACGCCGCCGGTGACGCCCCTCGCGCCGGTCCCCGTCGACGAGCCCTACGAGGAGCCCTCCGGGGAGCGGGCCAAGGCCTGGCCGATCGTGCTGCTGGTGCTGGCGCTGGTCGCCGTCGTCGTGGTGGTCGTCGCCCTGGTCGTCCGGGGCAACGGCGACGACGACTCGAGCGCCGAGGGAGACGCCTCCGACTCGCCCACGCTGTCGTCGTCCGCGCCGACCACCGAGGACACCCCGACCGAGGAGTCGAGCGCCGCACCGGCCGAGGTGCAGATCAACGAGGCCGACTACCTCGGGCGCAACGTCGACGTGGTCGCCAACGAGCTGCGCGACAAGGGGCTGAAGGTGGACACGCAGCCGGTCGACAACCCGGGTGACAAGGAGGCCGACGCGGTCGCGTCGGTGCGCCCGACCACCGGCCTGGTCGAGGGCGACACCGTCACGGTCGAGTACTACCGCGAGGCCGAGCCGACCTCCGAGCCGACCTCCGAGCCACCGACGAGCGAGCCGACGTCGGAGCCGCCGTCCTCCGACCCGGCCACCCCGTCGACGCCGAGCACCCCCACCACCTCGGCGTCCGGGGCGCAGAACACCCAGACCCCGTCGACGTCCGCCCCGGCTGCGTCCGCGGCCGGATCGAGAGGCCACTGATGAGCGAGACACCTCCGGACCCGCCCGTGACCCCACCGACCCCACCGACCCCGCCCACTCCTACCGGACCGGGGCTGGTCGGAGGCCGCTACGAGCTCGGCGAGCTGCTCGGCCGGGGTGGCATGGCCGAGGTCCGCAAGGGCCACGACACCAGGCTCGGGCGTGTGGTCGCGATCAAGCGGCTCCGCACCGACCTCGCGAGCGACGCGACGTTCCAGGCGCGGTTCCGGCGCGAGGCCCAGAGCGCGGCCTCGCTCAACCACCCGGCGATCGTGGCGGTCTACGACACGGGCGAGGAGCCGGCGTCCGACGGCAGCGGCGTCTCGCAGCCCTACATCGTCATGGAGTTCGTCGCCGGCCGGACGCTGCGCGACATCCTCCGCGAGGGGCGCAAGATCCTGCCCGAGCGCGCGCTGGAGATCACCAGCGGCGTGCTGTCTGCGCTCGACTACAGCCACCGTGCGGGGATCATCCACCGCGACATCAAGCCCGGCAACGTGATGCTCACCCCCAGCGGCGACGTGAAGGTGATGGACTTCGGCATCGCCCGGGCGATGAGCGACTCCAACACCATGACGCAGACCGCGGCCGTGGTCGGCACCGCGCAGTACCTCTCGCCCGAGCAGGCGCGCGGCGAGACCGTCGACTCGCGCTCGGACGTCTACTCCGCCGGCTGCCTGGTCTATGAGCTGCTGACCGGCCGGCCGCCGTTCGTCGGCGACAGCCCGGTCGCCGTCGCCTACCAGCACGTCCGCGAGCCCGCGCGGCCACCGTCCGACCACGACACCGGCCTGCCGCCCGCGGTCGACGCGATCGTGATGAAGGCACTGGCCAAGCGGCTCGAGGACCGCTACCAGTCGGCGGCCGCCATGCGCAGCGACATCGAGCGCTACCTGGCCGGCCGGCCGGTGCAGGCGCCCGTGCCGACGCCCCTGCCGCCCGTCGAGCCGGAGCCGGTGACCACCGAGACCAGCACCGCGATGCGGCCGGCCGTGCCGCCCGCCCCCGTCTTCGACGACCACGGCGACTTCGAGCGCCGGCGCGGCCCGCGCGCCGCCGTACTCATCCTGCTCGGGCTGCTGGTGCTCGCGCTGGTCGCCGGCGCCTACGTGCTGTTCAAGAGCGACCTCTTCGAGTCCGCGCCCGAGCAGGTGCAGGTCCCCAACGTGATCGACCTGACCGAGGACCAGGCCCGCGACGCGATCGTCGAGGCCGGCCTGACGGTCGGAGACGTGAGCTTCGAGCCGAGTGACGACGCGGCGGAGGACCAGGTCACCGACCAGCAGCCGAACCCCGACCAGTACGTCGATCCCGACTCCTCGGTGGACATCGTGGTGTCGTCCGGGAAGCCGATGGTCGACGTGCCGTCCCTCGTCGGCGTGACCCAGGACGAGGCCCGCAACCGGCTGCGCACCGCCAACCTCCGACCGCAGTTCGAGAGCAAGGAGTCTGACCTGCCCCAGGGCCAGGTCCTCTCGACCGATCCGGAGGCGGGCCAGCCGGTGCCGCAGGAGTCCCTCGTCATCGTCACGATCAGCAAGGGCCCCCACCAGGTCCCCAACGTGGTCGGCCTGAACCGGTCCGACGCGATCAAGCAGATCGTCGACGCCGGCTTCCTGGTCGACATCCGCGGCGACGACAAGTCGACCGAGCCGCGCGGCACCGTCACCGACCAGCTGCCGCCGGGTGGTCAGCCGCAGCCTCAGGGGACGACGATCACGCTCTTCGTGTCGACCTACGAGCCGCCGCCCCCGCCACCGACCGACCTGCCCACGGACCTGCCGACCGACCTGCCGAGCGAGACTCCGACCGAGACCACGTCGGCGGGGACGACACCTCGCGGTGCCGGAGCTGTCAGCGACCGTCCGCGGAGTCTGCCGCCTGCGCCGACGGGGTGACCGGGGTCGCGTAGGACAGGTCGAGCAGGCCGTCGTAGGCCGGCGCGGTGAGCTCGTCGGAGATGTCGAGGTCCCAGCCGACGGCGATGGTCGGGTCGTCGGACTGCTCGCGGTAGACCTGCAGGTAGCCGTCGCCGGAGAGGGCGCTGCTGAGGTCGCCCACGTCGCCGACCGCCTCGATGACGTAGGGCTGCGGGTAGGGCACGCCCTGGATGACCACCGAGCTGCCCTCGCACTTGATGCCGGTGGTGCTGACCACGCGCTGGCCCTGGAGCACGACCGCATCGGCGCCGCCCGCCCACATCGCGTTGACCACGGCCTGGATGTCCTGCTGGTGCACGACCAGGAGGTTCTTGTCGCCGGTGCTGGCGTCGACCACGTCGTCCGGCGCGTCGGACAGGGTGACCACGATGCCCGGACCGGTGCGCTCGGTGAGGCCGGCGGGAGCCTCGAGCTCGTCGACGCGGCGCTGGTAGCGGCGTACGTCGTCGTCGTCGACCTGGTCGGTGAGGTCGCGGACGTCCTCGGTCAGCTCGGCCACCCGCTTCTGGAGGTCGGCGGCGCGGTCGACCTCCGAGTCGGTGAGCGTCGCCAGGTCGTCGTACCTCCCCGGCCGCAGGTCGGTGCCCTCGCTGGACTGCGCGCTGACCACGAACAGCCCGCCGCAGACCAGGACCACCAGCGTCGTGCCCAGTCGCCAGCGCGACCAGTGCCAGCGGCGGCGGGGTGGCGCGGGTTCGGGGAGATCGGACACGTTGACTAAGGTAGCCGCGTGTCGAGGATGAAGGCCCGTGACCCGTTGTCGTCCCTGGACCCCGGCGGGGGGCCAGTGGTCACAGCGCGGTTCGTGCTGGCCCTGCTGCTGATGGCCCTCGGCATCGCCGTGATCGTCTACTACTACGTCGCCGTGCGGCCCGGGCCCGACGACCTGGACCCCAAGACGTTCAAGCCCGTCTACGGCGGGATCAGCGTCTTCGGCGACCTGAAGAAGTGGACCTACGTCATCGGCTTCGGCGCGTTCCTGCTCGGCCTGGTCGTCGCCGCCCACCCCTCCACCCCCCTCGGCCGCGGCCGCGGCGTCGTGGTGGGCATGCTGGGCTGCTTCCTCTTCGGCCTGCTGTGGATCTGCACCTACTACGTCTTCAGCAACGACCTCAGCAAGATCTGGGTCTTCAACGACCTCGGCCAGTACAACCTGATGGTCGGCATCGCCTTCATGGCCGTCGGCTTCACCTACGCCACCCGCTGGGAGTAGAACGACCCCCAGCCCACGCCGAGCCGTCGTTACTGCTCACCAGTAACGACGGGTCGGCGATTCCACAGGTGTGGACAAACCTGTGCAGAACTACAGCGTTGTCATTCGCCTGTTGAGGAATGTGGACAACGTCAGGTGATGGTGGCGGTGCGGGCGGCGATGGCGAGGAGGACGACGGCGGCGATGACCGCGAGGCCGGCGACCTGGAGGGTCGTACGCCGTGGCCCCCGTGGTGTGTAGACCAGGACCACGCCGATCGCCGTACCTCCGAGGAAGCCGCCGAGGTGACCCTCCCAGCTGATCGAGTTCACGAAGACGAACGTGATCACGAAGTTGATGCCGATCCAGGTCAGGATGCCGCGGACGTCGCCGCGCACCTTGATCGCGACGATCAGCAGGGCGCCCATCAGCCCGAAGATCGCACCGGAGGCACCGAGCGCACCGCGGTCGCCCCAGAAGACCAGCGCCGAGCCGGCCAGGCCGGACAGGAAGTAGAGCGCCAGGAACCGGGCCCTGCCCACGGCGAGCTCGAGCTGCGGGCCGAGCGCGTAGAGGGCGAACATGTTGAAGCCGATGTGCCACAGCTGGACGTGGGTGAACATCGAGGTGACGAGCTGCCAGTAGGCGCCGTCCGAGACACCCGGGTAGAGCTCGCCGCCGTTGGCGCAGCTCAGCCCCGTCGCCGGTCCGAACCCCAGTCCCTGGGAGAAGCAGAACCCGCGCGGGCTGAGCGCCAGCCAGTCGACCAGCCTGCTGTCGCCGGCGCCGGTCGCGATGATGGCGATCCAGACCGCGGCGTTGAGGGCGATGAGCACCATCGAGGTGCGGGACGCGTCGGTCGGCCGCAGCCCGCCGTACGCCGTCCGGCCGGCCCGCGTCGTCTTCGCACCCTCCTTCACGCACTCGGGGCACTGGAACCCGACCGCCGCCGGGCGCATGCAGTCGGGGCAGATGACCCGGTCACAGCGCTGGCAGCGGATGTGCGCCTCGCGGTCGGGGTGCCGATAACAGGTCGGCACGACGCCCGCGGGCGGCTGGGGGTCGGTCAACCGCCCACGATCTCGAGGCTGTCGATGACCACCGGCTCGACCGGGCGGTCACCCGCACCGGTGGCGGTCGTGTTGATCTGGTCGACCACGTCGCGGGAGGCCTGGTCGGCCACCTCGCCGAAGATCGTGTGCTTGCGGTTGAGCCACGGGGTCTCCGCGGTGGTGATGAAGAACTGCGACCCGTTGGTGCCGGGGCCGGCGTTCGCCATGGCCAGGAGGTAGGGCTTGTCGAAGACCAGCTCGGGGTGGATCTCGTCCTCGAACTGGTAGCCCGGGCCACCGGTGCCCGTGCCGGTCGGGCAGCCGCCCTGGATCATGAAGTTCTCGATCACCCGGTGGAAGGTGAGGCCGTCGTAGAACGGGCCGGTGCGGTTGTCCGGCGTGGAGTAGGCCTTCTCGCCCGTGGCGAGGCCCGTGAAGTTGGCCACCGTCTTGGGGGCGTGGTTCGGGAAGAGGTTGACGGTGACGTCACCGCGGTTCGTCTTCAAGATGGCCTGCTGCTCTGCCATGGGCTGCCTTTCGGGCTCAAGTGGGTACCGGTCCAGAAGACCGCGCTGCGTGCCCGTCGATCCTCGCACGGGTCGCAAGCAGGACCACAGTGGCCGTCCCTTGTCCGGGCGCGGTTGAATGGCTACAACGACACGGACCCGATCACCGTTCAGCTGGTGGAAGAGGAACTGATGGCACTCAGGAAGAAGAAGTCCCTGCTCGACCAGGCATCGGACTACATCGACCAGGTCCGGCCGCAGGTCGAGTCGGCCGTCGCGTCGGCGCTCGACGCCGCGGAGGACTTCTACGAGAAGACCGCCCGCCCCGCCCTCGTCGACGCGCGGGAGAAGGCCGGTCCCGCCCTCGCCGACGCGCGGGAGAAGGCCGCCCCCTACGTCGCCGAGGCGCGCGACCGGGCCACTGCGGCGCTGGCCGACGCCCGTGAGCAGGCCGCTCCGCTCGTGGCCGCCGGCGCCGAGCGCGCCAGCGACGTCGCGGCCCAGGCCAAGGAGGCCGCCGACGTCCGCGTGGCGCAGCTGCGCGGCGAGGAGCCGAAGAAGAAGGGCGGCAAGCTCCGCAAGCTCGCGATCTTCGCAGCGCTCGCCGGCGCAGCCGGCTTCGTCGCCAAGAAGCTCCAGGGCGGCGGGCAGAGCGCCAACTGGCAGTCGTCGTACGTCCCGACGCCCGCGCCGAGCCCTTCGGCCACCGACGACGCAGGTGCCGCGGGCCCCGACGAGGCGCTGTCCGACGCGGCCGACGAGCCCCAGCCGGTCACCACCCCCGACGAGCCGGCCGAGGTCATCGACCTCGAGACGCCGGTGGAAGACGCGCCCAAGAAGCAGTAGGGCGTGCATGGGGGGCAGGATGGCCCCCGTGACGAGGACCGCGGCCGTGCTGGCCTGGATCGCGGGCTTCGGCTTCGGCCTGCCCGGGGCCTACGGCGCGGCCTACCTCACCCGGCACGCCGAGGTGTGGACCTTCCTCGGCTACCCCACGTACGGCGGGGGTCCGTTCGAGTCCTGGGGCCTCCCGACGCTGCCGATGCAGATGGCGTTCGTGCTCGTCTGCGTGGCCGAGCTCGGCACCGGCAACCTGCTGTGGCTGCGCCGCCCCGCGGGCCGCACGATGTCGCTGGCGCTGCTGCCCGTCGAGGTCTTCTTCTGGATCGGGTTCGCGCTCCCCTTCGGCTTCGTCCTCGGAGCCCTCCGCGCCGCGCTGACCTTCGCACCCCTCCCGGCCGAGGCGCGCACCTAGTGTCCCGCCTCGGGAGTTGTTGACGAGCCGACGCGGTTCTCCTCGATCCAGGCGTCGATCTCCTCCCACCAGCCGAAGAGCCAGTCGATGCGTCCGTCGCGGTCCGGCGGGATGTCGGCGCGTGCCACCCGCCACCAGCGCATCACGATCCGCTTGTCCATGGGCAGCTCGCGCCAGAGGTCGCCGACGGTGAGCAGGTGGTCGACGCCGGTGTGCGCGACGAGGACGACATCGGCCTCGGGTGCCGCGTCCAGCGCCGCCAGGAACCCGCCCGGCCGCGGTGCCAGCACGTTGGTCATCTGCTCGGCCCGCACCGCCATGCGCTCGAGCCCGAGCTTGCGGAGCCGGGCGATCGCCCGGTCCCGTCGCGCCGCGGTGAAGTTGCCGCCCTCGGGGAAGATCACGAAGGCGTCGTCGCTGTCCAGCCCGGTGGCCAGCGCCCGGATCTGCGACTCCAGGTCCTCTCCCTCCCCCGGGTCGGGCGAGATGAACCTGGCCGGGAGCCGGTGCAGCAGCACATCGATCGCGGGGTCCCACTGCAGGGTGTCCTTGAGGACCACCCGCGGCTCGCGGTCATACCAGTGCATGAGTGCGTGGATGAGCGTGAACGAGTCACCCGGCCCGGCGTGCCGGCTGCAGACCAGCAGCGGGTGGCCGGGGTGGGCGTCCGGTGCCGGTCCCTCGGTGACGATCTCGAGCCGGAGCACTCGCTTGGCCTCGCGGAAGAGCACCCACGTCACGCCCTGCACGAGGTCGTAGTGGATCCCCTGCCAGTACGCCGACCGCACCCGGCGGCTGCCCCCGGCCGCGAGCCAGTAGCCGAACATCACCACGAGCATGAGGGAGTCGATCGTCGCGTAGAGGATGACGATCCAGAGCAGCCGGAGCGCTCGCCAGCGACCGGGCAGCAGCGGTGACAGCGCCGCCGCCGCGACCAGCCAGAGCGGCAACAGGACCCAGAACAGCAGGGTCACCGCCAGCACGCCGGTCGCGGTGAGGACCCTCCTGAACTGCCGCCTCACATCGTGTCTCCACCGGACAGGTGCTCGTCGAGGTAGGCCCGCGAGGCGTCGTACGTCGCGTCGATGCGGTCCTGGACGCCGGAGAAGTCACGGGTGCCCAGCAGGGTGTCGTCGCGGGACGAGGTGCCGCGGGCCGGCAGCACGTGGCACTCGACCGAGTCGGGGAGCTCGGCCAGCTCCCTCACGAAGCGGTGTCGCCGCGCGATCTCGAACGACACCCGCGCCACCTCCCACGGCCACCTCGGCGGGGTGAGCGGCCGGTCGAGCCGCCCCACCTGCAGCACGAAGACCCGGGTGGCGCCGAGCTCGACGGCGCGGCCGAGCGGGACGGAGTTGACGATGCCGCCGTCGAGGTAGTGCTCGCCGTCCACCTCCGCGGGCGGCAGCAGCCCGGGGACCGCGGCGCTGGCGACCACCGCGTCGACGACCCGGCCGCTGGTGAACCAGTGCTCGGCCGCGCGCTCGATGCTCGCGGCGCACACCTGGAAGTCGATGGGCAGCTCCTCGAAGGTGAGCTCGCCCAGCTCCTCCTCGAGCCGCTGGCGCAGCGGGGCGGCCGACCACAGGTGGGTCCCCGAGGAGACGGCCCGTCGGACGGTGCGCAGCGGCCGGTCGCCGTACCCCGCCTCGCGGGCGCTGCCCATCGACTGCCACAGCCCGGTGAGCCGCTCGACCACCGCGAGGTCGGGCTGCCGCGCGACCAGGGCACCGTTGACTGCGCCGATGCTCGTGCCGAGGACCAGGTCCGGGCGGATGTCCCGTTCGAAGAGCGCCCGCAGCATGCCGACCTCGACGGCACCGAGCACGCCGCCCCCGCCGAGCACGAAGGCGGTGGTCACGTGGCGGAGTCTGCCACCCGTTCGAGCGGGGAGTCCTCGCCGCGCAGCTTGTGCATGACCTGGCGCTCCACCCAGAAGATCAGCAGCGGGACCAGGCCGGCGACGATCACGAGCAGGACGAACGGGATGCTCCAGCGCTCGCGGAACCACAGGAAGAACGTCGCGAGGACGTAGCCGATGTAGATGAAGCCGTGGAACATCCAGACGATGTCGGCGGACTCGCCGAAGCGCTGGAGGGTGCTGCCGTCGGTCAGGAGGTACTTCGTGGGCAGCGCTACGAGGGCGCCGAACGCCAGCAGCACCCCGACGACGTACGCCAAGATCCGGTAGGTCCTGACCAGTCCGCTCACGTCGCCACGGTATCCGGCTGCTCCTCGTCCTCGTCCTGCGGTGCGACCTCCCGGACCGCGAGCTGCTCCTGCACCCAGCGCCACCAGATCAGCACGGCGAAGGCCCCGAAGAACCACCACTCGATCGCGTAGAGCAGGTTGCGTACGGCGGTGAACCGGCCGGCGTCCGGGAGCGCCGCGAGGTCGGCGGCCGGGAGCCCGGCCACCCCGCGCTGGGCGACGGCGTACCCGCCGTAGAGGTCCTGATCGACGTGCTGCACGAGGTCGGCGATCCGCAGCTGCGGCAGCACGTCGTCACCCGGGTCGTCGTCGGCCGTGCCGGTCCCCTCGGACGGCTGCAGCCAGCCGACCAGAGCGGCGTCGCCCTCGGGCGGCGAGGGCGCGCTCGCCGGCTCGGCCACCCAGCCGAGCACGACGGGCATCGCCGGCCGCCCCGCTCCCCCGATGGCGAGCGGGGTCACCATCCAGTAGCCGTCGGTGCCGTCGCGCTCCCGGCCGCTCACGAACACGGTGCCGGTCGCCAGCCACTCGCCCTCGAGGGTCACCGGCTGGCCGACCGACCGGCCCGGGAAGGCGTCGTCCGGCCCCATCACGCTGCTCAGCGCCACCGGGTCCGCTCGAGTCAGGTCGCGCGCCTCGTCGGCCCGGCGGGTCTGCCACGCGTCGAGCTGCCAGACGCCGAGCAACGCGGCCGCCGCGACCAGCCCCAGCGCCAGGAGGTGCCCGAGCCACATCCGCGGAGCGAGGGCGGGCGGCATGCCCCAAGCATGCCCCCCGCGCCCCGCTCAGCCGAGCCGGGTCAGAGCTTGCCCAACGCGCCCCGGCGGTGGTGCGACCCGTGCGCCTTGGGCGTCGTGAGCTTCTTCTTGGCACTGGCCGGACTCGTGCCGGCGGCGTTCGTCGCCGTCACCGTGCACTTGTACTTCTTCCCGGGGGTCAGCCCCTTGACCGTGATCGGGCTGGCCGGACCGGTCTTCGTCCTCGTCTTGGCGCCGCCCTTGCCCTTGCAGGTCACCGTGTACGACGTGACCGGGCTGCTGCCGGCGGAGCCCGGCGTGAAGGTGATCTTCGCCTTCTTCGGGGACTTCGCCTTGGCCGAGGTGATCACCGGCGCACCGGGTGCCACGGCGGCAACCGTCACCGTCACCAGGTCGCCGAACGGGCTGAAGGCGCTGCTGCCGATCGGGTTGGTCGCCTTGACGCGGCACTGATAGCTCTTGCCGCCCGTCAGTCCACTCACGGTGAGCGGGCTGGCCGGCCCCGACGTCGTTCCGGTGGCACCCCCATCGGGGCTGACGCACTCCGCGTCGAAGCTCGTGATCCCCGCGGCCGCGTTCGATGTGAAAGTGACCGAGACCGCGGCGACGGAGGGGGTCGAGGCGATGACGGCGGGTGCTGCCGGCAGCAGGCAGGACGGCGCCAGGTCGAAGGCCTGGACACCATCCGTGACGCTGCTCGCGGACCCCTGGGTGGCACTGAAGCCCAGTCCGCGCTTGGCGAAGGCGGTCCAGAGGAGGCACTTGTTGGCGCCTCCGGTGTCAGCCTGGTCCGCCGCGATGATGGCGTCCCGGGCGTTGACGAAGCCGGGGTTGCACTGCTGGAGCTTCAGCCCGTCGGTCACCAGCTGCAGCGACAGGATGTTGCCTGCCGTAGCAGGCCCCCCGACGAGGTCCGCGCTGAATCCGTGCGCACCGATCAGGGCGTAGGTGACCTCCCAGAGCATCTCCGCCCAGACCGAGCCGACGCCGTGCGGGACCGCCGCCGTCTTGATGGAGTTGTAGGTCATGGTGTTGATCGCCTGGTTGGTGCTGTAGCGCTGGGTGCGGATGCCCTGGCCGTTGGTCGCCTGGCCCAGCACGTAGGTGCCGATGCCACGACCACCCGCCGGCTCGGTGCCGGTGGTCATGTTGAGCATGTAGGCGAAGTAGTCGCTCCATCCCTCGCCGCCCTGCTCGTTGTTCTGCAGGCAGCTGGCGGTGGAGGGGCCACCCGTCAGCCGGTTCGAGATGCCGTGGCCGTACTCGTGCGCGATCACGCCGTTGTCGAGGTCTCCGTCGCGGCCGGGGACGGTGGTGTCCCAGAGGTACATCTGCATCCGCGGCTTCTGGCCGTCCGGGCCGGTGCCGAACCTGGCGTTGTTGATGTCCCCGCCGTCCTGCGCCTCGGCGTTGACTGCGTCGGCACCGACGCCGCCGTGGGCGTAGTTGTTGGTCTGGAAGTTGCCGGACACCTCGTTGAAGCCGAAGCGGTACATGATGTCGTGGATCCGGTTGCTGGTGAAGTAGAGGTTCGACACCGCCGCGGGCCGGTAGGTCGCGGGTGCCTGGGCCAGGTCGAGGGGGAAGTCGAAGGCCAGGCCGGCGCCTCCGTCGGGCTGGCTGCCAGCGTCCGGGAGGTTGTCGTTGTTGGTGTCGGTGTAGGCGTTCACGTTGTTGCCGATGGTCAGGGTCGACTCGGCGCCGGCGACACCGTTGGTGTCGTTCCAGCCGAACGGCGAGGCCGAGGTCGGCGGGTTGGACACCAGCGTCCGGGTGTTGACCGGGCTCGCGAACGACGGAGCCTCGACCGGCATCGGGAACACCCGGTGCGTGCTGTCCTCCTCGGCCACCCAGTCGGCCCGGCCCAGCTCGGCGCCGGTCCGCGCGTCCATCCTGATCTGCCACCAGTGCAGGCCGTCGCGCTGGTCGATCACGAGCTCCCACGCCAGGCGGAGGTCGCCGCGGTCGGTCTGCTCATAGACCAGCTGGGCCGGGATCGGCTCGGTGGAGATCCCCCCGTCACCCAGCTCGCGCGACCGGTCGGCGCCTCGAGCGCCGTCGCTGCTGGCGAACGACGAGGTCGGCGTCAGCCCCACGGCGGCCGCGGCGAGCCGGGCGGCGGCGACATCGGTGAGCGTGGGGGTGGCCGAGTTGGTCCGCTGCGCGGCGCTCCGGACCGCGCTGCCCGCCACGCGGAACACCGTGCCCTGCGCGGTCACGGCGACGTTGAGCACAGCGTTGGAGACGTCGATGCCGCCCACGTGCTGCTGCAGGTAGACGTGGGTCAGCCCGTTGTGCGCGGTCGGCACCACCGAGGAGACCCGGAGGCCGTCGACATCGGCGCCGCTCAGGCCCAGCTGGCTCGCGTGCGCGGCCAGGTGCGCCCGGGCCACCTTCACGGCGCCCTTGCCCAAGGGGACCGGGGCGGCGGGAGCCGAGGCTGCCGCGACCACCCTGGTCGGTGGGGCCGCGGCCTCGGTCGGCGTACCGACGCCGAACGAGCTCGCCACCAGCGCGAGGACAGCTACTCCGGACCACTTCATCGAGCTCTTCATCAAGGCGCGCACCGATCGGTGAGAGATGAGGGTCCGTCCCGAGGACCCCTGGGCACCCACACCCTGTCGGCTACCTGCCAGGACGGCAATGACTCGATGCGACCCTTTTCCACTGGTCTTCTCGATGATTGGTCATACCACTTGACCTCTGTGCCACGAGGCGCCATGGTGGAGGCGTGGCCCTTCAACCCGTCACCCGCCGCTCGGTGCCCGACGAGGTCTTCGACCAGGTCCTCGGCGAGGTCGTGGACGGCGAGATCGGGGCCGGCGAGTCGCTGCCGAGCGAGCGCCGGCTCGCCGAGGTGCTCGGCGTCTCCCGGCCCGCCGTGCGCGAGGCGCTGCAGCGGATGGCCGCGACCCGGCTCGTCGAGGTGCGCCACGGCGGGGCAACGACGGTGCGCGACTTCAAGCGGTACGCCGGCCTCGACCTGCTCCCGCGACTGCTGGTGCGCCGCGGCAAGCTCGACGCGTCGGTCGCGCGCAGCGTGCTCGAGGCCAGGCTCGCCATCGGTCCCGCCGTCGCGGCGCTCGCCGCGGGCCGGAGCGGCCCGGCGCTGGCCGCCGGGCTGACCGAGACGCTGGACCTGCTCGCCGGCACCGACGACGACGTCGAGCGGCAGGTGCACGCGCTGGAGTTCTGGGATCGGGTCGTCGACGCCGCCGACTCGACCGTCTTCCGGCTGATGTTCAACAGCCTGCGCGCCGCCTATGAGCCGGCGCTCGAGGCGCTGGCGCCGCTCATGGCGGAGGAGGTCGGCCAGGTCGACGCCTACCGCCTGCTCACCGCCGCGCTCGGCGCCGGCGACCCCGACACGGCGCGAGCCGCTGCCGACCGGGTCCTCCGGCCGGCGACCGAGAGCCTGCTGAGCGCGCTGGCCGCGCTCGGCGCCGTACCCAGCGCTGATGCGGAGGAGCAGCCATGACGAAGCCCACGCCCGAGATCGAGGCGCTCGCAGCCCAGCGACTGGCCGCCGACGAGGAGTCCCTGAGCACGTTCGTCGGGCAGGGTCAGGCCAGGCGCCGGCACTCGCTCACGCTTCGCCAGGCCGGCGCCGAGTTCTGGAAGCACCCGAGCCCCTGGATGATCGCGACGTTCCTCCTGGGCTCGACCGGGTGCCGGGTCGCCGTCGGCCGAGGCTCCTGGTGGGAGCTGGTGCTCCCGGCCGCGCTGGTCGCGCTGTTCCCGGTGATCGAGTGGTGCGTCCACGTCGCGATCCTGCACTGGCGGCCGCGCACCGTCGGGCCCGTCACGATCGACTCGCTCCTGGCCCGCGACCACCGCGCCCACCACGCCGACCCACGCGACCTACCCCTGGTCTTCATCCCCTGGAAGGCGCTGGTCTGGCTGCTCCCGACCTACGTCGTGATCGCCTGGATCGCGCTGCCGACCACGGCCTCGGCCCTGACGCTGCTGGTGTCGGTCTACGCGATCATGTTCGGCTACGAGTGGACCCACTACCTCGTGCACAGCGACCACCGGCCGAAGTCGCGCTGGTACCGCTCGGTGTGGCGCAACCACCGGCTGCACCACTACAAGAACGAGCACTACTGGTTCACCGTCACCAGCTCCGGCACCGCGGACCGGCTGTTCGGCACCTACCCCGCCGACCCCGGGGCGGTGGCGACCTCGCCGACCGTCAAGAAGCTGCATGACCTCGAGGAGTCGCGCGGCTGACCTCTACGGGCAGGCGACGAACGGCAGCCGGTGGTCGAGCGCCAAGGCCGCCGCGGCCGCTGGGTCGTTCATGACGTAGCCGATCCGACCGGTGAGCGGGTCGGCCACCCCACCGTCGTACGCCGCGTCGAAGCCCGGCTCCTGCTCACCGAGCCGCATCCTCGCGAAGAGGTCCTGGCGCCCCTCGCCGAGCCGCGCGGTCACCAGGCTGCCCTCGAACTGGATCGAGTAGGCCCCCAGCTCGTCGACGTCCTCGTCGGTCTCGTCCTGGACGCACTCGCGGGAGACGTACGTCGAGTTGGCCGGCAGCCCGACCAGCGCCCGGGTCTCGGGGTCGGCCGCCCAGCTCTGCCCCGGGTCGTCGGTCGCACCGCTGGTGACCAGCCGGTCGGCCGCGTCGACGGTGCCGCCGCTCAAGGGAGTGGCCGTGTCTGCGGCCTGCGCGGCGACCTGGGCCATGTCGGTGCCGTCGCGGAACCGCACCACCCAGCCGATCTCCTCGTCCTCGGCGCTGAAGAAGTGCGCCTCCCACGCCACGTCGAGCTGCGTGAAGCCGTAGGTCGGCGCGAGCCGCGCGTCCGCCGGCCGCAGCATCCCCGGGCTCAGCAGGGGCCGCTCCGCCTTCGCGCGCTCCCAGAACGCCGCCACCTCCTCGGGCGTCGACCGATCCGTCAGCTCACCCATGCCCAGCTCCACCCGGACCTGGTCGAAGTCGGTCACCGTCACCGTGGCGACGTCCTCGGGCACCAGCGCGAGCACCGCGGCGGAGGGCTCGAGGCTCCCGTCGTACGCCGGAGCCTGCGTCTCACTCGGCGCCGCGGACGGCGACGCCTGCTCCGGCCCGTCGTCCGAGCAGCCGCTGGCCAGCAGGACAGCGACGAGCAGTGACACCGAGACCCCGTATCTCACAGGACACCATTCTCCGTGGCCGTCCCCGCGCGTGGGCGCGAACCTCAGAATCCGTCAGCCCGGGTGCCAGGTCGTGACCAGCCGGACCAGCGCGTCGACCCCGAGCGCACTGTCCAGGCTCAGGACCGGACACGTCAGCCCCTCCAGCCAGGCCTCGTGCCGGGCCCGGCTGCGCCCGTCGAACGCGGGGTCCTCATAGCTCGAGGCCCACTCGAGGAACTCGCGGAAGCTGGCCTCCCGGTCCCCGCCGCCGCCGATCCGGTCGCCGTAGCGCATGCTCTCCCGGTCGCGAAGCCGGGCCAGCCGGGTCTCGGCGTCGAGCGACAGGAAGACCACCGCGTCGACGTGCGCCAGGACAGGCTCGCCCCAGCTCATCAGCGAGCCGGACAGCACCCACGCGTCCCGAGCCAGGAACACCTCCTCCATCAGCCGCAGCCGCTCGGGGACCGGCCGCTTCAGGGTGTACGGCGGAGTGGTCGGCTCCCAGAAGTAGTCGTCGGCATCCGCGTGCGGCACCGACCAGTGGCTGGCCAGCGCCCGGCCGAGTGTCGTGGTCCCGGAGCCACTGGCTCCGGTGAGGTGCAGCCGACACGCGTCCATGGTCTCCAGTATCGGTCGGAGCCGGGGTGCGCTCCGGTGGAGGACCCGTCGAAGGGCCGCTGTCAGCGGCGGTGGAGCCTAGGGTGCCTGGGTTCACGACATAGGTCCCAGGTGATAGGTCCCTGGTGAGTCGCGACATAGGTCGCACCCCGTCGATCCCGGCAGCAGGGTCGCGACCATGTCCAAGGCCCGCGTCGCTGTCCTTAAGGTCGTCACCAAGCAGCTCTCCGTCACCCAGGCTGCCGCGGACTACGGCTACAGCCGTCGACACCTCCAACGACTCCTGGCCCGCTACCGCGAGGACGGCATCGACGCTGTCGACCCCCGATCCCGACGACCACTCTCGAACCCACAAGCCACACCCGCAGTGGTCCGTGACCGGATCATCGAGCTACGACTCCAGCTCACGGCCGACGGGTGGGACAACGGCCCGGTCACCATCGCTTGGCACCTCGAGCAAGAAGGCCACCGGCCACCATCGACCTCGACGATCCGCCGGATCCTGCACACCGCCGGGCTGATCGAACCCGAACCCCGCAAACGGCCGAGGTCCTCCTACCGACGCTTCGTCGCGTCCCAACCCAACGAGTGTTGGCAGTCCGACTTCACCCACTGGCGCCTGGCCGACCACACTGACGTTGAGATCCTCAATTGGCTCGACGACCACTCCCGCTACCTGCTCGGGTGCACCGTCCACGCCCCCGTCAACGGCGACGACGTCGTCAACACGTTCGTGGCCGCCGGCAACGAACACGGCTTCCCTGCCTCGACACTGACCGACAACGGCCGCGTCTACACCGCCCGCCACGGCGGCGGCCGCAACGCCTTCGAGTACCTCCTGGCCGCCCTCCGCATCGTCCAGAAGAACGGCAGACCGAACCACCCTCAGACCCAGGGGAAGGTCGAACGCTTCCATCAGACCCTCAAACTCTGGCTGACCCAACAACCACCCGCCGCGACCCTGAGCGAGCTCCAAGCCCAGCTCGACGCGTTCCGCGACGTGTACAACCAGCACCGTCCTCATCGCGAGCTCGCCCGCCGCACCCCGGCCACCATCTATGGGGACCTGCCCAAAAGCCTCCCCGCCGGCCGCCACGACGGTCACTACCGGCTGCGCTACGACCGCCTCGACACCCTCGGCAAAATGAGCTTCCGCCGAGCCGGCCGCATGCACCACCTCGGCGTCGGCTACGCCCACGCACGCACCCGAGTCCTCGCCATCGCCGACGACACCACCGTCACCGTCATCCAGCTCGAGACCGGCGAGATCCTCTCCACCCACGACATCGACCCCACCAAGACCTACTGGCGCAACACGCAAAGAGCCCCCGGCCGATGGCCGGGAGCTCAATGACAGTGACCCATGTCGCGACTCAGGTGAGACCTATGTCGCGACTCATCACAGTGGTGGAGCCTAGGGGACTCGAACCCCTAACCCCCTGCTTGCAAAGCAGGTGCGCTACCAATTGCGCCAAGGCCCCGAGTCTGTGAATCCGGGGACGAAGCTCAGCTGCGCTTGACCGCGTCCGTTGCCTCGGCCCACAGTGCCTGCTCGGCCTTGCCCTCGTCGATCTTCTTCTTGGCGTAGACGACGCCGACGGCTGCCAGGGCGATGAGCAGGAGCTTCTTCACGCCGGAGACAGTAGCAACCGCGGTCGACCCGGGCAGAAACCTCGACGCCGATGCGGCGGGGGTGCTGTGTTCGTGGGCCTAGGAGGACTTGAACCTCCGACCTCTTCCTTATCAGGGAAGCGCTCTAACCGTCTGAGCTATAGGCCCGGGGGAACGCCGGTGGAACCACGCGGCGGACCGAGGAGAGACCTTACCGGAGCACCGACCAGCCTCTGAAATCCGAATTGCGCTGGCTCAGTGGTCCTCGGCGAGGGTGACCTCGACGCCGCCGAGCAGCGAGGCCGACATGTTGTAGAGGAACGCGCCGAGGGTGCAGATGGCGGTCACGAGCACCACGTCGACCGCGGCCACGATCATCGTGAAGCCGACCACGCGGCGGGTGCCGAGGTAGTCCTCGATGTCGAAGTTGGACGCGTCCTGGCCGCCCACGACGTCCTGCACGGTCTGGTTGATCGAGGACCACACGTCGGCGGCGCTGAGCACCGACCAGACCATGAGGACCGACACCACGATCACGATGCCGAGGGCGATCGAGAGCAGGAACGACGTCTTCATGACCGACCACGGGTCGATGCGCGTGAGCCGCAGGCGTGCGCGGCGGCCCGGCTTGGGAGCGGCGGCGACCTTCTCGGCGCGCTTCTCCTCGCGGGTCGGCTTGGCCGGCTTCGGCGGCCTGGGCTCCTTGGCCGGCTTGACCTTCGCGACCGGCCGGGCGGCCGGCAACGGCGCGACGACCGGCGGCGGTGCGGTGGCCGGGCGGGCCGTCTCGGTCGTGCGGGCCACCGGAGTCGCCTGGGTGGCCGGGCTCGGCTGCGCAGCGGCCGCCGCTGGAGCTGCCGCGGCCGCTGGAGGAGGTGTGGTCGGCGCGGCCTTGGTCGGCGTGCGGCGGGCCTGCTGCTGAGCGGGCGGGGCGGCGGGTGCGGCTTGGGCCGGGCGCCGAGACGCCGGGGGCGTGGACGCCTGGGCCGGGGGAGCAGCGGGCTTCGGCTTGGCCGGCGCCTTCGCGGCCTTCTTGGCTGCGGTCCGGGCGGGCCGGGCCGCGGGCTTGGGAGGCGTCGACCGGGTCGGCTCGGCCGGCTTGTCGCCGTTGGTGCCGGCGGGCATCGGCGGGAGCACCCGGCCGTTGCCCGGGGAGCCGTTCGAGCTGCCCGAGCCCTCGGCACCCGTGCTGCCGTTGGTGCCGGCCGCCGGCCGCTTCGGGGGCAGGGGCAACGCCACCGTGTCTTCTCGACCGGTGTTGCTCGGGCGATCAGCCATAGTGACTGTCACTCCCCCTGCACTCGACTGGGCAACTGTTCGACTGGTGGGCCGTCACTCGGACGCGTCGTCACCGTCGATTGTTGCATCCGCGTCGGCGTTTTCCGATTCTGTGTCCGTCTCGGGGGTCTCCTCGGAGTCCTCGGGCACGCTCTCGGAGTCGCCGGCCGGGACCTCGCCCGCCTCCTCGTCCTCGAGCCCGGCCTCGAGCTCTTCCTCGACCTTCGCCTCGACCGACCTGGCCACGACCGCCACGGCGTCGCCGCCCTTGGGCGTCACGAACTTCACGCCCATCGTCGAGCGGCCCAGCACCCGGAAGTTGTCGTCGATCCGGCTCCGGACGACCTGGCCGCCCTGGGTGATCGACATGACCTCGTCACCGTCCTCGACGATGAACGCGCCCACGAGGACGCCGCGGTCCTCGTTGGCCAGCGACATCGCCTTGACGCCCTTGGCGCCGCGGTTGGTGAGGCGGTACTCGTTGGTGCGGGTCCTCTTGGCGAAGCCGCCGTCGGTCATCGTGAAGACGTACTGGACGTTCTCGTCGGAGTCCTCGGTCGCGACCTGCGCGGCGCGGATCACCGACATCGAGAGGACGGAGTCGCCCCCGGCGTACTTCATGCCGGTCACGCCGGACGTCGCCCGGCCCATCGGCCGCAGCTGGCTGTCGTCGGCCCGGAACCGCACGGCCTGGCCCTTGCGCGAGACCAGCAGGATCTCGTCGTCGGGGAAGACCAGCTCCGCGCCGATCAGCTCGTCGTCGTCCTCCCGGAAGTTGATCGCGATGACACCGGCCTGGCGCGGGCTGTTGTAGTCGCCGAGCCGCGTCTTCTTGACCAGTCCGTTGCGGGTGGCGAGGACGAGGTAGGGCGCCTGCTCGTAGTCGCGGATCGCCAGCACCTGCGCGATGTTCTCGTCCGGCTGGAACGACAGCAGCCCGGCCACGTGGCCGCCCTTGGCGTCGCGCTGGGCCTCGGGGAGGTTGTAGGCCTTGGTGCGGTAGACCCGGCCGGCGGTGGTGAAGAACAGCAGCCAGTGGTGGTTGGACGTCGCGATGAAGTGCTCGACGACGTCGTCGCCGCGCAGCGTCGCGCCACGCACGCCCTTCCCGCCCCGCCGCTGGGTGCGGTACTGGTCGGCCCGGGTGCGCTTGGCGTAGCCACCGCGGGTGATCGACACGACGAGCTCCTCGTCGGGGATCAGGTCCTCCATGGAGAGGTCGCCGTCGGCCGCGATGATCTGGGTACGCCGGTCATCGCCGTACTTGTCGACGATCTCGGCGAGCTCCTCGGAGACGATCGACCGCTGTCGGGGCTCGTTGGCGAGGATGTCCTCGAGGTCGGCGATCAGGACCTCGATCGCGGCCAGGTCGTCGATGGTCTTCTGGCGCTGCAGCGCCGCGAGCCGGCGCAGCTGCATGTCGAGGATCGCCGTGGCCTGCAGCTCGTCGATGTCGAGCAGCTCCATCAGCCCCTCGCGCGCGTCGGCGACGTCGGGGGAACGCCGGATCAGCGCGATGACCTCGTCGAGGGCGTCGAGCGCCTTGACGAGCCCGCGCAGGATGTGGGCATCCTCCTCGGCCTTGCGCAGCCGGTAGCGGGTGCGGCGCTGGATGACGTCGATCTGGTGGGTGATCCAGTTGCTGATGAACTGGTCGATGCTCAGCGTGCGCGGCACCCCGTCGACCAGGGCCAGCATGTTGGCGCTGAAGTTGGTCTGCAGCTCGGTGTGCTTGAGCAGGTTGTTGAGGACCACGCGCGCGACGGCGTCGCGCTTGAGCACGACGACCAGCCGCTGGCCGGTGCGGCCCGAGGAGTCGTCGCGCACGTCTGCGATCCCGGGCACCTTGCCGCTGTCGACGAGGTCGGCGATCTTCACGGCCAGGTTGTCGGGGTTGACCATGTAGGGGAGCTCGGTGATCGACAGGCAGGTGCGGCCCTTGGCGTCCTCGTCGATCTCGATCACCGCGCGCTGGGTGATCGAGCCGCGGCCGGTGCGGTAGGCCTGCTCGATGCCCTGCGTGCCGACGATCAGCGCGCCGTTGGGGAAGTCGGGTCCCTTGACCCGCTCGATCAGCGCGTCCTGGAGCTCCTCCCGCGTGGCGTCGGGGTGCTCGAGCGCCCACTGGGCTCCCGACGCGACCTCGCGGAGGTTGTGCGGCGGGATGCTGGTCGCCATGCCGACCGCGATGCCGGCCGAGCCGTTGACCAGCAGGTTGGGGTAGCGCGCCGGGAGCACGGTCGGCTCCTGCGAGCGGCCGTCGTAGTTGGGCTGGAACTCGACGGTGTCCTCGCCGATGTCGCGCACCATCTCGAGCGCGAGCGGTGCCATCCGGCACTCGGTGTAGCGCATCGCGGCGGCGGCGTCGTTGCCCGGGGAGCCGAAGTTGCCCTGCCCGTGGATCAGCGGTGCGCGCATCACCCACGGCTGCGCCAGCCGCACCAGGGTGTCGTAGATCGCGGTGTCGCCGTGGGGGTGGTACTGGCCCATCACGTCGCCGACCACGCGGCTGCACTTGGAGAAGCCGCGGTCGGGTCGGTAGCCGCCGTCGAACATCGCGTAGAGCACGCGCCGGTGCACGGGCTTGAGCCCGTCGCGCACGTCGGGCAGCGCGCGACCGACGATGACCGCCATCGCGTAGTCGATGTAGGAGCGCTGCATCGAGGTCTGGAGCTCGATGGGCTCGATCCGTCCGCCCGGGGTGGGGGTCTCGGTCACGGTTGCTTCTCTCTCGGGTCGTCTTCGTGCGTCTAGCGGTGTCTAGCCGTGGTGCTAGATCCCTAGATATCGAGGAATCGAACGTCCTTGGCGTTGCGCTGGATGAACGAGCGGCGCTGCTCGACGTCCTCGCCCATGAGGATCGAGAAGATCTCGTCGGCGTGGGCCGCGTCGTCGAGGGTGACCTGGAGCATCAGCCGCTGGTCGGGGTTCATCGTGGTCTCCCACAGCTCGTCGGCGTTCATCTCGCCGAGCCCCTTGTAGCGCTGGACGGGGTTCTCCTTGGGGAGCTTCTTGCCCTGCTCGAGGCCGTCGCGCTGCATCGCCTCGCGCTCCACGTCGGAGTAGACGAACTCGTGGTCGTGGGGCTTGTTCCAGCGGATGCGGTAGAGCGGGGGCTGGGCCATGTAGACGAACCCGTGCTCGATCAGCGGGCGCATGAACCGGAACAGCAGGGTCAGCAGGAGGGTGTTGATGTGGTGGCCGTCGACGTCGGCGTCGGCCATCAGCACCACCTTGTGGTAGCGCAGCTTGTCGAGGTCGAACTCCTCGTGGATGCCGGTGCCGAGCGCGGAGATGATCGACTGCACCTCGGTGTTGGCCAGCACCTTGTCGATGCGCGCCTTCTCGACGTTCAGGATCTTGCCGCGGATCGGGAGGATCGCCTGGATCCGCGAGTCGCGGCCCTGGCGGGCGGAGCCGCCCGCCGAGTCGCCCTCGACGATGAAGACCTCGCACTCCTCGGGGTTGGTCGACTGGCAGTCGGACAGCTTGCCCGGCAGTCCGCCGCCGCCGAGCAGCCCCTTGCGGGAGCGGGCCAGGTCGCGCGCCTTGCGGGCCGCGAGCCGCGCCTGCTGCGCGGCCTGGGCCTTGCGGACGATGTCCTTGCCCTCCGCGGGGTTCTGCTCGAACCACGCGCCGAGCTGGTCGTTGACCAGGCGCTGCACGAACCCCTTGGCCTCGGTGTTGCCGAGCTTGGTCTTGGTCTGGCCCTCGAACTGCGGCTCACCCAGCTTGATCGAGATGATCGCGGTGAGCCCCTCGCGGATGTCGTCGCCGGAGACGCGGTCCTCGGGCTTCTTCATCAGGCCCCAGTCCTCGCCGGCCTTGTTGACCAGCGAGGTCAGCGCCGCCCGGAAGCCCTCCTCGTGGGTGCCGCCCTCGTGGGTGTTGATGGTGTTGGCGAAGGTGTGCACCGACTCGCTGAAGGTGGTGTTCCACTGCATGGCCACCTCGAGGCTCATGTGGTGGTCGACGGTGTCGGGGGTCTCCGCCTCGAAGGAGATGACCGTCGGGTTGGCCGGCTGCTTGCGTCGGTTGAGGTGCTCGACGTAGTCGACCAGGCCGCGGTCGTACTTGAAGATCTGCTCGAGCCCGCCCTGCTCGCCGGCCCGGATCGCGTCGTGGCCGGCGTCGTCGATCTCGTTGTCGATCGTGTCGTCCTGGACCGCCTCGACGAGCTTGTCCGCCTCGGGGCGCTCGTCGCGGACGACGATCTCGAGGCCCTTGTTGAGGAAGGCGTACTCGCGGATGCGGGAGGTGATGGTCTCGAGGGAGTACGTCGTGGTCTCGAAGGTGTCGGGGGAGGCCCAGTAGGTGACCGTGGTCCCGGTCTCCTCGCCCTCCTCGAGCTTGCGCACCTCGACCAGCTCGCCGTCGGGCACGCCGTGGCTGAAGTCCTGGCGCCACAGGGACCCGCGGTTCTTGACCTCGACGATCAGCGTGGTCGACAGCGCGTTGACGACCGAGACGCCCACGCCGTGCAGGCCACCGGAGACCTTGTAGCCGCCACCGCCGAACTTGCCGCCGGCGTGCAGCTGGGTGAGCGCGATCGTGACCGCGGGCAGCTCCTGGCCCGGCGCGGTGTCGGTGGGGATGCCGCGCCCGTTGTCCTCGACCTTCACGGCGCCGTCGGCGGTGAGGGTGAGCACGATGCGGTCGCAGTAGCCCGCCAGGGCCTCGTCGACGCCGTTGTCCACGATCTCCCAGATGAGGTGGTGGAGGCCGCGCTCGCCGGTGGAGCCGATGTACATGCCCGGCCGCTTGCGGACCGCCTCGAGCCCCTCGAGGACCTGGATGGCCGAGGCGTCGTACTCGACGCCGTTGGGGGGTTCCGGAGGGCTGATCTGGGACACGGGCACCCCTTCTGGCTGGCCGGAGGGCCAGGCTGTTGACATGAAGCGGGCCGCCCGAACTGTCCAGGACGACCCAACGTCCATAATACCGGCTGGCGGCCCGCATTCCACGTCCTGACCCCGTGGCTGTGGACGAAGTGTCGCTAGAAATGGCCCGCAGACGCCCGGGAACGGTGGCGAGAGGCCCCAGCAGGGGGTCGGACATGTCCCCATATGGCGGAGCCACTCGCAGATCGGCTCCCACGGCCTCTGGCGTGCTCAGCCGTAGGTGTCGCGCGGGCCTCGGCTGTCGCGGGTGCGCCGGCGGCCCTTGGACCACGTCGGCAGGTGCGGCCCGAGCACCTCGATGACGGTCACGGTGCCCTCGCCGAGGTCCTCGTTGAGCCGGCGTACGACGGTGGGGGCCAGGAGCGTGAGCTGGGTCGCCCAGGCGGTCGAGTCGGTGCGTACGACGAGGCGTCCGTCGGCGAAGGACTCGGGGGTGCAGTGGGCGCCCACCTCGGCGCCGACCAGCTCGGGCCAGCGGGCGAAGACGCCGCGCACCCGGAGCTCGAGCTCCCAGCCCTGGTCCGCGACGAGCCGGTCGAGCTGCCTGCCCACCGTCTGGGGGTCGCGGTCGTCGGGGTGGGCGCCCGAGACCTTGCCGTCGCGCGGGCCCCTGTCCCGCTTGGCCCGCTTCCTGCGTGCCGCGGGCGAAGACTTCGCGGTGGCCCGGGTCAGCTGGCGAGCCAGGTCGAGGCCGTCGTCCTTGCGGGGGGCGTCCCGGTCGTCCGGCGGGTCAGCCATCGCGGGTCACCTCGCCCGCGGCGACCAGGTAGCGGACGCCCTGCAGCGCAGCCGGCACGTCCTCCGGGACCGCGGCGGTCACGAGCACCTGCTCCGCACCGGCGACCAGGTCGGCGAGCTGGGCGCGACGGTCGCTGTCGAGCTCCGCGAAGACGTCGTCGAGGATGAGGATCGGGTCGTCGCCGTCGGAGCGCAGCAGGTCGTAGGACGCGAGCTTGAGCGCCAGCGCGAACGACCACGACTCACCGTGCGACGCATACCCCTTCACCGGCAGCCGCGCCTCCCGGTCGGCGGCCCCGAGGCCCAGGAAGAGCAGCAGCTCGTCGCGGTGCGGGCCGACGAGCGAGATGCCGCGGTCCAGCTCGTCCTTCTGCCGGCGAGCCAGCTCCTCGAGGATCGCGGTGTCGAGCGGGCCGTCGTCGACCGGCACCGACGACTTGTACTCGATCTCGGCGTCGTCGCGCGAGGCCCCGCGGGCCACGGTCTCGTAGGCCTTGCCGACGTAGGGGCGCAGGTCGTCGACCAGCGACAGCCGCGCCTGCAGCAGCTCGGCGCCGTGCCGGGCCAGCTGCTCGTCCCAGACCGCGAGGGTGCCGAGCGCCGCGTCGCGCGCCGACCCTCGCGCCAGGCCGGCGGTCTTGAGGAGCGAGTTGCGCTGCTTGAGCACCCGGTCGTAGTCGGCGCGCGTGCCCGCCAGGCGCGGGGTGCGCAGCACCACCAGGTCGTCGAGGAAGCGGCGCCGGTCCGACGGGTCGCCCTTGACCAGGGTGAGGTCCTCGGGCGAGAAGACCACCGTGCGCACCAGGCCGACCAGGTCGCGCGTGCGGGGCAGCGGCGACTTGTTGACCCTCGCCCGGTTGGCCCGGCCGGGGTTGAGCTCCACCTCGAGCACTGCGGTGCGCCCCTCCTTGACCACCGCGGCGCGCACCACCGCCTGCTCGGTGCCGTGTCGCACCAGGGGCGCGTCGGTCGCGACCCGGTGGGAGGTGAGGCGGGACAGGTAGTCGATCGCCTCGACCAGGTTGGTCTTGCCCTGTCCGTTGCGCCCGATGAACGACGTCACGCCCGGCTCGAGCGCGACCTCTGCGGTGGCGTAGGACCGGAAGTCGTGCAGGCTCAGGTGGGCGACGTACATGGGTCCGTGCGCCGGATCACGCCGGGTTGTCGGGTCCCACGTCGCCGCCGGCCGGGGCCTCGGTGCGTGTGGCGTGGCCGCCGAACTGGTTGCGCATGGCGGCGATCGCCTTCATGGCCGGGCTGTCGTCCTGGCGCGAGCTGAACCGCGCGAACAGCGAGGCGGCGATGACGTGCATCGGCACGGCGTTGTCGATCGCGGCCTCGACGGTCCACCGGCCCTCGCCGGAGTCGTCGGCGTAGCCCCGGATCTCGTCGAGGTGGGTGTCCTTCTCCAGCGCCGCGACCAGCAGGTCGAGCAGCCAGGAGCGGATGACGGTGCCGGCTCGCCAGGAGTCGAAGACCTCGGTGACGTTGTCGACGAGGTCGACCTTCTCGAGCAGCTCCCAGCCCTCGGCGTAGGCCTGCATCATGGCGTACTCGATGCCGTTGTGGACCATCTTCGCGAAGTGGCCGGCGCCCGGCTGCTGGCCGGCGTGCACGAACCCGTGGTCGCCGTCGGGCCGCAGTGCGTCGAACGCCGGCTGCACCTTCGCGACGTCGTCGTCGGAACCGCCGCACATGAGGGCGTAGCCGTTCTCCAGCCCCCACACCCCACCGGAGACGCCGCAGTCGACGAAGCCGATGCCCTTCTCGCCGAGCATGGCGGCGTTGGCCTGGTCGTCGGTGTACTTGGAGTTGCCGCCGTCGACGACGAGGTCGCCCTCGGCCAGCAGCTCCCCGAGCTCCTTGATCGTGTCGCGCGTCGGGTCGCCGGCCGGCACCATCACCCAGACGACCTTGGGTCCGCCGTCCGGCCCCGGCAGCGCCGCGACCATGTCGGCCAGGCTGCCGACGTCGGCGAGGTCGGGGTTGCGGTCATAACCGACGACGGTGTGGTCGGCGTTGCGCATCCGCGTGCGCATGTTGCCGCCCATCTTGCCCAGCCCCACGAGACCGATGTGCATCCGAGACTCCCTCCTGAAGCTACTGGTGGACCTGCGAGCCGGCGCTGCCCGGCCGCGACGTCAGGACAGCAGGCGTCGCGGCATGAGCAGGTAGCGGAACGCCGCGTCGTCCTTCTCGCCGTCGCCGGAGCCGCTGATGACCACCGGCTTGGACGACTGGGTGAACGCGAGCTCGACGATGTCCTCGTCGATGACGGTGAGGCCGTCGAGGAGGAACTGCGGGTTGAAGCCGGTGGTGATCGCCTCGCCGTCGATGACCGCCTCGATCGACTCGGAGGCCTGGGCCTCGTCGCCGGAGCCGGCGTCGAGGGTCAGGACGCCGTCGTTGAAGGCGAGCTGCACGGCGGTGTTGCGCTCGGCGACGAGGGAGACGCGGCGTACCGACTCGATGAGCGCCTGCTTGTCGACCTTGGCGATCGTGAGGTGCTCGCTGGGGAAGAGGCTGCGGACCTTGGGGAACTCGCCGTCGAGCAGCCGGGTCGTCGTCCGCCGGGTGCCGCCGGCGGCGGCGCCCTCGAAGCCGATGATGCCCTCACCCGAACCGGACGTCGACAGCGCGATGGTCACCTCGGTGCCGCTGGTGAGTGACTTGGCGGTGTCGCCCAGCACCTTGGCCGGCACCAGAGCGGCCAGCGTGTCGTCGGGGGTGCGGGGGTTCCAGCCCAGCTCGCGGTGCGAGAGGCGGAACCGGTCGGTGGCCAGCAGCGAGATCGTCGAGCCGTCGATCTCGATCCGGACGCCGGTGAGGACCGGGAGCATGTCGTCGCGGCCTGCGGCGGTGACGGCCTGGCTGACGGCGTGTGCGAACGCCTCGCTCGGCACCGTGCCGGTGGCGGCCGGCATCTCGGGCAGCGTCGGGTAGTCGTCGACCGGCATGGTCTGCAGGCTGAACCTCGCTGAGCCGCACGTGAGCGAGACCCGGGCGCCGTCGATCACCATCTCGACCGGCTTGGCCGGGAGGCTGCGGCAGATGTCGGCGAGGAGCCGGCCACTGACCAGCGCGCGACCCTCGTCGGCGACCTCCGCCTGGAGCGTGGCGCGGGCCGAGGTCTCGTAGTCGAACGTCGAGAGCACCAGACCCTCGTGGCTCGCCTCCACCAGGAGCCCGGCCAGGACGGGCACGCTGGGACGGACCGGCAGGCTGCGCGCTGCCCAGGCAACGGCATCCGCGAGCACGTCGCGGTCGACGCGGAACTTCACGATGTGGGGTCCTTCGCGTTCTCGGTGTTCTCGGGGATCGGGTGGACCAGGTGACGAGGTCGGAGTGCTCGAATCCTGCCATGTCGGTGCTCGATCCACAGGGCGAGGACCTGGTGAGGTTCCACCGATGATCTCCCCGTGACTAGGTAGGGAGCAGTAGTAGGCACTGTGGGATCTGTGGACAGAGGACGTTCGTGCAGGTCGGCCAGCGCAATCGAAGTGCACAGCGGGTGTGGACGATGACCCCCTCCGCGGTGAGCTCGTGTGGACAGCGAGCCGCGCGCAGGGGTGGCCGCGCGGCGTCTCCGCAGATCCTCCCCGTGTAGTTCGGACCTCCGAGCGCGTGTTGTCCACAGGTTCATGGGTGGACGCTCAGGTCTGCCGGGCGGCGGCCTTGACCCGGCTGGTCAGCTCGCTCACCTGGTTGAAGACCGCGCGACGCTCGGCGAGGAGCTGGTTGATCTTGCGGTCGGCGTACATCACCGTCGTGTGGTCGCGGTTGCCGAACTGCGCGCCGATCTTGGGCAGGGACAGGCCGGTGAGCTCGCGGCAGAGGTACATCGCGATCTGTCGGGCCATGACGAGGTGCCGGCCCCGGCTGGGTCCGGTGAGCTCCTCGATCGAGACCCCGAAGTAGGCCGCGGTCTGCGCGATGATCAGCCCCGCGGTGATCTCGGGCTCGCCGCCCTCGGGGATCAGGTCCTTGAGCACGATCTCGGCCAGGGTCATGTCGACCTCCTGGCGGTTGAGGTTCGCGAAGGCCGTGACCCGGATCAGCGCGCCCTCGAGCTCGCGGATGTTGGTCTGGATCTTGGAGGCGATGAACTCGAGCACGTCCGGGGGTGCGGTGAGGCGGTCCATCGCGGCCTTCTTGCGGAGGATCGCGATGCGGGTCTCGAGGTCGGGCGGCTGCACGTCGGTGATCAGGCCCCACTCGAACCGGTTGCGCAGCCGGTCCTCGAGCGCCTCGAGCCGCTTGGGCGCGCGGTCGGAGGTCAGCACGATCTGCTTGTTGGCGTTGTGGAGCGTGTTGAACGTGTGGAAGAACTCCTCCTGGGTCTGGGTCTTGCCCTCCAGGAACTGGATGTCGTCGATGAGGAGCACGTCGACGTCGCGGTAGCGGCGCTTGAAGCCGTCCTGCTTGTCGTCGCGGATCGCGTTGATGAACTCGTTGGTGAACTCCTCGCTCGACACGTAGCGCACCTTGGCGCCGGTGTAGAGGCTGCGGACGTAGTGGCCGATCGCGTGGAGGAGGTGCGTCTTGCCCAGACCGGACTCGCCGTAGACGAGCAGCGGGTTGTAGGCCTTGCCCGGCGCCTCGGCGACCGCCACGGCCGCGGCGTGGGGGAACCGGTTGGAGGAGCCGATGACGAAGGTCTCGAAGGTGTACTTCGGGTTGAGCCGGGTCTCGAGGGCGCTGGGTCGCACCGACCGGGGCTCGAGGTCGCGGGACGTGTCGCGAGAGGTGTCGCGGGAGCTGGGGACGTCGGGGCGCAGGACCGGCGGGGGCTGGTCGAAGGTCGCGCCGGGGAGCTGGAGCACGGTCGCCAGCTCTCCCATTGTCGACATGTCGTCATGTCGATGAGTAGATGAGTCGTCTTTGTGCGACGTCTCGCCGTCCTGAGGGCGGGGGTGGAGGCCGTCCTGCGGGCTCGCCTGCTGCTGGGCCCTCTGCTGGTCGGCCTGGGCCTGGCGCTGCTCGTGCTCCGGTGAGCCGGCGACCAGGGCGGGGTTGATGGTCGTGCCGAGGCCGATCTTGCGGCCGAAGACCTCGCTCAGCGCGCCCTCGAGCTCGGCGCGCAGCCGACCCTCGACCTGGGTGCGGGTGAACTCGTCGGGCACCGCGATGATCGCCAGCTCGTCGTGGACCGTCACCGGGTCGCAGGCGGAGAGCCAGGCCCGCTGGTTGGGTTGGATGTTGTCGAGGACCGCCCGCCAGGCGTCGGTGAGGTCCGGGTCCGTCTGCTCCACGAAGGTGTCGCCTTCTCCCACTGGGGTCGTGTCGTCGCAGCCGCCCGGCTGGGGGCTGCACGGTCGCGCTCACCGCTGTCCAGGTGCTTCCGCTGTGAGCTCTCCACAGCATTCTCCACAGGCTGTGCACCCCGGGTTCGCGGGCTGCGCGAGACAGGTGTGACTCCTGTGGCGAGTTCGGTGGGGTACGGCGGTACGGCGGGGAAGGCACCGGACCGAGACACGCCCCGGAAGGCGGTAGGGAACCTCGGTGAGAGCCGAACCTAACCCCGTTCGGAGGGTGGGCACAAGCGGTTCTCCACAGGCGGAGCGAGGCATTTTCGCACTCGCGCCCGGGCCATGGCATGCTCACCCGATCGGGGGATTGCCGGCGCCTGGCCGTCGGTTTGACCCTGCGTCCGACCACCGCGTACCGTTGATCGGTCAGCGGCTGTGTCGTGCAGCCCGGCCGCGCCGCCCGACCGCGTCGTCCTTGGTCGGGATGCGCCCGCGCCGACCGCCGACGTGACCCACCAGACCTGCCTCCACACCGGAAGAGAAGCCCGTGAGCAAGCGGACCTACCAGCCGAACAACCGTCGTCGCCACAAGGTGCACGGGTTCCGCCTGCGCATGCGCACCCGCGCCGGCCGCGCCATCATCGCCTCGCGGCGCCGCAAGGGCCGCAAGAGCCTCGCGGTCTGAGCGAGCGCGGACATCCCGGACATCGTCGGCACAGCCTCGTGCTCGCTGTCGATCAGAGGTTGCGTGACAGCGACGCCTTCCGGCGCACCGTGAGGTCCGGCCGGCGGGCTGGTGGTGCTGCCCTGGTGGTGCACCTTCTCGACGACGGCGCGGCGTCGGATGAAGGTCCGCGGGTCGGTCTGGTCGTCGCCAGGACCGTCGGCAACGCCGTGGTCCGCAACCGCGTGAAGCGCCAGCTGCGACACCTCGTCAAGTCTCACCTGGCACAGTTGCCACCAGGCTCGGAGCTCGTCATCCGCGCACTGCCGGCCTCGGCGTCGATGCGCAGCGCGGAACTCGGTGCCGAGCTCGGCCGTTGTCTCGAGAGGGTCGCCACCCGGGCAGGGGCCGCATCGTGAAGTACGTGTTGATCGGGTTGCTGCGCGCCTACCGCGCCCTGATCAGCCCGCTCTACGGCCAGGTCTGCCGCTACCACCCGAGCTGCTCGGCCTACGCCCTCGAGGCGGTGACCCAGCACGGGAGCGTGCGCGGCACGTGGCTCGCCGCGCGCCGCCTCGGTCGCTGCCACCCGTGGGCCGCCGGCGGCTACGACCCTGTCCCGAACCGCGCAGGGACCGAGCGCACCCACGACGTCCACAGAGGGAGAGCCTGATCCCGTGTCCGCACTCATGTTGGGCCCGTTGGGGACCATCGGCCACTACATCCTGACCCCGCTCTACTACGCGGTGTCCGGGGTGATGCTGGCGTGGCACGAGCTGTTCACGCTGATCGGGCTCGACCCCGCGGGCGGTGCCTCCTGGGCGCTGTCGATCGTCGGGCTCACCGTGGTGATCCGGGCCGCGCTGATCCCGCTGTTCGTGAAGCAGATCAAGGCCAGCCGCAACATGCAGCTGATCCAGCCCAAGGTCAAGGAGCTGCAGAAGAAGTACGGCCACGACCGGGAGCGTCTCGCCCAGGAGACGATGAAGCTCTACAAGGACTCGGGCACCAACCCGTTCGCCTCCTGCCTGCCGATCCTCCTGCAGATGCCGATCTTCTTCGCGCTGTTCCGGCTGATCGACCAGGCGGCGAAGAAGGGGACGGCGCACGGCTTCCTCACGACGAAGACGGCCGACCAGCTCCGTGGAGCCGAGATCTTCGGTTCCCTGCCCATCAAGGCGTCGTTCACGAGCCCCGACGGGCAGATGAGCGTGCAGATCGTCGCGGCCCTCCTGGTCTTGGCCATGACGGCCACCACCTTCACCACGCAGCGGCAGCTGATGGCGAAGAACATGCCCAAGGACGCGCTGACCGGCCCCTACGCGCAGCAGCAGAAGATGCTGCTCTACGTGCTGCCCGTCGTCTTCGCCGTCGGCGGCATCGCCTTCCCGATCGGCGTGCTCCTCTACTGGACCACCTCCAACCTGTGGACCATGGGTCAGCAGTTCTACGTGATCCGCAACAACCCGGCGCCGGGCACCGAGGCGGCGAGGCTCAAGGCCGAGCGTGACGCCAAGAAGTCCGCGGGGAAGGACCCGGCCGGCGAGAGCGGCTCGACCGACACGGTGACGGCGACGGCGGTCGAGGATCAGCCGGTCGTCGACCGTCGACCGCCTCAGCGCCAGCAGCCGCAGCGCCAGTCCAAGCGTCAGCGCCAGGCCAAGACACGGGGCGGCCCCAGCGGTGGTTCGAGCCCGACCGGCAACCAGCGAAGCCAGAACGACAAGAGGAACGAGAACTTGCAGTGAGCGAGCAGACGGACGAGAGACAGGACGTCGAGGAAGCGGTCGACGCCGAGGCGCACCTGGAGAAGGTCGAGCCCGAGGGGGCGGAGGAGGCCGGCGAGGTCTCCGAGGCCTACGTGGCGGCCGAGGTGGATGAGGCGGAGGAGCCCGATGAGGCGGGCGGCGACGCTGACGACGCCGACGACGCCGACGACAGGGGTTCCGCCGAGGGCGACCAGGGCGCGTCCGCGCCTGCTGGTCGGGTCGACCGGCTCGAGGCGGAGGGCGACATCGCTGCGGACTACCTCGAGGAGCTGCTGGATATCGCGGACCTCGATGGCGACCTGGACATGGATGTCGAGGGAGACCGCGCGGCCGTCTCGATCGTCGGCGCGGAGCTGAGCCAGCTGGTGGGGGCGGACGGCGAGGTCCTCGAGGCGCTCCAGGAGCTGACCCGGCTGGCGGTCTACCGCGAGACTGGCGAGCGCTCTCGGCTGATGCTGGACATCTCCGGCTACCGGGCGGAGAAGCGCACCCAGCTGGAGCGGCTGGCAGAGGAGACGGTGTCGCGGGTGAAGGAGAGCGGCGAGCCGGCTCCTCTCGACCCGATGACCCCCTTCGAGCGCAAGGTCGTGCACGACGCGGTGGCCGCGGCGGGGCTCTCGTCGGAGTCGGAGGGTGTGGAGCCACGTCGCTTCGTGGTGGTCCTCCCGACCTGATGACGCATGTTTCACGTGAAACGCCCTCCACGCCCGAGGTGGCGCGGAGGGCGTTCTCGTCTGAGCGGCTGCCTCTCGCGGAGCGCTACGTCGAGCTCCTCGCGACAGCAGGCGTCGAGCGCGGCCTGATCGGTCCCCGAGAGGCACCGAAGTTGTGGGACAGGCACGTGCTCAACTGCCTGGCCCTGGCCTCGATGGTGAGGAACGGCGCGTCCGTCGTCGACCTGGGCTCAGGAGCCGGTCTGCCCGGCCTGGTGCTGGCCATCGGTCGCCCGGACCTGTCGGTGACGCTGGTCGAGCCGCTGCTCCGGCGGACGGTCTTCCTCGACGAGGTGGTCGAGGAGCTGGGACTGGATGGCGTGACGGTGGTCCGGGAGCGAGCCGAGGGGCTGCACGGGACGCGACACTTCGACGTGGTGACCGCGCGGGCCCTCGCACCGTTGAGCCGGCTGGTCGGATGGGCGATGCCGCTCGTCGCCTCCGACGGAGCCCTGCTGGCGATGAAGGGCAGCTCGGCGGCGGCGGAGATCATCGCGGCCGAAGCGACCCTACGGCGGTGGGGCTGCGCCGAGCCCGAGATCCTCGACGTGACGGGTCCCGACGGTTCGTCCACAGCGACCGTGGTCCGGGTGGCCCACGCTCATCCCGCGCGGCTAGGGTGACGGCTTGACCCGGCGGAAAGGGATGCTCGCGTGACGGAGGACTCAGTTCCCGCCGAGGGGGCTCGGGAGAAGTTATCCACCGAGCAAGACCCGTCGCATGAGCGCGGGCATCCACAGGAACCGACCAGTTCTCCACAGGCGGAGCACGACTCAGAGGAGCCGGTTTCACGTGAAACATCTGACGCGCCGACGTCACCCTTCCAGCGTGCACGGGACCTCAGCGAGGTGACGCCCTCACTGGCAGACCCGTACGGCGCCGAGCCCACCCCGCTCGCGCAGGCGGCCGAGCACATGCTCCTGGCTCGGCAGGGCGCGCAGCTGAGACAGCCCCTGGCGCGGCCGGAGGCAACCCGCGTCTTCGTCGTCGCCAACCAGAAGGGCGGGGTCGGAAAGACCACCTCGACGGTCAACGTCGCCGCTGCACTCGCCCAGCTCGGACAGCGGGTCCTCGTCGTCGACCTGGACCCCCAGGGCAACGCCTCGACCGCGCTTGCGGTCGACCATCGCCGTGGCACACCCTCGACCTACGACCTGCTGGTCGAGGGGAAGACCCTGGCGGACGTCGTGACCACGTGCCCCGACGTCAACGGCCTGTTCGTGGTGCCGGCGACGATCGACCTGGCCGGAGCCGAGATCGAGCTGGTCAGCGTGGTGGCCCGCGAGCAGCGGCTGCACAAGGTGCTGCACGCAGACCCCCGGATCAGTGTCGAGACGGTGGAGAGCGCGGGGGAGGACAGGTTCGACTTCGTCTTCATCGACTGCCCACCGTCCCTGGGCCTGCTCACCATCAACGCGCTCGTGGCCGGTCAGGAAATGCTGATCCCGATCCAGGCCGAGTACTACGCCCTGGAGGGGCTGGGCCAGCTGCTCTCGACCGTCGACATGGTCCGGGCCCACCTCAACCCCGACCTCGCCATCTCCGCCATCCTCGTGACGATGTACGACGCACGCACCCGGCTGGCGGCCGGCGTCGCGGAAGAGGTGCGCGCACACTTCGGGGAGCAGGTCATCAAGACCTACATCCCGCGCTCCGTGCGGGTCTCGGAGGCGCCGTCGTACAGCCAGACGGTCATGACCTACGACCCCGGCTCGCCGGGCGCGATGAGCTATCTCGATGCCGCGCGGGAGCTCGCGGAGAAGGGGCTGCGGCCCCAGGAAGGACACTCGGCATGAACGCCCCCCGGACCCAGCGGCGCGGCCTGGGCCGAGGCCTGGGCTCGCTGATCCCGACGAGCGCGCCCGCCGAGCAGGCCGTGACCGACCCGCCCGACCCCGCGGAGCCGGCCACGCACCCGGACACCGAGCCTGGTCCGGAGCTGGCGCCCGTCGAGGGAGCGTCGTTCGCCGAGCTGCCGATCGACGCCATCACGCCGAACGCCGCGCAGCCGCGCCAGGTGTTCGGCGAGGAGGCGATGGCGGAGCTGGTGCACTCCATCCGTGAGGTGGGGCTGCTGCAGCCCGTCGTGGTGCGCCGCACCGGTGCGGACACCTATGAGCTGGTGATGGGCGAACGCCGCTGGCGGGCCTCCCAGGAGGCCGGGCTCGGCACCATCCCAGCGATCATCCGCGACACCGACGACACCGCCATGCTCCGCGACGCGCTGCTGGAGAACCTGCACCGCTCGCAGCTGAACCCCCTCGAGGAGGCGTCGGCCTACCAGCAGCTGCTGGAGGACTTCGGCTGCACCCACGAGGAGCTCGCCTCGCGGATCGGGCGGTCCCGGCCGCAGATCAGCAACACGATCCGGCTGCTCAAGCTCGGCCCCGCCGTCCAGCGCAAGGTGGCTGCCGGGGTCCTCTCGGCCGGCCACGCCAGGTCGCTGCTCGCCGTCGAGGACCTCGACCTGCAGGACCGGCTGGCGACGCGCGTGATCGCGGAGGGGATCAGTGTGCGAGGGCTGGAGGAGATCGTCGCGGTGGGGGAGACCGGCTCGACGACCACTCGCCGGGTGGCCCGGGCCAAACCCACGGCGCCGGGGCTGACCGAGCTCGCCGACCGGCTCTCCGACCGGTTGGAGACGCGGGTCAAGGTCGACCTCGGCCGGACCAAGGGCAAGATCACCGTGGAGTTCGCGAGCCTCGATGACCTGCGCCGCATCGTAGATGTGATGGACCCTGGTTCATGACCCTCGAGAGCCTCGCCCCAGGGGCTCTGAGATGACGATAAGTCGCTTTGTCGACAAAGTGACTTGTCGCTAGATCAACTCTTGCGTGAGGCCTTCGCCGCTCTCTTCGCGGCGCGCTCGCGCTTCTCGGCGGTGTCCATGGCCGCGGCCTCCTCGAGCGTGGGGGCGCTGCCGCCGTAGCGCTTCGGCAGCCACCAGCAGCCATCGGGCTGCTCGGCGGCGGGGTAGGCGCGGATGGCCTCGTCGAGCATCGAGGACATGACCCGATGCAGCTCGGCCGTCTCCGCGGCGGGATCGTCACCGGTGGGGTGCATCGGCGAGCCGACACTGATCGTGATCGTCTTGCCGCGGGCGAAGTCGCGGGGGTGGTCCTTGGTCACCATCCGCTGGGTCCCCCACAGGATGACCGGGACGACAGGCACGCCGGCCTGGGCGGCGATCCGCACCGCGCCGGTCTTGAACTCCTTGAGCTCCAAGGCGCGCGAGATCGTCGCCTCCGGGAAGATGCCGACCGCCTCACCGGCTCCCAGGTAGTCGAGGGCGGTGCGCAAGGATGCCTCGCCGTCGGCGCGGTCCACCTCGATGTGGTGCATCGACCGCATCAGCGGACCGGTCAGCCGGTGGTCGAAGAGCTCGCGCTTCGACATGAACCGGACCTTGCGACCCGACGGGTTGGCGGCCAGGCCGCCGTAGATGAAGTCGACGTACCCGATGTGGTTGACCGCGAGGAGCACGCCGCCCTTCCGCGGCACGTGCTCAGGTCCGGTGATCCGGATGTCCTGGCCGAGCAGGCGGAACCCCGCCTTGCAGGTCAAGATGATCGGCGGGTAGCTGAGATCACGCATGGGTCAAGGCACCTTGTCGATCCGAAGCTCTCACGAGAGGTCGCTGCTCGGGCCGTCGTAGCCACGCGGCCCCAGCTCACGGGCGGGCGCGTAGGAGTCGAACGTCGCACGCAGGTCCAGCTCGGCCTCCACCACGCCGGCCAGCCGGCGCACGCCTTCCCGGATCCGCTCGGGCGTCGGGTAGCAGTAGGACAGCCGCATGGCGCTCGACCCGAACCCGTCCGCGAAGAAGGCCGTGCCGGGGACGTAGGCGACGCGGGCCGTGACCGCCCGCGGCAGCATCGCCTTGGCGTCCACCCCCGGAGGGAGGGTGAGCCAGACGTAGAAACCCCCGTCAGGAACGTTCCAGCGGCACGAAGCGGGCATCAGGTCCTGGAGCGCCTCGACCATCGCGTCGCGGCGCTCGCGGTACATCTCCCGGAACTGCTTGATCTGGCCCTGCCAGTCGTGGCTCGAGAGGTAGGCCGACACGGCCATCTGGGAGAACTGCGGCGGGCACAGGGTCGCCGACTCCTGGGCCAGCACCAGCTTCTCGCGCACGGTGTGTGGCGCCAGCGCCCAGCCGACCCGGAAGCCCGGGGCGAAGGTCTTGGAGAACGACCCGAGGTAGATGACGTTCTCCGCCTCGTCGGCCCGCAGCGCCCGCAGGGGGTCGCCGTCGAAGCCGAGCAGGCCGTAGGGGTTGTCCTCGAGGATGAGGATGTCCTCGCGGCGGCAGATCTCGAGGATCTCCGGACGCCGCGCGGCGGAGAGGGTCACGCCGGCCGGGTTGTGGAAGTTGGGGATCGTGTAGACGAACTTGATCTTCTTGCCGGCCGCGCGGGTCGCCGTGATCGCCTGCTGCAGCGCCTCGGGCACCAGCCCGTCGGCATCCATCGCCGCGTGGACCACGTCGCACTGGTAGGCCTTGAAGACGCCCAGCGCGCCGACGTAGGACGGCGCCTCGCAGATGACGACGTCGCCGGGGTCGCAGAAGACGCGGGTCACGAGGTCCACCGCCTGCTGCGAGCCGACGGTGACGACGACGTCGTCCGGGTGCGCCTCGATGCCCTCGAGCCGCATCACCTCGGTGATCTGCTCCCTCAGCGCGGGGACCCCCTGCCCGGAGCCGTACTGCATCGCCTCCGGGCCGTGGTGCGCCACCAGGTCGCCGATGGCGCGGCTCACGACGTCGAGCGGCAGCCCCGAGATGTTGGGCATCCCGCCGGCGAGCGACACGACCTCGGGCCGCGACGCGACCGCGAAGAGCGCCCGGATCTCCGAGGCCGTCATCCCGGCCGTGCGTGCGGCGTACCGGTCGACGTAGGGGTCGAGTCGGTGCTGCGAGCGCGACGGGGTGGAGTCCATGGTGTGACAAGTGTGGTGGACGCGGTCGCTCGGCGCACATCACCAGCCCACCGGTTGGATCGCACGGGCCGCATCCGTCTCGGGATGGTCCCTGACGTCCTGGCCCGCGGTACGGCGTGTCGCGAGCCCGATCGTCAGGGACTATCGGCGGCTGGATCCGACCTCGGCTCCCCGGATCGGTCCTACTCTGGGGGCATGTCCCGCAAGGTAGTCCGGCTGACCGTCGACCACCTCGAGCAGCTCGAGGGGCCGTGCCGCAGCTGCCTGTTCTGGCAGCTCGACCCGGTCAGCCGCGCCCGGGTGGACGTGGAGGTCGCGGCCACCGAGAAGGAGGCGTGGGTCTCGCAGGTGCTGCGCGACTGGGGCTCGTGCGGCCGGGTGGTGCTCGTCGACGAGCGGCCCGTCGGCTACCTGATCTATGCGCCCGAGGCGTTCGTCCCGGGCGCGGGAGCCTTCGCGACCGCGCCGGTCTCACCTGACGCGGTGCTGCTCACCAACGTCTGGGTGCACCCGTCGCACGCCGGCGGGGGGCTCGGCCGGATGCTCGTCCAGGGCATGGCCCGCGACCTGATCAAGCGCGGCGGCATCAAGGCCGTGGAAGCGTTCGGTGACACCCGCGGACCCGGGCGGCGGGGCAGCTGTGTGGTGCCCTCCGACTTCCTGGGCAGCGTCGGCTTCAAGACCCAGCGCGCGCACGGCGCCACCCCCCGGATGCGGATGGACCTCCGGACCGCGCTCTCCCTCAAGGACGAGGTCGAGGCGGCGCTCGAACGGCTGGTCGGGGCGGTTCGCCCGGCCAAGGCGCACCCGGTCGAGGGCCGGATGACGCGCGGTGAGCTCAACTAGCGCCCACCAGCCACCGCGATCGACCCCGATGGCCACGACGGACGGCGGTGCGTCCGTCGTGGCTCGGGGTCGAGGCTCGCGGGGGTGTCAGCCGAGGTAGTCGGCGAGCTCGTTGAGCAGGGCCTGCTTGGGGCGGGCGCCGACGATCGACTTCACGACCTCGCCGTCCTTGTAGAGGTTGATCGTCGGGATGCCGGTGACGCGGTAGGAGGACGGCGTCACGGGGTTCTCGTCGACGTTCATCTTCAGGAACGTGATCTGGTCGCCGTGCTGGCCGGCGATCTCGTCGAGGATGGGCTGGACCTGCTTGCACGGACCGCACCACTCGGCCCAGAAGTCCACGAGGACGGGCTTGTCGGACTTGAGGACCTGCGCGTCGAACTCGGCGTCGGTCACGGACTCGATGTGAGCCACGAGGGCCACCTTTCTCATCATGGGTCGACCCCGAACCGGGTCGACGAGCTCATAGGCCTGATTGAGTCAACCGCACCTCGGCGGCGAATGTTCCCGGACGCGCGGGAGTTGCGCGATGCGCGGCGTCAGGCCCCCGCGACCTGCGCCTGCTCGAGGACTACCTCGGCGTCGGCGCGCGCCTGCGCCTCGGAGGGGTCTCCGACGTGCGCCAGCTCGGCGAGGTAGCGCTCGGCGTCGAGGGCCGCCGCGCAGCCGGTGCCGGCGGCGGTGATCGCCTGACGGTAGTGGTGGTCGACCAGGTCGCCCGCCGCGAAGACGCCGGTGAGGTTGGTGCGGGTCGACGGGTGCTCGACGAGCACGTAGCCGTTGTCGTCGAGGTCGACCTGGCCGGTGAGCAGCTCCGAGCGCGGGTCGTGGCCGATCGCGATGAACAGGCCGGTGGCGTCGAGGTTGCTCGTCTCCCCGGTCACCGTGTCCTTGAGGGTCACCGACTCGAGCCGGTCCTCGCCGTTGATGGACTCGACCGCGGAGTTCCAGATGATCTCGAGCTTGGGGTCGGCGAGGGCCCGCTCCTGCATGATCTTCGAGGCGCGGAGCTCGTCGCGGCGCACGATCATCGTCACCTTGGACCCGAACCTGGTGAGGAACGTCGCCTCCTCGACCGCCGAGTCGCCGCCGCCGACGACCGCGATGTGCTGCTCACGGAAGAAGAAGCCGTCGCACGTCGCGCACCACGAGACACCGCGCCCGGACAGCGCCTCCTCGTTGGGCAGGTCGAGCCTGCGGTAGCCCGAGCCCATCGCCAGGATCACGGCCCTGGCGGTGTAGGTGTCGGTGTGCGTCTTGACGGTCTTCACGTCGCCGGTGAGGTCGACCTCGATGATGTCGTCCGAGATGAGCTCGGCGCCGAACCGCTCTGCCTGGGCCCGCATCTCGTCCATGAGCGCCGGGCCCATGATGCCGTCGCGGAAGCCGGGGAAGTTCTCGACCTCGGTGGTGTTCATCAGCGCGCCGCCGGCCGTCACCGATCCCTCGAAGACGAGCGGCTGCAGGCTGGCCCGGGCGGCGTACACCGCAGCGGTGTAGCCGGTCGGGCCGGAGCCGATGATGATGACGTTGCGGGGCTCTGACATGGGTCGGAGTTCTCCTCGATGGTTGGTACTGCTTCAACCGATCGTAGGGGAGGAAGATTCCCGGTCCGTGGCCCCCGCCGAGGCTCAGCGCGACGGGACGGTGACGCTGGCCAGCACGCTCGCGGTGGTGCAGTCGAGCACGTCGGCCTGCCGCTGGCCGTTGGCCGGCGGCCGCAGCGCGAGCACGGCCGGCGTGTCGTCGTAGAGCGCCGGGAAGAGGTCTCCGAGGCCGAACTTGTCGGCCGCCGGCGGCGGCGGGCACCCGACGGCGGCGAACCCGCCGGCCGACTCCCCGCTGTCGCTGGTCGCCGAGTAGTCGCTCAGCTGGTCGCGCACGTCCTTGGCCAGATGAGAGGACCGCAGCTGCAGCACCGTGTCGGCTCCGGCGTCAGTCGGGGGCGCCGGGGCGTCCGGCGAGGGGTTGAGGGCCTGACCGGAGCCGGCCGCGTCGGAGCCGAGCTCGCCCTTCTCGGGGACTTCACGGTCGGCGGCGGCTCCCGTGCTCGCCTGGTCGGCGCTGTCGCCGTCGGAGCCGACGTCGATGACCTGCCCGCCGACGAAGCCGGCCACGATCACGGCCGCGGCACCCGCCAGCAGGGCCGCAGCGTTGCGTCGTCGCCGGCGGGCCGCCAGGTCGATGACGGGAGCGACCCCGGGTGAGCCGGGCTCGTCGCGGGTCAGGCCGGCGAGCACGGAGTCGAGCCGGTCGGCGACCGCTGTCGGGATGGGCTCGTCGTGCCGCGCGTCGGCGAGCCGCCGGCGTACTTCCGACTCCTGCTCGGGGGTGAGCTCGGGCAGCGGGCCGGCACCCTGCCGATCGCTGGGCTGATCGCTGGGCTGGTCGCTCATGGGAGGTACGCCTCCTCTCGGAATCGGGAGTCTGGGGCTGGGACGGGACGGTGACGGCTCAGCCGGGATCGGGCGGGGCGCGGGACGCCTCCGTGGTTCGGACGGACGTGAGCGGGTCGGGGTTCCCCGGTGGCCCGTGGTCCGGGTCACCACCGGGTCGGAGTACGCCGAGGAGGGTGGCCAGCCGCGCGCGGCCGCGCGAGCAGCGCGACTTCACGGTGCCGACGGCGCAGTCGAGCATCACGGCCACCTCGGCGACCGGGTAGCCCTCCATGTCGACCAGGATCAGCGCAGCCTTCTGGTCGGCGGGCAGCCGGTCGAGGGCGGCCAGCACGATGCGGCGCCGCTCGTCGACGACCGCGAGGTCGGCCGGGTCGGCGGCCTCGGTCGTCGAGTTGACCAGGGAACCGCGGTCGCCGATGTCCTCGAGATCTTCCGGCAGCGGCTCGGCCCGGCGGACCTTGGCGGCCCGTAGCCGGTCGAGACAGGCGTTGACGACGACCCGGTGCAGCCACGTGGTGACTGCCGCGTCGCCCCGGAACGACCCGGCCCGGCGGTAGGCCGCGATCATGCCGTCCTGGAGGCCGTCGGAGGCGTCCTCCGGGTTGCCCATCGTGCGCAGGGCCACCGCCCACAACCGGTCCCGGTGGCGCCGGAAGAGGGTGGCGAACGCATCGGGGTCGCCGTCGACGTGGGCCCGCAGGAGCTCGTGGTCGGTGAGCTCAGCCTCCGCGAAGGAGTTCATGCTTTTCGGGGTCCCCACGGGAACGTTCGCTCCGCGCGAAGCGCCCCCTCCGAAGGTTCTCGTGGGGTGATCATCCGGCCACCACGAGGTCAACGATCCCACCCTTGTAGCCGCCGTCGACACCCGGGAGCGAGGTGAACCAGATCGTGAGGTAGCGCCCGGTGGGGGCACGAGCGAGGTCGATGCTCGTCGTGGCGGGCGCGGCCTCGGCCTTCCCGACCGGGGTCAGCTCCTCCGGGTTGGTGGGCACGGTGTCGCTCAGGTAGAGCGCCAGCGTGGTCGGCTGGCCCGCGAGCGTGAGGTCGACCCGGCGTACGGCGCGCGACCGGCCGAGGTCGACGACCAGCCCGACCCCGCGCTTGAGCCCTTTCGGGCCGAGCTGCTGCTTGTAGGTCAGCGTGCCCCACGAGGTGGCGGGGTCGCCGTCGACGGCGCCCGCGACGTCCTCGGGGTTCTCCTCACCGTCGCCCTGCGGGTCGAGGTCGGTGGCCTTGAGGTCGGCGAACGGCGTCGGTGACGACTCGGGGGTCGTGGGCGTCGGCGATGCGGACGTGCTCGGCCCCTCGTCGTCGGGCTCGGCGCCCAGCGGGGTCCTGCCGCGGCCCAGGTTGACCGCGATCGCCACCGCCACGACCAGCACGAGGGCGACCGCCACCAGCATCGCCAGCCGCAGCCAGTTGCGGCCCGGCACCTGTTCGCGGGTGTCGCTCAGCTCGTCGACGGCCGGGATCAGCCCGCTGCCGGAGGACCGGTCGGCGTCGTAGGGCCAGTACTCGTCTCCGCGCCCCACCACCGGCCCGGCGTCCGGGCGGGCGTAGCGAGGCTTGCGCGCCTCCTCGGCGAACAGCGGCCGCTCGGGTGGCTCCTCGAACGGCGGGGGAGGGGGTGCCGGCTCGTCGCGGGCCCGCAGCCACGAGACCTCGTCGTTCTCGTCGTCGAAGATCGGCAGTCCGGCCTGGGTGGGGAGGTCGACGATCGGGTCCGGGTCCGGGTCCGGCTCCGGCTCGGGTTCTGGCCCCGGCTCTGGCTCCGGCTCGGGCGCGGCGACCCAGTCGTCGGGGTGCGGGCGCGCCAGGATCTCGGGTACGTCGGGGAGCACGACCTTCTCGTTCTTCTCCGGGTTGCCGGCAGCGATCGCCGGCCCGAGCCCGACAGGGTCGCCGACGAACTCCGCCAGGTAGCTCTGGATGCCGCGGGCGCTGCCGAGGTCACGGACGTCGCGGAGCTTCTGGCCGCGGGGGTTGAGGAGCTCGTCGCACAGGTCGTCGAGGCCGCTGGGCACGCCCGCGCGCACCTGCCGCGGGCGGAGCACCCGCCCGTGCTTCTCGGGCGCGCGCGGCACGCCGGACGGCGAGACGCCCGCCCACCGGCCGGTCAGGGTGGCGTGCAGCAGGCCGGCCAGGTCGACGACGTCGTGCTGCGGCTCTCCCGGCGGCATGCCGTGCAGTGCCGCGTCGACGCAGAAGCCGATGATCTTGACCGACCCCGCGTTGTCGACCAGCACGTTCTCGGGCGAGAGCAGCCCGTGGGCGACGCCGTGCGCGTGGGCGGCGGCGATGGAGTCGGCCACCTCGCTGACCATCCAGGCCCCGCGACGTGGGGAGAGGGGGCCGTTGCTCGAGAGCATGATGTCGAGCGAGGTGCCGGACCCCCACTCGTTGACGACGAAGCAGGTGTCGCTGTTCCGCTCGGCGTCGAGCACCCGGAGGATGCGCTGGTCGAGCACGGTCGCGGAGCGGCGGGCCGCGTCGAGGAGCAGCTCGGCGCGCGGGTCATCGGCGGCGATCACGTGCAGGGCGACGTGCCGCTCGAGGATGCGGTCGTGGGCGCGCCAGAACCGGCCGCCCCCGCTCTCGCTCAGGAGGTCGACCAGCCGGTACCGGTCGGCGAGCACGTCGCCGGCCCGGGTCGCGTGCGGCACGCTGCTGTTCGGCCCCCTCGCTGCTGTGGCTGGTGTGGTTCCCGAGGTGCACATCCTAGGACCGGTTCAGGCCCGCGTTCGCCGAGTGAGGGTGGCCAGCACGTCGTTGACCTCGCGGATCCTCAGCAGCCGCGCGAAGACCAGGAAGAGGAGCACGTCGACGGCGCCGACGCAGACCAGGCGAACCGCCGCGATCGCCGTCCCGGGATCCTCTGCGAGCCCCTCGAGCACCTGGGCCACGGGGAAGGTCAGGCCCGTGGCCAGACCGGTCGCGATGAGGAGCCGACCGCCGAAGGCCGCGAGCCGCCGGCTGCGCAGGCCGCCGAGCCGGTGGCGCAGTAGCAGGTAGGAGGCCAGCGCGCCCACGGCGTACGCCGTCGCGTAGGCCAGGACCAGCGCCGGCGAGGTGTGCTCGGCCGAGGCGAGGCGGACGAAGGCGACCGCCGCGACGATGTTGGTGGCGGCCACCGCGCACTGCACGAAGAAGACCGTCCGGTTGAGCTCGAGCGCGTAGAAACCACGCAGCACGAGGTAGTGGAAGGTGAAGAACAGGATCCCGAGCCCGAACAGCGACAGCGTGGGCACGTAGGCATCGACGCCGTTGTCCGCGGCGGCGCCGTGCGCGAACACCAGGCGGGCGAGGTCGGGCGCGATCACCGGAAGCAGCGCGACGAACGGGACGATCACCGCCAGGGCGGCGCGCAGGGTGCCGGACAGGGAGCCGGCCAGCGCCTGCGGGTCGTCGACCGCGGCGTGCCGAGAGAGCCGCGGCAGCATCGCGGTCGCCAGCGAGACCGTGACGATCGAGTGGGGGACCATGACGACCAGGAAGCTGTTGAGGTAGACGGTCGCGCCGGTGCCGTCGGGCGAGGCGACGGCACCGCTCGTCGCGAGCTTCTGCACGACGACGTAGGCCACCTGGTTGACCACGACGAACAGCACGGTCCAGATCCCGAGCCGTAGCGTGTGGCCGAGCCCGGTGCCGCGCAGGTCGAAGCGCGGCCGGTAGTCGAAGCCGGCCCTGCGCAGGTAGGGCACCAGGATCAGGAGCTGCACCGCGATGCCGAGCGTGGAGCCGAGCCCGAGCAGCAGCTCCTGGCCGCCGGAGAACCCGCCCTGGACCTCCGACCCCGAGGCCGCTCCGTAGCCGACGAGGTAGACCAGGATCACGGCGACCGAGATGACGTTGTTGGCGATCGGCGCCCACATCATCGGGCCGAACGAGCCCCGGGCGTTGAGGATCTGCCCGACCAGCACGAACATGCCGTAGAAGAAGACCTGCGGCAGGCAGTAGCGGGTGAACGCGACGGCCGAGTCGTAGACCGCGCCGTCGTAGTCGTGGGTCACCAGCCGCACGATCAGCGGCGCTGCCACCACGAGGACGATCGTGACCACGACCAGGAAGATCGCGGCGGCGGTCACCACGCGGCTGGTGTAGGCATCGCCGCGGTCGGGGTCGTTGCGCATCGCCCGGACCAGCTGGGGCACCAGGACCGCGTTGAAGATGCCGCCCGCCAGCAGGATGTAGAGGGCGTTCGGCAGGGTGTTGGAGACGGTGAAGATGTCGGCGTGCACGCTCGCGCCCAGCGCGTAGGACAGCAGCGCGGCGCGCACGAAGCCGCTGAGCCGCGAGACCGCCGTACCTGCGGCCATCACCGCGCTGTGGGAGAGCAGGGCGGACTGCTCCTCCACCTCGTTGACGGGCTCGTTGACGGGCTCGTTGACGGGCTCGCTGACGGGCTCGTCGATGGGCTGGTCGGTCACCGGGTGGCCGCTCCCGCGGTTTCCTTCTCCTCGGTGGGGTCGGCGCCCTCGCCGTCCGACACGTCCTCGGCCGCGCGCGGCCCCCTTCGGGCGTTGCGGACCCGCCGGAAGAGCCGCACGGCGATCGCCCCGAAGAGCAGCGCGCACCCGATGCCGACGAAGAGCCAGATCACATTGCTGACCTGGGCCGACCGGATGGTCAGCCCGGTGGTGCCGCCGAGCGGGGTCCCGCGCTTGTCGGCGACGACCAGCGTGACGTCGTGCACGCCGTTCTCGTCGGTGCGGGCCGTGAGGAGGACCGAGACCCTGCCATGGGCGGGTACGTCGATCGTGGGCGGGCCGTCGATGGTGAGCCGGTCGTCGGTTCTGGAGCCGATGGTGACGGTCACCGGCTGGTCGAGGTCGTTGCTGACCGTCGCCGGGAACCGCCCGCTGGAGCTGGAGAGCGTGACCGCGCGCCCCGGGACCTCGACGCGCACTCGTCCCAGTCGGTTCTGGATCCACACGCGCGAGCTGTCGGCGGACGCGCGGTTCTCGATCGGCCGGGTGCGCGCGTAGTAGGACAGCGAGCCGAGGGCCTGGTCGGTGACGGCGCCGGAGACGCGGTTGTTGAGGGTGAGCAGGTTCTGGAGGGCGACGCCGCTGTGGATCAGCCCGTCGGCCGAGTCGAAGTTCGGCTGGTCGAGCTCGGCGGCCTCCTGCCACTTCGGGTAGCGCAGGGTGGCGCCGACGACCGTCGTGGGGGCGGCGGACCGGCTCACCTTCTGCACCGAGGTGAGGTCGAGCCAGCCCGCGTCGAGGCCGCTGAAGAACGCACCGCTGCCGGTGGAGGGGTTCCAGTCGTGCGGGACCACCATCGTGAGAGGCGCCCGCTCGCCCCGGAGGAACCGCACCGCCGCCTCGGAGAGCAGCCGCTGCCGCATCGCGGTGATCGACGTGCGGTTGCCCGGTCCGGGGCCGCCCTCGCCGGCGCCCGTCGAGCTGACGACGACGTGGTGGCCCTCGGTGTTGGCGAGCGCCGGGGCGGGACGGTCGAACATCGCGTCGGTGACCAGGATCGTCGAGCCGGGCGCGGCGTTGCGGACGGCCTCCGCGTTCAGGTAGCCGCTGGGCGACGACAGCACCGGGGTGGTGGTGACGTCGAAGCCGGGGAGCGTGGTGCCCGCCCGGGCCACCGCCCGCTGGTAGAGCTGCGAGTCGTGGGTCGCCGCGGCGGCCGCGTCGATGTCGCCGTACGGCAGGGACATGACCTGGTCCTCAGCACGCATGGCCTCGCCGAGCCGGGCCAGCCACGCCTGCGCGGCCTGGGCCGCCGTCTGCACGACCGGGTCGAGCTGGTCGAGGTCGAGAGGGCTCTCGGGCGTGACCTCCGCCTCCTCCGACGGCTCCGCCGAAGGCGTCGTGGGCTCCTCGGTGGGCGTCGCCGTGCCCGAAGGTTCGACGGCGTCGCCCTCGCCGTCGTCCTGGCCGACCTGCAGGTTGGGCGCCAGCGATCGTGGCGGGTTGCCGTCGGCCAGCCGGCGTACGGCGTCGATCAGTGCGGGGTCGACGACCCAGGTGACGGTGCGGTCGCCGGAGTTGGCCCCGAAGTCGACCAGCGAGCGGAGCCGCCCGCCCTGCGAGAGCGTCTGGGTCCAGTTGTCGAGGTCGTCGAGCGAGCCGTCGTCGGTGTAGACGAGCTGGTGGCGCAGCGGGATCACCACCGCCGTCGGCTGCTGGCCCAGCCGCGAGGCCGGCACCAGGGGGAGGAAGGTCCGGGCCCGGCCGTCGGCACCGTCGACGCGGCCCCCGGGGCCCTCGCCGAGGGCGTGCACGCCGAACCAGTAGACGCCGGGCGTCGAGACGGGCAGCAAGCGGCGCGGGATGCTGATCGTGTACGGCTTCTCCTCGCCCGGTGCGAGCTCCTCGATGAAGTACTTGTGCTGTTCGTCGTCGATGCGCGGGCCCACCACCGCGTCGGCCGGCAGCGCCGCCGCCTCCTCGAGCTGCGCCGGGTTGGTGAGCGGCGTGTCCGAGATGAACGGCCGGATGTTGATCGTCGACCAGGTCTCGGTGTCGTTGTTGGTGACCGTCCCGGAGATCCGGACCATGCCCTTCTCGGGGAGGGTCGAGGGCGTCAGCTGCTCGATGGTCAGGGACAGCGGGGCGTCGTCGTCCGCCCGCACCCGATGGGCCCGTCGGCTCACCACCGGCTTGCGCGAGAGGGCCTGCTGCCGCTCCTTGCGCACCTGGGCCTGCGCGGCCGGGTCCTCGCTCGGCCCACCGACCGGCTCGGCGTGGCTCGGCTCGGCCAGCAGCCCGGCCACCAGCACCGGGACAGTCAGCGCCGCCAGGGCAGCACTGAACGAGACCCGGCGGAGCATGCGTAGAGGTTAGACCCGGCGGCTGGGTGTCCCGAGACCCGTCGCCGGCCCGCTTCTCCTACAGTTGACCCTCGTGTCCGCACCCGAGCAACCGACCCGCACGGTGGTCGAGCTCCAGCGCCACGCGGAGGTCGAGCTGGAGCGCATCTCGCCCGTGGTCGACGATCTCGGGCGGGTGTTCGCCGCGGCCGGCCACGAGCTGGCGCTCGTCGGCGGACCGGTCCGCGACGCGATGCTGGGTCGGCCGCACAACGACCTCGACTTCGCCACCTCGGCGCGGCCCGACGACACCGAGCGGCTGCTCGCGGCGTGGGGCGACGCGACGTGGGACATGGGTCGCGACTTCGGCACGATCGGCTGCCGGAAGGGGCCGTGGACCGTCGAGGTGACGACCTACCGCTCCGAGGCCTACGACCCCGCGTCCCGCAAGCCGACCGTCGACTTCGGCGACTCCTTGGACGGCGACCTGGGCCGCCGCGACTTCACCGTCAACGCGATGGCGGTCCGGCTGCCGGGCCGCGTGGTCGAGGACCCGTACGGCGGGGTGATCGACCTCGCGTCGGGCCTGCTGCGGACGCCGGGCACGCCGCAGGACTCGTTCTCCGACGACCCGCTGCGGATGATGCGCGCGGCGAGGTTCGCGGCGCAGCTGGGGTTCGCGGTCGCACCCGAGGTGGTCGCGGCGATGACCGACATGGCCGACCGGATCGAGATCATCTCGGCCGAGCGCGTCCGCGACGAGCTCGTGAAGCTGATCTCGGCGCCCTACCCACGCCGCGGGCTGGCCCTGCTCGTCGAGACCGGGCTCGCGGCGCGCGTGCTGCCCGAGCTGCCGGCCCTCGCCCTCGAGCGCGATGAGCACCACCGGCACAAGGACGTCTACGAGCACACCCTCACCGTCCTGGAGCAGTCGATCGACCTCGAGGACCGGCTGGGCGGGTCCCCGGACTTCGTGGCTCGCTTCGCCGCGCTCATGCACGACGTCGGCAAGCCGCGGACCCGCAAGTTCCTCGACGACGGCTCGGTGACCTTCCACCACCACGACGTGGTGGGCGCCAAGATCACGCGCAAGCGGATGCAGGCCCTGCGCTTCTCCAAGGACGAGATCGAAGCGGTCTCCAAGCTGGTCGAGCTGCACCTGCGCTTCCACGGCTACGGCTCCGGCGAGTGGACCGACTCCGCCGTACGCCGCTACGTGCGCGACGCCGGCGACGAGCTGGACCGCCTCCACGTGCTCACCCGTGCCGACTGCACGACCCGCAACCGCGCCAAGGCCGACCGGCTGCGGCGTACCTATGACGACCTCGAGGCCCGGATCGCGACGCTCCGGGAGGAGGAGGAGCTCAACTCCATCCGCCCGGACCTCGACGGCAACCAGATCATGGAGCTGCTCGGGATCAGGCCCGGCCGTCACGTGGGTGAGGCCTACAAGTTCCTGCTCGAGCTCCGCCTCGACCGCGGGCCGATGACCGAGGAGGACGCCAGGGCCGCGCTCCTCGAGTGGTGGGCCGCGCGCACGTAACGGGGTCCGTTGCAGACTGAAGGCATGCGCAGCGACCTGTTCGACGAGACCAACCTCGAGCGAGAGAGCCAGGACCGGTTCGTCCTGCAGAACAGCCAGATGCTGCGGGTGGCCCTCGGCCCCGACGTCCTGGCCACCAAGGGCGCGATGGTCGCCTTCCAGGGACAGGTCCGCTTCGACCACGAGAAGTCCGGCAGCCTCGCGAAGCTCGCGAAGAAGATCATGACCTCGGAGGACGTCTCACTCATGCGGGTCTCCGGGCAGGGCGAGGTGTTCTTCGCCGACCAGGCCGGCTACGTCTTCCTCCTGCAGCTGGAGGGCGAGGCGATCACCATCAACAGCCGCAACCTGATGGCCTTCGACGCCTCGCTCGAGTGGGACATCAAGCGGACCAAGGGTGCCGGGATGGCTTCGGGCGGCTTCTTCAACACGACGGTCTCGGGCACCGGCACGGTCGCCATCAACGTGGTGGGCAAGCCCGTCGTCCTCGACTGCTCCCACCAGCCGACGTACGTCGACACCCAGGCGGCGGTCTGCTGGTCGGCCTCCCTCGTGCCCGGCATCAACAACACCATGAACATGAAGTCGATGCTGCGCGGAGGCAGCGGCGAGGCGTTCCAGTACGCCTTCCACGGACCCGGTTTCGTCGTCGTCCAGGCCTACGAGTGGCACGCCACCGGGGGCCAGGGCAAGTCCGGTGGCGGCCTCGGCGACCTGCTCGGCGGCTGATCTCGGGTTGGTGGTGGCGTCGGGTTGCGTCGGGTTGACCGAGCACCGATCGTCGCGGCGCCGACGTCCGGATGTCCGCCCCACGCACGATGTCCGACTCGTGCCGATCGATGCGACGGTGCCAGAAGCCGGCGAACAGGCCAGGGATCTGCCCGGCGTACCGACCGGGGACTCGGCGCCTGGCGAACCTGTGGAGACGACCAGACCCGCCCCGATCCGAGGATCAAGGCGGGCCCGGGGTGGAGCAGAGGTGTGCGGGTGGTTACTCCTCGCCGCGGATGAAGGCCTCCACGCGAGCGCGGCCCTCCTCGTCGGGGAGCTGCACGGGCGGGGACTTCATGAGGTAGGACGACGCCGAGATGATCGGGCCGCCGATGCCGCGGTCCTTGGCGATCTTGGCCGCGCGGATCGCGTCGATGATGATGCCGGCGGAGTTGGGGGAGTCCCAGACCTCGAGCTTGTACTCCAGGTTGATGGGGGCGTCGCCGAACGCGCGACCCTCGAGGCGGACGTAGGCCCACTTGCGGTCGTCGAGCCACGCGACGTAGTCGGACGGGCCGATGTGCACGTTGCGGTCGTGGGCACCGGCGCCGGCCAGCGAGCCGGTCAGGTTGGACGTCACGGCCTGGGTCTTGGAGATCTTCTTGGACTCCAGCCGCTCGCGCTCGAGCATGTTCTTGAAGTCCATGTTGCCGCCGACGTTGAGCTGGTAGGTGCGGTCCAGCGCCACGCCGCGGTCCTCGAACAGCTTGGCCAGCACCCGGTGGGTGATGGTCGCGCCGACCTGGGACTTGATGTCGTCGCCGACGATCGGGACCCCGGCGTCCTCGAACTTCTTCGCCCACACGGGGTCGGAGGCGATGAAGACGGGGAGAGCGTTGACGAAGGCCACGCCGGCGTCGATCGCGCACTGGGCGTAGAACTTGTCGGCCTCCTCGGAGCCCACCGGCAGGTAGGACACGAGCACGTCGGCCCGGGTGTCCTTGAGGACCTGGACGACGTCGACCGGCTCGGCCGCCGACTCCTCGATCGTCTCGCGGTAGTACTTGCCGAGGCCGTCGAGGGTGTGGCCGCGCTGCACGTCGATGCCCAGCGTCGGCACCTCGCAGATCTTGATCGTGTTGTTCTGGGAGGCGTTGATGGCCTCGGAGAGGTCCTTGCCGACCTTCATGTCGTCGACGTCGAACGCCGCGACGAACTCCACGTCCTTGACGTGGTAGTCGCCGAAGGTGACGTGCATCAGCCCCGGCACCGTGCCGCTCGGGTCGGCGTCCCTGTAGTAGTGGACGCCCTGGATCAGGGACGTCGCACAGTTGCCGACTCCGACGATTGCTACTCGAACCGAACCCATGGGGTGCGTTTCCCTTCTCGTTGACACCTGACGGTGTGGTGCTGGGTGGTGCTGGGTGGTGGTGCTCAGGACGTTTCCGCGGTGGGCGGTGGGTTGATGCTGGTGTTGAGGTTGGGCGTGGGGCCGTTGCGCTCGGCGTTGATGAGGTCGGAGAGCCAGTTGACCTCTCGCTCGACCGACTCGACGCCGTGGCGCTGGAGCTCGCCGGCGTAGCGGTCGGCCTCCTGCTCGGTCATGTTCAGCTCGCGCTGGATCCGGTCGAGTCGCTCCTGGAGCCGCATCCGGCGCCCCTCGAGCACCCGCAGCCGGATCTCCATGTCGGTCGAGGAGAAGAAGGCGAACCGGATGTCGAAGTTGTCGTCCTCCCACGCGGTGGGACCGACCTCCGACATCAGCCGCTCGAACTCCCGGGTGCCGGCCTCGGTCACCTGGTAGACGATCTTCGGGCGGCGCGAGAGCGGCGTCGACGCGGTCGACTCCTCGATGAGGGCGCCCCGCAGCATCTTCTTCAGCGCCGGGTAGAGGGAGCCGTAGGACAGAACGCGCCCCCACCCGAGCATCAGGTTGAGGCGCTTGCGGAGCTCGTAGCCGTGCATGGGTCCCTCGTGCAGCAGCCCGAGGACTGCCAGCTCGATGGTCTCCGCGCGCCGTGCCACAGACCTATCGTAGCGATATATCCGCGGATTGCGAACAGGTGGTACATCGGGCGCGTGATCCGAGCCCGGACAGCCAGGGGCGTCGCCAACTCGGCCTTTCACAGGTCGGTTGCGTAACCTCGTGCAGCGTGGCAGGCAAGCGGAAGGCGGGGTCAGGCGGCGGGCAGAGCCGACCCCCCACTCGCAAGACGGCCGCCGCGGCGTCCGGTGGAGCGGGCAGGGGCACCGGCAAGGGCACCGGCAAGAAGGCCTCGGGCGGCAGGCCCGGCCAGCCCCCGCGTACGACGCTGGGCAGGAACGGCAAGCCCAAGAAGGCCCGCACCCGCGGCCAGAAGATCCGTCGGGTGCTCCTCTACCTGGTGCTGGCCGGCGTGGTCGGTGCCCTCGTCCTCGCGGGCGGGTTCGTCTACCTCTACAAGACGACCAAGCTGCCCGACCCCAACAAGGACTTCGAGACCAACACGTCGTTCGTCTACTACGAGGACGGCAAGAGCGAGCTGGGCCAGTACGCCCGGCAGAACCGCGACTCGATCTCCTACGACGAGATGCCGCAGGACGTGAAGGACGCCGTGGTCGCCGCGGAGAACCGCACCTTCTGGAGCGACAGCGGCATCGACTACAAGGGCATCGCGCGCGCGGTCTTCAACAACGCGCAGGGCAACGCCACCCAGGGTGCGTCGACGATCACGCAGCAGTACATCAAGATCCTCTACCTCACCCAGGAGCGGTCCTACACGCGCAAGCTGAAGGAGGCGATCCTCTCCCTCAAGCTGGGCCGCGAGAAGACCAAGCAGCAGATCCTCGAGGGCTACCTCAACACCATCTACTTCGGCCGCGGGGCGTACGGCGTCCAAGCGGCCGCGATGGCCTACTTCAACAAGCCGGCCCCGGAGCTCGACCTCAAGGAGAGCGCCGCGCTCGCGAGCATCATCAACAACCCGAACCACTACGACCCGGCCAACGGCAAGGATGCGAAGAAGGACCTGAGGGAGCGCTACCGCTACGTCCTGGAAGGCATGGCCAGCTCCGACGACATCAGCGCCGACGAGGCGCAGAAGGCGGCCCGCAGGCTCCCGAAGTTCACCGACGAACCGGTCGACGACAAGCTGGGTGGCCAGAAGGGCCACGTCCTGACGATGGTGAAGAACGACCTCACGACGCTCACCAACAAGGACACCGGCCAGCCGTTCACCGAGTCCGAGATCGACGGTGGCGGGCTGCGCGTGACGACCACGTTCACCAAGAAGGCGATGGACGCCGCCGAGAAGGGCGTCCTCGACCAGCGTCCGGAGGGCAAGGAGTTCAGCGACAAGTTCCTGCACATCGGCGTGGCCAGCGTCGACGTCAAGACCGGCGCGGTGCAGGGCATCTACGGGGGTCAGGACTTCCTCCAGAGCCAGCTCAACTGGGCCATCGCCGGCGGCCAGGCCGGGTCGTCGGTGAAGCCCTTCGCAGTGGCGGCCGGGCTCAAGGCGGGCTTCTCGCTCAAGGACACCTTCGAGGGCAACTCGCCCTACGTCTTCGACAACGGCGACGAGGTCGAGAACGAGGGCGACACCGACTACGGCTCCGCGGTCAACCTCCTCAAGGCGACCGAGGACTCGATCAACACCGCGTTCACCGACCTCACCGTGTCCCTGCCGAACGGTCCCCAGGACGTCCTCGACATGATGAACGCGATGGGGATCCCGCCCAACAAGGGGCCGGGCAAGCACTACGGCTACCCCCGCGCCAGTGCCGGGCTCGACGCGTTCCCCAGCATCACCCTCGGCAGCGCGACGATCAGCCCGATCAACATGGCCAACGCCTTCGCCACGATCGCGAACGGCGGCCGCTTCCACGCGCCGTACATCATCGAGAAGGTCGAGTCGAAGGACGGCGAGGTCCTCTACGACCACTCGGTCAACGACAAGCAGGCGATCGACCCCGACCAGGGCGCGGACATCGCCGCCGACGTCAGCTACGCGCTGCAGCAGGTCGTCGAGGTCGGTACCGGTACGGTCGCGCTCGGCCTCGACCGGCCGGCCGCGGGCAAGACCGGCACGGCCACCAACGAGGACAACGACGTGTCGTCGTCCTGGTTCACGGGCTACACGCCGCAGCTGGCGACGTCGGTCATGTATGTCCGCGGCAAGGGCAACGAGAAGCTCGACGACTGGCTGCCGACATCGTCGGACGGTCGTGCGGGCTACTTCGGCGGCAACTACCCCGCGAAGACGTGGACCGAGATCATGCAGATGGACATGGAGGGCGTCGAGGAGGTCCCGTTCCCCGAGCCGGCCTACGTCGACGGCGAGGCGCCGGACGACGGCCACCAGCCGACCCTGCCGCCGAAGCCGACCAAGAAGCCGAAGCCGAGCAACACGCCCAGCAACACCGGCCGGCCGACCAAGACGCCGACCGAGGTCCCGACGCCGACCCCTCCGACCGTGGCGCCGACGAGCGAGGTGCCGACCACCTCGGCGCCGCCTCCACCACCGCCGCCGCCGACGCCGACGCCGACGTGCGACCTGTTGGGCTGCTCCACGCCGCCGACGCCCAGCGCCACGGCCACCCGGACAGCGGCCGCCCGCGCCGCGACCGGTGGCGGCATCGCATGGGCGTGGTGGAACCGAATGCGCTGGTGACGTGACCCGCCCCACCGCGGACGGCCACGTCCACCCGACGCTGGACGACCCGGTCGTCACCGCCCTCAGTGAGGGCGTCGGCGGACCCATCGGCGCTCACGCCGCGGGCCACCAGTGGTGGACGCCGACCCGGGTGCTGGTCATGCTCGCCGCCGTCTTCTTCGCGCTCGGGATGGTGCAGAAGAGCGGCTGCTACGAGGGCTACTGGGCGAACGAGGACCGCTACACGCACATGTGCTACTCCGACCTTCCCTACCTCTACACGGGGCGCGGGCTGGTCGAGCTGAACTGGCCCTTCTCCGACGACACGCAGGTGCGGGCCCGCTACCCCGAGGTGATGGAGTACCCCGTCGGCATCGCCTACTTCGCGTACGGCGCGGCGTGGGTGACGCAGAAGGCGGCCGGCGCCGGCGACGTGAGCGCGCGCGCCGATCGGCCCACCGACGAGGTGGCCGGCTCCAGCCAGGTGCGCAAGGAGATGCGCGGGTTCGTCATCGTCAACGCCCTGGTGTTCGCGGCCATGGCGCTGCTGTCGGCGTGGCTCCTGGCGGGGGTCGATCGCCGGCGTCCGTGGGACGCCGCCGCCTTCGCCGCCTCGCCGGCGCTGGTGCTGACCGGCCTCATCAACTGGGACATGCTCGCGGTGGCCATGGTCGCCGGGGCGCTGTTCACCTGGGCGCGCGGGCGGCCGGTGGCGACCGGGCTGCTCATCGGCCTCGGCACGGCCACCAAGCTCTACCCGCTCTTCCTCCTCGGCCCGATCGCGGTCATCTGCCTGCGCGAGCGGCGCTACCGCGAGCTCGTCGACACCGTGCTCGCGGCGGCCGCGTCGTGGGCGGTGCTGAACGCCCCGGGCTACCTCACCGGTCGCGCCGAGTGGAAGCGGTTCTGGGAGTTCAACTCCGAGCGCGGCCCCGACCTCGGGTCGATCTGGCTGGTGGTGAGCCAGTGGCACGACCAGGCACACCCCATCGCCGCCAGCACCGTGAACCACTGGTCGTGGGCACTGTTCGCGCTCTGGTGCGCGGGGGTGGCAGCGGTCGGCTTCCGTGCGCCGAGCACGCCGAGGCTGGCCCAGCTGGGCTTCCTCGTGGTCGCCGGCTTCCTGTTGGTCAACAAGGTCTACTCGCCGCAGTACGTCCTCTGGCTGCTGCCACTGGCCGTGCTCGCCAGGCCGCGCTGGCGCGACCAGCTCGTCTGGCAGTCCAGCGAGGTCGTCTACTTCGCGTTCGTGTGGTGGTACCTCAACGGCGACCTCCAGCCCGGCGAGGGCCAGAACGTCGGCTGGTACTGGGTCGCGATCCTGCTCCGGATGCTCGGTGAGCTCTACCTCGTGGCGATCGTGACGCGCGACGTCCTCCATCCGCGCCACGACGACGTCGTGGCCACCGGCTCGGGCGACCCCCCTCAGGAGACCTCGACGCGGTCGAACGTCGTCGCGGTGTAGCGCACCCGCGCGTCGACCAGGTCGCCGATCGCGGGCACGGCCGCGTCGGCTGGCAGGAACAGCATCGAGGCCTGCATGTGGGGCGGCTCGGCGAAGAGCCGCTGCTTGCCGTCGACCCAGAACGGCGAACGGGTGAGCCCCATGGCATCGAGGCCGCCCCGCGCGACGACTGCGGCGCGCGCCTTGAGGCCGGCCTCGCTCCTGGGCGACTCGAGGCCGATCCCGTGAGCGGTGCCGCCGCTGACGACGAGGAGGTGCCCCTCGCGTGGCGCACTGCGGCCGCGGTAGCCGAACACGTCGCCGCGCTCGAGCACGTGCGCGTCGAGGACCGTCGAGGTGACGCGCAGCGCCCCGCGGTCGCCGAGCCACAGGTCGGTGCCGATGCGAGGACGGACCGTGAGGTCGGCGTACGACGTGCGGAGCGTCGCCAGCTCGGGCGCGGTCAGGTGGCTGACCCAGACCGTGCGCGTCGGGAGGTCGGCGGCGACCACGTCGGTGAGCAGCCGCTCGACCTCGGCGAGATGCTCGCCCGACGCGAGCGGGAGGTGCAGGGCCACGCCCTCGAGCCGCCCGCCGGGCAGTCGCCTGCCGAGCGCCCACAGCTCCTGGGCCCTCATGCCGTGCCGGCGCATGGACGTCTCGAGCTCCAGCACGAACCGCGCGTCGGGCTGCGTGTCGAGCAGGCGGGCCAGGTCGTCGGGACGGCTGACCGTGTGGATGACCCGCCGCCCCAGCGCCGGGTCGGGCACGGCGTGGAAGGGGCGCCAGGGCGTGAGGACGAGGAGGTCGCCGGGGTAGCGGTTGGCGACCTCGCCCAGCTCCTCGTAGGTGCCGACCGCGAGCGTGTCCACGCCGAGCCAGCCGGCCTTGCGGGCGAGACGGCCGAGGGTGAGGCCGTAGCCGTTGCCCTTCACCACCGGCACCAGCCCGGGAGTGGCCTCAGCGACCGAGCGCAGGTGCGCGCGCCAGTGCTCGCCGTCGACACTGAGGGTCAGGCTCATCGACGGCTCATGTAGAGGTCGAAGGCCTTGTAGAGCGCCTGGTTCACGGCGCCGCTCAACGGCAGGTCCCACTCCCCGGCGTACTCCACGGCCTCGCCGCCGGTGCCGACCTTGAACTGGATCAGCCCGACGTGGCTGTCCTCGCTGTCGAGGGTCGGTGTGATGCCGCGCAGGTCGTAGACGTCCGCGCCCGACCCGATCGCGGCGCGCAGCATCGCCCACTGCACGGCGTTGGAGCCGCGGACCTCGCGCTTCTCGGTCGACGATGCGCCGTAGGAGTACCACGCGTGCGCGCCCACCCGGACCATGATCGTCGCGGCGACGAGGTCGCCCTCGTGGCGCGCGAGGTAGAGCACGAACCGGTCGGGCTCCTCGTCGCCGAGGGCGTCGGCCATGACCCGGAAGTACGACAGCCCGCGCGGCGTGAAGTGGTCGCGCTCGGCGGTGTGGACGTAGAGGTCGTGGAAGAGCTTGAGGTCGCCCTCCTCGTCGCCGCGCCCGGTGCTCGTGGTGACCTCGACCCCGGACTTGTCGGCCTTCTTGATGTTGCGGCGCCAGAGCTGGTTCATCCCCGCCAGCACGTCGGCCTCGTCGCGGCCGGCGAGCGGGACCTGGAAGACGTACTGCGGCTGCCCGAGTGCGAAGCCGTCGTCGCTGCCCTGCGGGCGCCAGCCCAGGGAGGTCAGCTGGGACACCACCCGGGCACCGATCGGGTCGCGCTCGGTCGGCGCCAGGTCGGCGAGCTTGCGGACACCCGCGTCGGCGAGCCCCTCCTTGACCTGCGCGGCGCTCCAGCGTCGGGTCACCACGGGCGGGCCCATGCGGACTCCGAACGCGCCGTGGCCCTCGAGGTAGGCCGTCAGCGGGGCCAGCCAGTCGCCGAGCCGGTCGGTCGACCAGTCGAGGACCGGGCCCTCGGGCAGGTAGGCGAGGTAACGCTTCACCTTCGGCAGCTGGCGGTAGAGCACCAGCCCGGCACCGACCAGCTCGCTCCCGTCGGATCCGGCGTACCAACCCACTGACTCATGGCGCCACTCCGCCTTCACGCGGCCCCAGGCCGGGGTCTGCAGGAAGCTCGCCGAACGCTGCGAGCGCAGGAAGGCGAGGTGCTCCTCCGGGCTGATGGCGCGCACGGTGGGAGTCACCCGACCACGTTATCCGGGTCTGGCTCATGGAATGGCGCTCGCCCTCGGGGCGGTGACCTGTCAACATCTCGTGTATCAGGCAGCCCCGACCTCGCTCCTGAGGGTCGTGAGCGCACCTGACCACCTGGAGATGTCGGAGGAGCGCGTGACGATCGGCGGCGCGGCGACCGAGCACCCCGGCGACGTCTGGGGCGAAGCGGCTTCGGCGTTCGAGCGCTGGACCTCCGGCGACGCGGTGGCCCTCGACGAGCTGGTCCGGCTGATGACCCCCGTGCTGTGGCACGTCGTCCGCGCCTACCGGATCACGACCGAGCTCGCCGAGGACGTCGTGCAGACGACCTGGCTCTCGCTGGTGAGGTCACGGGAGTCGATCAACGACGCCGCCGCCGTCGGTGGCTGGCTGACCACGACCGCCCGCCGCGAGGCGTGGAAGGTCGCGAAGGCGTCCGGCCGGGGCATCCCGGTCGAGGACGAGGAGCTGGCCCGCCGGCTGCCCGACGAGGGGTCGGCCGAGGCCGAGGTCGTGCGCCGTGACGGTGACGACCGGCTCTGGGAGGCGGTCGAGCGGCTGTCCGAGCGCTGCCAGGCCCTGCTGCGGATCGTGGCCTTCGAGCACCGGCCCGACTACACGAAGATCGCTGCCGACCTCGACATGCCGGTCGGCAGCATCGGCCCCACCCGCGGGCGCTGCCTGCAGAAGCTTCGTACCTTGATCGAGAACGGGGAATCCGATGGCTGACTCCGCACTGCCTGGCCTTGGTGACGACGACCTCCTGGCCGGCGTCCGCACCTACTGGGAGTCGCACGACGCGGTGCCCGCCGGCATGGTGGCCCGGCTCCAGACCACCGCGGCCCTGGCCGCGTCCGACACCGACCTCGACATGGAGCTGATGCTCCTGGTCGAGCGGACCGCGGAGCTCGCCGGCGCCCGCGGTGCCTCCTCCACGGCCTACACCCTGCGGTTCGCCCACGAGGGCGTCGACCTGCTGCTGCGGATCTCGGCCGACGGCACCACGCCGCGCATCGACGGCTGGGTGGTCCCGCCCTCGCCGATCACCGTCACGGTCCTCCGCGACGACGACACGCTCGACACGCTCGAGGTCGGCGACACCGGTCGCTTCGAGCTCCCCGACCTGACTTCTGGGATGCTGAGGCTCCGGCTCGAGCCCGCCGACGGCAGCACACCGTTCGTGACGCCCGCCTTCGAGATCTAGGGAGCCTGTCTTGGCCACCTCCGACGAGTCCCGCGCATCGCGCCCCTCCGGGTCCGGGGAGCCGGGGTCGATCCGCAACCCGAAGGACCCCAACGACGTCAGCCGGTGGTCGGTGCCGCCGGACGACATCCGCGTCCTCGACACCTCCGCGATGCCCAGGGTGGCGGGCCTCACGCCGCTGCCCACGGTCTACGTCGGCTCGCACCTGCTCGTCGCCAACACCCGCAACATCGCGAACGCCATCGAGGTTCTCCAAGCGGTGGCCAACCCCTTCCACTGGACCATCACCGAGGACGTCCGCGGGGCCCGGCCGGGCACCGAGAACCTCGAGTTCGGCGTGACCCGACTCCTGATCACCGTGCAGCCCGGCGAGCCGGCACCGCCTCCGGACGCGTTCGCCCTGCTCCAGCACGGACGGGCCAGCCGGAGCACCGAGGACTTCATCGACATGGGCCTGGACCACGTGCTCGTGAACAACGAGCTGGACCCGCTCCCCTATCACTTCCCGCTCGCCTTCGGCCCCACGCCGTACCACTTCCCGCTGTCGGACGGGAGCGGACCCTCCTCGGCCCTGATGACCTACTTGCAGCGGGGGAGCGGGGCGCGTCAGCCCGTCTCCTACGTCGGTGCGCCGCCCGACCGCCGGCCTCTGAAGGCTCTCGGCTGCCGCCGTCCGGTCGTCGCCGTCCTGGACACCGGCTGCGCGCACCACGACTGGTTCGCGGGCCTGCCCGGTGAGGAGCCGGTGGTCAACAAGTCGGTGCGACTCGACAACACCCCGATCGGGGCCTACGACCCAGGCACGGAACCCGACCTGAAGACCGGTGACCTGACCGGGCCGCTCGACGGTGAGATCGACGACGTCTCCGGGCACGGCACCTTCATCGCCGGACTCGTCCACCAGACGTGCCCGGACGCCGACATCCTGGCCTGGCGGGTGGTCCCGTCGGCCGGCCCGATCCTCGAGTACGACGTGCTCACGGCACTTGCGCAGATCGCGGAGCTCGCTGCCCGGGACGCCCGAGGCCTCAAGGGCGGCCACCGCATCGACGTCCTGTCCCTGTCGCTCGGCTACTACCACGAGACACCGCACGACCTGAAGCTGGACCACAAGATGCTCGACATCATCAGGAAGCTCACGAAGGCGGGTGTCCTGGTCGTGTGCTCGGCCGGCAACGATGCCACGAGCAGGCCGATGTTCCCGGCTGCCTTCGCGCCCTGGAACGGGCAGCCCAACCCGTTCACCACGGAGGAGGAACCGCTGCCCCTGCCGGTGGTGTCGGTCGCGGCGCTCAACCCCAACCTGACCACGGACGCCCTGTTCAGCAACGCAGGGACCTGGGTCCGCGCCTACGCTGCGGGCGCCTCCGTCATGAGCACGATGCCACCGACCTTCCAGGGCGGCCTCCAGCCGATGGCGGCCACCACGTTCGAGGGCCGCGACCGGGCCTCGATCGACCCCGACGACTTCCGGGGTGGGTTCGCGGTGTGGAGCGGGACGTCGTTCGCCTCGCCGGTGGTCGCGGGCCGCCTCGCCCAGCACCTGCTCGAGTCGATGCGCAGCGGCGGCGAGGACACCACCGACGCGCGGATCGAGCGTGGCCTCGCAGCCGTGGAGGCGTGCACTGACATCACCAGCTGACGAGGTCGAAGCCGAGGAGCTGCTGCGCCGGGGCCAGGAGGAGTCCAGCAAGGGTCGGCTGGGGCGGGCGCGCGCCCTGTTGGAGGCCGCGTCGCAACGATCCTCGGATCGCGACCTGAGCGGCAGGATCCAGGCGTCCCTCGCCTACGTGGAGGCCGAGACCGGTGATCCCCAGGCGGCCCTGGAGCGATGCGAGGCCGCGTTGGCGGTCGCTGGCCTCGGGGCCGAGGCCGCCGGCGTGATCTGGGCCCAGGAGGCCCTGATCGGCATGCGGCTGGGCGACATCGACCTGGCCCTGACGGCCTTCGACGCGGCGATCGCGCGGCTACGCGAACCCATCCACCTGGGGAAGGCGCACGGCAATCGCGGCAACGTCTACCTGCAGCAACGCCGGACCGGCGAGGCAGCGTCGGACTTCGACGCGGCCGCCGGGCTCCTCGTCGAAGCCGGCGAGGACGTCTCGGCGGCCATGTGCCGTCACAACCTCGGCTACTGCCTGCTCCAGCACGGCGACCTGGTGGGTGCGCTCCGAGAGATGGGTGTGGCGCGAGGAGTGCTCGCCCCCATCAGCCCCGTCGTCGCCGCTGTCGGCGACCAGGACCGGGCCGAGGTCCTGCTCGCCGCCGGCCTGGTCGAGGAAGGGCGCGACGCGTTGCGCAGTGCAGCGCGCGCCTTCGCCTCGCGAGGGATCCGACAGTCACAGGGCGAGGCGCAGCTCGCGCTGGCCTCATCCCTGTCGGTGGTGGACGCCGCCGAGGCGCGCCGTCTGGCCCGAGCCGCACATCGCACCTTCCAGAGGTCCGGCAGCCCCGGCTGGGAGGCCAGAGCCGAGGCGACCGCGCTCATCGCGGACGTGCAGCGTGGCGCGAGGTCGGAGGCCCTGCTCGAGTCGGCGCGCACGCTGGCCGATGACCTCTCGGCCCAGCGGCTGAGTGCGCTGGCCCTGGGTCTCCGCGCCGCACGCGCACACGTCCTCGTCCGGCTCGGGCGCTTGGACCAGGCCCGTCACGAGCTGGGACGGCTTCGCGTCAGTCGGGCGCCCCTGACCCAGCGGCTCGCGGTGCGCGAGGTGCGCGCCGACCTCGAGGTGGCTCGAGGCAGGGACAAGTCAGCGCTGCGGACCCTGGCAGGAGCGCTCGACGACCTGCACGCCTGGCAGAGCTCGTTCGGCTCGCTCGACCTGCAGACCAACGTGGTCGGGCACGGTGTGCGGCTGGCCGTGCGCGGGCTGTCGCTCGCGGTGGCGTCCCGGTCGGACCCGGTGCTCTTCGAGTGGTCGGAGCGGGCCCGGATGCTGGCGTCGCGGGTCCAGCCGGTGCGGGCGCCGCAGGACCCCCAGACCGCGGCCGACCTCGCCGAGCTGCGAGCCGACCCGGCGCCGGCGCGCGAGGCGGAGCTGCGGCAGCGGATCCGCGAGCAGGCCTGGCAGCACCAGGGCTCCGGTGAGGTGACGGACCCGGTGGCACTGCCCGAGCTGCAGGCCGGGCTCGGCGACGGCTCTGCCCTGGTGGCCCACGTCGTCACCGCGGACCGGGTGGTCGCGCTCGTGGTCACGTCGACCGGGACGGCCCGCCACGACCTCGGCGACCGCTCACGGCTCGACGAGGCACTGGGCGGGATGCTGCCGGACCTCGACATGGCCGCGGCCGAGCTGCCCGACTCCCTGGCCGGGTCGGTGCGCGGCACGCTGGCCCGCCGGCTCGAGCGGGTCGCGGACCTGCTCGTCGACCCGCTCCTCGGCGACCTGGGCGAACGTCGGCTGGTGCTGACTCCGTCGGGAGTCCTGTCCGGTGTCCCGTGGACCCTCTTGCCCGGCCTCGTCGGCCGGCCGGTGACGGTCGCCCAGAGCGCCACCTCGTGGCTGGCTCGTGCGGCGACGCCGCTGCGCGCGGGTGCTGCGGGCTTCGTGGCCGGGCCGCGCGTCGTGCGGGCCGAGGCAGAGGTGCGGGCCGCGGCCACCGCCTGGGGCTCCGCACCCGTGCTTGCCGGCGGGGATGCGACCGCGGCGGGCGTCTCCGAGCTGGCGGGCCGGGTCGACGTCCTGCACGTCGCCGCGCACGGCCGGCACTCTGCTGAGAACCCGCTCTTCTCCGGGCTCGAGCTCGTCGACGGCACCTGGTTCGGCTACGACATCGACCTGCTCCCCGCCGTACCCGACGTCGTGCTGCTCTCCGCCTGCGAGGTCGGCCGCTCCTCGGTCCGGTGGGGCGAGGAGCTGATCGGCATGACCGCCGCCTGGCTGCACGCCGGAGCCCGCTGCGTCCTCGCCAGCCCCGCGGCCGTCAACGACGTGGCCGCTCATGACGCCCTCGTCCGGGTGCACGAGGCACTGGCCGCCGGCGCCGACCCCGCGACGGCACTCGCCGGCACGGTGTCCGCGGTGACCACGGACGCCGCACCGGCGCCGTTCGTCTGCTTCGGCTGAGCCGCCCGGACGAGACGCCTGGGGGAACCTTTTCGGCTCCGGACGTATCAGACAGTCAGCACCCCGCTCCTCACCGCTGACACCTCGTCAGTAGCGATCCACAGGAGACGACATGAGCATGTCGCTGACCAGCCCGGCCCCCTCGTACGCCGATGACCGGTACGTCGTCATCAGCGACCCCCGGCCAGGCACCATCGTCGAGCTCGCGCCCGGCAGCCACCTGGCGGTGCGGTTCCGTCGCCGGCTGGGACCGAGCCGGTGGTTCGTCGACGGGCTGCCCGGCCACCTGCTGGTGCTGGCGGACGGCGGGCACGACTTCCAGTTCCTGGTCTTCGACTGCGCGGACGGCACCGTGCCGGTGCGCTTCGAGCGCCGGCACCCCGACCGCGAGATGGCGCACGAGGTCTGCGAGGTGCTCGTGCTACCGGCGAGCGACCCGGTCGGCGCGCCGGTCATCGGCGGCCGCGAACGAACATCCAGGTCCGCATCGCCACGAACCGCATGACGGTGACCGCGAGGTTCGCGACCGTCAGGACCGCCACCTCGACTCCGTGGTGGCTGCTGCCCGCCGCATGCACCACCCCGAGGGCGCCGCTGGTGACCGCCAGCCCGATCCCGAGGACGAGCAGCCCCTGCGCCTGATGACGGACGACGCCCCGCCGGCCGCGCACCCCGAACGTCAGCCGGCGGTTGGCCGCCGTGTTGCCGATGGCGGTGAGCAGCAGGGCCAGCGCGTTGGCGGTCCACGCCCCGGTCCAGCCGCGCAGCAGCAGGAAGAGCGCGGCGTAGGCCACGGTGGACGCGATCCCGACGAGCCCGAAGATGGCGACCTGCATCCCGAGCCGACCGGCCCCCGCGTCCGCGGATGCGCGGCCCAGCCGCTCCGAGACCTCGGTGAGCGGCAGCCGGCCGGCGAGCAGGTTGCGCCCGAGGCGGAGGATGCCGCGCACGTCGTCGTACGCCGTCCGTGCGAGGTCGACCCGGCTGTCCGGGTCGTCGACCCAGTCCACCGGCACCTCGTGGATCCGCAGTCCGGCCCGCTCGGCGAGGACCAGCAGCTCGGTGTCGAAGAACCACGCGTCGTCCTCGACCAGCGGCAGCACCTCGCGCGCCACGTCGCGGCGGATCGCCTTGAAGCCGCACTGCGCGTCGGAGAACCGGGTGCGCAGCGCGCCCCTCACCAGCAGGTTGTAGCCGCGCGAGATCACCTCGCGCTTCGGCCCGCGCACGACGCGGGAGCCGTGCCGCAAGCGGCTGCCGATGGCCAGGTCGGAGTGGCCGGAGATCAGCGGTGCCACCAGCGGCAGCAGGGCGTTGAGGTCGGTGGAGAGATCGACGTCCATGTAGACGAGCACGTCCGCGTCGGAGCCGCTCCACACCTTCTTCAGTGCGCGGCCGCGGCCCTTCTCGGCGAGGTGGACGACGCGGACGTCGTCGTAGCGGTGCGCGAGCCGCCGGGCCAGCACCGCCGTGCCGTCGGTGCTGGCGTTGTCGGCGATCGTGACGCGGTGGCTCCACGGCAGCCGCGCCAGCCGGTCGCGGACCCGCAGGACCGACGCCTCCAGATCGGCCTCCTCGTTGTAGACCGGGATGACCACGTCGAGCGTCGTGGTGGCGAGCTCGGCGATGGTCGGTTGCTCGTACGCCGCGGCGCTCACGTGCTGGTCCCGGCCGCGGTGCCGGAGGTGAGGTCGTAGAGCGTGACCCCGTCGACCGTGGTCGCGGTGAAGTTCTCCGCCACCCACGCGGCGATGTCGCTGCTGGCGCTGCTGCCGCCCGTCTGGTTGCCGCCGAACCCGCCACCGCCGCCGAACCCGCCACCTGCGACGAAGTAGTGGATGTCGCCGGCGGCCACGTAGGCCTGGAACTCCTGGAGCGTGGGCGAGGGGTCGGACCCGTTGAAGCCGCCGATCGCCATGACCGGCTCCTCGCTGGCCAGCTGGTAGCCGGACGCCGAGTTGGAGCCGACCGCTGCCGCGACCCAGGTGTAGTCGGACGCGTCCGTCTGCAGCAGCGCGGTGATCGCGTCGGTGGACTCGCTGCCGCTCAGGAGTCCTCCAGCACCCCCCGCGCCTGCCGGGGCAGCGGCGCCGCCGGGGCCGCCACCGAACCCGCCGGTGGTGGACGGTCCCGCGCTCGGGATCGAGCCGCTGTGCGGCGTGGCCGCGGTGTCGACGGCGTAGGCCGCGGGGCCGGCCAGCGAGACGGCCAGGGCCGCCGCGGCGAGACCGGCCGCGACGCGCTGCGGCAGCCGGCCGAGCCCGGCGACCCCCAGCGCGATGACCAGTCCGGCGAGCAGCACGACCCACCGCAGCCACGGGACGAAGTCCGAGGTCCGGCCGAGCAGGAAGAAGCTCAGCACGGTCGTGAGCGACACCGCCGCGCTTGCGACACCGGAGGCGAGGAGCGACGTGCGGTGCTGCCAGAGGAGCCAGGCGCCGGTGCCGACCAGGGCGCCGATGGCGGGCGCCAGCGCCACGGTGTAGTAGGCGTGGAAGATCCCGGCCATGAAGCTGAACGTCGCGGCCGTGACGACCAGCCACCCGCCCCAGACCACGAGGCCGGCGCGGACCGGGTCGGTGCGCCTCGCGCTGCGGGTGAGCCACAGGCCGGCCACCAGCAGGAGGAGCGCCGCCGGTAGCAGCCACCCGACCTGGCCGCCGATCTCGTCGCCGAGCAGCCGGCCGACGCCGGTGTCGCCCCACATGCCGCCCCCGGCTCCGCCGCCTCCGCCGACCGAGCCGACCTCGTCGCCCGTGAGCCGGCCGAAGCCGTTGTAGCCGAGCGTCAGCTCGAGGATGGAGTTGTCCTGGCTGCCGCCGATGTAGGGGCGGCTGCCCGCCGGCCACAGCGAGACGATCGCGACCCACCAGCCGGCCGCGGCCACCATGGCCCCGAGTCCGACCATCAGGTGGCCGAGCCGCTTGAGCAAGGAGGTGTGCGCGCAGAGCAGGTAGACCAGGCCGAGCGCCGGGATCACCAGGAACGCCTGGAGCATCTTGGTGAGGAAGGCCAGCCCCACGAGCGTGCCCGCGAGCGCCAGCCAGCGGGCCGGGTGTCCCCCTCTGACCGGGTCGGACCCAACCGCACGCAGCGTGGCGTACGCCGACCCGACCAGGAGCAGCGTGAGCAGCGCGTCGGGGTTGTCGAACCGGAACATCAGCACCGCGACCGGCGTGGTCGCGAGCACCACGCCGGCGATCAGTCCGGCCGCCGCCGAGCCCGTCGTACGCCGGACCGTGGCGTGGAGCAGCCCGACCGCCGCGACCCCCTCGAGCGCCTGGGGCACCAGCAGGCTCCAGGACGACAGCCCGAAGATCTTCACCGACAGCGCCATCGGCCACAGCGACAGCGGCGTCTTGTCGACGGTGATGGAGCCGGCGGCGTCGGAGGAGCCGAAGAAGAACGCCCGCCACGACTCGGACCCCGCCTGCGCCGCGGCGGCGTAGAAGCTGTTCCCCCAGCCGGAGGCGCCGAGCCCCCACAGGTAGAGGACACCGGTGCCGACCAGCAGGGCGACCAGCGCCGGCCGCTCCCAGCGCGCGCGGCCCGGTCGGTCAGGAGCGTGATCGAGGGAGGGGGACGGCGCGGGTCGGGCGAGGGTCAGGAGGCTCATGGAGCCACCTTCGGCAGTCAGGCTGGACCTGGGGTGTGCCCGGTCTGTGGGCTACCTGTGAAGGGCTTCGGCGGTCTGCGCGGGGGACACTGGCTAGAGCCGCTCGCGCAGCCAGGCGAAGTCGCTGTTGTGCTGCTCGGCACCGCCGGGCGTCTCGCAGATGACAGGAGCGTTGGCCTCGCGGACCACGCCGGCCAGCAGGTCGGCGTCGATCTTGCCGGCGCCGAAGTTGGCGTGCCGGTCGGCGCCGGAGTCGAACTCGTCGCGGCTGTCGTTGCAGTGCACCAGGTCGATCCGGCCGGTGATCTTGAGGACGTCTTCCACGACCGTCTCGAGGGGGTTGCCGCCGGCGTGGGCGTGGCAGGTGTCGAGGCAGAAGCCGACGTCCGCGAACCCCTCCGCGGCCGAGATCGCCTCCCACACCCCCGCGATGCGGTCGAGGTAGCGGCACATCGCGTTGGTGCCGCCGGCGGTGTTCTCGATCAGCAGCGGGATCTTGATGTCGGTCGCCTCGATGGCCTTGCGCCAGTTGTCGAACCCCTTGGCGGGGTCGTCGTCGTCGGTGACGTGGCCACCGTGCACGACCAGCCCCTTGGCGCCGATGAGCGCGGCGGCGTCCATGTGCTGCTGGAGCAGCTTGCGGCCGGGGATCCGCTGCCGGTTGTTGGTCGTGGCGACGTTGATCGGGTAGGGAGCGTGCACGTAGAGGTCCACGCCCGCCGCCTCGGCGTCGGCCCTGAGCCCCTCGGGGCCACCGGCGTAGGCGAACACCGGCCCCTTGTAGCTCTGCGGGTCGCCGAGGAAGAACTGCACCAGCGAGGTGTTGCGGGCCTTCGCCTCGGCGATCGGGTCGGTCTGCTCGACGTGGGCACCGATGTCCATGCCCGCCAGCCTACGAGCCACCGAGGACACCGCTGACCGAGGACGCCGCTACCAGGGCAGCGGTCCGCTCCGGCCGATGAAGCCGCCGGCCAGCTCCTCGGCCACGCAGGCCTCGACGATGGGCTCCGCACCCTCGGGCACGGTCTGCGTGCCGGAGAACCCGTTGAGGTTCGTCGCGGTGTAGCCGGGGTCCACGGCGACGACCCGGACGTCGGGCAGCGACTTGGCGTACATCGTCGTGACCATGTTCAGCGCCGCCTTCGACGACGGGTAGACGATGCCCCAGATCGTCGACTCGAGCCGTGCGCGGTCCTGGGTGACCCCGAAGGAGCCCAACCCGCTGGACACCATCACCAGCCGCGGCCGCTGCGACCTCTCCAGCAACGGGAGGAAGGCGTTCGTGACCCGGACCGGGCCCAGGAGGTTCACTCCGTAGACGGGGAGGAAGTCCACCGGCCTGGTCTCGGCCGGCAGCGCCCGGGTGCCGCTGATCCCGGCGTTGTTGACGAGCACGTCGAGCCCGGTGCCGGAGGCGGCCACCGCGTCGTACGCCGCCTCGACGGACTCATCGCTGGTGACGTCGAGCTCGACGACGCGTACGTCGGCGTCGGGGTGCGCCTCGAGGATCTCCTTGGCGACGGTGTCGCCTCGCGCGGTGTCACGGGCACCGAGCCAGACGGTCCAGCCTCGCTCGGCGAGGCGGGATGCGGTCTCGGCGCCGAGCCCTTGGGTGGCGCCGGTGATCAGGACTGTGGTGTGGGTGGTCATGCGACCACCGTGCGCCGGATCGCGTCGACGTGGCAGGACCGGTCGATCGTGGGACCAGCGGTCCTACCCACGGGGCGCGACGCCGCGCCATGCTGGAGAGGTGAGGACGAACCGGGTGGAGCTGGCTCGCGCGCTGAAGCGGGCCCGCGGACGGGTGCAGCCGGAGGACATCGGCCTCCCAGCCGGCTCGCGGCGGCGGGTGCCGGGGCTGCGGCGCGAGGAGCTCGCGATGCTGGCGGGCATCAGCGTCGACTACGTCGTCCGGCTCGAGCAGGCCCGTGGGCCGCATCCGTCCGAGCAGGTGCTGACCGCCCTGTGCCGGGCGCTGCGCCTCGACACCGACGAGCGCGACCACGTCTTCCGCCTCGCCGGCACCGCGCCGCCCAAGTCGGGGCAGATCGACCTGCACGTGCGCCCGAGCGTGCTCCGGCTCATCGACCGGTTCCACGACCTCCCCGCTCTCGTGACCAGCGCCAAGGGCGACGTCCTCGCCTGGAACGCGATGTCCTCGGCCCTCCACGGTGACTGGTCGCGGCTGCGGCCGGAGCGGCGCAACCAGTCGCGCCTCCGCTTCCTCCCCGATCCGACCGACCCTCCTCGCAGCGCCGTCGGCGGCACGCCGGACGAGCGGGCCGCCACCGCCGCCCAGGCGGTGGCCAACCTGCGCTCGGTGGCGGGCCGCTACCCGGACGACACCGGCCTCGCCCGGCTGCTCGAGGAGCTGCACTCCGGGTCCGCGGAGTTCCGCGACCTGTGGGCCAGCACCGACGCCGGAGGATGGCGCAGCCACACCAAGACGGTGAGCCACCCGACGCTGGGCGAGCTGAGGTTCGAGTGCGACTCGCTGCACGTCCCGGACGTGGACCAGAGCCTCATCGTCTACTCGGCCGCCCCGGGCAGCCACGAGGCGGAGGCACTGTCCCTGCTGCGCGTGGTCGGCACCCAGGACCTCAGCACCGTCCGCTGAGCGGTCCGGTGAGCTCCCGGAGCCGACGCAGCGCCGCCTCGGCAGTGGGCCGCTGCTGAGGCTCGGCCCGGGACATCGAGTCGCACAGCGTGAGCAGGGGCGAGGGAGCGGCGAGGCACCGGCGGCCGACCAGCCCTGCGGCGTACACGTCCTGGCTCGGGTGGGGTGCCGCGCCGCCCAGCCGCTCGGGTGCCAGGAAGGACGGCGTGCCGGACATCGGTGCGCGGTGGCCGGCCGGGGCGGCCACGCCGAAGTCGGCGAGCAGCAGGTGGGGCGGGCCTCCCGACCGCAGCAGGAGGTTCGAGGGCTTCACGTCGCCGTGCACGACGCCCTGTGCGTGGACGGCGGCCAGGGCGTCGAGGAGCTGGCCGAGGAGCCGGGCCACGACGGTCTCCGGTGGAGGGCCGTGGGCCGCGAGCAGGTCGCGCACCGAGCCGCCCAGGACCAGCTCCATCGCGATGAGCGCGACGTCGTCCTCGGCCGCCCAGCCATGGGGAGCGAGCACGTGGGGATGCTCGATCCGGTGCGCCTGCTCCTGGACGAACCGCAGCAGCACGTCGGTGTCGCGACCGCGCACCACCTTGGCCGCGACATGGCGACCGGTCCGCAGGTCGAGCGCCCGGTGCACCACCCCGTGCCCGCCACGGCCGATCTCCTCGAGCAGGACGTAGCGTCCGGCGACGGGAGGCGGACGTCGAGGCACTCCGTGGAAGGTAGTCGTGGTGTCGGGCGGGCGCCGGGCGCTCTCCACAGGATTACCGACACGAGGCCGCCCGCTGTTACCTTTTCCTGTCCGTCTCGACCAGACGTCGAGCGGACGAGACGCACAAGCCCTCCTGCCACGGAGAGACCGTGGCCGCTGAGCCCACAGGAGGTGGAACTGCTTTGCGTACCTATGAAGTCATGGTGATCCTCGACCCGAGTCTCGAGGAGCGCACCGTCGGCCCGTCGCTCGACAAGTACCTCAACGTCATCCGCAAGGACGGCGGCTCCGTCGAGTCGGTCGACATCTGGGGTCGTCGCCGCATGGCCTACGAGATCCAGAAGAACCAAGAGGGCATCTACGCGGTGGTCTCCCTGACCGCCGAGCCCGACTCCGTCAAGGAGCTCGACCGCCAGCTCACGCTGAACGAGTCGATCCTCCGGACCAAGGTCATCCGGCCCGACCACAAGTAGCCCGCGCTCACGGGTCCTCCGCCCCCTGGGTGCAGAGCCTGTGGATGGGCCCTTCCCACCGTCGGTGCCTGCGGCAACGATGGGTGGGAGACAGAACGGCGACCTCAAGGAGACCTCAATGGCAGGCGAGACCATCATCACCGTGGTCGGCAACCTCACCGACGACCCCGAGCTGCGTTTCACGCCCTCGGGAGCGGCGGTTGCCAACTTCACGGTGGCCTCGACCCCGCGCAACTTCGACAAGAACACCAACGAGTGGGTCGACGGCGAGGCGATGTTCCTGCGCTGCTCCATCTGGCGGCAGGCGGCGGAGAACGTCGCCGAGTCGCTCCAGCGGGGCATGCGGGTCGTCGTCCAGGGCCGGCTCAAGGCCCGCACCTACGAGACGCGTGAGGGCGAGAAGCGCACCGTCTTCGAGCTCGAGGTCGACGAGATCGGCCCGTCGCTGAAGTTCGCGACCGCCAAGGTCAACCGCACCAGCCGCCAGGGCGGCGGGGGCGGCTACTCCGGTGGCGGCGGTGGCGGCGGTGGCGGCAGCCAGGGGGGCGGCGACCAGTCGACCCCGGCGGCGGCCGACCCGTGGGCCACTCCGGCCCCGGCCGGCGGGGGTGCCAGTGGTGCCAGCGGTGGTGGCGGCGCCGGCGGCGCCGCTCCCGCCAACGACCCGTGGGGCGCTCCCGGCGTCCCGGCCGACGAGCCCCCGTTCTGATCCCACGCTGGCGGTCGAGGAGGGCGTTCGGCGCCCGTCTCGAAAGCCCGGCAACAACAATCCGCATTCGACCATTCCGGCCCTCTCCGTCGTTTTCTGGGAGGTGCCGGGCTTCTGAGGAGGAAGCACCACAATGGCCAAACCCGTACTCCGCAAGCCCAAGAAGAAGGTCTGCCAGTTCTGCAAGGAGAAGGCGACCGGTGCCGACTACAAGGACACCGCCCTGCTCCGGAAGTTCATCTCCGACCGCGGCAAGATCCGCGCGCGTCGGGTGACGGGCAACTGCGTCCAGCACCAGCGCGACGTCGCCATCGCGGTCAAGAACGCCCGCGAGGTCGCCCTGCTGCCCTACACGTCCACCGGCCGCTGAGGCAGAGGGGATCACGCAGATGAAGCTCATCCTCACCCAGGAGGTCACCGGCCTCGGCGCTCCCGGCGACGTGGTCGAGGTCAAGGACGGCTACGGCCGCAACTACCTCGTCCCGCGCGGCGAGGCGATGCGCTGGACCCGCGGTGCCGAGAAGACCATCGAGTCCATCAAGAAGGCCCGCACCGCCCGTGCGGTCCGCGACCACGACTCGGCCGAGACCATCAAGGCCAAGCTCGAGGGCTCGCCGGTCCCGGTGAAGGTCCGGGCGGGCGAGGGCGGCCGGCTCTTCGGCGCCGTCACCGTCACCGACATCGCCGAGGCGCTCAGCTCCGTCTCCGGCCAGGAGGTCGACAAGCGGACCATCGCCGTCGGCAACCCGATCAAGTCGCTCGGCGCCCACGAGGTGTCGGTCCGGCTGCACGACGAGGTGTCCGCCACGGTGGCCCTCAACGTCATTCCTGCCTGACCCGCAGACCCGGCACGACCTGCGACGGCCCCGCCGGCTCCCCGTGAGCCGAGCGGGGCCGACGTACTCCCGTGGGCTGCCGGGCCCCGGCGCAGGGCTGGGGGGTCGAGACGCCCGGTTCCGACCGCCTCCCGGTCGGACGCGCTGCTCGGACCGTGCTGAACCCCGGTCCGCCGGTTCGCGTCCCGGTCAGCGCGCCACGATCGCGTCGACCGCGACCGCGCCACCGGGGGGCACCTTGAGGGCCTTGACCAGGATCTTGCCCCTGATGGCGCGGGCGTCGGGCCCGCGGAGCTCGAAGACGTGCAGCCGCTGCGCCTTGGCGGCCTTCAGCCGCACCTTCATCCAGGGGCTCCTGCCGATCTTGACGGCGACCTTGCCGAGCCTGGGCCCGACCGGGGCGATCAGCCGGACCTCGCGGATGCCGCGGAGCCTGCCGAGGCGGAGGACGGCGCCCTTCTTGGTCGTGGAGGCGTAGTCGCCGGCGTACGAGCTGCGGCTCTTGACCTTCTTCCAGTCCTTGCCCTGGCCGGGCTTGAAGTTGTGCGGCACGTAGAAGGTCAGGACCGCCGGGCTCGCGTCGAAGTTGCCGGCCCGGTCGACCGCCTGGGCGACGAACACCTGGGGGCCGGGCTTCAGGTGCGCCAGCACCGTCGCGCCCTCCTGGCAGTGCACCTTCTTGGCGTTGATGGCGCAGTTGAACGTCGAGGGCTCGCTCGCGGAGAGCCGGACGGTGGGGTTCTTGGTCAGGGTCACCGGCTGGCCGGGGGTGATCGCGTCCTTGGGTCCGCCGCTGATCTGGGTCTGCGGCGGGTCCTTGTCCTCGGCCGCCGCCGGGGAGGCGCTCGCGACCGCCAGGGGAAGCATTGCGACCAGGAGTCCGAGCAGCACGAGGGGTGCCCACCGACGGACAGGGAAGGGGGACATGCCAGCAGGTTAAAGGGTGGTCCCCGAAGCCGACCAAGGAGCCGAGCCGGGCGCTCGTCCGCCCGCCCGGCCCGAGGCCCGCGGACTAGTCCTCGTAAGGGGTGGAGCCGGTGGGTGATCAGGACGGAACTAGTCCATACACACCGGTGGATAAGCATGTGGATGAGTTCGTGGCACGACGGCTTCGGGGCCTTTGTCGACAAAGCCACCCCGCGACCGTCGGATGACCGTCCGGTGAACGGACACTCGGCAGATCTATTTTGGCTCCACACCCGTGGACGGCCGTTCCCGCAGGTCAGAGCGGTGTGGCTAGCCAGAACGGGTGCCGACTCCACAGGATGTCCCCAAGCTGTGCACAGGCATCCCCGGCGTCGTCCACGCGATCGTGGGGGTTGTCCCCAGGGGGTGTGGATGGCGGGCTTCCCACGCGCCGGGCGAGGTGTCTAGGTTGCTCCGAGCCCGCACCACGATCGTGTCATCCGATCCACCCCCGGTCCACCCCACGGAGCCGGGTCGGACAGCGCTGTCGGCGGTCGGCCCTAGCGTCGGCGACGTTCCCCCGTCGTCCCATCCGCCACACCTTCAACATCCACGGGAGCCCCGCTGTGAGCCTGACCGAGTCCGACGCCTGGCAGCTCCCCCCGGGCATGTCGGAGCCGAGCGGCGCCGACTCCTCCTGGTCCGGGTCGGGTGACCGGACCCCGCCCCAGGACATGGCGGCCGAGCAGTCGGTCCTGGGCGCGATGATGATCTCCAAGGACGCCATCGCCGACGTCGCCGAGGTGCTCCGGGGCGCCGACTTCTACCGCCCGATCCACGAGACGATCCACGACGCGATCATCGACCTCTACGGCCGGGGCGAGCCGGCCGACATGGTGATGGTCGGCAACGAGCTCCAGCGCAAGGGCGAGCTGCAGCGCATCGGCGGCGCGCCCTACCTCCACACCATCACCTCGGCGGTGCCGATCGCCGCCAACGCGTCCTACTACGCCGGGATCGTCCGTGAGAAGGCGATCCTGCGGCGGCTCGTCGACGCCGGCACCCGCATCGTGCAGTTCGGCTACGCCGGCGAGGGCGACGTCGACGACCTCGTCGACCAGGCCCAGGCCGAGGTCTACCAGGTCACCGACAAGCGCAGCAGCGAGGACTACGCGCCGCTCTCGGAGATCATGGACGGCGTCCTCGACGAGATCGAGGCGATCGGCAACCGCGAGGCCGGCCTCTACGGCGTGCCCACCGGCTTCGCCGACCTCGACGACCTGACCAACGGCCTCCACTCCGGCCAGATGATCATCGTCGCGGCGCGGCCCGCAGTCGGGAAGTCGACCCTCGCCCTGGACCTCTGCCGGGCGGCCTCGATCCACAACAACCTGACCAGCGTCTTCTTCAGCCTGGAGATGACGAGGTCCGAGATCACCATGCGGCTGCTCTCGGCCGAGGCCAAGGTGCCGCTCAACCACATCCGCAACGGCCAGCTCAGCGAGGACGACTGGACCAAGCTGGCCCGCAAGATGGGCGAGATCTCCAGCGCCCCGGTCTTCATCGACGACTCGCCCAACATGACGATGATGGAGATCCGGGCCAAGGCGCGCCGGCTCAAGCAGCGCCACGACCTGCGCCTCGTCGTCATCGACTACATGCAGCTGATGACGTCCGGCAAGAAGGTCGAGTCCCGCCAGCTCGAGGTCTCGGAGTTCTCCCGCCAGATCAAGCTGCTGGCCAAGGAGCTCGAGGTCCCGATCATCGCGCTGTCCCAGCTCAACCGTGGTCCTGAGCAAAGGTCCGACAAGCGCCCGATGCTCAGCGACCTTCGCGAGAGTGGGTCGCTCGAGCAGGACGCGGACATGGTGGTCCTGCTGCACCGCGAGGACCTCTACGAGCGCGAGTCCACCCGCCCCGGCGAGGCAGACCTGATCGTCGCCAAGCACCGCAACGGCCCCACCCGCGACATCACCGTCGCCTTCCAGGGCCACTACTCCCGCTTCGTCGACATGGCTCACTGACGCCGACGCCGCAGGGACGCTAGAAGTCGAACCTCGTCGCGCCGCCCGGCTCGACGGTCGACAGCGCCACCGCCGAGACCGGCGTGATGCGGTAGACGTGCCACGGGGGCTTGCCGGCAGAGGGTGCACTGAAGTCGGCGGTCAGGGCGGTGCCGCTGTCGTCGACCCGGCACGGCCAGCCGCCCTCGGCCCACACCTCGGCGAGCCTCGCGACGGTGGCCGGCTCGGTGACGACCGCCGCGGTGCCGGAGACGACGAGGTCGAACTCGTGCACGGCGATCGCGAGCGAGCAGCGCGGGTCGCGCTCGAGGTTGCGGCCCTTGCGGGAGTCGCGGCCCGTCTCGAACCACCAGGTGTCCTCCAGCCACTGTGCGCCGACACCGGTCGTGTGGGGGGCGCCGTCGGCGTCGAGGGTGGTCAGCCAGCAGGTGTGCCGGTCGGGACCGCCGGAGCCCGGTGCCTGGGTGATGTCACGGCCCAGCCGCTCGCTGATCGAGCTCCATTCGAGGGCGGGCAGGTCATAGAGCTCCGCGAGGTTGCGAGTGCGCATGACGGACCAGACCGGACGAGCGACCACGACTCATCGCAGTGGCCCGGCCGCGGCGTTCGGCGACCACCGGCACCACCCGTCCGGGCCATCCCAGAACCACCCTGGGTGGTGCCACGTTCGTCTCCCGCCCGGAGAGAGGGCGTGACAGGATCCCGCTGTGGCCCGGACCCCCCGGCCGGTCGAGCGCGCGTGGCAACCCGACGCCGCGCTGCTGGACGGCCTCACCATCGCCGCGGTGGCGCTCGCTGCCGATGGCCGGGTGATCTACGCCAACTCCGCGGCGCTCGACCTCTTCGGCTCGCCGTTCGACGACCTCGTGGGCGCCGATGCCCGCAGCCGCCTCTTCGACGAGCCGGACCGGGGCGCCCTCGACCAGGTGCTCAAGCTGGTGGGCCGCACCGGGTCGTGGACCGGTGAGCTGACGATGCTCGCCAGCGGCACCAGCCCGCTGGCGATGCGCACGTCCTGGACCCCCCTGGCCGAGCCGGCCGTGCCGGCCGAGGCTGACAGGAGCGCCGTCGAGGTGAACGGCGGTGCGCTCGTCCTGATCGAGGGCACCGACGAGTCCACCGACCCCTACGCCCCGGGCCGGCCCCTCGGCACCCGGTTGCGCCGGCTCGCGGAGGTGACCAGCGAGCTGCTCGCGGCCTCCGATGTCGAGGCCGTCGCGGCCATCGTCACCGACCACATGATGAAGGCGGCGGGCGCTACCTCGGCGTCCCTGTCCCTCATGGTCGACGACGAGACGCTCGCGCTGATGGCCCTGCGCGGGGGGCTGGAAGGCTCGGCCGGCCGCTGGGCGACGTACTCGGTGGAGGACAACGTGCCCACGGCCGAGAGCGTCCGCAAGGGTCGACCGGTCCTGGTCCGCCGAGACGAGGTCGAGGCGCGCTACCCCGATCTCGGCGGGTTCGCCGACGGCACCGGCTCGATCCTGTGCCTGCCGCTCGCGGTGGCGGGCGGACGGGTCCTGGGCGCCGTGTCGCTGTCCTTCCCCGGACGACGCGCGCTCAGCGAGGCCGAGAACCTGTTCCTCCAGCTGCTCGCCGACTCCTGCGCGATGACCCTCGACCGGGTGGACGCACAGCGCGCGGCCCGCGATCGCGAGGCCAAGCTGGCGTTCCTGGCGGAGACGAGCGCCAAGCTGTCGAGCGACCTCGACTACGAGGTCACGCTGAAGTCGGTCGCGGAGGCCGCCGTCCCGTGGTTCGCGGACTGGTGCGCGATCTCCCTCGCCGAGGACGGGCTGCTCCGGACGATCGCCGTGGCGCACACCCACCCCGAGCGGATCGCGCTGGTGCACGAGCTGCAGGAGCGCTACCCCAGCGACCCTGCGTCCGACCAGGGTGGCTACCGCGTGCTGCGCACCGGGGAGAGCCAGCTCGTACCGGAGGTCACCGACGAGCTCCTGGCCGCCGGAGCGCGCGACGAGGAGCACCTCGAGCTGATGCGGGCGCTGAACCTGAGCAGTGGCCTCTCCTGCGCGCTCAAGGTCGGCGACCGAACCTTCGGGGTCATCAGCTGGGTGGCCGGCGAGGGCGGTCGGCGGTTCTCCGAGGACGACCTCGCGTTCGGCGAGGACCTGGCCCAGCGGGCCGCGATCGCCATCGACAACGCCCAGCTGCACAGCCAGGTGCGCACCGCGGCGCTCGAGCTCCAGCGGGCCGTGCTCCCCGACCACCTGCCGCGCGTGGCCGGATGGTCGACGACCGTGCAGTACCTCCCGGCGGGCCGCAGTGAGGCCGGCGGCGACTTCTACGACGTCATCTACCTCGACGATGGACGGGTGGCGTTCTTCGTCGGCGACGTGATGGGCCGCGGCGTCACGGCCGCGTCGGTGATGGCGCAGATGCGCTCCGCGATCCGGACGCTCATCGCCGTCGACCCCGAGCCCGTCCCGGTCATGGACGGCATGGACCGGGTCTTCGACATGCTGCACTTCGAGCAGCTCGTCACGATGGTGTACGCCGTCGCGGACCCGGCGCTCGACCACCTCCAGGTGATCAACGCCGGCCACCCCCCGCCCGTGCTGATCGCGGCCGACGGCCAGATCGAGCTGCTCGAGCACCCCAGCACCCTGATCCTCGGCGTGGGCGGCGGCGCCCGTGCGGTGCGGTCGGCCGAGTTCCGGCCCGGCGACCGGCTGCTCCTCTACACCGACGGGCTGGTCGAGCGCCGGCGAGAGGACGCCGACACCTCGATGGCCAGGCTGATCACCGCCCTCAAGACCACGCAGGCCGACACCGCGGACGCCTGGCTGTCCTCGATCGTCGAGGAGCTGCGCGACCCGACCCGGGACGACGACGTCGCCGCTCTGCTCGTCGGCCGCGACCCGGCAGCCCTCTGACCGACCTGCACCCGACCCGCACCCGACCCGCACCCGACCCGCACCCGACGGATCGCCCGACCCGGGGCGGGGCAGGATGGCGGCGTGGGATCGCACCGCGCCGACCGCAGGGAGGAGCCGGGCCACGGCCACGGCCACGGCACCGACGTCGAGCTCGAGGTCGCCCCGCTGCCGCGCGCGCTGCTGCTCGCCGTACTCGCCGCCGTCGCCATCGCGGTGGTGGCCGGTGTCGTGCTCCTCTGGCCCGACAGCGGGAAGGTCGATGACCTGAAGGGTTCGGTCGGGTTCGCGGTCGAGGGCGCGACCTTCCCCGAGGCGACGGTGGACGACGTGCTCCCGGCGTGTCCACGCGCGGGACCCGACGAGCAGCCCGACACCTCCGCCCCGTGCGGTCAGGTGAAGGCGACCGTGGACGAGGGGGCGGACAAGGGCACGAAGGTGGACGTCGACGTCCCTCCCGAGGTGAGCGACGCGGGGCTCGCGAAGGGCGACCACCTGATCCTGCTCCGGACGCCGGGGCAGGATGGTCAGCCGGCGATCCTGAGCTACTTCGAGATCGAGCGGGCCACCTCGCTGTGGCTCGTGGGAGGGCTGTTCGTGCTGGTCGTCCTCGTGGTGGCCAGGCTCCGTGGGCTGATGGCGCTCATCGGGCTCGGGGTCGCCGGGGCGGTGGTGGGCGTCTTCGTCCTCCCGGCCCTGCTGACCGGCCGACCCGCGCTGCCGGTCGCGCTCGTGGCCTCGGCGGTGATCATGTACGTCGTCCTCTACACGACCCACGGCCTCTCCCTCCGCACGAGCGCAGCGCTGGCCGGGACGCTGACCGGCATGGCGCTGACGGCGGGGATCGGCTGGTGGGCGGTGGGCTCGGCGCGACTCACGGGCGTCGTCGACGACGGAGGCCGCATCCTCACGACGTTCGCCGGCGAGATCAGCCTGCAGGAGCTGTTGGTCGCCGCGGTCGTCATCGCCGGGCTCGGCGTCCTCAACGACGTGACCATCACCCAGGCGTCGGTCGTGTGGGAGCTGCGCGGCGCGTCGCCGACGATGAATCGCAGCCGGCTCTTCGCCAGCGCGATGCGGATCGGCCGTGACCACATCGCCTCGACGATCTACACGATCGTCTTCGCCTACGCCGGCACGGCGCTGACCCTGCTCCTGGCCGTGTCGCTCTACGACCGGTCGACGCTCGACCTCCTCGGCACCGAGGAGATCGCCGAGGAGCTGGTCCGCTCCTTCGCCAGCAGCATCGGCCTGGTGCTCGCGGTCCCGGCCACGACCGCGATCGCCGTTGCCGTGGTGCCGGGCCCCCGTGATCCGCTGGGCAGCTGAGCCCGGCCCCGGGATAGTCCCTGACGTTCCGGCACCCGCCCCGGCGTGTCGCGAGCACGATCGTCAGGGACTATCGCCCCCTCGGACCCCTCCGGCGGTCGGAAGGAGGTCAGACCCAGTAGGTGTCGTGGCGAAGCATGAACTCCACCCGCTCCTCCTCGGTCATGGGGTTCTCGGCCTGGGCCGCGAGGGTCTCGAAGTAGTCCTCCCGCGGTGCTCCCGGCGCGAACATCAGCAGCATCGAGGAGTGGTTGCCGCCCCTGAAGCCGTGCAGCCCGCCCTCCGGCACGTGGAAGAAGTCGCCGGGGCCGCCGGTCTTCCAGCCCGTCCCGTCGTAGAGCTCGACCTCGCCGCTGAGCACGTAGAACGACTCGGTGATCGCGCGGTGGAAGTGCGGGTCGGGGCCGGACTCGTCGGGCCCGAACGTCCAGCGGTAGAGGCCGAACGTCGTGCCGGTGCGGTCGCCGGTCGCGAGGTACTCGCAGGTGCCGCCCGAGCGATAGGTGAGCTCAGGCTCGGCATCGTTCGGACGGATCCATCCCGAGACCTCGCCGGTGTTGCCGCGGTAGACATCGGGTGGGTAGGGGCGGTGCAGCGGGCCGGTCACGAGGGGTCTCCACTTCCGTAGGGGCGGGTGATGATCTCCAGCCAGTGGCCGTCCGGGCCCTCCCAGTAGAGCCCGCGACCACCGTCGCCGTGGTTGACCTCCCCGGGCCGGCGCTTGAAGGGGTCGGCCCAGAACTGCCGGCCCTGCTCGCGGATGCGGCCCCAGATCGCGTCGAAGTCGCCCTCGCCCACGAGGAACGCGTAGTGCTGCGACTGGATCTCGCCGGAGTCCTCGAGGAAGTCGAGGGACGCTCCGTTGTCCAGCTGGAGCACGGCGAACGGGCCGTACGACGCCGGCTCGTCGACGCCGAGCACGCCGGCGACCTCGCGGGCCGCCGTCCAGATGTCGCGGCAGTGGACCAGGGTGTGGTTGAGCTCGACCGTCATGACGCACCTTCCGAACTGTCGTGGTGAGCAGGAGCGGCGGGCCGCAGGAACGCGACCACCAGCGCCGCCCCGACGACCAGGGCCACGGCAGCACCCCCGGTCGCGGTGGCGAAGCCGTGCACCAGGGCCGCGGTCGGCGCCCCGACGAAGTCGCGGGTCGCGTCGACGGCCACGGTGTTGAGCACCGCGGTTCCCACGCTACTTCCGATCTGCATCGCCGTGTTGGCGGTGGCGGCGGCGATGCCGGCCTGACGCGGGTCGACACCGCTGGTGGCGACGCCGATCGACGGGGTGAAGACGCAGCCGATGCCGAGCCCGACCAGCACCTCGGCCGGCAGGATGATCGTGGCGTAGCCGCTCGACGGTGTGAGCTGGGTGAGCAGTGCCAGTCCGCCGGCCGCGACGAGCAGCCCGGGGGCGACCAGCGCGCGCGGGGCGACGGTGTCCATCAGCCGGCTGGCGATCCCGTAGGAGCTGCCGGCCACGGCCAGGCACATCGGCAGGAACGCCAGCCCGGTGCGGACCGGGCTGTAGCCCAGCACCACCTGGAAGTGGTAGGTCAGCATCAGGAACATGCCGAACGTGCCGACCACGCTGATCGCGGTGGCGGCGTACGCCGTGCCGCGACCGCGGTCGCGCAGCACGCTCAGGGGGAGCAGCGGGGCGGCGAGTCCGCGCTGGCGGAGCAGGAAACCGGCGATCAGCCCGATGCCGATCAGGCCGGGGGCCAGCACCTCGGCGGAGCTCCAGCCGTGGGCGGCGGCCTCGCTCGCGCCGAGGACCAGCCCGGCCAGCCCACCGGTGGCGAGCACGCCCGACACGACGTCGACCGGGACCGGGTAGCCGTCGTCCCGCGGCAGCACCCGGCGGCCGATCACGATCACGACGGCGGCCACGACGACGTTGACGTAGAGGCACCAGCGCCAGCCGGCGTACTCGGTCAGCACCCCGCCCAGCAGCAGCCCGACCACGGCGCCGCTGCTGGCCACCGCGCCGAAGACGCCGAACGCCTTGCCGCGCTCGCGCGGCTCGGTGAAGGTCGCCGCGATGAGGGAGAGTGCGGCCGGCGCCATGAAGGCCGCGCTCGCCCCTTGCAGCGCGCGGCCGGCCACGAGGACCTCGAACGACGGCGCCGCGCCGGCCAGCGCGGAGGCCAGGCCGAAGCCGGTGAGCCCGATCGTCAGCGCGCGGCGGCGCCCGATCCGGTCGGAGGTCTTGCCGCCGAGCAGCAGCAGCCCGGCGAAGGAGAGCGTGTAGGCCGTGACGACGTAGGAGCGATGGGCGTCGTCGAAGCCCAGCACCCCCTGGGCGGTCGGCAGCGCGACGTTCACGATGGTCGCGTCGAGGGCGACCATCAGCTGGGCGAGCGCGATCACGCCAAGTGCTGCCCAGCGGTGGTCGGTCGCGGGCCGCGCGGCGCTCGTCGCCGGACCCGGGGAGCCGGTGGTGGTGGCCATGGCCAGTCCTTCCATTTAAGTGGAGAAGGTTTCTCCGTTTCACTGTGCAACGCACCCACAGCCCTGTCAAGAGAGATGGAGAAATATCCTCCACTTCGCTACGCTGGAGTCGTGACCATGCGCGCCGACGCCCGCCGCAACCTCGAGCAGCTGCTCGAGGCCGCGCGTGACCTGGTCGCGGAGAAGGGCGCCGGCGTCGCCCTCGACGAGGTCGCGCAGCGGGCCGGCGTCGGCATCGCCACGCTCTACCGGCGCTTCCCGGACCGGACCGCCCTGCTGCGCGGGGTGGTGCTCGACGCGCTGGAACAGACCCGTGTCGCCGCGGAGGGCGCGGCCCGGGAGCACGACGACGCCTTCGACGCGCTGGCGGCCTACCTCCGGTCCGTCCTGGAGCTGCGGGTCTCCGCCGTGATCCCGCAGGTCCTCGACGTGCTCGACCTCGACGAGCCCGAGCTGGCCGCGGCTCGCGAGGCCTCCGCCGCGGCCACGGAGGCCCTGGTCGACGCGGCGCACGACTCCGGTGCCCTGCCTGCCGACGTCACCTTCGCCGACGTCGGCATGATGCTGGTCCGCATCGCCCGTCCCCTGCCCGGGCCGATGCCCGAGGAGCTCAAGCACGAGCTGGCCCGCCGACACCTCGAGCTGTTCGTCCGCGGGCTGCGCGGTGGCGGCGGAGAGCTCCACGGGCCGTCGCTGTCGCGCTCCGAGCTGTCCGCGATCGCCCGGCCAGGCAATACGTTGTCCGGGTGACGACCTACCTGGGCATCGACCTGGCCTGGGGAGAGAAGAACCCCACCGGGCTCGCGGTGCTCGACGAGGACGCCCGGCTGCTCCACGTCTCTGCTGCGCGGACCGACGAGGAGATCGAGGCCGCCCTTGCGCCGTACGCCGAGGGGCGGCTGGTCGCGGGCATCGACGCCCCGCTGGTGGTCACCAACGCCACCGGGTCCCGGCCGGCCGAGCAGCAGCTCAGCGCCGACTTCCGGAAGTTCCACGCGGGGACGCACCCGTCCAACACCGGCAAGCCGGAGTTCGCGAACGGCCCACGCGGCGCCCGGGTCGCCGAGCGGCTGGGCCTGTCGATCCACGAGACGGCGCTCGAGGTCTACCCGCACGCGGCGCTCGTGGCGCTGTTCGACCTCGACCGGGTCCTGACCTACAAGGACAAGAGGGGGCGCGACCTCGAGCACCTGCGCTCCGAGCTGCTCCGGCTGCTCGAGCTGGTCGAGAGCATCGTCGTCACCGACGACTGGTGGGCCGACCTGGTCGCCGTGGTCGAGAGTGCCACCCGCAAGAGCCAGCTCCGCGTCGTCGAGGACCAGGTCGACGCCGTGGTCTGCGCCTACGTCGCGTGGTACGCCGACAAGCACCCCGACCGGATGACCACCTACGGCGACGCGGCGACCGGTCTCATCGTCACCCCCACCCTGGGGATGTCCGCCGCGATGCCTCGCGAGCACTCGGTGCGCCAGGCCGTGAAGACCTACGCCGACCAGCACCCCGCCCTCGTCGCCGCGGCCCGCAAGACGGCGACGCTCATCGGCTCGATGCTCGACGAGGCCGGCATCAACTACCTGACCATCGAAGGCCGCGCCAAGAGCATCGAGTCGTTCGCCGAGAAGGCGACCCGAAGCAAGGACGGCCGTCCCCTCTACGCCGACCCGCTGGGCGACATCGGCGACCAGCTCGGCATCCGCGTCATCACCTATGTGCGCGACGACGTCGAGGCGGTGGCGGGGCTGCTCGCCGAGCAGGTCCCCGTGCTCGACGACCGCGACTTCGGCGAGCTGACGGCCAGCCAGGGGCGGTTCGGCTACGCGAGCCGCCACCTGCAGCTGGAGATCGACGGCCGGGTGGCCCAGGTGCAGCTGCGGACCGTGCTGCAGCACGCGTGGGCGGAGTTCGAGCACGACATCCGCTACAAGGGCACGGTGCCGCCGGAGCACACCAGCGAGTTCGACCGGCGCTTCACCCTCGCCGCCGGGCTGCTCGAGCTGGCCGACCAGGAGTTCTCCGCGATCCGCGCGGGCCTCCGGGGGTCGGCCTCCACCGAGCTCGGCGACGACGATCCCCGGATCGCGGCGCGCGAGGTGGCGGCGTTCCTCGCCGGCCAGTACCCCGACGCCGGGTGGTCGCGCACCGACCACTACGCGTGGATGTCACGGCTGCTGCTGGAGCTCGGGATCACCACCCTCGAGGAGCTCGCCGACCTGCTGCGGGCCACGGACGAGCAGCAGATCCGCGACCGGATGGGCTACCGCTACCCACCCGGCGCCGTCCGCCGCCTCGACGATGCCCTGCTGGCCGGGTTCGGAGACCGCTACATCGAGCTGCCCAGCAACGACCACCGTGTCGAGCTGCTCCGGGCCCGGCTGGAGCGGCTGCGCGGGGACCAGCCCACCACCTAGACAAATCGGGCCGGTTGTCTCACGATGGCGACATGGCGTCCGTTGTGTCTCCACCCCGCTTCGTGCCCGGTGGCGGTCCTGCGTGGGCCAGCCCGTGGGCGATGTACGCCGCGCTGCGCGACCATGACCCGGTGCACCACGTGGTGCCGTCCGGCCGACCGCACGAGGACTACTACGTGCTGTCCCGTCACGCGGACGTGCTGCGCGCGGCGGTCGACACGGCGACGTTCTCCAGCGCCCAGGGGCTCACGGTCGAGTACGGCGAGCTCGACAAGATCGGGCTGGCCGACAACCCGCCGATGGTGATGCTCGACCCGCCCGAGCACACGGCGTTCCGCAAGCTGGTCTCGCGGGGGTTCACGCCGCGCGCGGTGCGCGAGGTCGAGCCCGAGGTCCGCGAGTACGTCGCCCAGAAGCTCGACGGCTTCCTCGCCGTCGGCGGGGGCGACATCGTCGCCGACCTGTTCAAGCCGTTGCCCAGCATGGTGGTCGCCCACTACCTCGGCGTCCCGGCCGAGGATCGCGACCGGTTCGACGGCTGGACCGACGCCATCGTCGCCGCGAGCTCCGCCGGGCGCCCGACCGACGCCGCCGAGGCCACCACGGGGATGCTGGGCTACTTCTCGGAGCTGATCGAGCGCCGTCGTCGCGAGCCAGCCGACGACACCGTCTCCCTGCTCGTCGCGGCCGGGGTCGGAGACGACGACGCCGGGATGCTGAGCATCCTCGGCTACGTCTTCGCGATGGTGACCGGCGGCAACGACACCACGACCGGTGCGCTGGGCGGTGCCGTCCAGCTCCTCGCCGGCCGTCCCGACCAGCGCGCCCTTCTCGTCGCCGACCCCGCCCTGGTCAAGGACGCGGTCGAGGAGTTCCTCCGGCTCACCTCGCCGGTGCAGGGGCTGGCCCGCACCACCACTCGCGAGGTCGAGCTGCACGGCGTGAGGATCCCGGCCGGCCGCAAGGTGCTGCTCTGCTACGGCGCCGCCAACCGCGACCCGCGCAAGTACGGCGCCGACGCCGAGCGGCTCGACGTCCGTCGACGCCCGACCCAGCTCCTCACCTTCAGCCAGGGCAGCCACCACTGCATCGGCAACGCCGCCGCCCGGATGATGGCCGTCGTGGCGCTCGAGGAGCTGCTGGCCCGGATCCCGTCGTTCGCCGTCGATGTCGAGGGCGTCACCTGGGCGCCCGGCTCCTATGTCCGCCGTCCGCTCACCGTCCCTCTGGTGGTCGCATGACCTCCACGGGAAGGACCTGGCTCAGCGACGACCGCTCCCGCGTGGCCGCCGAGAAGATCCTCGACGCCGCGGGCGAGCTGTTCGCCGACTCTGCTGGCAACGGGGGAGGCATCGGCGCGGTCTCGATGGGCGACGTGGCCAGGGGCGCGGGCTGCTCGCGTGCCACCCTCTACCGCTACTTCGCGGACCGCCACGAGCTGCACGTGGCCTACGTCCATCGCGAGGCCCGGCGCGTCGGCGAGCTCGTGGCCGCCGACGCGGCGCGGGTCCGCGACCCGCAGAAGCAGCTGGTCACCGCGGTCCTCTCGGCGCTGCGCCGAGTGAGAGACACACCGAGCCTCGCGGCGTGGTTCGCCGGCGGTGACGCCGCGGCGACCGCCGAGCTGGCTCAGTCCTCGCCGGTGATCGAGGCGCTGGGCCGTGGCGTCGGCGCCGACCCGCTGGCCGCGCGCTGGATGGTCCGGGTGATCGTGTCGCTCCTCATCGCGCCCGGACGCGACGCGGCCGAGGAGCGTGCGATGGTCGAGCGGTTCGTCGCGCCGACGCTGCTCACGCCCTCGCGATCCTGAACCTCACCTTCGCGGCCCTGGTGTCCGCGACGCCGAGTGGGCTGACCGCCCGGACACGGAGCTCGTGCTTGCCGATGCCGAGCCTGCGCTTGTAGGGGGACCTGCACTTCTTCCACTTCCTGTGGCCGTCGAGCTTGCACTGGAACGTCGACCCGGCGATCGTCGACTCGAACTTGATGGTGACCTTGACCTTGGTGCGGGTCGACGGGTGCTTCGGCCTCTTGGTGATCTTCGTGTCGGGCACGGGGCAGACGGCCGTGGTGAGGGCCGATCGTGGGCACGCGTCCTGGGTGAGGTCCCCGAACCCGTCCCCGTCGGCGTCGGGCTCGAAGGTGGCGGCGATGTTGGGGCGGTAGCTGCCGACGAACGCGCCGTTCGGCGCGAACGTCGCGGTGACGTCGGCGTCGAACGGTGCCGAGGTCACGCTCGCGTCGCCGGCGAGGCCGACGGTCAGGCAGGCCATCAGGTTGGTGGAGTACCAGAGCCCGAGCCGCTGGCCGGCCTTGATGGGCAGCTGGGCCCCGAACGTGTTCATCTTGTTGACGGCCACCGCCACCTTGGCGCTCCTGGCGGTGATCACCTTGACGCCCGAGGCAGGTACATCGCTCAGCACGAGGGCCCGGACCTGCCCCGCCTTGCCGTTCGCCTGGTGGCTGAAGCTGGTGATGACGCCGTTGACCGGAGCGACGTACGACGGTCCGCCGGCGCCCTCGGCGGACAGCACCACGGCGGCCGGCGCCGTCGCGCTGCAGACGGCGGTGCCGGGGCCGGCCTGTCCGATCGCGGGGACGGCGGCCCGCGTCGCTCCGTCCGACCCGGCGGCGGACGGAGCGAGCGCGCCGGCGGTCAGGGCAGCCAGAGCGGCCGCGGTGCCGAGGACGAGGGTGTGGCGCACGGTCGAGACTCCTTCGGGCGGGTGCGTCCCGAGGGTCTCAGTGTGACCGATGGGGCACGAGGAGGCTCACGGTTTCCCCGCGAGACCACGCCGAGGTCAGCGCCTCGGCCTGGTCACCTTGAACCTCACCGCGACGGGCGTCGGGTCGGCGATCCCCACGGCGCTGGTGGCCGTGATCACCACGATGTGCTTGCCGACCTTGAACCTCTTCTTGAACGGCGAGGTGCACGGCCTGGCGGCCCTGCCGTCGACCGCGCAGGTGAACGTCGAGCCCGCCACCGTCGAGGTGAACCTGATCCGCGCCTTGCGGCTGGCCGAGCGCTTCTTGGGCTTCTTGGTCACCTTGGTGTCCGGAGCAGGGCACGCGGCCTGGGTCAGCCTCGACTCCGGGCAGAGGTCCTGGGTGACGTCGCCGAACTGATCACCGTCGACGTCGGGCTCGAGCACCGCCGAGATGTTCACCCGCATGTTGGGCACGGTGAGGAACGAGGTGAAGTCCGTGATCACCGCGGGGTCGAAGACGGAGGCGCGCACCTGGTCACCAGCCGCTCCAGCGCCCCAGCAGATCATGGGGGCGGCGCTGTTGTTGAGGCCGATCGACTGTCCGGCCGCGATCGGGACGCGCGTGGGGAAGGTGTTGACCGTGTTGATGACCACGGGGTTCAGCGCGCTCAGGCCCACGACGGTCCGGTGGTCAGGGGTGGGCGACGGGCCGAGGACGACGAGCCGGGCCGATCCTGCGGTGGCTCCGGCCCGGACCGAGTAGCTGGTCAGCACTCCCGCGGTCGGGGCGACGTAGCTGGGCGGGCCGGCCTCGAGGTACTGCGCCATCACGCTCGGCCCGGGCGTGCACTGGGCGGCTCCCGTGGTCGCGACCTGACCCAGGGTGACCGCGGTGGCGCGAGCTGCGGCGGCCGGGCGCGGAGCGCCCGCGCCGCTCGACCCGTCGGCGTGCGCGGCGGGCTGGGCGAGGAGGAGCCCGGTGGCGGAGAGGCAGGCAGCGGCCAGGACCAGGCGGGGGTGCATGCGCCGAAGGTACCTCGGCTGAGCCTGATCCAGGCTCAACCCAGATCGAGGCTGGCCAGCACGTCCGGGTCACCGATCAGCTCGATCTCGCTGATCCTCCCGTCGGTGAGCACGAACCCGAACGCGACCCTGAGCCGGCCCTTCAGCCGCACCGCCAGGCCGGCGTAGCCGTCGAGGTCGACGAGACGAGCGGCGCGGGCGCGACCCTCGAAGGTCTGGGCGACGGCGTCCGCCCCGCGGATCACGGCCTGGGTCCCCATCGCCACCGCGGTGGCGTCGGCGCGGACGACGGCGTCGGGGTCGAGGACCGCCATCAGCCCCTCGAAGTCGCCGTCGCGGCTGGCGGTGAGGAACGCCTCGACGACCTCGCGCTGGACACGCCGCTCGGCGGGGCCCGTGGTCTCCTCGTCGCTGCCGGACTGCACCCGGCGCCGGCCCCGGCTCGCGAGCTGGCGCACGGCGGCGGACGACCGGCCCATCACCGAGCCGACCTCCTCGAAGGGCACGGCGAACAGGTCGTGCAGCACGAAGGCCAGCCGCTCGGCCGGCGAGAGGGTGTTGAGGACGACCTGCAGGGCGCTCCCGACCTGGTCGGCGAGGAGGGCGTCGTGCGCCGGGTCGGCGTCGAGGTCGGCCAGGTCCGCGCCGGCGTCGTGCTCGGGGAGAGCATCCTCGCGCCGGCTGCCGCGGGTGCGGAGCTGGTCGAGACAGATCCGCGAGACGACGGTGGTCAGCCACGCCGGCAGGTTCTCGATGGCGGCGACGTCGCTCCGGACGAGCCGCAGCCAACCCTCCTGCACGGCGTCGTCCGCCTCGTGCACCGAGCCCAGCATCCGGTAGGCGACCGCGCGCAGGTGGGTGCGCTGCTCCTCGAAAGCCGACGCGAGCTGCTCCTGGTCCACGAGGTCCATCTTCACCACCATGCCCCGACGACGTACACCGAGGCGCAGGTGTGACGTCCACGTGGCCCCGGCTTCCCGGACCGGGCTACCGTCGAGTGGCATGACACCCGCCGAGCTGCTCGCCGACGCCTTCGAGCGCGTCCACCAGACCGCGTCCGCTGCTGTCGAGGGGCTGACCGATGAGCAGCTCGCCAGCCGGCCGGATCCCGATGCCAACTCGATGGCGTGGCTGGTCTGGCACCTGGTGCGGGTCCAGGACGACCACGTGGCCGACGTCGCGGGCACCGAGCAGGTGTGGACCGCACAGGACTTCGTGGGCCGCTTCGACCTGCCCTTCGACTCCGACGCCACGGGCTACGGCATGAGCGCCGAGGAGGTCGGGCACGTCCGCGCCGGGGCGGGGCTGCTCACGGACTACCTCGACGCCGTCCACGAGGCGACCACGGCCTACGTCGCCTCGCTGGCGCCCGAAGAGCTCGACCGCGTCGTCGACGAGCGCTGGGACCCGCCGGTGACGCTCGGTGCCCGGCTGGTGAGCGTCATCAGCGACGACCTCCAGCACGCCGGCCAGGCGACGTACGTGCGGGGGCTGCTCACCGCCGACTGAGCCGGCTCTGCTTCGCGATGGTGCGCCCCACCCTGGCCCGATCGGGCCAGGGACGGGTCAGGGCTTGTGGAGCACGCGGTAGCGGACGAACGCCGGGGCGAGCAGCGCCGCGATCACCGTCCCGATGACCACCAGCACGCCGCCGCCGGCCGCGGCCGCCGCGGTGCCGACCGCAGCCGCGCTCGCGCCGTGCACGACGTCGGCGATGCGCGGGCCTCCGGCGACGACCACGATGAAGACGCCCTGGAGCCGGCCGCGCACCGCGTCGTCGGCTGCGCTCTGGAGCATGCTCACGCGGAACGCCGCCGAGGCCATGTCGGCCGCACCCCCGATGACCAGCATCAGCAGCGCGACGAGCAGCATCGGTGTCCGGGCGGCGTCCGCGAACCCGACGGCGACGCCGAAGCCCGCCATCGCCACGCCCCAGACCAGGATGCAGACGATCACCGCGCGTCCCTGGGCCTCGACGCGCGAGACCCAGCCGCTGAAGACCCCGCCGAGGACCGCGCCGGCCGGGATCGCGGCGAAGAGCAGCGCGAACGCGAGGCCGCCCGCCTCGGGGCCGCCGAAGTCGAGGTTGGCCATCTCGGGGAACAGCGCCCGCGGCATCCCGAAGAGCATCGCGATGATGTCGACCACGAACGACATCAGCAGCACCGGCTGGTGCCTCAGGTAGGCGAAGCCCTCGATCACGGCACGGACCCCGGGCGCCGCGGTGCTCGCGTCGACCGCGCGCAGCCGGGGCAGCCGGACGACGGCGAACAGCGTCGCGAACAGCGTGATCGTGTCGACGAGGTAGAGCCAGTCCAGGCCGATCACCGGGATCAGCACGCCGGCCAGGAGCGGCCCACCGATCGCCCCCGCCTGGAAGACCGTCATGTTGAGCGAGTTCGCGGCCGGCAGCAGCTCGGGCGGGACGATCTTCGGCAGCACCGCGCTGCGGGTCGGCTGGTTGACCGCGAAGAAGGCCTGCTGCACCGCGAACAGGCTCAGCAGCAGCCAGACGTTCGCACCGCCGAGGAAGGCCTGCAGCCAGAACAGCCCGCTGGTGCCGATCAGGCCGACCGTGGTGACGATGAGGATCGTGCGCCGGTCGAAGACGTCGGCCAGCGCGCCGCCGTACAGCCCGAAGACCAGCAGCGGCACCAGCCCGAAGACGCCCGTCAGCCCGACGTACGCCGACGAGCCGGTCTCGGCGTAGATCTGGGCCGGCACCGCGACGACGGTCAGCTGGGCGCCGACGACGGTGACGATGTTGGCGACCCACAGCCGACGGAAGTGCTCCTCCTGGAGGGGCCTGGTGTCCGCCACCAGGCTCCGGAGATCCACCACGCCACCAGTGTCGAGGAACGGCCGGGTCGGGCCTCGGCCGGGGTCTGGCCGACCGGGGTGGCGATGAGTCCCGCGCGGGAGGGGGGTCTGACCGGCATGAGCGCGAAGCAGGGGCCCCTCGACGTGAGGTTCGAGGCGCGGCTGGAGAGGTCCGATGCCAAGGGCGGATGGACCTACGTCGTGTGGCCGGAGTCGGCCTCGTTCTTCGGCACCCGCGGCCTGGTGAAGGTCCGCGGCACGGTGGACGGCGTGCCGTTCCAGAGCTCCTTCATGGCGCTCGGCGACGGCCGCCACAAGCTCCCCGTGAAGTCCGCACTCAGGCTCGACGTCGACAAGCAGGAGGGCCAGACGGTGACGGTCCATCTCGAGGAACGGCTCGGATGAGGCGGCCCGCCCCTACGATCCTCGCGTGGAGGCAGCACCGACCGCGAAGTCGCCGGACCTGACGCGCTGGGTCATCTGGGTCGCCGGCGCGGTCTACGCCGTCGGGGTCGCGCTCCTCGCCCTCGCGGTCTACGTCGACCTGCCCGGGTTCCTCGGCGCGTACGGCGACCCGCGCGCCGGCTGGCCGGTGGCGGTCAACCTGGTGGCCGGGCTCCTGTCCTACGGCACCTGGCGGTGGGTCAACCGGCGCAACAGCCGGCCGTTCGCCGTCGTCCTGCTCGGCCTCGGCATCGCGACCGTGCTGGTGCTCGCGTCGGCGTCGTACGGTCGCTGCCCGGACGCCGGGCTCAGCTCCGGGTGGAGCGTCGTGACCCGCGTCGTCGGGCTGCTCACGAACAACTACGCGGTCGACATGTTCGCCGCACCCGGGTGCGATGCGGGCGGGGTGCCGCTGGCACTGCAGTTCGCTCGGCTGACGCAGCTGATCGTGGTGCTGGCCGCCGCGACGAGCGCGCTCGCCGCCCTGCTGCGCAGCCAGGTCGACCGGGTCGTGGTGCGCTGGTCGCCGCGACTCTCGCTCGTCGTCGGCCTCGACGCCACCTCGGCGCCGCTGCTGACCGCTCTGGCGACCGACTCGGACCGCCACACGCTCGCGGTCCTCACCCAGGACCCGCTTGCCCCGTGGGTCGGCCAGGCCCGCGCCGCCGGGTGGCGGGTGGTGGTCAGCGACCCGCGCAGCGTCGAGACGCTGGCCCGGCTGCTCGGCCGCACCCCTCGGAGGCACGCCCTGCGCCGGCTGGCCGTGCTGGCCCCGGACAGCACCGAGGCCCAGCGGCTGATGTCGGTCGTGCAGCAGGCCGTCGAGGGCCGCAGGTCGGTCACCGGCCATCACCCGGTGCGCGCGCTGCTGCGCATGGACGAGGCCTGGCAGGCCGAGGACTGGCGGCGCCGCTACCTGTCCCGGATCCCCGCATGGATCGTCGACACGATCAGCGAGAACGAGGTCACCGCCCGGCTGTTGGTCGACCACATGGTCGAGCGGGGGGTCGACCACGTGCTGCTCACCGGCCGCTCCGACCTGACCTTCGCCCTGGTCGCCGAGCTCGCCCAGCGGGGTCGCGAGGGGGCCCTCGACGGCGACCACCGGGGTCAGTGGCTGCCCGGCGTCACGATCGTCGGCGAGGGTGCGGACGACGTCGTCGAGGAGCACGTGCTGTCGGAGAGCAGGCTCGGCAACCCAGGGCTCGACGGGGTCCGCTCCGAGACCGGTCTCGAGCTCGACGAGGTGGTGGCCTCGACCGTCGGCGACTGCGCCGGGCCGGCCCTGGTGTTCAGCGGAGACGTGACCGTCGCCGACCAGCGGCTCGCGTCCCGGCTGGGCGCGTCGCACCCTCGGCTGCTCGTCTACTCACGGCACACCGAGGTCACCGGGCTGGGCGACGAACCGCTCCTCGCCCAGGTGCGGGCGTTCGGCACCACGCTCGACGCCGGCCAGGGCCGCCCCGTCGACAGCTGGGAGCGGATCGCGCGGCTCGTGCACGAGGACTTCGTGCGCGCCTACCCCGACCCCGACGACCCGGCCCGGCGTCCGTGGGCGGAGCTCGCGCCGTTCTACCGCGAGTCCAACGTCCGCCAGGTCCTCACCGTGCTGGGCTCCGCCGCCGCCCTGGGCCGCAGCTGGGGGGCCAGTGCGGAGACCGCCACGCCGCCCAGCGACGAGCAGCTCGACCAGATGGCCCGCCGCGAGCACGAGTCGTGGCTCGAGCACCACCAGCGGGCCGGCTGGACGTGGGGCGCGAGCCGCGACCGCGCCGCCAAGAAGCACCCCGACCTGCTGGCCTGGGACCAGCTCGCCGACGAGGCCCGGGCCAAGAACCGCCAGGGCGTCGTCGAGAGCCTGGCCCTGCTCGAGACGCTGGGCTACCGCTCCTTCGACGACCCGTTCGTCACCTGGCTGCGGTTCCGGCGACGCGGCGAGGTGAGCGCCGTACGCCGTGACGAGCCGTGGACGTGGACCACCGCCGACGGCAGCCGGATGCGCGGCCGGGCCGGCGACTGGGAGGTCACCGACGACGACGGTGCCGCGCGCTCGGTCGACGCCGACATCTTCGAGGAGACCCATGAGCCGATCGACGGCGACCGCTGGCGGCGCACGGGCGTGGTCACCGGCCGCCAGGCGCGACCCGGCGAGGTCGTGCACAGCCTCGAGGGCGACCAGGTCGCCCGCCTCGGCCAGTGGGTGCTCCGCGGCGTCGCCGGCGAGGAGTGGCTGGTGTCGACCGAGCACCTCCGGTCGGCCTACGACCGGATCGAGGAAGGCCCGGGCTGAGCCACTCCCGCGTGCGGCGCCCGACTCGGAGGGGTCGCGCCCAGGGCCGAGGTTCACTGGCCACGTGAGCAGGCCACAACCCGATCCGGTCGGCCCCGGCCAGGAGTCCGTGTGGGACTACCCTCGGCCGCCCAGGCTCGAGCGGACCACCGCACTTCTGCAGGTCGAGCTCGGTGGGGTCGTCGTGGCCTCGACCCGGGAGGGCTGGCGGGTGCTGGAGACCAGCCACCCGCCCACCTACTACCTGCCCCGCTCGGCGTTCGGCGACGGCGCGATCAGGCCGACCGCCGGCACGAGCTGGTGCGAGTGGAAGGGCCAGGCGACGTACTTCGACCTCGTGTCCGGCACGACGGTCGCACCACGGGCGGCCTGGACCTATGACGAGCCGACCGCGGGCTTCGAGCCCATCGCCGGTGCGATCGCGGTGATGGCCGCCCAGGTCGACCGCTGCCTGGTCGACGGCGAGGCGGTGACCCCCCAACCGGGAGGGTTCTACGGCGGCTGGGTCACGGACGCGATCGCCGGGCCGATCAAGGGGATCCCGGGCTCGATGGGCTGGTGAGCCGCAACGACCCCGGCAGCCACGACGCTGCCGGGTCGTTCGCGCGCGGGGTGGGATCAACAGCACCAGCCCTGCGACCAGCCGCTCAGGCGATGCCGGCGGTCCGGTCCAGCTCCTGGAGCAGGTCGTGGGCGGCGAGCTCGACCGCCTTGTGCCGCCACTCCGCGGCGCGGTAGACGCAGGCGATCAGGCCGGAGCGGTGCACGCGCCGGAGGTCGCCGTAGACGAAGGCGTAGCGGGCCTTGGTCTCGTCGTTCGCGCCCTCGGTCAGGCCGAGGTGCCAGGCGGCGTACTCGTCCCAGGAGTGCCGCTCGAGGTAGGCCGTGCCGGTCGCGGCGTCGGGCTGGACATCGCCCCAGTCGGAGTCGAGGACGTACTGCCTGCCCTTGATCAGCTCCCGGCAGCGGGTGACGGCCGCGCCGTTGACCTGGTAGGTGGCCACGGGTTCCTCCAGGACACTAGGTGCTCATCTACGCGGGGATGGGCTGGTCGTCCTCCCGCGGGCCGAAGACGGTCAAGCCGTCCAGCTCGTCGGCCGACAGGGTGGTACCCCATGCCTGCATCTGCGCGCGGGAACGACGGGAGAAGACGCCGCGGTAGACCTCGTAGTCCGAGACGGCCTCGAACAGCGAGGGGTCGAGCCGCGGGCGCATCGCGTCGAGCACGGGGAGCCAGAGGCGATCGGCGAGCCGGGGCTTGCCCAGCGCCTCGTGGAGGTCAGCGTGGTGCACCGAGATGTCGAAGGCAGCCGCCGGGAACGGGCTGCCGTCGAGGGAGGCGGCCACCGAGTCCTGGTTGGACTGCAGCTCGCCGATGACCTCCGACACGGGCCGGTCGACCCGTTCGCCGACGTGCCGCGCCGTCCACTCCGGGCTCGGAGCGCCGTCCATCCGGTCGGTGAGCTGGTCGTGGGCGCCGCCGGCCATGTGGCACAAGACCTCCCGGACCGTCCACGCGGGGGTGGCGGGTACGACGACAGCGAGCTGCTCGTCGGACAGGTCGTCGGCCATCGCGCCCAGGTCGGCCACGTGCTCGCGGTAGAGGGCTCCGAAGTCGGTCATGGAGTGACGTTAACCGGCCACCGACCCGGCGAGGCAGCCCTTCGCCCGCCGGCCGAAGGGTGCAGGTCGTCCGTGTGCCACCGGTCAGCCACCGGGGGCGAACAGGCAGAAGGGGTGCCCCGCCGGGTCGAGCAGCACGCGCACGTCGTCCTGGGGCTGCCACTGGGCCTGTCGGGCGCCGAGAGCCTCGGCCCGGGCCACCTCGGCCACCAGGTCCTGCACCCCGATGTCGAGGTGGAGCTGCATCTGCTGGGTGCCGCGCTCGGTGGGCCAGCTGGGCGGCTCGTGCTCGGTCTCGAGCTGGAACGACAGGCCCGGGCCACCTTCCGGCGGCTTGATGACGACCCACCCGGCGTCGGCCTCGTGGTCGTCGTCGCGATAGACCCAGCCGAGCAGCTCGAGGTAGAACGCCGCGAGGCCGGGCGGGTCGGGCGTGCCGAGCACGGTGTTGCTCAGGTAGGGATGCGTCGCCATCTGTTCAGGTTAGGACCGGCCGCCGACCGCGGTGACGGCGGCGCGGACCGCAGGCGTCCGAAGAACCTTCCCGGGGGGTGTCGTATCGGCGGGTCGGCGTTCGTGGAGAGGATGGGGAAGCCACCCGGGCAGCCCTGCGACCGATGAAGGAGATCGAGATGACCCAGTACATGCTCGCCGTGCACGGCACCGTCGACGACCCGGAGTTCGACCTCGAGGCCATGCAGCCCGTCTTCGAAGCCGTCGACCGGGTCAACCAGAAGATGAGGGACGCCGGAGTCTGGGTGTTCGGGGGCGGCCTCGAGCCGATCGACGTCTCGACCACCGTCGACAACACCGGCGCCGAGGCGATCGTGAGCGACGGCCCGTTCGCCGAGTCCAAGGAGTGGATCGGCGGCTTCTGGATCCTCGAGCTGCCCGATCTCGACGCCGCGCTGGGATGGGCGACCGAGGCGTCGAAGGCCTGCCAGGGCAAGGTCGAGGTCCGCCCCTTCCAGGCCGAGCCCCCGGCGGCCTGACACCGGATGGACCAGACCGATCCCACGGCCGCGATCGAGCGGATCTACCGCGAGGAGTACGGCCGGATCGTGGCCTCGCTGACCCGCCGCTTCGGCGACATCGACATCGCCGAGGAGGCGGCGGGCGAGGCGCTCCTGGCCGCGGTCGAGCGCTGGCCCCGGGACGGCGTACCGCCCAACCCCGGCGGCTGGCTGACCACGACCGCGGGCAACCGCGCGATCGACCGGATCCGCCGCGAGTCCCACCGCGACGCGAAGCACCAGGCGGCACACATGATGACCGACGACACCCCCCACGAGCCGACCGGCGTGGTCGAGGACGACCGGCTGCGGCTGATCTTCACCTGCTGCCACCCGTCCCTCGCCCCTGAGGTGCGCGTGGCCCTGACCCTGCGCCTGCTCGGCGGTCTCACCGTGGCCGAGATCGCGCAGGCCTTCCTGGTCCCCGAGACCACGATGGCGCAGCGCATCACCCGCGCCAAGAAGAAGATCAGCGCCGCGAAGATCCCCTATCGCGTGCCTTCACCGGAGGACCTCGGCCAGCGGGTCAACGGCGTGCTCGCCGTGATCTACCTGGTCTTCAACGAGGGCTACCTCTCGTCTTCGGGTGATGCCTCGCCCATCCGCGACGAGCTCACTGCCGAGGCGATCAGGCTGGCCCGGATCCTCCGCGCCCTGCTGCCCGGTGCCGCCGAGGTCACCGGGCTGCTCGCGCTGATGCTGCTGGCGGAGGCCCGTCGGTCGGTGCGCGTCGCCGACGGCCAGCTGGTGCCGCTGCACGAGCAGGACCGCGGCGGCTGGGACCGACAGCTCATCGCCGAGGGCCACGCGCTGGTCCGGGAGTGCCTCGACCTGCACGCCGCGGGTGGAGCCCGGCCCGGCCACTACCAGCTCCTCGCGGCGATCAACGCCGTGCACACCGACGCGCCCGTCGCCTCCGACACCGACTGGGGCCAGATCGCGACGCTCTACTCGCAGCTGTACGCCGTGTCCCCCTCGCCGATCGTTGCGCTCAACCGCGCGGTCGCGGTCGCCGAGCTCGACGGGCCGGCCGTGGCCCTCGCCGACGTCGACCGGCTCGACCTGTCGACCTACCACCTCTGGCACGCGACGCGCGCGGACCTGCTCCGTCGCCTGGGCCGGTCGGCCGAGGCGCGAGAGGCCTACGACGCCGCGCTGGCATTGACCGACAACGAGGCCGAGCGCTCGTTCCTGACCCGGCGGCGGGGGCAGCTGGCCTGACGGAGGCGGTGATGCAGCAAGTGCAGGATCTCCGGCTTCCGGCCCTCGCCGAATGACCCGGAATGGGCGAGCGGTGCGTCGGGAGCTGCTCCTAGGCTGGCCCCATGACACCGCCTGCCCCGCTCCAGCTGCCCACCGCCGACGAGGCCCTCGACTGGGTCCGTGACCGCTCGGCCGCGGGCCTGGCCCAGGCGAGGGAGCTGGTGGAGGGGCTGCGCGATGCCCCCCCGGCCGAGCCGGAGGGGGTGCTGCGCCTGTGGGACGAGGTGACGCTGGCGCTGAGCAACGTCGGGGCGATCGCCGGGCTCTACTCCAACGCCCACCCGGACCTCGAGGTGCGCACGGCGTGCGAGGAGGCCGAGATCGAGGTCGACAAGCTCGTCACCGAGCTGCGCCAGGACCGTGCCCTCTACGACGTGTTCGCCGCGCTCGATCCGGCCGGCCTCGACCCGAACGGTTCCCGCCTGCTCGCGAAGACGCTCGAGGAGTTCCGGCGCGCGGGTGTCGACCAGGACGACGCGACCCGGGCGCGGCTGGCGGAGATCAGCGAGCGGATCACCGCGATCGACCAGGAGTTCAGCCGCAACATCCGCGACGACGTACGCACCGTGAAGGCGACGCGCGAGCAGCTGGCCGGGCTGCCGGAGGACTGGCTCGAGGAGCACCCGGCCGATGACGAGGGCCTGATCTCCGTCACCACCGACTACCCCGACGCGGTCCCCGCGCGGATGTTCGTGAGGGACGCCGACATCCGCCGCCAGGTCACCTTCGCCTTCCTCGAGCGGGGCTGGCCCGACAACGAGCCGCTGCTCAAGGAGCTCTTCGACCTGCGCCACGAGTACGCCAACCTGGTCGGCTACTCCGACTGGGCGTCCTACGACGCCGCGGTGAAGATGATCGAGAAGGGCCCGGCGATCCCCGAGTTCATCGACCGGATCGCGCAGGCGGCCCAAGGCCCCATGGAGCGCGACCTCGCGGTCGTGATGGAGCGCTACCGGCACGACGTGCCCGAGGCCGACTCGATCGACACGGCCGACTACGTCTACTACGAGGAGCTGGTCCGCAAGGAGCAGCACGACGTCGACTCACAGCTCGTCCGCACCTACTTCCCCGCCGAGCGGGTGAAGCAGGGGCTGCTCGACGTGACCGGCCGGCTCTTCGGGCTGCGCTACGAGCCGGTGACCGACGCCGTGCCGTGGCACGAGGACGTGACGGCCTACGACGTCTACGCGACCGACGGGGCTGGTGACGGGGCTGGGGACGGGGCTGGCGACGGCGAGAGCCTCGGCCGGATCTACCTCGACCTGCACCCGCGCGAGGGCAAGTTCAAGCACGCCGCGCAGTTCACGATCACCAACGGCGTCGCCGGCCGGCAGCTGCCCGAGGGAGCGCTGCTGTGCAACTTCGGCAAGGGGCTGATGGAGCACGACCACGTGGTGACGCTGTTCCACGAGTTCGGGCACCTGGTCCACCACGTGCTCGGCGGCCACGTCGGCTGGACCCGGTTCTCCGGGGTCGCGACCGAGTGGGACTTCGTCGAGGCGCCCAGCCAGATGCTCGAGGAGTGGGCGTGGGACGCCGACGTGCTGCGGACGTTCGCGACCAGCGCCGAGGGTGAGCCGATCCCGGCCGACCTCGTCGACCGGATGCGTGCGGCCGACGACTTCGGCAAGGGGCTGCAGGCGCGGCAGCAGATGTTCTACGCCGCGCTGTCCTACTGCTTCCACACCGAGCGGCCCGCCGACCTGACCGCGAGGCAGATCGAGCTGCAGGAGCAGTACTCGCCCTACCGCTACATGGACGGCACCCACCTCTTCGCCAACTTCGGCCACCTGGGCGGCTACTCGTCGGCCTACTACACCTACATGTGGTCGCTGGTGATCGCGAAGGACCTGTTCTCCGCCTTCGACCCCGACGACATGTTCGACGTGGCTGTCGCGACCCGCTACCGCGACGCGATCCTCGCGGCCGGCGGCACCAAGGACGCTGCCGACCTGGTCGCCGACTTCCTCGGCCGGCCCTACACCTTCGACGCCTACGCCGCCTGGCTGGCGCGGTAGGTCTGGCGCCGCGCAGGAGTCACCGGGGCCCCGGTGACTCCTGCACTTCCCGGCCGAGATCTTGCCCAGGAAGTGCAAGAGTCCCCGGGGCCCCGGGGACTCCAACACCACGCCGCTTGCCCGAGCCGACCTGTCGACGTACAGTAACGATATATCGCGATACGGATGCGATACACCAGACATTGCGACAGTGAAGGAGTTCCGAGATGGGACACCCAGGATTCAACCGACAGTGGGCTCGCGCGGACGAGCCCGGACGCCGCCAGCGCCGAGGGGGTCGCCGCGGCGGCCCGTGGGGCGACTTCGGCGGCTGGGACGGCCCCGGCCGCCAGGGCCCGCCGCCGTGGGTGGCCGGCCTCTTCGGCCTCGGCTCGACCCACGAGCAGCGGCGCGGCCCCCGCGCCCGCCGCGGCGACGTGCGCTCCGCGATCCTCGATGTCCTCCGGGCGGCCGAGGAGAGCGGCGAGCAGGTCAACGGCTACCAGGTGATCCAGCAGATCACCGAGCGCAGCGAGGGTGCGTGGCGGGCGAGCCCCGGCTCGGTCTACCCGACCATCCAGCAGCTGCACGACGAGGGGCTCGTGGAGACCGACGACGAGCGCGGCCGCAAGACGCTGGCGCTCACCGGTGACGGCAGGCAGTACGTCGCCGACCACGCCGACGAGCTCGCCGCCGTCTGGCGGCCCTTCGAGCGCGAGGCGACCGAGGAGACGTCGTTCTCCGGCCTCAAGCCGGAGATCGGCCAGGTGATGGGCGCGGTGTGGCAGATCGTCACGTCGGGCTCGGAGTCACAGCAGCGGGCGGCGATCGAGGTCCTCGTCGAGACGCGGCGCAAGCTCTACGGCATCCTGGCCGACGGCCACGACGCCGACGAGGACGAGGACGGCGACGAGTCATGACGGACCAGACCATCCGGCTCAGCGACGCCGAGCGGGAGGCAGCGGCGGCCGACCTGGGTGAGCACTTCGCCCAGGGCCGGCTGACCGCCGAGGAGCACGCGGAGCGGCTGGAGCAGGTGTGGGGCGCGAAGACCCGGGGAGAGGTGGCCCCGATCTTCCGCGACCTGCCCAGCCCCTACTCCTCGAGGCTCGCCGCGCCCGCACCTCCGAGCGAGCGCTCCCACGAGGGCGGCTACTGGAGTGCGGGTCTGCGACCGTATCGCCGCAGGGTTCCGGCCCCGCTCCTGATGGTGCTGGCCGTGCTGATCGTGGTCTCCGCGGTCGCACACCTCCCGCTCTTCATCCTCGGCTTCGCCGTGTTCTGGTTCGTGGTGCTCCGGCACCGCGGACCGCGCCGGGCCTACGCCGCCGAGCGGTTCGGCCGGCACCCGCGCTGGCGCTGACCGTCAGCGATCGAGCAGCTCGTCGATCCACGCGAAGCAACGGAGCGAGAGCTCCTCGAGCGTGGCCGTGGTGGCTCCGGGCACGAGCTCCTCGACCCGGTGGGCGACGTCCGGTGGCAGGTCCTCGCGCAGGTAGCGCAGCCCGAAGTCGTGGCGCCACGGGCAGTGCTCGACGCGCAGCAGGCGTACGACGGACCCCAGCGCGAAGCGGAGGTAGAAGTCGGTCGCTTCCGCGACGTGGCCACGCGCGATCGCCCGGTTGATCAGCCACTCATCGACGGTCCGGCGCTGCCTCGCCTGCACCACGGCCGCTGCGAGCGGGGCCGACACGTCCTCGGGCTCCAGGACGATCAGCGACTCCGGGTCGTGGAGGACGATCGGCGTGCCGTGGCGGCGTACGTCGATGTGCGAGTGCCGGTCGGACAGGTCGGACACGTGCAGGTCGATGATGCGCGTCGGCTCGAGCAGCAGTCCGGGTCTCTCCTGCAGGTTGACGAAGCACTGGCGGCCGTCCGGCCACACGTGCTCCGGCACCGCCCAGATCCCGCGGACCTCGAAGTCCGCCTGCGCCTGCGTGAGCCAGCGCGTGTAGACCGCGGTCGACGTGCCCGGTGTGCAGAGGATGTCGAGGTCGAGGTCTGACCACTCGTCGTACCCGCCGGTCGCGGCCGAGCCACCCACCCAGACGCAGCGCACATCGGGGTCGGCCTCGGCCTGCGCGGTGAGCCAGGCGGTCCAGTCGGCGTAGCGGGACAGATCGGTCACGAGACCGGAGTCTTCCGCGGCGTGGAGGCTGGGGCTACCTTTCGGCGAGGACCTCGAAGCGCAGGTGCGTCACGCCGTGACCTTCGTGCAGCGCCGGCCAGCCGTCGGCGATGCGGACCTCCGTCGAGCCGGCTCGCCACCTCCATCGAGGTTTGTGATCGGTCGGACATGGAGACCGGGCGGAGCGGCGAGGCTCATCGCCGGTTCTCATGACCTTTCGGGAGGTTGTCTGATGTCGTCGTCCGCGCGCTGGACCATCGTGGTGGTCCTGCTCATCCCTGCAGTGGTGCTGCCCCTGCTCGTCGGTGTCTACGACCGCACCGATCCCGAGCTCTGGGGCTTCCCCTTCTACTACTGGTTCCAGTTCCTGCTGATCCCGATCGTGGCGCTCCTCACCAGCATCGCCTACTGGCTCACCAGGACCGAGGACCCACCGACCAGTCCGGCGGCCAAGGACGACGACCCCGCCGAGGTCATCCGATGACGCACCCCACGAAACCACTCGGTGTGCGCGCTTCGCGCGGTGAGCTCTCGCTTCCTCCGGGACCCCCCGAATGAGCGGCGTGGCGGTCGGCATCTTCGTCTTCCTCTTCCTGCTCGTCACCGTGATGGGCTTCGCGGCCGCGCGATGGCGGCGGGCCGAGGAGATGGGCAGCCTGGACGAGTGGGGGCTGGGTGGCCGCGGCTTCGGCACGTTCATCGCCTGGTTCCTCATCGGCGGAGACATCTACACGGCGTACACGTTCATCGCCGTGCCGGCGACGCTGTACGCCGGCAGCGCGGTCGGCTTCTTCGCCGTGCCCTACACGATCGTGGTCTACCCGCTGATCTTCCTGTTCCTCCCGCGGCTGTGGTCGGTGAGCCACCGGCACGGCTACGTCACGCCGGCCGACTTCGTCGCGGGTCGCTACGACAGCAAGCCGCTGGCGCTGGCGGTGGCGGTCACCGGCATCCTCGCGACGATGCCCTACATCGCCCTGCAGCTGGTCGGGATGCAGGTGGTGCTCGAGGTGATGGGCCTGGGCAGCGACAGCGACAACTGGTTCGTCAAGGACCTGCCGCTGTTCATCGCGTTCGCCGTGCTGGCGGCCTACACCTACTCGAGCGGCCTGCGCGCCCCGGCGCTGATCGCGTTCGTGAAGGACACGCTGATCTACATCGTCATCATCGTGGCGGTCCTCTACATCCCCCACCACATCGGCGGGTGGGGCCACATCTTCGACGTGGTCAGCCAGGGCTTCGGCGACTTCAACACCGACAACGCCGACGCGATCGCGGCCGGCGATGCCGCGCCCAAGGCGATCATGCCGCCGGAGGCACTCCACCTCGCCTACGGCAGCCTCGCGCTGGGCTCGGCGCTTGCCCTGTTCATGTACCCCCACTCGGTCACCGGGGTGCTCTCGACCCGCAGCCGCTCGGTGATCCGGCGCAACGCGTCGCTGCTGCCGGCGTACTCCTTCCTGCTGGGGCTGCTCGCGCTGCTCGGCTTCGTCGCGATCGCCGCCGGGGTCAAGGTCACCAACCCGCAGCAGGCGGTGCCGCAGCTGTTCGAGAACGAGTTCCCGCCATGGTTCGCCGGGGTCGCGTACGCCGCGATCGTGATCGGCGCGCTGGTGCCGGCCGCGATCATGTCGATCGCCGCCGCGAACCTCTGGACCCGCAACATCTACAAGGCCTACATCAAGCGCGATGCCACGCACGCCCAGGAGGCGCAGCAGGCCAAGCTGGTCTCGCTCCTGGTCAAGGGCGGCGCGCTGGTCTTCGTGCTCGCGCTCGCCGACAGCTATGCGATCAACCTGCAGCTGCTCGGCGGCGTCTGGATCCTGCAGACGCTCCCGGCGATCGTGGTCGGGCTCTACACGGGCTGGTTCCATCGCTATGCGCTCCTGGCCGGCTGGGCCGCGGGCATGGCGTGGGGGACCTGGCTGGCCTACGGCGTGAAGTCGCCGGTCCAGGACCACTTCGGCGGCCCGTTGGTGACCCTCCCGTGGGACGACACCACGAAGATCTACATCGCGATCCTCGCCTTCGGCCTCAACCTGCTCGTGGCCATCGTGCTGACCGTCGTGTTCCGCGCGGCGGGTGTCCCCGCGGGCACCGACCACACCCGGCCCGGCGACTACACCGCCGACCTGGGCGACGAGGGGGTGGAGGCCGAGCTGACACCGGAGGGCGCGCCGCACTGACCACCGCGCCGTGGGCGCGAACGACTCGACGACCTCACCGCGACCGGTGGTGACCCGTCGGTAACCTCGAGCCGTGAGCGACGCCGCCCCGACCACACCGAGCTTCGACCTCGGCCCCGACCACGTCGAGCTGCAGAAGTGGGTGCACACCTTCGCCGAGGACGTCGTCCGCCCTGCGGCGTCCGAGTGGGACGAGCGCGAGGAGTTCCCCTGGCCGGTGCTCGAGGAGGCAGCCAGGATCGGCCTCTACTCCCTCGACTTCTTCGCGACCCAGCACTTCGAGGAGACCGGGCTCGGGCTGCCGGTGGCGATGGAGGAGCTGTTCTGGGGTGACGCCGGCATCGGCCTGGCCATCGTCGGCACCGCCCTCGCGGCGGCCGGGGTCTCGGCGAACGGCACGCCCGAGCAGGTCGGCGAGTGGGTGCCGCAGATGTTCGGCTCGCCGGGCGACCTCAAGACCGCAGCGTTCTGCTCGTCGGAGCCGGATGCGGGCAGCGACGTCGGTGCGATGCGCACCCGGGCGACCTACGACGAGGCGAACGACGCGTGGGTCCTCAACGGCACCAAGACCTGGGCGACGAACGGCGGGATGGCCGACGTCCACGTGGTGACCGCGGTGGTCGACCCCGAGCTGAGGGCCCGCGGCCAGGCCAGCTTCGTGGTGCCGCCCGGCACCCAGGGGCTGAGCCAGGGACAGAAGTTCTCCAAGCACGGCATCCGCGCCTCGCACACCGCCGAGGTGGTGCTCGACCACGTCCGGGTCCCCGGCTCGTGCCTGCTCGGTGGCAAGGACAAGCTCGACGCCCGGATGGCCAGGGCCCGCGAGGGCGTGCGGAGCGGTGGCTCCACCAACGCGTCGATGGCGACCTTCGAGCGCACCCGTCCCGCGGTCGGCGCGCAGGCGGTCGGCATCGCGCGGGCGGCCTACGAGGTGGCGCTCGACTACGCCAGGACCCGCGAGCAGTTCGGCCGCCCGATCATCGACAACCAGTCGATCGCGTTCGCCCTCGCCGACATGAAGACCTCGATCGACGCCAGCCGGCTGCTGGTGTGGCGGGCGGCGTGGATGGCCAAGCAGGGCAAGTCCTTCGACGCCGCCGAGGGCTCGATGTCGAAGCTGTACGCCGGCGAGACCGCCGTCCGCGTCACCGGCCAGGCGATGCAGATCCTCGGGGGCAACGGCTTCACCCGCGACTACCCCGTCGAGCGGATGGCCCGCGACGCCCGGATCTACACGATCTTCGAGGGCACCTCCGAGATCCAGCGGCTGGTCATCGCCCGCGCCATCTCCGGCATGCAGATCCGGTGATGGCCGGTGGCTGAGGAGGGCGGGCTCCGCCCGGCTCGGATCCCCGGTGCCGGGTGAGGCTGCGCTTCCGGGGGCAGATCGCCGGGGTCGGCAGCGGCTCCGGCACCCGTGTGGTGGTCGGGCGCTGGACCGACACCCCGCTGGGCACCTTCGCGGACGCGATGGTCGAGACCGCTGCCGGCCACCGGGTGCTGCTGGCACCGCGACAGGAGGTCGCCGACTTCATCGAGGCGACGTACTCCTTCGACGAGGTCCGGCTCGAGCCGTTCGCGGTCACCGTGGCCGACGCGGACTGGCGGGTGCGGTCGACCTCGCTCTCGCTCGACCTGGCTGTCGGGCGACGCACGCCGATCGGTCTCGCGCTCCGCGCGGTCCCGCTCCGGGTCGCCGAGGCGCCGGCCTGGTGCACGGTGACCGACCCGTTCGCTCGGGTGCTGCTGCGAGGCGTCCGCACGCGCGGCACGGCGGGCGGCAGCCGTCGGGAGTGGTACGGCGCGACCGACGCCCGCCGGGTCACCTCGCTGCGCGGCAGCTTCGACGGGGCCGACCTCGGACGGCTCGCCGCCGTGGACCCGCCCTGCCGGTTCGGCTTCTCCTCCACGCCCCGCAGCCCGTCGGTGACCACCGTCGTCACGACCGTCTCCGCGTCTGCGGGCTGACTGGTCCTCGGCCGGGCGGGCGGCAGACGCCGAGGAGTCATGTTTGACCGTTCGGTTATATAACCATTACGCTAACTGCATGACCGCGACCGACGAGCTGAGCCGGGTGTTCGCCGCGCTGGCGGACCCGACCCGGCGCGACATCCTGGCCCGCCTGGGCGCCGGCGACGCGACGGCGGGCGAGCTCGCGGCGCCGTACGCCATCAGCCAGCCGGCGGTGTCCCGCCACCTCAAGGTGCTCCAGCAGGCGGGGCTGGTCCTGCAGACCCCCCACGCGCAGTGGCGCACCAACCACCTCCGCACCGAGCCCCTCGACGACGCCGGCGCCTGGATCGAGCACGTCACCGGCGTCTGGTCGGCCCGGCTCGACCGGCTGGGCGCCCACCTGAAGCACCAGCAGACGAGCCAGCAGACGAGCCAGCAGACGAGCCAGCAGACGAGCCAGCAGACGAGCCAGCAGAAGAGGAAGCCCCGATGACCGAAGAAGCCGCCCGCGATGCCCTGCTCAGCCGCTGGTTCGACGCCCCGGTCGACGCGGTGTGGGCCGCGTTCACCGACGCCGACCAGCTCGCGCAGTGGTACGGCCCCGAGGGTGTCTCGGTGGACCCGGACTCGGTGGAGGTCCAAGCGCGGCCGGGCGGCCCCTGGGCGCTGACGATGCTGATGGGGGATCGGCGGATGCCACTGAGCGGCACCGTCACCGAGGTGCGCGAGGGCGAGCGGCTGGTGGTGACCGATGCGATGCCGGACGGCACCCTCGTCACGATGACCGTCGAGCTCACCGAGGAGGACGGCGGCACCCGCCTCGAGCTGCGCCAGGGGCCGTTCCCCGCCTCGGGCTGTGCGGGCGCCGAGGGTGCCTGGGGTCAGGCGGCCGACAAGCTGGCGAGGCTGCTCACGACCTCCTGACCGCGGGCAGCACACGCTCGCTGATCACGCGCCCCGACTCCCCGCCTCGGCGATCGGTGCGCATGCTCCGTGCCCAGGTCGGGCCGACGGTCGACGCGTCCCCTCAGGGAGTGGGTGCGGGCTGCTCCCAGCGCGGTAGTCACACCTCGGGGCGCCCGTTCGTCGGGTAGTCAGAAGAGCCGCCCGTGGGGCGATGTGTTGGGGCCGCACCGCGACACACCATCGGCACTCCGACCCGACGAACGAGGAGAGAACGATGAACGTGCACGACACCGCGCTGGCCTGCGAGGTCCTGCGGCCGGGAGACGACGGCTACGACGAGGCGGCGCGCGTCTTCTTCGCAGCCGGCCACCCGGCGCTGGTGGTGAGGCCCGCGAACGCGGACGACGTCGCCTCCGCGCTGCACTACGCCGTCCGCCACGACCTGGCCGTCTCGGTGCGCTCCGGTGGCCACAGCCCGGTCGGGCACAGCACCAACGACGACGGGATGGTGCTCGACCTGGCGCGCCTCGATGCCGTCGACGTCCTCGACGCCGACCGGCGCCTGGTGCGCGTCGGCGGTGGCGCCACCTGGGGCGCGGTGGCGGCGGCGCTCGACCCGCACGGGTGGGCCCTGACCTCTGGCGACACGTCCGACGTCGGGGTCGGGGGACTGACCCTGGGCGGCGGGATCGGCTGGATGGTCCGCAGCCACGGCCTGGCGGTGGACAACCTGGTCGGCGCGCGGGTCGTGACGGCCGAGGGCCGGCTGGTCACCGCCTCCGCCGACGAGAACGCGGACCTCTTCTGGGCGCTGCGCGGTGGCGGGGGGAACTTCGGTGTCGTCGTCGACTTCGACTTCGTCGCCCAGGAGGCCGCGACGGTCCACTTCGGGACGGTCACCTACCAGCTCGACGACACGGCGGGACTGCTCCGGCGGTGGCGGGACGCGATGCGCACGGCGCCCGACGAGCTCTCCAGCACCCTGGTGCTGATGCCGCAGCTGCCCGGCGCCCCGAGGGCGGCCAACCTGCTGCTCTGCTACGCCGGTGCGCCAGGGGGCGCGGTGGGCGACGCTGACGTGGCCATCGAGCCGCTGCTCGAGCTCGGCACGGTGACCAGTGCCAACATCTCCGAGCGTCGCTACGCGGAGATCCTCGAGGAGGCCCAGCACCCTCCGGGCATCCGGTTGGTCGGCCGCAACACGCTGGCGCGGACCTTGAGCGACGGCCTCATCGGCGCCATCGAGGGGTTCGTCGCGGGGCCGGCCCCGTCGATGGTCGCGGTGCGCAGCCTCGGCGGCGCCTTCGCCCGCGTGCCGGTCGACGCGACGGCCTTCGCCCACCGCGACGCGGAGGTGATGGTGCAGGGCGGGGTGGTCCTGCCGCTGACCTCGACCGACGCTGACGTCGAGCGGGCCCTGCTGCCCTGGCAGGCGGTGGCGGCCCACGGGCTCGGGACCTACGTCAACTTCCAGGGCTCCGCGACGGCCGAGGACGTGGCGGCGGCCTACCCCACGGCGACCTACGCGCGTCTGGCCGAGGTGAAGCGCGCCTACGACCCCGCCAACCTGTTCGCCCTCAACCACAACATCGATCCCGCCTCGGCGGAGCTGGTGGAGGGGCCGGCGGCGTGACGGGTCAGAGGACGAGCGCGAGGTTCACCCACGCCGAGCTGACCTGCATGCCGACCTTCTCGTAGAGCGCGAGGGCGCCGGAGCGCGAGTCGGTCGCGAGGTAGCAGCGGACAGCGCCGTGCTGGCGGGTGAGCGTGAAGGCATCCGCCAGCATGGCGCCGCCCAGGCCGAGGCCGCGCCGGTCCTTGCGCACGGCCACCCGGGCGACATAGCCGGCGTCCCCGGTCAGGTGCACGTGCGTCGCGCCGACGACCGTGCCTTCGGGGTCGGTGCAGACGCGGAGGTTCCACGGTTCATGACCGGGTCGACCCCAGACCACGGCGGCGAAGTCCTCGAGCGAGCCGCGGGTCCGCCACTCGCTGAACGCGTCCTCGACCACCTCGTGGAAGAGCTCGTGCTCGTCCGGCCCGGCCGAGCGGATCGCGTAGCCGTCCGGCAGCGGCTGGGCCGCGATCTCGGCACCCTCGGGGAGCTCGAGGTCCCACGCCGTCCACCGCTCGTGGTAGCCGCGCGCCGCGAGCAGCAGGTGAGCCGGCCCGCCGCGCGGCACCTGGTTGCTCAGCAGCTCTGCGCCGCGCGACCGCGCCAGCGCCTCGAGCCAGTCGGCCAGGGCGGTGCCGATGCCACGGCCGCGCTCGGTCGGCAGCACGCCGGTGTAGCCGAAGTCCGGATGCACCAGGTCGGCATAGCCGACCAGCCTGTCGTCGTCGAAGACCCCGAGGCTGCTCGCGCCGAGGTCGTACGACGGGCGCTGCCACTCGGCCACGACGTCCTCGACGGTCACGTCGGCGGCCCCCACGTCGTGGAGCTCCTCAGCGGTGATGAGGGCGCTCACGGCCTCGGCGTCGTCGAGTGTCAGGGATCGGGTCGTGAGCCCGGCGGGGAAGGCCATCAGAGGACGAGGCCGCGGTTGACCCAGTCGGACGTGACCACCATGCCGACCTTCTCGTAGAGCGCCAGCGCGCCGGTGCGGGAGTCGGTGGACAGCTCGGACTTCCGGGCTCCATGGGCCGCGCCCGCAGCGAAGGAGTCGACGAGCAACGCCTGCGCCAGGCCCCGGCCGCGCTCCTCCCGCGTGGTGGCCAGACGGGCGACGAACGCCGACTCGGGGCCGAGCTGCACCCAGGCCATGGCGACGACCACCCCCAGCGGGTCGACCACCACGCGCAGGTTCCACGGCTCGAAGCCGGGCCGCCCGGTCACCTCTGCCTTCCAGTCATCGAACGGCTCGCGGTCGCGGACCGACCACTCGAGGAAGGCGTCCTCCTGGACCTGCCAGGCCTGCTCGTACTCCGACGGGTCGGCCTCGCGGACGACGTATCCGTCCGGCAGCGCGCGCTCCGGCACCACCGCGCCCTCGAGCAGGGCGAGCCCCCAGCTGTGCCAGCGGACCCGGTAGCCGAGCGCCTCGAGCAGGCGGTCGCCGGGCGAGCCCACCGGTACGGGCATCCCGATCTCCGGCAGCCCCTGGGCCCGGGCGGTGTCCTGCATCCACCCAGCGAGCGCGGTGCCGATGCCACGACCGCGGACGTCGGGGTGGACGGCGGCGTCACAGCGGCCCGAGGACCCGACCTCGCCGTAGGCCACGAGCCGGGCGTCGTCGAAGACACCGATCGTCGAGCCGGCGATGTCGAACGACGCCCGGCTCCAGTCACTGACGATGTCGGCCTCCTCGATCAGCACCTCGCCCAGGTCGGCGGCCTCCTGGGCGGCCATGACCTCGAAGACGGCGGGTGCGTCAGCGTGCTGGAGGGGACGGGTGTCGAGCCCGGCGGGAAGGTCCACGCGGGGAAGTGTTCCGGACGAATGGCCGACGGGGCCGCCCATTTTCGGGACGGCCCCGTCGTGCGGGTGCTCGGAGAGCCAGGGATCAGGCGCTCTGCTCGGGAGCGTTCTTGATCGCGGAGATGTCGAACTGCAGCTTGATCTTGTCGGAGACGAGGACGCCGCCGGTCTCGAGCGCGGCGTTCCAGGTCAGGCCCCAGTCCTTGCGGAGCAGGGTGGTCGCGCCCTCGAAGCCGATGCGCGTGTTGCCGAAGGGGTCCTGGGCCGAGCCGGTGAACTCGAACGGGACCGAGATGGGCTTGGTGACGCCCTTGACGGTCAGGTCGCCCGTGATCGTCCAGTCGTCGCCGTCGCGCGTGACGTCGGTCGAGACGAAGGTGATGTCGGGGTGCTGCTCGGTCTCGAAGAAGTCGCCGGAGAGCAGGTGGCCGTCGCGCTGCTCGTTGCCGGTGCTGATGCTGTTGGCGACGATGCTCACCTCCACCTTGGAGTTGGCGGGGTTCGCGGTGTCGACGTGCGCCGTGCCGGTGAAGTCGGTGAAGTGGCCACGGACGGTGGCGACCATGGCGTGCCGGGCGCTGAAGCCGAGCCGGCTGTGGGCGGGGTCGAGGGTGTAGTCGCCGGCGATGTCGTCGAGGACGGCGGTGGCGGGATCGAAGTCGGTGGTGGTCATGGTGGCTCCTTGTGTCGGCGGGGGTGGTTCGACTTTCAATGAGCCATAACGGACCGTGGTCCGGTTCTATTCCACCGTTGCCGGGATCCCCGGAGCCAGGCAGGACACAGGCAGGAGACAGACAGGAAAGAGGTAGAGGGCCGGGCGCAGCTGCGCTCGGCCCTCCGACGTCGAGCTGCTCAGGCGGCGTGGGACTCCGTCTGCGCCTGCGCAGCAACGGTGGCGACGGCCACCCAGGTGGCCTCCATCCGGGTGCGCCCCGACGCGTCGACCACCGGGAGCCACCGCATTTCGAGCCGGTCAGCGCGTGCTTCGTTCATCGTGAGACACCTCCCGTTCACCTTCTGTTCACCCAACGTACCAGAGCCGGCCATCTCGACCTCGGGAACGGGCACAACGTGGAGTTTTTACCCGATATCGGGCAAGAAGTTGCGGTGAGGCTTCTTCTGGGCGCATCGTAGGCGTCGTGCCCGCCGATCGGACCCTCGTCGACCACCTGGTCGCGACCACCGAGCTCACCCCTGCCGAGGCGGCCCGGGTCGTGGAGGACGTGCTCGCCTTCCACGCCGAGCCGGTCGATGCGTACGTGCGGCGCCGGCACGCGGAGCTGAAGACCCACGGCACCCGCAACCCCGAGATCTTCGCGCGCCTCGCCGAGGAGCTCGCCCACCGGATCGTGGCCGCACCGGAGCTCAGCGAGCGCCAGCTGCGGCGGATCGTCTACGGATAGGACAAACTCATGTGCGGGATCGTCGGGTACGTCGGAGCGCAGCAGGCGGCACCACTGCTGCTGGAAGGGCTGGGCCGGCTGGAGCACCGCGGCTACGACTCGGCGGGGATCGCCGTGCTCGGCCCCGGCAAGGAGCGCCGGCTGCGGGTGGCCAAGAAGGCGGGCCGGGTGCGAGACCTGGCCGAGCACCTGCCCAAGCGGTTCGCCGGCAAGGTCGGCATCGGGCACACCCGCTGGGCGACCCACGGCCCGGCCAACGACGTGAACGCCCACCCGCACGTCGACACCAAGGGTGACGTGGCGATCGTCCACAACGGGATCATCGACAACGCCGCCGCGCTGCGCGCCGAGCTCGCGGACGCCGGGGTCGACCTGGTCTCTGACACCGACACCGAGGTGCTGGCGCACCTGATCGGCCGGTCCGAGGCCGAGACGCTCGAGCAGAGGGTGGCCGAGGCCCTGGCGCGGGTGGAGGGCACCTACGGGCTGGCGGTCCTGCACGCGGCCTACCCCGACCGGATCGTGGTGGCCCGCAACGGCAGCCCGCTGATCATCGGCATCGGCGACCACGAGATGTTCGTCGCCTCGGACCTGGCCGCGCTGGTGCGCTACACGACGCGGGTGGCCCACCTCGACGACGGCGAGCTGGCGACGATCACGGCCGAGGGTTTCACGACCTATCGGCAGGACCTGACGACGGTGACGCGAGCGGCGACCGAGGTCGAGGTGGACCCGGCGTCGTACGACACCGGCGACCACGCCTCGTTCATGCTCAAGGAGATGCTCGAGCAGCCGGAGGCCGCCGAGCGGGTGCTGCGGGGCCGACTCGACGAGCGGTTCGGCACCTCCCATCTCGGGGGCCTCGACATGGATGCGCGCGAGCTGCGGGCGATCCGTCGGGTGAAGGTGCTCGGCTGCGGGTCGGCCTACTACGTCGGGCAGATGGGCGCCGGCCTCATCGAGGAGCTGGCCCGGATCCCGGCCGACGCGGAGGCCGCCAGCGAGTTCCGCTATCGCGACCCGATCATCGAGCCCGACACGCTCTACGTCGCCGTCAGCCAGTCGGGGGAGACCATCGACACCCTCCTCGCCGTGCAGGAGATCCGGCGCAAGGGCGGTCGGGTCGTCGGACTCGTGAACGTCGTCGGCTCGGCCATCGCCCGGGAGTGTGACGGCGGCATCTACCTGCACGCCGGCCCCGAGGTCGCGGTCGCCTCGACCAAGGCGCTGACCAACATGTTCCTCGGCTTCGCGCTGCTCGCCCTGCAGCTCGGCCGGGTCCGCGACCTGTCGATCGCGGACGGACGCCGGTTGGTTCTCGGGCTCCAGCGGCTGCCGGAGCAGCTCGCGGAGGTGCTCGCCCAGGAGCCGGCGCTGGCCGAGCTGGCCGGCCGGCTGTCCGAGGCCGAGAGCCTGTTCTTCATCGGCCGCGTGCGGGGCTACCCGGTCGCGCGCGAGGGCGCGCAGAAGTTCAAGGAGATCAGCTACCGCCACGCCGAGGCCTACCAGACCTCGGAGCTCAAGCACGGGCCGCTCGCGCTGATCGACTCCTCGGTCCCGACGGTCGCGATCGTCCCGGACGACGAGCTGACCGACCGCAACGTCGGCGCGCTCCACGAGGTGGCCGCGCGCGGCGGACCGCTGGTCGTGGTGACCCACCCGGGGGTCGACCTGGGCGACCTGCCGACCCAGGCCTCCGTCCACCGGGTCGACGTGCCTCGCAACGAGCGCGAGCTCGACCCGATCCTGATGACGGTGGCGCTCCAGATGCTGGCCTACCACGCCGCGCTGGCGCTGGGTCACGACATCGACAAGCCGCGCAACCTCGCCAAGTCGGTGACCGTCGAGTGAGAGCGGGGCGCGGTGGTGACCACTAGCGGGACGCTGCCGTGCACCGTCGTGCCCTGACCCGGGGCCGACTCCACACGGAGCGCCCCGCCGCTCGCGCCCAGCCGGTCCTGCATGTTGATCATCCCGCCCGAGGCGGGCGCGTCCGCGTCGATGCCGACGCCGTTGTCCTGCACCTCGAACCACACCGAGGAGTCGTTCGCGCCGAGCGAGACCCGGACCTCGCTGGCGCCGGAGTGCTTGGCGGCGTTCTGGAGCGCCTCGATGCAGCAGAAGTAGACCGCCGCCTCGAGGTCGCTGGGGTGCCGGCCCGGGTCGTGCAGGTCGAGGGTCACCGGGATGGGGGACCGGTCCACGGCCGACCGCAGGGCCTCGACCAGCCCGTGCTCCGACAGCACGGGTGGATAGACGCCCTGCGCCAGGCTGCGCACCTCGTCGTGCGCCAGGTGCAGCTGGCGGCGCAGGTCGGTGAGGGCCGTGACCGCCGCGTCGGGGTCGGTGCGGCACAGCGAGGTGACTCCGGCCAGTCCGATCCCGATCGAGATGAGCCCCTGCTGGGCGCCGTCATGGAGGTCGCGCTCGATCCGCCGCCGCTCCCGGTCGGTCGCGGCGACCACGCGGGTCCGCGACCTGCGCAGCTCCGCCGCCTGCTCCGCGAGCTCCTCCTGGGCCGCCAGTGCGCCGGCCAGGGCGCCCTGGAGGCGCAGGCTGTTCGAGAGGACGATCAGTCCGACCATCGCGGCCATCGCCGGGATGAACAGCGCCAGGAGCCACTGCTGCAGACCCAGCGGTGTCGCGTCGGTCAGCCCCGTCGTGTCCTGGAGCACGCCCAGTCCGACGACGGCGGTGCAGACCGCGACCGACCCCGCGACGTACCAGGTCAGCGCGCGACCCGTGGCCGTCGCCGTCGCCAGCACTGCCGGCAGCAGGGCCGCCAGCATCATGAGCGGCCAGGCGAAGGTCGCGATCGCGGCCGCCACGATGGCGATGCCCCAGTTGGCCGCCGACCACCACAGCACTGCCTGCGAGACGTCGCCCCGCCGCAGGGGCCACAGCGCCCGGGCCATCACGCCGCCGGCCACGGCGACCGCGACCGTGACCACCGGCAGCACCGGGGAGTCCACCCAGAGGATCCAGCTGATGAACATCAGGAACGCCGCCGTGAGGGCGGTCGCCGTGTCGACGACGATCAGCAGCCGGAGCCGTGCGAGCTGCTCGTCCGAGGGGGTCATGCGGGGCCGAGTCCGGCGGCCGGCTCGCTCGGCGTGCGCCCGGCGAGGAACAGGACCACCGCCTTCACCCGGCGGTTGATCTCGACGTCCTCGGCCAGCCCGAGCTTGGCGAAGATCGCGCTCGCGTGCTTCTCCACCGAGTGGGCCGAGACGAACAGCGACTCGGCGATCGCCGAGTTGGTCGCTCCGGTGGCCATCTCGGTGAGCACCTCGAGCTCGCGGGCGGACAGGGACGCCAGCGGGGAGTCGACGCTGCGGGTCCGCGAGCGGACGAGCACGTCGACCACGTCGTCGTCGATGAACGAGCCGCCGGCCGCCACCGTCCGGATCGCGCCGGCGAACCTGTCGACCTCGTCGACGTGGTCCTTGAGCAGGTAGCCACGACCGCGCGTCCCCTCCTCGAGGAGGGCCAGCACGTAGGCCGCGTCCAGGAACTGCGAGAGGACGAGGACGCCGAGGTCGGGGTGGGAGGCACGGAACCGGTTCGCCGCCCGGATCCCCTCGTCGCGGTGGTCAGGAGGCATGCGGATGTCGGTGATGACCACGTCCGGCACGAAGTTGTCGACCGCGGCGAGCAGCTCGTCGTAGCTGCTGACCGACGCGACGACCCGCACGCCCTCGATGGCCGCGACCAGGCGCAGGACACCCTCCCGCACCAGCAGGTTGTCCTCGGCGACCACGAGCGTCAGTTCCTTCACCCCACTGTTGTACCAGCGGAGGAGCCCGCTGAGAGGCCGGTTGGCCGGGCCTGCGGGGTAGGGGATCCCCTACCCCGGACGGCTGATCCCCGGAGCCGAGAACGGGGGCTGGCGCCGTGCTCCTCGGCGCTCGATCCGAGCACGCTTCTGGGTGTCGGTCGTGGTCTCCACGGCCAGCACCCAGAGGTTCGGGCAGTGAGGTCCGGGCCGCCCAGAGAGGACTCGGAACACATGAACGACAAGAGCACCGACACCATCCGCCCGGCCCGTCGCGGCACCCGCCGCCTGCTCGGCGGCGCTGTCGCCGTGGCTGGCCTCGCACTCATCGCCTCGACCGCTCCCGGTGTGGCCGGCAACCTGATCGGCAGCAAGGACCTGGCCAAGGGCGCGGTGACCGCGCCCAAGATCGCCAAGAAGGCGGTCAGGACCAAGGCACTCGCCGACGGCGCCGTGAAGACGACCAAGATCAAGGACGGCGCGGTCACGACCTCCAAGCTGGGAGACGGCCAGGTCACCACCGCCAAGCTGGCGGCCGGCTCGGTGGGTCGCAGCCAGCTCGCTCCCGACGTGCAGCCGCTGTGGGCGTTCGTGTGGGGCGGCCCGACCATCAACAAGGGCAGGGGTGCCGTCTCCGTCGCGGTCGAGGGCGTCGTCGGGAACTACCGGGTCACCTTCGACCGGGACGTCTCGGCGTGCGGCTACACCGCGACGCTGGCCTCGCCCAAGGCGACCGACCCCGAGCAGGTCGGCTTCGTCAACGTCCAGTCCTACGGTCCCGACCCCAAGGCGGTCATCGTCCGCACCCGCGACACCGCCGGCCCGCTCGCGGCCCGCGGCTTCACGGTCCAGGTCTGGTGCTGACCCGGTCCTGAGGACGGCGAGCCGGCCGGCCCTCCCCTTCGGGGGAGCGGTCGGCCGGCGACACCGACTCCTCAGGCGAGCGGGCTCGGCTCAGACCGCCTTGCGCAGCCCGGCGTCCACGATGACGTCCGAGCCGGTCGTGCTGGCCGAGCGCGGGGACGCGAGGAGCACGATCACGTCGGCCACCTCCTGCGCATCGATCAGCCGGCCGGTGGTCAGGTTCATCATCGCGGCCGCAGACTCGTCCAGGACCGTGTCACGGTCCGACCCGGTGGCCTGCGCGAGGACGTCGGCGGCGCCGCCCTCCTTGGTCCACCACGGCGTGCGCACCGGCCCCGGGCTGACGGTGTTGACCCGGACGCCGCGGGGACCGAACTCTTCGGACAGCGCCTGGGTGAGGTTGTTGACCCCGGCCTTGGCCACGCCGTAGTCGACGTTGATCCCGCTCGGCACGTGGGCATGCGTCGACGACACGTTGACGATGCTGCCGCCGTGCTCGAGCAGGTGGGGCAGGGCCGCGCGGACCGCGCGCACGATGCTGAGCAGGTTGAAGTCGAGCATCGCCCTCCAGTCCTCGTCGTCGAGGTGGTCGAAGGAGAAGCGCGGCATCGTGACTCCCGGCGGAGGACCGCCCGCGTTGTTGACCAGGACGTCGAGGTGACCGAACCGATCGACCGTCGCGGCGACGGCTCGCGCCGGGCCGTCGGCGGTGGCGAGGTCGGCGCTCACGTGCACGAGCGAGTCGTCCAGTGCCGCGGTCAGCTCCGGCGACGAGCTGCGCGACACCGCCGCGACCCTGGCACCTTCGGCCCGCAGGGTCAGGGCTGTCGCCAGCCCGATCCCCTGCGACGCGCCGGTCACCACGGCCACCTTGTTCTTCAGCATCAGGTCCATGCCCACCACCTTGGTGGCCGTGCCGCCGCAGCGCTGGCGGGAAACGGCCGGGGCATCATCGCGGGAATCGGACCTGGCATCGCACTCACCCATTCGGGTACCCCCTCGACATGAGCCTGCTCCGCACCAAGTCGATCGAGCAGTCGATCGAGGACACCGACGACCCCGACCACAAGCTGAGGAAGGACCTCGGCGCCCTGGACCTGGTCGTGTTCGGCGTCGGCGTCATCATCGGCGCCGGCATCTTCGTGCTCACCGGCACGGTGGCGGCGACGAACTCCGGTCCCGCCCTGGCCCTGAGCTTCCTCATCGCCGCGGTCGCCTGCGGCCTGGCCGGCCTCTGCTACGCGGAGTTCGCGTCGACGGTCCCGGTCGCAGGGAGCGCCTACACGTTCAGCTACGCGACGATGGGTGAGCTGGTCGCGTGGACCATCGGCTGGGACCTGGCGCTGGAGTTCACGATCGGCTCCGCCGCCCTGTGCGTCTCGTTCTCGGGCTACCTGCAGTCGCTGCTGGACGGCACCCCGCTCGAGGTGCCGACCGCGCTGGCCTCGGCCTCGGACGGCTTCATCGACCTGCCGGCGGTGGTCATCGCGCTGGTGGTGATGGCGATGCTGATCCGGGGCACCAAGTTCTCCAGCCGGGTGAACCAGGTCGTCGTGGCCCTCAAGCTGGCCGTCGTCGCCGCGGTGATCGTGGTCGGGGTCGCCTACGTCGACCCGTCGAACTGGGTGCCGTTCATCCCCGACTCGCAGCCGGTGCCCGACAGCGGCGGTGGCTTCGAGCAGACGCCGCTGATCACCTCGCTCCTGGGGATCGAGCCCGCGGTGTTCGGGCTGGGCGGTGTCATCGCGGGCTCCGCCATCGTCTTCTTCGCCTTCATCGGCTTCGACATCGTCGCGACCACTGCGGAGGAGGCCAAGAACCCGCAGAAGGACGTGCCGATCGGCATCCTCGGCTCGCTGGTCGTCGTCACGATCCTGTATGCCGCGGTCAGCCTGATCGTGACCGGCGTGCAGAGCTACAAGGACATCGACCCCGACGACGCCGCGCCGCTGGCCACCGCGTTCTCGGCGGCCGGGGTCGGCTGGATGGGAGACCTGATCTCGGTCGGGGCCTGTATCGGCCTGGTCGTGGTCGCGATGATCCTGATGCTCGGCCAGAGCCGGGTGGCCTTCGCGATGGGCCGCGACGGCCTGTTGCCGCGCTCGCTCGCCAAGGTGCACCCGACCTTCGGCACGCCGTACCGCATCACCCTGATCACCGGGGTGGTGGTCGCGGCCATCGCGGGCTTCGTGGACCTCTCGACGCTGGCCGACCTGGTCAACATCGGGACGCTGTTCGCCTTCATCCTGGTCAGCATCGGAGTGGTCATCCTCCGTCGGACCCGGCCCGACCTCGAGCGGGCGTTCCGGGTGCCGATCGCGCCGGTCGTGGCGACGCTGGCCACCCTCATGTGCCTCTACCTGATGCTCAACCTCAAGGGCGACACCTGGATCCGGTTCCTGGTCTGGATGGCAATCGGCTTCGTCGTCTACTTCGCCTACGGGCGCCGGCACAGCCGGCTCGGTCAGGAGGAGCCACAGGACTCCGCCCGGTAGGTGATGGAGCCCACCGCGACAGCGAATCGGGCGCCCGGGCGCGGGAGCACTACCGTTGACAGGTGAGCAGCACCCCGGACGACCAGACCTTCGCCGACCTCGGCCTCGCCGAGGACGTGCTCAGTGCGGTCGCCGGCGTGGGCTACGAGGCTCCGTCCCCGATCCAGGCCGCGACCATCCCGCCGCTGATGGAGGGCCGCGACGTGGTCGGCCTCGCGCAGACCGGCACCGGCAAGACCGCGGCGTTCGCGCTGCCGATCCTGTCCCGGCTCGACCTGTCACAGAAGCAGCCGCAGGCGCTGGTGCTCGCGCCGACCCGCGAGCTCGCGGTCCAGGTCGCCGAGGCGTTCGAGAAGTACGCCGTCGACCTGCCCGGCGTGCACGTCCTGCCGATCTACGGCGGCCAGGGCTACGGCGTCCAGCTGTCGGCACTGCGCCGCGGCGTACATGTCGTCGTCGGCACGCCCGGCCGGATCATGGACCACCTCGAGAAGGGCACGCTCGACCTGACCAGGCTCAGGTTCCTCGTCCTCGACGAGGCCGACGAGATGCTCAACATGGGGTTCGCGGAGGACGTCGAGACGATCCTGGCCGACACTCCGGAGGACAAGCAGGTCGCGCTGTTCTCCGCGACGATCCCGGCGCAGATCCGGCGGCTCTCGAAGAAGTACCTGCACGACCCGGTCGAGATCAAGGTGCAGAGCAAGACCGCCACCGCTCCCAACATCCGGCAGCGCTACCTCCTGGTGTCCTACCCGCAGAAGGTGGACGCCCTCACCCGCATCCTCGAGGTCGAGAACTTCGAGGGGATGATCGTCTTCGTCCGCACCAAGCACGAGACCGAGACCCTCGCCGAGAAGCTGCGGGCCCGTGGCTTCTCCGCGATCGCGATCAACGGCGACGTCGCCCAGCCGGTGCGCGAGCGGACCGTCCAGCAGCTCCGGTCCGGCGACCTCGACGTCCTCGTCGCCACCGACGTCGCGGCCCGCGGTCTCGACGTCGAGCGGGTCAGCCACGTCATCAACTACGACATCCCGACCGACACCGAGTCCTACGTGCACCGCATCGGCCGCACCGGCCGGGCCGGCCGCAGCGGCGATGCCATCTCCTTCGTCACCCCGCGCGAGCGCTACCTCCTGCGCCACCTCGAGAAGGCCAACGGCACCCCGCTCGTCCAGATGTCGCTGCCCAGCGTCGACGACGTCAACAGCACCCGGCTGGCCCGCTTCGACGACCGGATCACCCAGGCCCTCGAAGCCGGTTCGCGCATCGAGGGGTTCCGCGAGATCGTCGCCCACTACGTCCAGCAGTACGACGTCCCCGAGGTCGACGTCGCGGCCGCGCTCGCCGTGGTGGCCCAGGGCGACGAGCCGCTGCTGCTCGAGGCGGAGCCCGAGCGCCCACCGCGGCAGGAGCGGGGCGAGCGACCCGACAAGGGAGGCGACCGTGGCCCGCGGGTCGCGCGTGACGGCAGCCCCTTGGCGACGTACCGCATCGCCGTCGGCAAGCGGCACAAGGTCGAGCCGCGCCAGATCGTCGGCGCCATCGCCAACGAGGGCGGCCTGCGCCGCCAGGACTTCGGCGCGATCAGCATCCGCCCCGACTTCTCCCTCGTGGAGCTCCCCGCCGAGCTGTCCGCCGAGACCTGGGACGCCCTGCGCTCCACCCGCATCTCCGGGAAGCTGATCGGCCTCAAGAAGGACGACGGCCCGCCGTCGGCTCGGCGCGCCACGTCCGGACCCCCGCCGAGGAAGCCGCGCCACAAGAAGGCCTGACGCCGAGCTCGACACGGGCGCGGCACGCCCTCCTCGACCAGCGGTGGCGCAGCTACAGCCCGAAGGCCACCAGAGAGCCGGCGGCGGCCTGGCCGGACGCGGCGGCAGCGATCACCGAGGCCATCGGCATCGGCAGCGCCGCAAGGTGGGCCATGTCTCCTGCGGCGTGCACGCCGGGCACGCTCGTGCGGCCCATCACGTCGACCTCGACGCAGCCCGACGGGTTCAGGGCGAGCCCGAGCTGCGCCGCGAACGGCGCGCGCTGGGTGAGCGTCGTCGAGACGAAGAGGCCGGCGACCTCCTCGGTCGGCCCGTCCGCGAAGCTCAGCTCGGCGCCGATGGGGCTCGGGCACACACCGGTCACCCGGTCGGTGCGGACGGCCACACCGGCGGGCAGCTCGGCCGCGAGCTCCTCGCCGTCGGTGAACACCGTGATCCGCGACGCGATCGGTCCGACCAGCGCCGGCAGGTGGCCGGCCCCCGCCGTTCCGAGGATGCCGACGGAGCGACCGGCGAGCTCGTGGCCGTGGCAGAAGGGGCAGTGCGCGACCACCGACCCGAACAGCTCGGCGAGCCCGGGCTTGCCGGGGAGCGTGTCGACGACTCCGGTCGCGAGGACGACGCCGCGGGTCCGGACCAGCTCGCCGCCGAGGGCGACGACGAAGGCGTCCTCGCCGCGCGCCACCGAGGTGACGGTGTCGTCGCGCACCGTGACCGTGTCGTAGGCCGCCAGCTCCTTGCGCGCGGCGGCCCGGAACTCGGTCGGCGGCGTGCCGTCATGGGTCACCACGTTGTGCATGTGAGCGGCCGGGTCGTTGCGGTAGCGACCCGAGTCGATCATCAGCACCTCCCGGTGCACCCGGGCCAGGGTCAGGGTCGCCTGGAGGCCGGCCGGTCCGCCGCCGATCACCACCGCGTCGTACTGCTCTCGCTGTGTCATGTCGCGCACTCCTCGTCGTCGGACCTGTGTCGCTGAACTTGTTCCTGGACAGAGGATGTGACTTCATGTTGACATGAAGTCAAGTCTGGACTGGTCGATCGGTGAGGCGGCCGAGAGGTTCGGCCTCGAGACCCACGTCCTGCGGCACTGGGAGGACGTCGGGCTGCTCGCTCCAGGGCGGGACGGCGCGGGCCGCCGGCGCTACGGACGCGACGACGTGGTGCGGGTGGCGACCGTGATCCGGAGCAAGGCCGCCGGCATGACCCTCGACCAGATCCTGGTGCTCCTCGACGCCGGGTCGGCCGACCGGCACGAGGTGCTCGAGGCGCACATCGCCGACCTCGACCGGCGGATGGAGGACATGCGCCGCTCCCGGGAGATGACCGAGCACGCGCTCCGCTGCCGGGCCCACGACATCGCCGCCTGCCCGCGGTTCAGCGCCATCGTCGAGGACCTCGTGTCGGGACAACGCGGCACGTTCCCGGCCGTCCACTCCGGACACCACGTGTAGGCCGGGGTTGGCGGCGGGGTGCTCGGCTTCGCGCGAGCCGGCCCACGCGATCAACCTCGAGCACCGGATCGACGCCCACACCCAATCCCCACCATCATGCCGAGTCGGCGCTACTGCTCAGCGGTAACGCCGACTCGGCCGGTTACCCATCAGCAGCAAAGCCGACTCGGCCGGTTACCCGTCAGCAGCAGAGCCGACTCGGCGGGTTGCGGTGCTCCGCAACTTCTCCGCTGCAACTCGCGTCGCCTCAGTCATGTGCGCATCCATGGGGCGGCGGCCTGTACAAATGGTCGGCATGAAGCGACCAGGGATCCGGGCCGCCGCTCTCACGCTCGCGCTGACTCTCGGCGCCGCCGGCTGCACCGGCGACTCGGGCGACCACGACGGGAAGTCGGACCAGCCTGACCCGCAGGACGCCGCCACCGCGCTGGCGTCCGGGTTGACGGCCAAGGACCTCTCCAAGGTCACGTTCACCCCGGACACCGCGACGACGGCCCAGGCGTCGTACGCACGCATCACCCAGGAGCTGGGCTCGGGCGGGGTGCGGGTCGACACGGCCGGCGTCGACCAGACGGGTTCCACGGCGGTGGCGACCCTGCACTGGACGTGGGACCTCACCGCCGCGACGTGGGAGTACGACGCGGAGGCCGACCTCACGTTCGCCGAGGACGGCTGGCAGGTGGCCTGGGCGCCCTCGATCATCGAGCCGTCCCTCGTCGAGGGTGAGAACCTCGACGCGTCCTCAGTCCTGGCCGACCGGGGCGACATCCTCGGCGCCGGTGGGCAGCAGATCGTGGCCGAGCGCCGGGTCTCCCGGGTCGGCATCGACAAGACCCAGCTGGCCTCCGCGGACCCGGCGCAGTCGGCTCGCGCGCTGGCCCGCCTGGTCGGTGTCGACGTCGGCCCCTACGTCAAGGCGGTCAACGCCGCGGGTGCGCAGGCCTTCGTGGAGGCGATCGTCTTCCGGCGCGAGGAGCTGCCGGCCGCGGTGAGCAGCGGCATCGGCGCGATCCCGGGCGCCCGGATCGTCGCGGCCGAGCTGCCGCTCGCGCCGACCGCCGACTTCGCGGCGCCCCTCCTCGGCCGGGTCGGCGAGGTCACGGCGGAGATCATCGAGAAGCACCCGGAGTACCACCCCGGAGACATGGCCGGGCTGTCCGGCCTCGAGGCGAGGTACGACGAGCGGCTGCGCGGCACGCCCGGCGTCGTGGTGCAGGCCGTCCCCGACAAGGGCAACCCGCGCGAGGTCTTCCGCACCGAGGCGACACCGGGAGACCCGCTCGTGCTCTCCCTCGACGTCGACCTCGAGACGAAGGCCGAGGAGGCGCTCGCGGGCGTCGGCCCCGCCAGCGCGCTGGTGGCGATGCGGCCCAGCACCGGCGAGATCCTCGCCGCCGCGAACGGGCCGGGCAACGGAGGCCAGAACCTCGCGACGTTCGGCCAGGCCGCACCCGGGTCGACGTTCAAGGCCGTGAGCAGCCTGGCGCTGCTCCGGGCCGGAGTCACGCCCGACACCGTCGTGCCCTGCACCCCGACGATCACGGTGGACGGCAAGAGTTTCAAGAACTACAGCGACTACCCCTCCAGCGCGCTCGGCGACATCCCGTTCAAGACGGCGGTGGCCAACTCCTGCAACACGGCCTTCATCTCGCAGGCCTCCAAGCTGTCGGGCACCAACCTGTTCGACGCCGCCGTCTCGCTGGGCATGGGGCTCGACCACGACCTCGGCTTCCCGGCCTACTTCGGCAAGGCCGACCCCGACACCGGCAGCGAGACCGGGGCGGCCGCGCAGCTCATCGGACAGGGCACCATCCTTGCCTCGCCGATGACGATGGCGACCGTCATCGCGTCGGTGCAGCAGGGCACGCTCGTGGTGCCGCGGCTGGTCGAGGGTGTCGACGTCTCCCCGCCGGACGGCGCGGTGCCGCTGTCCGAGACGGAGGTCTCTGCCCTCCGCTCGCTGCTGCGCGGAGTGGTCACCGACGGCAGCGGCCGCGGGCTGCTCGACGTGCCCGGGCCGCCGGTGATCGCCAAGACCGGTACGGCGGAGTTCGGCACCGGCACCGACCTCGAGACCCACGCGTGGATGATCGCTGCCCAGGGCGACCTGGCGGTCTGCGTCTTCGTCGACGTCGGCGAGTCCGGCAGCGGCACCGCCGGCCCGATCATCGAGGCCTTCCTGCGGGCGGCCCGAAGGCGCTAGGGCCGGCACGAGAAGTCGCGGCCTGCCCCCGGACAAGAGCGGACCCCCCGCTGCATGGGGTCAACGGAGGGCCCTTGCCGATTTCGCAGTGCTCCCTCCGAAGTCGACGCAGATAGACAAGCACAACCCCGCCCCGGCTGTCATGTCTTTCGGGCCGGTGGGAAAGTGGCATCCATGACCGATCTGGACTTCCTTCCCAATGACCAGCGGCGCCTGCTCATCGGCGGTCGCTGGACCGACGCCGAGGGAGGTGGCAGCTTCGATGTGCTCGACCCCGCGGATGGTTCGGTGCTGTGCCAGGTGGCCGACGCGACGGTGGCCGACGGCCAGCGGGCGCTGGAGGCCGCGGTGGCCGCGCAGGACGGCTGGGCGCGTACGCCGGCCCGTGAGCGGGGCGAGATCCTGAGGCGCGCGTTCGAGCTCGTGGCCGCGCGCAGCGACCAGTTCGCCGGGCTGATGAGCCTCGAGATGGGCAAGACGCTCAAGGAGGCCGCGGGCGAGGTGACCTACGGCAACGAGTTCCTGCGCTGGTTCTCCGAGGAGGCGGTCCGCATCCACGGGCGCTGGATGCAGGCCCCCGCGGGCGGGAGCCGGCTGCTCACCATCAAGAAGCCGGTCGGACCCTGCCTCTTCGTGACGCCGTGGAACTTCCCGCTGGCCATGGGCACCCGCAAGATCGGCCCGGCGGTCGCGGCCGGCTGCACGATGGTGGTCAAGCCCGCCCAGCAGACGCCGTTGACGATGCTCGCCCTCGCGGCGACGTTCGCCGAGGCGGGGCTGCCCGACGGCGTGCTCAACATCGTCACGACGACCAACGCCCGTGAGGTGAGCGCCGCGATCATGGCCGACGCGCGGCTGCGCAAGGTCAGCTTCACCGGCTCGACCGGCATCGGGAAGCAGCTGGTCAAGCAGGCCGCCGACCAGCTCCAGCGGGTGAGCATGGAGCTGGGTGGCAACGCGCCGTTCCTGGTCTTCGACGACGCCGACGTCGACGCGGCCGTCGACGGCGCGATGCTCGCCAAGATGCGCAACATGGGTGAGGCCTGCACCGCGGCCAACCGGTTCCTCGTGCACTCCTCGGTCTCCGACGAGTTCGCCAAGAAGCTCGCCGACCGGATGGGCGCCCTCACCCTCGGCCGCGGCCAGGACGACGGCACCGACGTCGGTCCCCTCATCGACGAGGCCGCCGTCGAGTCGGTGACCAAGCTCGTCGACGGCGCGATCGCGGCCGGTGCCTCGGTCGTGGTCGGCGGCCAGGCCCACGGCGGTCCCGGCTACTTCTACCCCCCGACCGTCCTGGTCGACGTGCCCCACGACGCCGAGATCAACCGCGAGGAGATCTTCGGCCCGGTGGCGCCGATCACGACGTTCGAGACCGAGGAAGAGGCCATCAGCAAGGCCAACGACACCGAGTACGGCCTCTCGTCCTACGTCTACACCAACGACCTCAAGCGCACGATCCGGCTGGCCGAGGCGCTGGACTTCGGCATGGTCGGGATGAACACCGGGCTGGTGTCCAACCCCGCCGCGCCGTTCGGCGGGGTGAAGGCCAGCGGCTTCGGCCGCGAGGGTGGCTTCGAAGGCATCGAGGAGTACCTCGACACGACGTACGTCGCGCTGGCCGTCGACTGATCCTCAGGCCGGATCCGGGGTGACCGGGTCGGCCTTCTTCGCGACAGCCTTGGGGGCGGCGGCCGGCTCGGGCGAGGCGGGCTCGTCGTCGCCGCCTGTGGCTCCGGAGATCCCCTTCTTGATCATCCCCTCGAGGTCGATGCCGGTGGTCGTCTTCAGCATCGCGAGGGTCTGGACGACGTTGTCGGTGACCTGCTTGGGCAGGGCGCCCGCGCCGTCGGTCGAGATGACCGTGAGCTGGTCGATCGCCGAGATCGGGGCGGCCACCTCCTTGGCGATCTGGGGCAGCACCTGGATCAGCATCTGCAGCACGGCGGCGTCGTTGTAGTGCGCGAACGCAGCCGCTCGCTTGTCCATCGCCTCGGCCTCGGCCTGGCCCACGGCGAGCGTCGCGGCGGCGTTGGCCTCACCCTCGGCGCGGGTCGCGTCGGCCTCCGCCGTACGCCGGGCCTTCTCGGCCTCACCGCGCTTGGCGCCCTCGATCGCCTCGGCCTCGGCGAGCGCCGAGCGCTTGGCCTTCTCGGCCTCACCGGAGAGCCGGGCCTTCTCGGCATCCGCCTCGGCGGCCGCGATGGTGGCGGCCTTGCGGGCCTCGGCGGCTGCGATCTCGGCGGACCGGGAGGCCTCGGCCTCCTGCTCGACCTTGTAGCGCGCCGCGTCGGCGGGCTTGCGGACCTCGGTCTCGAGCTGGCGCTCGGTCAGTGCGGCCTGGCGGACGGCGACCTTCTCCTGCTCGAGGAGGATCGCCTGGTCGCGGTCTGCCTGCGCGAGCGGCCCGGAGGCGTTCGCCTGTGCGGCCGCCGCATCCGTCTCGGCCTTGATCTCGGCCTGCTTGAGCGCCAGCGTCCGCTGCGCCACGGCGATCTCCTGCTCGGCCGCGATGGTCGCCTGCTCGGCGGCCTGCCGAGCGTTGGCCTCGGCGATCCGGGCGTCCTGCCCGACCCGGGCCGCCTCCGGCCGGCCGAGGTCGGCGAGGTAGCTGCCGTCGTCGGTGACGTCCTGGATCTGGAAGGTGTCGAGGATCAGCCCCTGCCCCGTCAGCGAGGTCTCGGACTCCTCCGCGACGCGCTGGGCGAACGCCGCGCGGTCGCGGATGATCTGCTCCACGGTGAGGCCGCCGATGATCGAGCGCAGGGCGCCGGCGAGCACCTCCTGGGTGAACGGCTCCACGTCCTCCTGCTGGCTGAGGAACCGCTGCGCGGACAGCCGGATCTGGTCGGCGTTGCCTCCGACCTTGACGATCGCGACGCCGTCGACGTTCAGCTTGATGCCCTGGCCGGACACCGCGCCACGGATCTGCACCGAGATCCGGCGGCTGGAGAGGTCCATCGTCGCGAGCTTCTGGACGAACGGGATCACGAAGGTGCCACCGCCCAGGATGACCTTCTGCCCGGAGAGGTCGGTGGTCAGCGCCCCGGTCTCGGGGTTGAGCACCGCCTTCCCCTTGCGGCCGGTGACGATGTAGGCCTGGTTGGGGCCGGCCACCTTGTAGCGGCTCGTGATGAGGAGCAGCAGGAGGACGAGCAGGCCGACCAGTCCGAGAACAGGGATGAGCATCGAGGTTCCTTTGTTGGGTGGGGCTCGGTACGACGGGTCAGGACGGAAGTCAGTTCCCGGGAGGCGAGGGTCCCATCAGGGGAGCTCCCCTCCGGGCAGCTGGTTCCACACCGGCGAGACGAGCACTGCTGTGGGGGAGAGGATCTGGGTCACGTGCACCTCGGTGCCGGGCTCGACGGGGGTCTCCGCCTTCGCGTTCAGCTGCACGCTGTGGCCGCCGATCATCAGGCGGATGGCGCCGAAGCCGCCGTCGGGGATCGCGGTGATCACCCGGCCGGAGCGGCCGAGCGCGTCGTCGGCGGTGAGGGTGCCGTCGCTGCTGCCGTCCTTGACCAGCCGGGTCAGCGACCACGCCAGCCAACCGACCACGACCCCGGCGGCGATCCCGACCGGGACCGAGAGGATGGCCGGAGCACCGATGCCCTGCATGAGCGCGGCTCCGAAGCCGAACGCCGAGACGAAGCCGCCGAGCACCGCGCTGGAGAAGACGTCGCCGGCCAGGACGTCGAGGACGCCGTCGAAGAGGTCGCCCAGCACCAGCGAGACCCCGACCAGCACGAGGCCCGCGATGCCGATGACCAAGAATGTCGTCATTGGCGTCCAGCTCCGTCCCTCGGGGAGGCGAGCCTAACCGGAAGGTGGGTGGAGGAAACGTGGAGCCGTACGCCGGTGTGCGCGAGCAGTACCTCCGCTTCGCCGACGAGGCCGGCGAGGAGTCGCCGTGCTTCGCCGAGTGGGCGGACGGGGTGGCCGGCGATCCGGAGGTGCTCGCGTGGATCGACGAGCTCCCCGGGCTGAAGAAGCAGCCCAACCTGGTCTTCGCGGCGGCGCGCTGGCACGGCGTCCCCGCGCCCGGGCCCTACACCGGGCTGCGGTCCGCACTCCTGGCCGACGACGGCTCGATCCGGGCCACGATCCTGGCCCGGTCGACCCAGACCAACGAGGTCGGCCGGCTGGCCACGCTGCTGCCGGCGTTCGCGCTCGCGGTGCCCGCGGGCCCGGTCGCGCTGCTCGAGGTCGGCGCCAGCGCAGGGCTCAACCTCTTCCCCGAGCGGTGGGGCTATCGGTGGGCGACGGACGAGGGCGAGGTCATCCTCGGTCCGGAGCCACGGTTGGGCTGCGAGGTGGCAGGACCGGCGCCGCTCCCGACCGGGCTGCCGGAGGTCGCGTGGCGCGGCGGGATCGACCTGAACCCGCTCGACGTCACGGACGCCGACGCGATGGCATGGCTGGAGACGCTGGTCTGGCCCGAGCAGGACGACCGCCGCGCCCGGCTGGCCCGTGCCGTCGAGGTCGCCCGCGCGGAGCCGCCGCGGATCGTCACCGGTGACCTGCTCACCGAGCTGCCCGCCCTGGTCGCCGACGCCGCGGCGCACGGCACGGTGATCGTGTTCCACAGCGCCGTGGCGGCCTACCTGCCCGTGCCCGACCGCGAGCGGATGCGCGCGCTGGTGCTCGACCTCGTGGCCGACGGCTGCCACTGGGTCAGCAACGAGGCGCCGGGCATCTTCCCCGCCATCACGGCGAGCGGGCCGCCACCCACGCCCCGACGGTTCGAGCTCGCACTCGACGGCCGCGTGGTCGCGCACACCCACGGTCACGGCCGCGACCTGCTGTGGTTGACCTCGACCTGACTTGAAGTTGTCGGATGGGCTCATGCGCGCGATCCGGCTCCACACCTTCGGCCCCTCCGACCACCTCGTCCTCGACGAGCTTCCCGACCTCTCGCCCGGGACCGGCCAGGTGCGGATAGCCGTCGGGGCGAGCGGCGTGCACCTGCTCGACACCACGCTCCGCCGCGGAGACGCGGGGCCGATGCCCCTCCCGGAGCTGCCCACTGTCCCCGGCCGCGAGGTCGCCGGTGTCGTCGACGCGGTGGGCCCGGACACCGACCCGAGCTGGCTGGACCGACGCGTCGTGGCGCACCTGGGCCAGGTGCCGGGCGGGTACGCCGAGCAGGCGGTCACCGACGTGGACAAGCTCTTCCCTGTGCCCGACCACGTCGGGTTCCCCGACGCGGTGGCCGCAGTCGGCACGGGTCGGACCGCGCTGGGGGTGGTCGAGCTCGAGCCTCCCACTGCGGGCGACGTGGTCCTCGTGCCGTCGGCCGCCGGCGGGCTGGGCTGGCTGCTCGTGCAGTCGGCGCTGGCCGTCGGGGCCACGGTGGTGGCAGCGGCTCGCGGCGCACGCACCGAGCCGCTCGTGGCGCTCGGCGCGCAGCTCGTCGTCGACTACGCCGAGCCCGGCTGGGACGAGAAGGTCCACGCCGAGACCGGCGGCGTGAGCCTGGTCTACGACGGGGTGGGCGGCGAGATCGGGAGGCAGTCACTCGAGCTCCTGCGGCCCGGCGGGCGGCACGTGATGTTCGGATTCTCGGCCGGTACGCCGACCAGGCTGACCACCGAGGACCTCATCGGCCGCGGAATCTCTGCCGGCTGGTCGCTGGGCCCTCGGATGATGGCCTTGCCGGGCGGCATTCCAGGGCTGGCCGGACGGGCGCTGGAGAAGGTGGCCGCGGGTCAGTGGAGGCCGCTCGTCTCGACCTACCCCCTTGCCGACGCGGCCCGTGCGCACGCCGACCTGGAGGGTCGCCGGGCCATGGGGAAGGTCGTGCTCGTGCCCGGCGGCCGATGAATTCGGTCGAGAGTGTCGGTCCCAACGGGCAGAATCTCGCAGGGAGGTCGGCATGAGCGAGCAGGTGGTCGGGCGCAGGCTCCCGCGCGCCCTGACGCCGTTCCGGCACGCCGCCTACCGCAAGCTCGCGGTGGCTCTGACCCTCTCGACGTTCGCCTCCGGTGTCTGGGTGGTCGCCCTGGTCTGGGAGGTGATCCGGCTCGACGGTGGTCCGGCGCAGCTCTCGGTCGTCTCGACCGCCGGAGCGGTCGGGGTCCTCCTGCCCGCGCTGCTCGGTGGCGTGGTGGCCGACCGGATCCCGCAGAAGCTGATCCTGCTCGTGGTGGCGAGCGTCGAGCTGGCCGGCATGACCCTGGTCGCCACCCTCTCGATCACCGACCACACCGAGCTGTGGCACCTGGCGTCGGTGTCGCTCGTGACCGGCATGGGCATGGCGTTCTACTACCCCGCCTACTCGGCATGGCTGCCGGCGCTGGTGCCCGAGTCCGACCTCATGGCGGTCAACGGCTTCGAGGGCATGGTGCGCCCGACCGTCGGTCAGGCGATCGGCCCGGCGGTGGCGGGTGCCGTCGTCGGCGCCGTCTCGCCCGGCGCCGCGGTCGCCGTGGCCGCCACCTGCTCGCTGCTCGGCCTGCTCGCGCTGACCGCGGTGCCGCTCACCCCGGTCCGCCGTGAGTTCGCGGTCGAGGCCGACGGTCAGCGGCAGCACCCGATCGCCTCCGCCCTGGCGGACACCCGCGAGGGCTGGCGCTACATGATGCGGACGCCCTGGCTGCTCGCCACGCTGCTGTTCGCGTCGCTGATGATCCTGGTGATGATGGGGCCGCTCGAGGTCCTGGTCCCCTTCCTCATCAAGGACCGGCTCGGCGGCGGCCCGAAGGACCACGCCTGGGTGCTCGCGGCCTTCGGCATCGGCGGCGCGGTCGGCTCGCTGACCATGGCGTCGTTCCGGATGCCGCGCCGCTACCTCACGCTGATGAACGTCATGTTCGGCGTCGGGTGCCTGCCCCTGCTGGCGATGGGGCTGGCCACCGCCGTGTGGCAGCTGGTGGTCTCGGCGTTCGTCTCGGGAGCGCTGTTCTCGGCCCCGATGGTCATCTGGGGCACGCTGCTCCAGCGGCGGGTGCCCGCCCACATGCTCGGCCGGGTGGCCTCGCTCGACTTCTTCGTCTCCGTCAGCCTGATGCCGGTCTCGATGGCCCTGGCCGGACCGGTGTCCGAGGCCATCGGCCTGCGCCCGACGTTCGCCATCGCCGGCATCGCGCCGGTGGTCTTCGCCGTCGTCGCGATCTGGTGGGCGAAGCTGCCCCAGGACGAGCTGGCCCACCCGCTCCGGGACACCGACGATGCGCCGGAGTCGGAGACCCCCGAGTCCGTCTCCGCCTAGAACGTCGGGACGGCCGGCGGTCCGTTGAGGCAGTCGAACCGCGCGTCGAACGCCGCTGCGTCGCCCGGCTCACTTGGAACCGCGCCATCGGTCAGCGTCACCTGGTGAACGCCCGGGGCCAGCGGCACCACCAGCTTCGGGTTGCCTGAGAACTGGAACTCGTAGTCGACGTTCGAGTCGAGGACCGGGGTGCCGTCCACGACGACCGTGACGTGCCGCTGGTCGCCGGGGTCCTGGCTGTCGGGCCGGAGACCGGCCCGGACGTACATCGTCTGGCAGTGGTCCGGTGTCGCGAAGGTGGCCGAGCCCGAGATCGGCGTCACCAGCCAGTTGGCGACGGCGTTGATCCCGATGAGGTCGACCGAGTGCGAGAGCGACACCGGGCTCCCGGCGACCTGCTGGAACTTCTGCAGGTAGTACGTCGCCCACATCTGCGCCGAGACCGAGTTGCTGACCCCCTGCCGCCGCGCGTCGGTGGCCGCGAGCACCACCCGCAGCCTGGTGTCCCGACCGGTCTCGCGCGACCCCAGGGCGAGGTAGGTGCTGCCGTCGGCCTCGACCTGGAAGTCGGCGATGTGCACCCACAGGCCGTCGTCGCGCAGCATCTGGACGGTTGCGTCGGACCCGGGCTCGACGTGCTCGTTCGTGGTCAGGGTGAAGGAGGCCGGGTCGCCCGGGCTGGTGAAGGGCGGCACCAACGGGTCGCCCGGGTGCGCGTCCGCATCGGTGACCCGGAGCTTCGGATCACCATCGGGCAGCCGCACCCGCTGGCGGACCGAGGAGCTGCAGCGCAGGTGCTTCCTCGGCCCGGTGCAGACCCGGAAGTAGATCGTCTTGGACCGCTTGATCAGCTGGGTGTAGCGGAACTTCCCGCTCTGACCGACCCTGGCGTGGCCGACGGTGAGCCAGAGCTGGCGGGGGCTGAACCGGTCTTGGACGATGACCCGAGTGCCTCGGGCGGCACCGGGGACGGTGCCGACCAGGACCGCCTTCTTGCCGGTCTCGACCTTCTTGTGGGCCACCCGAACGGTGGGGGCGCCGACCTTGGCGACCGCAGGGTCGGCGACGCCGACCAGACCGGCGGCGGCGAGCAGGAGGGCTCCGAGCGCGACGAGCGGAGTGCGGGTCATACTGATCTGGACGGAGTGGCGCGATTTTCGGTTGGGTGACGGCATGGACGGGTCAGCCGTGTAGCGGTTTATCGCCCAGGTTCCGGACGAGCGCCATCGCCTCGGCGGCGCTCAGCCCCAGCGCCTTGGTCTCAGCGAGGTAGGCGACGGCCGCGGCCTTCGCCTTCCGCGTCACCTGGTCACCGGTGACGACGCTGCCGCCGCGCCCGCGGGTCTCGATGACGCCCGCCTGCTCGAGCTCGCGGTAGGCGCGAGCGACGGTGTTGGTCGCGACGCCCAGCTCCTCGGCGAGGCGACGTACGGTCGGCAGCCGGTCGCCCGGCTGCAGCGCGCCGGTGTCGACCTGCGCGGCGACCTGGGAGCGGATCTGCTCGAACGGCGGAGCGGTCGAGCTGGTGTCGAGCTCGATCATGTCTCGGCTCGCTCGCTCTCGAGCCCCGCCAGCACCTCGGCGTTGTGACGGTGGCCGACCATCTCGTAGCCGACGACCGTCACCCACGGCACCAGCGCGAGCACCGCGAGGCACCAGACCATGTCGACGCCCGCCTCGGCCAGCACGATCGGCAGCACCAGGAGCACGACGGTGAGCACGATGAGGACGACGTGGAACGGGTCGAGGCTCCGGGTCAGCAGGCTGTAGAGCGCGTAGAGGCAGGCGGCGTAGATCGCGAGCGGGACGGCGACGGTGAGCAGGGTGCCGGTGGCGTCGAGGGTCGACTCGTCCTCGAGGTAGTAGGCCGCCGCGTGCAGGCCGGCGCCGATGGCGACGACCGCCGCGAAGACGGGGATGTGGCCGTAGCCCCAGGCGAAGGAACGCTCGCGGTGCGCGCCGAGAAGATGGCCGGACGGGATCACGAAGTAGGTCCACCAGACCCCGAAGACCAGCGCGGTCCCGGCCAGACCGAGCACCGCCACGTCGACCGTCCAGCCCTCCTCGATCAGGGCGCCGAGGGCGGCGTTGGTGCCGAGCAGCCCCTCGCCGAGGCAGATGATCACCATCAGGCCGTAGCGCTCGGCGATGTGGTGGCCGTGCCACGGAGAGCCGCCGTGCCTGGTCTCGGCCAGCACCGGCCCGGCCAGCTCGACGGCGACCAGCACCAGCACCACGGCCGCGGCGACCGACATCGACGGCTGAGCGACCAGCAGCAGCACCCAGCCGGCCTGGGCGACCACGAGGGTGACGACCATGTTCGAGCAGAGCGCTCGTCGTGCGGGATCCTGCCGGCCGGCCCGCAGCCACTGGAGCACCATCGGCAGCCGCATGATCACGTAGCCGACCACCATGAGCTGGTTGTCGAGGTGCTCGTCGTGGTGCACCAGCGAGTCGAACATCCGCGGCAGCCCGAGGGCGAGCACCAGCACGCCGACCATCTGCACCATCGTCGTGAGCCGGAACGGCCAGTCGTCGGTGTCGTAGGCCGAGGCGAACCAGGTGAAGTTGATCCACGCCCAGGTCACCGCGAAGCTCGCGAAGAGGAAGCCGACCACTCCCTCGCGGACGTGGTCCTCGGCGAGCGCGTGCGCGAGCTGGTCTGCCGCCGCGCCGAACGCGATGACGAAGGTCAGGTCGAAGAGCAGCTCGAGCGGCGTGGACGCCCGGCCGTGCTCGCCCGGGTCGCGCCCGGCCATCCGACGTACGGCGTGCCGCAGCTCCGACATGCGGAGGAGTCTAGGGAGAGCGAGAGCTCAGACGGTGGCGCCGAGGGTCCCGGAGAGGTTGGTCCGCGACGAGATGCCGAGCTTGCGGTAGACGTGCGAGAGGTGCCACTCGACCGCCTTGACCGTCACGACGAGCTCGCTGGCGATCTGCCGGTTGGTGAGGCCGTCGGCGGCCATCCGGGCCACCCGGCGCTCGGAGACGGTCAGCGCGGCCATCGCCTCGGTCTGCACCTTGCGCGGCTGCTCGCCGAGCCGGTCGAGGAGACGGCGCACCCGCCCTTGCAGCGGCCAGAGCTCCTGGCGGCCCGCGTGGTCCTCGGCCGAGCGGAGCAGGTCCAGCGCGCGGTCCTCGGCGTCGGGGGCGTGGGTGAGGAGCAGCAGCCCGGCCAGGTCGGTGTCGATCTGGGCCGTGAGCCGCTCCGCGAGGGTCCCGGCCAGGACGGCGCGGGCGCGCAGCAGGTGCTGGATCCGGTCGGGGCCGGCGTCGACCGCGGCCAGGGCGCGGAGCGCGCCGGCCATCGCGTACGGCGAACCGCCCCGGCGCGCCAGGTCGACGTGCTCGCGGGCCAGGTTGCCGGCCGCGCGGGCGTTGCCGTTGCGCAGATGGGCGAGGGCGGCACCGGCGCGCCATGGCAGCACGTCGAGGTCGGCGTCCGGCGCCAGCTGGCCGGCCTTCACGAAGTGTGCGACCGCTGCTTCGGCGTCCCCGAGTGCCGCGCAGACCTCGCCCTTGGCCTGGTGGGCCAGCGCGGCCGCGAGACCGGTGCCGGAGAGGAGAGGGGTCAGCTCCTCGCCGAGCGTCATCGCGTTCGCCAGGTCACCACGGGCCAGCCGGCACTCGACGAGCGCACCCAGGAGGGTGGCGAGCTCGATGTCCGGCAGCGGCTCGGAGGAATCCGGGCCGTGGGTGGAGTGCAGCGCCAGGAGCTGTTCGAGCCCCTCACTCAGGGCGCCGGCGCGGACACGCGCAATGGCGCTGTCGAGCGACGGGACCCCAGGCATAGGGACAGGTTAGGAAGCCAGCCCCCGCCGCGCGTGGGGTTCGCCGCTATTGCCTCGTAGTGGTTCAGTCATGTGAGACGCCGTCCGGCCGGTCCAGGACAGCAGCCGGACGTCGGGTGTCGCCTCGCCCTCGGCCGGCCTGGGGCTGGCGAACCGCGGGCCGCGGTCGGCCGGGTCGATGACGTGCTGCGCGACGGCGAGCAACCCCTCGGCCAGGTCGCCGGGAATGCGCGTACGGCGGCCGGTGGCCTGTCCGACGTCCCAGCCGTGGACCGTGATCTCGAGCGCGGCGGTGGCCACGAGGAGCGGGGCGTCGACGCCGAGGTCGCCGACCTCGACGTCCTCCGACGTCGGACGGGCCGCCGACCAGGCGCCGAGCAGTGCGCACGCCTTCTCGCGCAGCGCCTCGACCCGCGTGGCGGTCGGCGGAACCGGATCGACCGCCACCCGGCCAGCGGCCGCTTCGGTGAACGCGTCGAGCGCGTCCTCCATGTGGGCGAGCAGGTGGCCCAGCGTCCAGCCGACGCACGGCGTCGGCCTGTCGAGCTGCTCGGGGCGCACGTCCGCGAGCATCACCCGCGTGTAGGCGAGTGATCGATCCAGCAGCTCGACGGCACCGTCCAGGGCCGCGCTCACGGGACACCGTGCGCTTCGAGCCCGCATGGCACGCACCTGGCGGCGTTGCCGTCGCTCGCTAGACGACCTTGGCATGGCTTCACTCCGGCGCCTTGCCATGCACGCACCCTGCGCACGCCAAGCGCAACGTTGCCCCGTGAGCGCGGCCCCAGCGCCGCGGCGTTCACCGCGGATCCGCGATCGAATCGTGTCCGAGGGGAACGTGATCACCGCGTGCGGTGTCGGCGTCGGCGGGGATCGGGTCGCCCGGCTTGAAGCCGGCGGGCAGCCGCGCGGGCAGGCCGAAGCTCGTGAAGAGCGACCGCTCGAAGAAGGCTCCGACGTGGGCCACCTTGCCGTCCTGGATGTCGAGGACCTGCAGGTGGAACGGCTCGAAGTCGCCGGCCCTGGTGCGCATGTAGAGGCCGAAGGCCGGCTGGCCGTTGGCGCGCGTCTCGATCATCGGCATGTCGTTGATGCCGCCGGGACACTGGGTGTTGATCAGGCGGCCGATGTTCTCGTTGCCGAGGTACCAGCTGGTGAACGGCGGCATCTCCCAGGTGGCCTCGGCCTTCAGCAGCCGGACGATCGAGTCGATGTCCTTGCGCCAGAACGCGTCGACGTACTGGTCGAGCAGCACCCGCTGGCCCGGGTCGAGCCCGTCGTCGACGGTGTCCTCGGTGAGGCCGCGGTCGTTCATCTGGGCGTGGGCGCGCTGGAGCGCGGAGTTGACCGCGGCGACGGTGGTGTCGAGCACCTCGGCGACCTCGGCGGCCGACCAGCGCAGCACGTCGCGCAGGATCAGGACGGCGCGCTGCCTGGCCGGCAGGTGCTGGAGGGCGGCGACGAACGCGAGCCGGATCGAGTCGCGCTCGGCGACCATGACGGAGGTGTCCGGGACCGGCTCGAGCCAGGCGATCTCGTGGTTCTCCTCGAGGGCGTCACCGGCCATCTGGTCGGGCGTGCCGAGGCCGGCGGGCAGGGGCCTGCGCGGCTTGTTCTCCAGGTTGGTGAGGCAGACGTTGGTGGCGATGCGGTAGAGCCAGGTGCGGACCGACGAGCGGCCCTGGAAGTTGGCCGAGGCCTTCCACGCGCGCAGGAAGGTCTCCTGGACGAGGTCCTCCGCCTCGTGCACCGAGCCACTCATGCGGTAGCAGTGCGCGAGGAGCTCGCGCTGGTAGCGCTCGGTGAGGGTCGGGAAGTCCGACAGCTCGGCCGTGTGGTCGGACTGCTGGTGCGTGGTCACGGGTCGCTCCTGAACCGTCACGGTGCCTGCTGACATGGGGTGCTCCTGCCTCTCGCCAGTCTGCCTGTAGGTACGGACAGCGGTCGAGGGCGTAACTCATCGGTGGGGCGTGCATGTTGCATGTCGCAGGCAGGACCCGCGATGCCGCACGACAGATCACTGACCGGATGCGCTCGGTGTCCAGACCATCTGGTGTCTGCGCGTGTCCTGCGTCACGCCGCACGGCCACAGGCCTGACACCCGCGTGCCACAGCGGAGTCGTCTTGTGCACGATCGGGCCACGAATTGGAGGATGCGGCGCGCGGGAGGTGTCGGACTCGCCCTTCTGACCTGCGAAGACGCGTGAAAGTTACCCCGCCGTGTGCGTCTTTGACCGTCTGCGCGGGGCGCCGCCGCTCCGTAGCGTTCGACCTCTTGCAAGACCGGGCCGGGGGGCCTAGGCAAACCACGGGGGATACGCGCAGTGAGCGAAATTCACGAGCATGAGCACGAGCACGAGCGCACCGCGATCACTCGCTGGTTCCGTGCGTACCGCCCCGTCGCCGTCGTCGCGACGGGCATCGCGGTCTTCGTTGTCGCACTCCTCGGCCCGGCGGGGCAGTCATCTGCCCAGGCGGCGCCTACGCACACCTGGAGTGCCTCCACCGTGTGTGTGGAGTCGCACGTAGGCCAGGCATGGGGCGTGCGGAGGGCACTCCGCACCTGGAACGAGATCAACGGCGGACCGACCTTCGTCCTGGAGGTCAGCTGCACCGACTACGACGACACCGTGATCGTGCGCTACCAGAAGGCGAACAACCGCTACACCGGCTGGACCAAGTGGTACTGGGACGAGACCGGACACATCGTGCACGCCGACGTGACCGTCAACCCGCAACGGATCAAGGCGTTCGCGAGCCAGGACCGGTCGTGCCAGCGCCAGCACACGATGACCCATGAGTTCGGCCATGTGCTCGGGCTGCGGCACTACCCGCACACACGCGCGGGCTCTGTCATGTCCTACCTGGGCTGGGAGCGGCTCTGCGGCGGCCTCACCGATCACGATCGAGCGGGCTTCTCCCATCTGTACCCAGCAGCGCAGGCAGTGTGAGGGAACCGCTGTCTTGGTCCGGCGGGACCTTGGGCCCCCGAATGCGGGACCTTGGGCCCCGAACGGGAGAGTCTGCGTCGTTCCGCTGCGGCGATCGCGTGGCCCGCCTAGCCTGCGATCATCCGGACTCGATCTTTGTCGAATCCTTCGCTTGGCGCTGAGCCCGCTCCGGCCATCGATCGGAGCCCCCGCTCCGATCATCGGTTGGAGCCCCCGCTCCGATCATCGGTTGGAGCCCCCATGCTGCGACTTCGTCTCCTGGCGCTGTCCATTCCATCCCTCGTGGTCGCGATGACCCTCGTCGCCACGGCACCGTCCGCCTTCGCGGCCCAGGCCCAGGTCGGCCTCGGCACAGCCACGTCGTTCGCCGTTCTCGGCGGCTCGACCGTCACCAACACCGGTCCGACGACCATCTCGGGTGACGTCGGGCTGTCTCCCGGCAACGCGGTGGTCGGCTTCCCGCCCGGCCTGGTGACCGACGGAACCATTCATGCCGCCGACGCCGTCGCCCTGCAGGCGCAGAACGACGTGACGACGGCGTTCAACGACGCCGCCGGCCGCGACCCCGTCGTGGATGCGGGCGTGGACCTCGGTGGGCAGAAGCTCCTGCCCGGCGTCTACAACAACTCCACCTCCATGGCGCTGACCGGCACCGTCACCCTGGACGCCTTGGGTGACCCCGCAGCGATCTTCATCTTCCAGGCCGGATCCACGCTGATCACGGCAAGCAACGCGACGGTGGCCCTCGTGGGCGCCGCCCAGGCGTGCAACGTCTTCTGGCAGGTGGGCTCTTCGGCGACGATCGGCACCGACACGACCTTCGTCGGCACGGTGCTCGCCCTCACCTCGATCACGATGCAGACCGGCGCGACCCTCCAGGGTCGGTTGCTCGCCCGCAACGGCGCGGTCACGCTGGACACCAACGTCATCAACCGGCCGGCCTGTGCGACCGTGCCTCCGCCGGCCACCACCTCTCCCACGCCGACCCCGTCACCGACGGCCGGCGACACCGCCAGCCCCGTCCCCACCGGCCCTGGCTCCGGTTCGGGCTCGGGAGGTAGCGGCAGTGGGAGCGGCACGCACACGGGCACCCCCACGGGCACCCCCACCGGTACCGGGACGGGCACTCCCACCGGCACCGGCACGCCAGTCGTCCCGCCGGGTCACCCGGAGACAGGGAGGATGCCCGGCGCCGGCCACGACTCCCAGCTCTGGCTGCTCGGCGTCATCGGGTGTGCCGTCGGGTCGGCAGCCGCCGCGCTGAGGAGTGCGCGGCGTCGGGTGACCCCGCCGCCAGCGTGACCGGCCACGCCCGGATCCGGGGGGGAAGCGCGCTGCGCTGGCGGGTCCTGGCCGGGGCGCTGGCCGTCGCCGCGGCGTGCTGCCTGGTGATGTGGGGCGCAGGCTCCGACGACTCGACACCTGCCGAGACGTCGGTCGGCCCGTCCTCGTCGCCCGCCGCGACTCACACGGAGCCGGACGCAGCGGCGGTCACGCCCGCGCCGCCGCCCTTGCCGCTGGCCCTGAGCATCCCCGCCATCGACGTGCAGACCGACATCATCCGCCTCGGGCAGCACCGGGACGGCACGGTCGAGGTGCCGAGGCACCCTGCTGACGCGGGGTGGTTCGACCTCGGTCCACCACCGGGAACCTCAGGCTCGTCGGTCATCCTGGGTCACGTCGACTCCGTGACCGGACCGGCGGTGTTCTACCGCCTCGACGAGCTGCGCGCCGGTGATCGGATCGACGTTCACCTGGACGACGGGACCACCGCGCAGTTCCGTGTCCACTCCATCGAGACCTACGCGAACGCCGACTTCCCGGCCCAGAAGGTGTACGGCAGGCAGGGACGCAGCCAGCTGAACCTCGTGACCTGCGGCGGTGTCTACGACTCCTCGCGGGGTGGCTACCAGTCCAATGTCGTGGTGAACGCCCGGCTGGTGTGAGGCCCACTGGCCCTGCCACTGGACGTGGCGGGGGCTATGAGTGAGCGGCGGCGAGGGCGAGCGCGCGCTCGGCGGCGGGTACGGCGAGGGCCCGGTCGGAGGGGATCAGGCCGATGCGGGTGCGCCGGTCGAGCAGGTCGTCGACGTCGGCGGCGCCCTCGTGGGTGACCCCGAAGACCAGCTCGGCCAGGGTCACCGGGACGCCGTCGGCGACGGGGGCGAGCAGCTCCGCGTCGGTCAGGCCGGTGGCCGAGCGCGCGGAGTCGAGCACCAGCCCGGCGTCGGTGCCGTACTTGCGGACCAGGCGGGCCGGCTGCTCGAGCCCGGCCAGGGTGACCCGGTCGGCCGCGCCGAGCAGGGGGAGGGTGCGGGTGCGGCACTCGCCGGCGTCGATCCCGGCGTGCTCGACGGCCGCGTCGACGGCGTCCTCGGCCATCCGGCGGTAGGTCGTCAGCTTGCCGCCCACGATCGTGACCACGCCGCTGCGGCTGACCAGCGTCGCGTGCTTGCGCGACAGGTCTGCGGTGCTCTGGTCGTCGCTGCCGGGCCCGGCCTGGAGGAGCGGCCGGAGGCCGGCGTAGGCGCCGACCACGTCGGAGCGGTGCAGCGGCTGCTCGAACGCCGCGCTCACCACGTCGAGCAGGAAGCCGATCTCGGGCTCGGTCGGCTCCGGCACGTCGGGCACCGGTCCCTCGACCGGCTCGTCGGTGAGGCCGACGTACGCCGTGCCGTCGGGCTGGGGCAGCACCAGCACGAACCGGTTCGTCTCGCCCGGCACGGGGGCGAAGACGGCGGCCCGGAGACCCGGGACGGACTCCGCGCGCAGCACCAGGTGGGTGCCACGGCTGGGCCGCAGCCTGATCTCCTCGACGAGGTCGGCGGCCCAGACGCCGGCGGCGCTGATGACCGTGCGTGCGGTGACCTCGAGCGTCGCGCCCGTCAGCTCGTCACGGAGCCGCACGCTGGTGCCGGTCGCGCTCAGCACCCGGGCGTGGGTGCGGACGTGGGCGCCGTACGACGCGGCGGTGCGCGCCACCGTCGCGACGAGCCGGGCGTCGTCCTCGAGCTGGCCGTCCCAGCCGAGCATCGCGCCGCGGAGCCCCGCCTTGCGCAGGGGCGGGGCCAGCTGGAGCGCCTCGGTCGCGGAGACCTGGCGCGGCCGGGGGAGGGTGTTCTTGTGGGTGCGTGCGCCACGGCGGAGCAGGTCGCCGCCCATCAGCCCGCCGCGGATCACACCGGCCTGGAGCTTGGAGACGGCGTCGTTGAGGGGGATGAGCGTCGCCATCGCGTGGGTGAGGTGTGGAGCCGTGACCTCCATGAGGATGCCGCGCTCGACCGCGCTCTCGTGGGCCACACCGACCTGGCCGGCCGCGAGGTAGCGCAGCCCGCCGTGCACCAGCTTTGACGACCAGCGGGAGGTGCCGAAGGCCAGGTCGTGCGCGTCGACCGCGAGCACGGAGAGGCCGCGGGTGACGGCGTCGAGGGCCACACCGGCGCCGGTGATGCCGAGACCGATCACGACGACGTCGACCTCGGTGGGAGCCCCGGCCAGGCCGGGCGTGATCCGGGCGGTCACGGTGCGAGCGTCCTCTCGATGAGCAGGGTGAGCTCGGCGTCGAGCTCGGGCTCGGTGGCCTCGTCGTCGACCATCGTGTGCACCGACAGGACGAAGCCGTGGGCGGCCAGCAGCAGCGCCCGGGCCATGGCCACCGGGTTGCCGCGCCGGATCTCGTCGGCCTCCTGGCCGCCGGTGATCGCGTCGGCCGTGAGGGCCAGGATCAGCTCCTGCGAGCGACCGCGCCGCGAGAACAGGTAGGGGAGGATCAGCTCGGCGTCGAGCTCGACGATCCGGACGAACAGCTCGTTGGCGCGCAGCTGCCGGACGGTGCCGACGATCGCCTCGGAGATGCGCTGGATGGCCGGGCCGCCGTCGGTGACCTGCTCGGTGACGACGCCGGCCCACTCGCGGGTCATCAGGTCGCCCAGCAGGGTCGGCATGTCGGCCCAGGTGCGGTAGATCGTCATCCGGGAGACGCCGGCGCGACGGGCGACCTCGGTGAGCGTCGTACGCCGCCAGCCGACGTCGAGGATGCAGTCTCGGGCGGCGTCGAGGTAGCTGTCCCGCGGCTCCCGGGTGAGCCCCGTGCCGGCGGGGTTGTGACGAAGTGACGTCATATGTCACACTGTAACACATGAGCGGACTCCAGCAGCAGGTCGAGATGCACCCCCAGCGCTGGGGAGACCCGGCCTCGGCGGCCGAGCTCCCCGACTCGGCCCGCGGCCTGGTCGAGCTGGCCTTCGGCCTCGCCGAGACGCCTGCCCTCGACGCGGTGACCGTGCCGCCGTCGGTCCTCCCGGCCTCCCTGCTCGACCCGCTGCGCGACGCGCTCGGGTCCGAGCACGTGCTCGTCGACGACCGGACCCGCAGGCTGCGCACCCGCGGCAAGTCGACCCCCGACCTGCTCCGCGCCCGCTCGGGCGACCTCTCGGACGCACCCGACGCCGTGGTCCGTCCCGGCTCGCACGACGACGTGGCCGCCGTCCTCGCCTGGGCGGTCGAGCACCGCGTCGCGGTCGTGCCGTTCGGTGGTGGCACCTGCGTCACCGGCGGCCTGGCCGCGCGCCGTGACGGCTTCGCCGGGCTGGTCTCCCTCGACCTGGTCAGGATGAAGCGGTTGGTCTCCGTCGACCACGAGTCGATGACCGCCGTGCTCGAGCCCGGACTGCGCGGCCCGGAGGCCGAGTCGCTGCTGGCCGCCGAGGGCGTCCTGCTCGGCCACTACCCGCAGTCCTTCGAGTTCGCCACGATCGGCGGCTTCGCGGCGACGCGTTCGTCGGGCCAGTCCAGTGCGGGCTACGGCCGGTTCGACGCGCTGGTCGTCGGCCTCCGGGTCGCGACGCCCCAGGGGGAGGTCCGGCTCGGCTCCGCTCCCGCCAACGCCGCCGGCCCCGACCTGCGTCAGCTGTTCCTCGGCTCGGAGGGTGCGTTCGGCGTGATCACCGAGGTGACGGTCCGGGTCCGTCCGCTGCCTGAGGTCAAGGTCTACGAAGGCTGGCGCTGGCCGTCGTTCGCGGCCGGCGCCGACGCGATGCGCACCCTGGCCCAGGCCGGGATGCTGCCGAGCGTGCTTCGCCTGTCCGACGAGGCCGAGACCGCGATCAACCTCGCACGGCCCGACGAGATCGGCAGCGAGTCGTCGGGCGGCTGCCTGATGATCACGGGCTACGAAGGCACGCCGAGCGCCGTCGAGGCCAGGCGCACGGCGGTGACCGCACTGCTCTCCGGGCTGGGCGGTACGCCGGTCGGCGAGGCCGCGGGTGAGGCCTGGGCGCACGGCCGCTTCGACGCGCCGTACCTCCGCGACTCGATGCTCGACGTCGGCGTGCTGGTCGAGACGCTCGAGACGGCGACGTTCTGGTCCAACCGCGAGGCCCTCTACACGGGCGTGAAGACCGCCGTGGAGCAGACCCTCGGCGAGGGGACGCTCGTGCTCTGCCACATCTCGCACGTCTACGAGACCGGCTGCTCGCTCTACTTCACAGTGGCGACCAAGGGGGCGGAGGACCCGCTGCAGCAGTGGCTGGCCGCCAAGGCCGCCGCCAACGACGCGATCGTGGCCGCCGGTGCCACCATCACCCACCACCACGCGGTCGGCACCGACCACAAGCCGTGGCTGGTCCACGAGATCGGCGAGCTCGGCGCCTCGGTGCTGCGGGCGGTGAAGGCCGACCTCGACCCGACCGGCGTCCTCAACCCGGGGGTGCTCGTCCCGTGAGCCGGAGCTACACCTTCCTGGTCAACCCGGCCTCCGGTGGCGGGGCCGCTCCGGCCGCCGTGGTCCCGGTGGCGCGCATCCTGCGCGACGGCGGCGCGTCCGTGGACGTGACCTACTCGCCCGGCCCGCGCGCGATGGGCGCGCTGGTGGCGGCGGCGGTGGAGAGGGGCGACGTGGTCGTCTCGGTCGGCGGTGACGGGATGCTGTCCTCACTCGCCGGCCTGGTCTCCACGGCGGGTGGCACCCTCGGCGTGGTCCCGGCCGGACGCGGCAACGACTTCGCCCGCATGCTCGGCCTGCCCTCCGACCCGGCCGAGGTCGCGGCGCTCCTCCTGGAGGGCGAGGTCCGCCAGGTCGACCTCCTCTCCCTGACCTTTCCGGGCGCGGCCCCGCGGCTGGTGGCCGGCTCGGTCTACTCCGGCGTCGACGCGCGCGCCGGGGAGATCGTCGACCGGTCGCAGTGGCTGCCGCGCAAGCTGCAGTACCCCTGGGCCGCGCTCCGCTCGCTCGCGACGTACTCACCCGCTCGCTTCCTCGTGTCCGTCGACGGCGAGGAGCAGGAGTACGCCGCCGCCAACGTCGTGGTCGCCAACTCGGGCTACTACGGCTCGGGCATGAAGATCGCGCCCGCGGCCGCCGTCTCCGACGGGGTCCTCGACATCGTGGTCATCGAGGCCGCCTCCAAGCTGGCTCTGATGCGCTCGTTGCCCAAGGTCTACGACGGCGGGCACGTCGACCTCCCCGAGGTCACCGTGCTCACCGGCAAGCGGGTCGAGCTGCGGGCCGACGCCACCCGTCCGGTGCCCGTCGGCGGCGACGGCGAGCCGCTCGGTCAGCTGCCGCCGCGCTCCGGCGGGCCCGCCGTCGTCGAGGTGCTCCCCGGCGCGCTGGCCGTCATCGGCTGACCGAACCGAGCGGGTCCCAGCCGCTGCAGGAGTCACCGGGGCCCCGGGGACTCCTGCACTTCCCGGGGTAGATCTTGCCCAGGAAGTGCCAAAGTCCCCGGGGCCCCGGGGACTCCGACAGCCTCAGCCGAACGACCACACCAGCAGGTCGCTGGCCACGCCGGCGGTGAGGTCGTACGACGGCTCGTCGGTGAAGAGGAACGCGTCGCCCTCGTGGAGGGGCTCGGCGAGCGAGGAGCGGAGGAGGGCGCCGCGGGCGACGTAGACGTGGGCGCGGGGTGCGGCGGGGATGGTCACGGTCTGGTGGTCGTCGAGGCGTACGACGGACAGCACCGCGCCTGGCTCGGGCTCAGCGACGCGGACCAGCTCGCCAGCCGGCAGCTCCGGGCTGAGCACGTCGTAGGACGACTCGCCTCCTGGGACGGCCGCATCCAGCCACACCTGGACGAACCGCGTCTGGGGGGCGGCCGCGAACTCCGAGTGCACGGTGGCGGCCCCCGCGTGGAGCACCGCGCACTGACCGGCCTCGACCCGGGCCGCTCCTGCCGTGCCCTCGTGGGCCAGCGCACCGGAGACGACCCAGGTGATGATCGTCAGGTCGGAGTGGGGGTGGTCGGGGAAGCCCTCGCCGACCCTGAGCAGGTGGTCGTCGTGGCAGACCATGGGCCCGAACCGCACGTGGTCGGGGTCGTAGGACGGGCCGAAGGAGAAGGCGTGCAGCGTGAGCCGCCCGGCCACCCGGTCCACGAATCGGTCGGTTCCCCGGCGGATCTCAACGGCCACGTGACAGATTGTGCCCGTGGGGGAGTCACAGTCCGAAGGCATGCCCCGGTTCCCACCGGGTTTCCGCTTCGGCACCAGCACCGCGGCGTACCAGATCGAGGGCGCCGTCAGCAGCGACGGCAAGGGCCCGAGCATCTGGGACACGTTCACGGCCAAGCCGGGCTCGATCGTCGACGGCTCGTCGGGGGCGCAGGCCTGCGACCACTACCACCGCTACGCCGAGGACGTCGCCCTCATGAAGGACCTCGGCTCCAACGCCTACCGCTTCTCCATCTCGTGGCCGCGCATCCAGCCCTCGGGCAAGGGCCGGCCCAGCCCCAAGGGGCTCGCGTTCTACGACCGCCTCATCGACGAGCTGCTCGAGGCCGGCGTCAACCCCATGGTCACGCTCTACCACTGGGACCTGCCCCAGGCGCTCGAGGACGACGGCGGCTGGCTCAACCGCGCCACGATCGACGCGTTCGCCGACTACGCCGCCATCGTCGGCGAGCGGTTCGGTGACCGGGTCGAGCACTGGGTGCCGATCAACGAGCCGAACGTCGTCACGATCATGGGCTACTCGATCGGCCTGCACGCGCCCGGCCGGGCGCTGCTCTTCGACGCGCTGCCCGTCGCCCACCACCTGCTCCTCGCGCACGGCCGCGCGGCGATCGCCCTGCGGGAGAGCGTCCGCGGCCGGATCCCGAGCATCGGCTGCGCCAACAACCACGCGCCGATCTGGCCGGCCAGCGACGACGAGGCCGACGTCGGGGCTAGCAAGCTGTTCGACGGCCTCTGGAACGGGCTGTTCATGGAGCCGATGCTGCTCGGGCGCTACCCGGAGGACTGCCTGCCGCTCGTCGAGGACGTGATCGTCGACGGCGACCTGACCACGATCCGCCAGCCGCTCGACTTCTACGGCGTCAACTACTACAACCCGATGCGGGTGGCGGCGACCGACGAGGACGCCGAGATGCCCTTCGAGTTCCGCCAGGTGCTCGGCTACCCCGTCACCGACTTCGGCTGGCCCGTCGTACCCGAGGCCCTGCGCGAGTGGCTGGTCATGACCCGCGCCAGGTTCCGCGCCGCGCTGCCGCCACTGATGATCACCGAGTCGGGGTGCTCCTACAACGTGGAGCCCGACGAGAACGGCGTCGTCGACGACCAGGCCCGCATCGACTACCTCGAGTCGCACCTCAACGCCGTCGCCACCGCGATCCGCCGCGGCGTCGACGTCCGCGGCTACTACTCCTGGTCACTCATGGACAACTTCGAGTGGGCCGAGGGCTACACCCAGCGGTTCGGCCTCGTCCACGTCGACTTCGAGACCCAGAAGCGCACCCCGAAGAAGTCCTTCGAGTGGTACCGCCAGTTCATCGCCGACTCTCTACCCTCGTGAGCTTCGGCCCCGGGCCGATCACGAGGCGCGCGGGCTTCGCCCGCGAAAGACCGGGTCGCTGCGCTCCCATCGCTCCCCTCACCATGGCGCGTGCTTCCGCCGGCCGCCGTTAGGCTGCCGCCCATGTCCGAGAGCAAGCGCCGCGTCGTCTTCGTGGTGGGCTCCGGGCGCAGTGGCACGTCGACCATGGCGGGTGCGCTGCAGGCGCTCGGGATGCACGTGCCGCAGCCGGAGGTGCGGGCCGACGAGACCAACCCCAAGGGGTTCGCGGAGTCGAAGTGGGTCGTCGACCTCCACCACGAGCTGCTGCAGCGGTGCCACGTGCAGGTGTCCGATGCCCGGCCGAGCGCGTGGTTCGAGACCGGCAAGGCCAGCACCTCCGGCATCACCCGGGCCCGGCTGACCGACTGGCTCGGCCCACAGTTCAAGGAGGCCCGGGTCACCGAGGCCGGCGACGAGCCGGCCGTCGACGAGCTGGTGATCAAGGACCCGCGCCTGGCGTGGTTCCTGGGGCTCTGGAAGTCCGCGGCGCTCCGCACCGACGCCCAGCCGTCCTACGTCACGATGCTCCGCCACGTCACCGAGGTGGTCGGCAGCAAGCAGCGCTACTACGCGCCGGGGCAGACGAGCAGCGCGTTCAGCGAGGTCCAGCGCACGGCCGCCTGGGTCAACATGATGCTGCACACCGAGCGCGCCACCCGCGACGGCAAGCGCGCCTTCGTCAGGTACGACGAGATGCTGACCGACTGGACCGTGCCGGTGTTCCGGCTCGGGCAGGACCTCGACCTCGAGGCGGTCAAGGCCGCCAGCGCCAACTCCATCCGCGCGGTCCACCAGTTCATCGACCCGGACCTCAAGCGGGTCCAGACGACGTGGGACGACGTCGAGGTCCCGGCCCGGCTCCGCGAGATCGCCGAGGAGACCTGGCGTGGGCTCGGCAAGCTGGCCGAGCCCGGCGGCGACACCCCCGACGTGCACGCGCTGCTCGACGAGGTGCGGGAGGGCTACGTCGCCTTCTACGACGAGGCCGAGGCGGTCGCCCAGTCGAGCGTGCTCGCGGCCCGCCGAGAGGGTCGCCAGCAGGCACTGGAGGCGCTGCCCCCGGCCACCGACGCCTTCGCGACGAGGGCGAAGCGGCGCATCCGCCGAGCGCTGGGATCGTGAGCGCACCGGACCCCGCCGACTTCCCGATCCACTGGGCCTGGGAGGACGGCCCGCTGACCCCGGGGCTCACCTGCGTCTTCCGGGTCAAGAACGAGGCCCGCAACCTGCCCTGGGTGCTGCCGCCGATGTTCGACGCCGTCCAGCACGTCGTCCTGGTCGACAACGGCTCCGACGACGGCACCGCCGAGGTCGCCCAGCGGGTCGCCGAGGAGCACGGCGCGGCCGATCGGTTCACCCTGGCGTCGTACCCGTTCACGGTCGCCCGCGCCGGTGCCGAGCACCTGAACACACCGCCGGACTCGCCACGCAGCCTGACCTACTTCTACAACTGGTCGTTCTCGCACGTCCGCACGTCGTACTCCATGAAGTGGGACGGCGACATGGTGCTCACCGCCGAGGGCGTCGAGCTCCTGCGCGACCTGTCGTGGCAGCTCGAGGACTCCAACGCCGTGGTCGCGATCCCGCGGCACCCGATGTCGGTCGAGAGCGAGTCGGTGGCCTGGCTCGACCTGGGCTACCGCTTCCTCGAGCCCTGGGTCTACCCCATGGGTCCGGAGTTCACGTTCGTGAAGGCGTTCGAGTGGGAGGTCCGCGAGTTCCCGCCGACCAGCGAGCGGATCGTCGCCCCGGAGGGGATGTGCGTGGAGCTCAAGTGGCTCGACCAGGACGAGTTCGCCCACTGGAGCGACACCGAGTTCGACCCGGTCCGCACGCCGCGCAAGGCTCGCGAGATGGAGGTCAACCGGGCTCTCCACGAAGGCCGCGGCCATGAGATCGAGGGGCTGAAGCGGATCGAGGCCCCAGCCGGCGTGCACGTCGTCGACTACGTCACCAAGCAGTGGATGCAGCTCGAGCCGCGACCGCTGACGCTCCGCCTCGAGCTCGAGCAGTCCCTGGTTCACAGGTCGGCGGGCACCCTCGAGGCCCGACCAGTGGGTGGCGGCTGATGGGTCCCGGTCCCGCGCTCGACGGCTTCGTGCAGGAGGCGCCGAGGTCGCACGTGGTCATCGGCCCCGACGGCGAGGTCGAGCCCGGCAAGTACGACCGCGTGGCCGTCACGGTGCGCGACCGCGGCGAGCTGCGCGCGCTGCGCGTCCCCAAGGGCGTGCGTACGTCGGCGCTCGCGGTCTGGCTCGACGAGGGCAGCTCGGCACTCTCCCTGACCCCGCGGCCGGAGTGGCCGCCACTCACGATGATCCGGTCGCGGCCCGTCGACGACGGCTGGCTCACCGTGCTCCGGTTCGACGCCTCGATCCCCGTGCACCGCGTGGTCGCCGAGCTCGGGCGGCAGTCGGTCTGGCCCGACCACGCCGGCCAGCGCGGTGTCGTCCTGCCCGAGGAGTCGACCGACAAGGTGGCCGCCGATCCGGTGGCGGTCTCCGACCCCGACCCGATGATCGCCCTCGGCCCGCTCGACGAGCGGCTGCTCAACCCCATGGGCTTCGAGCGCGACGTAGGCGGACCGCTCGTCGACCTCTCGGACCTCGACTGGGGCCGCGGCCCGACCGAGGCCCTGGTGCGCGGCCTGCGCGGCAACCTCGGGGTGGTCGCCGACCTGCCCCAGGCGACGCCGCTCCTCGCGGCCCGGGTCATCGCGGGGCTGGCCATGGCCGGGGTGCCCCTGTCGGCGGAGCGCGTCGCCGGCCGCGTGGCCGCCCACCTCGGTGACGAGGTGACCGCCGCGATCACCGCGGACGTCGACCTGACCGACCCGCAGGCCCGCGAGGAGCACAGCGTGGTGCTGCGCCGGGCCGCGCTCACGGCGTACTCCTCGGCCGCCTGGCGGCGCAGGCTGGGCGACCTCGCCGGCGTCCGCGTCTCCGGCCAGCCGGCGGTCTCGGTCGTGATGGCCTCCCGCAGGCCCGACCTCCTGGACCACGCGCTCGGCCAGGTCGCGCGGCAGCGCGGGGTCGACCGGCTCGAGCTGGTCCTCGCGCCGCACGGGTTCGAGCCCGACGCCGAGGTGCTGGCCGCGCACGACCTCGACGTGCAGGTCGTCGCACAGCCCGACGAGGCGGTCTTCGGCGACGTGCTGCACGCCGCGGCGACGGCCGCGTCCGGCGACGTGGTCCTGAAGATGGACGACGACGACTGGTATGCACCCGACACGGTCGCCGACCTGCTGCTCGCCCGCAGCTACAGCGGCGCCGAGCTGGTCGGCATGCCCGACGACGTCTACTACCTCGAGCCCAGCGACGAGACGGTCCGGCTCGGCCAGCGGACCGAGGTCTACCGCCAGTTCGTGGCGGGCGGCACGCTCCTGCTCGACCGCGGCCTGCTCCGCGAGATCGGCGGCTTCCGGACCGTACGCCGCCACGTCGATGCCCAGCTGATCGCGGCCGTCCGCGCGGCCGGCGGCGCGACGTACCGCACCCACGGCCTGGGCTACGTGCTCCGCCGCACCGACTCTGGCCACACCTGGCAGGCCGACCTCGACGACCTGCGCTCACGGGCGGCCGACACCCGGCCCGGCTTCGCGCCCGGCCGGCTGATGGAGCTCTGAGGCTCGACCCTCGCGTCGGGTCGCGGGCGCCGCGACCGCCCATGGCCCGGACGCGCCATGTTCGGGGTGGGCCGATGCGCCCTACGATCTCGCCCATGCGCCTGCGTACCGGCCTCGCCGCCCTGCCCCTCGTCCTGGTCCCGCTCACCGCGTGCGCCCCGGCCGACGACAGCAGCGGCACCGCCACCGACGACAAGACCTCGAGCTCCCCGACCGAGGAGACCAGCGAGTCGACCAGCGAGTCGGCGGCTCCGACCGAGGAGGCCACGCAGGCAGGCGGGCTCTCGCCCGAGTGCGCGGCCGACCAGCTGCCGCTGAACGCAGCGGGCCAGCTGACCATCGCCACCGACTCCCCGGCCTACGAGCCGTGGTTCGTCGACGACGACCCGACCAACGGGAAGGGCTATGAGTCGGCCGTGGCCTACGCCGTGGCCGAGAAGCTCGGCTTCGGCCCGGACCAGGTGGAGTGGACCGTGGTGCCCTTCAACACCTCCTACAAGCCGGGTGACAAGGACTTCGACTTCGACATCAACCAGATCTCGATCAGCCCGGCGCGGGCCGAGGTCGTGGACTTCTCCGACGGCTACTACGCCGCCGCGCAGGCCGTGATCGCGCTCAAGGGCTCGCCGGTCTCGGAGGCCACCGACGTGGCGGAGCTGGCCGACTACAACCTCGGGGCCCAGACCGGCACGACGTCGCTCTCCGCCATCCGCGACGTGATCAAGCCGGCCAACGACCCGGCCGTCTTCGAGGACACCAACGCCGCCAAGCAGGCGCTTCTCAACGGCCAGATCGACGCGATCCTCGCCGACCTGCCGACCGCCTTCTACATCTCCGCGGTCGAGATCCCGAAGAGCACGATCGTGGGCCAGTTCCAGCCGACGACCGGGGAGCAGGAGCAGTTCGGGCTGCTCTTCCAGAAGGGCAACCCGCTCGTCGCGTGCGTCAACGAGGCGCTGGCCGCTCTGACGGACGACGGCACCCTCGCCCAGCTCGAGCAGGAGTGGCTCTCCGACGTGGTGGACGTTCCCGTCCTGCAATGACCGAGCCCTGGTCGCCCAGCGAGCGGGAGCTCGAGCGCCGGGCCGTTCGCCGCCGGCAGCGGGCCGTCTCGATCACCGTGGCCGGCGCGGTGACGGTCGTGGTCTTCGGGCTGCTGCTGCTCGGGATCCTCAGCTCGCCGGGCTGGCCGAGCGTCCACGAGCTGTTCTTCAACGGCTTCCACGCCAGGGAGTCCTTCGACGCCATCCTCAAGGGCTTCTGGATCAACGTGAAGCTCTTCGTGATCTGCGAGCCGGTGATCCTGGTGCTGGCGCTGCTCGTGGCCCTGGCCCGCACCGCGCGGGCGCCCTGGCTGCTGCCACTCCGGTTGATCGCCGTCGGCTACACCGACGTCTTCCGCGGCGTCCCGACGATCCTCCTGGTGGTCCTGCTCGCGTTCGGCATGCCCGCGTTGCGGCTGGAGGGCATTCCCAACAGCGCGCTGTTCTGGGCCGGTGTGGCGCTCGTCCTGTCCTACGGCGCCTACGTCGCCGAGGTGTTCCGCGCCGGCATCGACTCGATCCATCCCTCGCAGGTCTCCAGCGCGTCCGCCCTCGGGCTCAGCCGGGGGCAGACCATGCGGTTCGTGGTCGTGCCGCAGGCCGTCCGCCGGGTCATCCCGCCGCTGCTCAACGACTTCGTCTCGCTCCAGAAGGACACCGCCCTGGTCGCCGCCGCCGGCGTCTTCGACGCGGTCTTCGCGGCCAGGGACTACGGCAACTTCAACTTCAACTACACGCCACTGGTCGTGGTCGCAGCCTTCTTCGTGGTCATGACGGTGCCGCTGGCCCGGGTCTGCGACTGGCTGCAGCGCCGGTGGATGGAGCGCGAGAGGGCCGGTGCCCTGTGACCGACCGTGTGACCGACCCTGTGACCGCGCTCGTCGAGGTCAGCGACCTCCGCAAGTCCTACGGCGACAAGGTGGTGCTCGCCGACATCGACCTCACGGTCGACAGGCACGACGTGGTCTGCCTGATCGGCTCGTCCGGCTCGGGGAAGTCGACCCTGCTGCGCTGCCTCAACCTGCTCGAGCAGATCGACGACGGCGTGATCCGCTTCGACGGCGAGGAGATCTCCGACCCGCGGGTCGACCCGCGCGTCGTACGCCGCCGGATCGGCATGGTGTTCCAGGCCTACAACCTGTTCCCCCACCTGACCGTGCTCGACAACTGCGTGCTCGCCCCGGTCCGGGTCCACGGCGTACCCCGCTCCGAGGCGGTCGCGCGGGCGCGCGAGCTGCTCGCCAGGTTCGGGCTGAGCGACCAGGTCGACAAGCACCCGGACCGGCTGTCCGGAGGTCAGCAGCAGCGAGCCGCGCTGGTGAGGGCGCTGTGCACGCAGCCCGAGCTGCTGCTGCTCGACGAGATCACCGCTGCCCTCGACCCCGAGCTGGTGGGCGACGTGCTGACGATCGTGCGCGACCTGGCCGAGGGTGGCACCACGATGGTGCTGGCCACCCACGAGATGGGCTTCGCGCGAGAGGTCGCCACCAAGGTCTGCTTCCTCGACGAGGGCCGGATCCTGGAGCAGGGGCCGCCCTCCTCCATGCTCGTCGCACCCGAGCAGGAGCGGACCCGACAGTTCCTCCGCCGAGTGCTGCCAGGGACCGGCTGACCCCGACGTACCCTCGAACGGTGCGCCCTCCTCGTCTCGCACTCCTTCTCGGAGCCCTCGTCGTCCCTGCCCTCCCCCTGCTCGCGGCTGCGCCCGCCCAGGCCGCCGCGCCCTACATCATCTGCATCAACAGACCCGGCGACACCGACTGCGACGCGCGGCCGACCACGATCGAGGTCGCCCTGCAGGTGGCCCAGATCGACGGTCTGGACAGCGTGATCCGGCTCGGGCCGGGCACCTACGCCGACGGCCCCTACGTCTTCGACGGCACCGTCTCGCCGTTGACGATCCAGGGCTCCAACAACGGCGCCGGGCCCAACGCGACGCTCCTGAAGGGCGGGGCGGCGGCGCCGTACGCCACCGCGACCGACGTCACGATCCGCAACCTGCGGATCGAGGTGAGCGGCTCGGGAGCCACGGGCCTCGCGCTCAGTGCGGGCTCGATCGCCCAGAACGTGATCGTGGCCGACGACCCCGCGGCCGTGGCAGCCAACGCCGTCGGCATCAGTCTCGAGGACGCCAGGGTCGGGAGCTCCACGGTCAGCCTCTACCGCGGCGCCGGCAACACCGGCATCCGTCAGGTGTCGGGACCCGCGGTCGTCTCGCGCACTTCCCTGAGGGTCTCCGGCACCGGTGTGGCCGCGCAGGGCGGGCCGCTGGCGATCGACAACTCGGTCCTCAACCTCGACGTCTCGGGCCAGGTGGGGCTGCGGGCCGACGCCGGCTCCACCGTGGATGCCCGGCACCTGACCGTCGTCGGAGGCGCAGGCGGGTCGCGCGGCGTCCTGGCGAGCAGCTCCGACGCGGCGGCCGCGGTCACGCTGGTCAACTCGATCGTGCACGGACCCACCGACTCCGTGGCGGCCAGCGGTGCCGCCGCGAGCGTCGTCGTCCACCACTCGGACCTGAAGCCCCCGGTCGAGGAGACCGGCGGCACGGTCACCGAGGGAGTGGGCAACCTGCCGGACCTCGACCCTGCGTTCATCGATCCCGCGTTCGCCGGTCCCGGCGGAGGCGACCTCGCGCTCCGGGCAGGCTCGCCGGTCGTCGACAAGGGCGACCCGCTCACCAGCACCGGCAACGACCGGAACGGCGACGGGCGCGCCTTCGACGGCGACGGCAACGGTTCGCCGGTCCCCGACATGGGTGCCTACGAGCTGCGCGACATCACCGCGCCGGTCACGACGTTCGTGGCTGTCCCGCAGGGGTCGAGCAACGACAACACGCCTGTCTTCCAGTTCCGCAGCGAGGACGGGGCGCGGTTCGAGTGCCGGCTCGACGGCGGGGCCTTCCAGCCGTGCGCGAGCCCGACGACCACCACCGCCCTGCCCGACGGGCAGCACTCCTTGACGGTCCGGGCCACCGACGCGGTGTTCAACGTCGAGGCGAACCCACCCACGGCCGCCTTCACCGTCGACACCGTCGCGCCGGACACCAGGTTCACCAAGAAGGCGCCCAAGCGGTTCTTCAAGAAGCGGGTGAAGTTCAAGTTCGCCGCCACGGAGGCAGCTGCGAGGTTCCAGTGCAAGCTCGACGGACGGCCGTGGCGCGCCTGCCCCTCGACGTTCAGGTACGGCGTCAAGGTGGGCAGGCACCGCATCCAGGTGCGGGCCGTCGACCAGGCCGGCAACGTGGACCGGTCCACCGCGAAGTACACGTTCAAGAGGCTCAAGCGACACCGTTAGGCACGCCGGCGTCCCGGACGCGGTTCTCGCGGGGTCGACTCGCCCGGCAACATCGACCCACCCCGACGCGGGTGGAGGTCCCGAGGCGGTCGACGACCGCGGTGGTCAGCACGACACCGGCAAGGGTAGGTTCCTGTGATGGTTCACTCGGACACTGCGACGGCTGGCTCGACCGTGGGTGCCGCCCTCGTCGTGCTCGAGGGTGTCAACAAGTGGTTCGGCGAGCTGCACGTCCTCAAGGACATCGACCTGACGGTCGCGCGCGGTGAGGTCGTGGTGGTCATCGGGCCGTCGGGCTCGGGCAAGTCGACCCTGTGCCGCGCGATCAACCGGCTGGAGACGATCGACAAGGGTGCGATCAGCCTCGACGGGGTGCCGCTGCCCCAAGAGGGCAAGGAGCTGGCCAACCTGCGCGCCGAGGTCGGCATGGTGTTCCAGAGCTTCAACCTGTTCGCCCACAAGACCATCCTCGAGAACGTCACCCTCGGACCGGTCAAGGTCCGCGGGGCCAAGCCGGCCGAAGCCGAGGCCAGGGCCCGCGAGCTGCTGGACCGGGTCGGGGTGGGCCAGCAGGCCGACAAGTACCCCGCGCAGCTGTCCGGCGGCCAGCAGCAGCGCGTCGCCATCGCCCGCGCGCTGGCGATGGAACCCAAGGTCATGCTGTTCGACGAGCCCACCTCCGCGCTGGACCCCGAGATGATCTCGGAGGTCCTCGACGTGATGGTCGACCTCGCCAAGCGCGGGATGACGATGGTGGTGGTCACCCACGAGATGGGCTTCGCGCGCACCGCAGCCGACCGGGTGCTCTTCATGTCGGAGGGCGCCATCGTCGAGGAGAACACCCCGGAGGAATTCTTCACCAACCCGCGATCGGAGCGTGCCAAGGACTTCCTCGGCAAGATCCTCAAGCACTGAGGACCGACACCTGCTCGAAGCACGACTCAACCGAAGTTCGGGACAAGGAGAGACATGCGATTCATCAGAGCGAAGGCAGTGGTCGCCGGGGTCGGCCTGGCATTGAGCCTGGCCGCCTGCGGCGATGCGGGGGACGACGACGACAACGGCACCGACGTGAAGGTGCAGGAGAACGCCGCCGACGAGTTCGACGACGGCACCTACATGAAGGAGCTGGCCGAGGCCGGCAAGATCACGGTGGGCGTGAAGTACGACCAGCCCGGCCTGGGCTTCAAGGGCGCGACCGACGACATCCCCAGCGGCTTCGACGTCGAGGTCGCCAAGCTGTTGGTCGCCAACCTGGGGATCGACCCGGAGGACACGTCCGCGGTCACCTACGAGGAGACCATCTCCGACAACCGTGAGCCCTTCTTGACGCAGGGCAAGGTCGACCTGGTGCTGGCGTCCTACTCCATCACCGACGACCGACGCGCTGTCGTCGGGCAGACCGGGCCGTACTTCCTCACCGGGCAGCAGCTCCTCGTGCCCGCCGACAGCGAGGTCGAGAGCATCGCTGACCTGGCCGGACAGGAGGTCTGCTCGGTGACCGGGTCGACCTCCATCGACCGGATCAACGAGCAGGGCGCCAAGGGCGTCGGGTTCGACAGCTACTCGGAGTGCGTCCAGAAGGTGCTGGACGGCACCGTGTCGGCGATGTCCACGGACGGCTCCATCCTGGCCGGCTACGCCGCGCAGAACGAGGGCCAGCTGAAGGTCGTCGGAGACGAGTTCTCCGAGGAGCGGATCGGGGTCGGCTACAGCCTGCAGCATCCCGAGATGTGCCAGTGGATCAACGACGTCCTGGAGAGCTCCTTCGAGGACGGGACATGGGAGGCGGCGTTCGAGAAGACCCTCGGCCCGTCCGGCATCGAGACCCCGGACGCCCCGGAGCTCGACGCCTGCCCCGCGGCCTGATCATCGGCTGACGTCCCGGGCGGCACCGCACGTGCCGCCCGGGACGCCCCGTCCGGAGGAGCAAGCTTGGAAGCCGTCTTCGACAACTTCGACGCCTACTTCAAGGCGTTCGGCTACACGTTCGCGCTCTTCATCGTGTCCGGTGTCCTGTCGATGCTCCTGGGCACGTTCCTGGTCGCCACGCGCGTCGGGCCCGTCGCGGTGCTCCGCTGGGCCGGGGCCGCCTACGTCACGGTGGTGCGCAACACGCCGCTGGTCATCGTGTTCGCGTTCTTCTCCTTCGCCGCCCCCACGCTCGGCATCAGGTTCAACTGGCTCGACGTCCACATCGGCGTCTTCGACTTCACCGCGTTCTACGGCGCAGCCGTGGTCTCGCTGACCCTCTACACCTCGACCTTCGTGTGCGAGGCCCTGCGATCCGGCGTCAACGCCGTGTCGCTCGGTCAGGCCGAGGCCGCGCGCGCGATCGGCCTGCCGTTCGGCGGGGTGATGCGCGAGGTGGTGCTGCCCCAGGCCTTCCGTGCCGCGTTGCCTCCGCTGGCCAGCGTGCAGATCGCGTTGATCAAGAACACCTCGGTCGCCGCGGTCTTCGGCATCGCCGAGGCGACCGCGCAGATGCGCGGCCTGCTCAACGACTTCGGCGCCACCCAGCGCTACGGCATCTTCATCTGCTTCGCGGCCGGCTACGTGCTCATCGTCGAGGTGTTCTCGTTCCTCTCGAGCCGCCTCGAGCGCCGCTGGAGGGTCGCCACGTGACCCACAGCGTGCTCTACGACGCGCCCGGGCCGCGCACCGTCCGTCGCCACCGCCTCTACGGGTTCATGGCGCTGGTGGGCCTGCTGGGCGTGCTCGCGTTCGTCATCAACCGCTTCGACGACGCGGGCCAGTTCGAGGGCGACAAGTGGGAGGTGTTCGTCACCCCCGACTACGTGCGCGTGCTGCTGGTCGACGGGTTGCTGAACACCCTGAAGATGGCTGCGGTCGCGATCGTCGGTGCCTCAGCGTTCGGCTTCGTGCTCGGGGTGGCCAAGCTGTCCGACCATGCCCTGGTCAGGTGGCCGGCGTGGTTCGTCGTCGAGTTCTTCCGCGCCGTGCCGGTGCTGCTGCTGATGGTCTTCACGTGGTTCCTCATCGGCATCAACCGGGACGGCTCGTCGTTCTGGGCCGTGGTCATCGCACTGACCCTCTACAACGGTGCCGTGCTCGCCGAGGTCCTCCGCGCCGGAGTCAACGCCGTACCGAAGGGACAGCGCGAGGCGGCGTCCGCGATCGGGATGCGCAAGGCGCAGGTCATGAACATCGTGCTGCTGCCGCAGGCGGTCAAGATCATGCTGCCCGCGATCATCAGCCAGTGCATCGTGGCGCTCAAGGACACCGCGCTCGGCCAGTACGTGCTGGCACCCGGCCTGACCAAGATCTACAAGGAGATCTACCTCGAGTTCAACAACCGGGTGCCGACGATGATCGTCATCGCCTCGCTCTACATCCTGGTCAACCTCTTGCTCACCGCCCTGGCCACGTGGGCGCAGAAGAGGTTCGTGGGCGAGAAGAAGCCCCTCGAGGTCAGCACGGTCGGCACGCTCGACAGAGCTCGGGGCATCTGACCCCGGGTCGGCGCGATCGGTCAGCGCGACCCGGTCAGGGCGCTCCGCATGCGTCGGACGATCTCGGTGAGCCGGTCGGGCGACGTGGCGATGTTGAGCCGCACGTGGCCCACCTGGCCCGGCCAGTAGCTCTGCCCCGGCGACACGCGGACACCGGCGTCGAGGATCACGTCCGCCGGGTCGTCGTGGCCGTAGGCGCGCAGGTCGAGCCAGACCAGGTACGTCGCCTCCAGCGGCCGCATCCGCGCCTGCGGCAGCTGCTCGGCAAGGAGCTCCCCGAGCAGGGTGCGCTGCTGGTCGAGCCGCTCGATCAGCTCGGCCAGCCAGGGGTCGCCCTCGTCGTAGGCCGCGATCGAGGCGAGGATCCCCAGCGAGCTCCAGGACTCGTTCTGCGCCATCGGGATGGACACCAGCCGGTCGCGGGTGGCGTCGTCGCCGGTGACGATCTGGGCGCACCTGAGCCCCGGGATGTTGAACGCCTTGGACGCCGAGACCACGGCGACCGCGTGGTCGGCTGTGCCCTCCAGCGAGAGGTACGGCACGTGCTCGGCGCCGGGCAGCACCAGGGGCGCGTGGATCTCGTCGCTGACCACGCGGGCACCGTGCCTCACGACGACGTCGCGGATCCCCTCCAGCTCCGCACGGGTGTGCACGTGCCCGCCGGGGTTGTGCGGCTGGGTGAGCAGCAGCGTCCGTGCGCCCCGGCGGAGCAGCTCGTCGAGCGCGTCGAGGTCGACGACGTAGCGGTCACCGTCCGGGTCGACCGGCAGGTCCCACTGCTCCAGCCCGGTGATCTGGCCGAGCCCGTGCTGCGGGTCGTAGGCCGGCATGGGCAACACCATCGGCGCCCGCTCGCTCAGCACATCGAGGGCGACTCGCACCCCGACGGTCACGTCGGCCGTGGGCAGCACCCGGTCCGGTGGCACACCCTCGTCGAAGTGCCGCAGGGCGAAGGCGGAGTAGGCCTCGCCGATCCGGCCGCCCGAGCGGACGAAGGCCGGGTAGCCGAGCTCGCCCCGGTCGACGCCCGCGCGCACCGCGGCAGTCACCGGCTCGGCGACGGCGTAGTCCATCTCGGCCACCCAGGCCGGCAGCACGCCGGGCTCGACGGTTCCCCACTTGAGCACCAGGGCCGCTCGGGCCTCGTCGTCGGTCAGGTCGCGGAGGAGGCCCATGGGGTCAACCTACGAGGCCGTGCTCATGGGCGAACACCACGATCTGCACCCGGTCGCGCAGCGCGAGCTTGCGCAGGATCGCGCCGACGTGCGTCTTGACCGTCGACTCGCTGGCGAAGACCAGCCCGGCGATCTCCGTGTTCGACATCCCGCGGGCCACCGCGTCGAAGACCTCGCGCTCCTTCTCGGTCAGTCCGAGGTAGGCCGCCGGCGCCGGGGCGGCCTCCTGGAACTGGCTGTCCAGGAGCGTCGAGAGGTCGGCCGGTGCGAGCACCGCGTTGCCGGCGTGCACGGTGCGGATGGCGTCGCGCAGCATCACCGGCGTCGTGTCCTTGAGGAGGAAGCCGCTGGCGCCGTGCCGGATCGCGGTCGCCGCCCGGTCGTCGAGGTTGAACGTCGTGAGCACGACGACGCGGACCGGCTTCTCCCGCCGCCCGGCCCGCTCGGGAGCGAAGATCTGACGCGTCGCCTCCACCCCGTCCATCTCCGGCATCCGGATGTCCATGAGCACCACGTCGGGCGTGAGCTCGTCGACCAGCTGCACCGCCTCGAGGCCGTCGCCGGCCACGCCGACCACCGACATCCCCTCCTGCGCGTCGATGATCACCTTCACGCCCTCGCGGAACAGGTCCTGGTCATCCACCAGGAGCACCGTGATGTCACTGGCGAGGTCACTGGCGAGGTCGTGGGTGACGTCCTCGGTCATCGGCCGCTCACCGGGAGCCAGGCGGTGGCGGTGAAGGTCGGCTCGCCGGCCTCGTCGCGGCGTCGCACGTCGAGCCGTCCGCCGACCGCCTCGAGCCTGCGGCGCATCCCCTCCAGTCCCTGGCCGGGCGGGCCGGACGGGTGCTGCAGGGGCTGGGTGTCGTCATCGGCGTGCTCGGCCACGTTGCGTACCTCGATCCGCAGGTCGCGGTCCCACGACCCCTCTGGCCAGTGTCGCTCGACCTCCACGGGCCGGTCACGGCGGCCGTGCTTGATCGCGTTGGTGAGCATCTCCTGCACCACCCGGTGGGCTGCGACGTCGAGCTCGGGTGGCAGTGACCGCGCCGACCCGATCTCGGTCGCCCGCACCTCGGTCCCACTCGCGCGCACCCCCTCCAGCAGCCCCTCGAAGGCGCCGCTGGGTGCCGGCCCGCCCCCGTCCGGCGGAGCCAGCACCTGCCGCACGTCCTGCAGCGACGAACGGGCCGAGCCGGCGATCTTCGCCAGCGTCGACTTCAGCGTCTCCGGATCCTCGTCCGGGAGGTACTGGCCGGACTCCGCCTGCGCGAGGATCACGGCCAGCGAGTGACCGACCACGTCGTGCACGTCCCGGGCCAGCCTGGCCTGGTCCTCCTGGAGCCGGGCGATCTCGCGGGCCTGCTCGGTCTCGCGCTGGGCGCGGGCCGCGTCGGCCTCGGCCTGCTCGGTCTGCACCTCCGAGCGGCGGGCCCGCGCGGTGGCCCGCAGCAGCAGCCCGGCCAGCCACGGCACCGCGAGGATCAGCAGCCCGAGGATGGTGGCTCCCACCACGAGCGTGTCGCTGAACCGGTAGGCGTTGTCCCTGACCTCCCGGAACAGGGAGAGCCCGCGGAGGACTCCGGGCGACTCCTGACGCGCGACGTAGAACCCGACCGCGGCCGCCGCTGGGATCGACAGCCCGCTCAGGAACACCGTGACCGGATGCCCCCACCGGGCGCAGCCGAAGGCCACGATCGCCACCGCGAACTCGACGGCCAGCACCGGGGTGCCGGACATGAGCTGCAGGGTGCAGGTCGCCCACACCAGGACCAGCGCCCCGAACGGCGAGCGCCGGCTCAGCCCGCAGGCCATGGCGAAGGCCACCGCGACCGTCGCTGCCGCGGTGCGGCCGCCACCCGGTGGGACCTGCGTCCAGATCTCGAGCGCACCGATGACGAAGACCGCGGCACCGACGAGGACGTCGGGTGCGACGTCGCGGACGCGGTCGTTCATGTCCGCCATGGAACCACTCACGAGGCGAGGAGGGCGTCCCGGACCAGCAGGTCGAGCAGCGCGGCGTACGTCGTGCCGGCGGCGGCGAACATCTTCGGGACCTGCGACTCCTCGGTGAAGCCGGGCATCGTGTTCACCTCGTTGAGGACCGGCCCGGCCTCGGTGAGGAAGAAGTCCACCCGGGCCACGCCGGCGCAGCCCAGCGCGTCGTAGACCGCGACGGCGGCGTCCTCGAGGTCCTTCCGCTCGGCGTCGGAGACCACCGCCGGGACCCGGAAGTCGGCACTGCCGTCGTACTTCGACGCGGTGTCGAAGATGCCGTCGCCGACGATCTCGAGGATCGGCGCGACGACCCGCTCCCCGCCCGGGCGACCGAGCACGGCCACGTCGATCTCGCGGCCCACCACGACGTCCTCGACCAGGGCTGCGTCGTCGAGCGCGAACGCCGCGGCCAGCGCATCGGGCAGACCGTCCGCGTCGAGGACCAGCGTGACCCCGTGGCTCGAGCCCGCGGCGACGGGCTTCACGACGACGGGGTGGGTGAAGGCGTACGCCGGAGCGGTCGCGGGTGTGAGCAGCACGTCCGGAGCCACGCCGATCCCGAGCCTCGCGGCGACCAGCTTGGTGGCCCACTTGTCCATCGCCAGCGCGCCGGCACCGACGCCGGAGCCGACGAAGCGGACCCCGGCCAGGTCGCAGAGCGCGGCCACGGTGCCGTCCTCGCCGCGCGGTCCGTGCAGCACCGGGAGCGCGACCGCGCAGGTGCCCAGCACCTCCACGGCACCGGCCAGCCCGACCGGCCGCTCGCCGTCGTGCCACCCGCCGTCGGGGTCGATGGTCAGCCGCACCACGTCGTACGACGAGGGGTCCAGCGCCCGCGCCACCGCGGCCGCCGATGCGAGCGAGACCTCGTGCTCGCTGTTCTGGCCGCCGCCGATGACGGCCACCCGGAGCCTCATCGGCCCTCTCTCACCAGGCGCTGGCCGAGGCCGGTGACGATCTCGTGCTCGAGGGTGTCCGACCAGGTGGCCCACTCGGCCGTGGTCGGCTCGCCGCCGCGGCCGGGCCCGAACACGGTGACGGGCTCTCCGGCCTCCGCGCCCTCGGCGCCGAGATCGACGACCGCCATGTCCATGGAGATCCGGCCGACCAGCGGCCGCCGCCGACCACGGACCAGCACCTCGGCTCGACCCGAGGCCACGCGCGGAAGCCCGTCGGCGTAGCCCAGCGGGACCAGGCCGAGCTCGGTGGCCGCCGGCGCGATCCAGGTGTGGCCGTAGCCGACGGGCGTGCCTGCGTTGACGTGGCGGACGCTGACCAGCGGCGCGGTCAGGGTGAGTGCCGGTTGCAGGCGGGTGCTGCCCGACGGGTCGATGCCGACCAGCCCCGCGCCGACGCGGCTGAGGGTGTGGTGGCTCAGGGGGTCGGTGAGCGTGGCGGCCGTGGCGGCGAGGTGCCGGTGGACCGGCCGGAGCCCGATGGCCCGCGCGGTCTCGACGCCCCACGCGAACCGGGCCCGGCCGAGGGTGTTGGCCGGGTCCGCGGGCACGTCGGCGCAGGCGAGGTGCCCCATCACGCCGACGACCCGCACCAGCCCCTGCCGCTCGGCCCGCCGCGCGGCCCGGCAGAGGTCCGCCCACTCCGAGGGGGCGGCGCCGTCACGCGCCAGCCCGGTGTCGAGGTGCAGGTGGACGGCGGCGCCCGGCGCGGTGCGGGTCAGGGCCTCGAGGTGCCCGCGGCCAGGAACCGCGACCTCGATGTCCTGCGCGGTGGCGGCCGAGAAGTCGGTGTCCACGACGTTGAGCCAGGTCAGGATGGGGGCGCTGACACCGTCGGCGCGGAGGGCCACGGCGTCGGCCAGGCTGATCGTGCCGAGCCGGGTGGCGCCGTGCGTGAGGGCGGTGCGGGCGACGGCGGTGGCGCCGTGGCCGAAGCCGTCGGCCTTGACCACCGCCATCAGCTCACCGGTCGCGCGGCGAGCGAGGAGCTCGACGTTGGCGGCGACGGCGGCCAGGTCGACGTCGAGCCGCGGTCCGGACTGCGGACGCCGGGCGAGGGCGAGGGCGGGTCCCGCAGTTGCTGGTGGATGCCGGCGCCAGCGCGTGATCTGGGCGGCGTCCGGCGCCGCCATGAATTGCGGGACACGCCCTAGGACCGTCATGCGGCCGCGCCCGTCGCGAGCTGGACCGGGCCGTAGACGGCGGCGGGCGCACCCGTGGTCAGCGCCCAGTAGCGGTCGCCGTAGGACCAGTGCCACCACTCGGTCGGGTAGTTCACGAAGCCGGACCAGGTCAGCACCGTGGAGAGCAGCTGCCGGTGCGACCTCGCGAAGCGGCTGATGTCGGCACTGGCGAAGTAGCAGGCGCCTCCCGACTGCTCGGGAGTCGCGTCGATCGCCGAGCCCATGTCGACCTCCTCGCCGTGTGCGTCGACGAGCGTCAGGTCGACGGCCGCCCCGGCCACGTGCGGTGCGACCGCCAGGGGCGAGACGAAGCGCGAGACCAGCCGGTCGAGGTTGCCCGGCGAGATGCCGGGGTGCGCGGCGCAGACCTCCGCCGAGTAGCGAGCGATGATCGCCTGCTGGTCGGTCACGGAGCGGTGTCCCTCGACCACCCGCAGGCAGAGGCCACCTGACAGCAGCAGCTGCGCGGCGGCCAGGCGGGTCGCCAGGCCTTGGCGGACGAGCGCGCGGGCTGGTCCGAACGACGCGTCGAGCGCGACGAGCGGCTCGCCGTTCTCGACGAGCGGCACGGCGGAGACCCGGGGGTCGGAGAGGAGGATCATCACGACACCAAGGTCGCCGCCGACGGCGCCCTGGCGCCTCCACCTGAGGTGCCGAGTGCCTGTCCTCGAGGATGAGCCCCCCAGCCCCCGACCATCAGGGCATGCCGAACCCCACGAGCCGCATCGACTCGTGGTCCGGACGTCTGTCAGCGCTTGTCGGAAGCCGACGGTGCTACGTCGTCGGGCCTCTGTGCCTGATCTTGAACAGGCCGTGACGGCCTGTGCCCCCCGAGGATCACGGTCGAACGTTAACCGATCGTGGGTGTGCGCAGCCTCCCCAAAAGGGGGTGATTCGCCCGGATTCTGGCCCGATGCGTTCGCCGCCCCGCGGTCTGCGATGCTGCGCGGCATGGCGATCCAGCTGGGGCAGGGGACCGGTCCGCTGCGCGGCGTCAGGGTCGTGGAGATCGCCGGGATCGGTCCCGGGCCGCACGCCTGCATGATCCTGGCCGATCTCGGGGCCGACGTGGTCCGGGTGGAGCGGCCCGGGGGGCAGATGCTGTCGGGCGGCGCCACCATGGTGCTCAACCGGGGCCGGCCGAGCGTCGCCCTCGACCTCAAGCAGCCGGAGGCCGCCGCCACGGTGCTCGAGCTGGTGAGGGACGCCGACCTGCTCGTGGAGGGGATGCGGCCCGGCGTGGCCGAGCGGCTCGGGATCGGCCCCGAGCAGTGCCATGCCGTCAACCCGCGGCTCGTCTACGGCCGGATGACCGGCTGGGGCCAGGACGGGCCGCTGGCCCAGGCGGCGGGGCACGACCTGAACTACATCTCCGTCGCCGGCGCGCTGTTCGGCATGGGCCAGACGCCCGACCGGCCGCAGTTCCCGGCCAACCTGGTCGGTGACTTCGGTGGCGGGTCGACGTACCTCGTCATCGGACTGCTGGCAGCGCTGCTCGAGGCCCGGGTGTCCGGCCAGGGCCAGGTCGTCGACGCGGCGATCGTGGACGGCACCGCGCACCTCAACGCGATGACGAACGCGTTCCTCGCCAGCGGCGGCTACCAGGAGGAGCGCGGGGCGAACCTGCTCGACGGCGGCGTGCCGTTCTACGACGTCTACGAGACGTCCGACGGCAGGCACATGTCGGTCGGCGCGCTGGAGCCGCAGTTCTACGCCACGCTGATCAGCCTGCTCGGTCTCGAGGGCGTCGCTCCGGGGCAGGCCGACCTCGACCGCTACGACGAGCTGCGGACCCTGCTCACCGACACCTTCCTGCAGAGGACGCAGGCCGAGTGGGTCGCGCTGTTCGAGGGCACCGACGCCTGTGTCGCCGGGGTGATCCCGGTCAGCGAGGCTCCCGACCACCCCCACCTCAAGGCCCGCGCGACGTTCGTCGAGCACGAGGGGCTGATGCAGCCGCAGCCGGCGCCGAGGTTCTCGCGGACCTCGGCCGCGCTCTCCCTGCCGCCCTCGCCCGCCGCGGGCACCCACACGCGCGAGGCGCTCACCGCGTGGGGCATCGCCGACGTGGACGGGCTCATCGAGCGAGGTGTGGCGGTCCAGGTGTGAAGCCCTTCCTCTTCCTCGGCATCCGCGCCCAGGACGTCGCCGCCGACGACGAGTACGCCGCGGTGCTGCACTGCACCGGGCTCGACGAGGGCGACCTGCGCCGGGTCCGGATCGAGCGCGACGAGCTCGGGCCCCTCGACCTCGACGACTGGTCGGGGATCGTGGTCGGCGGTGGGCCGTGGAACGTCAGCGACCCCGACCCGCTCAAGGACGACTCCCAGCGCCGAGGCGAGGCCCGGCTGCGCGAGCTCGCGCTCCAGGTGGTGGAGGCGGACTTCCCGTTCCTCGGAGCTTGCTACGGCGTCGGGACCCTGGGCAGCCTGGCCGGCGGCCTGGTCGACCGCACCTACGGCGAGCCGATCGGCCCGATGGTCATCGACCTCACCGACGACGGCCGCGACGACCGGCTGCTCGGCGTGCTGCCGACGTCGTTCACGGCCCTGCTCGGCCACAAGGAGGCCGTCTCCCGACTCCCGGACGGCGCAACGCTGCTGGCGTCGTCGGCGACGTGCCCGGTGCAGGCGTTCCGGATCGGGGGCAACGTCTACGCCACCCAGTTCCACCCCGAGCTCGACGTGGCCGGGATCATCGCGCGCATCGAGACCTACCGGCACTTCGGCTACTTCGAGCCGCACCTGGCCGACGAGCTCGTCGAGCGCTCGCGCACCGCCGTCATCTCCGAGCCGCCCCGGATCCTGGCTCGCTTCGTGGAGCTCTTCGCGCGGTGATGCTCCGTCGAGTGGCGTGAGGAAGTGGTGGATCCGGCGTGAGGACCACGCTCTCGCGTCACTCGACGGAAGATGACGCAACCCACATCCGCTTGTTGTGACACAGTGTCACGGATAGTTTGTACGCCGTGACGACCACCCCCGAGCACGTCGACGTGCTGATCGTCGGAGCCGGGCTGTCCGGCATCGGTGCGGCCTGCCAGCTCCGCGAGCACGTGCCCACCAGGACCGTCGCGGTGCTCGAGGCGCGCGAGGCGAGCGGCGGCACCTGGGACCTGTTCAAGTACCCCGGCATCCGCTCCGACTCCGACATGTTCACCTTCGGGTTCGGGTGGCGGCCCTGGCCAGGCGACCGGGCGCTGGCCGACGGCCCGTCGATCCTGGCCTACCTGCGCACCGTCGCCGAGGAGTACGGCGTCGACGAGCTGATCCGCTACCGGCACAGGGTCACCGGCGCGAGCTGGGACTCGGCCACCCAGCTCTGGACGGTCGAGGTCGACCACGCAGGAACACCGACCACGATCACGGCCGGCTTCCTCTGGGGGTGCTCGGGCTACTACCGGTACGACGAGCCCTACGCGCCGGACTTCCCGGGCGCCGACGCGTTCGAGGGCACGATCCTCCACCCGCAGCACTGGCCGGAGGACCTCGACCACGCCGGGAAGAAGGTCGTGGTGATCGGCAGCGGCGCGACGGCGGTGACGCTGGTGCCGGCGATGGCCTCGACCGCCGAGCACGTCACGATGCTGCAGCGCTCGCCGTCCTACATCCTGAGCCGCCCGGGAGAGGACCGGCTCGCGACGCTGCTCGGCCGGCTCCCGACCAGGATGTCCTACCCGGTGGTCCGCTGGGCCAACATCCTGCTCACCGTCGGCTCCTACCAGGTCTCCCGGCGCTGGCCGGGCTTCATGAAGGGGCTGATCCGCAAGGAGGTCGCGGCGCTGGTGCCGGACGACGTCGACGTCGACGTGCACTTCAAGCCGCGCTACGACCCGTGGGACCAGCGGCTCTGCTTCGTGCCGGACGGCGACCTGTTCCGCGCGCTCCGCAAGGGGCGGGCCTCGGTCGTCACCGACACCATCGAGACCTTCACGCCGAAGGGCATCCGGCTCACCTCGGGCCAGGAGCTCGAGGCCGACATCATCGTCACCGCGACCGGGCTGCAGCTGCTGGCCTTCGGCGGCCTCGACCTGGTGGTGGACGGAGAGCCGGTCGACTTCTCGAAGACCATGGCCTACAAGGCGCTGATGCTCAGCGGCGTGCCCAACTTCGTCTACACGATCGGCTACACCAACGCGTCGTGGACGCTCAAGGCCGACCTCGTGTCGACGTACGTCGTCCGGCTGCTCAAGCACCTCGACCGGATCGGCGCGCGGTCGGCGGTCCCGGTGCGGCAGGCCGATGTCGACGAGATCCCGTTCATGGACTTCCAGTCGGGCTACGTGCTGCGCGCCCTCGACCGGCTGCCCAAGCAGGGTGACCGGGCGCCGTGGCGGCTCAAGCAGAACTACCTGACCGACCTGCGCACCATCAAGCGCGGCGACATCGACGACGGCGTGCTCGCCTTCGACCGGGTGCCGGACCGTGAGGCTGCTCTCAGCCAAGCCTGACGTCGGGCGTGAGTGGGTACCTCCTCTTCATGGGAATCGATGACAAGACCGAGAACAAGGCCGAAGACCTCAAGGGGCGCGCCAAGGAAGCCGCCGGCTCGATCACCGGCGACGACGAGATGAAGAACGAGGGCCGCGCCGACCAGGCCGAGTCCTCGGTCAAGCAGGCCGGCGAGAAGGCCAAGGACGCCGTCGGCGACATCAAGGACGCGTTCAAGAAGTAGCACCAGGCATCACGCACGACGTAACAGACGTCACCCCGCCACGATGCGGGTGCTTGCGGGCCGCTCTGCCACACTGGTGGGAGCGGCCCGTTCCTGTCTTGCCCCGGGCCAGCCCCCGCACTGCGAATGCGGCCGGGCCACCAAAGAACTTCCCTCTGGTGAGACACCACCATCGAGAGTGATCTCCCTTGTCTTCCGTACGTTCCACCCTGTCCTTCGCCGAGCTCGGCGTTCCCCACGACCTCGTCGCCGCCCTCAAGGCGCGTGACATCACGACCCCCACCCCGATCCAGTCCGCCACGCTGCTCGACTCGCTGGCCGGCCGGGACGTCCTCGGCCGCGGCCGCACGGGCTCCGGCAAGACCTACGCGTTCCTGCTGCCCCTGGTCGCCCGGCTCTCCGAGTCCGGCCGGCCGGTTCGGGCGGGCAGGCCTCGCGCCCTGATCCTCGCGCCCACGCGTGAGCTGGTCGGCCAGATCGAGCAGGCGCTGATCCCGCTCGCCGCCACCGCGGGGCTGACCACCCGCACCGTCTTCGGCGGCGTCGGCCAGCACCCGCAGGTGCAGGGGCTGCGCCGCGGCGCCGACATCGTCGTGGCCTGCCCGGGCCGCCTCGAGGACCTCATCCAGCAGGGCCACTGCGACCTCGGCAGCATCGAGGTCACCGTGCTCGACGAGGCCGACCACATGGCCGACCTCGGCTTCCTGCCCGCCGTACGCCGACTCCTCGCCGCCACCCCGAAGCAGAGCCAGCGGCTGCTCTTCTCCGCGACCCTCGACCGGGGCGTCAACGTCCTGGTCAAGCAGTTCCTCAACCAGCCGGTGACCCACGAGGCCGACTCGGCGCAGTCGCCGAACAGCGAGATGGACCACCACGTGCTGCACGTGGCGCGCGAGCAGCGGGTGCCGGTGCTCGTCGACCTGACCAGCGCCCCGGGGCGCACCCTGGTCTTCACCCGCACCAAGCACGGCGCCAAGGCGCTGACCCGCCAGCTCAACCGCAGCGGCGTGCCGACCGTCGAGCTGCACGGCAACCTCAGCCAGGGCGCCCGCACGCGCAACATGGACTCCTTCCACTCCGGCCGGGCCACCACCATGGTCGCGACCGACATCGCCGCGCGAGGCATCCACGTCGACGACATCGCGCTCGTGGTCCACGCCGACCCGCCGACCGAGCACAAGGCCTACCTGCACCGCTCGGGTCGTACGGCGCGCGCCGGCGCGGCCGGCACCGTGATCACGCTGATGACCGAGGACCAGGTCCGCGACGTCCGCGACCTCGCCCGGGCGGCCGGCATCAAGCCGACCATCACCCGCGTCGACGGTCCGCGTCACCCGATGCTCTCCACGCTGGCCCCCGGCGATCGCGTGCTGGTCGCGGGTGGCCTCGGCGTCACCGCCGAGGAGCCCGAGCGCCGGTCCGGTGGCGGTGGCGGCGGTCGCGGCCGCGGCCGTTCCGGTGGCCAGCGTCGTTCCGGTGGTCAGCCCCGATCCGGCGGTCAGCCGCGCTCCGAGGGCCAGCCGCGCACCGGGGGGCAGAAGCCCGCCGGCGGCGGCAACCGCAACCGCCGTCGCGGCAGCCAGTCCTCGTCCACCTCCGGTCGCCCGCACAACGCGGCGTCGTTCAGCTCCGGTCGCCGCTGAGCGGTCGTTCCGGGGTCGCATCGTGAGCCAGCTGCAGACGTGGGTCCGCCAGGCCCTGTGGGACGTCGTCCCGCGGGACCACCGGCAGGAGCCCCACGACCTGCGCCGGCGCCGGCTGGTCACCATCGGGGTCGTGGTGCTGGGCGCCGTCGTCCTGGGCTTCTCGCTGCGGCTCGATCCGGGCAGCCGGTGGTTCTACCCCGCCGGGCTCCTGCTGGCCGGGGTGTGGACCGTGGGCGCCTTCGCCTCCGGACCACTGCACCTCGGTCGGAGTCCGGCCCGGGAGGGCACGGCCCGCCCCGTGGTCGCGCCGATCGTGCTCGGGCTCGCCCTCGCCGGCGTCTTCGTGGTGGGAGCCCTCCTGGTGCGGACGCTGGACTTCCTCGGCGGACTCGAGAGCCAGGTCGTCCACGTCATCGACTACGCCGACCAGGGCTCGGTGCCGATCCTGGCCGCGATCACCGCGATCAACGGGGTCGCCGAGGAGCTCTTCTTCCGCGGGGCGGCGTACGCCGCGATCACGGCGCACCCGGTGCTCTGGACGACGGTGGCCTACGGCGTCGCGACCCTGGCCACCGGCAACGTGATGCTCTCGTTCGCGGCGGTGCTGCTCGGCCTGGTGGTCGGGCTGGAGCGCCGCGCGAGCGGCGGCATCCTGGCGCCGATCCTGACCCACTGCACCTGGTCGCTGACCATGCTGGTCGCCCTGCCGCTGGTGTTCTTCTGAGCCGCATCTCGACGAGAGCGGGAGGCACTAGGACCCCTTCCGGGTCTCCTCGACCGCGATCCTCACGGCCTCCTGGTAGGTCATCGGCTCACCCGGGACGATGTCGCGGATGGAGTAGTCGGTCTGCAGCACCTCGGTGCTCATCGAGTCGATCAGGTTGCTGGCCGTCGTGGTGTCGACGTTGGTGACCAGGCCGATCCAGTGCGAGGAGAGCCGCGGGGTCAGCACCGGCACGGTGACGATCGGCACGCGGCGGCCGTTGATGACCTCGGCCGCCTCCTGCAGCATCTGCACGTAGGTGAGGCGGTCGCCGCCGCCGATCTCGTAGACCTGGCCGTAGGTCTTCTCGACCCCGGTCACGCCGACCAGGTAGCGGATGACGTCGACCAGCCCGATCGGCTGGGTGCGGGTGTCGGCCCACTTGGGGACCACCATGGCGGGCAGGTTCTTGATCAGCTGGCGGGTCATCTCCCACGAGATGCCGCCGGCGCCGACGACGATCGCGGCGCGCAGCACCGTGACCGGCACGCCGGACGAGCCCAGCAGCTTCTCGACCTCGCGGCGGGACCGCAGGTGCGGCGACAGGTCCTCGCCGTCCTTGCCGAGACCGCCCATGTAGACGATCTGCCGGACCCCGCTCGCGGCGGCGGCCAGCCCGAAGGACTTCGCGGCCTCGGCGTCCTTGCTCTCGAAGTCGTTGTCGTCGAGGGAGTGCACGAGGTAGATCGCGACGTCCACGCCGTCCATCGGCTCGGCGAGGGTGCCGGGATCGAAGACGTCACCGCCGACCGCGTCGCCCGGACCGTCGTAGTCGTCGGGGCGCCGCGTCATCGCCTTGACCCGGTGTCCCTCCGCGATGAGGGCAGGCACCAGTCGACTGCCGATGAAGCCGGTCGCACCGGTCACCAGCACGCACAGGCTCTCGCCACCGCTCGGCTCGCTCATCGCCTTGATCCTAGGGACACGGCCTCCGGTACCCCGCAAGGGCGCTCACCGGCTGCGCCGGGCGATGCCCTCGCGCTTGGTCTCGTCCATCCCGGCCTCGTAGGCCGAGACGAGGGCCGCGATCGAGAGCGGCTTGATCTTCTCCACGACCTGGCGGACGGTCTCGGGCGAGGCGCCCTGGTCGCGGTAGACCGGCCAGACCAGGGTGCGGAAGATGTCGTAGAGCTCCTGGGCGACCTCGCGGCCGTGGCGCGCGTAGAGGTCGGCGGCCGCGAGCGCCGCCTCGGTCGGGAAGCCGAGGTCGAGGAGTCCGAGGCCGACGGAGAGCTGGGAGACGGCCACCTGAAAGTGTTCATTCTTCGGGGACACGCGCTTCAGCGGGAAGACCACGCCCAGCGCGGCGAGGGTGCGCAGGTCGTCGTCGGTGAGCTCGCGGCCGGCGCGCGTCGACAGCTCGCCACGCGACATCTCGATCGGCCGCTCGACGTCCCAGGGCGCCAGCATGGTGCGGGCCAGCGCGAGGTCCTCGGGTGTCGCGTCGGCCGGGATGCCGGCGACGTACTTCTCGATCGCCGAGAGCGTGAACCCGTGGCTCTGGAGCTCCTGGACGAGCTCGAGCCGGCCGACGTGGTCGCGTGAGTAGTAGCCGGAGCGCCCCTTGCGGATCGGCGGCGGCACCAGCCCGCGCGAGGTGTAGAAGCGCACGTTGCGCACGCTCATGCCGACCCGCCCGCAGAGCTCGCCGAGGGTGAGCAGCTTGTCGTCCTCCATCGCGGGCTCCTCTCGGCGTACGGGCGGGTGAGTCAGACCACACGGTCGATCCTGTTGACCGTGACACCAATGGTGTCACAATCGACAGATGGCATCGTCTGCGCAAGAAGCGTTCGTGTACGACCACCTCCGCACCCCGCGTGGCAAGGGCAAGGCCGCGGGCTCGCTCCACGAGGTGAAGCCGGTCGACCTGGTGGTCGGCCTGGTCGACGAGCTGAGGGAGCGCAACCCCAGCCTCGACACCCACCGCATCGACGACGTGGTGCTCGGCGTCGTGTCGCCCGTCGGCGACCAGGGCGGCGACATCGCCAAGACCGCGGCGCTCGCCGCCGGGCTGCCGGAGACCACCGCCGGCGTCCAGCTCAACCGCTTCTGCGCGTCGGGGCTCGAGGCCGTCAACCAGGCCGCGTCCCGCGTGCGCGGCGGGTTCGAGCAGCTGATCCTCGCGGGCGGCGTGGAGTCGATGAGCCGGGTGGCGATGGGCTCCGACGGCGGCGCCTGGGCGTCCGACCCGGCGACCGCGCTCAAGACCGGCTTCGTGCCGCAGGGCATCGGCGCCGACCTGATCGCCACCATCGAGGGCTGGACCCGCGACGACGTCGACGCGTTCGCCGCCGAGTCCCACCACCGCGCCGCCAAGGCGTGGGCCAACGGCTACTTCGACAAGTCGGTCATCCCGGTCAAGGACATCAACGGCGTGACCGTGCTCGACCACGACGAGCTGATCCGCCCCGACACCACGCCCGAGGGGCTGGCCGGCCTCAAGCCGAGCTTCGCCCAGCTCGGTGCGGACGCCGGCTTCGACGACGTGGCGCTCGAGAAGTACCACTGGATCGAGAAGATCGACCACGTCCACCACGCCGGCAACTCCTCGGGCATCGTCGACGGCTCGGCGCTGACCCTGATCGGCAGCGAGCAGGTCGGCACCGACCTCGGCCTCACCCCGCGGGCCAGGATCATCTCCGCCGCCGTGTCCGGCGCCGACCCGACGATCATGCTCACCGGCCCCGCCCCGGCCGCTCGCAAGGCACTCGCCGTGGCCGGCCTGGAGACCAAGGACATCGACCTCTTCGAGATCAACGAGGCGTTCGCCGCGGTCGCGATGCGGTTCATGCGCGACATGGAGATCACCTCGGAGATCACCAACGTCAACGGCGGCGCCATCGCCATGGGCCACCCGCTCGGCGCCACCGGCGCCATGATCCTCGGCACCCTCATCGACGAGCTCGAGCGGCGCGACCTGCGCCGCGGCCTCGCCACGCTCTGCGTCGGCGGCGGCATGGGCATCGCCACCATCGTCGAGCTCGTCTGACCCACCGCTGGTTGAGGAGGGCGCTCCGCGCCCGTCTCGAAACCTCGCAACCGAGAACGGAAACGCAACCACGATGACCAGCACCACCACAGATCAGCAGAGCGCAGTGCGCTACGAGCAGGACGAGGACGGCATCGTCACGCTGACCCTCGACGACCCGACGGCCAGCGCCAACACGATGAACGAGCTGTACGTCGACTCGATGGCCGCCGCCGTCGACCGGCTCTACGACGAGGCGGAGTCGGTGACCGGTGTGGTCGTCGCCAGCGCCAAGAAGACCTTCTTCGCGGGGGCCAACCTCAACGAGATGGTCAAGGCCGGGCCGGCCGACGCCCAGGCGGTCTTCGGGCTCGCCGAGCGGGTCAAGGCCTCGCTCCGCCGGCTGGAGACCTTCCCCAAGCCGGTGGCCGCCGCGATCAACGGTGCCGCCCTCGGCGGTGGCTTCGAGATCGCCCTGGCCTGCAACCACCGCGTCGTCGTCGACGGCCGCTTCGAGGTCGGGCTCCCCGAGGCCAGCCTCGGCCTGCTCCCCGGCGGCGGCGGCGTCACCCGCATCATCCGGCTGCTCGGCATCCAGAGCGGGCTGATGGACGTGCTGCTCCAGGGCAGCACCTTCAAGCCGGCCCAGGCGAAGGAGAAGGGGCTGGTCGACGAGCTCGTCGCCACCCAGGACGAGCTGGTCCCGGCGGCCAAGGCGTGGATCAAGGCCAACCCCGACGCCGTACAGAACCCGTGGGACGCCCCCGGCTACAAGATGCCCGGCGGCTCGCCGAAGACGCCGGCCATGGCCGGCTTCCTCCCGGCGTTCCCGGCGCTGCTGCGCAAGCAGCTCAAGGGTGCCGACTACCCCGCGCAGCGGGCGATCCTCTCGGCCGCGGTCGAGGGCGCCCAGGTCGACTTCGACACCGCGAGCCGGATCGAGTCGCGCTACCTGACCAACCTGGTCGTCCACCAGGGCTCGAAGAACATGATCCAGGCGTTCTTCTTCGACCTGCAGGCGATCAACGCCGGCAAGCTCCGCCCGCAGGGCATCGAGCCGTGGCAGGCCACCAAGGTCGGCGTCCTCGGCGCCGGGATGATGGGCGCCGGCATCGCCTACGTCTGCGCCCGCGCCGGCATGGAGGTCGTGCTCAAGGACGTCGCGGTCGAGAACGCCGAGAAGGGCAAGGGCTACTCGGAGAAGCTGCTCGACAAGGCGATCGGCCGCGGCCGCTCCACCGAGGAGAAGAAGGCCGAGCTGCTCGGCCGGATCAAGGCCACCGCAGACCCGGCCGACCTGGCCGGCTGCGACCTCGTCATCGAGGCCGTCTTCGAGGACCCCTCGCTCAAGGAGAAGGTGTTCGCCGAGATCCTGCCGCACGTGAACCCGGACGCGCTGCTCTGCTCCAACACCTCGACGCTGCCGATCACCGAGCTCGCCGAGGGTGTCGACCGGCCGGCGGACTTCATCGGCCTGCACTTCTTCTCACCCGTCGACAAGATGCCGCTGGTCGAGATCATCAAGGGCGCGAAGACGTCCGACGAGGCGCTCGCCAAGGCCTACGACGTCGTCCAGCAGATCAAGAAGACGCCGATCGTCGTCAACGACAGCCGCGGCTTCTACACCTCGCGGGTCATCGGCTTCATGGTCAACGAGGGCATGGCGATGCTCGCCGAGGGCGTGCACCCCTACTCGATCGAGCGGGCCACCAGCCAGGCCGGCTACCCCGCCCCGGTGCTCCAGCTCTCCGACGAGCTCAACCTCGAGCTGATGGCCAAGATCGCCAAGGCGACCAAGGACGCCGGCGGTCCGTCGTACGTCGGGCACCCCGGCTCGGCCGTCGTCGACGCCATGCTCGAGGCCGGCCGCGCGGGCCGCCTGCGGGGCGCGGGCTTCTACGACTACGACGAGTCGGGCACCCGCGGCTCGATCTGGCCCGGACTCGCGGAGCTGTTCCCGGTCGCGAAGGAGCAGATCCCGTTCCGCGACATCAAGGACCGGATGCTGTTCGCCGAGGCGCTCGAGACCGCGAAGTGCTTCGAGGAGGGCGTCATCGAGTCGGCCGCCGCCGCCAACATCGGCTCGATCATGGGCATCGGCTTCCCGCCCATGACCGGTGGCGCTGCGCAGTTCATGACCGGCTACCAGGACCCGGAGGACCCGGACGGGCCGATCGGCCTGGCGGCGTTCCTCGAGCGGGCCGACGAGCTCGCCGCGGCGTACGGCGACCGCTTCTCCGCCACCCCGTGGCTGCGCGACCTCGCCGCCAGGGGAGAGGGCTTCCCGGCCTGACACCGACGCTGACCCGCCCGTACAGAACAGGCGGGTCAGCGTTCACCGCGACGTGACCCGCCGGTACTGAACGGGCGGGTCAGCCGGGGCTGGAGAACCAGGGCTGGTGGAGGTCGTGGAACGCCGCACCCTGCATCGCCCAGTCGAGCTCGGAGGCGATCTCCGGGGGAGGCGGCGCACCCTCACCGCTGCGGGCGCTCGCCTCGTCGGTGAAGGCGACGGTCTCGGTGAAGGTGCCGTCCTGCTCGACGGCCAGCGTCGCGCCGAGGATGTCGGGGCGCATCGCGCGCAGCCCCTCCGGGTCGGACGTCATGACCGCACGGAGCCGGGCCACGTCGTCGACCCTGCCGCGGATGATCTGGACGAAGCCGGCGTCGTCCGAGCCGCCGTCGAAGAGCAGCGTCACGTCGTCGCAGTCGTGGAACTCCACCGGCCCGTCGAAGAGCGCCCCCATCTTCTCGGCGAACTCGCCCGTCTCCGGACGCGCGGAGTTGGCCATGGCCGCCTCGCGGTCGGTGAACCGGATGACGCCGAAGAAGGTGCCGTCGTCGGTGAAGCCGTAGGTGCCGCCGAGCCAACCGTCCGCATCGGGCCCGGCCTGCTCGGCCCAGTCGTCCGACAGGGCTCGCATCTCGTCCTGGCGGCTGCACTTGCAAGAAGCATTCGTCTACGACCACCTCCGCACCCCGCGTGGCAAGGGCAAGGCCGCGGGCTCGCTCCACGAGGTGAAGCCGGTGGACCTGGTGGTCGGCCTGATCGACGAGCTGCGCGAGCGCAACCCCAGCCTCGACACCCACCGATCGACGACGTCGTGCTCGGCGTGGTGTCCCCGGTCGGCGACCAGGGCGGCGACATCGCCAAGACCGCAGCGCTCGCGGCCGGTCTCCCCGAGACGACCGCCGGCGTACAGCTCAACCGCTTCTGCGCCTCCGGCCTGGAGGCCGTCAACCAGGCCGCGTCGCGGGTGCGCGGCGGCTTCGAGGACCTGATCCTCGCCGGCGGCGTGGAGTCGATGAGCCGGGTGGCCATGGGCTCCGACGGCGGCGCGTGGGCGTCCGACCCGGCCACCGCGCTCACCACCGGCTTCGTGCCGCAGGGCATCGGCGCCGACCTGATCGCCACCATCGAGGGCTGGACCCGCGACGACGTCGACGCGTTCGCCGCCGAGTCCAACCACCGTGCCGCCAAGGCGTGGGCCAACGGCTACTTCGACAAGTCGGTCATCCCGGTCAAGGACCTCAACGGCGTGACCGTCCTCGACCACGACGAGCTGATCCGGCCCGACACCACGCCCGAGGGGCTGGCCGGCCTCAAGCCGAGCTTCGCCCAGCTCGGCGCGGACGCCGGCTTCGACGACGTGGCGCTCGAGAAGTACCACTGGGTCGAGAAGATCAACCACGTCCACCACGCCGGCAACTCCTCCGGCATCGTCGACGGCTCGGCGCTGGTCGCTGATCGGCAACGAGCAGGTCGGCACCGACCTCGGCCTGACCCCGCGGGCCCGGATCATCTCCGCCGCCGTCTCCGGCGCCGACCCGACGATCATGCTCACCGGTCCGGCCCCGGCCGCCCGCAAGGCGCTGGCCGAGGCCGGCCTGGAGACCAAGGACATCGACCTCTTCGAGATCAACGAGGCGTTCGCCGCGGTCGCGATGCGGTTCATGCGCGACATGGACATCACCGCCGAGATCACCAACGTCAACGGCGGCGCCATCGCCATGGGCCACCCGCTCGGCGCCACCGGCGCGATGATCCTCGGCACCCTCATCGACGAGCTCGAGCGGCGCGACCTGCGCCGCGGCCTCGCCACGCTCTGCGTCGGCGGCGGCATGGGCATCGCCACCATCGTCGAGCTCGTCTGAGCCACCGCTGGTTGAGGAGGGCGCTCTGCGAGCGTGTCGAAACCTCTGACAGCGAACGCACCACGAGGCAACCACGGACACGAGAAGGCCTCTGAGCATGAGCACCACCCAGACCAACACACCGCCGTCGCGCTACGAGAAGGACGAGCGACGGCATCGTCACGCTGACCCTCGACGACCCGACGGCCAGCGCCAACACCATGAACGAGCTGTACGTCGACTCGATGGCCGCCGCCGTCGACCCCGGCTGTACGACGAGGCCGACGACGATCACGGGCGTCGTCGTGGCCAGCGCGAAGAAGACCTTCTTCGCCGGCGGCAACCTCAACGAGATGGTCCAGGCGGCCCGGCCGACGCCGGGCGGTCTTCGAGCTCGCCGAGCGGGTCAAGGCCGCGCTGCGCCGGCTCGAGACCTTCCCGCAAGCCCGGTCTGTGGCGTTTTATTCAACGGCGTCGTGCTCGTTGTTTTTTTTTTTAAAAAAAAAAAAAAAAGAGACCTTCCCCAAGCCGGTCGCGGCCGCGATCAACGGCGCCGCGCTCGGCGGCGGCTTCGAGATCGCCCTGGCCTGCAACCACCGCGTCGCCGTCGACGGCCGCTTCGAGGTCGGGCTCCCCGAGGCCAGCCTCGGCCTGCTCCCCGGCGGCGGCGGCGTCACCCGCATCATCCGGATGCTCGGCATCCAGAGCGGGCTGATGGACGTGCTGCTCCAGGGCAGCACCTTCAAGCCGGCCCAGGCCAAGGAGAAGGGGCTGGTCGACGAGGTCGTCGCCACCCAGGACGAGCTGGTCCCGGCCGCCAAGGCCTGGATCAAGGCCAACCCGGACGCCGTGCAGAACCCGTGGGACGCGCCCGGCTACAAGATGCCCGGCGGCTCGCCGAAGACGCCGGCGCTGGCCGGCTTCCTGCCGGCGTTCCCCGCGCTGCTGCGCAAGCAGCTCAAGGGCGCCGACTACCCCGCGCAGGAGGCGATCCTGTCCGCCGCGGTCGAGGGCGCGCAGGTCGACTTCGACACCGCAGCGCGGATCGAGTCGCGCTACCTCACCAACCTGATCGTCCACCAGGGCTCGAAGAACATGATCCAGGCGTTCTTCTTCGACCTGCAGGCGATCAACGCCGGCTAGCTCCGCCCGCAGGGCATCGAGCCGTGGAAGGCGACCAAGGTCGGCGTGCTCGGCGCCGGGATGATGGGCGCCGGCATCGCCTACGTCTGCGCCCGCGCCGGCATGGAGGTCGTGCTCAAGGACGTCGCCGTCGAGAACGCCGAGAAGGGCAAGGCCTACTCGGAGAAGCTGCTCGACAAGGCGATCGAGCCGCGGCCGCTCCACCGAGGAGAAGAAGGCCGAGCTGCTCGGCCGGATCAAGGCCACCGCCGACCCGGCCGACCTCGCCGGCTGCGACCTGGTCATCGAGGCCGTCTTCGAGGACCCCTCGCTCAAGGAGAAGGTCTTCGCCGAGATCGCCGCCGCACGTGAACCCGGACGCGCTGCTCTGCTCCAACACCTCGACGCTGCCGATCACCGAGCTCGCCGACGGCGTGGACCGGCCGGAGGACTTCATCGGCCTGCACTTCTTCTCGCCCGTCGACAAGATGCCGCTGGTCGAGATCATCAAGGGCGAGCAGACCTCCGACGAGGCGCTGGCCAAGGCCTACGACGTCGTCCAGCAGATCAAGAAGACGCCGATCGTCGTCAACGACAGCCGCGGCTTCTACACCTCGCGGGTGATCGGCTTCATGGTCAACGAGGGCATGGCGATGCTCGCCGAGGGCGTGCACCCGTACTCGATCGAGCGGGCCACCAGGGGGGGGGGGGGGGGGTGCACCCTACTCGATCGAGCGGGCCACCACCCAGGCCGGCTACCCGGCGCCGGTGCTGCAGCTCTCCGACGAGCTCAACCTCGAGCTGATGGCCAAGATCGCCAAGGCGACCAAGGAGGCCGGCGGTGCGCGTCGTACGTCGAGCACCCCGGCTCCGCCGTGGTCGACACGATGCTCGAGGCCGGCCGCGCCGGCCGCCTCCGCGGCGCCGGCTTCTACGACTACGACGAGTCCGGCACCCGCGGCTCGATCTGGCCCGGCCTGGCCGAGCTGTTCCCGGTCGCCGCGGAGCAGATCCCGTTCCAGGACATCAAGGACCGGATGCTGTTCGCCGAGGCGCTCGAGACCGCGAAGTGCTTCGAGGAGGGCGTCATCGAGTCCTCCGCCGCCGCCAACATCGGCTCGATCATGGGCATCGGCTTCCCGCCGATGACCGGCGGCGCCGCGCAGTTCATGACCGGCTACCAGGACCCGGAGAACCCCGACGGCCCGATCGGCCTCGCGGCGTTCCTCGAGCGGGCCGACGAGCTCGCCGCGGCGTACGGCGACCGGTTCCAGGCCACGCCGTGGCTGCGCGACCTGGCCGCCAAGGGCGAGGGCTTCCC
>CAWHLI010000026.1:0-29592 GCA_963830145.1 uncultured Actinomycetota bacterium
TAGGTAATGACTGTGTTGCGTATTGCGCACATCATTGCGCTATGTGAAACAAGGTAAGTGTGCGCCCGACCACCGGTGCCGGTCAACCCGTGAGAGGCGGGCGGACCGGCACCGGTCGTCAGGCGTTGATCAGGCCCTGGTCGGGCCCGGGCTCAGCTGGCGAGCCAGGCGTCGACCTTGTCGGGGTTGTCGCTGACCCACTTGGCCGCGGCGTCCTCGGGCGACATGCCGTCCTCGGAGATGTACTTCGCCACGACGTTCTGGTCGTCGTTGGTCCACGAGAACTTCTTCGCGAGGTCCACGGCCGGGCCACCCTCCTCGATCCACGAGGTCGACGCGACCTTCTGGAGGTCGGTGGTCGGGTAGTCGCAGGCGACCTTGGCGGGGTCGTCCTGGCAGCCGTCGGTGTACGGCGGCAGCGCGACCCGCTGGAGGTCGATGTCGGCGAAGAGCCACTGCGGCTCGTAGAAGTAGCCGATCAGGAACTCCTTGTTCTCCTCCGCCTTCTGGAACGCCGTGATGCTGGCGGCCTCGCTGCCGGAGAAGACGACCTTGAAGTCGAGGTTGAGGTTGCTCACGATCGCCTCGTCGAACTGCACGTAGGACGGGTCGGCCCCGAGGAACTGGCCCTTGCCGCCGGACTCCGAGGTGGCGAAGTCCTTCGCGTAGTTGTTGAGGTTGTTGTAGTCGAGGATGTCCGGGTGCGCCTCCGCGAGCCACGGCGGCACGTACCAGCCGATGATCCCCTCGGCGCCGAGCGAGCCGATGTTGGTGGCGCTGCCGTCGCCCTTGTCCGCGAAGAACTTGCCCTCGAGGTCGGGGTGGCCCCAGTCCTCGATGACCATGTCGACCTCGCCGGTGCCGAAGCCCTGCCAGGAGACGTCCTCCTTGAGGTCCTTGTAGTTCATCTTGCAGCCGAACTCCTGCTCGGCCACCGCACCGAACACGTAGGCGTCGGCCTCGTAGCCGACCCACGGGTTGACGGCCATGTTGACCTCGCCGCAGTCACCGGACTCGGCGGCCTTCGACTCGTTGGCCTTGGTCTCGTCGCCGATCGATCCCCCGTCGCCGCACGCGCTGAGCACGAGCACCGCACACGCGGTGGCCGACGCGAGTCGGGTGCCGCGCTTCCAGTGGTTCCTCATTCGTTCTCCTTGTCGGTCGTCGTGCATTTGATGGTGCAGTTCTGGTTCCGAGCTGTGAAGGCGTGGCCGCCTACATCGGCGCGCCGGGCCGGTGGTCGACGGCCACCCGAGCGCGGAGCAGGGCGCGGGTCCGGGATCGGAGCCCGGACGCCTGCCCACCGCTCGTGTCCTGTGCCGCGGCGGACCGGCAGATGCGGTCGATCATCACGCCGAGCAGCACGATGGTGATGCCGGCCGCGGCGCCCTTGCCCCACTCCTCCGAGCGGGAGAAGCCGAGCACCGCGTCGTAGCCGAGCGCGCCCGCGCCGACCAGGCCGCCGATCACGACCATGGACAGCACGTAGAGCAGCCCCTGGTTGGTGGCGAGCACCAGGGACTGACGGGCCATGGGCAGCTGGACCTTGGTGATCTCCTGCCAGGTGGTGCAGCCGGTGGACCTGGAGGCCTCCAGCGTGGACGGCGAGACGGACTTGATGCCGTCTGCCACCAGCTTGATCGCGACGGGTGCCGCGTAGACGACACCAGCGATGATCGCGGTGAACCGCGTCGGCCCGAACATCGCCAGCACGGGGATCAGGAAGACGAACGGCGGGATCGTCTGGCCGGCGTCGAGCAGCGGCCGGAGCGCGAGGTCGACCGCGCGCTGCCTGGCCATCCACACCCCGAAGACGAGGGCCAGGATCATCACCAGCAGCGTGGCCACCAGGACCATGTTGAGCGTGATCATCGCGTCGTGCCACAGGTCGAAGAACCAGATGCCGGCCAGGCAGACGGCCGCCGCGCCCAGCGCCCGGCCTCGACCGAGCACGAAGGCCAGGGCGCACATGGCGGCTCCGGTGACATACCAGGGCGACTCCGCGAGCAGCGACTGGAGCGGGTTGAGGAGCGCCGACGTCACGACGTCCTTGAGGCCGCCCGTCACGCCGTCGAAGGTGTCGGTGAACCACTCGAAGAACCGGTCCACCTGGTGGGCGGTCCTCGGGCCTGCCTCGGACTCGGGGAACCTCGCGGCCCAGGTGTAGGAGCGCGAGAGGTAGACGCAGACCGCCACGGCGACGACACCCGCCACCAGGACGATCCGCCGGAGCCTGGGGTCGTCACCACCGCGGGCCGCCTTGTCGGCCCGCTCACTGGCCGCGGTCGTGCTGCGGTCGAGCATGATCGCCATGGCCACGATCAGGACACCGGGGACGAACGCGCCGCCGACGTCGTTCTTGACCAGGGCGCGGAGCACCGGCTTGCCGAGCCCCGGCCCGTCGACGTACGCCGCCAGCGTGGCCATCGAGAGCGCCGCCATGATCGTCTGGTTGAGGCCGACCACGATGGTCGAGCGAGCCATCGGCAGCTGGACCTTGGTGAGCCGCTGGCGCGCGGTCTGGCCCGAGGAGTCGGTGGCCTCGATCGTGGTGGGCGAGACGCTGCGGATGCCGTGGCCGGCGATACGGATGATGGGCGGCAGCGCATAGATGAGGGTGCAGACCACGGCCGACGAGGCGCCGATGCCGAAGAACAGCACGATGGGGCCGAGGTAGACGAAGGTCGGCATCGTCTGCATGAAGTCGAGGACCGAGGTGATGATGCCGACGCCGACCTTGCCGCCCGTGCCGTAGTAGACCGCGAAAGGGATTCCGACCAGCGTGGCGAGCGCGACCGCGACGAAGGTGATGATCAGCAGGTCGATCGAGTCGGACCAGTAGCCGAAGATCCCGAACGCCGCGAAGGTCGCACCCACGAGCACCGCGATGCGCAGGTTCGCCACGGCGTACCCGACCCAGACGGCAGCCGCGAGCACGCCGAGCCAGCCGATCTGCGGCACGGGTCGCGGGAAGTCGGGGACCGAGACCATCCGGGCGAGCCAGTCGAAGAGGGAGACGAACCACTCGCCGATCTGGTAGGTCGCCTGGACGATCGGGTTGGTGTCGCGGCTGGCGAGCACCGAGTCGCGGAAGTCGGTGAGGTTCTGGTGCAGGTCGGTGTGCTCACGCCCCGGCAGCGCCAGGGTGTGCTTTCCCTCGGTGAGCTTCCACACGACGACCCAGGCCGCGACGATGACCGCCGTCCAGGCCCAGCGGCGAGCCGCGACGCTACCCCGGCTCTCCGCCTCGACCGGCGCGGACGCGTCGGGCTCCGGTCGGGTCGCGAGTGCCGTCATGGCTGGCTGACCTGGTGCTGGTCCTCGTGGTCCTCCTCGGCGACGACCACGCGCAGGATCTCTTCGTCGTCGACGACGCCGACCATGGTGTCGCCGTCCATGACCCGCACCGGCTGGTCGCAGTCGAGCACGGCCTTGGCCGCCTGGCGGACGATCGTGTCGCTCGGCATCGTGGGTCCGGTCAGGTCGTCCTCGGGCCGCGGGTCACGCATCACCCACTTGAGGGTCAGCACGTGCGAGCGCGGGACGTCGGACACGAAGTCGCGCACGTACTCGTCGGCCGGCGCGCCCACCACCTCGTCGGGCGTACCGATCTGCACGATCGCGCCGTCGCGCAGGATCATGATCCGGTCGCCGAGCTTGAGCGCCTCGGCGAGGTCGTGGGTGATGAAGACCATCGTCTTGCCGAGCTCGTGGTGCAGCCGGATGACCTCGTTCTGCATGTCGCGGCGGATCAGCGGGTCGAGCGCGGAGAACGGCTCGTCGAAGAGCAGCAGGGACGGGTCGTTGGCCAGCGCTCGGGCCAGGCCGACGCGCTGCTGCATGCCGCCGGACAGCTGGTCGGGGTAGGACCGCTCGTAGCCCTTGAGGCCGACGAGCTCGACGATCTCGGAGGCCTTGGCGCGGCGCTCCTTCTTGCCGATGCCCCGGATCTCGAGGCCGTAGGCCACGTTGTCGAGGACCTGGCGGTGGGGCAGCAGCCCGAAGTGCTGGAAGACCATCGACGTGTGCTTGCGCCGCAGGTCGCGGAGCTCGCTCTCGTTGGCCTTCACGATGTCGTGGCCGTCGATGACCACCTCGCCCGCGGTGGGCTCGATCAGCCGGGTCAGGCAGCGCACCAGGGTCGACTTGCCGGAGCCGGAGAGCCCCATGACCACGAAGACCTCGCCGGGGGCCACGTCGAAGGACACGTCCTTGACGCCGACCACACACCCTGTCTTCTCCTTGAGGTCGGCGCGGCTCAGGTCGGCGTCCGGCGAACCGATGATGGTGTCGGAGCCCTTGCCGAAGATCTTCCAGAGGTTGCGCACCGACAGCGCCGAGTCCTGGGGGCTCGAAGGCGAACGGGTCTCGGGCTCGGGATCGGTCACTGTGCTCATGCGGTCTCCTCGGTCGGGTGCTGGTTGCGCGCGTCGCCGGGCGGGTGGAGCGAACTCTGGCCATGTCGATACCAAGGCACGTCGGCGGGGGCAAGGGGTGTGTTGCCCGCGATCAGGTCGGCCGCCTTCTCGGCCACCATCATCACGGGCGCGTAGATGTTGCCGTTCGTCACGTAGGGGAAGACCGAGGCGTCGACGACGCGCAGGCCCTCGACGCCATGGACGCGCATCGAGGTGGGGTCGACGACCGACATCTCCTCGACGCCCATGGCCGCGGTGCAGGACGGGTGCAGCGCGGTCTCGGCGTCGGCGCGGACCCAGTCGAGGATCTGCTCGTCGGTCTCGACCTGCTTGCCCGGCGACAGCTCACCGTCGTTGTAGGCCGCGAAGGCGGGCTGGTTGAGGATGTCGCGGGCCACGCGGATCGCCTCGACCCACTCTCGGCGGTCGTTCGCGGTCGACAGGTAGTTGAACCGCATGGCCGGGTGGACCTTCGGGTCGGTCGACGTGATCCGCACCCAGCCGCGGGTGTCGGCGTACATCGGCCCCACGTGCACCTGGTAGCCGTGGCCCTTGGTCGGCGACGAGCCGTCGTAGCGGATCGCGACGGGAAGGAAGTGGAACATCAGGTTGGGGTAGGCGACGTCGTCGTTGGAGCGGACGAACCCGCCGGCCTCGAAGTGGTTGGTGGCGCCGAGCCCGCGTCGGTGGAAGAGCCAGTTGTAGGCGATGCCGGGCCGAGCCCTCCAGCGCAGCCCGGGAGCGATCGAGACGGGCTGCTTGGAGGCGTACTGGATGTAGACCTCGAGGTGGTCCTGGAGGTTCTCGCCGACGCCCGGTGAGTGGTGCACGACGTCGATGCCCAGCCCCTCGAGCAGCCCCTCGTCGCCGACACCGGAGAGCTGGAGCAGCTGCGGGGTGTTGATCGCGCCGCCGCAGAGGATCACCTCGCCGGCGTCCACGCTGCGGCTGCGCCCCGCGCGCCGGTAGTCGACGCCGACCGCGCGCTTCCCGTCGAACCGCACCTTGGTCACCAGGGCCAGCGTCTCGACCTCGAGGTTCTTGCGGTGCCGCACCGGGTGCAGGTAGGCGCGGGCGGCGGAGAGCCGGCGGCCGCGGTGCAGGTTGCGGTCGAAGCGTGCGAACCCCTCCTGCCGGTAGCCGTTGACGTCGTCGGTGAGCGGGTAGCCCGCCTCCTGCGTCGCCGCGAAGAACGCCGCGAACAGCGGGTTCACGGCCGGCCCCTGCTCGAGCACCAGCGGGCCGTCCCCACCGCGCCAGTCGTCGGCACCGACCGTGCCGTCCTGGAGGAGGCGGGTCTCCATCCGCTTGAAGTAGGGCAGGCAGTGGGCGTAGTCCCACTCCTTCAGCCCCGGCTCGGCCGCCCAGCGCTCGTAGTCCATGGGGTTGCCGCGCTGGAAGATCATCCCGTTGATGCTCGAGGAGCCGCCGAGCACCTTGCCCCGGGCGTGCTCGACGCGGCGGTTGCCCAGATCGGGCTCGGGGTCGGTCTCGTAGCGCCAGTCGTAGAACCGGCTGCCGATGGGGAACGGCAGGGCCGCGGGCATGTGGACGAACGGGTCGATCTTCCAGTCGGAGTGACCGGCCTCCAGGACGAGGACGCTGGTGCCGCTGTCCTCCGAGAGCCGGTTGGCCAGGGCACAGCCGGCACTGCCGCCGCCCACGATGACGATGTCGTAGCGCTTCAGGAGAACCACCCCTGCACCTCGGGACGGATGTTGTGCCACACGTGCTTGGTCTCGCGGTACTCGTCGAGCCCGGCGTTCCCGAGCTCGCGGCCGACCCCTGACTGCTTGTAGCCGCCCCACTCCGCCTGGGGCACGTAGGGGTGGTAGTCGTTGATCCAGACCGTGCCCATCCTCAGCCGGGCGGCGACACGCTGGGCCCTGCCGGCGTCCTGGGTCCAGACCGCACCGGCGAGCCCGTAGACGCTGTCGTTGGCGATCGCGACCGCGTCGTCCTCGCTCGTGAAGGTCTCGACGGTCAGCACCGGGCCGAAGCTCTCGTCCTGGGCGACGCTCATGGAGGCGTTGACGCCGTCGAGGACCGTGGGCAGGTAGTAGAAGCCGCTCTCGAGCTCCGGGGCGTCCGGGGGCGCGCCACCGCAGCGGAGCACGGCGCCCTCGGCGACGCCGGCTGCGACGTACGCCGCCACCTTGTCGCGGTGCGCCGCGCTGATGAGCGCGCCCGTCTCGGCCTTCTCGTCGCGGGGTCCGCCGAGCCGGATCGCCCGCGCGCGCTCGACCAGGGTGTCGACGAACTCGTCGTGGATGCTCTCCTCCACCAGCAGCCGGGCGCCCGCCGAGCAGACCTGGCCGGAGTGGAGGAAGACGGCCGTGAGCGCGTAGTCGAGGGCCACTTCGAGATCAGCGTCGGCGAAGACGATGTTGGGGTTCTTGCCACCCAGCTCGAGGGCGACCTTCTTCACCGTCGCGGCGGCGGCGGCCATCACGCGCCGCCCGGTGAGCAGCCCGCCGGTGAAGGACACCAGGTCGACCCTCGGGTCCTCGGCGAGCGGTGCGGCCGCCTCGGGCCCGGCGCCCAGGACCAGGTTGCCGACGCCGGCCGGCAGCCCGGCCTCCTCGAGGATGCGCATCAGGTGGATGCTCGTGTGCGGCGTCAGCTCGCTCGGCTTGAGCACGAACGTGTTGCCGGCGGCCAGGCAGGGCGCGACCTTCCAGCTGGCCTGGAGCAGCGGGTAGTTCCAGGGGGAGATCAGCCCGCACACCCCGATCGGCTCGTGGACGATGCGGCTGACCACGTCGGGGTTGCCGGTGTCGACCACGCGCCCGGAGTCCTCGGCGGCGATCCGGCCGTAGTGGCGGAACACCGAGACCACGTCGGCGACGTCGTAGGCGCTCTCCACCAGCCGCTTGCCGGTGTCCATCGACTCGGCCTCGGCGACGGCGTCGACGTCTCGCTCGAGCAGGTCGGCGGTGCGGAGCAGCAGGTCGCCGCGCTCGCGCGCCGAGGTGCCGGGCCAGGGCCCGTCGTGGAAGGCGCGGTGGGCTGCGGCGATCGCCGCGGCGGTGTCGTCGGGCCCCGCCTCGTCGACGTCAGCGACGACCTGGCCGTCGGCCGGGCACACGATGGTGCGGCGCCCGCCCGCGAGCGCGCTCACCCACGATCCGTCGATGTAGAGCTCTGGCACCCGGTCGTCCCCCTCGCAGGTCCCCGATGTTTGTTGCGTCTACCGCAACCTGTTGCGGAGTTCGCAACGATGGTCGCCCTCGCAGGATAGGACTCCTGTGCGCTGTGTCAACGGTCACACCCGTCCGAGGTCAGCTCCGCTGGCCCCAACCCAGCCGGTGCGACACCTCGGTGGCGGCGGCCACGAGCAGCGGAATCACCTCCGCCAGCCGCTCCTCGGTGAGCCGGAAGGTCGGCCCGGAGATGCTCATGGAGGCGATGACGTCGCCGTGGGCGCTGCGGATCGGAGCCGCCGCCGCCGTCAGGCCGGTCTCGAGCTCGTCCACCGCCACGGCGTAGCCGGCCTCGCGGACCTGCTCGAGCTCGTCCTTCAGCTCGGTCCGCTTCGTCACCGTCTTGTCGGTGAACCGTGGGAGCTCTCGGAGCGCGGACTTGCGATCGGCGTCGGAGAGCTCGCTGAGCAGGACCTTGCCGTTGCTGGTCGCGTGCAGCGGGATGTGCTGACCGACCCAGTTGTGGCTCTGCAGCGCGCTGCTGCCCGCGACCTGGTCGAGGTAGAGCGCGCTGGTCTCGCTCCGCACCGTGATGTTGACGGTCTCGCCGGTGTCTGCCGCCAGCTGCCGGCAGACCGGCCGCGCCTCGGTGACGAGGTCGAGCCGGGCCGTGGTGGCGCCGGCCAGCCGCAGGTTGCCGACCCCGAGTCGGTAGCGCCCGCGGTCGCCGTCCTGCTCGACCAGCCGGTGCGACTCGAGGGTGGCCAGCAGGCGGAACGCCGTCGACTTGTGCACACCGAGGTCGTTGGCGATCTCGGTGACGCCGGCCTCGCCCTCGCGGGCCAGCAGCTCGAGGATCGTGAGCGCGCGGTCGACCGACTGCACAGACGCCGGGGCCGCGGCCTCCGCCTCGCTCACCGCCATGCGCGCACCGTACCGCTCCTCAGCCGGCGAGGTGCGACGCCTACCAGCTCAGGCGGTCGCGCACGATGCACGTGGCGCAGCTGATGTTGTGGACGAACTGCTGGTCGGCCCCGAGGTCGATCCCTGCTCTCCTCGGGGTCCGCAGCCTAAGTCTCTCGGGGGCGAGGCAGGGCTTCACCCGATGGTCTGGACGGTCGCGCGGCGGCACAGTGAAGGTACGAGGGAATCGCCCTCGGCCACCACGAAGGAAGTGCAGCACCATGAACGACATCCACCGCAGCCTCGGCAACCACGGGCTGGTCCGCCCCCGCGACGGGCGGGTCCTCGGCGGAGTCATCGCTGGCCTCGGCCAGCGGTTCGGCATCACCCCGTGGACCGCCCGGCTCCTCTTCGTCCTGCTGCTCATGGTCATCCCCGGCAGCCAGCTCCTGGTCTACCCGCTCCTCTGGATCCTGATGCCGTCCGAGGAGACCGTCTCGTTCAGCACTCCCGCGTCCCAGACGGTCCCCGCAGCCTGACCGGGCCCGGGCCGAAGTCTGCGGGGGCAGATCAGCGGAAGACGACGGTCCGGTTGCCGTGCATCAGCACCCGCGTCTGAGAGTGCCACCGCACGGCGCGGGACAGCACCGCCGCCTCGACGTCGCGGCCGGCGGCGACCAGCTGCTCGGGTGAGTGGGTGTGGTCGACGCGGGTGACGTCCTGCTCGATGATCGGCCCCTCGTCGAGGTCGCCGGTGACGTAGTGGGCGGTGGCGCCGACCAGCTTCACACCGCGGTCGAACGCAGCGTGGTAGGGCTTGGCGCCCTTGAAGCTCGGCAGGAACGAGTGGTGGATGTTGATCGCTCGTCCGCTCAGCCGACGGCACAGCGGGTCGGAGAGGATCTGCATGTAGCGGGCCAGGACGACCAGGTGCACCTGGTGCTGGTCGACCAGCGCCATCAGCTGCGCCTCGGCCTCGGCCTTGGTGTCCGGGGTGACCGGCAGGTGGTGGAAGTCGAGCCCGTAGGACTTCGCCAGGGGCTCGGCGTCGAGATGGTTGGACACGACCGCCGACACCTCGATCTGCAGGTCGCCGGTGCTGTGACGGAACAGCAGGTCGTTGAGGCAGTGCAGCTGCTTGGAGACCATGATCAGCGTGCGGTACGGCGCCCTGGCCGACCACAGCTCGTAGTCCATCTCGAACTCCGCCGCCGTCTCCGTGAAGGCGGAGTGCAGGGTCTCGGCGTCCGTCGGCTGGTCGACCTCGAAGTCGATCCGCATGAAGAACCTGCCGGCCAGCTGGTCGCCGAACTGCTGGCTCTCCATGATGTTGCCGCCGTGGGTCATGAGGAAGGTCGTGACGGCGTGCACGATGCCGGGCCGGTCGGGGCAGGCCAGGGTCAGGACGAAGTCGCCGACCGGCTCGTTGGGGCGCGACTGCGCGGCCATGGTCTCCATTGTCCGATGTCTTCCTGTCAGTCGTGTGGTCAGTCGTGCGGTCAGTCGTGGTCAGTCGTGGGATCAGTCGCCGAGCTCGGCGCGGCGGCGGACGACGTACTCCTCGAGCTCCTGGCGGATCGCGTCGTCCATGGGGGGCTGCTCGTAGTCCTCGAGCCGCTTCTTGTAGATCTCGCCGGCCCGGGTCGCGGTGTCCTTGGCGCCGTTGCGCATCCACCGCTCGTAGTTGTCGGAGGAGTTGAGGAACGGCCGGTAGAAGCAGGTGCGGAACCGCTCCATCGTGTGCATCGCACCGAGGAAGTGGCCGCCGTGCCCGACCTCCTGGTGGGCGTCGAAGGCCATCGAGGCCTCGTCGATCTCCAGCGGCGTGAACTCGTGCTGGAGCATCTCGACGATCTGCGCGTCGATCACGAACTTCTCGAAGCCGGCGACCAGGCCGCCCTCGAGCCACCCGGCGGAGTGCATCACCCAGTTGGCGCCGGCGAGGAAGGTCGGCATCAGCGTCATCAGCGCCTCGTAGCCGGCCTGCGCGTCGGGCACCTGCGACGAGGTGAGGCCGCCCCCGGTGCGGAACGGCAGGTTGAAGTGGCGGGCGATCTGGCCGGTGCAGAGCAGGCCGATCCCGCTCTCCGGCGTGCCGAACGTCGGCGAACCCGACTGCATGTCGATGTTGGACAGGAACGACCCGAAGACCACCGGCGCGCCGGGTCGGATCAGCTGCGAGAGCGCGATGCCGGACAGCGCCTCGGTGATCTGCTGCACCAACGCCGCGGGGATGGTCACCGGCGACATCGCGCCCATGAGGATGAACGGCGTCAGCACCACGGGCTGGGCGGCGGCGGAGTACTCGAACTGCGACTCCAGCATCCGGTCGTCCCAGCGCAGCGGCGAGTTGCAGTTGATCAGCGAGATGATCGCCGGGGTCTCCTCGATCGCCTCCCGCGACCCGAACAGGATCTCGGTCATCTTGATCGTGTCGGCGGCGTTGACGCCCGAGACGACGTTGCCCATGTAGATCTTGTCGGTCAGCGTCTGCAGCGCGTAGACCATGTCGAGGTGCCGGCTGTCGAGCGGGGTGTCGTTGGGTTCGTTGACCACGCCGCCGGCGGAGTCGAGCACCGAGAAGCTCTGCGCGAGCCGGCTGAAGTTGCGGAAGTCCTCCATCGTCCCGTCGCGGCGCACGTCGCCCTCCCGGACGAACGGCGGACCGTAGACCGCGCCGAAGGCCATCGAGTCGCCGCCGATGTGCACCGTGTTGTCGGGGTTCCGCGCCTGGAGGTCGAACTCGCTCGGCGCCTTGGCGACCTGCTCGAGGACGAAGTCGGGGTCGAGGAAGACCGCGTTGCCCTCGACCTTCTGGCCCGCCTTGCGGAACAGCTCGAGCGCCCGTTCGTCCATGAACTCGACGCCGATCTCGGTCATCAGCTTGCGCCAGCCGGTCTCGAGCGTCGCCATGGCGTCCTCGCTGAGGATCTCGTAGCGGGGCATGCGGTTGACGAACGACATTCGGGGTCCTCCTGTGGGCGAGCGCTTGACCTGACTCCGGATCGGATCCTAGCCTCATCATGTGGAACTGTGGTTCCATGATGTGGAACCCTTTCTAGGGCTCCGGAGCGACGAGGTCAAGGGAGGACGCACCAGATGAGCAGGCCAGCCACCGGCACCCAGGCCGTGGACCGTGCTGCCCTGCTGGTGTCGACGGTCGTCAACGCCACCGAGCCGATCTCCTTCGCGGACCTCCAGGAGGCCTGCGACCTGCCGAAGTCGACGACCTCGCGGATGCTCACCGCGCTGGAGCGCTCCGAGCTGCTCGAGCGCACCGACGACGGCAGCTACCGCGCGGGCGGCCTGTTCTGGCTCTACGCCGCGCGCCACGACCCCGGCGAGGACCTCGTCCGGCTCGCGCGCCCGATGCTCGACGCGATCGGCGAGGAGACCCACGAGACGGTCAACCTCAGCATCGCCCGCGGCGACCGCGTCGTGCAGGTCGCGCAGGTCGACTCGCAGTTCCTCCTCGGCACCCGCGACTGGACCGAGATCGACGTGCCCGCGCACTGCAACTCACTGGGCAAGGTCTTCCTCGCGTGGGACGTGGTGTCCCTGCCGGACGGTCGCCTCGAGCAGCCGACCGAGGCCTCGCTGACCGACCGCGAGGAGCTGGGCGCCGATCTCCAGCGCTGCCGCACGCGCGGCTGGGCGATCACCGTCGACGAGCTCGAGGCCGGGCTCGCGGGCGTCGCCGTACCTGTCCGGGGCAGTCGTGACCAGGTGGTCGCTGCCCTCGGTGTCTCGGGACCCACCACCAGGCTCGAGGGCCGGTTCGACGAGCTCGGCCGGCTGTTGAGGAAACACGCGACAGAGCTGACGGCCCTGCTCCGGGGCACGACCGCACAAGGCAATTCCACGGCCATCACCAAGGAGGGCGCAGCATGAGCAGTCCGGACGAAGTCCTGAAGGGCCTGTACGACGAGACGCTGGTCGGCAACGCACCGCGCGTCCTCGAGCTGACCGAGGAGGGGCTGACGCTCGGCATGGAGCCGCAGACGCTGCTCTTCGACGCGCTCATCCCGTCCCTGGAGGAGGTGGGCGCCCGCTTCGAGCGCGGCGACTTCTTCGTCCCCGAGATGCTGATCGCCGGCCGCGCGATGGCCGGCGCGATGGAGCGGCTCCGCCCGCTGCTGGTCGAGGGCGGGATCGAGACGATCGGCAAGTTCCTCATGGGGACGGTCAAGGGCGACGTCCACGACATCGGCAAGAACCTCGTCAACATCATGCTCGAGGGCGCCGGCTTCGAGGTGATCGACCTCGGTGTCCAGGTCGCTCCCGAGAAGTTCGTCGAGGCGATCGTGGAGCACGAGCCCGACATCGTCGGCTTCTCGGCGTTCCTCACCACGACCATGCCGATGTTCAAGGCCAACATGAACGCGCTCGAGAAGGCCGGGCTGCGCGACAAGGTCTCGGTCATGGTCGGCGGGGCGCCCGTCACCCAGGAGTACGCCGACGCCGTGGGTGCCGACGGCTACGCCGCCGACGCCTCGGCCTGCGTCAAGCGGGCCAAGGACCTGATGAACCAGCGCCGCGCGAAGGTCCCTGCATGACCGAGATGCTGGAGACCGTGCTGCGTGGCACGGCCAGAGAGATCGTCATGGGTCACGGCCACCGGTTCACGCTGATCGGTGAGCGGATCAACCCGACCGGCCGCCGGATCTTCCAGGAGCAGCTGCGCGCCGGCGACTTCTCCGCCATCGAGCGCGACGTCAAGGCCCAGGTCGAGGGCGGCGCCGACGTCCTCGACGTCAACATGGGCGTGCCGCTGACCGACGAGCCGGAGCTGCTGGCCAAGGCGATCCAGCTCGTGCAGTCGCTCACCGACCTGCCGATCTGCATCGACTCCTCGGTGGTCGAGGCGCTCGAGGCCGGGCTGTCGGTCTACCAGGGCCGCGCGCTGGTCAACTCGATCACCGCCGAGGACGACCGGATGGCCGCGATCCTCCCGCTGGTCAAGAAGTACGACGCCGCGGTGATCGCGCTGCCCAACGACCACGACGAGATCCCGATGGAGTGGGAGAAGCGGCTCGACCTGGTCGCCAAGATCGTCCGGGTGGCGACCGAGGAGTACGGCATCGCCAAGGGCGACATCGTGATCGACCCGCTGGCCATGCCGATCGGCGCCGACACCGGCAACTCGCTGGTGACCATGGAGGCGATGCGGCAGATCCGTGACCAGCACGGCCTCAACATGACCTGCGGCGCGTCCAACGTCTCCTTCGGCATGCCCGACCGGCACACCCTCGGCGCCGCCTGGCTGCCGATGGCCATGACCGCCGGGCTGACCAGCGCGATCATGGACACCCGCACCCCGCAGATCGTCGAGTCGGTGAAGGCGGCCGACGTCTTCCTCAACCACGACGACTGGGGCATGGCCTGGATCGCCGCCCACCGCGCCAAGGCCGCTGCGCACGGCATGAGCACCCCACGAACATGACCGACGCATGACGGACCCGGTCGAGGAGTTCGACCCGGACGCCCTCCGCCGCGAGGGGCTGATGGCCAGCTCCGGCGGCGGGGCCGTCGAGCACGACGGCACCGGCCGCGTCGACCTGTCCTTCACCGTCGAGGACAAGGAGGCGCCGCCGGCCCAGCGCAAGGTCCGGGTGCCGCCGGGCGTGACCGTCTTCGACTCGGCGTCGTGGAACGGCATCGCGATCGACTCGACCTGCGGCGGCCACGGCACCTGCCACAAGTGCAAGGTGCAGCTCACCCCGGCGACGCCGGCCACCCGGCACGACGAGCGGACCTTCAGCAAGGACCAGCTCGAGGACGGCTGGCGGCTCGCCTGCCTGGCCCGGGCGACCCGCGACCACGCGGTCGTCGTACCCCCGCTCACGACCCGGCCCAAGGCCGCGACCGTCGGCGTCGGCCGTCAGGTGATCCTGCGGCCCGCCGTCCAGAAGCGGTACGTCGAGCTCGCCGAGCCGACCCTCGAGGACCAGGTCGACCGACCTGGCCCGGCGTGCTCGCCGCGATCGACGACCTCGAGCCGCGGGCCGACCTCTACGTGCTCCGCCGGCTGCCCAAGGTGCTGCGCGAGGCGAGCTTCAAGGTCACCGCCGTCGATCGTCGACGAGGAGCTCATCGAGATCGAGCCCGGCGACACCACGGCGCTCCGCTACGCGATCGCCTACGACCTCGGCACCACCACCGTCGTCGCGACCCTGCTCGACCTCGTCACCGGCACGCCGGTCGCGGTGGCCTCGATGCTCAACAAGCAGCAGCCGTTCGGCGGCGACGTGATCAGCCGGATCAGCGCCACGATGATGGACCCCGACGCGGCCGAGCGGCTGCGGGTCGCCGCCTGCGAGACGCTGGCCTCGCTCGCCCACCAGGTCTGCCGGGAGGGTGGGGTCGACCCCGCCCACGTCTACGAGGTCGCGATCGCCGGCAACGCCACCATGACCGCGCTGGCCCTGGGCATCGACCCCGAGCCGCTCGGCGTCGCGCCGTTCATCATGACCGTCGCCCAGCCGCCGACGGTGCTGGCCGCCGACCTCGGGCTGCCCCTGCACCCCCGCGCCCGCGCCATGCTGTTCCCCGCCCTCGGTGCCTACGTCGGCGGCGACATCGTCGCCGGCATGCTCGCGTCGGGGATGGACCGCGACACCCGCACCCGGCTCTTCATCGACGTCGGCACCAACTGCGAGATCGTGCTGAGCAACGGCGACCAGATCGTCTCGACCGCGGCGCCCGCCGGGCCGGCCTTCGAGGGCGGCGCGATCCGGTGCGGCATGCGCGCCGACGACGGCGCCATCGAGGTGGTCAAGCTCGATCCCGGCGATCGGCGGCGACGCGGTGACGCTCGGGGTCATCGGCGACGTCGCACCCCAAGGGCCTGTGCGGCTCCGGCCTCGTCGACATCGTGGCCGAGCTGGTGCAAGGTCGGGCTGCTCGACGCGAGCGGCCGGTTCGTCACCGACGAGGTCGCCAAGGAGGTCGCTCCCGGGCTCGCCGACCGGCTCACGACGCTCGACTCCGACCGCGGCGCAGGAGCGGGTCTTCGTGCTGCACCGCCCGACCCCCGACGCCGACCCGGCCGAGTGCGTGGTGCTGAGCCAGCGCGACGTGCGCGAGCTGCAGTTCGCCAAGGCCGCGATCTCGACCGGCTGGACGCTGCTGCTCGAGGAGCTCGGGCTCGAGCACCGCGACGTCCAGCAGGTGCTGCTGGCCGGCTCGTTCGGGAGCTACCTCTCCGCCGCGTCCGCCATCCGCATCGGCCTGGTGCCGAAGCTGCCCGGTGCTGCGCATCGTCGCCGCGGGCAACGTGGCCGGCGAGGGCGCGAAGATGGCGCTGCTCTCGATCCGCGAGCGGGCCGGGGCCCTGGCGCTGCTGGAGGAGGTGACGTATGTCGAGCTCTCCGACCGCCCCGAGTTCAACGACAAGTTCGTCGACCAGCTCGCGTTCTAGGACGGCGCGCCATCGCGCTGATCGCCTGCGGCGCGCTGGCCCAGCCGGCCGCCGAGATCGTCGAGCGCCGCGGCTGGTCGGTCGCCGTACACCCCCTGCCGCCGCTGCTGCACAACCAGCCGCACCTCATCGCCGACGAGGTGCGCGGCCTGGCCACCGCGCTGTCGCTGCGCCACGGGACCGTCGCCGTGGCGTACGCCGACTGCGGCACCTACGGCGCCCTCGACGCGGTCTGCTCCGAGCTCGGGCTGCGCCGGCTGCCCGGGTCTGCACTGCTACGACCTGTTCGCCGGCGAGTCCCGGCTGGCGTCGTTCCTCGACGAGCAGCCCGGGACCTACCTGCTCACCGACTTCCTGGTGCGCTCCTTCGACCGCACCGTCGTCCGCGAGCTCGGCCTCGACCGCTACCCCGAGCTGCGCGACGACTACTTCAGGCACTACACGCGGGTGGTGTGGCTGGCCCAGGAGCCCGACGACGCCCTGCGCGCGCTCGCCGAGGAGGCGGCCCGCAAGATCGGGCTGCCCGCTCACCGTCGTCGAGACCGGCGACGGCCGGCTCGAGGCGGCTCTCGAGGACCTGCTGAGCCCCGCGGCGGGATAGTCCGTGACGTTTGGCCTGTGGAACCAGCAGTTCCACAGGGTCGTTCGTCACGGACTATCGCGGCGGGTCAGACCTTGGCGGTGAGCCGCTCGAGCAGCTCGCGGCGCCACTCCTCGGTGGCGGCCACCTGGTTGAAGGTGAAGACGTGCAGGCCCTCGACCAGCATCTCGGGCGGCGCCAGCGTCGGCGCGACCTTCTCCAGGAACTTCTCGCCGGTGAAGCCACCGGGCGCGGCGAGCCGGGCGAAGGTGCCCTTGTGCTTGACCAGGAACCGGGTCGACTCCCCCACGCCGATCTTGGTGGCCATCGCCAGCAGCTTGGTCCGGTCGACGGGGCCGGGGATCCCGAGCAGCAGGGGCATGGTGATGCCGCGGCCGCGCATCCGGCGTACCCAGTTGGCCAGCATGTCGGGGTCGAAGGTCAGGTTGCTGACCACGTGGGTCGCGTAGCGGCGCTTGTCCCACATCGACTGGATCGTGAGGTCGTCGCTGATCGTCGGGTGCGACTCGGGGTAGCCGGTGATGCCGACGTGCGGGAACGGCGACCCGAGCTCCTTGAGGTCCTCGAGCAGCGACAGCGAGTCCGGGTAGCCGCCGGGCGGGTCCGCGTCGCCCGCGGGGACGAAGATCCTGGTGATGCCCTTGCCGGTGAGGCGGTCGCAGATCTCGGCCAGCTCGGCGCGGTCGCGTGACCATCCGGGCCGCCAGGTGCGGGACCGCGGTGTAGCCGTGCCCGGTGAGCCGCTCGGCCAGGTCGAGGGTCGCCTCGAGCCCCTTGCTGGGCGAGGCGGTGACGGTGACGACCCGCGTCGGTGCCGAGGTGCTCGAGGATCGTGGCCTCGATCGAGGCGGTCGGCAGCACCTCGTAGCGCGCGTTCTCGAGCAGCCGCACCATGGTGGCCGTTGCTCGAACTTTGTTGCGCATTATGCATCCCGTTTCGTGATGCGCACCGACATCCCAGCCTAGTCCGGCGCCGCCGCCCCCGTCGAGAGCCTCGGGGGCCGGCTCGTCGTCCGGTTCCAGCACGTTGGGGCGGATCGTCAGCCAGGACACGACGCCGCCGACCGCGAGGAGCACCGCGCAGATCATCATCGCCATCCGGAAGGCGTCGTCGAAGGCGGCCGGGTCGGCGTACTCGTCGCCGTGCAGCCCGACCACGACCGGCAGCGCCGCGACCGCGAGCAGGGAGCCGGCGCGGGCGACCGCGTTGTTGACGCCGCTCGCGATGCCGGCGTGCTCCTCGGGCGCGGCGGCCAGCACGGTCGCGGTCAGCGGCGCGATCATCAGCGAGAGCCCGAGCCCGAACACGATCGCCCCGGGGAGGACGTCCCTCACGTAGGTGACGTCGTCACCGATCATGAGCATCAGCAGCACGCCGGCCGCGATCACCAGCGGTCCGAAGGTCATCGGGATCCGGGGCCCGATCCGCATGCTCAGCCGGCCGCCCGCGGGAGGCGAGCACCAGCATCACCGCGGTCGTCGGCACGAACGCCGCGCCGGCCGCGAGCGCGCCGTACCCGCTCACCGTCTGGAGCTGGATGGTCACGAAGAAGCCCTGCGCGCCGAGCGCGCCGTAGACGAGCAGCGTCATCACGTTCGAGGCGCTGAAGGTCAGGTCGCGGAAGATCCCGAGCACCAGCATCGGCTCGCGCTCGCGGTCCTCGACGACGAGGAAGCCGACCGCCGCGAGCACGCCGACCGCGACCGCGACCCAGGCGGCGGTGCCACCCCACTCGATGAGCGCGTACGTCGCCCCGCCCAGCGCCGCCGAGGCCAGGACCGCCCCGGTGATGTCGAAGTGCGAGGAGGCGTGCGGGTCGCGGGTCTCCGGGACGTAGCGGATCGCGATGAAGGCCGTCACGCGCGGCCAGGGGCGGGTTGACGAGGAAGATCCACCGCCAGTCGGCGTACTCGCACGAGGGCGCCGCCGACGAACGGGCCGATCGCCCCGGAGATGCTGGTCAGCCCCGACCAGGCGCCGATCGCCGGGGCCCGGTCCTCCTGGGCGAAGGCGCCCTGGATCATCGCCAGGCTGCCCGGCGTGAGCAGCGCGCCGCCGACGCCCTGCAGGATCCGGGCGGCGATCAGCACCTCGGGGTTGGGGGCGAGGCCGCAGAAGACGGAGGCGACGGCGAACCAGACGGTCCCGATCACGAAGATCCGGCGCCGGCCGAACCGGTCGCCCAGCGAGCCGCCGAGCAGGATCAGGCTGGCCAGCGAGAGCAAATATCCGTTGGTGATCCACTGCAGCTGCGCGAGGCTGGCATCCAGGTCCTCACCGATGGTCTTGAGGGCGACGTTGACCACGGTCCCGTCGAGGAATGCGATGCCCGAGCCGAGCGCTGCAGCAGCTATGACCGCGCGACCCGCGCCCGTCCCCATCCGTACCGCCGCCGGCGCCGAATCCACCACGTCCTGAAAGGTAGCCTTCTGCCGTGTCTCGTGCTTACGCCCCGTCCGCCGACCTTCGGCTGACCGAGCACGTCGCGAAGCTGGCCGACGAGCACCCGCCGATCCGCCTCGACTCGGTCGACTTCACCGTGCGCAACCCGCGCGAGTTCGAGGCGCGGTTCGGCCACGTCCTCGACTACATGGCGCGCGTCGAGCTCGAGGTCGACCGCAACGTCCTCGAGCTCACCACGATGCTGCCCGACCCGCCCGAGGTCGACCGGCAGTTCTACGCCGTGTGGCAGCCCCAGGAGATCCAGCACGGGCTGATCCTCGACCGGCTCCAGGTGGAGCTCGGCCGCGAGTCCGCCGACGCCGACCTCGACTCGATCGGCCTCAAGCTCAAGATCCTCGGGGCGCTGGCCCACATCGGCCCGTTCCAGGACGTCTGCCGGATGCTCTACTACCTGACCGGCATGGCCACCGAGCGCTCCGCGGTGCTGGCCTACAACCTGCTGCACCGCGGCACCGTCGACATGGGCGAGAAGGCGATCGCCGACTCGGTGATCGGCCAGATCAAGCGCCAGGAGCCGGGCCACTTCGTCTTCTACCAGCTCTCGGCGCGGGCGCTGTGGGCCGAGCTGGCCGCCTGGCAGCGCTGGATGGTCCGCTTCATGCGGCAGGGCCTCGTTCGCGCCGGTCGGCGCCAACAACGCCCAGCAGAAGGCCGACTTCGGCGACGTGCTGGCCACCCTCGGCATCAGCCGAGGCGCTCGACGACTTCGCCGTGCAGGTCGCGCGGGTCGAGAAGGAGCTGCTCTGGGCGCGCGACCGGGGGCTCAAGGTCCCCGACTACGTCTCCCGCGCCTTCCACGAGGCCGTCGAGCTGGCGCGCGACCGGGCCCACCTGCCGCACCTGCACCGCTAGACACCCGCTCGTCGTACGGACGGGGCTGGCGTGACCCGACCCCGGCTGGCGACGTTCTCTGTCCCTGAGACGCGGCCGGGACGAGGTGAGAACGGCGTGGTGACGACGCTCGAGATCGACTGGTTCTTCACGCACGCCGACGCGTCGGACTGGCTGCACATCCTGACCATCCCGGTCTTCACCGGGGTGATCGGCTGGCTGATCAACTGGTCCGGGCTGTGGATGCTCTTCGACCCCGAGCGGTTCCACGGCGTCTCGGTGCCGGGGCTCAAGCCGCTGGCCCGGGTGCTGCCGCGCAAGGTCGCAGGAGATCCCGGGGCTGCTCGAGGGCGGTGTCGGCTGGCAGGGCATCGTGCCCGCCCGCGCCGCCAAGATGGGCAGCATCGCCGTGGACAAGGTGATCGCCAAGGTCGGTACGCCGAAGGACTTCTACGAGCAGCTCGAGCCCGACCGGATCGCCGAGCACATCGTCGACGTGTTCCGCCCGGACCTGCCGCAGCTGATCGACGAGATCATGCGCCGCGAGCACCCGCGGCTGTGGCACGACCTCCCGGCCTGGGGCAAGCAGGCGGTCATCGCCGGGTCGACGCCCAGCTGCCCAAGGTGGTGCGCAACATCACCCAGGAGATCGGCCTGCACATCGACCAGCTCCTGGACCCGAAGATCATGGTGATCGAGCACTTCCGGCAGCACCCCGGCCTGGTCGTCTCGATCTTCCGCGAGGTGGGCCGCCGCGAGCTGCGGCTGATGGTGACCTTCGGCTTCGTCTTCGGCTTCCTGCTCGGCGTACCGGTCGCGGTGATCGACCACTGGTTCGGCATCTGGTGGCTGCTGCCGCTGATGGGCATCGTGGTCGGCTGGATCACCAACAAGCTGGGGATGTGGCTGATCTTCGAGCCCCTGCAGCCGAAGCGGATCCTCGGCATCAAGGTGCACGGCCTGTTCCTGCGCCGCCAGGACGAGGCGGCCGAGGTGTACGCGCGGAACATCGCCGACGAGGTCATCACCCTCGAGCGGATCGGCGACTTCCTCATGAACGGGCCGCGCGGCGACCGCACCCGGCAGATGCTGGCCCGCGCGCTGCACCCGGCGATCGACGACGCGGCCGGCCCGCTGCTGCCCGTCGTACGCGTCGCGGTCGGCGGCCGCCAGTTCGACCGGATCCGCGAGGGCATCGCGGTCGAGGCGGTCGGCCGCACCGACGTCGCGTTCCGCGATCCGGAGTTCGGCCGCCGGCAGGGCGACCGGATCAGGACCCTCGTGGCCGAGCGCACCAAGGAGCTGCCCGCCGAGGACTTCGTCGAGATGATGCGGTCGGCGTTCCGGGAGGACGAGTGGATGCTCTACGCGCACGGAGCGGTGATGGGCTTCGCGGGTGGCGTGCTCCACCTGCTGCTGTTCGGGGCGGGTGGCTCGTGAGCGAGCGGGACAGGTACGGCGAGGTGACCCGCTGGGTCGAGGCCACCGGCGAGGAGCTGCCCGGCATGGCCCGGATCGTCGCCTCGACCACCGCCCGGTCGATGGCGTGGACCGCGGGTGCCTACGTGCGGTCCGGCCGGCTGCTCGCCCAGGCGCTCACCGACCGCAAGGCCGCGGAGGAGCTGATCCACGAGGTCGCCGAGGACGTCTCGTTCGCGACCCGGACCGTCTCCGACGTCGCGCGGGCCATCGCCGAGGGGGTGCCCGGTGTCGCGGGCGCTGCTCGACGGCGGCGCCGCGCTGGCCGCGGTCATCCCCGACCCCGTCGAGGTGGTGCTCCCGCAGCACGAGCCGACGCTGCGCGAGCGCGGTGAGGACCTGCTCGAGCGCTCCCGCGACGTGTGGAGCGACGAGGAGGCGCACCCGGCGTACGTCCGGATCATCGAGGACCTCGCTCCCGACGAGGCCCGGATCCTGGTGCACATGCTGCGCGCCGGCCCGCAGCCCGCGGTCGACGTCCGCACCGGCGGGCCGGTCGGCCTGGTCAGCTCCAGCCTCGTCGCGTCCGGGCTGACGATGATCGGCGCCGCGCGCGGGCGTGCGGTACGGCGACGAGGTGCCGGCGTACCTCAACAACCTGTTCCGGCTCGGGCTGGTGTGGTTCTCCAGCGAGCAGGTGGAGGACCCGATGGACTACCAGGTCCTCGAGGCGCAGCCCGACGTGCTCGAGGCGATGCACTCGGTGCGCTTCGCCAAGCTGGTGCGCCGCTCGATCCACCTCACGCCGTTCGGCATCAACTTCTGCCAGACCTGCCTGGTCGACCCCGAGCAGGTCGCCGACCTGCCCGAGCACGGCGCCCCGCTCGACTGACCGGACGGTGTCCGAACCGTTGCCGGTTCGTGACCGCGGACCGGAACCCGCTCCTCACGGCTCCCCGTCGGACGGGAATGACCAGCTCCCACCGACGCACCGCGACCCTCGCCTCCGTGGCGATCGCGGGTGCCCTGACCCTCGCCGGCTGTTCCGGCGACGACGACGGCGACGCTGTCTCCGCCTCGGCCGACCGCGGCATCGACGCCTCGCAGTACGTCGACTCCTACGCCGAGCAGCAGCAGGACTCCGGCGCCTAGTCCGCCTCGAGCGGCTCGGCAGGGTCCGTCGCCCCGGCGGCGCCGGGCTCCCCCCAGCTGCTCGAGGACAACACCTTCGTCGAGCACGGCGTCAGCGGCTACGTCGACACCGGGGAGGACCCAGAGTCCACCTTCGCCCTCGACGTCGACACCGGCTCGTTCTCGGTCGCGAAGACGCTCCTCGCGCAGGGCGTCCGGCCCGCCGGCCGCGTCGGTCCGGTCGAGGAGTGGGTGAACTCCTTCGACTACGACGACCCGGCCCCGGAGGACGACGCCCTCGGCGTGACCACCGAGACGGGGCCGCGGCCCGGGGCCGAGGACGGCACCCAGCTGGTCCGGGTCGCGGTGAGCTCCCGCGCGGCGGACGAGGAGGAGCGGCCGCGCGCGCACGTGACGCTGGTGGTGGACCGCTCCGGCAGCATGGACCGGCAGGACCGGCTCGGCCTGGTGAAGGGGTCGCTCGCCGTGCTGGCCGACCGGCTCCGGGACGACGACACGGTCGCGGTCGTCTCCTTCGACGACCAGGCCACCCCGATCCTCGAGCCCACCCCGGCCCGCGACACCGACGCGATCCTCGAGGCCGTCGACAGCTCCAGCCCGGGGGCAGCACCAACCTCGAGGCCGGGCTGCGGCTCGGCTACGAGCAGGCCCGGGAGTCCTACGACGACGACGCGGTCAACGTGGTCGTGCTCTGCTCGGACGGCGTCGCCAACGTGGGCGACACGATGCCGGGCTCGATCGTCGACACGGTCGCCGAGGAGGGCGCGGCCGGGATCCACCTGGTCACCGTCGGCTTCGGCATGGGCAACTACAACGACGACCTGATGGAGCAGCTCGCCGACCAGGGTGACGGCTTCTACTCCTACGTCGACACCTTCGACGAGGCCGAGCGGCTGTTCGGCACCGAGCTCACCACGACGCTGGTCCCGGTGGCCGCCGAGGCGCGCGCCCAGGTGCGGTTCGACCCGGAGCTCGTCTCGTCGTACCGGCTGCTGGGCTACGAGGACCGCGCGCTGGACGACGAGGAGTTCGAGGACCTCGGCGTCGACGCCGGGGAGCTCGGCCCCGGCCACCACGCCACCGCGCTCTACGAGGTGCGGCTGGCCGACGAGGTCGAGCCGGGCGCCACGATCGGGACCGCCGAGCTGCGCTGGGCCGACCCCGGCGACGGCAGCGCCCACCAGGCCTCCGCCGAGGTGCGGGCCGCGACGGAGAGCTCCCCCGGGCCGGAGTTCGAGCTCGCCGGCGCCGTGGCCGACACCGCCCTGCTCATCAAGGGGGCGGCGTACGACGGCGGGAGCCTCGACGAGGTGGAGCGCCGGGTGTCCGACCTCGCCGCGCGGGACGTGGACGGCGCCGAGGAGCTCCTGACCGTGATCAGGGAGGCGCGCACGGCGTACTGAGCGAACTTTACAGATCGCTACCTCTTGTCAAACGGCTTTACAGATCCTATGGTCTTGTAAACCGCACCTCGGAGGTACCGATGGACACGATCGCCAACAGCACCGTCCCGGCCGGCTCGACCGAGCAGTGGCGCGACCCCAAGCGCTACCTGTGGCTGATCGGCCTCGTGGTGCCCAGCCTGTTCTTCCTCGGGTACGCCGGCTGGCTGGCCACCGGCTGGCCGGGGCTGTTCTGGATCGGCCCGGTCGTGATCCTGGTGATCGTGCCCGGCGATCGACCTGTTCGCCGGCCTCGACCGCTCCAACCCGCCCGACGACGTGATCGAGGCGCTGGAGAAGGACCGCTACTACCGCTGGATCACCTACCTCTTCCTGCCGATCCAGTACGTCGGCTTCGTGGCCGCGATGTACCTCATCGCCCGCGGTGACCCGCTGGGCGTGCACGGCGAGCTGCCGCTGTGGGCCAAGGTCGGCCTCGCGGTCTCGATCGGCTGCATCGGCGGCATCGGCATCAACACCGCGCACGAGCTCGGCCACAAGAAGGAGAGCAACGAGCGCTGGCTGTCCAAGATCGCCCTGGCGCAGAGCTTCTACGGCCACTTCTACATCGAGCACAACCGCGGCCACCACGTCCGCGTCGCGACGCCGGAGGACCCCGCCAGCAGCCGGGTGGGCGAGAACTTCTACCAGTTCTGGCCGCGCACGGTCGTCGGCTCGGTCAAGAGCGCGTGGCGGATCGAGAAGCGCCGCTACGCCCGCAAGAAGCAGCACCCGTTCCGCCTCGGCAACGACGTGCTCAACGCCTGGCTGATGTCGCTGGTGCTGTGGGGCGCGCTCGTCGCCTGGCTGGGCGTCGAGATCGCTGCCCTACCTCGTCATCCAGGCCGTCGTCGGCTTCTCGCTGCTCGAGGTCGTCAACTACATGGAGCACTACGGGATGCTGCGCCAGAAGGTCGGCGTCGGCGAGCGGCAGCGCTACGAGCGGGTCGACCCCTCGCACTCCTGGAACTCCAACAACATCGCGACCAACGTGCTGCTCTACCACCTGCAGCGGCACAGCGACCACCACGCCAACCCGACCCGGCGCTACCAGACCCTGCGCGACTACGAGGAGTCCCCGGTGCTGCCGACCGGGTACGCCGGGATGATCGTCCTCGCGATCGTGCCCGCCGTCTGGCGGCGGGTGATGGACCCGCGGGTGCTCCACCACTTCGACGGCGACCTGAGCCTGGCGAACGTCTCGCCCCGCAAGCGCGACAAGATCCTCGCGGCGTACCCGCCGCCCTCGCACGAGGAGCTGCGTGCTCGACCGACGAGCTGTCGGCCGAGCAGGCCGCGCAGGTCGAGGTGCTCGCCGCCCAGTGCCCGGGCTGCGGCTACGTCTACGAGGTCGAGGCCGGCGACGAGCACGAGGGCTTCGCGGCCGGGACGGCCTGGGCCGACGTGCCGGACAGCTGGTGCTGCCCCGACTGCGGCGTCCGCGAGAAGGTCGACTTCGTCCCCTCGACCGGGAGCCGGCCCGCTGAGCGCCGTACCGTTCATGACCGTGACCACGACGCCGGTGACGATGCGTGAGCGCGTCATCGACGCGGCCGTGACGCTGACCACCGAGGCCGGCTGGGCCCAGGTGACGATGGCCCGGCTGGCCGACGTGGTCGGGGTCAGCCGGCAGACGGTCTACAACGAGGTCGGCTCGAAGCCGCTGCTCGCCGAGGCGATGATCCTGCGCGAGCTGGAGCGGTTCCTCGGGCTGGTCACGGTCGCCTTCGACGCCCACCCGACCGACCTGGTCGCCGCGATCCGCGACGCGTCGTGCGCGGTGCTCGAGGCCTCCCAGGACAACCTGCTGCTGCAAGGCGATCGTCTCGGCCACCCACGGCGCCGACACCGAGCTGCTGCCGCTGCTGACCACGCACGCCGGCGCGCTGCTGTCGACCGCCAAGGCGGTCTCGTCGACCGGGTCGCGCCGTACGACGTCGAGCTGAGCGCCGAGCGAGCTCGACGCCGCCATCGACATGGTCGTCCGCGTGGTGCTCAGCCACGTCATGCAGCCCTCGGCCTCGCCCGCCGCGCACCGCCGACGACATCGCCTGGATCTCGGCCCGGGTGCTCCGCCCGCGCGCTCCCAACGCTGGTCGAGGCGCGCACGCGCCCACGCGCCCGCCATCGAAGCCAGCGTGACCCGCATGCGCGAGGCGCGCTCGGCCCCGGCCGAGCGACCGCCGGCGAGCGCTTCGAGCCACGGCGCTGCAGCGCCAACGACGTCACCTCAGACCGAGCGGAAGCCGCGGGCGTGCTAGGCGTTCTCCTTGCGGAACACCGTGGTGCCCCACCACATCGCCAGCGCGAAGATCGCGACCGCCCAGCCGGTGCCCCACATCACGTCGCTGCTGCCGAGGTCGCCGGTGAAGGCGTCGCGGGCGGCGTCGACGATGTAGCGGAACGGCATGAAGTCGGAGATGCGCTGCAGCCAGCCGGCGCCGAGCGTCATCGGCAGCAGGATCCCGCTGAGCAGCAGGATCGGCATCATCACGACGTTGACGACCGGGGCCATGACGTTCTCGTCCTTGGTCGCCATCGCCAGCGCGTTGGAGGCCGCCGCGCAGGCGCCGCCGACGAGCAGGGTGATCACGACGCCGAGCACGACGCCGCCGACCGAGCCCCGCATGCCGATCGCGAAGCCCAGGCCGACCAGGATCAGGGCCTGGACCAGCAGCTGCAGGACGTCGCGCCACAGCCGGCCGACCAGCAGCGCCGACCGCGCGGCCGGGGTGACCCGCTCGGCCTCGATGACGCCCTCGCGCCACTCGCCGATCAGCGAGAAGCCGGCGAAGAACGCGCCGAACATGCCCAGCTGCACGAGCAGCCCGGGCACCAGGAACGTGTAGGCGTTGGTGGTGCCGGTGTCGAACTGGGCGACCAGCGGCTTGAGCAGCGGCCCGAAGAGCAGCAGGTAGAGGACCGGCTGCATGATGCCGATCAGCACCCAGGCCGGGTTGCGGAGGTTCATCCGGATCTGGCGGCGGAACACCACCGAGCACTCCCGCAGGTACGTCGGTCACTGGTCTTCTCCTTCGGTGCCGGTCGCTCGGGTGCGGTCGGCCTCGTCGGCGTCGCGGAGCGAGCGGCCGGTGAGGGTGAGGAACACGTCGTCGAGGGTGGGCCGGATGACCTCGATGCCCTCCAGCCCGACGCCGGAGGCCTCGAGGTCGCGCAGCAGCCCGGGCACCGCCTTGCCGGCGCGGGCGACCCGGCCGTTGACGTGCCGGCCGTCGACCTGTACGTCGTCGCTGATGCGTCGCGAGCTTGTCGCGCGCGGCCGAGACCTGGTCGTCGGAGGACAGCTCGAGGCGAGACCAGGTCGCCGGAGACGTTGGCCTTGAGGTTGTCGGCGGTGTCGCTGGCGACGATCTCGCCGCGGTCGATGATCACGATCCGGTCGGCCAGCGCGTCGGCCTCGTCGAGGTAGTGCGTGGTCAGGAAGACCGTCGCGCCCTCGCTGCGTGCGCAGCCCCTCGATGTGCTCCCAGAGGTTCGCGCGCGCCTGCGGGTCGAGCCCGGTGGTCGGCTCGTCGAGGAAGACCAGCGACGGGCGAGTGGATCAGCCCCATCACGATGTCGAGGCGGCGCTTCTGGCCGCCGGACATGTTCTTGTTCATCCGCTTCCAGAGCCCGTCGAGCTGGAACTTCTCGAACAGCTCCTGGCCCTTGGCCACGGCGTCCTTGCGGGACATCCCGTAGAGCATCCCGTGGTCGACGACCTCGTCGCCGGCGTAGGCGCCGGAGAACGTCGAGCCGACCTGCGAGCAGTAGCCGATGCTGCGCCGGACCTGCACCGGCTGGGTCGCGACGTCGTAGCCGGCGACCCGGGCGGTGCCCGCCGTCGGCGTGAGCAGCGTGACCAGCATCCGCAGCGTGGTGGTCTTGCCGGCGCCGTTGGGCCGAGGAAGCCGACGACCTCGCCCTCGGCCACGTCGAGGTCGACGCCCTTGACGGCGTGGACCTCCTTCTTGTTCTTGCCCTGTCCGGTGTGGAAGGTCTGCACGAGTCCTCGTGCCTCGATCATCGGGCTCCGTGCTGATCGACGCGCTCCGTCCGGCCTCGTGTCGTAGTCAGCCGGCGCAGGGTCGACTCATCGGTCGGCCGCACCAGCGACTCATCGGCCGGAGCCGGCCGATCGCACGTCGGTCAGGACCAGGTCACGGCGGTCAGCCGGCGCCACTCCTCCGGCGGGTCGGTGCGGTTCCAGAGCCGGAGGTAGAGCTCGACGGCGCCGCCGGTCAGCTCCCAGTCGGCGTCGTCCGGCGACTCGTCGCCCGACGTGCGCCGGGTGGTGACGGCCGGGCGCGGGCCCAGCGCGACCTCCCACCAGTCCGCCAGGTCGTCGGGGCGTACGACGAGGAGCGCGTCCTCGTCGCAGCGCAGCCGCGACCGCGGGCGGGTGAGGAAGCCGCCGAGCAGCTCGTCGATCCCGTCGCCGGCCAGCTCGGGGTCGACCCAGACCTCGTCCGGCCGCGGCGCCCGGCCGAGGGACGCGGCGAGCGCGTCGACCGCGTGCATCGTGGTCTCGTGGCACTGGCGGCGGGCCCAGAAGCCGCGGGCCGAGGGCGCGTCGTTCAGGAAGACCAGGGTCGCGAGGTCCTCGGGGGCGTCGGTGATCGACCGGGCCAGCTCGGCCGCGCCGTCACCCAGCCAGGCCAGCGGGTCCGGCGCGGCCCTGCCGGCCTCCTCGTAGCCGTCGACCTCCTCGTCGTCGGGCCGCTCGCCGCGCACCAGGGCGGCCGCCCAGCGGTGCACCATCCCCTGGTGCGCGACCAGGTCGAGCACCGTCCAGTCCGGGCAGGTGGGTACCGGTGCCTCGAGACCCGCGCGTCCGGCGTACGCCACGAAGGCGGTCACCGCTTCGTGGAGCCCGTCGAGGTGACGGGCGAGTGGTCAGCTGGGTCGGCACGGGCAGAGTCTGACCCGCGGCCCGCGCGGGCCGGCGAACGATTTCCGGCCCGCTCGGCAATAGGTTGGAGCGATGGAGGAGCTTCCCGTTCGGCATCGACTTCGGCGGCACCGGCATCAAGGGCGCGCCGGTCGACCTCGAGAAGGGCGAGTTCGCCGACGAGCGCGAGCGGATCAAGACGCCCTCGCCGTCGACCCCCGACGCGGTGGCCGAGGTCTTCGTCGAGCTGCTCGGCCAGTTCCCCGGCTCCACGCGGCCCGGTCGGCGTCACCGTGCCCGGGCGTGGTCCGCCACGGCGTCGTCCACTCGGCGGCCAACATCGACGAGGCCTGGATCGGCACCGACGCCGACGCGCTGTTCACCGAGGCCACCGGCCGCGACGTGCACGTCGTCAACGACGCCGATGCCGCCGGGCTCGCGGAGGCGCGGTACGGCGCGGCGAAGGGCCAGCAGCGGCCTGGTCATCGTCACCACGCTCGGGACCGGCATCGGCTCCGCGCTCGTCTACGACGGCGTGCTGGTCCCGAACTCCGAGCTCGGCCACCTCGAGATCGACGGCCACGACGCCGAGTCGCGGGCCGCCAACAGCGCGCGCGAGCGCGAGGACCTCTCGATGGAGCACTGGGCCAAGCGGCTGACGACGTACTACCGGACCCTCGAGATGCTCTTCTCCCCCGACCTGTTCGTCGTCGGCGGCGGGATCAGCAAGCAGTCCGACGAGTTCCTGCCGCTGATCGAGCATCGAGACCGAGATCGTGCCGGCCACGCTGCTCAACAAGGCGGGCGTGGTCGGGCGCCGCGCTCTGCGCGGTCGAGGAGCTCGACGGCTGATCACCGCCGACCCGGCCTCGGGACACTCACGATCCCCTCCCGGGGGGTGTGGGTGC
>CAWHLI010000027.1:0-11900 GCA_963830145.1 uncultured Actinomycetota bacterium
TCGGCGCCGACTTCGCCCGGTTGCGGACCCTGCCCCAGATGGTGCGATGATCGTAACGGACGTGTGTCCGCACAACGGACAGCGAACCGGAGAGTGAAGGAGGTCGGCCCATGACAGGACCGCTCGACGGCCTGCTCGTCGCCGACTTCTCCCGGGTGCTGGCCGGCCCCTACGCCACGATGCTGCTCGCCGACCTCGGCGCCGACGTCGTGAAGGTCGAGGGCCCTCCTGGCGGCGACGAGACCCGCTCCTGGACGCCGCCCGAGCGCGACGGCGTCTCGACGTACTACCTGGGCGTCAACCGCGGCAAGCGCTCGATCATGCTCGACCTGCGCGAGGAGGACGACGTCTCGCTCGCCCGCGAGCTGGCCCACCGCGCCGACGTCATGATCGAGAACCTCAGGCCGGGCGGCATGGCCAAGTTCGGCCTCGACTACGAGTCGGTGCGCGCCGGCAACCCGGGCATCGTCTATGCCTCCATCAGCGGCTTCGGCTCCGGCGCGGGCGCGGACATGCCCGGCTACGACCTGCTGGTGCAGGCGATGTCCGGACTGATGAGCCTCACCGGGTCTCCGGACGGCCCGGGCTACCGCGCCGGCATCTCGGTCTTCGACGTGATGGCCGGCAACCACGCGGTGATCGGCATCCTCGCCGCTCTGAGGGCGCGCGACGCCGACGGCGAGGGCCAGCACGTCGAGGTCAACCTGCTCTCCTCCGCGCTCACCGGCCTGGTCAACCACAGCTCGGCGTGGGTGGCCGGGGGTGTCGTGCCCCACCGGATGGGCAACGCGCACCCGAGCGTCTTCCCCTACGAGCCGTTCCCGACCGCGGACGCCGATCTCATCGTGATCGCGGCCAACGACCGGCAGTTCCAGCGCCTCTGTGGGGCGCTCGACCTGCCCGAGCTCGCCGACGACGCGCGGTTCCTCCACAACGGCGACCGGACGAGGAACCGCGACCGGCTCCGGCCGCTGCTCGAGGAGCAGCTGGCGAAGCGGACCGCCGAGGAATGGTTCGACCTCCTCACGGCCGCGGGCGTGCCCTGCGGGCCGATCAACACCATCGACGGCGGGTTCGCGGCCGCCGAGCGGTTCGGGCTCGAGCCGGTGGTCGAGGTCGGTGACGGCGAGCGCGCGATCCCCACCACCCGGCACCCGATCCGCTTCTCCGGCACCCCGGTCGAGACGACCGTGCCGCCGCCCGAGCTGGACGAGCACGGCTCCGAGCTGCGGGCCTGGCTGGGCGAGGCGGCGTCGTGACCGAGCAGCCGACGTACGCCACGGCCCTGGGCGCCTCCAGCCGGGAGACCATCACCCTGCTCGGCCAGGACCTCGCCCGCGACGTGATGGGCCACGTCGGCTTCGGCGAGCTCGCGTTCTGGCTGGCCACCCAGCGCCGCCCCGAGCCCGGCGAGGTGCGCGTCTTCGAGGCGGTGCTCGCCGCGCTGGCCGACCACGGCTTCACCCCCACCGCGATCGTCACCCGGCTGACCTACCTGTCCGCTCCCGACTCGGTGCAGGGTGCGCTGGCGGCCGGCCTGCTCGGCGGCGGCTCGCGGTTCCTCGGGGTGACCGAGGACTGCGGCCGCTTCCTGCACGACGTGATCGAGGGGCTGCCCGCGACGCCGACCGACGAGGGGGGTTGGGACGCGGTCGCGCTCGACGTCGTACGCCGGCAGCGCGAGGCGGGGCTGTTCCTGCCGGGCCTCGGCCACCACGTGCACAAGGACGGCGACCCGCGGACACCGCGGCTCTTCGAGATCGCGCGCGAGGAGGGGCAGCTCGGGCCCCACCTGGCGCTGTTCGAGGCGATCGGGCGGGTGCACTCCGACGTGCTCGGCAAGACGCTGCCGCTCAACGGCGCCGGCGTCTGCGGGGCCGCCCTCGCCGACCTCGGCCTCCCGCTCGAGCTGCTGCGCGGCTTCGCCCTGCTCGCGCGGACGGCGGGCCTGATCGGCCAGCTCGCCGAGGAGCTGCGCCACCCCGTGGCCAACGACGTCTTCCTGTCCGTCGACCTCAACAACCGACCGGTCGACCCCGACCCCCTCCCGCGTCAACGCTGACGAAAGGCAGACCGATGCACCTGGTCACCGAGGACAACATCACCGAGCTCGCCAGGGAGCGGTGGGCCACCGCCGGCGACGAGCGGACCCGCGAGCTGCTCACCGGGCTGGTGCAGCACCTCCACGACTTCGCGCGCGAGGTGCGGCTCACCGAGCCCGAGTGGATGACCGCGATCCAGTGGCTCAAGCGGGCCGGCCAGATCAGCGACGAGAAGCGGGAGGAGCTGATCCTCGCCTCCGACGTGCTCGGCCTCTCGATGCTCGTCGTGCAGCTGAACCACCGGTTCGACCCCGCGGCGACGCCTGCGACCGTGCTGGGCCCCTTCCACATCGACGGCTCCCCGGAGCTCGACTTCGCCGCGGACATGTCCGAGGGGCTGTCCGGCACGCCGCTCTACATCAGCGGCACCGTGCGCGGCCTCGACGGCACCCCGGTCGGCGGGGCCGTCCTCGACGTGTGGCAGGCCGACGAGGACGGCGCCTACGAAGCGCAGCTCCCGGTCGAGGAGGCCCGGCTGCGCGCGAAGTACACCACCCGCGAGGACGGCACCTACTGCGTCCGCACCATCGCACCGAAGGGCTACTCGATCCCGATGGACGGCCCCGTCGGCGAGCTGATCGGCCAGACCGGCATCAGCCACTTCCGGCCGGCGCACGTGCACTTCCTGCTCAACGTGCCAGGGTTCCGGCCCCTCATCACGCACCTGTTCGAGGAGGGTGCTGACTACCTCGACAGCGACGTCGTCTTCGGCACCAAGCAGGAGCTGGTGGTGGGCTATGAGCACCACCAGCCCGGGCCCACGCCGGGCGGGGGCGCCAGCGCGGTGCCGTGGGCGTCGACGACCTACGACTTCGTCCTGCAGCCCCGATGAACAGGAGACAGTGACGTGCGCGCCGTCGAGCTGGGGACTCCCGGTGGACCACCTGACGTCGTCGACCGGCCCGACCCCCTGCCCGCCTCGGGTGAGGTGCTGGTCCGCGTGAGCGCCGCGCCGATCACGCCGCTCGACCTCCTCTGCGCCTCCGGCCGGTCGTACTTCGGCCTACCCCGCACGCCGTACGTCCCCGGCGTGCAGGGTGTCGGCACGGTCGACGGCCGGCCGGTGTGGTTCCCGATGTCCGCAGGGATGGCGCCGGGCGACGGCAGCATGGCCGAGGTGGCCGCCGTACCGGCTGCCGACCTGGTGCCGCTCCCCGAGGGAGCCGTCGCGACCGAGATCGCGGCACTCGGACTGTCCGCCATCGCCGCCTACATGGCGCTGACCTGGCGGGGCGAGCTGGCGCCCGGCGAGACCGTGGTCGTGCTCGGCGCGGGCGGCGTCGTCGGACAGGCCGCGGTCCAGCTGGCCAGGCTGTACGGCGCCGCGCGGGTCGTGGCCGCGGCCCGCTCGCACGAGGGACAGCAGCGGGCACTGGCCGCCGGTGCCGACGAGGTCGTCGCCCTCGACACCGAGGACGCCGTCGAGCTCGCCTCGAGGCTGGGCGCCGCCGTCGACGGACCGGTGGACCTCGTGCTCGACCCGCTGTACGGCGTACCCGCGGCGGCCGCGGCCAAGTGTCTCCGACCCGGCGGTCGGCTGGTCAACCTCGGTGGCTCCGCCTCCGAGCACGCACCCCTCGACTCCTCGACGCTCCGCAGCCGCTCCCTGCGCGTGCTCGGCTACACCAACAACGAGCTCACCCGCGAGCAGAAGGCGTCCGCGATGACCTCGATCGCCCAGCACTCCGCCGACGGCCGGCTCAACGTCGCGCACGAGGTGGTCGCCCTCGAGGAGGCCGCCGACGCGTGGCTCCGCCAGGCCGAGGGCCGCACCACCGGCCGGCTTGTGCTCGTCCCCTGACGGCCTGCGGGTCGCGTGCCGTTGTCGTGCTGTGGCGCGTCCTCAGGCGCACGAGCGACCCGGAAGCCCTTCACCCACCGCTAGGGTGCGGTCACCACCGGCCCGAGGAGCCCGCCATGCCGCACTCTCGTGCTTCCCGGCTCGCGCTGGGTCTCGCGTTCGGGCTCGTCGTGGCACTCGGCGCCGACCCGTCCCTGACTCCGGCCTCCGCGTCGCCGGCGCCCGTTGCGCCTCCGAAGGCAGCCGCCGTCAGCCTCTCGGTGATGAGCCTCAACATCTTCTACGGCGGGGACGACTACGACCTCGCGACCGGCGACTGGTGCCCGGTGGCCGACGGCTGCCCACGCACCCTGCGCAAGATCGCCCGCTACATCCGCGCGAGCGGGGCGGACGTGGTCGGGGTGCAGGAGGCAGAGCGCAACACGAGGGCGCTCGCGAGGCTCCTCGGCTGGCACGCCGACGCCCGCGCGCACGTGATCTCGCGCTTCCCGCTGCTGCGACCGGCCGGCGGACAGGGGCTCTACACCTACGTCGAGCCGGTGCCGGGCCGGATCGTCGCGGTGGCGAACACGCACCTCCCGTCGTCGCCGTACGGCCCCTACCGCGTGCAACGCGGCGCCTCGAAGGCGAAGGTGCTGGCGCTCGAGCAGCGCCTGCGCGTCGCCGCGCTGACCCACGTGCTGCGCACGCTGCCGAGGCTGGCGGCGCGGGGGATCCCGGTCTTCCTCACCGGAGACTTCAACAGCCCGTCGCACCTCGACTGGACCCCTGCCGTCGCCGACGCCCGGGCCGACGTGCCCTATCCCGTCCGCTGGCCGGCCAGCGCGACCCTGGCCGGCGCGGGCTTCGTGGACTCCTATCGGAGCGTGCACCCGGACCCGGTGGCCGATCCCGGCTTCACCTGGACGCCCGGCGGCCCGGAGGGTCGAACGAAGGACGTCTTCGACCGGATCGACTGGGTGCTCTCCGCGGGTCCGGCCACCGCCGTGTCCAGCCGGCTCGTCGGCGAGCGCGGCAACCCCCAGGTGGACATCGCCCTGGCCGGGAGGTTCCCGACCGACCACCGCGGCGTGGTGTCGACGTTCGAGATCTCGCCCGCGCCGGCGCCGCCGATGGTGTCGCCGTCGGACCGGCGAGTGCTCGTCGGCGACGGCAGCCGGCTGCGCGTCCGGTTCCACGGCACCGGTGGTGCGGGCGAGATGGTCGCGATCGTCGGGGCTTCGGAGGCCTCGACCGGCGGCCGCACGTCAGGTGTCGTGTCGCTGCCCACGTCGGGGATGGCCGCCGGCCGCTACGACGTGGTGCTGCGCGACGCCACCGGCGCGACGGCGGCCCGGTCGCCGATCTGGGTCTACCAGCGCGGGACCCGCGCCCGGATGACGACCGACGCCGACACCTATCGCTCCGGCGCACGGGTGACCGTGTCGTGGGACCGCGCGCCGGGCGAGCACCTCGACTGGATCGGCCTCTACCGGTGCCGTCGGACCTGCGACGAGCCCGGGAGCTACCTGGCCTACCGCTACACCAAGACCAGGATCGCGGGCTCGCTGTCCCTCAGCGACACCGTGGAGCCCGGCGAGGGCGCGCCGCCATGGCCGCTGCCCCCGGGGCAGTACGTCGCCCGCCTGCTCGTCGACGACAGCTATCGGGTGATCGCCCAGAGCCCGCGGTTCACCGTGCGCCCGCCCTCCTGAGCAGAGGGGCTGCGACACCTGGTGTCCCGCGCGTGACCACTAGCGGTAGGTGACGAGCTCGCGGTCCAGCCAGGAGTGCTCGTTGAAGGTGAGCAGGCGGGCGCCGGTGGAGCCGACGACGACGCGGGTGACGGAGACGTTGACCATGACGGAGTTGAAGCGCGCCCAGGCGGCCGCGAGGAGCCGGGGCTCCTCGCCCACCTCGGTGAGCATCGCGCAGGCCGCGGCGATCGGGCCACCGGAGGTGACGACGATGGCGGTACGCCGTTCGCCGGCCATGCGGGCCGCCCGGCCGATGCCGTCGCGCACCCGGGCGACGAACTCGGCGAACGACTCGGGGTAGTCGGCATCGTGGGCGCCGGAGGTCCAGCGCGCCGTGGCCTTCGTGTAGAGCTCGTGGAACGGGCGCAGCTCCATGCGCCCGCTGCGCAGCAGGTCGCGGTCGAGGTCGCTGAGGGTGGGGTAGGCCTCCATCACGGCGAGGTGGTCGAGCTCGCGCCAGCGCTCGTCCTCCTCCAGCGGGAGGTCCCAGGTGGCTGCGCCGTGGAGCATCTGCTCGGCGGACTCGCGCTGGCGGCGCATGCCGCCGTGGATCAGGCTGGTGGGTGCGACGCCGTAGCCGGACAGCGCCTCGGCCACCTTGCGGCTCTGACGGACCCCGCGCGAGGACAGGACGTCGTAGTCCTCGCTGCCGAACGAGGCCTGCCCGTGCCGGACCAGCATGACTACGCCCATGACCTCATTGTCTCCGACCCGAGTCTCATCCGGCGACAGTCGTCACGACCCTGGCCCGCTGGACCGGATCGGTCCACGAGTCGCGGGCGTGCAGGAGCCGGAACAGCGACCAGACGACGAACGGCGCGGCGACGAGGAGGGAGACCTCCGGGTGCGGCACCCGCGCCAGCCCGGAGAAGACCAGGCTCGTCAGTGTGGTCGTGACCGCGAGCTTGGTCGAGTAGCCGACCATCACCAGCGGCGGTGCGGGCGTCGCCCGTGCGGAGCGCAGGTCGACGGAGAACGGTCGCCGCGAGGACCAGCGCATCGCCGACGTGATCACCTGCAGCACCACGACGAGCCAGGTGCAGAGCAGGGCGGTCAGCTCGGAGGGGTTCGGCAGCCCCGCCCGGAGCCCGGCCAGGACCATGGTCACCAGCGACGCGACGAGCAGGAACTCGGTGAGCACCCACGCCCGGGCGGCGAAGACCACGCCGGGACCGACCGGCAGGCTCTCCCGCCAGAGGCCACCACGGCCGTCGAGGCACCAGGCGTTGACGCCGAACAGCAGGGCACCACCCGAGGCCACCAGGCCGGGGAGGATGGTCATCTGCGGCCAGTCGAGGTTGCCCGCGAGGGCCACGACGCCCGGGCCGACCGCGAGCACGGCGAGGCCGCGACGCATGGGCACGGCCCGCCACACCGACCCGCGGTCGGTGCGCACGAGCATGGCCATCGGCGAGCGCGGGAGCCGCCGGGCCAGGTGGTGGCCGGTCTCGACCCGCAGCTCGTCGCGCGGCGCGCGCCGGGCGGCGATGTGGGCCGGGATCGCCCCGAGGACGACGGCCGCGACGAGCAGCACCAGCTCGAACGCGATCGACTCCACCCAGCGCCACCCGAAGCCGTCGATGTAGCCGGTGACGATCCAGCTGGTCTGCAGCGAGTCGAGCAGGGCGGCGGTGTGGTGGGTCAGCTGCAGCATCACCGCGGCGGCGGCCAGCACCACGCCGAGGACGCGGATGACCGCGATGCCGTGCACCGTCCGCCGGACGGCTTCGACCGTCCAGGCCGCGACCTGGCCGACGGCGGTGGCGGCCAGGATCCAGACGACGATGCCGATCTCGGCGGCGGGCAGCGAGCTCCGCTCGACGCCGTAGGCCGTGAGCCCCATCAGGAGCCAGGCCTGGAGCAGCCAGGCGATGTTGAGGGGCGCGAGGATCAGGGCGCCGAGGTGGTCCGTGGTCGGGCTCACCGGGTGGATCACGGCGTGCTCGCGGTGCAGCAGCTCGCGGCCGCCGCCGGACGCGATGGCCGAGACGATCGCCAGGAACATGAACCCGGCCATCGCGGTGGGGATCAGGATGATCGCGTCGAGGGCGTGACCACTCCTGGTGCCGGCTCCGTCCACGAACGCCGGCAGGGTCGCGGCAGCGGCGGTGATGCCGACGAAGACCGCCACGCCCAGCGCGAAGGCGCGCGGCCGGCGGACGGTCGAGGTCCGGAAGTCGAGGAGGTGCGCGACGTCGTGGACCGCGCGGCGTACCTCAGTCCAGGAGGCTGCGGTAGGCACGGGCCCCCTCCTCGCCGGTCATCTCACCGGCGGTCGCGGTGGCGACCTGCGCCCCGCCCCGCAGGACGAGGACGGACGTGCAGGCCTCGACGGCGAGCTCGCGCAGGTGGGTGGAGACGAGGACGCACGCGCCGCGGGAGCGCGCGTCGTTGATCACGTCGAACGTCGCCTCGACGCCGATCGGGTCGACGCCGTCGAAGGGCTCGTCGAGGAGCAGCACCTCGGGCTCGTGCAGCGCGGCAAGACAGACCGAGAGCCGCCGACCCATGCCGTGCGAGAAGCCGGTGGTCACGCGGTGGGCCACGTCGCCGAGCTCGAAGCGCTCGAGCAGGTCGCGCGCCCGCTCCTCCCAGTGGTCGAGCCGGCGCAGCCGTGCGGACAGCTGGAGGTGTTCCCACGGCGTCGCGCGCGGCACCAGGCCGCCGACGTCGGGGCAGTAGCCGACGGCGCGCTTGACCTCGAGGGTGTGGGTGCGCACGTCGTGGCCGGCGACCAGGGCGCTGCCCGCGGTGGGTGGGACCACCCCCGCCAGCACACGCATCGTGGTCGACTTGCCGGCGCCGTTGCGGCCCAGGAGCGCGGTCGCGTGCCCGGCGTACGCCGTCAGGTCGACGCCGGCCACGGCCTCGACCTCGCCGAAGCGCACGTGCAGGCTCCGGACGTCGACGACGGCTTCTCGGCTGATCACCCATGAATCCTCCCCAAGGCGCGCGGGGCGCGCCGGGGATTGGCCAAGATCGTCCGGCTCACCCTCGGATTTGTGCCCGAAAGGACGACTGGACGGCTCGAGTGGAAGTAGACGGCGGGGCGCGACTGTTCCGCGGCATGCAGACCCTCAAGATCCGAGCCCGGCTCGTGCTCACGACGGGCGTCGCCCTCACGCTGACCATGCTCGCCGTTGCACTCTCCGCCAGCGCGGCCGAGCCCCGCGGCCACACCGTCCAGGCAGCGCAGCGCTGGGTGATGTACCAGCAAGATGGTGCGGACCGCGTGGAGGTGGCCCTCATCCGGGGTGACGCGACCGGCCTCCACAACCCCGTGGCCGCGATCGGCGGGACCGGTGACCAGACCAACCCGGACTGGTCCCCCGACGGTCGGCGCTTCGTCTTCGCGATGAGCGACGGCCGGCGCGACGACCTCTGGGTCGCAGACGTCGACGGCCGGCACGCTCGCGTGCTCCTCGACTGCCGCCGAGCGTGCCGCTGGCTCGACGACCCGGACTGGTCTCCCGACGGGCGTCGGATCGTCTACAGCCGCACCGCGCGAGGGACCGGCGGTGTCGGGATCAGCACGCTGGAGACGGTCGACGTGCGGACCGGTCGCATCCGGGTCGTGCTGGGCCCGTGGCGCGGCCGGTTCACGGCCGGGGCGCGCTGGTCGCCGGACGGCTCCCACCTGGTCTTCGAGCGGGTGCACAAGGTCTCGCCCGCGCTCGAGGCTGACATCGACGGGGTGACCCTGACCGTGGTCCGCCTCCACGGGCACGGCGCGCCCATGAACGCCCTCACCGATCCGCAGCTCTTCGCGGCCACGGCGGACTGGAGCCCGGACGGCACCCGCATCGTCTACTCGGCCCTCCCCGAGCCCGAAGCCGACCACCCCGACCTGTACGTCATCGGCACTGGAGGCGGAGGACGGGTCCGGGTCACCAGCCTGGCCGACGACGGCGGGTACGCCGCGGAGCCGACGTGGGAGCCCGACGGCCGGGGACTGCTCTTCAGCGGTCGGCTGGACGGCGGCGTCGGGCTGCCCCTCTTGCTCGAGGTGCGGTCGGATGGCTCCGGGCTCGGCTCCGCGTTCGGTGCCGACCTCGTCCATGGGCGACACCCACGCGTCCAGCCCTAGCCCTCGCCGGGGACTCGCGTCCGGAAGCCGGCGACCGTCGCGTTCAGCGCGTCAGGGCCGCGGTGTCGTAGATGAGTCGCTGCCAGGCTTCGGCGGCCACGCCGTCCACGGGCCCCTCCGTCGTCGACACGAAGGTCAGCCGCAGCGTGCCGTCCTCGAACGACCAGGCGTGGACGTCGGTGCCGTCGGCGAAGCGCGGGTGCAGGACCAGCTGGTCGTCGGTGACGTCGACATTCGCCTCGTCAACGACGCGCTCGTCCTCGCCGCTGCGCGCCTTGAGCAACAGGCTGTTGCCCTCCTCGTCGACGACCATCACGATCCGGAACGGCGGCGCGGGCAGCCCGGCCAGCATGACGCCGACGTCGCTCACGTCGCCAGCCGCAGCGGCGGCGCGACGCACGTCGCCGCGGGTGAGCAGCTCCGAGGTCCACGTGCCGTCCAGCGGGTGGTCGCCGACGGCGGCTGACGTGGACACCGACGGGTTGGCGAGATCGGCGAGATCGGCGAGATCGGTGTCGATCGGTCATCGCTCCCGTGGACGAACGCGGCGGCGCCGGCAGCGACCGCGGCGGCGACCGCTCCGGCCGCCGCCACCCGGCGCGCTGTCGTCTCACGGCGTCGCCGCACGGTGACCGCGGACAGCGAATCCGGGACCCGGCGCTCCCAGCTCCCGTCGGTGTCCGCGAACGCCTCGCGGAGCCGATCGTCAACGGACATCGTCGGTGACCTCCTCGGTCAGAACCTTCGCCAGATGGCGGCGGGCGGTGTGCAGCTGGCTCCACCCCGTGGACTCCGAGCAGCCAACGATCTCGGCGATCTCAGCCATCGGCCGATCCTCGAAGTAGAAGAGCACGACGACTGCGCGCTGCTTGGGAGCGAGCTGCCGGACCGCCTCGAGCACCTCCGGCGCGGGCGTGGGCGGCTCGGGCACGTCGTCACGCGCCAAGGACTGCTCGAGCTCCACGCGACGCCAGGCGCGGTGCCGCTCGCGCTGCGCCTTCCGGATCGCCACCCGGCGTACCCAGAGGTCGGGCCGGTCGTAGCTCGAGACCTTCCGCCAGTGGCGGAGCAGCTCGAGGAACGCCTCCTGCGTGATCTCGTCTGCCCGACCGCGGTCACCGACGATGTGGTGGATGGCGCGGGCGACCCGCGGGAACTCGCTGGTGAAGAGCGCCTCGAACCCTCCGTTGCCCGTGGCCGAGCTCGGCGAGGGCGCGGTGCCGGCTCGAGTCAGCTCGTCCACGCGGACCACCTCCACCCGGCAACAGTCGCGAGCCGCGTCCGACTTCCACTCCCGATCGCATGATGGCCCAGATCGACGGCGACGGGCGCATGAACGGCCCGGCTGCGCTATGGACCGGCACACGCGGCCGTCCTAGCGTCAGGAGTGCCGGGCCAGAGAACCGCCTCACCGGAGGCGGACGACCTGAGGAGGGGCATCGTGTTCATCCAAGTGATGCAGGGCAAGTGCAGCCGCCAGGACGAGATGCGAGCCCTGTCGGACGACTGGGCCGAGCAGGCCGGGCCCGATGCGGACGGTTGGCTCGGCGGCACCTACGGCTTCACCGACGACGGCACCTTCTTCGGCGTCATCCGGTTCACCGACCGCGAGGCGGCCATGGCCAACTCCGCGCGTCCGGAGACGGGCGAGTTCGCCGAGAAGATGGGGGCGCTCTTCGACGGGCCGGTGGAGTTCCACGACTGCGACGACGTGACGCTGCTCTTCGACGGCGGCTCGGACGACGCCGGCTTCGTCCAGATCATCCGCGGCAGGGTCGACGACGTGGCCCGGCTCCGTGCGGTCATGACGTCCGACCCGGAGGGGCTGCGCGCGATGCGCCCCGACATCCTCGGCGCGACGCTGGCCGTCGAGCAGGACGGCACCTTCACCGAGACCGTCGCCTTCACCGACGAGGCGAGCGCCCGCAGCGGTGAGGGTGCGCCGCCTCCCCCGGAGATCGCCTCCGAGCTCGACTGGGCGATGCAGGGTGCGGCGTTCCACGACCTCCACCAGCCCTGGTTCTCCAGCCCCGGCTGACCCGCCCGTTCAGTACCGGCGGGTCACGTCGCGGTGAACGCTGACCCGCCTGTTCTGTACGGGCGGGTCAGCGTCGGTGTCAGGCCGGGAAGCTCTCTCCCCTGGCGGCGAGGTCGCGCAGCCACGGGGTGGCGGA
>CAWHLI010000028.1:0-137381 GCA_963830145.1 uncultured Actinomycetota bacterium
TCAGCTGACGGTGACGCTGGCCGCGGCGCCGTCGACGGACTCCATGCCCTCGGCGATCCGCATGGCCTCCTCGATGAGGGTCTCCACGATCTGCGACTCGGGCACGGTCTTGATCACCTCGCCCTTCACGAAGATCTGGCCCTTGCCGTTGCCGGAGGCGACGCCGAGGTCGGCCTCGCGGGCCTCGCCCGGGCCGTTGACGACGCAGCCCATGACGGCGACGCGGAGCGGCACCTCGAGGCCGTCGAGCCCCGCGGTCACCTCGTCGGCGAGCTTGTAGACGTCGACCTGGGCCCGGCCGCAGGAGGGGCAGGAGACGATCTCGAGCCGGCGCGGCTTGAGGTTGAGCGACTCCAGGATCTGGAGGCCGACCTTGACCTCCTCGACCGGCGGCGCGGACAGCGAGACCCGGATGGTGTCGCCGATGCCCTGCGAGAGCAGCGCACCGAAGGCCGTCGCCGACTTGATGGTGCCCTGGAACGCCGGGCCGGCCTCGGTGACCCCGAGGTGGAGCGGCCAGTCGCCGGCCTCGGCGAGCAGCTCATAGGCGCGGACCATCACGACCGGGTCGTTGTGCTTGACCGAGATCTTGAAGTCGTGGAAGTCGTGCTCCTCGAAGAGCGAGGCCTCCCAGACCGCGGACTCGACCAGCGCCTCGGCCGTGGCCTTGCCGTGCTTCTCGAGCAGCCGGGGGTCGAGCGAGCCGGCGTTGACGCCGATGCGGATCGACGTACCGCGGTCCTTCGCGGCGGCCGCGATCTCCTTGACCTGGTCGTCGAACTTGCGGATGTTGCCGGGGTTGACCCGGACCGCGGCGCAGCCGGCGTCGATGGCGGCGAAGACGTACTTCGGCTGGAAGTGGATGTCGGCGATGACCGGGATCTGCGAGTGCTGCGCGATCTCCGGCAGCGCCTCCGCATCGTCCTGCGAGGGACAGGCCACCCGCACGATGTCGCAGCCGGTGGCGGTCAGCTCGGCGATCTGCTGGAGGGTGGAGTTGACGTCGGAGGTGAGCGTCGTCGTCATCGACTGGACCGAGATCGGGGAGTCGCTGCCGACGCCGACCTTGCCCACCTGGATCTGGCGGGTCCTGCGGCGCGGCGCGAGCACCGGCGGGGGTGCCGCGGGCATCCCCAGGTTGATCTCCGTCATGGCCTCCAGCGTACGGCGCGCCTGCACGGCCCCCCGAATCCCTGGACCGTGACTGAGGAAGCCGGCTACGCCGCGATGTGGAGCGGCACCACGAGGTCGCCGACGATCAGCACCACGCTCATCATCAGCATCGCCGACGCCATGACGTAGGCGACGGGCAACAGCCGGGCCGCGTCGACGAACCCCGGGTCGGGACGGCCGCGCAGCCGGGCGAAACCGCGGCGCAAGGCCTCCCAGAGAGCGCTGGCGATGTGGCCGCCGTCGAGCGGGAGCAGGGGGATGAAGTTGAAGGCGCCGATGAAGAAGTTGAACCCGGCGATGAGCATCACCAGGTAGACGACCTTCTTCTCGGTCGACAGCCGCTCTGTCGGCAGTGACACGGTCTCGCCGGCCAGCCGGCTGCCGCCGACGATGCTGACCGGGCTGTCCTCATCACGCTCCTGGAGGCCGACGATGGCCTTCCCGACGCCCCAGACGCGCTGCGGGAGGCGGATCACGGCCGCGACGGTCTGCTCGGCTGTGTAGCCCATCTGCACGGTGGTGTAGATCGGACCGCCGTGGACCCGGTAGCTGGCCGCGGTGACCCCCAGGAAGCCGACCTCGCGCAGGGTCTCGTCGTCGCCGTCGGGACGCAGCTCGACGGTGGTGCTCGTGTCGCCGAACATCTCGACGCCGTCGCGCTCGAACCCGAGCCGCGCGGTGCCGTCGGCGTTGGCCCTGATCAGCTTGCGCAGCTGGTCCCAGTTGGCGACGTCGACACCGTTGAAGCTCGTGACCACGTCACCGGGCTGCAGGCCGGCCCGGGCGGCGGGGCTGATCGGGTCGGTGGGTTCGCACTTCGTGCGGTTCTCCTTCACCGGGATCACGCAGTCGGAGACGCTGTCGATCACCGGACGGCCGCTGCCGGACGTCACGTCGCTGGGGTTGCCGAAGGTCGAGAAGACGCCCCAGAAGAGGAAGAAGGCGATGGCGATGTTCACCGAGGGGCCGCCGGCCATCACGATGACCTTCTTCCACCAGCTCATCCGGTAGAAGAGACGGGGCTCGTCCTCGGGCCGGATCAGCTCCCACTCGGCCGCGCGCGCGTCGGAGATGAGCTGGGTGAACAGGCCGGTGTTGGACTTGCGGATCCGGGTGACCTGGTTGCCCTCGGCGTCGTAGGTCACCGTGCCGAGCTGCTCGGCGCCGGGCGGGAGCATCCCGACGATCTTCACGTAGCCGCCGAGCGGGATCGCCTTCACGCCGTACTCGGTCTCACCGCGGCGGCGGCTCCAGACCGTCGGGCCGAAGCCGATGAAGTACTGGGTCACCTTCCCGCCGAACGCCTTCGCCGGGATCATGTGGCCGAGCTCGTGGAGCCCGATCGAGATCAGGATCGCGCCGAAGAAGATCACGACGCCGAGCGCGTAATAGAGGCTGCTCACCCTCTGTTCCCCCCTTGTTGCCCCTCGACCGGGCCGGGCCGGCCTGCTTGAACACCAGCGGCCTCCGCCCGAGCCCACGAGTCGGCGGCGAGGACGTCGTCGACCGTCAGCGACGTCCCAGGGATCGAGGGTACGTCGTGTCGTGAAAGCACGGTGGAGATCGTTGGCACGATCTGTGTGAACGCCAGCCTCCCCTGCCGGAAGGCTTCGACACATACCTCATTTGCGGCGTTGTAGACGGCGGGTGCCGTGCCACCCGTCGTCGCGGCCCGTTTCGCCAGTGCCACCGCGGGAAACGCGTCCTCGTCGAGGGGGAAGAACTCCCACGTCTCCGGTCTGGTCCAGTCGACCGCCGGCGCGGTGTCGGGCACGCGGTCGGGCCAGTTGAGCCCCAGGGCGATCGGGATCAGCATCGTCGGAGGGCTGGCCTGGACGAGGGTGGCGCCGTCGACGAACTCGACCATCGAGTGCACGACGGAGGTCGGGTGCACGACCACCTCGATGCGGTCGATCGGCAGGCCGAAGAGCAGGTGCGCCTCGATCACCTCGAGCCCCTTGTTGACCAGGGTCGCCGAGTTGATGGTCACCACCGGCCCCATGTCCCACGTGGGGTGGGCCAGCGCCTGCTCGACCGTGACGTCGTGCAGCTCCTCGACCGACTTCCCGCGGAACGGCCCCCCGCTCGCGGTCAGCACCAGGCGACGTACCTCGTCGGGCGAGCCGCCGCGCAGGCACTGCGCCAGCGCGCTGTGCTCGGAGTCGACCGGCACGATCTGGCCCGGCTTCGCACGCTCGACGACCAGGGGGCCGCCGACGATGAGGCTCTCCTTGTTGGCCAGCGCGAGGGTGTTGCCTGCATCGAGGGTCGCCAGCGTGGGGCGGAGCCCGACGGCGCCGTTGATCGCGTTGAGGACCACGTCGCAGGCCAGCGCGGCAGCCTCGGTGGAGGCGTCCTCCCCGAGCCCGGAGTAGGCCGGCCGGAACTCCGCCACCTGCCGGTCGAACAGCTCCTCATTGCTGCCGCCCGCGGTCAGGCCGACGACCCGGAAGCGGTCCGGGTGGGCGCGCACGATGTCCAGCGCCTGGGTGCCGACCGACCCGGTCGACCCCAGGATGACCACGTCGCGCACGGCACCATCCTCCCCCAAGGCCCGTTGGCACTAGTTTGAGCCCATGAACGGCGGCCCCACGCTCCCCCAGCAGCGCAATCTCGTCACCGCGATCCCCGGACCGGAGTCCCTGGCCCGGCTGGAGCGCAAGAGGGTGCATGTCGCGGACGGCGTGGGCACCACGTTGCCGGTGTTCGTCGTGGCCGCCGGCGGCGGGGTCCTGGTCGACGTCGACGGCAACTCGCTGATCGACCTCGGCTCCGGGATCGCGGTGGTGAGCGTGGGCAACGCGGCCCCGTCGGTGGTCTCGCGGGTCCAGGAGCAGGTGGCGGCGTTCACCCACACCTGCTTCATGGTCACTCCCTACGACGGCTACGTCGACGTGTGCGAGCAACTGGCCGAGCTCACGCCGGGCGACCACGCCAAGAAGTCGGCACTGTTCAACTCCGGCGCCGAGGCGGTCGAGAACGCCGTGAAGATCGCCCGCGTCGCCACCGGTCGCGACGCGGTGGCGGTCTTCGACCACGCCTATCACGGGCGCACCAACCTCACGATGGCCATGACCGCCAAGAACATGCCCTACAAGAACGGGTTCGGCCCGTTCGCCGGTGAGGTCTACCGCGCGCCGATGTCCTACCCCTTCCGCGACGGGCTCTCGGGCGAGGCCGCCGCGGCCCGCGCGATCGACCACCTCGAGAAGCAGGTGGGCGCCGCCAACCTCGCCTGCGTCGCGATCGAGCCGATCCAGGGAGAGGGCGGCTTCGTCGTGCCGGCCCCGGGGTTCCTGCCCGCGATCTCCGCGTGGGCGCAGGACAACGGCGTGCTGCTCCTGGCCGACGAGATCCAGACCGGCTTCTGCCGCACCGGCGACTGGTTCGCCTGCGACGACGAGGGTGTCGTGCCCGACCTCATGACCCTCGCCAAGGGCATCGCCGGAGGGCTCCCCCTGGCCGCGGTGACCGGCCGCGCCGAGCTGATGGACAGCGTGCACGTCGGCGGCCTCGGCGGCACCTACGGCGGCAACCCGGTGGCGTGCGCGGCCGGCCTCGGGGCGATCGAGGAGATGCGCGAACACGACCTGGCCGGCAGGGCGAAGCAGATCGGCCAGAAGGTCGAGGAGCGGCTCCGCAAGCTGCAGGCCGACCACCCGGTGATCGGCGACATCCGGGGCCGCGGCGCGATGATGGCCATCGAGCTGACCACACCCGGCACCACCGACCCCGAGGCGGCGCGCACCGGCGCCGTCGCGGCGTACTGCCACCAGAACGGCGTCGTCACCCTCACCTGCGGCACGTGGGGCAACGTGTTCCGCTTCCTGCCCCCGCTGTCGATCTCCGACGAGCTGCTGGACGAGGCGTTCGACGTCGTGGCGGAGGCCTTCGCCGCCACCGCGTGACCCGTCCTCGCCGCTGGATCCAGGAGCCCGCATGACCCGCACCCCGGAAGAGGCCGTCCGCGGCCTGTGGCGCACGCTGTCCGACCGCGACTACGCCGGCATCGCCGAGTGGGTCACGGACGACTGCATCTACATGGATGTCCCGCTCGGACCGGAGCTCGCCGCCCGCGGCCCGGTCGACATCGCGAAGCGGCTGCGGGTCGGCTGGGGCGAGCTCGCGGCCTACGAGAACCACGACGGGCTCCTGGTGTCCGACGGCGACGCCGTGATGTACGAGCACTCCGAGACCTGGACCTTCTCCTCCGGCGAGATCGTCGTGCTCCCCTTCGCCACCGTGCACCGCGTGCGGGAGGGCCGGGTGTGCCTGTGGAAGGACTACTGGGACTACAACGCGATCATGACCGCCGCGCCCTCCTCCTGGGTCGACTCGCTCGCCGGCGCCGACACGAGCTGGCTCTTCGACGCGAGCGGGCTGGTCTGACCGGTCCGAGAGACTGAGCTCATGGCAGCTCGGCGTGAGACGGTCGTCGTCGGTGGCGGCGCGATGGGGTCGGCGACCGCGTGGCACCTCGCGCGGCGCGGGCGCCAGGTCACCCTCGTCGAGCGCTACGGCGCCCGGCACGTCATGGGCGCCTCGCACGGGCGCTCGCGCAACTTCAACCTGACCTACGTCGACGCGACCTACCAGCGCATGCTGCGCGAGTCCGCCGTCCTCTGGCGCGAGCTCGAGGACGCGAGCGGCGGCTCGCTGCTGGAGCTCGTGGGGATCACCAACCACGGAGCCGGCATCGCCCCGGACCTGGCCGAGGCGCTCAGCTCCCTCGGCGTACGGGCCTTCCTGCTGACCCCCGGGGAGGCGCGCGAACGGTGGTCCGGCATGCGGTTCGACACCCGCGTCGTGCACACCCCCGACGCCGGACGGCTGGACGCGGAGGAGGCGGTCGCCGCGTTCCAGGCCGAAGCGGCTCGCCACGGGGCCGAGGTCCTCCTCGACACCCAGGTCGCATCGATCCGGGTGCGCTCCGACGAGGTCGTCGAGGTCGTGGCCGGCGGCGAGGTGTACGTCGCGGACACGGTCGTCGTCACCGCCGGCGCGTGGACCGACAAGCTCCTGGGCAGCGTCGTCGCGCTTCCTCGGCTCGTGGTCACCCAGGAGCAGCCGGCGCACTTCGCGGTCACCGACCCCTCGGCCGTGTGGCCGGGCTTCAACCACATGGCCGAGCCTGGCAACGATCGCTACGACTACTGGTACTCCCAGGTCTACGGCACGCTCACGCCCGGCGAGGGCGTCAAAGCGGGTTGGCACAGCGTCGGGCCGGTCACCGACCCGGACGCCCGTTCCTTCATCCCGGAGCCGGTCCAGCTCGAGGCGCTCCGGCGCTACGCCCGCGAGTGGCTGCCCGGCGTGGACGCCGACGCGCTGACGCCGATCAGCTGCACCTACACCTCCACCTCCGACACCGACTTCGTCCTCGACCGCGTCGGCCCGGTCGTCGTGGGGGCGGGCTTCTCGGGCCACGGCTTCAAGTTCGTGCCCGCGGTCGGGCGCATCCTGGCCGACCTCGTCGATGGCACCGGGCGTCCGCACTCTCGCTTCTCCGCGTCGCGCTGAGCCGCTCGGGCGTGGTCGTCGCCGAGGCGCTCGGGGAGCTCTGACCTACGCCGGACGAAGCGGTGCGACTCGTCCGCGTCTCCCGCGGTCCGGACTACGCGTTCAACGTGTCGACCAGCGCCTCGAGACTCTCGAAGTGCCCGTCGAAGGAGTCGTGGCGGGTCGGAGGATCTCCGACGGGCCGCCGGACATAGGCCGTTCGCATGCCGACCGCCTGGGCTCCACGAAGATCCCAAGCGTGCGCGGCGACCATCAGGAGCCGGTCTGGTGGACACCCGGATGCGGCGATCGCCAGCTGGTAGACCTCCGGTGCTGGCTTGTAGGCGCCGGCGTCCTCGGCCGACAAGGCCAGGTGCCAGCGAAGCCCTGCGTAGGCGTTGAGACGGAGCAGTGTTGTTCGCCCGGCGTTCGAGAGCCCCACGACGGGGTATCTGCGCGCGAGCCGCGTGAGTCCCGCGACGGAGTCGTCCCATGGCTCCAGGCGCTGCTCGGCCGTGGCGAGTGTCTCGAGGGCCATCGGGTCCAGCGTCCCGGCGTGGTCTGCCACGCGTCCGGCCGCTTCGCGGTCGATCACCTCCGTGCTGGCGAAGGGCCGCGCCCCCTCCGCGATGCTTCTCTGCTCGTGGCCGACATGGTCCTGCCACACCCTCACCAGCTCCTCGACGGACGCGGCGTCGGCTGTGGGCACCGCGTCGCGGATCGCCGCTCGGAGCCCGCCGGGCTCATCAACCATGGTTCCGAGGACGTCGAACACGACGAGCTCGATGTCGGAGGCCTCGAGCATCTGCTCTCCTCTTCAACGTGGTGGGTTCAACGTGGTGGGCCGAACCTGGCGTGCCAATCCTCTCCAAGGGGGTCGGAGGGCGATCGAACCTGTCTTCTCCAACGCCTGCGTGCACGCGTTCCGCCGCGTCGATGGCGCCGCTATCAGGCAGGAAGGTGACCAGCATCCTTCGTGTGGGGCTCACCTCCGGCCGAGGCTCAGAAGACCGTCCAGTCGGAGTACGTCGTGAACGCGTCCAGCGCGGCCAGCCCGGCTGCCGAGCTGCCGGTGGGTCCCAGTGCGGGGCTCCACACGCAAGCGACACCCCGGTCGGGGATCACGGCCAGGATGCCGCCACCGACGCCGCTCTTGGCCGGCAGTCCCACGCGGTAGGCGAACTCTCCGGCCGAGTCGTAGGTGCCGCAGGTGAGCATCACGGCGTTGACCCGCTTCGTCTGCCGCGCGGTGAGCAGCTGCGTGGCGTCTGAGAGAACGCCGTCGCGGGCGAGGAACAGCCCGGCGAGCGCCAGCTCGCGGCAGCTCATCGAGAGAGCGCACTGCGCGACGTACTGGTTGATCACCTGGTCGACGGGGCACTCCAGGTTCCCGTAGCTGGCGAGCAGGTGTGCGAGGGCAGAGTTGCGGTGGCCGGCCTCGAGCTCCGAACGGGCCACCTCAGGGTCGCTGTCCACGTCGGCGCGTCCGCTCTCTCGACGCAACAGGTCGCGAACGGCGCCGAACGCGTTGCCGGTCAGCGAGTGCAGCCGGTCGATGACGACGAGTGCTCCTGCGTTGATGAACGGGTTGCGCGGACGCCCCGCCTCCTGGTCGAGCTGGAGCAGGGAGTTGAACGGGTTGCCCGACGGTTCACGGGACACCCGCTTCCAGATGTCCTCTCCCTCGCTTGCGACCACGAGAGCGAGCGTGAAGACCTTGCTGATGCTTTGCACAGAGAAGCGCACGTCGGCGTCACCGATGACGTGCACCTGGCCGTCGCAGGAGGCGATCGCCATCCCGAACTGGCGCGGATCCACCGCCGCCAGGCTGGGGATGTACTCAGCCAGTCGGCCGCGCCCCACCTCGGGACCGGCGGCCTCCTGCGCGCGCACCAGGGCATCGTGGATCTGCACCTCACCATCCTTGCGCAGGCGACGCCCGCGGTCGGGGCCGAGTCTGGTCGGTGGCTCCGGTTGCGAGCGCAGTCACGGCTTCGGCCTCTTCCAGTCGCGATCCACGTCCCAAGGCGGAGCCCTGCCTCTGAGGCGCTTCGCTGCCAAGTGCCATCCGTCAGCGCCGCACGAGCGGCCGAGTCACGCGTCCCGGGAACTTGCACTCGCGTCCGCGTCTTTCCGAGACGAGCGCCCGATCCGGAAGCTGCATCCTGACCACGTGTGGACAGGTCTTGCTCGGGCTGGGTGGGCTGTCGGTGGCGAGTGCTTGGGTTGAGTCATGCCCGAGCCGACCAGCTTCCTCGCCGTCGAGGACCTCGACGCTGCGCAGACGCTGGTGGCCGTGGAGTCGGCTGAGCGCGACCGTCGGGCGGTCGAGGTGCGGGCCCTCGAGCTCGCGCTGCACTGGGCCGACCTGCACGGCCACGACCCCCGAGCCGACGGCCACCCGGTGGCCCCCGGGGCAGCCCGGTTGGTGCGGGTCGGTGGGGTCGGGACGCCGAAGGTCCAGGACCTCTCGATCCACGAGCTCGCCGTGGCCCGCGGGCAGCACGCCCAGTCGGTGCGTGCGCTGCTCGCCGACGGCCTCGACCTGCGCCACCGCCTCCCCGAGCTCCACACCGCGCTCCGCGAGGGCCGCGTGGACCTCTGGGTCGCCCGCAAGGTCGCCTCGATGACCCGCAAGCTCGACCCCCCAGCGGCGGCGCTGGTGGACCGGGCCGTGAGCGAGGCCCTCGACCAGAACCCCGGACGGCTGCTGTCGATCGCCGAGGCCAAGGTCATGGAGGCCGACACCGAGGCCGCCCACCGCGCACGCGCCGCGGCCCTGCGCGACCGCTACGTCGCCATCACCCCCACCGACGAGCACGGACTCCGCACCCTCATCGCCCCCCTCGCGCCCGCCGACGGCGTCTGGCTCGACGCCCTCCTCGAGCGGGTCGCCGACGCCCTCGACGTCCGCCGCGACCTGATCCCCGACCTGGCCGCCGACGCCACCCGCGACGAGCTCCGCTCGGTCGCGCTGGGCTGGCTGGCCCACCCCGAGGACGTCACCGCCCTCCTCGCCGGCGCACAAGACCCACGCGGCCACGGCGCCCACACCCGCCACGCGGTCATGCACGTCCACCTGCACCCACAGACCGTGGAAGACGGCGCCGGGGTGGCCCGGGTCGAAGAAGTCGGGCCGATGCTCCTCACCGAGCTCACCCAACTGCTCGGCCACGCCCGGATCACCCTGGCCCCGGTCATCGACCTCGCCACCCACGTCTCCGTCAACGGCTACGAACACCCCGAAGCGGTCAAGGACCGCACCCGGCTCCGCACCGTGGGCGACGTCTTCCCCCACGCGCGCTCGACCAGCCGCAGGGCCGACATCGACCACCCCGACCCCTACCAACCCAACGGACCACCCGGCCAGACCGGCGACCACAACGCCGCCCCCCTGGGCCGCGGCAACCACCGCGCCAAGACCCACCTCCACTACCGAGCCAAACAGCTCGGCCTCGCCCGCTACCTCTGGCACACACCCCACGGACGAACACGCCTCGTCGACCCCACCGGCACCCACGAGATCGACCCCGCCCACGCCCTCGCACTCGAACACCCCGGAGCGCTCCACGCTGCCCTCGATCAAGTCCAAGCCAGCCTGTTAGCGTGACCGCACGCTCGCCGACCCCCAGATGGTGAGCACGTCCTGGAGGTCGCGCGATGGACCTGTTGTTCGCCGACAAGGTGCCCGACCAGACGATCGAGGACCTCGAGGCCCGTGGCCACGTCTGCGTCGTGGAGCCCGACCTGTCGGCCGACGAGCTGGCGGCGCGGATCCCCGGGTTCGAGGTGCTGGTCGTTCGGAGCACCAAGGTCAAGCGCGCGGTGTTCGAGGCGGCCGACCGGCTGACCCTCGTGATCCGCGCCGGGGCGGGCACCAACACGATCGACACCGATGCCGCGGCCACCAGCGGCGTCTTCGTCTCCAACGTGCCGGGCCGCAACGCTGCTGCCGTCGCCGAGCTGACCCTGGGGCTCCTGCTGGCGATCGACCGGCGGATCGCCGACAACGTGGCCGACCTGCGCCGGGGCCACTGGGACAAGAAGAAGTACAGCAAGGCGGGCGGGCTGCTCGGCTCCACCATGGGCATCATCGGCCTCGGCTCGATCGGGCTGGCCGTCGCGCAGCGGGCCGCCGCCTTCGGCATCGAGCTGCGGTCGCTGGCCAAGCCCGGGCGTTCGGCGTACGCCGAGGCGCGTGCGGAGGAGCTGGGCATCACCATGTGCGACTCGCTGAGCGAGCTCCTCGCATCGTCCGACATCGTGACCCTCCACGTGCCGTCGAGCCGAGACACCAAGCACCTGGTGGATGCCGACTTCCTCGCTCGGATGAGGCCGGACGCCATCCTGCTCAACACCTCGAGGGGCGACGTGGTCGACGAGGAGGCCCTCCTGGAAGCGCTCGACGACGGAAGGCTGAGCGCGGGTCTCGACGTGTTCGCCGACGAGCCGGGCTCCAGCAAGGGCTCGTGGGACTCACCCCTCGCGAAGCACCCCCGCGTCGTCGCCACCCACCACATCGGCGCCTCGACGCAGCAGGCGCAGCGTGCCATCGCCGCGGGCGTCACGGAGATCATCGACGCGTTCATGACCGGCGAGGCCCGGCACTGCGTCAACCTCGAGCCCGACCGGCTCGGCACGTCCACGCTGACGATCCGTCACCTCGACCGGGTCGGCGTGCTCGCCCAGGTCCTCGACCGGCTCAGCGCCGCGCACCTCAACGTCGAGCACATGGAGAACCACATCTTCCGCGGCGGCGAGGCCGCGGTCGCCACGATCGACGTGGCCGGGCAGGCGCCGGACGCGCTGCTGGCCACCCTCCGCGACCTCCCGCACGTGCTGAGCGTGTCCGAGGTGACGCTCGGCCCGGACGCCGAGCCGCGCCCGTGAGCGACCTCCGTCCCTTTCCGGCCTGGGTGGTCCGTGCGGAGTGGGCGCCGCGCCTCGTCACCGGCCTGTCCGAGCTCCCGGAGGACACCGGCACGCTTCCGCCCGTGGCACCGGTCAACCCCGCGGCGTACGACGCGTGGGAGCCGGCGCTCTACGTCTATCGCCAGGAGCGCGGCAGCCTCACCTGCGTCGGGGTGGTCTGCGACGTCGCGGTCAGTGCCTTCGTGGGCGGCCAGGTGCGCGGGCACGAGGCCGTGCAGGCCCAGCGGGTCGAGAGCCTGGTCCACCACGCGCTGACCGATGCCCCACCCGCCCTGGTGGCCCTGCTGCACCACGCCGGACCCACCTACCGCCGCACCCTCGACGAGGTCTGCGCGACGTCACCGATCCTCGACTTCACGGGTCCCAGCGGCGTGCGACAGACGGTGTGGCGGGTGCCTCCGGGCGACGCGACGGCGAGCCTCGCAGACGAGCTGGCCTCGACGGACCACTACATCGCCGACGGCCATCACCGCGTGGCGGCCGCACTCTCGGCCTGGCGCCGGAACGGCGAGCCGGCCGACGACGGCGTGCTGTGCGTGGTCCACCCGATGGACGGCCTCCGCCTCTCGGCCTTCCACCGACGTGTGATCGGTCCCGTGGACCTCGCTCCCCTCGTCGAGCTCCTCGCACCCACCTTCCAGGTGACGCCCGCGGCCGCCCCCTCGCCGGCATCCTCCGGCTCCTTCGGGCTGTACGCCGGCGGCAGCTGGTACGACGTCACTCCGCGCGCCCCTGTCGCGGGACTCGATGCCGAGGTCCTCCAGGCAGTGGCGCTCGACCACCTGAGGCAGTCGATCGAGATCGCGCCCGCCAAGACCCAGGTCGACGAGCTGACCCGCCGCTGCGACGCCGACGGAGGCGTGCTCTTCACCCTTGCGCCGCCACCGCTCGCCACGCTGACCGCCCTCGCCGACACCGGCGGCGTGATGCCGCCGAAGACGACGTACTTCGAGCCCAAGCCCTGCGCCGGCATCTTCCGGCGCCCGATCGGCCAGGGCACTTCCTAGCGCGCGCCCGTCATCGCCTCGGCGGCGTTGCCGGAGAGGCGCTGCGCCAGGTAGATCGGGATCGCCGAGAACAGCACCAGCGCGGCGGCGACGCAGTTGACGATCGGGGCCTGGTTGGGGCGGAACAGGTTCTGGAAGATCCAGATCGGGAGGGTGCGGTCCTGGGCCGACGCGGTGAACGTCGTCACCACGATCTCGTCGAAGGAGAGGCCGAACGACAGCAGCCCGCCGGCCAGCAGCGCGGAGCGCAGCATCGGGAGGGTGACCAGGCGGAACGTCGTGAACGGGCCGGCGCCGAGGTCCATCGAGGCCTGCTCCAGGTTGCCGCCCAACCGCTGGAAGCGGGCCTGCACGTTGTTGAAGACGGTGACGATGCAGAAGGTCGCGTGCGCGATGACGATCGTCCAGATCGACAGCTGGATGCCGAGGATCGTGCGGAAGCCGTTCTGGAACGCGATGCCCGTGACGATGCCGGGCAGTGCGATCGGCAGGATGATCAGCAGCGAGACGACGTTGCGGCCGAAGAAGCGGGTCCGTCTCAGCGCCATCGCCGCGAGCGTCCCGAGCAGCAGCGCGACCACGGTCGCAGCGCAGGCCACCTTCACCGACGTCCAGAGCGCGTCCCGCGCACCCTGCGAGTCCCAGGCCAGCGACCACCAGTGCGTCGTGAACCCCGGCGGCGGCCAGGCGAAGGTCCGGCTCGTGTTGAACGAGTTCAGCAGCACCAGCAGCAGCGGCACGTAGATCACCACGAGCACGACCGCGGTGATGACCGTGAGCGAGAGCCGCAGGCCACCGGGCAGCCTCATGGGTCGCACCTCACAGCTGCTCCAGCGCGCCGGTGCGTCTGACGGCGGCCAGGTAGCCGAGCATCACCACGATCGGGATGGTCGCCACGGCGCACGCGAACGGCAGGTTGTTGGCCGCGCCCTGGTTGTCGTAGACGACGTTGCCGAGCAGCTGCGAGGTGCCGCCCACGATCTTGACCGCGATGTAGTCGCCCATGGTGAGGGAGAAGGTGAAGATCGAGCCCGCGACGAAGGCCGGGAACACCATCGGGAGCACCACCCGGCGCAGCGTCGTCCACGACGTCCCGCCGAGGTCTGCGGAGGCCTCGAACAGCGAGTCAGGCAGCCGCTCGAGGCCGGCGTAGATGGGCAGGATCATGTAGGGCAGCCAGAGATAGGCCAGCGTCATGGTGGTCGCGGCCAACCCGTAGCCCGGCGTGCTCAGCCCGAACGGCGACGCGATCGAGTCGAGCAGCCCACCGGTCGACAGCATCCCGCGCCACGCGTAGGCCTTCACGAGGTACGACGCCCACAGCGGCATCAGCACGGCGATGACCAGCACCCGCTGCCAGCGCGGCGAGGCCACCTTTGCCATGAACAGCGCGATCGGGAAGGCCAGCAGGGCGTCGACCAGGGTCACGAGCACCGCGATCGCGATGGTCCGGAACGCGATGGTCCGGTAGACCGGGATCTGGACGAGGTCCCGGAAGTTCTCCAGCGTCCAGGCCCGCTCGATGTTGCCCGTGAAGTCGTTCTGGCTCCACAGCGCGGTGATGAGCAGCGCCGCCAGGGCCCCCAGGTAGGCCACTCCCAGCCACAGCATCGGTGGCGTCAGGAGGAGGCCTACGCGGAGACCCGGGCGGCGCGTGAGCAGGGACATCGGTGGCGAGCTACCCCTTGATCTCGGTCCAGGCGGTCGTCCAGTCGCCGTAGTCGGTGCACTTCACGTCGGTGCGACCGTCCAGGCACTGCTCGATCGGCGTGGTCCAGTAGTGGATCTGACCGGCGTACTCCGCGTCCGCGGCGTGGTAGGTGTCGCAGAACGTGTCGTCGGACGTGAGGTCGCACGCCTTGGTGTTGGCCGGCGCCTCACCGAAGTACTCGGCCACCGCCGCCTGGGCCTCCGGGCTGGTGATGTAGTCCATCCAGGCGTAGCCGCAGTTCGGGTTCTTCGACTTGGAGCTGATCATCCAGGTGTCCGACCAGCCCGTGGAGCCCTCGTCGGGCAGGAACGCCTCGACCGGGGCGCCCTCGCTCTGCGCGAGCGACGCGATGACCTGCCAGGTGGTGCCGATCTCGGAGTCGCTGGAGAGGAAGGACTGCTCCGACTTGAGGTAGTCCGACCAGTACTCCGAGACGTTCTCCTTCTGCTTCTTCAGGAGGTCGACGGCGGCGGCGAGCTGGTCCTCGTCGAGGGCGTAGGGGTCCTTGATGCCGAGGTCCGGCTGGGTGTTCATCAGGTAGAGGGCGGCGTCGGCGATGTAGATCGGCGAGTCGTACGCCGTGACCTTGCCGGCGTACTGCGAGGCGTCGTCGAAGACCGCCGACCAGCTGGTCGGCGCCGGGTCGACCTTCTCGGTGTTGTACATCAGCAGGTTCGCGCCCCAGCCGTGCGGGACGCCGTACATCTGGTCGTCGACCGAGTTGAACGGCTGGCCCTTGAGGAAGTCCTCGATGTCGGCGTAGTTCTTCAGCAGGTCGGTGTTGACCGGCGCCACGTCGCCGGCCGCGATGAGCCGGAGGGTCGCGTCGCCCGAGGCCGAGACCACGTCGTACTCGCCCGTCTTCATCAGCTGCACCGCCTCGTCGGAGGTGCCGAAGTACTTCACGTCGGCCTGGCAGCCGGTCTGCTCCTCGAAGGGAGTCACCCAGTTGTAGGCCTCGTCGGTGGTGCCGTCCTCGGCGTAGCCCGGCCAGGCCAGGATGCTGACCTGCCCCTCCGGGTCGCCGAGCTCCTCGGTCATCGGGACGTCGGGCGGGGTGAAGCCCTCCGCACCCGGAGTGCCCTTCGCCTTGTCGTCGTCACCCGAGTCGGTGCCGCACGCTGCTGCCCCCAGCAGCAGGACGGCGCTGGCGAGGGCGGCGGTCAGCCCTCTTGTCGTCGTTCTCCTCATGATTGCTTCTCCTCAGGTGATGGCACCGCCGGGTCGGGAGCACGACCCAGCGCCACCAGGTGGTCGCGTCGCCACGACAGCACGACACGTTGCTCGCGCCGCTCGAGCGCGGCGTCGATGGAGCGGTCAGAGTTCTGGTGAGCCACCGTGAGCGTGGCGCCGGCGTCGAGCGCGACCACGGAGTGGGTGCTGGCGCCGAGGTAGACGACCTCGCGTACCTCGCCCGGCGCCACGCAGGTCTCGGCGTCCGGGGCCGGCGCGTCCGCCTCCGCGTGCAGGACCAGCTTCTCCGGCCGGATGACGAAGGTGCCGTCGTGGCCGATCAGCGCCTTGGCCACCCGGCCCTCGAGCAGGTTCGAGGTGCCGACGAAGCCCGCGACGAACGCCGACGCGGGCTGCTCGTAGAGCTCGAACGGCGTCGCGAGCTGCTGGATGCGCCCGTCGTTGAAGACCGCGATGCGGTCGCTCATCGTGAGCGCCTCCTCCTGGTCGTGGGTGACGAAGACGAAGGTGATGCCGACCTCGCGCTGGATCTCCTTGAGCTCGACCTGCATCTCGCGGCGGAGCTTGAGGTCGAGAGCTCCGAGAGGCTCGTCGAGGAGCAGCACCTTCGGCCGGTTGACGAGCGCCCGGGCCAGGGCGACGCGCTGCCGCTGGCCCCCCGAGAGCTGGTGCGGCCGCCGCGCGGCGTACCCCTCGAGGCGCACGGTCGCGAGCGCCTCCTCGGCCCGCTTGCGCCGCTCGGCCTTGGCGACCTTCTTGACCCGCAGGCCGTACTCGACGTTCTGCAGCACGCTCATGTGCGGGAAGATCGCGTAGTCCTGGAAGACGGTGTTGACGTCGCGGTCGTAGGGCGCGCGGTGGGTGACGTCCTCGTCGCCGAGCCTGATCGAGCCGGCCGTGGGGGGCTCGAAGCCCGCGATCAGGCGGAGCACGGTGGTCTTCCCGGAGCCCGACGGCCCGAGCATGGAGAAGAACTCGCCGTCCTCGATGTCGAGGTCCAGTCCGTCGACCGCGCGCACCTGGTCGTAGTGCTTGCTCAGCCCCCGCACCGAGATCGCCGGCGATCCTGCATCCGCCATGCAAGGCAACCTAGTGACGTGGAGCGACGACTTCCACCTCTGTATCGCCCCTAGGACGACGTTTCGCTCCGCCTGGACGTCCAGGAAACGCGGTATCCGTGTCGCACCTATGCCTGCCCACCACTCAGCTCACCGAACCGGCGCGCCCTCCCCCCACGGTGGGCGCGCCGGCCGGGTCAGCCCGAGACGGCTGAGCTGGCCACTTCCTGAAGGCCCCACGGGCTTCCGTAAGCGGTCAGCAGGTCCAGGAACGGCACGGCGTCGAAGGCCTCCGGGCCGAGCACCCCGGCGCCGGTCCAGGAGCCGTTGGCGAGCAGCTCGAGGGCGACGACGGGGTTGATCGCGGTCTGCCAGACCACGCACTGGTGGCCGTACTCCCGCATCGTCCACTCGTTGTCGACCACGTGGTAGAGGTACGTCGACCGCTCGGCCCCGTCCTTGCCCTTGCCTGTCACCCAGAGGCCGGCGCAGGTCTTGCCCTTCATCCGCGGGCCCACCGTGGCCGGGTCGGGCAGCACCGCCGCGACCACGTCGCGGGGACTCACCTCGACGCCCTTCACGCGCACCTTCTCGGTGCTGTCGAGCCCGAGCGTGTGCAGGACCTTGAGGATGTTGATGAACTCATCGCCGAGGCCGTACTTGAACGTCGCACGCCTGCAGTCCACCCAGCGCGGCATGAGGAGGACCTCCTCGTGCTCGACGTTGACGCACTCGACCGGGCCGATGCCCTCGGGGAAGTCGAAGACCTCGGGCTCGCTGAACGGCGGGGTCGTGTGCCAGTCCCCCGCCCCGGTGCCGTCGCCGGCCCAGATCACCGGCGGGTTGAGGCACTCCTCGATCGTGGTCCACATCGAGAACGACGGCGCGAAGATCTCGTTGCCGTCGTCGTCGGTGACCACCAGGTTGGCGCCGTCGCGGGTGCCGAGCTCGTCGATCTCACTGAACAGGTGGTCCGCGGCGTATCTCGCGAACACGTCGGACAGCCCCGGCTCCACGCCGATGCCGACCAGCGCCAACCGACCGGCCGACTCCCAGTCGTCGGCCACCGCGAACTGCTCGTCGCCGAGCTTCACACCGCACCGCTCGTAGGGCGACTCGGGGTGCGGCTTCGAGAGCGACATCGCCATGTCGAGGTAGTCGGCGCCGGCCGCGAAGGCGCCGTGGAAGATCGACATGTTGAAGACCGGGTCGACGGCGTTCATCACGTGTGTGATGCCGTGCTCGCGGCACAGCGCCGACACCGAGTCGGCGTTGGAGGCGTCGACCTGCGCGGCGAGGTACCTCGGATCCGTGGCGGCGGCCCTCTCCGCCTTGGCCGCGTCGTAGTCGGCGATGACGATGCTCTCGAAGAAGTCGCGCCGGGCCGCGATGGCCGTGAACGCGCCACCGACGCCGCCGGCGCCGATGAGAAGGATGCGCACGAGCTGCCTACTCTCCGATGTAGGACATCACGTGCTTGATGCGCGTGTAGTCCTCGAGGCCGTACATGGACAGGTCCTTGCCGTAGCCCGAGTGCTTGAAGCCGCCGTGCGGCATCTCGGAGACGAAGGGGATGTGGGTGTTGATCCACACCACGCCGAAGTCGAGCTTGCGCGACATCCGCAGCGCCCGCGCGTGGTCCTTGGTCCAGACGCTCGAGGCGAGGCCGTACTCGACGCCGTTGGCCCAGGCCAGCGCCTCGGCCTCGTCGGTGAACTTCTGGACCGTCATCACCGGGCCGAAGATCTCGGACTGGATCTGCTCGTCGTCCTGCTGGAGGCCGGAGACCACGGTGGGCTCGTAGAAGTAGCCGACCGAGCCGTGTCGGGCGCCGCCGGTCTCGAGCTTGGCGTGGTCGGGAAGGCGGTCGACCATGCCGGACACGCGGTCGTACTGGTTCTGGTTGTTGAGCGGGCCGTAGTAGGTGTCCTCGCTGTCCGGCGCCCCCGTCGGCATGCCCTGCGCGGCCTCGCTCAGCGCGGCGACGAACTCGTCGTGGACGCCGGGCCCGGCCAGCACGCGGGTGGCCGCGGTGCAGTCCTGGCCGGCGTTGAACAGGCCGGCTCCCGCGATGCCCTCGGCCGCCGCCGCGATGTCGGCGTCGTCGAAGACGATCACCGGCGCCTTGCCGCCGAGCTCGAGGTGCACCCGCTTGAGGTCGTGGGACGCCGCCTCGGCGACCTCCATGCCGGCCCGCACCGACCCGGTGATCGCGACCATCGCCGGCGTCTTGTGCGAGACCAGCGCGCGGCCGGTGTCGCGGTCGCCGCACACGACGTTGAGGACGCCGGGCGGCAGGAACTCCTGGCAGATCTCGGCGAGCAGGGTCGAGCTGGCGGGCGTGGTGTCGCTGGGCTTGAGGACGATCGTGTTGCCGCCGGCCAGCGCCGGGGCGATCTTCCAGATCATCATCATGAGCGGGTAGTTCCAGGGGGTCACCTGGCCGACGACCCCGACCGGCTCGCGCCGGATCCACGAGGTGTGGTCGGCCATGTACTCGCCGGCCGAGCTGCCCTGGAGGACGCGCGCCGCCCCGGCGAAGAAGCGGAAGTGGTCGGAGGCGTAGGGCATCTCCTCCGACATCGTGAGGTGGAGAGGCTTGCCGGTGTCCTTGCACTCGACCGCGTTGATCTCCTCCTTGCGGGCGTCGATCGCCTCCGCGATCTTGAGCATCGCGGTCGCGCGGTCCTGCGGAGTCGAGTCGCCCCAGGTCTCGAACGCTGTCGCCGCGGCGGCGTAGGCCCGGTCGATGTCCTCGGTGCCCGACATCGGCGCGGCAGCGTAGACCTCGCCGGTCGTGGGGTCGATGAGGTCGTAGGTCTCGCCCGACGCCGAGTCGACGAGCTCCCCGTTGACAACGTTCTGGAAGCGCTGGTCAGCCATGCCCGGAGCCTAGGCGGCGCACAACGGAATCGGTAGGTCAGGTCGCGATGATCTGCGGAATCAGTCGTGACCCGGTCGATTATGTGACCTGCGCGCCGTCGATCCAGGTGGACACCACGCGGGCGGCGCCGATCTCCTCCGGAGGCCCGGCGAAGGGGTCGCGGTCGAGCACCACGAGGTCGGCGACGGCGCCCGTCTCGACCACTCCCGCGTCGTCGCGGTGGTTCACCCAGGCGCTGCCCGAGGTGTACGCCGCGAACGCGACCTCGAGGGGCAGCGCCTGCTCGGGCAGGAACGGGTCGCTGCCGGCCCGCCCCGGGTCGCCGTACGAGGTGCGCGTCACGGCGGTGTGGATCGCGGCCAGCGGGTCGGGGGTCGAGACGGGCCAGTCGCTGCCAGCGACCAGCCGGGCACCGGCCCGCGACAGCGCACCGAAGGGGTACTGCCACGCCGACCGCTCCTCGCCCAGGAACGGCAGCGTCAGGTCGGTCATCTGCTCGTCGTGGCAGGCCCACAGCGCCTGCATGTTCGCGGCCACCCCGAGCTCGGCGAAGCGCGGCACGTCGTCGGGGTGGATCAGCTGCAGGTGTGCGATCTGGTGTCGCCGCGCCGGGTCGCTGGCGACCATCGCGTCGAGCGTCTCGCGCACCGCGCGGTCGCCGATCGTGTGCACGTGCACCTGGAAGCCGGCGGCGTCCAGCGCGGCCACGGCGTCCTTGACCGCCTGCGCGTCGAGGAAGGAGTGGCCGCGGTTGTCGGTGGCGTGTCCGCATCGGTCGAGGTAGGGGTCGAGGAGCGCGGCGGTGCCGTTCTCGGCCACGCCGTCCTGCATCACCTTGACGCTGGTCGCCCGGAACCGGCCGCCGGTCAGGGCCTCCCGCCGGGCCACCAGCTCGGCGACCTGCTCCACTCCCTGCGCGCGGTCCCACCAGAGCGCGCCGACGACGTGCGAGAGCAGCTCCCCGCTCGCGGCCGCGTCGACGTACGTCGACCCGGGGTCGTCCATGCCGGCGTAGGAGCCGACGATCGCGTCCTGCCAGCCGGTGACGCCGAGCGAGTGCAGGTGGGCCTGGCCGGCGAGCAGCGCCGCGCGGTAGTCGGCGCCGGTGGTGGGCGGCAGGTGCCGCGACACCAGGCCGGTCGCTCCCTCGTGCAGGGTGCCGGTGGGGTGACCATCGGCGTCGCGCTCGATCCGCCCGTCCGGCGGGTCCGGCGTCTCCCGGGTGATGCCGGCCAGCTGGAGGGCGCGGCCGTTGACCCAGGCGCCGTGGTGGTCGCGGTTGGGCAGGTAGACCGGCCGGTCGGGGACCACCGCGTCGAGGTCGGCCGCCAGCGGCGTGCCGCCTGGGAAGGCCGGCATCGCCCACCCACCGCCCACGATCCACTCGAGGTCCGGGTGATGCTCGGCGTAGGACCGCACCACTGCGAGGTAGTCCTCGCGGGTCTCGTGCCCGGACAGGTCGCAGCGCAGCCGCTCCAACCCGCCCTGGATCGGATGCACGTGGGCGTCGGTGAAGCCGGGCGCGAGCAGCCCCCCATCCAGGTCGACCACCTCCATGTCCGGGCCGGGCCGCCCGAGCGCATCGCGCTCGTCGTGCTGGGCGTGGACCGCCACCACCCGGCCGTCGGCGACGACCACCGCGCCGAGCGCGCCGCGGTAGCGACGGCCGTCGAAGAGCGCGCCGTTGCGGAAGACCGTGAAGCTCATCGGCCCTCGAGCAGCGGTCCGGCGGGGTCGTGGGTGATGCCGACCTTCGTGGCCGCGAGCCCGGAGAGCGCCTCGAGGCAGACCCGGTTGGCCAGGAACGCGGTGATCTCGGCGTGGTCGTAGGGCGGCGACACCTCGACCACGTCGATGCCGGCAACCGGCAGCTCGCGGCAGATCCGGCGGACGGCGTCGAGCAGCTCGCGGCTCGAGAGCCCGCCCGGCTCCGGCGTACCTGTCCCGGGTGCGTGGCCGGGGTCGCAGACGTCGATGTCGACGGAGAGGAAGACGGCGTCGCACTCGTCGAGGGCGATCTCGAAGGCCTCGTCGAGGCAGGCGCTCAGACCGCGCTTGCCTATCTCGGTCATCTCGTAGGAGCGCATGTTCTGCTCGGCCATCCAGCCCAGCGTCTCGGGGCCGGGCCAGTAGCCGCGCAGCCCCATCTGCAGGAACCGGTCGCCGCGCAGCGCACCCGACTCGATGAGCCGTCGCATCGGCTGGCCGTGGCCGTGGAGCGAGCCGAACTCGATGTCACCGGTGTCGGCGTGTGCGTCGAAGTGGATCATCGACACCTTCCCGAAGCCGAGGTGCCGCGCCACCGCGGTCGCGTCCGGCAGCGTGATCGAGTGGTCGCCGCCGAGCACCAGCGGGATCGTGCCCTGGCTGGCCACGGCGTAGACGGCCTCCTCGAGGTTCTGGCGCGAGCGCTCCTGCTCCCCCGGCGGCATCTCCACGTCGCCGGCGTCGAGCACCTGGAGGTCCCGCAGCGCGTCGACGCGCAGGGCGAGGTGCGGACGCGACCCGTCGTGCGGCAGGTAGTCGGTCTGCCGGATCGCCTGCGGCCCGAACCGGGTGCCGGGCCGGTGCGACGTCCCGCCGTCCCACGGCGCCCCGACCACCACGACGTCGGCGGCCGCCACGGCCTCGGAGTCCTCGAGGTCCACAGGGTCGACGCCGAGGAAGGTGATGTCAGGTCCGAACTGCGCTCCGTAGCGGGTCATGAGGCAGTCCTATCAGTCCATCGCTGGCGATCCAGGGGGCGCAGACAGACCGAATCCGTGGTCGAAACGGTGATCGGCGACGGATTTCGTCGTTCCGAGTGGTGTTTCCGATGACTCCGGAGCATCATGGGGGCATGGCTCTCGACCCCGCCCAGCAGCAGCAGGCCGCCAAGGACCACCTCTGGATGCACTTCACGCGCCACGGGTCCTACAAGGACGCCGACGTGCCCGTCATCGTGCGCGGAGAAGGCCCCTACATCTGGGACTCCCACGGCAAGAAGTACCTCGACGCGCTGGCCGGCCTCTTCGTGAGCCAGCTCGGCCACGGCCGGGCCGATCTCGCCGAGGCGGCCGCCAAGCAGGCCGAGACGCTGGCGTTCATGCCGCTGTGGTCCTACGCCCACCCCAACGCCATCGAGCTGGCCAAGCGCGTGGCCGACTACGCACCGGGCTCGCTGAACCGGGTGTTCTTCACCAGCGGCGGCGGCGAGGCCGTCGAGACCGCCTGGAAGCTCGCGAAGAACTACTTCAAGCTCACCGGCAAGCCGATGAAGCACAAGGTGCTCTCGCGCACGATCGCCTACCACGGCACCACCCAGGGCGCCCTGTCGATCACCGGGCTGCCGGGGCTCAAGCAGCAGTTCGAGCCCCTCGTGCCCTCGACGTTCCGCGTGCCCAACACCAACTACTACCGCGCCGAGGAGCACGGCTCGCCGCCCGGGCTGAGCCTCGAGGAGTTCGGGCTGTGGGCGGCGAACCAGATCGCCGTCCAGATCGAGAACGAGGGCCCCGACACCGTCGCCGCCGTCTTCCTCGAGCCCGTGCAGAACGCCGGTGGCTGCTTCCCGCCGCCGCCCGGCTACTTCCAGCGGGTCCGCGAGATCTGCGACCAGTACGACGTCCTGCTGGTCTCCGACGAGGTCATCTGCGCCTTCGGCCGGCTGGGCCACATGTTCGGCTCCGAGCGCTACGGCTACGAGCCCGACATGATCACCTGCGCCAAGGGCATCACCTCGGGCTACGCACCGCTCGGCGCGATGATCGCCAGCGACAAGCTGATGGAGCCGTTCCAGGAGTCGGGAGCGATGTTCGCCCACGGCTACACCTTCGGCGGCCACCCGGTCTCGACCGCGGTCGCGCTGGCCAACTTCGACGCGTTCGAGAACGAGAACATCCTCGAGGGCGTCCAGAAGAACGAGGCGGCGCTCCGCTCGACGCTCGAGCGGCTCAAGGACCTGCCGATCGTCGGCGACGTCCGCGGCGACGGCTTCTTCTACGGCATCGAGCTGGTCAAGGACAAGACGACCAAGGAGACCTTCACCGACGAGGAGTGCGAGCGGCTGCTCTTCGGCTTCGTGTCCAAGCAGCTCTACGCCGAGGGCCTCTACTGCCGCGCCGACGACCGTGGCGACCCGGTCGTCCAGCTCTCGCCGCCGCTGAACTGCACCCAGGAGCACTTCGACGAGATGGAGCAGATCCTCCGCGTCGTGCTCGACAAGGCAAGCAGCATGATCTGAGCCGATGAACGTCCCTGCCGGGTACATCTAGCCGGCGGAACCTCCGGCCACCTCGTAGCTCCAGATCTCGGAGTGGGTGGACACCGGCTTGGGCGCCTCACCGCCCGCACGCTCGGCGGCCGAGCGGTGTCCCTCGGCGAAGGACGGCGACTGGACCCACGCCTGGAACGCCTCCTCGTCACGCCACCGGGTGACGACCAGCCACTGCTCCCGTGAGTCGGTGGGCTTGAGCAGCTCGAAACCCTCGAAGCCGTCCTGGCCGTCGACCGCGCCGGCCCGGGCGGCAAAGCGGTGCGCGAGCTCGTCGCCGGCGTCCTTGGGCACGCTGATCGCGTTGATCTTGATCGTGGTCACGTGGACAGCCTGCCAGCCACGATGTCAGGCCGGGTTTGCGGAACCCGGGGGCCGAGGTTCAGCGTCTGAGGGTGATGGGCCGGCTCTGGACTCTCCACATCCTTGTCGGCCTCGTGGCAGTCAGCGGCTGCGCTCAAGACTGCCGACTGTCCGATGGAATGACCCTGGCGGCGACGGGGATGAAGCAGGTCTTTCGCAGACGGCGGGTGCGGGTCTAGGTTCGCCAGACGGCCCGCGGCAACGCCGCCGCGGCGGGAGGGAAACCGTCATGGCTCGTCGTCGTCCCCTGTTCAAGACCGCTGCGGCAGCCGCCGCCGTCGCTCTCACCGTCGCTGGCGCGGGCATCCCCGGCGCCGCCGCGCGCGGCCACGGCCACGGCCACGGTCACCACGCGAAGAAGCCGACCAAGGTCGTCATCATCGTCGTCGACTCCTTGAGCAAGGAGATCGTCCACAAGTACCGCATGAAGAACATCAAGGCGCTGATGCGCGACGGCGTCGACACCCCGCGCGGCTACCTCGGCCACACCGGTTCGGTCACCGTGGTCACCCACAACGTGATCACCTCGGGACAGCTGCCCAAGCACATGGGCTGGACCGACGAGGGCTACCGCGACGTGGCCGGGATCCTGGGCGACCCCGAGCCGGCCAACCCGGACCAGCTCTACATCACCAGCAACGCCACCAGCGACCTGTTCAAGCTGCAGCAAGCGGCCGGCTACCCCAAGCTCGCCGACTACCTCGGCGCCGCGGACCCCGCGGCCAAGACCTTCACGATCAGCCCCAAGGGCTACGCCGGCTACGCGTTCGGTGGTGCCGGTTCGGACTCGCTCATCACCTTCAGCAGCGGGCCGGAGTGCACCACCGGCGGCAGCTGGCGCAAGCCCGGCGGGATCAACGTGCCGTCCTACATCCTCGGCACGCCGTGCAGCCGGTTCTGGGTGCACAGCGGCTACCCGACCTACGCCTACGACACCACCAAGCTGCCCGCGGTGCTCTACCCGCTCGACAGCGACCGCTACACGACCGGCAAGGACCCCGCCCACTACGGTGGTGACATCTGGGCCGCGGACGCCGCGGTCGAGATCATGCGCAACGACCCGAGCTGGAACGGCATCTTCGTGACGCTCCCGGGCGTCGACAAGGCCGCCCACATGTGGGGTGGCGTGACCGATCCCGGCCCGACCGGCGTGGACGGCGACGCCATGACGCACCTGGCCAACGCGACTGCGGTCGCGGACGCCCAGGTCGGCAAGATCATGGCCGAGCTCAAGGCGCGGGGGGAGCTCGACAACACCCTCGTCGTCCTCACCGCCGACCACGGATCCGTCGCCGGCAAGAACTACTACGGCAAGCAGGTGGCCACGCGGGACTACGGCTACTACAACTGGTACTACGGAGACGTCGAGAACGACCTCGTCACCTACGACCAGCCGCAGGACGCCCTGCTTCCGCTCGTCGACACCGGCAACGTGGGCCTCTCCTACAGCGACTCGATGCTGCGCGTGTGGCTGAAGGACCAGTCACCGGCGAAGGTCGACCAGGCGGCCGCGGCGATGCGGTCGATGGCCGCCGTCACCGCCGTGTGGCGACGACACGGCGACCACTACGACCGGGTCTCCCCGGTGCGCTGGGACCGGATGAGGACCGGCGGCGAGCGGCGGTGGTTCGCCGACAAGGCGCAGGAGCTGGTCGACACCGAGGCCGCGGTCTACGGGCCGGACCTGATCGCCACGCTGCCCGACGACACGACGTACTCCGTCGCCGGCGACCATGGCGGCATCCAGCGCGCCGCCCAGCAGATCCCGATCGTCTTCGCGGGCGCCGGGCTGTCGAGCAAGGACCTGCGCTCCGAGGTGAGGTCGGTCGACATCATGCCGATGATCCTCAGGGCGATGGGGATCGCGCCGACGTTCCCGATGGACGGGATCGCCTACCCGCTGCCGATGAGTCACGGCCACTGAACAGGAGCTCCGAGCGAGCACTGAAACCACGAGCACGGAGCCGGAAGGGGAACGTCCGGAAGGCTGGCTAGCATCGCGGGGTGGGCCTGCCGCGAAGCTCCGACACATACACGACCAAGCTGCTGACACCCGACACCTGGGACGACTTCGCCGAGCTGGTGGAGGCGAACAACGGGGTGTGGGGTGGCTGCTGGTGCATGGGCTTCCACCCCGAGGGCGTCGGCAAGGGGCGCACACGGGAGGGCAACCGGGAGGCCAAGCTCGCCCACACCCAGCGCGGGTCGGTGCACCAGGTGCTGGTCTACGCCGACGGCGCCTGCGTCGGCTGGTGCCAGTACGGCTCGCCGGCCGAGCTGCCCAACATCAAGAACCCCGCGAAGTACGACAAGGGAGCGGTCGCGCTGCCCGACTGGCGGATCGGCTGCATCTTCACCGGCAGCAAGCACCGCGGGCGCGGTGTCGCCCGCGCCGCCGTGGCCGGCGCCCTCGAGGCGATCCGGGCAGCCGGCGGCGGCGTCGTGGAGGCCTACCCGGAGCAGACGACCGACCGAGCGCCACAGCGCGGTGCCTTCCTCCACACCGGCCCCGAGGAGCTGTACGCCGACTTCGGCTTCGTCCGCGACCGCCAGATCGCCAAGTGGCGATGGGTCATGCGCGCCGACGTCTGATCCCTCGAGGCGTCAGCCAGTCCGGCCCGATGTCGAGCGTGCCGGAGTCCCCGCCCGGTGCCGTGCCGAGGAGCTCCTTGCCGGGTCCGTAGCCGATGACGAACCGCTCGTGCCAGGCCTCGGGCGCTGCGAGGCGAGCGGGCAGGGCACGCGGCAAGATCAAGCCGCGGCCGTGGCCGGCACTCGCGGCGGCTGGGGGTCCGAGCTAGGCGAGCGCCCGGGCCCGGCGCCTCGAGTTCAGCTCGCCTCCGACCACGATGATGATCGAGATCACGAACATCAGCGTGCCGACGACGTTGACCTGCATCGGTACGCCGCGCTGGGCGACGCCCCAGACGTACATGGGGAACGTCGTGGTCTGACCGGCGTTCAGGTTGGTCACGATGAAGTCGTCGAAGGACAGCGAGAAGCTGAGCAGCGCGGCGCCGAGGATGCCCGGGAAGACCAGCGGGAAGGTGACCTTCCAGAACGTCTGTCTCGGGGTCGCGTAGAGGTCCATCGCCGCCTGCTCGAGGGTGTCGTCCATGCCCGCGAGCCGGGAGCGCACGGTGACCACGACGAACGACAGGCAGAACATGATGTGGGCGATCAGGATCGTCCAGAAGCCCAGCTGCCCGCCGAAGCCGGCGCCGACGAACAGCGCGAGCAGCGAGGAGCCCATCACGATCTCGGGCGCGGCCATCGGCAGGAAGATGATCAGGTTGGCCGTCGAGCGGCCACCGAAGTCGTGGCGGACCAGGGCGAACGCCGCCAGGGTGCCGAGAAGCGTGGCGCCGACCGTGGACAGCAGCCCGATCTCGACGCTGCGACCGAGGGCCGTGCACATGTCGCGGTCCTCGCAGGGGTTCAGCCAGTTGTGCATGGTGAACCCGTCGAACTGGTAGATCACCCGGCTGGCCGGGTCGTTGAAGCTCATCAGCACGACCACGAAGATCGGGATGAAGGTGTAGACCAGCACCAGCAGCCCGAGGATCAGGACGAGGTGCTTGCGGATCCAGGTCACAAGAGCTCCTCCGTCCCTGCGCGGCGGACGTAGAACAGGACCATGGCGACGATCAGCAGCATGAGGATCATCGAGAGGGCACCGGCCGCCGGGTAGTTGTTGGAATCGGTGAACAGGCTCTGGATCACGCTGCCGACCATCCGCTGGTTGGGGCTGCCGAGCAGCTGGGCGTTGATGTAGTCACCGGCCGCCGGGATGAAGGTCAGCAGCGTTCCGGAGACGACGCCCGGCAGCGACAGCGGCCAGGTCACCTTGAAGAAGCCCTTGACCGGGTTGGCGTAGAGGTCGCTGGCCGCCTCGATCAGCCGGTGGTCGATCTTGTCGATGCTCGCGAACAGCGGCAGCACCATGAACGGCAGGAAGTTGTAGGTCAGCCCCGCGACCACTGCGATCGGGGTGGCGAGCAGCCGACCGTCGGCGCCGAGCAGGTGGACGGCCTGCAGGGTGTTCACGACGAAGCCGTCGTCGGCCAGGATCAGCTTCCACGAGAGCGTGCGCACGAGGAAGCTGGTGAAGAACGGCGCGATGACCAGCACCAGCATGAGGTTCTTCCAGCGCCCGGCCTTGAAGGCGATCGCGTAGGCCAGCACGTAGCCCAGCACCAGGCAGATCGCGGTCGCGATCGCGCCGTACCAGAGCGAGCGGACCAGCGGCTCCCAGTACTCCTGGATCGCGTTCCAGTAGTTGGCGAAGTGGAAGGTCATCTCGTAGCCGCGCGCGTCCGAGCCGCTCGGGTCGAACAGGCTGGTCGCGACCAGCGAGTAGAACGGGACCACGAAGAAGACGCCCAGCCACAGTGCCGCCGGGAGCAGCAGCAGGTAGCCGGTGCGGCCGCGCTTGCGGACCATCTCAGCCATGCTCAGTCATCCTGGTCGAGCCGCTGCGCGCCGGCCGCGGCATCCTGGGCGGCGTCGAGGAGGAAGGCGTACTCCGGTCGCCACGAGAGCTCGACCTTGTCACCGACGGCGAAGATCCGGGTGCGGCCGGTGTTCTGCGAGAAGACCTGCAGCTCCTGCCCCCACGGCATCCGGACGAGGTACTGCGTGCTGACCCCGACGAAGCTGACATCGGTCACGACGCCACCCGGGATGGTGTTGCCGGGTGCGTCGAGGACCTCCCCGACGTCGCCGATGAGCACCTTCTCCGGGCGGACCCCGATCCAGCCGCTGTCCCCCGGCGCGTGCGAGCGGTCGGCAGGGATCGAGACCGAGACCCCGTGCATGTCGACGGTGACCAGGTCCGCGTCCCGGCTCTGCACCGTGCCCGCGATGAGGTTCGACTGGCCGAGGAAGTTCGCCACGAACGTCGACCGCGGGTTCTCGTAGAGCTCCGCGGGGGCACCCATCTGCTCGATGACGCCGGCGTTCATCACCGCGACCGTGTCGGCCATGGTCATGGCCTCCTCCTGGTCGTGGGTGACGTGGATGAAGGTGCGCCCGACCTCGGTCTGGATCCGCTTGATCTCGATCTGCATCGAACGACGCAGCTTGAGGTCGAGCGCACCGAGCGGCTCGTCGAGCAGCAGCACCTCGGGGCTGTTGATCAGTGCCCGGGCCAGCGCCACGCGCTGCTGCTGGCCACCGGACAGCTGGACCGGCTTCTTGCGCGCCTGGCTGGACAGCTCGACCAGCTCGAGCATCTCGCGCACCTGGGTGTCGACGTCGGTCTTCTTGCGCCTCCGCAGCCCGAACGCGACGTTCTCGTAGATGTCGAGGTGCGGGAAGAGGGCGTAGCTCTGGAAGACCGTGTTGACCGGACGCTGGTAGGGCTTGGCGTAGGTGATGTCGCTGCCGGCCAGCGTGATCGAGCCCGAGCTGGGCGACTCCAGGCCGGCGACCATCCGCAACGTCGTGGTCTTGCCGCAGCCGGACGGGCCGAGCAGGGCGAAGAACGACCCGCGGGGCACGTCGAGGTCGAGGTTGCGCACGGCGTGGAAGGCGCCGAAGTGCTTGGCGAGCTGCCGCAGCGCCAGTCCGTCGTAGGACGATGGGTCGCTCAGCGCGTCCCCTTCTGATGACGAAGCCTCAGCCACCTGTGACATCCGCGAACTCTCCTTCGTACTGGGTGATCTGGGCTTCGTCGAGCGGCATGAACCCCATGGTCTTCGAGAGCATCTCCTCGTCCGGGAAGATCAGGGTGTTGTCGACGAGGCTGGCATCGAGCTTCTCCATCGCCTCCTGCGCGCCCTTGACGGGGCAGATGTAGTTGACGTACCTGGCGAGCCTCGCGGCGACCTCAGGGTCGTAGTAGTAGTTCATCCAGAGCTCGGCGTTGGCCTGGTGCTCGGCGAGGTTCGGCACCATCATGTTGTCGCTCCACAGCATCAGCCCTTCCTCCGGAGCCACGAACTTGATCGCCGGGTTGTCGAACTGGATCTGGATGACGTCGCCCGACCACGCCTCGCAGGCGACGATGTTGCCGGCCGCGAGGTCCTGGATGTAGTCGTTGCCGGTGAAGGCGCGGACCTGGCCCGCGCTGACGACCGACTGCAGCTTGTCGATGGCGTTGTGCCACTCGTCCTCGTCGAAGTCACTCGGGTCGGCGCCCGTGACCCTGAGCAGGAAGCCCATCGTGTCGCGCATCTCGCTCAGCAGCGAGATCCGGCCCTTGAGGTCGTCGCGGGTCAGCAGCTCCTCGAAGGTCCGCACCTCACCGGTCGCCTCGGAGTTGTAGGCGATGCCGGTCAGGCCGCTCTGCCACGGCGCGTGGTACTCGAAGTCGGGGTCCCAGGGCTGGTTGCGCAGCGGGTCGATGATGTTGCCGGTGACGTTGGGGATCTTCGCGACGTCGAGCTTCTGGATCCAGCCCAGGTCGATCATCCGGGCGGCCATCCAGTCGGTGAGCATGAACATGTCGCGCTTGACCGACTGGCAGGAGCCGAGCTGGTTCTTCACCTTGGCGTAGAACTCGGAGTTGTCGTTGACGTCCGGCGTGTAGTCGACGCTGATCCCGGTCTGGTCGCTGAACACCGCCGAGGTCGACTTCTTCGTGCGCCGCGGGTCGATGTAGCCGGGCCAGTTCGAGATGATCAGCCGCTTGTCGCTCGCCGACAGGTCCTTGCCGACACAGGACGCCGCATCGACCTGAGCTCCGTCGACACCGAAGAACGGCAGCTTGAGCGCGGCCGCGCTGAGCCCGACGAAGGCCACCGCACCGCCGCCCCGCATGACCCCGCGACGGGTCAGTCCACGGCCCCCGGGCGGGACGGGTTCGAGCTGATCCGGCCCTGAAGTCACCGGCACGTCCTCCGCGAGATCCCCCACATTCTGCGGATCGTTGCACGTGAGCGCACTGCCAACAAGGGATCACGCGCCGTTGGCCCCAATCGGCAACGAAATCCTTCGTGACAGACCGCGAATGGAAGCGGACCGGCACTGGCGCGCGGTACGTTGCGCGACATGAGGGGAAAGGGCACCAGGGAGCGCCAGGTCCTCGATGACGTCTCGAAGGCGATCATCGACCAGCTGCAGCAGGACGGCCGTCGCTCCTACGCTGCGATCGGCAAGGTCGTCGGTCTCTCCGAGGCCGCGGTGCGACAACGCGTGCAGCGGCTCACCGACGGCGGTGTCATGCAGGTCGTCGCGGTCACCGATCCGATGGAGCTGGGCTTCTCGCGCATGGCCGCGGTCGGCGTTCGCGTGACGGGGGCCATCGAGCCGGTGGCCGACGCCATCGCGGGGCTCGACGAGGTCGTCTACGTCGTGGTCACCGCCGGCTCCTACGACATGCTGGTCGAGGTCGTCGCCGAGAGCGACGAGCACCTCCTCGAGATCATCAGCAACCGGATCCGCGCGATCGACGGCGTGCTCAGCACCGAGACGTTCATGTACCTCGACCTCCGCAAGCAGACCTACTCGTGGGGAGTCCGCTGAGCACTGTGCCGCAGTCAGGGCTCTCGGCGTACGAGCACCTCTCGCTCTGGCACGAGACCACCCCGACCGACTGGACCCCCCGGCCCTCCCTCGAGGGAGACGTCGACGCCGACGTCACGATCGTCGGCGCCGGCTACACCGGTCTCTGGACCGCCTACTACCTGGCCGAGGCGGATCCGTCCCTGCGGATCGTGGTGGTGGAGTCGGAGGTCGCCGGCTTCGGCGCCTCTGGACGCAACGGCGGCTGGTGCTCGGCGCTCTTCCCGACGTCGCTCGGCGAGGCCCAGGACGCCGCCATGCGGGCGTCGGTCGACGAGGTCGGGCGCGTCACCGAGGCCGAGGGGATCGACTGCCACTTCGCCAAGGGCGGCACCGTCGTGCTGGCCCGCAGCACGGCGCAGCTCGCGCGGGCGCGCGCCGAGTACGGCGACCGGGTGCTCTCCCCCGCCGAGGCGTCCGAGCGGTTGCGCGCGACCCGGACGCTCGGCGCGACGTACACCCCCGACTGCGCGGCGATCCACCCCGGGCGCCTGGTGCGCGGGCTGGCCGACGTCGTCACCCGGCGCGGCGTCGTCCTCCACGAGCGGACGCCGGCCCTGTCGATCGCGCCGGGCCTCGTCCGGACCCCGCGCGGGTCGGTGCGATCGCCGTACGTCGTGCGCGCGACGGAGGGGTTCACGCCTCGGCTGCCCGGGCTGGCTCGGGAGGTGGTGCCCGTCTACTCGCTCATCGTCGCCACCGAGCCCCTGCCGGCCACGGTCTGGGACGAGATCGGCCTCGCGCAGCGCGAGACGTTCTCCGACCACCGGCACCTGATCATCTACGGCCAGCGGACCGCGGACGACCGGCTCGTCTTCGGAGGCCGGGGGGCGCCGTACCACCTGCGGTCGCGGGTCTCCCCCGCCTTCGACAGCGACCCGCGGGTCTTCGCGGGGCTGCACGCCACGCTGCTCGACCTGTTCCCGGTGCTGGACAGGACCCGGTTCACCCACGCCTGGGGCGGACCGCTCGGGATCCCGCGCGACTGGTGCGCCTCGGTCGGGCTCGACCGGGGCACCGGCCTGGCCTGGGCCGGGGGCTACGTCGGTGACGGCGTGGCGACCACCAACCTGGCCGGCCGGACGCTCCGCGACCTGGTCCTCGACCGCTCCACCGAGCTGACCGGGCTGCCGTGGGTCAACCACCGGTCGCCGCGGTGGGAGCGCGAGCCGCTTCGCTGGCTGGGCATCAACGCCGGGCTCCGGGCCATGACGCTGGCCGACGCCGAGGAGGCGCTCACCGGCCGGCCCTCCGTGATCGGGCGGGTGATGGCGCCGCTGGTCGGCGGACACTCGGCCTGATCCCTGGTGTCCCGCGCGCGCTAGAGCAGGCCGTTGTCGGCGGTCTTGGCCGGCACCGTCTTCGCACTGAGCCAGGCGTCGAAGAACGCCGTCAGGTCCTGGCCGCTGATCGCGGCGGCCAGCGCCCTGAAGTCGGCGACCGAGCCGTTGCCATAGGCGCGTTGCGAGACCCAGGTCTGCAGCAGGGTCCAGAACGCCGGGTCGCCGATCCGGTGGCGCAGCGCCTGGAGGGCCATCGAGCCCCGGAAGTAGACAGCGCCGTCGAAGAGCCGCGGCACCCCGGGGTCGTCGATCGAGAGCCTCCAGTAGCCGGACTCGGGCGAGAACGTGTCGTAGTTGTGGACGAGCCACTCCTGCATGGAGTCGCCGCCGACCACCTCGGTGACGTAGTAGGTCTGCATGAACTGCGCGAAGCCCTCGTTGAGCCAGATGTCGCGCCAGTTGGCGACCGAGACGGAGTCGCCGAACCACTGGTGCGCCAGCTCGTGGGCCATCAGCCCCGTCGTGGGCCCGGCCAGGACCGGGTAGGTCGGCCGGGTCTGGTTCTCGAGCGCGAAGCCCACCGGAAGTCTGGTGACCAGACCGCCCATGGCCGAGAACGGGTAGGGGCCGAGCCTGCTCGCGAACGCGGAGACGATCGCGCAGGTCCCCTCGGCGAGCCGCTTGGCTGCCTCGGCGCGGGTGGAGGACGGCGTCTGGCGGGTCACCGCGACATAGTTGGGGATGCCGTTGCACGTCACCGACCGGGTCTCGAAGGAGCCGGCGGCGAAGAACGCGAGGTAGGGCGCCATCGGCTCGACGGCGCGCCAGTGGGTGGTCGCGCGGCCGTGGTGGCTGCGCCGCGAGACGAGGACGCCGTTGGCGATGACGTCCTTGCTCCTGGGCACCGTGATCCGGATGTCGAACGACGCCTTGTCGCGCGGGTGGTCGTTGGCCGGGAACCACCAGGCCGCCATGTGCGGCTCGTTCATCGCGACGACCTCGTCGGCGTCGGCCAGCCAGTTGCTCTCGCCGCGCGAGGTCGCGCGGGCCGGCACTCCGTCGTACTTCACGACCACGCGCAGCCGGGCGCCGTTCGAGATCGGCGCCGACGGCGTGATCCGGAGCTCGTGGTCGCCCAGGCGCCGGAAGTGGGCGCGCTTGTGGTTGACGGTCACGGAGCGGACCGGCAGCAGGAAGTCGAGGTTGAAGCGCGACAGGTCCTGGGTGGCGCGGATGTCCAGCCTGGTCCGGCCGGAGAGCCGTCCGGAGCCGAACGAGTAGGTGTCGCGGACGTCGTAGTGCAGCACGTCGATGCCGCCGTTGCCGTCCTTCGGGAAGTAGGGGTCACCCATGCCCGCCGCACCCGGGGTCGGAGCCCGATGCTCGACACCCGCCGCGTGGGGAACGCCGCCGAGTGACGACCCGGCCAGGACCAGGCCCAGGAGGACCGGGACGAGCCGGACGCGGGCGATCACCCAGGAAACCTACCTGCGAGCGGCTTAATCGGTTGCCGGTTGCGGGACGGCCCGCCACCATGGGCTCGACGCCCGGGAACTGCCCGGTGCTCCACGAGAGGAGGCGCGACCGTGACCATCACTGTCCTCGGCCTGCCCGCAGCCCGATCCCCTCTCACTTCATGGAGCACCTCCAGCGATGTCTCACCACGACTTCACGCAGCACCCGCAGCACCCTGACCCGTCTCCGCGTTCCTTTCCGGACGACTTCATCGTCGACGCCTACCGGCACGTCCCGGCCCCGGAGGACCTGAGCGACGTCGACGAGAGCTTCGTCTTCGACTTCCGGTCCTACGACGACCTCGACGACGGCCAGCGCTGGTCCACCTGGCTCAGCGTGGAGCCGCTGTCCCGTGGCCCCGAGCCGCGGCCGGACTGGCTCGTCACCTCGCAGGGCGCGATCGACACCGAGCTCGGCGTCCTCAAGACCGGCAAGGAGGCGGACGTCCACCTCATCGAGCGCGCCGACCCCCACGACCCCGAGGGCGGCGTGGTCATGGCAGCGAAGCGCTACCGCTCGTCCGAGCACCGGACCTTCCACCGCGCCGCGTCCTACACCGAGGGACGCTCGATGAAGCGCTCCCGCGACGAGCGTGCCCTCAAGCGCAAGAGCACCTTCGGCAAGCTCGTCGCCGCGGGCGAGTGGGCGGTCTCGGAGTGGGCCGCGCTGGTGCGGCTCTGGGAGCTCGGGCTGCCGGTCCCCTACCCGGTCCAGATCGACGGCACCGAGCTCCTCATGGAGTGGATCACCGTGGTCGACGAGGAGGGCCTGGTGCAGACGGCGCCCCGGCTGTCCCAGACCAGGCCCGCCCCGGAGCTCCTGGCGTCCTACTTCGAGCAGCTCACGGACTTCCTGGCGATCATGGCGCAGAACGGCGTCGTGCACGGCGACCTCTCCGCCTACAACATCCTGGCCGCGGGCGACAGGCTGGTCGTCATCGACCTGCCGCAGATCGTCGACCTGGTCGGCAACCTCAACGGCATGGACTTCCTCCAGCGCGACTGCGCCAACATCTGCGGCTGGTTCCGCTCGAGGGGGCTCGACGTCGACGAGCACGCGCTGTTCGGGGAGCTGATGGCCCACGCGTTCTAGCGCCGCGCCCTAGGCTCCGCGCTCTAGGGTCTGCTCGTGAGGCGCAGCCGCGGGCGGGTGGTCCAGGTCGAGTCGCTCGCCGACTTCGACCGCCGGGTCGGGGCCGGTGCGACCCGGCTGACCGGGTGGCGGGTCCACGGCGTGGACCTCACCCAGCGCGGGGAGGTGCTGGCCGGGCTGCGGGTCGCCGGGGCGACGTTCCTCGGCTGCACCTTCGGACGCGGGGTCGAGGAGCGGCTGGAGAGCGCAGGGGCACTGGTGCTGCCGTCGCTGACCATCGCACCGGTCGACATCTACCGGCCGCGGCTCTACACGGCCGAGGAGCTCTACGACAGGACGCCCTACCCGACCTCGCTGGACGGGCGGGCCTACGCCTGGTCGCAGACCCCCGGCAGCGCCGATGACTCTCTCGCCCGCACGCTCCACGACCACGCGATCGACGAGGCGCTGGCGACCTGGATCCAGCGCAAGCGGCTGGTCGGGGTCATGGGTGGCCACGCAGCGCAGCGCGGCGAGGATCTGTACGCCGAGGCCGCGCGCCTCGGGCACGCGCTCGGCGCACACCACGTGGTGGCGACCGGTGGCGGCCCCGGCGCGATGGAGGCCGCCAACCTCGGCTGCTACCTCGCGGACTCCCACGTCTCCCGGGTCACCGACGCCGTGGCCGCGCTCGCCGAGGCGCCGGCGTACCGACCCTCGGTCGACGCCTGGCTCCGGCCCGCCCTCGAGGTCAGTGCGGTGGTCGCCGAGCCGCACGACTCGCTGTCCATCCCGACCTGGCACTACGGCCACGAGCCCTCGAACGTCTTCGCGACAGGCATCGCGAAGTACTTCCGCAACGCCACCCGCGAGGCGATCCTGCTCGAGGTCTGCGAGGCAGGCATCGTCTTCCTTCCCGGCGCCGGCGGCACCGTGCAGGAGGTCTTCCAGGACGCGTGCGAGAACTACTACGCCGACGAGTCCTCGGTCGCCGAGATGGTGCTGGTCGGCCGCGCGTACTGGACCGACACCGTGCCCGCGTGGCCGCTGCTCAGGTCGCTCTCGCGCGGTCGCCCGATGGAGGACCGCGTCCACCTCGTCGACCACGTGGACGACGCCGTGGCTCTGCTCGATCAGGCGGCGAGCTCGCGCTAGGACTCGGTGGCGGCCAGCTGGCCGCAGGCGCCGTCGATCTCGCGGCCGCGGGTGTCGCGGACCGTGGTCGGGATGCCGCGGGCCTCGAGACGACGGACGAACTCGCGCTCGTCGGCCGGGTCCGAGGCCGTCCACTTCGAGCCGGGCGTCGGGTTGAGCGGGATGAGGTTCACGTGCACCCAGCCCCACGTGCCGTGCTCGTGGAGCACGTCGGCCAGCAGGTCGGCGCGCCAGGCCTGGTCGTTGATGCCGCGCATCATGGCGTACTCGATCGAGACCCGTCGGCGGGTCTTGTCGGCGTACTCCCGGGCGGCGGCGACGGTCTCGGCGACCGAGGACCGGGTGTTGATCGGGACGAGCTCGTTGCGCAGCTCGTCGTCGGGCGCGTGCAGGCTCAGGGCGAGCGTCACGGGGATGCCCTCGTCGGCGAGCTGCCGCATCCGCGGGACCAGGCCGACCGTGGAGACGGTGACGCCGCGGGCGGACATGCCGAGCCCGTCGGGCGCGGGGTCGGTGAGCCGGCGCACCGCGCCGATCATGGCCTTGTAGTTGGCCATCGGCTCGCCCATCCCCATGAACACCACGTTGGAGACCCGGCCCGGACCACCCGGGACCTCGCCGCGGTCGAGCGCGCGGGCGCCGGCCAGCACCTGCTCGACGATCTCGGCCGTCGACATGTTGCGCTGCAGCCCGCCCTGGCCCGTGGCGCAGAACGGGCAGGCCATGCCGCAGCCGGCCTGGCTGGAGACGCACATGGTGACCCGGTCGGGGTAGCGCATCAGCACCGACTCGACGAGCGCGCCGTCGAACAGCTTCCAGAGCGTCTTGCGGGTGGTGCCGCGGTCGGCCTCGAGGGTCCGCAGCGGCGTCATGAGGTGGGGCAGGAACGTCGAGACCAGCTCGTCGCGCTGCCCGGCCGGCAGGTCGGTCATCTGCTCCGGGTCGTCGACGAGCCGCTGGAAGTAGTGGGCGGAGAGCTGGCGGGCCCGGAACGCCGGCAGCCCGGCCTCCTTCGCAAGCTCCAGCCGCTCCTCCATCGCGAGGTCGGCCAGGTGGCGGGGCGGCTTCCCTCGTCCCGGCGGCGCGTCGAAGACGAGCGGGAGTGGCGTGCGCGGAGCGTCGTCGGGCATCGGCTCTAGTGCTCGACCAGGTACCACAGCACCAGTGCTCCGACGCCGACGACGACGACCGCGGTGAGCAGCATCCCGATCCAGAAGTAGGTGCCGAACCGTCGCGTCTTCTTGTTCGCCACCAGGGCCAGCGGCACGACCAGCGTCACGAGGACGAACGGGAAGAGCTCCTCGACCCGGTCGTTGTCGAACATCAGGCTCAGGATCCCGACGTAGATGGCCGGGATGAGAGCGACGAAGAGCAGCCCGGTGAAGAACCCCGAGAGCGCCGCGAACGTCGGGTGGTCGCGGTGCCACCAGCTGGGCTGACGCTCCTCGGGCGCGTCGGCGTCGCCGGTCGCGCCGTCCGCGACCGGCTCCTCCTCGACGGCCTGCTTGTCCGTGCTCATCACTTCGATCGTAGGGGCTCGACCATGATCAGGTCGGGCATCTGCAGCGCGAGCCACCGATCGGACGGTGACGCCAGGCATCAGGGGCCGGCGTTCGGTACAGGAACGTGCTGGTGGAGAAATGCGAGCTGGTCGGCGATGACCGTGCCGAACAGTGGTTCGACGTAGGGGTCGAAGTGGCCACCGGAGTAGACGCGCACGGTCGGTTCCGCCATGCGGGCCGCGGTCGCCTCCGCGACGTGGCGCGGCGTGACGGCATCCGCGTCGGCGATCTGGACGAGGGCAGGGCACCGGACCCCGGCCGCCCATCGCTTCGGGGAGTAGAGGCCGATCTTGAGGACGACCCTGGCGGCCACGGTGACGGGGTAGTCGCCTCCCTTGAGCCCTGACTCGGTGATCAATGCGTTCATGCCGGGGACGGCGTCGGGGGAGGTCATGACGCCGGTCTCGCCAGGTCGGCCTGCCGAGTTGACGTACACCGGCTGTCGGCCCGCCCACGCACCGACCTGATCGCGGATGCCTGCTCCGGCGACGCGCAGGCTGGGTAGGAGTCCGGTCGCACGGACCGCTGCGGGGCCACTGACGTGAGGGACCTGGGCGATGATTGCTGCCAGTGGTTCACCCTGGCCCGCCACACTGATGACGTGGCCGCCAGCGAACGACGTCCCCCAGGCCACCACCTTCTCGGCGTCGATGCCTGGAAGGGTGCGCGAAAAGGCCAGCGCCGCCCGCCAGTCCTCGTGCTGCATGGCTACGTCGAGCAGCTGACGAGGTGTGCCGGCACTGTCGCCGAAGCCTCGATAGTCGAACACCGCGACCGCGTAGCCAGCGGTTGCGAACCTTTCGGCGTAGGCGTAGAGGCGGAGCGCTCGAACGGCACCGAACCCGTGCGCCATGACGATCACTGGGACGGGGGCGCCTTCGACGGAAGTGGGCCGGTAGACCCGTATCGCGCACTCGGTGCCCTGCGACAGGAACGTCTCTTCAGACCAGGTGAATCGGCGCTCGTCGGGGTCGCTCACGCGCGGACTCTAGACCCGCGAGGACGAGTTGCCTGACGATGTCCGCTGATCGGCAGTTCAGGGCTGACTCGCTGGGCGTCGTCCGGTCGCAGGTCGGTGAGCCGGCCTGATCAGGTGAAGACGGCGTAGTGCAGCAGGAGCCAGATCGGGGCGATGGTGGCGAGCAGCGAGTCGAGCCGGTCCATCAGCCCGCCGTGGCCGGGGATCACCTGGCTCATGTCCTTGATGCCCAGATCGCGCTTGATCACCGACTCGCAGAGGTCACCGAGGGTGGCCATCACCACGGCGATGGCGCCCAGGGCGACGCCCACCCACCAGTCGCCGTCGAGCAGGGCGACGACGAGAACGACGCCGGCGCCGACGGTGAAGACGATGGAGCCGGCGAAGCCCTCCCACGACTTCTTGGGCGAGATGACCGGGGCCATCGGGTGGCGGCCGAAGAGGACGCCCGCGACGTAGCCGCCGGTGTCGGAGGCGATCGTCACCAGGATGAAGGTGATGATCCCGGCGACCCCGTCGTCGTCGATGCCGGCGCCCGTGCGGCCGCCCTCGGCCAGCATCAGCGCGACGAACGAGCCGAGGAACGGCACGTAGAAGAGGGTGAAGATCGCGGCGCTGGCGTTCTGGACATAGCCGTCGATGCCGCGCCGCAGCAGCCAGAGCATGGTGACCAGCCCGGTGACAGCGGTCGCCGACGCCAGCGCGGGTGCTCCCCAGAGGTAGGCCACGACGACCATCACCGTGCCGCCGAGCATGAGCGGCTGCTCGGGGATGTCGATCGCCTTGGCGAGCAGCCCCTTGTGCAGCTCCCAGATCGCGACGCAGACGGCGGCCGCGACGATGACCATGAAGGCGGGCTTCCAGAAGAACAGCGAGAGCCCGATCGCCGCGAGGAGCACGACGGCGGAGCCGATGGCCGCCTTCAGGTCCCGACCGGCCCGGCCGTGGTCCTTGGCCGCGCCCGGTGCTGGGGTGGTCATACTTCGATGAGCTCGGCTTCCTTGTTCTTCAGCATGTCGTCGATCGCGTCGGTGTGGGTCTTGGTGATGCCGTCGAGCCGCTTCTCGGCGCCGGTCACGTCGTCCTTGCCGGCCTCGCCGTCGGAAGCGAGCTTCTCCAGGGCCTGCTTGGCGGTGCGGCGCAGGTTGCGGACCGCCACCCGGCCGTCCTCGGCCTTGGTGCGGGCGACCTTGATGTACTCCTTGCGGCGGTCCTCGGTGAGCTCCGGGAAGACGCAGCGGAGCACCTTGCCGTCGTTGGAGGGGTTCACGCCGAGGTCGGAGTCGCGGATCGCCCTCTCGATGTTGGCCATCGCCCCCATGTCGTAGGGCGAGATCAGGATGATCCGGGCCTCGGGGGCGGTGAACGACGCGAGCTGCTGGAGCGGCGTCGGCGTGCCGTAGTAGTCGACGAGGATCTTGTTGAACATGCTGGGCTGGGCCCGGCCCGCGCGGATCGCGGCGAACTCCTCGCGCGCGGCCTCGACCGACTTGTCCATCTTGCCGTCGGCCTCCCTGAGGATGTCGTCGATCACCACTGAGCCCCTGTCATAGCCGGTTGCGGGTGCTGGTCAGCCGGAGCTGACGAGCGTCCCGATCTTCTCACCCTGCACCACTCGCAGGATGTTGCCCTCGGTCTCCATGCCGAAGACGATCATGGGCAGCTTGTTCTCGCTGCACAGCGTGAACGCCGTCTGGTCCATGATCCGCAGACCCCGCGAGATGGCCTCGTCGTAGGTCAGGTCGTCGAACTTGGTGGCAGTCGGGTCCTGGTGCGGGTCGGCGCTGTAGACGCCGTCGACGCCGCTCTTGGCCACCAGGACGACGTTGCACTTGGTCTCCAGGGCGCGCTGGACCGCGACCGTGTCGGTCGAGAAGAACGGCAGACCCATGCCGGCTCCGAAGATGACGACCCGGCCCTTCTCCATGTGCCGGATGGCGCGGCGCGGCACGTAGGGCTCGGCCACCTGGCCCATCGTGATCGCGGTCTGCACCCGCGTCTCGATGCCCATCTTCTCGAGGAAGTCCTGGAGCGCCAGGCAGTTCATGACGATCCCGAGCATGCCCATGTAGTCGGCGCGGACGCGGTCCATGCCGCGCTGCTGGAGCTCGGAGCCGCGGAAGAAGTTGCCGCCGCCGGTGACGACCGCGATCTGGGCGCCGGACTGCGAGACCGCCGCGATCTCGCGGGCGACCGTCTGGACGACGTCGGGGTCGATGCCGACCTTGCCTCCCCCGAACACCTCACCGGAGAGCTTCAGCAGGACTCGCTGGTAGCCGGGCATCAGGGCTGCTCCTCCGTGGGTGGTCGGGGTGAGGCTATCGGTCAGCCGATCAGGCGCCGACCTCGATGCGGGCGAACCGCGTCACCGACGTACCGCTCTCGTCGAGGACCGCCTTGACCGACTTCTTGCTCTCGGTGACCGACGGCTGCTCCAGCAGGACGACGTCCTTGAAGAAGCCGTTGAGCCGGCCCTCGGTGATCCTGGCGATCGCCTGCTCCGGCTTGCCCTCCTCTCGGGAGGTCTGCTCGGCGATCTCGCGCTCCTTGTCGACGACGTCGGCGGGCACCTCGTCACGGGTGAGGTACTGCGGGCGCATCGCCGCGATCTGCATGGCAGTGGCACGCGCCGCGTCGGCGTCGCCGGTGTATTCGACCAGCACTCCCACCGCGGGCGGCAGGTCGGCCGCACGCTTGTGCATGTAGGCCACGACGTCGCCACCGAAGCGGACGAACCGGCCGAGCTCGATCTTCTCGCCGATCGAGATCGCGAGCGCCTCGACCACGTCGCCGACGGTCTGCCCCTCGAGCGGGACCTTCTTGAGCGCCTCGAGGTCATCGGCCTGGGCCTCGGAAGCCGCGTCGGCGATCTTCTGGGCGGTGGCGACGAAGTCATCGTTCTTGGCGACGAAGTCGGTCTCGCTGTTGAGCTCGACGAGCACGCCGGGGGCGTGTGCGACCAGGCCTGCGGTCGCCTCGCGCTCGGCCCCACGCTTGGCCGCCTTGGCGGCGCCCTTCACGCGGAGCAGCTCGACCGCCTTGTCGAGGTCGCCGTCGCTCTCGTCGAGCGCCTTCTTGCAGTCCATCATTCCGGCGCCGGTGAGCTCGCGGAGCTTCTTGACGTCGGCCGCGGAGAAGTTAGCCATGTCGGGGTGCTTCTACTTCCTGTTGTCAGTCGGTGACGGAGGGTGCGGCCTCAGGCCTTGGCGTCGTCCGCCACCGCGTCGGCCTCGGCGGCCTCGGCGGAGTCCACGGAGTCGCCGATCGTCTCGGTGAGGTCGTCGGTGACGTCGGTCTGCACGGCAGCCTCGGCCTCCTCGGTCGCGGGCTCCTCGGCAGCGGGCTCCTCGGCAGCGGGCTCCTCGGCAGCGGGCTCCTCGGCAGCAGGCTCCTCGGCAGCGGGCTCCTCGGTCGCGGTCGCGGGCGCCTCGGTCACGGCCTCGGTGGCCTCAGTGGCCTCGACGGCCTCGGTGGCGGCACCGGTCGCCTCGGAGGCGGCCTCCTCGGCGGGGGCGCTCGTGGCGGCCTCGGCGGCCTTCTCGGCGTCTCCGCCCAGGAGCTCGCGCTCCCACTCGGCGAGCGGCTCCTCGGCACCCACGGCCTCGGCACCGTCGGTGCCGGCCTTGACACCGGAGCGGGCGATCAGGCCCTCGGCGACGGCGTCAGCGACGACGCGGGTGAGCAGCCCGACGGCGCGGATGGCGTCGTCGTTGCCCGGGATCGGGAAGTCGACCAGGTCGGGGTCGCAGTTGGAGTCGAGGATCCCGATGATCGGGATGTGGAGCTTGCGCGCCTCCTCGACGGCGAGGTGCTCCTTGTTGGTGTCGACGATCCACACGGCCGACGGCGTACGGCCCATCTCGCGGATGCCGCCGAGCGACTTGTTGAGCTTGTCGCGCTCGCGGCGCATCTGCAGCAGCTCCTTCTTGGTGCGGCTGCTGCCCGCCACGTCGTCGAAGTCGATCTCGTCGAGCTCCTTGAGGCGGTTGATCCGCTGGTGCACGGTCTGGAAGTTGGTGAGCATGCCACCGAGCCAGCGCTGGTTCACGTAGGGCATCCCGACGCGGGTCGCCTGCTCGGCGATCGCCTCCTGGGCCTGCTTCTTGGTGCCCACGAACATGATCGTGCCGCCCTTGGCGACGGTCTCCTTGATGAAGGCGTAGGACCGGTCGATGTAGGCCAGCGACTGCTGCAGGTCGATGATGTAGATGCCGTTGCGCTCGGTCATGATGAAGCGCTTCATCTTCGGGTTCCAGCGACGGGTCTGGTGCCCGAAGTGAACGCCGCTCTCGAGGAGCTGGCGCATGGTCACGACTGCCATGTGAACGTCTCTTCCTGTGGTGGACCGCACGACCGTCTGCGGACCCTTCTCGCAGGGCCCGCCGGTGTGGCATCCGGTTGTTTTCAGTTTGTTCACGCCTCGGCGGGTGCCGGTGCGTCCTGACGCCTGCGCGCGACCCGACCCGACTGTTCGTCGGGACCGAGGGTCGTCGCCCGCGGGTGGTCGGGCCCCACAAGAGCGCCCGTCGCGGTCTGCATGCGTGCGAAGTCAGCCCCGGAGGGCTGCGCGTCAAGAGTAGTCGACCCCCAGCTCCGTCCGCGAATCCTCCACAGCCACCACCCCCGGGCGGTCCGTGCACAACACCGCCACCGCGAGCCCCCACCGGTCCGGCCCGGCCGCCAGGGTGACGGCATGGCTCCCCTGACCGCTCTCCTGCTCGTGGCCGCCCTTGCCCTGCCCACCGCGGCGGCGGACCCGGTGGGGGTCTGGCCCCTGCAGCCCGAGCCCGAGGTGGTCCACGGGTTCGACCCGCCCGACTCCCCCTACGGCACGGGCCACCGCGGTGTCGACCTGCTCGGCTCGGTGGGCCAGCCGGTCCTGGCCGCGCTGCCCGGCACGGTCACCTTCGCGGGTGGGCTGGCCGGCCGGGGCGTGGTCGTGGTCGACCACGGCGCCACCCGCACGACCTACGAGCCGGTCACCGCCACGGTCGCGGTCGGGACGACGGTGGCCGCCGGGTCCCCGATCGGCACCCTCCAGCTGGGTCGCTCACACTGCTTCCCGCGAGCCTGCCTGCACTGGGGCTGGATCGAGGGCGAGACCTACCTCGACCCGCTCCGGCTGGTCGGTGCCGGCCCGGTGCGGCTGCTCCCCCTGTGGCGCGACGACCCGGTGGGCTGGAGTGGCCCACAGGACGTCTGGGTCAAGCCCTCGGGTGTGCCTGGCGATAGGCCGCGCGCAGCCGGTCGGTCGTGACGTGGGTGTAGAGCTGCGTCGTCGCCAGCGAGGCGTGCCCCAGGAGCTCCTGCACCGAGCGGAGGTCTGCCCCGCCCTCGAGCAGGTGGGTGGCCGCGGTGTGCCGGAGCCCGTGCGGCCCGATGTCCGGCGCACCGGGCACGTCGGCGATCCGGCGGTGCACAAGGGTGCGCACGGCCCGCTGGTCGATCCGGCGTCCGCGGGCGCCGAGGAACAACGCAGCCCCCGCTCCCTCGGCGCGCAGCGCGGGCCGGCCCTCGACCAGCCAGCGGTCGACCGCCCTCGCGGCCGGGTGGCCGAACGGCACCATGCGCTCCTTGCGGCCCTTGCCGAGCACCCGCACGACGTTGCGCTCGCGGTCGAGGTCGTCGACGTCGAGCCCGGCCAGCTCGCCGACCCGGATCCCCGTGGCGTAGAGCAGCTCGAGCATCGCGACGTCGCGCAGCCCCACGGGGCTGCCGTCGTCGGCGAGCTCGGCCGCGGCACGGATCAGGTCGCGAGCCTCATCCGCACGCAGCACCGCCGGCAGCGTGCGGTGCGCCCTCGGCGCGCCCAGGGTGGCGCCCACGTCGCGGGGGGCTCGACCGGTGCGGTGCAGCCAGCCGGTGAACACCCTGGCTGCGGTCGCCCTCCGGGCCAGTGTCGTGCGCGAGAGACCGAGTGTCTGCTGCTTGGCCAGCCAGCTGCGCAACGACCGGAGGTCGACCTCCGCCACGTCGCGGAGTCCGAGCCGGCCGGCGTGGTCGAGGAGGCCGGCCACGTCACCGAGGTAGGCCCGCACCGTGTGAGGGGTGAGGTCGCGCTCGGCGGTGAGGTGGCGCTCGTAGTCGCCGAGCACGCCCGCAAATGCCTCGGGCAGCTCGTGGGCGGCCGTCTCGGCCGCGGGAGGCGCGGTCACTCCCACAGAGTAGGAACATTTGCGGCGCTCAGCCCTGATCCGCGCCGTCGGCGAGGCGCCAGCCCCGGGGGGTCTGGACGACGAGCTCGCGGCGCAGCAGCGAGCCGAGGGTCGAGCGGACCTCGACCAGGCCGAGTCCGGCGGTGCGGGCGATCGAGTCGGACGGTGCGGGCCCGGACACCGGGACGGCGTCGAGCACCTGGTTCTGGCGACGGGTCAGCCTGTCGCGGCGCCGGGTGGGGCCTCGGGGTTCGTCTGGAAGGTGCCGGCCCATGGCGCCGACGAGCTCGAGGACGTCGGCCGGACCGGTCACGAGGGTCGCCGCGCCGCTCCGGATCAGGGCGTGCACCCCCTGTGAGGTCGCACTCGTCACCGGACCCGGCACGCCCATCACCGGCCGGTGGATGCGAGCCGCCCAGCTCGCCGTGTTGAGCGAGCCGCTGCGCGCCGCCGCCTCGACGACGACCGTGCCCCGGCCCAGGGCGGCGATGACCCGGTTGCGGCTCAGGAACCGCGGCCGCATCGGCGCACGGCCGGGCGCCAGCTCGGAGACCACAGCACCGTGTGCGGCGAGGTGGTCGAGGAGCTGCTGGTGCGCCGCGGGGTAGGCGCGGTCCACCCCGCAGGCGAGCACGGCGACGGTCGGACCGTCGCCGGCCAGCGCGCCGCGGTGCGCCGCCTGGTCGATGCCGAACGCCGCACCGGAGACGACCGCCGAGCCCGCGCGGGCGAGGCCGGCCGCGAGCTCCGCCGCCTGATCGGTGCCGTAGGTGGTCGCTGACCGGCAGCCGACGATCGAGACCGGGTCGGCCAGCTCGTGCAGGCGAAGGGGACCGCGCACCCAGAGGCCGAGCGGGACACCGCCCATCTCCTGGAGGGGCTCACCGGCCTCGAGATCGTCGAGTGCGGGAGGCCACTCGACATCGCCGGGCACGATCCACCGGATGCCGCGTCGGCCCGCCCTGTCGAGGTCCCGCTCGGGGTCGATGCCCTCGAGGCGGACCGCCACGTCGGTGAGCACGCCCCGCGGGTTGCTGTTGTTCCGAAGCGCGTCGTAGAGGCGCTCGGCGCCCAGCTCGGCCACGAGTCCGGCCATCCGCAGGTCGCCGGGCTCGCCGAGCTGGCTCAGAGCCAACCGCGCCAGCCGGTCGTTCATCCGGCCCTCCTCACCGTGGCCGCGAGGAGGGGTTGGCCGCTGCGCAGCCGCAGCGCGACCTCGGCCTCGGCCACCCCTGGCCGCTCCACCCCGGCCAGGTCGGCCACCGTCCACGCCAGCCGATGGACGCGAGTCACGCCGCGCCGGGTGAGCTTGCCCGACCACAGGGAGTCGTCGACGAGCCGCGTGGCCTCCGGCGTCATCGGCCAGCCGCGCGACAGGGCCGGCCCGGGTGCGTGCCCGTTGAGCCGCCACGCCTCGGCGGCGTAGCGGTCGGCCTGCCGCGCCCGCGCCCCCTCGACCCGCACCCGGACCTGGGCCGTCGACTCGTTGAGGGCCAGCGGGTCGCGGCGTGCGGTCGGCGTCGCGACGGAGAGGTGGCGGGTGATGTCGACCCGGTCGGTGATCGGACCACTGACCTTGCGTCGGTAGTCGCGGCGTTGGACCTCCCTGCACGTGCAGCGGTTGGAGTGCGCGTCGGGATGGAAGTTGCCGCACGGGCAGGGGTTGGCCGCGAGGACGACGAGGCAGCGTGCCGGGAGCACGACCGACTCCTCGGCCCTGGCGATGCTGATGTCGCCGTTCTCGAGCGGCTGCCGGAGCGCGTTGATCACGTCGGCCCGGAAGAGGGGGAACTCGTCCAACAGGAGAACCCCGCAGTGGGCTCGGCTGATCTCGCCCGGACGCACGCCACCGGATCCCCCACCGACCAGGCTGGCGGTGCTGGCGTCGTGGTGGGGCGCAGCGAACGGCGGCCGGGTGAGCATCCCCTGGGCGGGGTCGAGGGCTCCGGCGAGCGAGTGCACCGCGGTGAGCTCCAGCGACTCCTCGCGGGTCAGGTCGGGAAGCAGCCCGGGGATCCGCTCCGCGATGCTCGTCTTGCCCGACCCCTTGGGCCCCGACAGCAGCAGGTGATGCCCCCCGGCGGCGGCCACCTCGACGGCGTAGCGCGTGTCGTCCATGCCGACCAGGTCGGCGAGGTCGATCTCGTCCATCCGCTGCTCACCGCGCCACGAGAGCAGCCGACGGCCGGACATCTCGACCACCGGGGGCGCCTCGGGCACCGGCTCGTCGCGCAGCTCGGCCACCACCTGGGCCAGCGAGCGCATGCCGAGCACGTCGACGCCCGGCACCATGGAGGCCTCCCGCACCTGTGGCTCGGGCACCACGACGTGCCGGATGCCGCGGTCGGCCGCGGCCATCACCATCGGGAGCACGCCCGGCACCGATCGGAGTCCGCCGGCGAGGGTGAGCTCGCCGATGAACAGCACTCCCGGCAGGGCGGCGATCGGGACGACGCCGGTGGCCCCCAGGACCGCGACCGCGATGGCGACGTCGTAGTGGGTGCCGCGCTTGGGCAGGTCGGCCGGCGACAGCAGGATCGTGGTCCGGCGGGTGGCGGGCCAGTCGTAGTGGCTGTTGAGGATCGCCATCCGGCACCGGTCGCGCGACTCGTTGAGGGCACTGTCGGGGCGCCCGACGAGCACCGTGGCGACCTGCCCCGACGAGACGTCCGCCTGGACCTCGACGAGGTGGCCGACCGCGCCGTTGAGCGCGACCGTGTGCGTGGTCGAGAACGGCATGTCAGGCCAGCCCCTCGACGTGGTCGAGGATCGCGGCGCCGCGTCTGGGCCGAAGCACGGCGACGAGGTCGACGCGCACCTGCTCGGGCCGGACGTCGTGCTCCTCGGCCCAGCGCCACACGAGGCGGTGCAGCCGCTCGAGCCGGACGGCGTCGACCGCCTGGTGCGGCGACCCCGACCCCTGGCCGCGTCGGGTCTTGACCTCGCAGGCGACGAGCACGTCACCGTCGCGCAGCACCAGGTCGAGCTCACCCTCGGAGCAGCGCCAGTTGCGGTCGAGCAGCACCATCCCCCGCTCGAGGGTGAGCATCCGGGCAGCAAGGGTCTCGCCGTAGGCACCCAGCGCCTGTCGGCTGGCCGCGGTCGTCGTCATGTGGTGACCTCCTGAGCAGGAGAATCACCGCTGCGACCGACCAGGTCACCGGGCCGGGCCGTGGCCTGTGGAGAACCCCCGGGCCAGCGCCCTCTGTGGACGACTCGTGGCTGCCGGCCGGGCTACTTGATGAGCCGGACCGGGTCGCCGATGATCGTCGCGTCCCACGTCGTCACGTCGTGCACGGTGCCACTGGCGAAGGCGACCTGGACCCGGTACCAGCAGCCGCCGAACGAGTTGTAGTTGCAGCTGTAGTCGGACGGGATCGGGATGATGATCGTCTCGGTCTTGCCGTTGTTGCGGGACACGCCGCCGGACTGGGTGAGCGGCGCGGAGCAGTTGGTCAGCGTCTGGCCACTCCCGGCGGACCCACCGGACGCCTTGCAGCTCCCCGGGAACGGCGTGGTGAGGATGGAGCCCGTGGCATCGGTCGGCCGCTGCACGGTCACCGAGCCCGTGCCCGCGGCGTCACCGGCGTCGAAGTAGCTGAACGAGATGGACTGCCCGGCGGCCCCCGGCAGCACCCGGATCAGGTTGAAACGTCGCGGTGGCGGTGTCCGCGTTGATGAAGATCGGCATGTGCTCGTAGCCGGCGACGGCCACGTTCTTCTCCTGGTTGGTCGCGGTCACCGCGCGGAGCGAGAAGGCGTTCGAGCCCTCGCCCACCGTGGTGTCACCCGTGAGGGCTGCGGCGGCCATGTTGCCCGAGCGCTCCAGGCTGGGTCGCCGCTGCCGCCGAGCGCCACGTTCGTGCGCACCTGCAGGTAGTAGTCACCTGCGCGGGTCGGCCTGAAGGTGCACAGCCTCACCCAGTTGTGGAACATCCGGGCCACGTCCGCGTTGTAGGTGCTTCCACCTGAGGACTTGAAGAGGTTGGCGCTGATGCTCGACGTGGTGGTGACGTAGGAGCCGTACTGCTTGATGCAGGGGCTGCCGCTCGTGTCGTTCTGGACCGGCGCCGCCGTGGCGTCGAGCGAGTCGACCTGCTGCCGCAGCACGAAGCTCGTGGTCATCGCGTGCTTGGAGCTCGCCCCGGAGCCGGTCCCGGGGTAGCTGTCACCGGTGCAGAACGTCGGCGTGGTCGAGCCGTCCTTGCTGTAGCGGTTCTTGGCGTCGGCGTTGGTCACCCACGGGTTCGCGTCGCCCGACGACGAGAAGCTGCTCGCCGCGGGCAGGTTCTCGCACGTCTGGCCGCCGTTCACCATGATCGGGTCATAGATCTGGAGGTCGATGTTGGTGTTGACCGCGGCGGGCTGGACCTTGACCACGAAGGTGTAGCCGAACGCCGTGGTCGACGTCGCGGACAGCTTCGGGCCGTACTCGCTGTTGGTCGTGCCGGAGCAGCCGTCGACGCCGGTGGTCTCGCAGTTCCTCGTCTGGTAGCGGTCGCCCTGGACCTTGCCGGTCTCCGGCCCCTCCAGGACGCCCCAGAACGTCGGGTTGCGCGAGCAGTTGGGGAACGGCGTGGTGCCCTGTGCGGTGCCCGTCGGTGTGAGCGAGCTCCCGGCCGAGCCGCCGTTCGGCTCGTTGCCGAAGGTGTTGCAGGGGCTGCCCATGGGCGCCGGGCCCTTGTAGTCCGCCGTGGCCGTGCGGGTCAGGGTCTGGTGGCCGAAGCCGATGGCCTGGCCGAAGCTGTTCTTGATCTTCGAGGAGATGGTGACCTTCAGCTGGCTCGCGAGGTCACCGGTCTGCACCGTGACCACGACGTTCGGGCTGGCGTCGTCGTAGCCGTTGCGCTTGGCGACCTCCTTCGCCTTGAGCGTCGCGTTGGTCAGGTCGAACGGCATGTACGGCACCGCCGCGAGCGCCGCAGCATCCGCGGCCTTCTGCACCCTGTTCAGCTCGTCGTACCACCGCGACGTGTCGACGCTGATCGCGAGGGCGCCCATGAGGAGTCCGCTGGACACCAGGAACGCGACCAGGATGGTGAGGTAGCCGCCCTCCCGGCGCCGGCTCGCGGCGAGCACCGCGCGTCGCCGCGCGAGGCGAACGGCGACGGCCCTCACGAGAGGCCCAGTCACGCGTGGGCCCCCGAGGCGCAGATCTGGGCGGGCAGCGGCTCGAAGTTCATCACCGCGTGGTCATCGAGGTTGAGATAGCTGCCGAAGAGACCGGTGAAGTTCTTGTGCTTCGCGACCAGCTGGATCCCCACGCGGTCCAGGTTGCCGGGGAAGCACGCATTGATCGTCGAGGAGATCCAGCTGCCACTGAAGTAGCGGAACTTGTTCTCCGTCGGCCGCCACTTGAACATCACGCAGTTGGAGAACCCGGAGCAGCTCGTGGGCATGGAAGACACGCTGTCGGCGCCGGGGTAGCCGCCGGCGTTCGCCTTGTAGACCAGGAGGTACTGGATCTGGTCGACGGGCATCGCGGAGCCGGCGCGCTGGACCGCGTCGGCGGCCTGCTGGGCCAGGGCGGGGACGTTCGCCGGCACGCACGTCGGGGCGCCCGGACCGGACGGACAGGTGCCGACTCCGGCGTTGGCACCCGTGGACGCGATACGGGCGGCGACCCGGGTGTCGGAGACGACGACCGCGTGGTCGCGCATCAGGAAGGTGAGCTCGATGATGCCGAGCACGATGAGCAGCAGGATCGGAAAGGTCAGCGCGGCCTCCAGGGCCACTGCGCCGCGCTCACCGCGCGTGCGTTTCCGAACCAACGCCTGACGCACAGCCCCTCCTACGGACGACTCCCTCACCTGCGAAAAGGCTCGCAGGTCTCGCCGTCCGGAATATGGGAAACCGATCGGATTCGGTGGGCAGGACTAGACACTTCTGGCCGAAAGGACGACCGGGTGAGCGAGGTTCAGCCCGCGAGCTGGGGATCGCTGCAGCTGGGCCGCGCGAGGGCGAAGACGTCGGCGCCCCCGACGGTGATCCCGAGCTGCTGGGCCAGGACCGGCGCGAGGTTCGTGTTGAGCTGGGACACGAGGCCGCTGTTGACGGTCGCCGTGGCCGTGGAGATCAGCGCGCTCAGCGCCGAGGTGAGCCCGGGGATCGTCGAGGCGGCGACGGTGACCTGCGGCCCGATGAGCGGCTTGAGCTTGACCGTCGCGCCAAGGGGGACTCCTGGCGAGGTGATGGTGGGAACCAGCACGCTCGAGCCGTAGCGCTTGGCGGTGCCGTAGGCGTCAGGCGGGTGGCGGAAGCTCACGCTGCCGGTGGTCATCCCCCCGGCCGACTCGGAGGAGGTGGGCACGGCCAGGTCGACGGTCACGACACCCAGTCCGACCACGTTGACGGTGGCATTGATCTGCAGGTCGGCGGTCACCTTGAGCTGCGTGATGAGGCCGGACCTCACCTGGACGTCGATCCCCTCGGCGTTGGTGGTGAGGGTGGCGTCGCCGCACACGATCCTGGTCAGGGTCCCCTCGGCCCTGGCCAGGAAGATCTTGCTGCTGACCGTGGTCCTCACCGTGGCGGTGGCCAGGAGCAGCGGCAGGTTCATGTCCGCGAGCGTCCCGGACACGTCGAGGTCGACCTGGCCGGTCGAGGCCTTGGCCTTGCCCACGCCGCCGCAGGCCAGCTTGGGCGCCTCGCCCACCTTCAGGGAGAAGATGGCGCCGGCGTTGAGCACCGGAACCGTCGCGCTCAGGCCCGGGATGAGCAGGGTGTTGGACCCGTTGGCCAGGTATGCCGCGCCCGTCACCAGGTCGAGGATGCTGAAGCTGGCCGCCAGGGCGGCGGTGTCGGCGGTGGTGATGCCGAGCAGGTCCTTGATGGCGATCGTCTGCAGGACGTTGGCGTGCGTGCTGAGGTACTGCAGCAGGGTGATCGAGGCGGTCGGGCCGCCGTGGCTCTGCAGCACCGTGGCCATGGCGGCGTAGAAGGTGCCGAGGGTGAGTCCGTCGAGCCTGAGCAGCTCGTCCGGCGTACCGACCCCGAGCCCGGACACACCGACCAGGTCGAGGAGGGTCACGTTCGCGGCCGCGAGCCCCTGGTAGCCCACCAGGGTCCCGCTCACCGAGGAGATGTTGAGCAGTCCGGGCAGCAGCCGGTTGAGCAGCGTCGCCTGCGCGGTGTCGACGCCGACGGCGAAGGAGCCGAGCCGGAAGCAGCTGGAAGGCGCCGGCACCGCCACCGCCCTGCGTTCCGCGGTGCCGCTGGACGGGACGAAGGCGAAGTTCACCGAGCCCGCCGCCGTGATCTCGACAGCGTTGGGGATCTCGATCCCGACGACCTCTCGCGTGCCACCGCCGGACACCCTGTCGAGGACGCCCGTGGCCGTGTCGAGGTGGGCGAGCTTCGCGGTCACGACGGGGGCGTCGCCGAGCACGGTGTCGTCGTTGCGGGCCACGCTTCGCGTCACGGCGTTCGCAAGGGTGGGCAGCCCGTTGTAGCCGCCCTGGATCTGCGACGCCGTCCGGCCGTCGACCAGCCGGACGACGTCCAGCGCGACCACGTCGGCGAGGGTCTGCATGTCGCGGCGGACCACGCGCTGCATGCCCAGGTCGACCGCCATCGCGCTCGACGGGATGAGCACGACGAGCAGCAGGGCGACCATGGGGATGACGGCACCGCGCTCGTCGCGGCGGCGCACTAGCTGACCCTCGCGGTGGCGTCGTAGGTCAGGTGGGCCGGCAGCAGCAGGCCGACACCCGGGAAGTTCGGCAGCAGCGGGTTGTCCTTGTAGAGGTAGTCCAGGCTGACCGTGACGCAGTTCTTGGTCGGGTCGGACGCACACGCCGCCGTGATCACCGAGCAGGTGCCCACCGTGACCGAGTCCTTCTTCAGGGCCGAGCCGCTGGCGGTGCCCGTGCAGGTGATGCCGTAGGCGTCGACGTCGAGGGCGTCGTTGATCGCGTCGAGAGCGCTCTGCTCCTTCTCCGTCGCCCCCGGGTACGGCGAGACGGCGGCCGCGCGGGCGCCCTCGGCCGCCCCCTGGCTCAGCGCCTGGCGGAAGCTCAGCATGTAGCCGTAGCTGATGACGCCGAAGACCAGGATCAGCAGCAGGGGTGCGACCAGCGCGAACTCGACACCCGCCGCGCCTTGGGGGTCGCGTGCTCGAGGACATGCCCTCGAGGCCCTGCCAACAGACATACGCCAGACTTCCTGTGCTCCCGTAGCCCCCCAGGAAGCGCCCCTCCCAGAGCGTTGCCGCGAGGCTAGGACGGCGGGTCGGGAGCGCGCGGGTGATTCAGGGGCGCAGTAGTCCGAACGGACTAGTCACGGCTCCAGCTGGTCCAGCCCGGCGTCAAGGACCCTTTGGCGGGTCGATGTCCGCCTGGTTGAGCTCCTCGACGTTGACGTCCTTGAACGTCAGCACCTTGACGGTCTTGGCGAAGCGGGCAGGTCGGTACATGTCCCAGACCCACGCATCGCTCATCGAGACCTCGAAGAAGACCTCGCCGGCCTCGCTGCGCGCCTTCACGTCGACCTGGTTGCACAGGTAGAAGCGGCGATCGGTCTCGACGACGTACTTGAAGATGGCGACGACGTCGCGGTACTCGCGGTAGAGCGTGAGCTCCATCTCGGTCTCGTACTTCTCGAGATCCTCGGCACTCATGATTTTCCGGGGTCCCCGCGGAAGGGTGCGTCTATCGCGCGCAGCGCGCCCTCTGCAGACCCTCGTGGGGTGGTCACGTCGAGCTCACCGCGCTTCCTCCAGCTCCTCGACCCCGTCCAGGGTCACCGCCCGCTCATTCTGCACGCCATCGAGCGGTTCGAGTCCGGCGGCCCGCCGCACGTTCACGAACCGCATGCGATGCACGGGCGAGGGGCCGTGCTCGGTGAGGGCCGCGCTGTGCACCTCGGTGATGTAGCCCTTGTGCGTCTTGAAGTCGTAGCTCGGCCACTCGGCGTCGAGGTCGGTCATGATCCGGTCGCGGGTCACCTTGGCCAGCACCGAGGCGGCAGCGATGCACCCGGCGACGCGGTCGCCCTTCCACACCGCGAGCCCCGGAGTGCCGAGCCCGTCGACGGGGAACCCGTCGGTCAGGACGTAGGCCGGGGGGACGTCGAGCAACGCGACCGCCCGCCGCAGCGCCTCGACGTTGGCGACGTGCATGCCGAGCCGGTCGCACTCCTCGTGCGAGACGACGACGACCGACCAGGAGACCGCCCGGCGCACGACCTGGGCGTAGACGCGGTTGCGGGCCTTCTCGGTGAGGAGCTTGGAGTCGGCCAGCCCCGGCACGATCCCGGCCTTCCCCGACGGGAGGATGCACGCCCCGGCGACGAGCGGGCCGGCGCACGCACCGCGCCCGGCCTCGTCGACCCCGGCGATCGGCTCGATGCCGTGCCGGCGCAGCGCACGCTCGTAGCCGTAGATCCCGGCGTCCCGCCGGACCGTGGCCCCCCTCGGCAGCGCGGACACGGGTCAGCGGCTCGGGGCGGGGACCTTGTCGAAGGCGTCCGTGCCGCCACCGCCGCCGAACCGCGACAGGGGCCAGACCAGGGCGAACGCCTTGCCGACGATCAGGTCCGTGTCGACGTACGGGTTCTTGGTGCACTCGGTCTCGCCCTCGACGCACATGTGCACCGTCGAGTCGGCCGAGTGGGCGCGGTTGTCGCCCATGACGAACACGGTGCCCTTCGGCACCGGGCCGACGCTCCAGCTGCAGTTGCCGGTCATCGGCCCGAAGCAGTCGTGCTGGTCGATGTCGCCGGGGAGGGTGTAGCCCTTCTCGTCGACGGACGTGCCGTTGATCGACAGCCGGCCGAGGTTGTCACAGCACACGATGGTGTCGCCCGCGACCCCGATGACCCGCTTCACGAGGTGGCCGCCGGAGGGGTAGAGGCCGATCTTCTCGAGCGCCTTGGCGACCGGGCTCTCGGGGCCCTTGACGTCGTCGGCGCCCAGCCAGCCGCCGGGGTCCTCGAAGACCACGACGTCACCGCGCTCGGGACCGCCGCCGCCCCAGTAGGAGACCTTCTGGACCAGGATCCGGTCGTTCTTGACCAGTCCGGGCTCCATCGACTCCGACGGGATGTAGAACGCCTGGACGAAGAAGGCCTTCAGGACCACGGCCAGGAGCACCGCGATCAGGAGCAGGATCAGCGTCTCCTGCCAGATCGGGATGTGCGGCCTGGCGGCCTTCGATCCCTTGGAGGAGCCCTTCGACGAACCCATCGTCGAGGGGGCCTCGAGCCGGGCGCTGGCGCCGGTGTCGGCGTCCTCGATCGTCACGTGAGGGAGTGTAGGTGGGGCCCGATCAGGCCTCGCGGCGTTCCTTGATCTTGGCGGCCTTGCCGCGCAGGTTGCGCAGGTAGTAGAGCTTCGCCCGGCGCACGTCACCGCGGGTCACGATCTCGATCTGGTCGAAGATCGGCGAGTTCAGCGGGAAGGTCCGCTCGACGCCGACGCCGAAGGAGACCTTGCGGACGGTGAAGGTCCGACCGACGCCCGACCCGTGGATGCGGATCACGACGCCCTGGAAGATCTGGATGCGGGAGCGGCTGCCCTCGACGACCTTCACGTGGACCTTGATGTTGTCGCCGGCGCGGAAGTCAGGGACGTCGTCGCGCTTCAGGGCGTTGCCGAGCTCGGCAATCACGTTGCTCATGTGCTGCTCCTCGCGAGTGCCACAGGTCAGCCGCGGAATCGGAATGTGTGCATGGAGTTGTTTCTGCGCTTGAGGCTGGCGGCTTCGGACTCCCCTGTGGCAGAGAACCGGCCGACTGAGCCAAGGAGCGAGTCTGCCACAGCGGGCCACTGCTGACCCAAATGAGGAGTCACCCGGGCCAAACCGGATGGGAGCGGCGAGCGGTGCTCGCGGGGGTGTCGCGGGGTTATCGCGGGGGTAGTCAGCGCCGCTTGGTGAGCACGACTGCCAGAGGCGGGGCCTCGAGGTCGGTCCGCACCCGGAAGCCGGCCTTCTTGTACATCCGGATGTTGTCCGCGCTCCGGGCTCCGGTGAAGAGGACGTACGACGTCGCCTCGGGTGCGGCCACCGCCTGGATGTGGGCGAGCAGGGCCCGGCCGAGGCCGCGGCCCTGGAGGTCGGGGGCCACCATGATCCGGCCGATGTCCCACACGGTGCCGGCTGCAGAGGCCTCCAGGCGGCCGCGCACGGCGCCGACGAGCCGGCCCTCGCTGCGCACCACCCAGGTCGACCAGCTGCGCATCCACTGCTGCACGTCGGCGAGCGACTCGTGCAGGGGCGGGATGTCAGCGAGGCTGTCGTTGGCCAGCGCCTCCTGCACCCAGCAGGCCCGCTGGAGCGTCAGCAGCTCGCCGGCGTCGCCGGGCTGCGCGGGCAGGATCTCCCACTCCGTGGCTGCGAGGCTCGGGTGCAGCAGGTCCGGCCTTCTCCGCGCCGTGCGCTGCCGAGCCTCGTCGAGCCGCCAGGCCGCGATCGCGGCGTGGTCGCCGGACAGCAGCACCGGCGGGACGTCGAGCCCGCGCCACGACGCGGGCCGGGTGTAGACGGGGTACTCCAGCAGCCCGTCCTCGTGCGACTCCTCGACCAGCGACTCGGCGTTGCCCATGAACCCGGGGAGCAGCCGGACGACGGCCTCGGTGACCGCCACCGCAGCGACCTCGCCACCGTTGAGGACGTAGTCGCCGAGCGAGACCTCGACGACCTCGGCCCGGGTCGCGGCGTGGTCGAGCACGCGCTGGTCGATGCCTTCGTAGCGGCCGCACAGGAAGACCAGCCGCTCGCGGGTGGCCAGCTCGCGGGCCAGCTCCTGGCTGAACGGCACTCCCGAGGGCGTGGGCACGACGACGGTCACGCCGTCGATGCCCAGCGCGTCGAACGCCTCTCCGAACGGCGCGGGGGTCAGCACCATCCCTGCTCCGCCGCCGAACGGCGCGTCGTCGACGGTGCGGTGCCGGTCGTGGGTCCACTCGCGCAGGTCGTGGACGTGCACCTCGATCAGGCCCTTGTCGGCAGCCTTGCCGGTGAGCGACTGGCGCAGCGGCGCGAGGAAGTCCGGGAAGATCGTGAGGTAGTCGAGCCTCACTCGTCGTCTCCGTCGTCGGGCAGCGGGGTCACGAGCCCCGGGCGGTCCGCGATCACGACGCGGCCGCCGGCCAGGTCGACCTCGGGCACCAGCGCCTTGACGAACGGCACGAGTGCCTCCCGGCCCCCGGGCGTCGTGATGCGGAGCAGGTCCTGGGCGCCGCCGTGGAAGAGGCCGGCGACCGTGCCGAGCGTGATGCCCTGCTCGTCGTACGCCGTGAGACCGACCAGCTGGTGGTCGTAGAACTCATCGGGATCCTCCGGCGACTCACCCGCCGGGATCGTGGCGTGCAGGACGATGCCGCGAGCGGCCTCGGCGGCCGTCCGGTCCGGCACCTCCTCGAAGGAGAGCAGCAGGACCGTCCCGTGCCAGCGCGAGCCGGCGACGGTCAAGGTCGTCAGCGACGACGACGAGCCCGGCGGAGGTTCGGCGCGCAGCGTGCTGCTGGGCGCGAACCTCCGCTCGGGCTCGTCGGTGCGTACGTCGACGGTGACCTCGCCGCGCAGGCCGAACGGTTTCCCGATCCGGCCGACGACGACATCTACCGAATCGGGGCCATCAGCGGCGTCGGTCGACATCCACGAAGTCGATCCGCGCGCCGCCCTTGCCGGCCAGCGCCGAGACCACGGTGCGGAACGCTGTGGCGGTGCGCCCGCCACGGCCGATCACCTTGCCGAGGTCGTCGGGGTGGACCCGGACCTCGAGGATCGAGCCGCGACGGAGCTGCTTGTCGCGCACGACGACGTCGTCGGGGTGGTCGACGACCCCACGGACCAGGTGCTCCAGCGCGTCAGCGAGCACGGCGCTCAGTCGTCCGACTTCTTCTCGGCGTCGACGTCGGCCGCCTCGGCCTCCTCGGCCTTGTCGGCGGCACCCTCAGGGGTCTCGTCGGCAGGGACCGGAGCGGCCTCCTCGGCGGGAGCCTCAGCAGCCGGAGCCTCGGCGACCGGAGCGTCCTCGGCGGGAGCCTCAGCAGCCGGAGCCTCGTCGGCAGGCGTGTCGTCGGCAGGGGTGTCGGCCTTCGGAGCGGCCTTCTTTGCGGCGGCCTTCTTGACCGCGGCCTTCTCGGTCACGGCCTCGCCGGAGCCGGTGCCGTGCGCCTCGGCCAGCGCCTTGTTGAAGGCGTCGAGCTTGTCGGGCTTCGCGGCAGCGGTCTTCAGCGTGCCCTCGGTGCCCTTGAAGCCGTTGAAGGTCTGCCAGTCACCGGTGATCTTGAGCAGCTTGGCGACCGCGTCGGACGGCTGGGCGCCCACGCCGAGCCAGTACTGGGCCCGCTCGGAGACCACGCTGATGTAGGACGGGTCCTCCTTGGGGTGGTACTTGCCGATCTCCTCGATCACCTTGCCGTCGCGCTTCTTGCGGGAGTCGACGACGACGATGCGGTACTGCGGCACCCGGACCTTGCCCAGGCGCTTCAAACGGATCTTGACTGACACAGCTGTGGTGTCTCCTCGAGTTCAGTGGTGGTGGGGACCTGGACACACGTGTGGGGCACCGTGCCTCGGTCTCCGATGGGCCGTGCCTCGCCCCGGATGAGAGGGTCCGCGGCGTGCAGGACTCGACCGGCAAGTCTGCCAGACGGGCCGCGACCCGCCTAAATCCGGTGGAGGATGCACACTTTGCCGGTGCCGTCACCGCAACCCCTCGTCCCCGCGGCGCATCCCATCGACGTGAGCACCTTGACCCGCCGCCGCCTCTCTGCGCGGCACCCCTGGCTCTACCCGATAGCGGTCCGCGTCCACCAGGCCCGCCGTCATCTCGCCTGGCTGACCTCGGACACGACCTGGGCGACCCGGGCGCCCGGCACTCCCGACCTGCCGATCCGCGTGAAGAAGCACGGCTCGCTCCTGCTCCGCGAGCTCTCCCCCGACGAGATGGCGCTCCAGCACGGCAAGGTGGTCAACCTCCGGCTGGCGAGTGCCCGCACCGACGGTGTCGTGATCCGGCCGGGCGAGACGTTCTCGTTCAACAAGGTGGTCGGCAACTGCACCCGCCGCAAGGGGTACGTCGTCGGCATGCGGCTCTCCAACGGCGACGCCACGGCCGGCGTGGGCGGCGGGATCTGCCAGCTGGCCAACCTGCTGCACTGGATGTTCCTCCACTCCCCGCTCACCGTCGTCGAGCGCTCCGAGCACAGCTTCGACCCGTTCCCCGACAAGTTCCGCGTGCTCCCCTGGGGCGTCGGCTGCTCCATCGTGTGGAACTACGTCGACCTGGTGGTCCGCAACGACACCGACGTCACCTTCCAGCTGCACACCTGGTTGGAGGACAAGCACCTGCGCGGCGAGCTGCGCGCCGACCGGCCGGTCGAGCACTCCTACAAGGTGGAGGCGCGCGACGAGGACTTCGTGCGGGTGCGTGAGGAGGAGGGGGCCCGCGTCTGGCGACGCAACGAGATCTGGCGCCTCCTCATCGACCGCCGCACCGGCGACACCGTGGGCGAGGAGCTGCTCAAGCGCAACTGCGCCGTCGTGAAGTACCCGCCTCCCGAGCACCTCGTGGTCGATCTCGACCAGGACGGCCGACCGGTTCAGGCGACGACCGCCCCCCGGAGCACCACGCGAGCGGGGCTCGCCAGCACGCTGACGTCCTGACGCGGGTCCGCGTCGTAGACCACGAGGTCGGCCGGCGCGCCCTCGCCGAGCGTCCCGTCGATCCCGAGCCACTCCCGCGCCTTCCAGGACGCGCCGGCCAGCGCGTCCACGACCGGGATGCCGTAGGACGCCAGCTCGGCCACCTCGCCGGCGATCCCGCCGTGCGGCAGCACTCCACCGGCGTCGGTCCCGGCGTAGATCGGCACGCCGGCCTCGAAGGCCGCCATGATCGTGTCGCGGCGCCGGCCGTGGAGGTCACGCATCGTCGCGGCGTACGCCGGGAACCTCTCGGCCGCCTGGTCGGCGTACTGCGGGAAGTTGTCGAGCTGCATCGCGGTCGGCACCAGCGCGGTGCCGTGGGCGACCATCCCGTCGATCAGGTCCTCGGTCAGCCCGGTGCCGTGCTCGATGCAGTCGATCCCGGCGTCGATGAGGATGGGCAGCACCTCGGTGCCGAAGCAGTGCGCGGTCACCTTGGCGCCCAGCGCGTGCGCGGTCTCGATCGCGGCGGTGAACGCGTCCGCCGGCCACGACGGCGCCAGGTCGCCACGGTCGCGCTCGATCCAGTCGCCGACGAGCTTGACCCACCCATCGCCGCGGCGCGCCTCCTGCTCGACGTACCGCGTGAGCTCGTCGGGCTCGACCTCCCAGGCGTAGTCGCGGATGTAGCGCCGGGTGCGGGCGAGGTGGCGGCCCATGCGGATCAGCCGCGGCAGGTCGTCGCGGTCCTGCACCCAGCGGGTGTCGGCCGGGCTGCCGCAGTCGCGCAGCAGCAGGGCGCCGGCGTCGCGGTCGGCGACCGCCTGGGCCTCGGTGGCCTCGCGGTCCACCTCACCGTGCTCGTCGAGGCCGATGTGGCAGTGCGCGTCGACCAGGCCCGGGACCACCCAGCCGCTCGCGACCGTCTCCGCGCCGGGCTGCGGCTCGAGGGTGATCTGGCCGTCGACGACGTAGAGGTCGCGGGGCTCGCCGTCGGGGAGGACCGGTCCGGAGACGCGCAGGGCTGCCACGCCTCCGGACGGTACCCCCCCGGGTGAGGTCAGGTGCCGAGACCGAAGCCGAACCGGTAGAGCGGGTCGTAGTCCGCGTCGCCGACGTTGATCGGCTCCTGGGCCACGGACCGCGGCCAGGTCACGGGGAGCTTGCCGGTGAACGGCTTCCTGCCGAACAGCACGTCTGCCACCCCCATGCCCTCGCTGCCCGGCAGCCACGACGCCACGAGCGCGTCGATCTGGATGAGCAGCTCCGGCGGGATGACCATCGGCCGGCCCGAGATGACGAGCACGGTGCAGGAGGCTGCGTGCGCGCAGACCCGCCGGATCGCGAGGGCGTCGGCGTCGCTGAGCTCCATCGTCTTCTTGGGGCGCGGCACGTTGTGGTCACCGGGGTCGTAGGCCCACTGCGGACCGTTCACGTCACCGAACCCCTCGGCGTACGGCGTCTCACCCACGACCACCACACCGGCCGCGTTGGCCGGGACCGGGTCGCCGGCGGCCTCGCTGAACTGCACCCTGCCCCTCGAGGTCGCGCGCACCGCGTCGAGGACCGTCTGGCCGGGGATCACGTTCGTCGACCCTCCCTGCCACGTGAGCGTCCAGCCGCCGGCCTGGTTGCCGATGTTGTCGGCGTTGCTGCCGGCGACGTAGACGGGCTGCTTCTTGCCGTCACTGAGCGGCAGGGTGTGCTGCTTGTTCCTGAGCAGGACCTGCGACTCGGCCACGGCCCGGCGGGCGACCCTGCGGTGCGCCTTGCTCCCGATGGTGTCGATGTTCTTGCGTGGGGTGAGCGGGTGCTCGAAGAGGCCGAGCTCGAACTTGGCCGTCAGGATCCGCGTGACCGCGTCGTCGATCCGGCTCACCGGCACGTCACCGGAGCCCACCAGCGCGGTGAGCGTGGGGATGAAGACGTCCCATCCGTTGGGGTTGTTCGGCGCCTGGATCGGCTCCATGAACATGTCGACCCCCGCGTTGACCGAGGCCCGCACCTGGTCGGTGTAGGTGCCCGGGAGCTGCCGGATCGCGCGCCAGTCGGAGATGACGATCCCGTCGAAGCCCTGCTGCTGCTTGAGCCAGCCCGTGATGAGCTCTTCGTTGGCGTGCATCTTGACGGGGTTGCCCAGCCCGTCCTCGGTCCAGTCGACGCTGGAGAAGGACGGCATGATCGATCCCACGTGGTGCTTCTTGATCGCGGGGACGTACGGCGCCAGCGCGAGCCTCGCGAACTCCGACCGCGAGACCTGGTCGATGCCCTGGTCGACGGTGTAGTCGCCCTCGCCGGTGTCGTAGGCGGTGAGCCCGTCGCCGGCGAAGTGCTTGGCGCTGGCCAGCACCCGGTCGGGCCTGGCCAGGTCGCTGCCGCCGTTGCCCTGGAGCCCGTCGATCGCGGTCTCCATCCGTGCGACCAGGCGGGGGTCCTCGCCGAAGCTCTCGTAGGTCCGCCCCCACCGGTCGTCCCTGGCCACGCAGACGCAGGGGGCGAACGCCCACTGCGGGCCACTGGCCCGGGTCTCGATGGCCGCGATGTGCTCGACGTCCTCCACGAGGCCCGGGTCACGGGTGGCACCCAGTCCGATGTTGTGGGGGAAGACCGTGGCGCCCTGGAGGTTGCCGTGGCCGTGGACCGTGTCCACGCCGTAGAGGATCGGGATGCCCAGCCGAGTCTCGAGCGCGGCCTCCTGGTAGCGGTCGACCATGTCGGCCCAGGCCTCGGGCGTGTTGCTCGTCGGCGTCGAGCCGCCGCCGGACAGCACGCTGCCCAGCCCGTAGGTGGTGATCAGCGAGGGGTCGGCATCGACGTCGATCCGCTCGGCCTGGGTCATCTGGCCGATCTTCTCCGCCAGCGTCATCCGCGAGAGCAGGTCGGCGACCCGCTCCTCGGTGGACAGCTTGCTGTTCTTGTAGGCCGGCCGAGCTTGCTGCCCGTCGGCCGAGGCCGTCGCCTGGCCGGGTGCCTGCAGGAAGCCGATGGCCAGGACCGTGGTGAGCACTGCGCCGAGGACGGCGCCGCGAGGGGTGCGCAACATTGCTGTTCCTCCTTGCCCGAATCAAGAAGCTGGTCGACCGCCATGGCCCACCGGGCGGGGATGACCCGCGCTCAGCACCGTAGGAAGGTGGATTGATCCGGGTCAATGCCGAATCATCCCGATCGCGGGCAGAGTTCCTCCACTTTCCGCACTAATCGTCCTAGGCTGGTGCCGTGTCCGGCTCCGGCGCCCTCGAACGGCTGCGCGCCACCAACCAGCGCGCTGTCCTCGGGCTGCTGGCCGGCGAGGGGCCGATGAGCCGGGCCGACCTGGTCCGCGCGAGCGGCCTGTCGCGCACGACGGTGTCGAGCCTGGTGGCCGAGCTGATCCGCGCGGGTCAGGTCACCGAGACCGACGACCGGCTCCGGCCGCACAAGGGCGGGAGCGGGCGACCGCCCGTGCAGGTCCGGCTCAGTGCGCCGGCGGGCAGCGTGGCCGGTGTGGACGTCGGGCACGGCCACGTCCGGGTCGCCGTGGCCGACCGGCTGGGCGTCGTACAGGCCGAGGAGCTTGCGCTGGTCGACGTCGACGCCCACGGCGCCGAGGTGCTCGACCGCGCCGCCACGATGGTCCGGGCCCTCACCGCGGCCAGCGGGCTCGAGCCCGGCGACCTCCAGGCGGTCGGCATGTGCGTGCCGGCTCCGCTGGACCGCCGGTCCTCGCGGATCCGGACCGGCATCATGCCGGGCTGGCAGGGGCTGCTGCCCGGCGAGGAGCTCGAGCGGCGGGTCGGCGTACCGGTGCACGCCGACAACGACGCCAACCTCGGCGCTCTCGCCGAGCTGCACCACGGCATCGCGCGCGGCCGGCACGACGTGATCTACCTCAAGATCGCGAGCGGAGTCGGCGCGGGGATCGTGCTCGGCGGACGGCTGCACCGCGGCGCCAGCGGTATCGCCGGGGAGATCGGCCACGTCCAGGTCGGCGAGGACGGTCCCGTCTGCCGCTGCGGCAACCGTGGCTGCGTCGAGACCCTGGTCTCGGCCGCCCGGCTGCTGGAGCTGCTGCGCCCGGCGTACGGCGAACCGCTCACGGTCGAGCACGTGCTGGCGCTGGACGCCGAGGGCGACGCCGGGGTCCGTCGGGTGCTTTCGGACGCGGGCCGCACGGTCGGCCGGGCGGTCGCCGACCTCGCCAACAGCCTCAACCCGGAGCTCGTGGTCGTCGGCGGCTCCCTCGGCGGGTCCGCGTCGCTGGTCGAAGCCCTGCGCACCTCGATCGACCGCTACGCCCAGCCCGACACCGCCGGTGCCCTCGAGGTCGTCCCCGGCGACCTCGGAGTCCGCTCGGCCGTCGTCGGCGCCGTCACCCTCGCCATCGCCCGCCTCGCCACCACCCCCTGACGCCGACGCTCAGAGCTGGTCGAGGAGCCAGGAGGGGCTCAGGGAGGCGGCGCCGACCGCGGCGACCCGGGACTGGAGCATCCGATCCGCGGTGATGACCACGACGGTGTCGCCGGGGCGGTCGGCCTGGGCCACGATCTCGTCGTCGCCGCCGGCCTTCGCGTGCGCGGTCCGGAGGTGGCCGTCGCGGCCTGCCTTGACGCCGCCCTTGGCCGCGCCCTCCAGCACCAGGACGACCTCGTCATAGGACAGGTCTGCGGTCGACAGGCGCTCGTGCAGGCGGCGTGCGGCACCGGCACGGTCCTTCCACCAGCCGTCCGGCCTGCTACCGACGACATTGGCACCGTCGACGACGAGCACTCGGGTCATCTCGGCTACTTCAGGAACTTGGAGAAGTCCTTGGGGAGGTCGAGTGCGGCCGCGGCCTTCTCGTAGTCGACCTCCTCCGCGCCCGTCGGCGTACCGAACGGGTTGGCAGCCGACGCCGCGGCGGCCTTCTCCTTCTCCGCGGCCGCCTGCTGAGCGGCCTTGGCCGGGTTGCCGGAGACGCGCTTGCCCTTGCCCTTCTTGGCCGAGGCCGCCTTCTGCTTCCCGCGCTTGCCGCCGCCGGACATGCCCGGCATCCCGGGCAGCCCGGGCATCCCGCCACCCTTCGCGAACTGCATCATCATCTTGCGGGCCTCGAAGAACCGGTCCACCAGGCTGTTGACGTCGGAGACCTGGCGGCCCGCTCCGCGGGCGATGCGGGCTCGCCGCGAGCCGTCGATGATCTTGGGGTTGTCGCGCTCGGCCGGCGTCATCGACTGGATGATCGCCTGGAGCCGGTCGATCTCACGCTCGTCGAAGTTCTCGAGCTGCTCGCGGAACTGGCCCATCCCGGGCAACATCCCCATGATCTTGGACATCGAGCCGAGCTTGCGGACCTGCTGCATCTGGGCGAGGAAGTCGTCGAGGGTGAACTCGCCGCCCTGCCCCATCAGCTTGCCGGCCGCCTTGGCGGCCTCCTCCTGGTCGAAGGTCTTCTCGGCCTGCTCGATCAGGGTGAGCACGTCGCCCATGTCGAGGATGCGGGAGGCCATCCGGTCGGGGTGGAAGAGGTCGAAGTCGGTGAGCTTCTCGCCGGCGGAGGCGAACATCACCGGGCGACCGGTCACCGAAGCGATCGACAGGGCCGCGCCGCCCCGCGCGTCGCCGTCGAGCTTGGTGAGAACGACGCCGTCGAAGCCGACGCCCTCGAGGAAGGCCTGCGCCGTGGTGACGGCGTCCTGGCCGATCATCGCGTCGACGACGAACAGCACCTCGTCGGGCTGTACGGCGTCGCGGATGTCGGCGGCCTGCTGCATCAGCTCGGCGTCGACGCCCAGCCGGCCGGCAGTGTCGACGATGACCACGTCGTGGAGGGTCCGTTTCGCCTCCTCCAGGGAGGCCCGCGCCACCGCCACCGGGTCGCCGGCGCCGTTGCCCGCCTCGGGCGCGAAGACCGGCACGCCGGCGCGCTCGCCGTTGACCTGGAGCTGCTGGACGGCGTTCGGGCGCTGCAGGTCGCAGGCGACGAGCAGCGGGCTCTTGCCCTGCCCCTTGAGCCACAGCGCGAGCTTGGCCGCCAGCGTCGTCTTGCCTGCGCCCTGGAGGCCGGCGAGCAGGATGACCGTCGGACCGGACTTGGCGTAGCGCAGCCGGCGGGTCTCGCCGCCGAGGATGCTGACCAGCTCCTCGTTGACGATCTTGATGATCTGCTGGGCCGGGTTGAGAGCCCCGCTGACCTCCTCGCCGCGCGAGCGCTCCTTGACCGCGGCGACGAAGTCCTTGACCACCGGCAGCGCGACGTCGGCCTCGAGCAGCGCGATGCGGATCTCACGCGCGGTCGCGTCGATGTCGGCCTCGGACAGGCGACCCTTCCCGCGGAGGTTCTTGAAGGTGTCGGCGAGGCGGTCGGAGAGTGTGGCGAACAAGAGGGTTCCTCAGCGAAGTGGTGACATGACCAGCCTCCACAGCCTAACGAGCGGGGCGAGGGCCGTGTCGGAGTCCCCGGGGCCCCGGGGAGTCCTGCACTTCCCGGGCAAGATCTCGGCCAGGAAGTGCAGGAGTCACCGGGGCCCCGGGGACTCCTGCACCCTCAGCCCGTCAGGGCGGCCCGGACGGCATGGGCGGCCTCGGCGGCGCGGGTGTCGCTGAGCGCGCCGGCCGCGGACTCCTGCAGGTAGAACACGTCGACGGCCTGCGGGCCGAGGGTGTTGACGTGCGCGGAGCGGACCGCGACGTCGAGCCGGGCCAGCGCCGCGCAGACGAGGTAGACGACACCGGGCCGGTCAGCGGCCCGCACCTCGAGGACGGTCGCCTGCGCGGAGGCCTCCGGGCGTACGACGACGGTCGGGTCCAGGTCCTGGCCGGCGGGCGGCGCCAGCCGGGGCGCCGGGTCGAAACGACCGTCCTGGATCGCGTCGTAGCGCTGGCGGAGCACCGCGGCGTCCACGTGCTCCTCGGCGACCTCCCAGAGCGAGACGCCGTAGTGGTCCTGCGACCAGACCCGCGCGGCGCGCACACCGACGCGCTGCATCGCCAGCATCGCGGCGATGTCGGCGAGGAGCCCGACCCGGTCGGGCGCGATCACGGTCACCCGTGAGCCGTCGGCCACCGGTTCGACCGTGACCGACACCCCGCCACGGCGCACCTCCTTCGGCACCGTGACCTCGTCGTTGGCCACCGGCGGCAGGGCCGAGCCACTGGTGAGCGCGGCGCGGGTACGGCGGGACAGGTCGAGGATCAGCCCCGAGCGCCAGGAGGACCAGGCCTTGGGAGAGGCGGCGCGGGCGTCGGCCTCGGTCAGCACCGTCAGCAGGTCGAGCGCCTCCGCCGAGCCGAGCCGGGAGGCCAGCGTCTCGACCGTCGCCGGGTCGTCGGGATCCCGGGTGGTCGCGGTCTCGGCGAGCAGCAGGTGCCAGCGCACCAGGAGCGCGATGAGGTCGACGCCGGACTCGTCGAACCCCATGCGGCTCGCGATGCTGCGCGCGATCGGCTCGCCGGCGACGCTGTGCTCGGTGAGGCTGCCCTTGCCGATGTCGTGCAGCAGGGCCGCCACCATGAGCACGTCCGGACGCGCGACCTGCCGGATCAGCGCGGCGGCCTCGGTGCAGGTCTCCACGACGTGCCGGTCGACGGTGAACCGGTGGATCGCCGAGGCGTGCGGCAGCAGCCGGATCCGCTCCCACTCGGGCAGGATCTGCGCGAGCGCCCCGGTCTCCTCGAGCGTCTCCCAGGTGCCGAGCAGACCGCGCCCGGAGGCCAGCAGCCGGACCAGCAGGCGGCGCGCCTCCGCGGGCCACGGGTCCGGCAGCGGCGCGCACTCGCGGGCCAGCCGGGCCGCGGTCGGCGGTGCGAGGACGACGTCGCGCTCGGCGGCCTCGGCCGCGGCCCGCAGCAGCAGCGCGGGGTCCTCGGCCGGCCGAGCCCGCTTGTCGAGGACGACCTCGTCGGCCGCCAGCGCGACCCCCTCCGCGAGCGGCGTCAGAGCAGGACGGCGTACGCCGACGTGGGCGGGCCGGGCCAGCGCGTCGTCCACCCGCCGCCAGGTCAGCCGCGACAGGTGGGTGATCCGCCGGCCGAGCTCCCGCACGTGCACCTGCGCCGCCCGCGCGTCGGCCTTCCCCAGCCGGGGGGCGAGCTCGGTCCACAGCTCCGGTGCGACCCGGTCGGTGGCCCGCCCGGCGATCCCGTGCAGGAGGTCGCGTACGTCGAGCAGCGCCAGCCGGCTGCGCTCCAGCTCGACGTGCGGTACGTCGACCAGCCAGGTCGCGACCAGCGACTTGAGCACGGTCGCGTCGCGGATCCCGCCCTCGGCCTCCTTGAGGTCGGGCACGGACTCGTGCGCCAGCTCGCCCATCAGGTCGTGTCGCGACCGGACCAGCTTGTGCAGCTCCGGCAGCCGCTGGCGGGCGTCGCGGCGCCACTGCGCGAGCATCGTCGCGCGCAGCCGCAGGGTGAGGTTGGGGTCACCGGTCAGGTGGCGCACGTCGAGCAGCCCCGACGCGACGCGCAGGTCGGTCTCGGCCGCCGAGACCATCTCGGGCAGGGAGCGCACCGAGTGGTCGACGTTCGCGCCGGAGTCCCACAGCGGGTACCACAGCCGCTCGGCGATCTGCCGCAGCCGCTGCTCGTCGCTCCAGCCGTCGTCGCTGACCAGCACCAGGTCGAGGTCGGAGTGCGGCGCCAGCTCGCCGCGGCCGTAGCCGCCGACAGCCACCAGGGCGAGCCCGACGTCGGGACCACCGACGTCCGACCAGGCCTTCGCGCACAGAGCATCGGCGTCCGACGTACGCCGGGCGCGCTCATCAGCGGTCACGGGGCAGGGCTCTCAAGGTCAGACGGCCGACCCGTCGGTCTCGCCGGTGCGGACCCGGATGACGGTGTCGACGGGAACGACCCAGACCTTGCCGTCGCCGATCCGCCCCGTCTGCGCGCTGGTGGTGATCGCGTCGACCACCGCGTCGGCGTCACCGTCGTCCACCACGAGCTCGACGCGCACCTTGGGCACGAGCGCGATGTCGTACTCCGCGCCCCGGTAGACCTCGGTGTGGCCCTTCTGGCGGCCGTAGCCGCTGACCTCGCTGACGGTCATGCCGGTCACGCCGACGGCCTCGAGGGCGACGCGGACGTCCTCCCACTTGTGCGGCTTCACGACCGCGGTGACGAGCTTCAAGGTGATCCTCCGTGGTCGTGTGGCGGACGGGGTCGGCTCGATCATGTCACCGGCCCGGCTCCCCCACGGGGGAGCCGGGCCGGTGGCTGGACCGGGCTAGAGGGCGGCCGAGTCGCGGTCGCCGGTGCGGACCCGGACCACCGTCTCGACCGGGCTCACCCACACCTTGCCGTCTCCGATCCGGCCCGTCTGCGCGGTCTTCACCACGATGCCGAGCACGTCCTCGGCGTCGCCGTCGTCGACCACGATCTCGATGCGGATCTTGGGCACCAGGGCGATGTCGTACTCCGCACCCCGGTAGACCTCGGTGTGGCCCTTCTGGCGGCCGTAGCCGCTGACCTCGCTGACGGTCATGCCCGTCACGCCGAAGGTCTCGAGCGCCTCGCGGACGTCCTCCCACTTGTGCGGCTTGATCACCGCGGTGACGAGCTTCATGCGTTGACTCCTTCGCTGACCGGGGCGGTCCGGGCGGCGAGGACACCCGTCGAGCCGCTGCCTCCGCTGGTGTGGATGTCGTACGCCGACTCGCCGTGCGCCACGAAGTCGATCCCCTCGACCTCGTCCTCCTCGGAGAGGCGCAGCCCGATCGTGTACTTGATCGCCACACCGATGATCGCGGTGAGCACGCCCGAGAAGGTGATCGCCACGAGGACACCGAGCGACTGGTCGCCGAGGGACCCGAGTCCGCCGCCGTAGAACAGGCCGTCGACACCTCCGGCGCCCGCGGACGTCGAGAAGACGCCGATGAGGACGGTGCCGACGATGCCGCCGACCAGGTGCACGCCGACCACGTCGAGCGAGTCGTCGTACCCGAGCTTGTACTTCAGCCCCACGGCCCAGGCGCAGACTCCACCGGCGATGGCGCCGATGGCCACGGCACCCTCGATGTCGACCGCGCCGCAGGCGGGCGTGATCGCGACCAGCCCCGCGACGATGCCGGACGCGGCGCCCAGCGAGGTGGCCTTGCGGTGCATGAGGTACTCGATCAGCAGCCAGCCGAGGATCGCCGCCATCGTGGCCAGCGTGGTGTTGGCGAAGGTCCGACCGGTCTCGGAGAAGAACTGCGCGGTGTTCTCCTCGTCGGTGGCGCCACCGAAGACGATCGAGCCGACGTTGAAGCCGTACCAGCCCATCCACAGCAGTCCGGCGCCGAGCATGGTCAGCGTGAGGTTGTGCGGCCGCAGGGCCTCCTTGCCGAAGCCGAGGCGCTTGCCGAGCAGGATGGCCAGGACCAGGCCGGCCATGCCGGCGTTGATGTGGACCGCCGTGCCGCCGGCGTAGTCCTGGGCGCCGATGCGACCACAGATCAGCGAGTCGTCGGTGCAGCTGAAGACCATGTGGGCCATCGGGAAGTAGACGACGAGCGCCCAGACGGGCACGAACGCGACCCAGGCGGCGAACTTCATCCGGTCGGCGACCGCGCCGCTGATCAGCGCGACGGTGATGATCGCGAACGTCGCCTGGAACATCACGCCGATGTAGCCGTCGGTCGTGACGCCGTGGAGCCAGAACAGGTCGAACGGGTCGTGGAAGAACGTGCCGTCTCCACCGAAGCCCATCGACCAGCCGACGGCGACGTAGAGGATGCCGACGATCGCCACCGCGACGTAGGACATCATCATCATGTTGAGCACGGACTTCGACCGGGACATGCCGCCGTAGAACAGCGCGAGCGCGGGCACGGTCATCATCAGCACGAACGCCGTGGCGATGAGCATGAAGGCGTAATAGCCGTCCACAGAACCTCCATCAGGTCTCTGCCAGAAGCAGGGGGAGCGGGAGGCGGCTCTCGGGGTGACAACGCTGTCGTCGCCGCCGGGCCCGCTCTGTTGACAGAACCCTCGTGGCGGCAGGTTTCGCTGCGATCCGCACCGTGTTGCGGGAATGCAACGGGTTCCCGCCTTGTGTTACTTCGATGTTTCGGCGGTGGGGCCGATGAGCGGGGCCACGGCCTCCGGGATGATGAGCCGGTGACCGCGCCGGACTTCGCCCCCGCCTGGGCGCGGCTGGTGACGGCCTGGCTGGCGGCCGGGGAGGACTCCCCCGAGGCGGAGGCGCTCCTGCGCCGCGCGCTCCACGAGGGCGTGCACGTCCTGGACCTGCCGGCGGCGGCCGAGATCTCGGTCGGTCAGGGCCGACGCTGCGAGATCGCCGTCGTCCGGCTGGCGGGCGCGGTCGACGCAGCTGGCTACCTCGCCCACAACCAGGCGCAGGCCGAGCGCGGCGCGGAGCCGGTCGACCACTTCTGCCGGCGCGGCTGGCGGGCGCTGCGCAACCCGAGCCTCGACTTCGACGTCTGGTGGTACTGGGCGGAGTACCTCGACCCGGCCGACGAGTCCGAGACCGCCCCCAACCCGCTGGTGCACTACCTCGTCGACGGCCGGCACCGCGGCCTGCTCCCCCTCCCCCCGCGACCGTCCCGGTCGACGTACTCCCTGCAGGGACCGCCCCGGCGGGCCTGCCTGTTCGCGATGTATGACCCCGACGGCCTGGTCGACGACACCGTGGCGGCCTACGTCGCCGAGCTGGCGCGGCACGCGGACGTGTTCGTGTGTGCGGACGGCGCGCTGCAGGACGGTCAGCTGGAGCGGCTCGCGCCGGCGCAGGGTGCCTGGGTCCGCCCGCACGGCGCCCACGACTTCGGATCCTGGAGCCTGCTGGTCCGCGAGCTGGTCGGCTGGGAGGCGTTGGCGGGCTACGACGAGGTCCTGCTCGCCAACGACTCGTGCTGGCTGGTGCGCCCGCTCGACGAGGTGTTCGCGCGGATGGACGGCCGCCCGGGCGACTTCTGGGGGCTTCAGCTCACCGCGCGGCGGTTCGAGCCGGAGCCGTCGCAGCCGCAGTCGGTGCCGCTCGAGGAGGTGAAGCGGTCCTGGCTGCCGCCGACCGCGTTCCGCTACCCCGAGATGGTGCACGTCGGCTCCTACTTCCTCGCCCTGCGCCGGCCCGTGCTCGACGACCCGGGCCTCCGGCGCCGACTCGAGGCGGTGCGTCCGCAGCGCGACCGGGCCAACCTGGTGCAGAAGTACGAGACCGGCACGACGCAGTACCTCATCGGACAGGGCTTCGACTTCTCGACCTGGGTGCCCGGCCTGCGGCCCAACCACCCGATCTACGGGCCCGGCGTCTTCGACCTGCTCACCGAGGGCTTCCCGCTCTTCAAGCGACGCTTCCTGGTGGCCAACCCCTACGACACCCCCGACCTGGCCGACTGGAAGCTGCGCATCCGGGCCGCCGTACCCGACGCTCCGGTCGACGTCTTCGAGCGCAACCTCCTGCGCGTCGCCGACCCGGACGACCTGGCTCGGTCCTTCGCCCTCCGTTCGTCGGGATAGTCCCTGACGTTCTGGCCGACCCGCCGGCGTGTCGGGCGCCAGAACGTCAGGGACTATCCCGACGAGCGGGCGGCCCTCGCCTCGTGGGCGACCTCGATGAGGCGCTCGGCGCGGGCGGCGAAGGAGTGGTGGGTGCGGACCCGGTCGGCGGCGGCGCGGCGGGTGGCGTCGTCGCCGAAGACGGGGTCCGGGTCGGCGAGGGTGGCGAGCCGGGCGAGGTCCTCGGGCGTCTCGTAGGGCTGGACCGAGGGGCCGAACAGCTCGGCCAGCCCGTCGACCGGGTCGGTGATGACCCGGGCGCCGCTGGCCACGGCGTCGAAGAGCCGGTTGGAGACGAAGCCGTCGAGACGCATGGCGTCGTGGTGGTCGTTGAGGACGACGCCGGCGGAGCGGTAGGCCGCCGCGAGCTGGTCGTTGGGGATCGACCGGCCGCGGACCACTTCGTCGGGGACCAGGCCGGACCAGAGGTCGCCGTAGACCGACAGCGGCAGGCCCGCCGCGAGGGCGTCGCGCACCACCGGGCGGAGCTGGCGGCGTGAGTTGCCGACGAAGAGCACGGGGTCACCCGTGGCGGGCTCGCCCGCGTCGGGGTGGAACCGTGCGGGGTCGGTGGCCTGCAGCAGCGGCTCGATGCGCAGCGCCCAGTCGCGGGCTCGCCGCTCCGCCCAGGGCCGGCCGGCGGCGAGGACGCGGTCATAGCCGTGCGCCTCGTCGGGGACGACGAGCTCGGGGTGGGAGATCACCCAGAGCAGCGACACCTGCTCGGGGCTGGGGTCGTGGCGGACCAGCCCCCGCAGCACGAGCACGACGTCGTCGTGACGGCCGGTGGCCCGGTCCCACTCGGGGCGCCGGTCGACCACCACCTCCTGGCCGTGGTCGCGCAGCGCCGCCGCCAACGACGCCGCGAAGTGGGTGTCGCCCCAGCGCTCCCCGCCCTCGCCGCCCGGAGCGGCGTTCTTGATGGCCCACCGCAGCCGGCTCGACTCGCTCACCTGGAGCCGGGCCTCCCGCACCAGCACCGGCCGAGGCACCCGCAGCCGTGGCGGCACGCCGTGCCGGGCCGCGCCGATCTCGTGGTCGACGACGCGCAGCCCGCGCGTGGCCCACAGCTGGGCGTCGTCGCGAGGCGCGACCACCCGCTGCCAGCGGTCGAGGTAGACGGTGCGATCGGCCCGGTCCTCGTCGTGCCCGCCCTGGTCGACCCGGCCGCCCGACCCGTGGTGCACGACCGGAGCGGTGTCGAGGACCCGGAAGTGGCCCTCGCGCCGCTGCGCGAGCCGGTGGCACACGTCGACGTCCGCCAGGCCGTGGGAGAAGACCGGGTCGAGGCCGCGCAGGGCCACGGCGTCGGCGTGACGAAGCGCGAGCGCGGACCCGGTGAGCGCGTGGAAGCGGAGCCCCTCGACGCCGTACGCGTCCTCCACGGGGAAGCCCCCGAGGAAGGCGTGTGGCAGCCCGCCGCAGGTCGGGAACGCGACTCCCGCGGAGTGGATCGACCCGCTCGGGTGGACCACCAGCGGCTGCGCACCGAGCACGTCGTCGTCGGCCAGGGCGTCACGCAGCGGGGCCAGCCAGCCCGGCGGCACGGTGGTGCGGTGGTCGAGGAGGACGATCACGTCACCGGTCGCCCGCGCGAGGGCGAGGTTGCTGGCCAGCGCGAGACCGTGGTGCTCCGGGGAGTGGTGGACCGACACCCGCTCCCCGGCCAGCCGGTCGAGCGCCGCGGCCACGTCGGACGACGAGCCGTCGTCCCAGACGAGCACCTCGAGGTCGCCCTCGGACGCCGCCAGCGCCTCGACGCAGGCGGTGGTGTGCTCGCTGTCGTCGTCGGCCACCACCAGCACCGATGTGAGCCCGGCCGTGGGCGTACGGGCCCCGACTGCGGCCCAGTCGACGAGGTGCCGGTTGAGCACGACCCTGCGCCAGTCGCCGGGAGGCGGCCGCAGCGCGCGCCGCCGGTCCGGGAACCGTCGGCGTACGCCGATGCTGGGCACCAGCTCGACCTCGGTGTTGCCGCGCATCAGCAGGTCGAGCAGCCATGCGACCGGCAGCGCGGGGTCGGCGGGCCCCAGCCCCAGCAGCGCCTCGCGCCGGGCGAAGAAGCGGGCCGGCTCCACGTCGGGTGCCGGCGCCCGGAAGACCACCTTGTCGCCGTTGCCGCGCTCCCCCTCGAGCTCGTCGGCGACGAACGGCCCGGCGAGCGCGACGAGCCGCTCCAGCCGGTCCGGCACCCAGGAGTCGCCTGCGTCGAGGAACGCGACGTGCTCCCCCGTCGCACTGCCCACGTCGGGGACGATCTCCCAGTCGGTCAGCGTCTGGTTCTCGACACCGGCGAGGGACACGGCCCGCAGCTCGTTGTCGTAGCCCTCATCGAAGACGACGGAGACGAGGGCCACGCGTCAGCCCAACAGCGCATCGACGAAGGCCTCGGCGTCGAACGGCGCCAGGTCGTCGGGCCCCTCGCCGAGGCCGACCAGCTTGACGGGGACGCCGAGCTCGCGCTGCACCGAGACCACGATGCCGCCCTTGGCCGACCCGTCGAGCTTGGTGAGCACCACACCGGTGACGTCGACGACCTCGGAGAAGACCCGGGCCTGGATCAGGCCGTTCTGGCCGGTGGTGGCGTCGATGACCAGCAGCACCTCGGTGACCGGCGCCTGCTTCTCGATCACCCGCTTCACCTTGCCGAGCTCGTCCATGAGGCCGGACTTGTTCTGCAGCCGGCCGGCGGTGTCGACGATCACGGTGTCGACGGCGTTCTCCACGCCGTGCTGCACCGCGTCGAACGCGACGCTCGCCGGGTCGGTGCCCTCGGCGCCACGGACCACCTCGACGCCCACCCGCTCGCCCCAGGTGGCCAGCTGGTCGACGGCCGCGGCGCGGAAGGTGTCCGCAGCCCCCAGCGTCACCTTGCGGTCCTCGGCGACCAGGATCCGGGCCAGCTTGCCGACGGTGGTGGTCTTGCCGGTGCCGTTGACGCCGACCACGAGGACGACGCCCGGCTTGCCGTCGGCCCCGCTGACCTGGAGGCGGCGGTCCATGGTCGGGTCGACGAGGGTGACGAGCTCGGCGCGCAGCGCCGCCTTGGGGTCCTCAGGGGTGCCCTCGACGCGGAGCCGGGTGCGCAGGCCGTCGACGACCTGCTGGGTGGGACCGACACCCAGGTCGGCGGTGAGGAGCACGTCCTCGATCGACTCCCAGGTGTCCTCGTCGAGCCGGTCGCGGCTGAGCAGGCTCAGCAGCCCGCGACCGAAGCCGCCCTGTGCCCCGGCCAGCCGCTGCCGCAGCCTGACCAGCCTCGAGGCCGCCGACTCCGGCTTCTCGATCGTCGCCGGCGGCGCGCTGACCTCGACCGGCTGAGCGGCCGTCGTATCGGGTGGTCCTACGACGACGTCGGTGTGTGTGTTCGGCAGCGGCGCAGGCTTGCGGCCGCGTGCGACGTAGCCGACGACGACGCCGATCAGCACCACGGCCACGACGGCGATGACCAGGATCAGCAGCGCCAGGGAGGACATGGCCCCCATCCAATCAGGACGCCGCACTGGACGCCGAGTCGTGGCTGCCGCGCATCAGCCACCCCGACTCGGCGCTGTCAGCCGCCCAGGAGGTCGTCGAGGTAGGTCTCGTCGGGGTCCCTGCGGCCGGGCCGGCTCGTCGACCAGTCGTCGTCCTCCTCGGAGAACACCGAGATCACCACGAGCGCGACGATCAGGATCAGCACCATGCCGATCACGATCGCGGTCATGACTGCCTAACGGCTCACGAGCGCACAAGTGACGCGACGGCGGCGCGGATCTCCTCCGGGATGGGTACGACGGGGCGGGCCGGGTCGGTGTTGTCGACGTAGACGTGCACGAAGGTGCCCTCCGCGGCGGCCTCGTCGCTCGGCCCGTCGTGAGTTCCCTGGAACAGCCCGACCTTGTAGACGACCGAGGAGTTGCCGAGCCGCTCGACGTAGACGCCGACGTCGACCGGCGCCGGGTAGCCGACCTCGGCGAAGTACTTGCAGCCGACCTCCGCCACCACGCCGATCGCCGGAAGCCTGCGGATGTCGGTGCCGGTCGCCTGCTCGAGGTGGTTGTTGACGACGGTGTCGATGATCTCGAAGTAGCGGGCGTTGTTCATGTGCCCGTAGACGTCGATGTCGGCCCAGCGGGTGGTGACCTGCTCCCAGTGGACGTACTGGTCGCGGGTGGGACGAGGGGAGGGCACGAGGGCTACGCCGACTCGGCCTCGCGCAGCCGCTGGCTGATGACCGCCGAGACACCGTCGCCGCGCATGGTGACGCCGTAGAGGGCGTCGCCGACCTCCATGGTCCTCTTCTGGTGGGTGATGACCAGCAGCTGGGAGTTCTCGCGCAGCTCCTCGTAGATCTCGAGCAGCCGGCCGAGGTTGGTGTCGTCGAGCGCCGCCTCCACCTCGTCGAGGATGTAGAACGGCGAGGGGCGGGCCTTGAACAGCGCCACGAGGAAGGCCACCGCGACCAGCGAGCGCTCGCCACCCGAGAGCAGCGAGAGCCTCTTGATCTTCTTGCCGGGCGGGCGGGCCTCGACCTCGATGCCGGTGTTGAGCATGTCGTCGGGGTCGGTGAGGACCAACCGGCCCTCGCCGCCCGGGAACAGCCGGGCGAAGGTCTCGTCGAAGGCGCGCTCCACGTCGGCGTAGGCCTCGGTGAAGACCTCCTCGACCCGGGCGTCGACCTCGCGGACGATGTCGAGGAGGTCCTTGCGGGTCTTCTTCAGGTCCTCGAGCTGCTCGCTGAGGAAGCGGTGACGCTCCTCCAGCGCGCTGAACTCCTCCAGCGCGAGCGGGTTGACGGTGCCGAGCATGGCCAGCTCGCGCTCGGCGGAGCGCAGCCGCTTGACCTGCTCCTCGCGGACGAAGGGCACCGTGTCGGGCTCCGCCGGGGTGTCGGACTCCGAGTCGACGACCTCCGGCAGCTCGCCGTCGGGCAGCTTGTGGTCGACCGGGACGGGCTGGTCGGGGCCGTACTCGACCACGAGCACGTCGGCGTCCATGCCGAGCTCCTCGAGCGCGCGCTGCTCGAGCTGCTCGATCCGCATCTTCTGCTGGGTGCGGGCCATCTCGTCGCGGTGGACGGAGTTGACGAGCTCGTCGTGCTCGCGGGCCAGGTCACGCAGGCGCGAGCGTACGGCGAGCAGCTGCTCCTCGCGGCCCTGGCGGGCCCGCTCGACCTCGGCGCGGGCCGCGGCGGCAAGGCCGATGGAGACGTCGAGCCGGTCGAGCACGTAGGCGACAGCGACCCCGACCGCCTGGGCGGCCTCGCCCTCGCGGAGCAGGCGGGCGCGGCGCTCGATCTCGCGGGTGCGGGTCTCGCGCTCCTCCTGGGCGGCGCGGAGCAGCTGGTCGGCCCGACCGTGCAGGGCGCGCGACCGCTCCTCAGCGGTGCGCAGCGCGAGCCGGGCCTCCATCTCGCCCTGGCGAGCGCCGCGGGCGGCCTCGGCGAGCGGCTCGCGCTCGTCGGTGACGACCTCGAGGTCGGGGTCCTCCTCGGCGCGGACGAGCCGGGTCTCGAGCTCCTCGAGCCCGGCCAGGTCCTTGGTGCGGGCCTCCTGCGCCTCGGCGATCGCCCGCTCGAGCCGCTCGGCCTCACCACGCGCGGCGCGCGCCTGGGCGCCGAACTGGCCGAGCTCCTCGGCGACTGCGGCCAGCGTGGCGTCGGACTCGTGCAGCTTGGCGAGGGCGACGTCGACCCGCTTCTGGGCCTCGTGCCGCTCGCGCTCCAGCCGGGACATGTCGAAGCCGAGTCGCTCGCTCGAGGCGATCGCCTCGGACAGCTGCTGGGCGGCCTCGTCGACCGCGGCCTGGATCTCGATGAGGCTGGGCTGGCTGGCCGAGCCGCCGGCGGCGACGTGGGCTCCGAGCAGGTCACCGTCGCGGGTCACTGCGGTGAGCGAGGCGTCGCGTGCGATCAGCGCCCGGGCCGCGGCCAGGTCGTCGACGACGGCGATCCGGTCGAGCAACCGGGCCAGCGCCGGACGGACGGTGTCGGGGCAGGTCGACGACGTCGAGGGCGTACGACGCTCCGTCGGGCAGCGCCGGCCAGCCGGTGACGTCGTGCGCGGGGCCGGACCCGAGCACCAGCCCGGCGCGGCCCAGGTCGAGCTCCTTGAGGTGGCCGATCGCGGCGATCGCGGCATCGGCGTTCTCCAGCGCCACGGCGTCGGCGGCACTGCCCAGCGCGTGGGCGACGGCGGTCTCGAACCCGCTGCGCACGGTCAGCAGCGCGGCCACCGAGCCGAGCAGCCCGGACACCTGGTCGGAGGCGGCGAGCAGGGCGCCGGCGCCGTCCTTGCGGTTGAGGCCGAGCTCGAGGGCGTCCTTGCGGGCGGCCAGCGTGGCGCGGTCGCGCTCGGCGCGCTGCGCCTCCTCGCGGACCTTGGCCAGCTGCTCCTCCAGGTCGTCGAGCTGGGCGGCGGCCCCCTCGTGCTCCGCGTCGAGCCCCTCCTCGCCGGCGTCGAGACCGGCGACCCGGGTCTCGAGGGCGGTGAAGTCACGCTGGGCGCGGGCCGCGCGGCTGCTGGCTTCCTCGAGGGCCTGGGTGAGCCGGCCGAGCTCGTCGTCGGCCGCGGCGGCGCGCGAGCGCAGCGCGTTGACCTGGCCGGTCAGTCGGGCCAGCCCCTCGCGGCGGTCGGCGGCGGCGCGGTGCTGGCCGGCGACGCGGCGCTCCTCCTCGGCGACGGCGTCCTCGGCCGTACGCCGGCCCGAGACCGCCTGCTCGAGGGCGACGCGGTGCGCCTCGACCTCGGTCTCGATGACGGACTCCTGCTCGCGCACCTGCGCCGCCTCGGCCTCGAGCGCCTCCGGGTCGCGGCCGGTGGCCACGTCGCCGGTGCCGAGCCCCTCGGCGTTGCGGACCCGCTCCCCGGCGAGCGACTGGGTGCTGCGGAGCCGCTCGCGGAGCCCGGACAGGGCGAACCACGTCTCCTGCGCCTGGGCCAGCGCCGGCAGGTCCTCGCGCAGCGCGGCCTCCAGCTCGCTCTCCCGCTGGGTGGCCTCGGCCTGGTGGCCCTCGACCTCCTGGCGCCGGGCGACCAGGACCGACTCGTCGGCCAGCTCCTGCTCGAGCGAGGACCGAGCGGTCACGAGGTCGTCGGCGATCAGGCGGGCCTTCGCGTCGCGGACCGCGGACTGGACCCCGGCCGCACGACGGGCCACCTCGGCCTGACGGCCGAGCGGCTTGAGCTGGCGGCGGATCTCGCCGAGCAGGTCGGTGAGCCGGGTCAGGTTGCCGTCGCAGGCGTCGAGCTTGCGAAGCGCCTTCTCCTTGCGCTTGCGGTGCTTGAGGACGCCGGCGGCCTCCTCGACGAAGCCGCGCCGGTCCTCCGGCGTCGCGTGCAGGATCGTGTCGAGCTGGCCCTGGCCGACGATCACGTGCATCTCGCGCCCGATGCCGGAGTCGGAGAGCAGCTCCTGGACGTCGAGCAGCCGGCAGGGCGTGCCGTTGATGGCGTACTCCGACCCGCCGCTGCGGAACATGGTCCGGCTGATCGTGACCTCGGAGTACTCGATCGGCAGCGCGCCGTCGGTGTTGTCGATGGTCAGCAGCACCTCGGCCCGACCGAGCGGGGGCCGCCCCGACGTGCCGGCGAAGATGACGTCCTCCATCTTGCCGCCGCGCAGCGACTTGGCGCCCTGCTCACCCATGACCCAGGCGAGCGCGTCGACGACGTTGGACTTGCCGGAGCCGTTGGGCCCGACGACGCAGGTGATCCCCGGCTCCAGCTGGAGCGTCGTCGAGGAAGCGAAGGACTTGAACCCTTTGAGGGTCAGGCTCTTCAGGTACACGGTGCTCCCTCGCAAAATGACGGCAACGGCAGGGCTGACGCGGGGGAAGCTCAGCGCGGCCAACCCTACCGGCGGGGGGCCCCCGGACCGTGAATCCGGGGGGTCAGCCGCGCGGGCGTGTTTCCCGCCGCCTCCGGCGGGCCGAGGCGTCCCATCGTGACCGGTCCGCGTCCGCGTAGGCTCACCGACCGTGGCCGAGCTGCTCTTCGTCGCCGGTCTCGGCCGCTCGGGCACGACGGCGCTGATGGAGGTGCTGGTCTCCCACGCGGAGATCGCACTGGGGGTCGAGCGCTACAAGCGGCTCTACCCGCGCGACGAGGTGCCGGTGACGGCGGCGCTCTTCGAGGAGCAGCGGTTCTTCGACTTCTCCGACGAGCTGACCAACCTGACCCCGGAGCACGCGCCGGAGTGGGCGCCGCACTACGCGGCGATGAGGGCCAAGTGGGGACGGGCTCGTTACGTCGGCGACAAGATGGTCGCGATCCGCCTCCAGCACGTCTGGGAGACCCTGCCCGACGCGCGGTTCGTCTGCATCGTGCGCGACCTCGAGCCCGTCGCGGCGAGCTGGGAGGCCCGCGCGCGGAACCCCGACGACCTCGGCTGGGCCGCCGACCAGGACGCCACCAAGGCGGTGGCCGGGTGGAACCGCTCACTGCGTCGGGTGCGTCGCGCGGTCAAGCAGCGCCCCGACCGCGCCGTGGTCGTCGAGTACGACCGCTTCTTCGGCGACGAGTCCGGCGCGAGCCTCGACAAGGTGCTCGCCTGGCTCGGCCTCGACCGGTCGCCGGAGATCGACGCGGCGTTCGCGCGGGCCCACACGACGTACGTCGAGAAGGTGGCGCCCAAGCCGCGCAACCTCTCCCCCGAGACGGTCGCGTTCCTCGGCGAGCACGCCGAGCGGGACGTCTGGGACCAGGTCACGACCCGCCTGGCTCTCTAGGGCTCTGGAGGCTGCTGCGGTCCCGCCGCTCCATCTGGTCGGCCATGAGCGCCTCGCGGCCGGCGCCCTCGGCCCTCAGCCCGGCCACCACGCCGGCCCGGTCCTCGTCGGACCGGTTCTGGCTCAGCTTGGCCTTGCCCTCGACCCGCTCGACGGTGACCTCGAGCCCGACGATGGCGCGCAGCTGCTTGTCGACGTACGTCGCGGGCGCGTCCGTGACCGCCCAGGGCTCGGCGCGCGCCGACTCGTGCTGCTCGGTCAGCATCGTCACCGCGCGCCGGATCCACTCCGGGTCCTCGAACCGGCGGACCCTGCCGGTGATCTGCACAGCCGAGTAGTTCCAGGTCGGGACCACGCGGCCGTGCTCGGCCTTGGAGGCATACCACGCGGGCGAGACGTAGGCCTCGGCGTCCGTCACCACGGCGAGCGCCGGGACGTCGCCGTCCGACGGGATCGACCGCCAGTGCGGGTTGGCCCGGGCGATGTGCAGCACCAGCCGGTCACCGTCCCAGACGACGGGCAGCCGGGTGGCGAGCGGGTAGCCGTCCTCGCCGGTCGTCACCAGCTCCCCCGCGCCGATGTGGGTGACCATGGCGCGGACCGCGGCGTCGTCGTCGAGGGCGTTGAAGCGAGGGACGTACATGCCCCCATCCTCGACCCGGCTCAGGCCGTGGAGGCAGCCAGGTCGTCGTCGTGCGCGATGTGGCTGAGCTGGCGCCAGATCAGCACCACGAACAGCGCCGACCCCACGAACGCGAACCAGAACGGCGCCGTGACGCCCCAGCGCTGGGCGACCAGGCCGCCGATCGCGGCACCGACCACGAGCCCGCCGTACACGCCGACCAGGTTCACCGACCCGACCCGGCCCTGGAGCTCGGTCGGCACCGCACGCTGGCGGATCGTGATCGAGGTGGTGCCCCAGACGAAGGCGTGCGCCCCGAAGATGAAGAAGACCGGCATGGCGAGGTACGGCGACGACGTGGCGGCGAGCGCGAGATGGGTGAAGGTCTCGATGATCAGCCCGATCCGCATGATGTTGCCCAGGCTGATCCGGCGGGTCAGCCAGCCGTAGGACAACGTCCCGGCCAGACCGCCCGCAGCGGTCACGGTGGTGACCAGGCCGAACCCGACGCTGCCCAGGCCGAGGTGCTCGGTGGCATAGAGCACCAGCACCGACCAGGCCGCGCCGAAGGTCACGTTGAAGATCAGGATCGTGAGCACCAGGGTGCGGACCGCGGCGTGGTGCCAGGTCCAGCGGAACCCCTCGACGATGTCGTGCCAGACCGGTCGGACCTCGTCGGGGCCGCGACCGTGCGCCGGCAGCTGCAGCCGCGCGATCAGGATCACGGCGAGGACGCCGACGAGGGCCTGCGTGGCGAAGGGGATGAACTGCCCGACCGTGAAGAGCAGGGCGCCGATCGGCGGCGCCGCCAGCTGGTTGATCGTGACGAAGCCGGTCTGCAGCCGGGCGTTGGCGATCGCCAGGTCGTCGCGGGCCACCAGCATCGGCAGCAGCGTGCTCGCGGTGTTGTCGGCGAACACCTCGGCCGTGCCGAGGAGGAACATGGCCACGAGCACGAGCGTGATGGGAGCGACGTCGAAGGCGACCGCCGTGGCGAGGAGCGCCAGCACGAGGGCGCGGAGCAGGTCGACGGTGATGATGATCAGCCGACGGTCGAGCCGGTCGGTGAGGGCCCCCGCCCACAGCCCGAAGACCAGCGGGGGCGCCCACTGGAGGAGGGCGGCGAGCGCGACCAGGAACTCGTGATCGGTCTTCGAGGCCACGAGCAGCGGCCCGGCTGCGAGGGCGATTCCGTCACCGACGTTGCTGGTCCACGACGACGCCATCAGCAGCCGGAAGCTGCGCCCGAGACGCGGCGGAGCGATGACGTCGAGCAGGCGGGTCACAAGGACGGCAGGCTAGTGCCGAGGCCTTCCCCGTTCACCTGATTTCCCGAGCGGGTCGGCAGCATCAAGCCGGCTGAGGGGTGCCTGATCTGTCAGGCGGGCTGCATCTCCTGCATGCGGGGAGCGGTGTCGACGAGCAGCTCTTCGGCCCGGGCGGCCACGAGCTTGTCGTTCTCCTCGCTGAGCCGGACCACGAGGGCCTCCAGCTCGCCCACCCGCGCACGCAGCCGACTGTTCTCGGCAGCAAGGCGGGGGTCACGCAGGTCGCTGTTCATGTAGCCGATCAGCGCCTTTGCCATAAATGTTGAACCTTCCGATATTCGTGGGGCTGGTTCCGTGAGGCTGGTCCGAGGACCGTCTTCAAGAGTCCCACTCGCGTGGCCTCCGGTCAATCTGCCGCAACACCCCTGGGGACCGCCTTCCGCGGGCGCCGCGGCGCCGGCTGGCAGACCGGGCAGAAGTACGACGACCGGTTCATGAACGCCACCCGGCGCAGCGGTGCACCGCACCGGTCGCAGGGCTCCCCTTCCCGCCCGTAGGCATGCAGGGAGCGGTCGAAGTAGCCGGACTCGCCGTTGACGTTGACGTAGAGCGCGTCGAACGACGTGCCGCCCTGGCCCAGTGCCTCGTTCATCACCGCCCGCGCGTGGGCGAGCAGCTCGCGGACCTGGGCTGCCCGCAGCCTCTCCCCGGCCCGCTCTCCGTGCAGCCGGGCCCGCCACAGTGCCTCGTCGGCATAGATGTTGCCGACACCTGAGACGAGGTTCTGGTCGAGCAGCTGGCGCTTGACCCCCGATGCCCGGCGCCGCACCTTGGCCACGAAGGCGTCGTCGTCGAACAGGGGGTCGAGCGGGTCGCGGGCGATGTGCGCGATCTCGGGCGGCAGCTCGGCGCCGCCGGCGGACACCGAGAGCCCCCCGAACATGCGCTGGTCGACGAAGCGCAGCTCGCGACCGTCGGCGGCGCCGTCGAGCGCGAGCCGCACGCGGAGGTGCCGCTCCGGCTCGGACTCCGGCGGCTGCACCAGCAGCTGGCCGCTCATGCCGAGGTGGCCGAGCAGGGCGTCGCCGTTGTCGAGGGGCAGCCAGAGGTACTTGCCGCGGCGCCTCGCGTCCTCGATCCGGCGTCCGGTCAGCGCGGCGGCGAACCCGCGTGGTCCGCGCGGGTCACGGCGTACGGGACGCGGATGCAGCACCTCGACCGACGTGATGACGGCGCCGAGCACGTGCCGGGCCAGGCCCGCGCGGACCACCTCGACCTCGGGCAGCTCGGGCATCGTCGGGGCGGATGGCTAGGAGTGGCGTGAGGAGTCGACGGGCTCGTCGGCCGCGCCGTCGGCCGCCGCCGCGTCGACGGCCGCATCGACGGCGGCGTCGATCGGGTCGGCGATGCCGAGTCCGGAGGCGAGGTCGCCGTACGCCGTCTCCGCGGCGGCCTGCTCGGCTTCCTTCTTGGAGCGACCGACGCCGTTGCCGTAGAGCTGGCCGGCGACCCGCACCTGGGCGGTGAAGGTCTTCTGGTGGTCGGGTCCCTCGTCCTGGATGAGGTATTCGGGCACACCGAGGGCGTGCTCGGCAGCCAGCTCCTGGAGCGAGGTCTTCCAGTCCAGGCCGGCGCCGAGCGCGGACGCCGCCTCGATGAGCGGGTCGAAGAGCCGGTGCACCACCTCGGACGACACCTCGATGCCGCCGCTGAGGTGGACGGCGCCGATCACGGCCTCGACGGTGTCGGAGAGGATGGACGCCTTGTTGCGGCCGCCCGTGGTCTCCTCGCCACGGCCGAGCTTGACGTGCTCGCCGAGCCGGATGACGCGACCCACCTCGGCCAGTGCGCGGGCGTTGACGACCGCCGCGCGCAGCTTGGCCAGCCGGCCCTCGGAGAGGTCGGGGTGGGTGACGTAGAGGGTCTCGGTGACGACCACTCCGAGCACGGAGTCACCGAGGAACTCCAGCCGCTCGTTGGTCGGCAGCCCGCCGTTCTCGTAGGCGTAGGAGCGATGGGTGAGGGCGCGCTCGAGCAGCTCGGGGTCCAGGACTGGTTCCCCGAGTGCGGCGCGGAGCTGCGCGTAGTTGCTCAGAAGACTGCGCGGATCTCTGGGCGGGTCAGAGAACCTGGCGGCGGGTGTTGCGGGCGCCGTACTGGCCGCAGTTGCCGCACGCGCGGTGCGGCAGGTGCTTGGCACCGCAGGCGGGGTTGGCGCAGGTCACCAGGGTCGGCGCGGTGGTCTTCCAGGCCGAGCGACGGTGGCGCGTGTTGCTGCGCGACATCTTCCGCTTCGGGACAGCCATGGTGTTCTCTCTCTCAGATCTGCTCGGACTGCGTGGTCTGCTGGGTCTGCTGCTGGTTCTGCGTCAGGTCGGCCAGGGCCGCCCACCGCGGGTCGATCGCCGCGTCATGGGCATGGTCGGGGTCCTCGGCCAGTCGTGCTCCACACTCGGGGCACAGGCCGGGACAGTCGTCCATGCACAGCGGCTGGAACGGCAGTGCGAGCACCACCGCATCCCGCAGCAGCGGCTCCAGGTCGACCAGGTCGCCCTGCAGCATGCTGACATCGTCGTCCTCCCCGGGGAGGGCATGGTCCTCGTAGACGAACAGCTCCTGGAACCTGACCTCCATGTCGTCGGAGATCGGCTCCAGGCACCGTGCGCACTCCCCCGCGAGGGAGGCGTGCGCAGTCCCGGTGACCAGCACCCCCTCCATGACCGCCTCGAGACGCAGGTCAAGCTCGACCGGCGACCCTTCGGGGACCTGGAGGACCTCGATGCCCAGATCTGCCGGCGCGAGCACCGTCCGCGACACCTCGCGCTGGGACCCCGGGCGGCGTCCGAGCTCGCGAGTGTCGAGCACGAGCGGCGCTCTCGGGTCCAAGCTGTTCAGTGTCACTTCCGGTATCCGGGCAACAGATCCAATCGAGAATCGTACGCGGGCGGTGTCGCGGGGACCAAATGCGTCCGGGCCACGGGTGTGCGGGGCACTAGTCCGCCGACCGCTGCGCCAGCTTCTCGGTGAGCGGGCCGAGCACGAAGGCCGGCACCAGCGCGGAGACGTCTCCGCCGTAGGCCGCGACCTCCTTGATCAGGCTCGAGGACACGAAGCCGAGCTGCGGCTCCGCGGTGACGAAGATGGTCTCGACGCCCGTCAGGTGCGCGTTCATCTGGGCCATCTGGACCTCGTAGTCGAAGTCGGTGCCGGACCGCAGCCCCTTGACGATCGCGCTGGCCTCGGCCTCGCGGCAGTAGGTCGTGATGAGTCCGGTGAACCCCTCGACCCTGACGTTGTCGAGGTCCGCGACGCCCTGCTCCAGCATGGCCAGCCGCTCCTCGGCGCTGAACAGCCGGCTCTTGGACACGTTGACGCCCACTGCCACGACGACCTCGTCGAAGAGGGCCGCGGCGCGTCGCACGATGTCGAGGTGCCCGTTGGTGACCGGGTCGAAGGACCCGGGACAGACGGCTCGGCGCATCGATCAGGCCTCCTCGTCCGTCGGCTCAGGGCTGGCGGCGTGACCGTACCAAAGGGTGGTCTCGCCGTACCGCTTGCTACGCCGGCCCTCGAGTCCGGCCGGCCAGATCGGCTCGGGACTGCGGGTGGAGCGCTCGACCACGACCATCGCCCCGGGCACCAGCCACTGCTGGGCGCCGAGGATCGCGAGGTCCTCCCCGACCGTCACGTCGTCGAGCGGGTAGGGCGGGTCCATGAACACCACGTCGTAGGGCGCTGCCGGGGCCTTGGTGAGCGTCGAGGTGACGCTGGCGCAGACGACCTCGGCCCTGACGAAGCCGATCGCACGGGCGTTGTCGCCGATCAGGCGGGCGGTACGACGGTCCGACTCGACCAGGGTGACCACGCCGGCCCCGCGCGACCACGCCTCGAGGCCGACCGCACCCGACCCGGCGTAGAGATCGAGGAAGCGGAGCCCCTGCAGCGAACCGCACCAGGCCTCGATGCTGGAGAACAGCGCCTCGCGGACCCGGTCGGTGGTCGGGCGAGTGGCCGGGCCGGCCGGCGTCGTCAGCCGCCGGCCACCCGCCCTGCCACCGATGATGCGGGTCATGCTGCTTCGCGGTCCGAGCACGAGGGCGAGCAGGGCGCGCGGTCGGGCGGGGTGATCACGACTTCTCCATGAAGTCGCTCTCGCGGGAGGCCTCCATCACCAGCACACTCTCGGCCAGCAGTGGGTGGCCCGCCAAGGTCTCGTCGTCGTCGAGCAGCTGCTCGGCGGCCTCGCGAGCCGCGAGGATGGTGTCCTCGTCGCGGAGCACCTTGAGGTTCTGCAGGCTCGATCGGTAGCCCGACTGCGACCGGCCCAGCACGTCGCCCTCACGCCGCTGCTCGAGGTCGACGCGGCTCAGCTCGAAGCCGTCGGTCGTCGAGGCGACCGCGTCGAGCCGGAGCCGGGCGTCGGTGTCGGGCTCCGCGTGTGAGACCAGCAGGCAGAGCCCCGGCAGCCCGCCGCGGCCGACCCGGCCCCGGAGCTGGTGGAGCTGCGAGATGCCGAACCGGTCGGCGTCGAGGAGGACCATCGCCGTCGCGTTGGCGACGTCGACGCCGACCTCGATCACCGTCGTGGACACCAGCACGTCGATCTCGCCGGCGGCGAAGGCGCGCATCGTGCGCTCCTTCTCGTCGGGCGGGAGCCGGCCGTGGAGCGACGCGATGCGCAGCCCGTGGAGCTGGTGGGTGTCGAGCTCGGCGACCACCTCGTCGACGGCGGCCAGCGTGTGGCGGGTCGCCTCGGCCAGCCGCTGCTCGAGCTCGCGCTCGTCGTAGGTCGGCGCCAGCTCGCCCTGCTCGGGCTCGTCTCCGCTGATCCGCGGACAGACGACGTAGGCCTGGTGACCCTTCTCGACCTCCTCGCGCACCCGCTGCCAGACCCGGTCCATCCAGCTCTGCTGGTCGGCGGGCACCACCGTGGTCTGGATGGGCGCCCGGCCGGCGGGCAGCTCGGTCAGGGTCGAGACCTCCAGATCACCGAAGACCGTCATCGCCACGGTGCGCGGGATCGGCGTCGCTGTCATCACCAGGACGTGGGGCGGACTGCCGGCCTTGTCGGTCAGGGCGGCTCGCTGCTCGACCCCGAAGCGGTGCTGCTCGTCGACCACGACCAGGCCGAGGTCGAAGAACTGCACCTGCTCCTCCAGCAGGGCGTGGGTGCCGATCACGATCCCGGACTCACCGACCGCCAGGCGGGAGAGGGGCTCGGTGCGCTGTGCCTTGGTCATGGAGCCGGTCAGCAGCTCGACGTTGGTGCCGCCCATCGCTCCGCCCAACATCGGGCCGGCCGCGAGGTCGCCGAGCAGGTCGGTGATCGAGCGGTGGTGCTGCTGGGCGAGCACCTCGGTGGGGGCGAGGAGGGCCGCCTGACCCCCGGAGTCGACGACCCGGAGCATGGCCCGCAGCGCCACGAGGGTCTTGCCCGAGCCGACCTCGCCCTGCAGGAGCCGGTTCATCGGGTGTGAACGGGCGAGGTCCTGCTCGATCTGGACGCCGATCTCGCGCTGGCCGGCGGTGAGCTCCCACGGCAACCCCGCGTCGAAGGCCGTCAGCAGTGCCCCGTCGCCACCGGTGCGGGGCTTGGCACCCATCCGGTGCACCGCTCGCCGACTGCGGCCGAGGACCAGCTGGGTCACGAGCGCCTCCTCGAACCGGTAGCGGTGCTGGGCGCGCTGGATGTCGCCCCAGGTCTCTGGCGCGTGGACGAGGTCGAGCGCGCGACGCGCGTCGAGCACGTGATAGCTGCTGCGGATCTCGGCGGGGATCAGGTCGGGCACCTCGTCGACCACGGTCCGGGCGAAGGAGATCGCCTTCTGGAGGTCCCACGACTCGACGTCCTTGGTCGCCGGGTAGAGCGGGTAGAGCGGACCGATCGTCTCCAGGGAGAGCGCGGCGAGGTCCTCGCTCGCGTCGCCGTCGGCTCCGAACAGCACCATCTGCGGGTTGGTGAGCTGCCACTCGCCGCGGAAGGTGCCGACCTTGCCCATGAAGATGCCGCGCCGGCCCTTGTTGAACCGTTGCTCGTTGAACCTCCCGATGTGGGCCTGCTGCGCGAAGAACGTCATCTGCAGGGAGGGCCCCTCGGTGCGGAGGATCACCTCCTGGCGGTAGGCAGGACGGCCGGTGCGACGGTCGCGGTAGGTCCGGCTCACCGAGCCGGAGATCTCACCGACCACGGTGAGGAGCTGTCCTTCGCGGAGCTCGTCGAGAGCGGACAGCGAGCCGGTCTCGAGGTAGCGGCGCGGGAAGTGGCGGAGCAGGTCGCCGATCGTGCGCAGCCCCAGCCGCTCGGTGATCCCCTCCTGGCGGGCCTGGGCCTTCTTGCCCTTGGCCACGCCGAGCACTGACTCGACGGGTGAGTCGAGGTCGATCAAGATCCTGCGCTCCTACTCGACGGCGACGAGGAGCGGGTAGCGCTCCTGCCCACCGTCGTACACCACGACGTCGACAGTGGGGTGCTGCTCCTCCAGCCAGGCGGCGCAGGTGCCGGCGAGCGCGCCGTCCGCGTCGTCCGCGCCGGAGACGAGCGTGACCATCTCGCCACCACCGCCGAGCAGCCTGCCCAGCACGTCCTCGGCGACGGCGGTCAGGTCGTGGCCGACGACCACGAAGTCGCCGCCGATCGCACCGAGCACGTCGCCCGGCTCGCACGGCCCGGCCATGGTGATCGCCTGCCGGGCGGCGATCGTCACGGCGCCCTGCCGCGCGTGCCGGGCGGTCGCGGTCATCTCGAGGACGTCCTGGTCGAAGGTGCGGCCCGGCTCGTGCACGGCCAGCGCCGCCAGCCCCTCGACCTGGGCCTTCGTCGGGATCACCGAGACCCGGATGTCGTGGTCCTTCTCCGCCGTGCTGGCGGCCACCTGCGCCGCCCGGACCGAGTCGTTGTCGTTGGGGAGGACGACGACCTCCTGGGCGCCCGAGCGGACGATGGCCTCGAGCAGCATGCCGGTCGAGGGCCGGTCGCCCGGACCGCCCGAGACCACCACGGCCCCGGCCTCCTCGAACAGGCCCGCAAGCCCCGGTCCCGCGGCGACCGCCACAATCGCCCGGCCGACCCGCGGGCGCGGCTCGCGGGCGGCGATCTGCTCCGCGAAGTGAGTGACCCGCACCCGGTGCGGCCGGCCGGCCTCGATCCCGGCCTCGATGGCCGAGCCGACGTCGTCGACGTGCACGTGGACGTTCCAGAGCCCCTCGCCGCCGACCACGACCAGGGAGTCGCCGAGCCCGGCGAGGGTGCTGCGCAGCTGCGCGATGGTCTCGTCGGGGGCGTCGAGGAGGTACATCACCTCGTAGGCCGGCCCGCCGACGACCAGATCGGCGCCGGGCTCGACGACGCCGGACCCACCCAGGTGCGGCTGCGGGATCCGCCGGCCCGGCTCGGCCGGCGGTGGCCGCTTGCCGGTGAGAGCGGTCTCGGCGGCGTCGAGGATCACCACGACGCCCCGCCCCCCGGCGTCGACGACGCCCGCGTCGCGCAGGACCTGGAGCTGGTCGGGAGTCCTCGCGAGCGCCTCGCGGGCGGCGGCCGCGCTGGTGGTGAGGACGTCCCTCGAGCGCACCGTCGGCTCACCCTCGAGCAGCTTCGCCGCCGCGTCCGAGGCGGCGCGACAGACCGAGAGCATCGTGCCCTCGACCGGCGTGCCGACGGCCGCGTAGCTCGCCTCGGTCGCCTGCCTGAGCGCGTCGACCATCACCGCGCCGTTGCGCTCGTCCCACTGCGCCTCGGCGATGCGCCGCATGATCGCGCGGAGCATCTCGCTGAGGATCACGCCGGAGTTGCCGCGCGCGCCCAGCAGCGCCCCTCGCGTGAACGCCTCGAACAGGGCGGCCCGGTCGGCGCCGCCGCTCGCGGCCTTCTCCCGAACGGCGTCGCGGGCGGCAGCCATCGTGAGGTAGAGGTTGGTCCCGGTGTCGCCGTCGGGCACCGGGTAGACGTTGAGCGCGTCGATCTCCTCACGGGCGCCGGCGAGGGCGTCGACCGCGATGTCGATGAAGCTGAGCACGGTCTCGAGCTGGATGCCGCTCCCGACGGTGCCCGGTTCGCTCACGGGGGCGAGACTAGAGCCTGGGCGCGATTTCGGCTGAGGCGTCCGGTTCGGATATTCTGCTTCGGTTGCCCGGATGCCGGGCACCCCATGAACTCAGCCAGCAATCCATCTCCAGGAGCACACAGTGGCCGCCGTCTGCGACATCTGCGCCAAGAAGCCCGGCTTCGGCAACAACCGGCCGTGGTCGCGCAAGATCACCAAGCGCCGCTTCGACCCCAACATCCAGCGGGTCCGCGCGACCGTGAACGGCACGCCCAAGCGGCTCAACGTCTGCACCGGCTGCATCAAGGCAGGCAAAGTCACCCGCTGACCTGTCCTTTCCGAAGCCGCTGGCCCCGAGGGTCCGGCGGCTTCGTCATACCTGACCACAGCTCACATCCATCGTTGAGCCCGACTCGTGCATGGTCGCAGGCGTGGACGCCCGCACAGCCGCGCACACGCTAGAAGTGCTTCCACCCCGTCTCACCGGCGTACGCCGCACCGTCGACCGTGACGCCCTCGCCGGACGCCACAGAGCCGATGACGCTCCACCCGTCGGGCACACCACCGGCGGGGAACGTCGCGAGCAGCGAGTGGTCCTCGCCGCCACCCAGCACGAAGGAGACCGGGTCGGCGCCGGTGGCGGCCGCCACGGCGTGGAGCGGCTCGGGGACGTCCAGCGCGTCGGTGAGCAGGTCGATGGCCACGCCGGAGTCGGCGGCCAGGTGGCCGGCGTCGGCCAGCAGGCCGTCGGAGACGTCGATCATCGAGGTCGCCCCGGCCTCGGCGGCGGCCGGCCCGGCGTCGTACGGCGGGCTGGGACGCCGGTAGGCCTCGACCAGCACCCGCGGGGAGCGGAACCCCCGCGTGAGGACGGCCAGGCCGCCGGCGGACCAGCCCTGACGGCCCACGAGCGCGAGGACGTCGCCCGGCTGCGCCCCCGAGCGGAGCACCGGAGCCTGGGTGCAGGCGCCGATGACCGTGACCGCGATGACGACCTGGTCGCAGCGGGTCAGGTCGCCCCCGACCACGCTGGCGCCGACGAGGTCGCACTCGGCCGCGAAACCGGCCGCGAAGTCGAGGGCCCAGCGCGCCGGGAGGTCGGCAGGGGCGCCCAGCCCGATCGTGAGCGAGTGGGCGCGGCCACCCATGGCGTTGATGTCCGAGAGGTTCTGGGCCGCCGCCCGGTGCCCGACGTCCGCGGCCTCGACCCAGTCGTTGCGGAAGTGCTGCCCCTCGATGAGCAGGTCGGTCGACACGACGACGTGGCCCTGGCGCACCCGGAGCACAGCAGCGTCGTCGCCCGGGCCGACGAGCACGTGCTCGCCCTGGGTGAACACCTGGGTCAGCTCGGCGATGAGCCCGAACTCACCCACGTCGCCGAGCGTGGCCTCCGGCGGGAAGGGCATGGCTCCATCAGAGCAGATGCCGGTCCCCCGGCGTCTATGACGTGCCGCAGCCGCGCGATAGGTTGACCCCGTCTCGAGAAGACAGAGTCCCCCCACGCCACAGAACAGCAGGGAGATCCGCCAATGGTGGTGCAGGCCTACATCCTGATCCAGACCGACGTCGGCAAGGCCGCCGAGGTGGCCACGGCCATCGCCCAGGTCAAGGGCGTCACGATGGCCGAGGACGTCACCGGTCCCTACGACGTGATCGTGCGTGCCGAGGCCCGCAACGTCGACGAGCTCGGCAAGCTGGTGGTGGCGAAGGTGCAGACCCTCGACGGCATCACCCGCACGCTCACCTGCCCGGTGGTCCACATCTGACCGCCTGACGACCGGCTCACCAGCGCCCCGCGCCCCTCGGTGCGGGGCGTTGGCGCGTTCTCGACAGGTTCTCGCGTGTGCGAGGCTTCGCGCATGGTCGAGGAGTTCCCGGGACCGGTGGCCGTCATCGCCGGTGGGCTGAGTCACGAGCGCGACATCTCGCTCGCCAGCGGCCGCAACCTGGTGCGCGAGCTCGGCCACCTGGGGGTCGAGGTCCACGCCTACGACTTCGACCGCAACCTGCTGCACACCCTCGAGCGCGACAAGGTGGTCGCCGTGCTCCCCGCCCTGCACGGGCAGTTCGGCGAGGACGGCGAGATCCAGACGTTGCTCGAGCTGATCGGCATGCCGTACGTCGGCTCCCGCAGCGCCGCCTGCCGGCTCGCCTACGACAAGGCCAGCGCCCGTGAGCTGCTGCGCCGCGACGGCATCCCGGTCCCCGACTCGGTCGGCCTCTCCGCGCAGACCTTCCGCGACATCGGCGCCGCCGCCCTGATGGAGCACGTCATGCACCGGCTCGGCACCCGCGTGGTCGTGAAGCCCGCCCGCGGCGGGTCGGCCCTCGGGGTGGCCGGCGTCGACGGGCTCGCCGCCCTGCCCTCGGCCCTGGTCGGCACCTACGCCTACTGCGAGGACGCCCTCGTCGAGCGGTTCCACGACGGCGTGGACGTGTCCGTGGTCGTGCTCGAGACCGACGACGGGCTCCGGTCGCTCGAGCCGGTCGCGATCGAGTACGAGAAGGGCCACGAGTTCGACTTCTCGGCCCGCTACACCGCGGAGTTCGTCTCCCTCCACCGCCCCGACCTCCCGGCCGAGCAGGTCGCCCACCTCGGTGAGGTCGCCCGCCAGGCCCACCGCACCCTCGGCCTGCGCGACGTCTCCCGCTCCGACTTCATCGTGAGCGCCGACGGCTCTTTCGTCGTCCTCGAGACGGCCATCACCCCCGGCACCACGGAGACCTCGGTCTTCCCCTACGCCTGCACCTTCAGCGACACCTCGCTCGGCGAGGTCGCCCGCGCCCTCCTCGCCCGCGCCATCACCTCCGGCGCTCCTGTCTGAGCCGACCCGCCCGTACAGAACCGGCGGGTCACCGTTCCACCAGACGCCGACCCGCCCGTACAGAACCGGCGGGTCAGCGTTGCTTCAGCGAAGGCCGGTACGACGCTCGAGGGCGAGCTGGATCAGCTCGTCGATGAGGTCGGGGTAGGACAGGCCGGAGGCCTCCCAGAGCTTGGGGTACATCGAGATGGGTGTGAAGCCCGGCATCGTGTTGATCTCGTTGAGGACGACCTCGCCGTCGGGCGTGACGAAGGTGTCCACGCGGGCGATGCCCTCCGCGTCGACCGCCTCGAAGGCCCGCACCGCGAGCTCGCGCACGCGCTCGCTGACCGAGTCGGGCACGTCGGCGGGGATGTCGAGGCGGGCCGTGTCGTCCTCGATGTACTTGGCCTCGAAGTCGTAGAACTCGCCGGCCGCGTCGACGACGATCTCGCCGACCACGGAGGCGCGCGGCGCGGTGTCGCCGCGCCCGCCGAGCACCGCGCACTCGATCTCGCGGCCGTCGATGCCCTCCTCGACCAGCACCTTGGGGTCGTGGACCTGGGCGTCCTCGACCGCGCGCTCGAGGTCGGCGAGGTCGTCGACCCGCGTCACGCCCAGCGACGAGCCGGCCCGTGCCGGCTTCACGAAGACCGGCAGCCGCAGCTCTTTCACGGCGGTGAGCACGTCCTCGCGCCGCCGCGACCAGTCGCGCGGGGTGACCACGACGTACGGCCCGACCGGCAGCCCGTGGGCGGCGAAGACGAGCTTCATGTAGTGCTTGTCCATGCCGACGGCGGAGGCCAGCACGCCCGAGCCGACGTAGCGGATGCCGGCCAGCTCCATCAGCCCCTGGACGGTCCCGTCCTCACCGAAGGGGCCGTGCAGCACCGGGAAGACCACGTCGACCTGGCCGAGCACCTCCGGCACCGAACCACCCTCGACCACCTGGAGCTTCGGTCCGTCGATCGATGCCGACAGCACCACCTCGGCACCGGTCGACGACGTCACCTCGGCGAGCCTGCCCCCGCGGAGCTCCCAGACCGACGGATCGTCCGAGGCGGCGACCCAGCGACCGTCGCGGGTGATCCCGATCGGGACCACGTCGTACTTGTCGCGGTCGATGGCCCCGAGCACCCCGGCGGCGGTGGCAGCGGAGATCGCATGCTCGCCGGAGCGTCCACCGAAGAGAAGAGCCACCCGGACCTTGCGTTGGGTCATGGGTTCCGAGCCTACTGAAGCGCGATCGCGACCTCGTAGAGGCGCGCCCCGTTGGAGGCCTTGACCAGCACCGCGTCACCGTCTCGCAGCTGCTCGCGCAGCCACGCGAGCGCCGCGGTGTTGTCCTCGACGAAGACGCTGGGGCGCCCGGCCCCGACGAAGGCGTCGTGGACGGGACGGGCCTCCTCGCCGACGACGAGGAGCTGGTCCACCCGCTCCGCGGCGTACTCGCCGACGCCCCGGTGGCTCGCCTCGCTGACGTCACCGAGCTCGCGCATCACGCCGAGGACGGCGAGCGTACGGCGCACCGCCGGGTCCGCGCCGATCGTCGCGATCGCGTCGAGCGCCGCCCTCGTCGACTCGGGGTTGGCGTTGTAGGCGTCGTTGAGCAGCAGGACGCCGTCGGGCAGCTCGTGGATCTCCATCCGCCACTTCGAGAGCGACGTGACGCCGGACAGTGCGGCTCCCACCTGCTCGAAGGGCAGTCCCACGACCAGGGCTGCCGCCGCGGCTGCCGCGGCGTTCAGCGCCTGGTGGGCGCCGACCACGTGGAGGGCCACGACGACGCGCTCCGCCCCGGACGCGAGCGTGAAGCGCGGCCGGCCCAGGCGGTCCAGCTCCAGGCCCTCGAGCCGGACGTCCGCCTCTGCGCTGGTGCCGAACGTCTGGACCCGCGCCGGGGCCAGCGCCGCCATCGCGGCGACCCGCTCGTCGTCGGCGTTCAGCACCGCGACCCCCTCGGGCCGCAGCCCCCTGACCAGCTCGCTCTTGGCCTCGGCGATGGCGTCCTGCGAGCCACCGAATCCGTCGATGTGGGCGGTGCCGACGTTGAGCACGATCGACACGTCGGGCGCCACGAGGTCGGTGAGCTCGGTGAGGTGGCCGCGGCCGGCGGCGCCCATCTCGAGCACGAGGAAGCGCGTGTCCGGCTCCACTCGCAGCGCCGTGAGCGGCATGCCCAGCTCGTTGTTGAACGAGCCGTACGTCGCGACGGTCGGCCCCACCTCAGCCAGGACGGCGGCGAGCAGGTCCTTGGTCGACGTCTTGCCCTGGGAGCCCGTGACGGCAAGGACGCTGAGCTCGTCGGTGCGGACCTGAGCGACGACGTGCGCGGCGAGCCGCTGGAGTGCGGCCTGCGGATCGTCGACCACCACGGTCGGCAGCTCGGTGGCACGGGTGCCGAGGACCGCGACCGCACCGAGGGCGGCGGCTTGCGGCGAGTGGGTGTGGCCGTCCACGTGCTCACCGACGAAGGCCACGAACAGGCTGCCCGGCCCGGCCTGTCGACCGTCGATCACCACGGGACCGCTCACGACGACGCCGTCGCCGTCCCCCTCGATCCTGCCGTCGACGATGTCCGCGACCTGGTCGAGCGACAGCGCGATCACACCACCCAACCTAGTGTCGCGCTCACGGCGAGGCGACCAGGTCCTCGATGGCCGTGCGCAGCGCCGCGACCAGCCCCGCGTCGAGCAGGTGCGCCGACCCGGGCACGACGACCAGGTGGGCGCGCGCCCCGATCCGGTCCCGGGCCCGCTCGGCCATCGCCCTCGGCGCGACCGTGTGGTGCTCGCCCCAGACCATCGCCACCGGAAGCCGGTTGGCGGCGATCGCGTCGAGCGCGTCGCCGTAGTCCTCGTTGACCGCCTTGACGAGCACCTCGCGCATCTCGCCCTCGGCGGCGCGGTAGTCCGCCGAGCCGCTCTTGCGGCGCTCCTTCTCCATGAGGTCGTTGGAGATGAAGTGCCACTTGTTGAGGAACCGCATCGCGCGGAACCCCCACGTGGGTGTGGCAGCAGCGGTCTCGGGTCGCAGCAGGGGTACTCCGGTCAGCACGACCCCCCGCACCAGCTCCGGGTTCGTCGCGGCGAGCCGCACCGCGACCCGGCCGCCGAACGCGTGGCCCACCAGGACCGGCCGGTCGCCACCCGAGCCCAGGGCGTCCTCGATGCACTCGCCCACCCATCCGGCGTACTCCGAGGTGCTCCAGCCGGTGTCCGGGGCCGGCGTGGCACCGAAGCCCGGGAGGTCGATCGCCAGCGCGTCGTAGCCCTTCAGCGTGGCGTTCCAGTCCGCGCGGCTGCGGCCCCAGCCGTGCAGTGCGACCACCTTCGCCGGGGCCTCGCCGTGCTGCTCGGCGAACGCGCGCCCGCCCAACAACGTCCTCAGCACAAGCGGGAGACTAGAGCAATGCCGCCCATCCCCGAGGACCTCCAGAGCGGGTCCCTGCAGCCCGCGACCGTCGCCGTCACGGCGGGCCGGCCGCCGCACGAGCCGGACCAGCCGCTCAACGCGCCGATCACGATGGCGTCGACCTACGTCGCGGGTGGGGACCTCGAGTACGGCCGCTACGGCAACCCGACGTGGAGCGCGTTCGAAGAGGCCCTCGGCGCCCTCGAGGGAGGACGTTGCCTGGCCTACGCGTCGGGCATGGCGGCGATCACGAGCCTTCTCGACCTGGTCGCGCTCGGCGACAAGGTGGTGGTGCCGCGGCACTCCTACAACGGCACGTTGGTCTCGCTGGCCGACCTCGAGCTCCGCGGCCGGCTGACCACGACGCTGGTCGACCTCACGGACACCGCGGCCGTCGTGGCTGCCTGCGAGGACGCCGCGCTGGTCTGGTTCGAGTCGCCGACCAACCCGGCGCTCGAGGTGGCCGATGCACCCGCGATCATCGCCGCGGCCCACGCCGCCGGGGCCCGCGTGGTCGTCGACAACACCTTCCTCACGCCCCTGCTGCAGCGACCCCTCGAGCTCGGCGCCGACGTGGTGCTGCACTCGGCGACGAAGTACCTCGCCGGCCACAGCGACCTTCAGCTCGGAGCGATCGTCACCCGCGACGAGGAGCTGCACGGCGTGCTCAAGGGCCGCCGCGACGTGCAGGGCAACACGCCCGGACCGTTCGAGACCTGGCTGGCGCTGCGCGGCCTGCGCACCCTGCACCTGCGCGTCGAGCGCGCCCAGGCGAACGCCGCCGAGCTGGTGCGCCGCCTCGGCGACCACCCTCTGCCGACGGAGGTCCGTTACCCCGGCCTCGGCGCGATGATCTCCGTCGTGCTGCCGACCGCCGACCAGGCGGACCTGCTGGTGCGCTCCACTGCGCTGTGGGTGCACGCCACCAGCCTGGGCGGCGTCGAGTCGTCGTTCGAGCGTCGCCGCCGGTGGAGGTCGGAGCCGGCGACCATCCCCGAGGGGCTGGTCAGGCTCTCGGTCGGCATCGAGGACGTCGAGGACCTCTGGGCGGATCTGGCGGGGGCGCTGGATTCCATCGGCGGGTGAGGAAGGGGGCTCCTCGACCACCCGAGGGTCACTCCATCTCCGCCTTGGTGTCGCGGCGCAGTGTCGCGTCCATCATCTGCTCGACCGACATCCGGCCGGCGACGACGTCGTCGACGTACTGCGCGATCGGGGCGTCGACGCCGTTGCTCTCCGCGAGCGCGCGCAGGGACGCGCAGGACTTGGCGCCCTCGGCGACCTGGCGGGTGCCCGCGATGATCTCCTCGGTGCTCATCCCCTTGCCGAGGTTCTCGCCGAAGGTGCGGTTGCGCGAGAGCGGTGAGGAGCAGGTGGCGACGAGGTCGCCGAGGCCGGCCAGCCCCATGAGGGTCAGCGGGTTGGCGCCCAGCCTGGTCGCGAGCCGCGCCGTCTCGGCCAGGCCACGGGTGATCACCGAGGCCGTCGTGTTGTCGCCGAAGCCGAGGCCGACAGCCATGCCGACCGCGAGACCGACGACGTTCTTGTAGGCACCGCCGAGCTCGCAGCCGAGCACGTCGACGGAGGTGTAGGGGCGGAACGCCGGCGAGTGACAGCGGTCCTGCAGCATCCTCGCGACGTCCTCGTCGGCACAGGCGACGACCGAGGCCGCCGGCTCGCGACGGGCGATCTCCTTGGCCAGGTTGGGGCCGCTGATCACGCCGATGCGGTCCGGGCCGGCACCGGTGACCTGGGCGATCACCTCGCTCATCCGGTTGAGGGTGCCGAGCTCGACGCCCTTCATGAGCGAGACCAGGACCGCATCGGGATCGAGGAACGGCGCCCACTCCTCGAGGTTGCTGCGGAAGGTCTGCGACGGCGTCGCGAAGATGACGATGTCGGCACCGGTCGCGGCCCTCTCGACGTCGTGGGTCGCGTCGATCGCCGGAGGGAGCTCGATGCCGGGGAGGTACTCGGTGTTCTCGCGCTTCTCGTTGATCGCCTCGGCGACCTCCTCGCGGCGCGCCCACATCGTCACGTCGTTGCCGCCGTCGGCGACCACGATCGAGAACGCCGTCCCCCACGAGCCGGCTCCGAACACTGCGATCTTGCTCATGCTTCTCCTCCGTCGCGCAAGAGCTCGGCGGTGGCCCGACACCGCGGGCGCCACCCGTGGAGCTGTGCGCCGTTCGCCCTGAGCGCGTCCTCCGCACAGCTTCGTGAGGTGGTCATGAGGCTCTGCCCTGCCGTCCGTCGTCGTTCGGGTTGCCGAACTCCCTCACGCCCGCGGTGCGCGGGTTGAACCGTAGCTCCGGCGCGGTCTCGCCCCGGACCTCCTCGACCAGGTCGGTGAGGGCGGCCATGATCCGGTCGGTCGCCTCGTTGACGGCCGCAGCGTCCTGCTCCTTGCCGGCGAGGTCGGCGAGGTCGACAGGGTCGCCGACCTTCATCGTGATCAGCTTGCGTGGGAACAGGTCGGGCTTCTTGGCGTACGGCGCCAGCAGGTGCTGCGCGCCCCACTGCCCGATCGGGATCACCGGCGCCCCGGTCTCGAGCGCGATCCGCGCGGCACCGGACTTGCCGACCATCGGCCACAGGTCGGGATCACGGGTGATCGTGCCCTCGGGGTAGACGACGAGACATTTGCCGGCGCGGACGCCCGCCACCGCGGCGTCGAAGGCGCCGACGGCGTTCTTCGAAGCCCGCTCGACCGGGATCTGGCCAGCGGACCGGAAGAAGACGCCGAGGAACTTGTTCTTGAAGAGTCCGGCCTTGGCGAGGTAGCGCGGGATCCGGCCGTGGTCCCAGACGAGGTGCGCAAGCGTCAGCGGGTCGACCTCGGAGATGTGGTTGGCGACGAGCAGCACGCCGCCCTCGGCAGGAATCTTCTCGCCGTCGATCCACCGGTGCTTGGTGGTCATCAGGAGGAGCGGCTTGACCACCGTGAGACCGAGCGTCCACGCCCAGCCCCTCCTGTCCTCCTGGAACCTCCGCACCTTCACCCGCGACACACTATTGGTTGGGCCCCTGAGAAGATCGCTGGCGATGCAGAAGTACGTCGCGCTGGTCCCGGTCAAACCGCCCGCGCTCGGCAAGTCGCGGCTGGTGGGGCTGGCCGACGACGAACGTCGCGAGCTCGCTGCCGCGTTCGCGCTCGACACCGTCGCGGCCTGCATGGCCTCGACCGCGATCGACCAGGTGCTGGTCGCGACCGACGACGCGTCGTTCTCGATCGAGCTCGCTGCGCTCGGCGCGGTCACGATCCCCGACGGGGTCGCGATGGACCTCAACGGCACGCTGCGCCAGTCGGCCGCCGAGGCGCGACGCCGCTGGCCGGCGCTCGTCCCCGTCGCCCTCACCGCCGACCTGCCGGCGGTGCGCGCCGAGGACCTCGACGAGGCGCTCGGAGCGGTGCGGCCCGGCGAGCCCGCCTACGTCGCGGACGCCGACGGTCTCGGCACCACGCTCTACACCGCGGCGTACGACGCGTTCGAGCCGCGGTTCGGACCTGGCTCCGCGCTGGCCCACGACGCCACCGGCGCGCGGGCGATCACCGCGCCGCTGCCACGGCTGCGCCGCGACGTCGACGACCTCGATGACCTCGAGGACGCGCTGGCCCTCGGGGTCGGCCCGCGCACAACAGAACAGGCCGCCTCCCGGTAAGGGAGGCGGCCCGTCCTGGTGGGCTTGGTCAGCGCTTCTTCGCGGCCTTCTTCGCCGGCGCCTTCTTCGCGGCCTTCTTGGCCGGTGCCTTCTTCGCAGGAGCCTTCTTGGCCGGCGCCTTCTTGGCGGGTGCCTTCTTCGCAGGAGCCTTCTTGGCGGGTGCCTTCTTGGCGGGTGCCTTCTTGGCGGGTGCCTTCTTGGCGGGTGCCTTCTTCGCCGGTGCCTTCTTGGCGGGCGCCTTCTTGGCAGGAGCCTTCTTCGCTGCGGCCTTCTTGGCCGGAGCCTTCTTCGCGGGCGCCTTCTTGGCCGGAGCCTTCTTCGCTGCGGCCTTCTTCGCCGGAGCCTTCTTAGCTGCCTTCTTAGCCACCTTCGCCACCTTCTTCGCCGCCTTCTTGACGGTCTTCTTGGTCGTGGTCTTCTTGGACGGGGATGCAGCGGCGGCCACCCGAGCGACCGGGGCTGCGGTGTTCTCGAGCGTGAGCTGCGGGAGCTTCTTGGCGCCCGAGACGATGTTCTTCAGGTCCTGGCCGGCCGTGAACTTGGGGACCTGCGTCGCCTTGGCCTTGATCCGCTCGCCGGTCCGCGGGTTGCGAACCATGCGCGCGTTGCGGACTCGCTTCTCGAAGGAACCGAAGCCCGTGATCGCGACCTTCTCACCCTTGGCCATCTCACGGCCGATGGTGTCGAGCACTGACTCGAGCGCGTGACGAGCGGCCCTCTTGTTGCCGTCGTACCGAGCCGCGAGCACCTCGATGAGTTGATTCTTGTTCACGAGCTTCCTTTCGGATGTTGCTACTTGAAACGGAACCGGTGATCCGGTTCATGTAGGGCAACTTAGGAAGAAGCAGCGCGAGTAACAACGACCACGCCGCATCAACCGCCATGTTTTTTGGGGTGTCTGAACCGGTCTTCACGTGCGAGAACACGCTGACCGAAGCTGCAGCGCGACGTCATCGACGCATTTCCGCGTCGACGAGATAACCGTGAGGTCGAAGGCCTACATCGCGTTTCCCCAAGCGGGCTTGGGGAAACGCGCACCTTTCCTGCGAAGGTGCGCGTCGAGCTCAGAGCGCGGTCAGGAGTGAATCGTCTCGGGCTTGAACGTCGGCCGACGCGACTCGAACTCCGCGATGAGGTCGTCGTGGCCGAGGGTGATCCCGATGTCGTCGAGCCCCTCGAGCAGTCGCCACCGTGTGTAGTCGTCGATGTCGAAGGAGTCCTCGATCGCGTCGACGCCGTCACCGGCCTTCACCGTGCGCGAGTCGAGGTCGACCGTGATGAGACCACCGGGGTTGTCGTCGAGGAAGTCCCAGAGCCGCTGCACGACCTTCTCGTCCACCTTCGCCGCGAGCAGTCCGGCCTTGCCGGAGTTGCCGCGGAAGATGTCGCCGAACCGCGACGAGATGACGACGCGGAAGCCGAAGTCCATCAGCGCCCACACGGCGTGCTCGCGCGACGAGCCGGTGCCGAAGTCGGGTCCGGCGACCAGCACCGAGCCCGCGGCGTACTCGGGACGGTTGAGCACGAAGTCGGGGTCGTTGCGCCACGCGGCGAAGAGCCCGTCCTCGAAGCCGGTGCGGCTGACCCGCTTGAGGTAGACCGCCGGGATGATCTGGTCGGTGTCGACGTTGCTGCGACGCAGGGGCACGCCGACGCCGGTGTGCGAGGTGAAGGCGTCCATCAGCTCTCCGCTCCGGTCGTCGTGGTCGGCTCGAGGTCGGCGGGCGACGAGAGCGTGCCGCGGACCGCCGTGGCCGCAGCGACCGGCACTGACACGAGGTGGGTGCGGCCACCCTTTCCCTGTCGTCCTTCGAAGTTGCGGTTCGACGTCGACGCGCTGCGCTCGCCGGGCTCGAGGGTGTCGGGGTTCATGCCCAGGCACATCGAGCAGCCCGCACCACGCCACTCGGCGCCGGCCTCCTTGAAGATCACGTCGAGCCCCTCGTCCTCGGCCTGGAGGCGCACCCGCACCGAGCCGGGCACGACGAGCAGGCGGGTGTCCTTGTCGACGTGGCGGCCCTTGATGATGTCGGCCGCCAGCCGCAGGTCCTCGATCCGGCCGTTGGTGCAGGAGCCGACGAAGACCGTGTCGACCTTGATCTGCCGCATCGGGGTGCCGGCCTCGAGCGCCATGTACTGCAGCGCCTTCTCGGCGGCGACCCGGTCGCCCGACTCCTCGAAGTCGTCGGGGCTCGGCACGTCGGCGCCGAGCGGCACGCCCTGGCCGGGGTTGGTCCCCCAGGTGACGAACGGCGTCATCGTGGCGGCGTCGAGGACGATCTCCGCGTCGTAGTCCGCGTCGGGGTCGGTGAGGAGCGTCTTCCAGTAGGCGACGGCGGCGTCCCACTCCTCGCCCTTCGGCGCCTCGGGCCGGCCCTCGATGTAGTCGAACGTCTTCTGGTCGGGTGCGATCAGACCGGCCTTCGCTCCCCACTCGATGCTCATGTTGCAGACGGTCATCCGGCCCTCCATCGAGAGCTCCTCGATGGCCTGGCCGCGGTACTCCACGATGTAGCCCTGGCCACCGCCGGTGCCGGTGTGGGTGATCAGCGTCAGCACGAGGTCCTTGGCGGTGACCCCGTCGGGGAGGCTGCCGTTGATGGTCACGGCCATCGTCTTCGGCCTGTCCTGCATCAGCGTCTGGGTCGCCAGCACGTGCTCGACCTCCGACGTGCCGATGCCGAACGCGATGGCGCCGAACGCGCCGTGGGTGCTCGTGTGGCTGTCGCCGCAGACGATCGTCATGCCCGGCTGGGTGAGGCCGAGCTGCGGACCGACGACGTGGACGATCCCCTGGTCGAGATCACCGAGCGGGTGCAGCCTGACGCCGAACTCCTCGGCGTTCCGCCGCAGCGTCTCGACCTGGGTGCGGGAGACTGGGTCCTGGATCGGCTTGTCCCAGTCGATGGTCGGGACGTTGTGGTCCTCGGTCGCGATGGTGAGGTCGGGGCGTCGGACCGCCCGGCCGCTGAGCCGCAGCCCCTCGAACGCCTGCGGGCTGGTGACCTCATGGATGAGGTGCAGGTCGATGTAGAGGAGGTCCGGCTCCCCGGCCACCGACCTCACGACGTGCTCGTCCCAGACCTTCTCGGCCAGTGTCTTGCCCATGACCACTCCCTCGTGACCCGTTCCACTTACGGCGATCCACTCTAGCCCTTGCGTCCCATGATCTGAGACGGCAGTATTGCCATATGGACAGTACAGCCAGCGGGGGCTCCGGCGTCGGCGTGCTCGACAAGGCCGCTCTCGTGCTCACCGCCCTCGAGGCCGGCCCCGCCACGCTGGCCGGCCTGGTCGCCGGCACCGGCCTGGCCCGTCCGACCGCGCACCGGCTCGCCGTGGCCCTCGAGCACCACCGCCTGGTCGCCCGCGACATGCAGGGCCGGTTCGTCCTCGGCCCGCGGCTGGCCGAGCTGTCCGCAGCCGCCGGCGAGGACCGGCTGCTGGCCACCGCCGGCCCCGTGCTGGCCCGGCTCCGCGACATCACCGGCGAGTCCGCGCAGCTGTGGCGGCGCCAAGGCGACGTACGTGTGTGCGTCGCGGCTGCGGAGCGCCCCTCCGGGCTGCGCGACACGATCCCGGTCGGCTCGCAGCTGACCATGCGCGCCGGCTCGGCAGCCCAGGTGCTGCTCGCCTGGGAGGACCCGGAGCGCATGCACCGCGGCCTCCAGAACGCCGCCTTCTCGGCCGCCGCGCTCTCGGGCATCCGCCGCCGCGGCTGGGCGCAGTCGGTCGGCGAGCGCGAGCAGGGCGTCGCCTCGGTCTCCGCCCCCGTCCGCTCCCCCAGCGGCAAGATCATCGCCGCGGTCTCGGTCTCCGGGCCGCTCGAGCGACTCTCCCGCCAGCCCGGCCGCATGCACGCGCCCGCGGTGCTCGCCGCGGCCGAGCGGCTGTCGGAGTCGCTGCGCCGCGCGGCCGCGGCCGACTCGGCCTGATACCCCCGCGAGCCGGTCTTTCGCGGGCGCAGCCCGCGCGCCCCGCGATCGGCCTGGTGGCCCCGACGACAGCCCCGAGCGAGCGCCGCGAGCGACCGGGGCGTGCGCGAGCGAAGCTCGCGTCGTCGGGGACACGAGGCCGAAGTCGCGGGGTATCCCGAGACGTCGGAGCGCAGCGACCCGGACTTTCGCGGCGCAGCCCGCGCGCCCCGCGATCGGCCTGGTGGCCCCGACGACAGCCCCGGAGCGAGCGCCAGCGAGCGACCGGGGCGTGTGCGAGCGAAGCTCGCGTCGTCGGGGACATCCAGGCCGAAGCTCGCGGGGGTATTCAGACCCGCAACGAGAGCGGTGGGAGCGCAGCGACCCGGTCTTTCGCGGGCGCAGCCCGCGCGCCCCGCGATCGGCCTGGTGGCCCCGACGACAGCCCCGGAGCGAGCGCCAGCGAGCGACCGGGGCGTGTGCGAGCGAAGCTCGCGTCGTCGGGGACATCCAGGCCGAAGCTCGCGGGGGTATTCAGACCCGCAACGAGAGCGGTGGGAGCGCAGCGACCCGGTCTTTCGCGGGCGCAGCCCGCGCGCCCCGCGATCGGCCTGGTGGCCCCGACGACAGCCCCGGAGCGAGCGCCAGCGAGCGACCGGGGCGTGTGCGAGCGAAGCTCGCGTCGTCGGGGACATCCAGGCCGAAGCTCGCGGGGGTGTCAGAACAGAGCATCCTGCTCGAGCTCGAGCAGCTTCTGCTTGCGCTCGATGCCGCCGGCGTAGCCGGTGAGGGTGCCGTTGGCGCCGATGACGCGGTGGCACGGGATGACGATCGGGATGGGGTTGCGGCCGTTGGCGAGACCGACCGCGCGCGAGGCGGCGTTGGTCTTGCCGAGGCGGTGGGCGAGCTCGCCGTACGACGAGGTCTCGCCGTAGCCGATCTCGCACAGCCCCTTCCAGACCCGCTGCTGGAACTCGGTGCCCGTCGGCGCGAGCGGGAGGTCGAACTCCTTGAGGTCGCGGGCGAAGTAGGCGCTCAGCTGGCGCGCTGCCTCGACGAGCAAGGGCTGCTCGTCGTCGCGGCCACCGCGGGGCCGGCCGTCGTGGTCGCGGAACGGGTGGAACTCGATCTGGGTGAGGGCGCCGTCGTTCTCGACGAGCCGGAGCTCGCCGACCGGGCTGTCGATGACTGTCCAGGACATGTCAGTTCTCCTTCTGCTGAATGGTCTGCTGGGGCATGGCGGGCATGAGGGTGTTCCAGAGGTGCATGAGTGCGTAGGAGCGCCAGGGCCGCCAGCGGTCGCTGTCGGCGATGACCGCGGCGGGGTCGTGGCCGAGGCCGGCGATGGCGTTGCGTACGCCGATGTCGGTGGGCAGGAAGACGTCGGGGTGTCCGAGGGCCCGCATCGCGACGTAGTCGGCCGTCCAGGGTCCGATGCCGGGGAGGGCGACGAGCGTCGCTCGTACGTCGTCGCGATCGGCGCCGCGGTCGAGCGCCACGTCGCCCGCGGCCAGGGCGGCGGCCAACCCGGTGAGCGCCCGGCCCCTCGCCCGCGGCATCGGCAGCAGCTCGGGATCGACCGACGCCAGCGTCGCCGCGGACGGGAACAGGTGGGTGAGCCCCGGTAGGTCGGTGTCGACCGGTGTGCCGTGGGCAGCGACCAGCCGCCCGGTGACCGTCCGGGCACCCGTGACCGAGACCTGCTGCCCGACCACGGTGCGGATGGCTGTCTCGTCGCCGTCGACCTGGCCGGGCACCCGCAGCCCGCGGGTCGCGCGCACGAGCGGGCCGACGAGCGGGTCGCCGAGGAACTGGTCGTCGACCGCCACCGGGTCGCAGTCGGCGTCGACGAGCCGGCGCGCCCGCTCGACCGCGGCGGCGGTGTCGCGCAGGTCGTGGAGCCGGAACTCGGCCTTCACGAACGCCGTCTGCCCGGTCGCCGGGGCGTCGCCGAGCTCGAGCCGGACCGTGCCGGGGCCGTGGGGCAGGTCGAGGGTGCGGGCGTACCAGCCCTGGCCCCCTGCGACGCCTGCGGCTTCCACGCCCGGCACGAGGTGGAAGGCGAGGAAGTCGAGCAGCGCTCGGCCCGCGAACGGCGTACGCACGGCGAGCCGCATCGTCACCGACCCCTGGGCCGGAGTGCCGCGACGACGGCCGCGCAGCTCGGTGGGCGTCGCGGCGTAGACCTCGCGGACGGTGTCGTTGAACTGCCGGATGCTGGAGAAGCCGGCCGCGAACGCGACGTCCGCGAAGCCCAGGTCGGTCGTCTCGACGAGCACCCGCGCGGTCTGCGCGCGCCGGGCCCGGGCGAGCGCCAGAGGACCGGCGCCGAGCTCGGCGGTGAGCAGCCGGGTGAGGTGCCTCGTCGTGTATCCCACGCGGTGGGCCAACCCGTCGACACCCTCCCGGTCGACCACACCGTCGGCGATCAGTCGCATCGCACGACCGGCCGCCGTGGCGGCGACGTCCCAGTCGGGGCTGCCCGGCGTGGCGTCGGGCAGGCAGCGCTTGCACGCGCGGTAGCCGGCGGCCTGGGCCGACGCGGCACTCGGGTGGAAGGTGACGTTGTGGTAGGCCGGTGTACGGGCCGGGCAGGAGGGGCGGCAGTAGATGCCGGTGGTCCGCACCGCGGTGTAGAAGACGCCGTCGAAGCGACGGTCGCGCGACTTCACCGCGCGGTAGCAGGACTCCTCGTCCAGGGAGCGAGGCTCCGGCCGATTGTTTTCCATGACCCCATCCTGACCCACGTCACCGACATTCTCTGGCGGGAATCGGACACCGCCATGACCTACCGTACGACCCACGTTCGTGCAGGCCAGCGGGGTCATGGCTCGTCACGGCTTGGCGCGGTCTGCCACGATTCGGGACGTGACCGCCGAGCGGCTCGAACCCGCGCATCGACGCAGCGTGCTGCTGGTGATCGTCGTCACCCAGCTCGTGGTCGCCCTGGTCACCGGCCTGGTCATCTGGCTGGCCTACGACAAGCTGGACGGGAACATCAAGCCGGGTCGTGAGCCCGACCACCGGGTCAAGAAGCAACCGCTGAGCGACGGCGAGGCGCTCAACATCCTCGTGATGGGCTCGGACACCCGCGCCGGCCCCGGCAACGACATCGACAGCGAGACCGGCATCGGCGAGCGCTCCGACACCACGATCCTGGTGCACGTCTCCGCGGACCGGAAGACGGTCTACGGCATCTCGCTCCCGCGCGATGCGATGGTGGCGCGACCGGAGTGCGAGAACGGCGACGGCGAGACCGTGCCCGGTGCCGACCCGGTGATCTTCAACGACGCCTTCTCGCTGGCCGGGCCGACGTGCACGGTGGCCCAGGTCGAGTCGCTCACCGGGATCTACATCGACCACTACGTCACCATCGACTTCAACGGGTTCAAGGACATGGTCGAGGCGGTGCACGGCGTCACCGTCTGCATCCCCGAGGCGGTCGATGACAGTGCCCACGGCATCACCTTCGACGCCGGCACCCAGGAGCTCGACGGGCAGCAGGCGCTCGACTACGTCCGCGAGCGCTCGTCGACGCCCAACGCCGACATCGGCCGGATGAAACGACAGCAGGCGTTCGTCGCCTCGATGATCAACAAGGTGGTCAGCGCCGGCACCCTCACCAAGCCGACGCGCGTCTACTCCTTCCTCGAGGCCGTCACCGGCTCCGTCGTCACCGACCCCGACCTCGCCTCGCTGAGCAAGCTGGCCAACCTGGCCTACCAGTTCCGCAGGACGAACCTCGACAACATCACCTTCATCACGGTGCCCTTCGAGGAGTACGCGCCGGACCCCAACCGCCTGCAGTGGTCCGACTCGGCGGCCGGGCTCTGGAAGATCCTTCTCAACGACCAGCCGTTGCCCAAGAGGTACCGCGAGGACAAGATCTCGGCCGACCAGACTCCGGGTGGCTCGGCGTCGGGCTCGTCCGCTGGCTCCGCCTCGAGCTCCGGTTCCCCCGAGGCGCCGTCGACCGCCTCGACGCAGAGCGGCGAGACCGGCGGCGAGCAGGAGTCGGACGCGAACGGTCTCTGCACCTGAGCGACCCTCAGGGCAGGGCCGCCGGTGGATCTCTGGGGAGCGTCGGGATCGTCGGTGTCGTGGTCGACCCGCGGGTGGCGCCGATGGAGGCGACGACCACGCAGACCACGGCCAGCCACTGCAGCGGCGCCAGCAGCTCCCCGAGGAGCACGATGGCGGCCAGCGCAGCGGCCGCCGGCTCCAGGGACATCAGGATGCCGAGCAGCTGTGGCGTGATCCTCCGCAAGGCCATCAGCTCGAAGCTGTAGGGGATCACCGACGACATCAGGCCGATGGCCGCGCCGATGGCGAGGTACTTGGGCACCACCAGGGTTCCGCCACCAGCCACGACGGCCAGGGGCGTGAGCGCGGTCGCGCCGATGAGGCTGGCGACGGCCAGCCCCGAGATGCCGGGCCACTGCCGGCCGGTGCGGGCGCTCAGCAGGATGTACGCCGCCCAGCAGGCCCCTGCGAGCAGCGCGAACAGGACGCCGGCGAGGTCGAGTCCGCTGGGCGAGAACCCGAGCAGAGCCACTCCCGCGAACGCCAGCAGCACCCACACGAGGTCGCGCAGCCGTGGCGATCCGATGAGGGCCACCGCGAGCGGGCCGAGGAACTCGATGGTCACCGCCATGCCGAGCGGGATCCGGGCGAACGACTGGTAGAACGCCCAGTTCATGGTCGCGAGCACCAGGCCGAAGGTGACCGCCGTCAGCCAGGCCTCCCGGCTCCGACCGCGCACCGACGGCCGGGCGACGACGAGCAGGATCAGGGCCGACGCCGCCAGCCGGATCCAGACCATCGCCGTGGGCGGCACCTCGGCGAAGAGGTTCTTGGCGATCGCCGCGCCGACCTGGACCGACATGACGCCGCCCAGCACCAGCCAGATCGCCGTGACCCGGTCCGGCCCGTCGGCAGGGCTCTCCGCGTCGGACACGAGCCGACACCCTGCCAGACCGCAGAGGTCAGTGGCTTGTGGACAGGAGGCGGGCAGCTGCGACCACCAGCACCGACCCGGTCAGCCGCTCGATCCGCGCTCGCACCCGCGGACGACTCAGCCAACGGCCGAGCTGCTCCACGCCGGCGACGTACAGAGAGAACCAGGCGAGGTAGAGCCCGGCGAAGACCGCCGAGAAGAGCAGCGCCTGCGCGCGCGGCGAGCCGCCACCCGCGGACAGGAACTGCGGCAGGAACGTCACGAAGAACAGCGCGACCTTGGGGTTGAGGGCGTTGGAGAGGAACCCCTGCCGGAGGTGGGCCGACCTCCGCGGCGCGGCCGCCGGCTCCTCGTCGTACTCCCCCGAGCTCCGCGAGCGGACCGCCTCGCGCAGCATGTGGATGCCCAGCCAGGCGAGGTAGAGCGCGCCGACGATCTTCACCACGGTGAACGCCGTCGCGGAGGCCACCAGCAGCGCGGAAAGGCCGACGGCGGCGGCGCCTGCGTGCACGGTGAGCCCCAGGGCCCCGCCGAGCATCGTCAGCAAGCCGCCGGAGCGACCGCCGACGAGAGCGTTGCGGGTGATCAGCACCTGGTCCGGCCCGGGCAGCATGATCAGGAGCAGCGCCGCGATCGCGAAGGTGACCATGGCTCCGATGCTCCCCGCACCAAGTCATGCCGTCCAATGCCAACTTGGACTCGAACCCATAGATAAAGTTGATGCATGATGACGCTGAGCCACCTTCGTGTCCTCGATGCCGTCGCGCGGCACGGTTCGGTGACGGAGGCGGCCAAGGAGCTGCACTACTCCCAGCCCTCGGTCAGCCACCAGCTCGGCCGGCTCGAGGCCGCCACCGGAGCCCGGCTCCTGCAGCGGGTCGGCCGTGGCATCCGGCTCACACCCGAGGGCGAGCTGTTGGCCCGCCGGGCCGCCGAGATAGTCGGCCGGGTCGGTGCCGCCTCCGACGAGCTCGCCGCCCGGGTCGGCCTCCAGGCGGGGCGAGTCCGCCTCGCGGCGTTCCAGACCGTGCTCAGCACGCTGATCCCCGACGCCGCCGCCGAGCTGGCTCGCCGGCACCCCGGCGTCGAGCTGAGCCTCGTCGACCTGCACCCGCCCGAGGCCCTGGCCATGCTCCGCGCCGGCCAGGTGGACATCGCGCTGGTCTTCCGTCACCCCGACACCCCGCACGAGCACGAGGGTTTCCGCCTCACGCACCTGCTCGACGATCCCCTGCACCTGTTGAGTCGCGAGCCCGACCAGCGCCTCGAGGACCACCGCGACTCGCTGTGGGTGGGCGGCTGCGAGCGCTGCCGCGCGACGCTGGTCACCGCCTGCGAGCGCGCCGGCTTCACGCCTCGCATCGCCTACTCGACCGACGACATGGTCGTCGTGCAGTCTCTGGTGGCTGCCGGCATGGGTGTCGGCACCTTGCCGGGGCTGGCCCTGCAGGCGCACCGCGTGCCGGGCATCCACGCCACGGTGCTCAGGGGTGAGACTCGGCAGGTCTACGCCGTCACGTACGGCGAGCCGCCCGACCCACCCGCCACAGCGGCCGTCTTGGGGATCCTGGAGAGCCTCGCCAAGGCGTCGTAGTCGTTGCTGGTCCGACGCTGCGGCGCGCGAACGCAGAGAACTGATGAGTCGGCGAGCTCCACTCCTGCTTGACCAACGTGGAAGGGGCCGATCCGAGCGCTCTGCGCTCTGACCGGCCCCTTCGCGTTGGTACCCCCGACCGGATTCGAACCGGCGCTACCGCCTTGAGAGGGCGGCGTGCTAGGCCACTACACAACGGGGGCAAGCACTGCTCGACAACCTGCGGAACTCTACGTGCCAGTCCCTCAGACGAGCCAATCGCCACCCTTTGCGGCTGCTGAGGGGCGACGACTTCGCTGGGATACTAGGACTCGAACCTAGACTAACTGGACCAGAACCAGTCGTGCTGCCAATTACACCATATCCCACTGTCTTACTGGTGTATGGCCCGAGTTCCACGATGGTTTCCCACCGGGTCCGGGCCGGGGAGAAACCTTACACGCGGCCCTCGGAGCCTTCCAAAACGCTCGGGGTCTCTCGACCCTCGACGACGTTCGAGACCCCCATCCGCCGGGACGCCCAGATCGCGAGCGCGAGGTAGACGAGCGACTGGGTCAGCGTCGTGGGCAGGGTCCACCAGCTGCCGCCGGTGGGGTTGAGGGCGCTGGTCATGTCGCTGAACGCGAGCGCGAAGCCGTAGGCGAGGAAGTTGTTGAGGACGTGCATCGCGATCCCGGCCTCGAGCCCTCCGGTGGCGAGCACGAGGATGCCGGCGACCAGGCCGAAGGCCAGCCGGTCCACGAACACCGGCGCGTCCTGGGCCCCGTGGGCGAGGGCGAACAGCACGGCGGGCAGCAGTACGGCGCCCGCCCGGGCGACCTGCGGGCCGAGGGGGGCGAACAGCCCGCCGAAGGCCTGGGTCAGGTAGCCGCGGAACGCGAACTCCTCCCCCGCCGCCTGCAGCGGAGTGAGCAGCACGATCACGATCACGAAGTCGCGAAGGGTGCTGCTCCAGTCGTTGAGCCCGCCGGTCGAGTCGGCCGGGTCGCCAGCCGCAGGCACCAGCGAGCCGACGATGACCGTGGCCACCAGCGCGACGAAGGCGAGCACGAACGTGACCGCCATCCAGCGCCACCTGATCCGCCCCGCCACCGAGGAGATCCAGCCGGGTCGCAGGCCGTGAAAGACCCGGGTGAGGAGCAGCGCCACCGGGATCGCGGCGGCGAGCGAGAGGTTGAGGTAGGCCAGCAGGCTCGGCGTCACGTGCAAGGTGTCGCTCAACGCCTCGATCCTGCCGCTGAGGTCGTCCGCGCCGCTGGCGAGGAACCAGGCGGCGAACGCGACCAGCAGCACCAGCTGCGCGGCCAGCATCAGCAGCGCGCCGACGAGCAGCCCGACGACCGGGCGCCACCACCCCGGACGGCCGACCACCCGCTGGATCGAGTGGTAGTGGACGCCGTCCATCACTCGGTGGCCGCGGCCAGCCTGGCCAGCGAGCGGTCGCGGCCGAGGAGCTCGAGCGACTCGAAGAGCGGCGGAGAGACCTTCCGACCCGTCACCGCGATGCGGACCGGCCCGAAGGCCACCCGTGGCTTGAGCTCCAGCTCCTCGATGAGCGCCTCGCGCAGCGCGGCCTCGATGTCGGCGGTCGACCAGGCAGCCAGCGCCGAGAGAGCACCATGCGCCGCGCGGACGACGTCGCGGCCGGCGTCGTCGAGCTCGTCGACCTGCTCGAGGGTGTCGCTGAACAGGAAGCCGAGCATCGGTGGCGCCTCGGTCAGCTTGTTCATCCGCTCGGCGACCAGTGGCATCGCCAGCTCGAGCAGCTGCGCGTCCGCGTCGTCGACCGGATCGGTGAGGACTCCGGCGGCCTGAAGGAACGGCACGACCCGGTGCGTGAGCTCCTCGATCGTCAGCATCCGCATGTGGTCGGCGTTGATCGCCTCGGCCTTCTTGAGGTCGAAGCGGGCCGGGTTGGGATTCACGTCGCCGATGTCGAAGGCCTCGACCAGCTCCGGGACGGTGAACACGTCGCGGTCGGCCGCGATCGCCCAGCCCAGCAGGGCGAGGTAGTTGAGCAGACCCTCGGGCAGGAAGCCGTCCTCGCGGTAGCCGAGCAGGTTGGCCTCGGGGTCGCGCTTGCTCAGCTTCTTGTTGCCCTGGCCCATGACGTAGGGCAGGTGGCCGAACCGCGGGGTCGCCGTGGCGAGACCCACCTCCTGCAGCGCGTCGTAGAGCGCGATCTGGCGAGGCGTGGAGGACAGCAGGTCCTCGCCGCGCAGCACGTGCGTGATCCCCATCAGCGCGTCGTCGACCGGGTTGACCAACGTGTAGAGCGGCTGACCGTTGGCACGGCAGATCGCGAAGTCGGGCACGTGCTGGGTGTCGAAGGTGATCTCGCCGCGGACCAGGTCGTCGAAGGTGATCTGGCCGTCGGGCATCCGGAACCGCACCACAGGCTGCCGGCCCTCGGCCAGGAAGGCGTCGACCTGATCGGGGGTCAGCTCGCGGCAGAAGCCGTCGTAGCCCTGCAGCTTCGAGCCGGACTCCCTGCGACGGGCGTCGACCTCCTCGGTCGTGCAGTAGCAGTCGTAGGTGCGCGAGCTGCCGCGCAGCTTCTCGAGCGCGTCCGCGTAGATCGCGCTGCGCTCGCTCTGGCGGTACGGCGCGTGCGGGCCGCCGACCTCGGGCCCCTCGTCCCAGTCGAACCCGAGCCAGCGCATCACCTCGAGCAGGGTGTCGTAGGACTCCTCGCTGTCGCGGGCGGCGTCGGTGTCCTCGATCCGGAACACGAAGGTGCCGCCGTGGTGGCGCGCGAAGGCCCAGTTGAAGAGGGCGGTGCGGGCCAGGCCGACGTGCGGCGAGCCGGTCGGCGACGGGCAGAAGCGGACCCGGACGCCCTCCAGCCTCTCGCTGCCTTTCCGGGGTCCCCGCGGAGTCGCGAGTGCAGCGAGCGAGTCTGTGGGGTGGATCATCGCTTCGCCACCGTGTTGGCCAGCGAGCCGAGCCCCTCGATCGCCACCTCGACCTCGTCGCCGACCTGCATCGGGCCGACCCCCTCCGGCGTGCCGGTCAGGATCACGTCGCCCGGCAGCAGGGTCATCACGCTCGAGACCGCCGCGATCAGCGTCGGGATGTCGAAGATCAGGTCGGCGGTGCTGGCGTCCTGCACCACGTCGCCGTTGAGGAAGGTCTGCACGCGGCGGCCCTTCCCGAAGTCGTCAGGATCGAGGTCGGTCTCGATCCACGGTCCGAGCGGGCAGAACGAGTCGAACCCCTTGCCGCGCGTCCAGGTCGCGTCCTGCTTCTGCAGGTCACGCGCGGTGACGTCGTTGGCGATCGTGTAGCCGTGGATCACGTCGGTGGCCTGCTCGGGCGGGACGTCGCGGCAGATCCGCCCGATCACGACGGCCAGCTCCCCCTCGTAGTGGAGGTCGCTGGTCTGGGGCGGGTAGAAGATCGGGTCACCGGGCCCGACCACGCTCGTGTTGGGCTTGAGGAACATCAGCGGCTCGGTCGGCAGGTCGTTGCCGAGCTCGGCCGCGTGCGCGGCGTAGTTGCGCCCGATCCCGACCACCTTGCTGCGCGGCAGCACCGGCGCGAGCAGGCGTACGTCGGCGAGCCGGTGCTGCTCCTCGAGCAGCTTGATCCCGACGTAGAGCGGGTCACCGGACAGTGCCACGACGACCGCGTCGTCCTCCAGCTGGCCGTGGGCGTCGAGCTCCCCGGTGATGACGCCGTACTGCGGGTCCTCACCAGTGGTGAATCGGGCGATGCGCACCCGTCGAGCCTAGCCAGCAGGTCAGCCGGTGACGGCGGTGGTCTCGGGTCGGTGGCGGACTATGACGCCGAACCGCCAGGCCGAGCGCGCCAGCCACCGGCCTCCCGGCGTCCGCGCGCAACATGCGTCGAAGGCGCAGGCGGGTCCTCCGGCGCGATGAGGTCGACGGCCGGGCCGGTCTGGTGCTCGCACCACCGCTCGGGCTGGCGGCCGACAGCCACACACGGACCCGCTCGTATCCTGACTCCGTGCCCAGCGTGGACTCCGAGACGGAGCTCGTCGTCCTCGACGAGGCGGTCTGGCGCGCCCGGGCCGAGGCTCACGAAGCGCGGGTGGACGGGCTCGTGGGCGACCACCTGGCCCGCCGTCGCGACGGCGTGAAGCACCCGGTCCACGACTTCCTGTTCACCTACTACTCGTTCCGTCCCGCGCAGCTGCGGCGCTGGTCACCGGGGTACGGCGTCGCACTGGCCGGCGCTCCGCTCCAGGTCTCGGCCGACGACGTGGCCGCCAAGCGCGACCTGGTCGCCGGCATCCACGCGCTGCTGGTGGCGACCGCCGGTCGGCCGGCCAACTTCGGCTGCTTCGGGATGCACGAGTGGGCGATGGTCTACCGGCTGCACGACGACGAGACCCGGCACGCGGCGTACCCGCTCCGGCTCGGAGGCACCGGCACCGACGAGGTGGTCGAGACCCACCGGATCGCCTGCTCCCACTTCGACGCCTACCGGTTCTTCACCGAGCCGGCCCGGCCGCTCAACACGCTCAGCCCGGCGTCGCACGACCGCGCCGCGTTCGAGCAGCCGGCCTGCCTGCACGCCGGCATGGACCTCTACAAGCACGCCTTCCGGCTCTCGCCCCTCGTCCCCTCCGAGCTGGTCGCCGACTGCTTCGAGCTCGCGCGCGACATCCGCGTCCTGGACATGCGGGCGGCGCCGTACGACCTCAGCGGCCTGGGGCTCGACCCGGTGCGGGTCGAGACACCAGAGGGCAAGCAGGACTACGCCGCCGCCCAGCGCCGCTTCGCCGAGCGCGGCGCTCCCCTGCGGGCCGACCTCGTCTCGTGGTGCGCACGGCTGGAGGCGGCCGCTGCGGGCTCGCCTCGACATCCGGCGCACTAGGCCGCTGGATTCACCAGCCCGAAGCCGATCGTCTCGGTGCCCTGGCCGTCCAGGCCGAGGTCGAAGGTGATCTCGCCGGTCAGCTCGGCGTCGCGGGCGTCCGGGAAGACCAGGACCACGGGGCTGCTGGTGTGCGCATCGACGGTGGCCGGGCTCAGGGTCTCGGTCTTGGTCCCCTTGAAGATCTGGTCACCCTCGATGTAGACGCCTGTCTTCGGCGACAGCGGCACGTCGCCGGCGGTGACCAGGCAGACCACCAGCAGGCTGCCGCTCCGGGGCTGGAGATAGGCCCACCGCGGCTGCACCTCGTAGAGGCGGGACTTCACCGGTGTCTGCCCGGTGAGGTCGACCAGCAGGTCGGTCAGCTCGGACCCGTTGATGGTGAAGTCGGTGAGCCTGCCGTCCTTGCCGCGCAGGTCCGCCCACGTCGCACACTGGTCCTCCGAGTCACCGGCGCAGGCCTTGAAGCCGCCGTCGACCGCCTCGACACCGAACGGGTCACCGGGCGATCCCGCGTTGTCGGCCGCGGTCGTGGACTCCTTCACGTAGGCGGCGTACCCCTGCGCCGGCGACCCCGCCCCCGCGATGTCGGTCTCCACCCGGGCCAGCTCGTCGACGTCGGCTCCGGTGATGGCCTCGAAGTAGGACTCGAGGTCGGCCTGCGAGGGCAGCCCCGGACCCTTGGCAGGCTTCGGCTCGTCGTCGCTGCAGCCGGCCAGCGCTCCGGCAGGGAGGAGCAGGGCCAGGAGCAGGACGAGCAGGCGCAACCTCACCCGAGCATCATGCCGGTCGGTGTGTGAGAGTTGAGTCATGCGCGCGTTCGGGGTGCTCGTGGCCCTGGTGGCACTGCTCGGGCTGGCGGCGCCGCCGGCCCAGGCGATGGATCCGGACTGGGTCTTCTACAGCCGCGACAAGCACCACTACACGTCTCCGTGGTACGCCGGCGCGCACCGGATCATGGTGCCGTTCGGCTGCACCGTGGCGCCCTACTACGGCCACGATCGGCGGTGCCCGGGCGACAGGGGTTTCCACCACGGCCTCGACCTCGCGATGCCCTGCGGGACCAAGCTGTACGCCGGCAGGCGGGCCCGGGTCCTCGACAACGCGACGCTCGGGCCGGCCTACGGCGAGAACCCGGTGCTGCTCCGCAACCGCAAGCTCGGCTGGGACCTGGTGATCGGCCACACCCGCAAGGTCTTCGTCGAGCCGGGCGACACGGTGCACCGCGGCGACGTCTATGCGCTGGCGTCCGACAGCGGCGCGCCGGACGGCTGCCACCTGCACTTCGAGCAGCGGGCCGTCGAGGGCGGGCTCGACACCGCCGTCTGGCCACGACCCCTGCTGGCGCTGGTGGCCCGATGACCGGCCCTGCACGCGAGCCAGGAGGCGAGCAGGTGCCCGAGTCGCAGCGCATCGCCCGCAACTTCTTCGGCGACGACGGCCGGCTGCACACCATCCCGACCAAGCGCGCCAAGCTGCTCGTCGTGCTCGACCGGCTGGCGCAGGAGTTCGTGCCCGGACGGACCTACCCGGAGCCGGAGGTGAACGAGGTGCTGAACCGCTTCCACCCCGACCACGCGGCGCTGCGTCGCTACCTGGTCGAGAACGACTTCCTCACCCGTGAGGACGGCTGCTACTGGCGCAGCGGCGGGACGTTCGAGGTATGACCTCCGCGAACGGCGGCGAGATCCGCGGCGAGGACTGGTACGGCGACGAGCTGGACGACGTCCGCCACGAGAGCGTCCGCTTCGTCGAGGTCGACCTCACCGAGGCCACGACCAGGGGCGCGACCTTCCAGGACTGCGTCTTCGACCGGTGCCGCTTCAACGCCTCGGTGCACGTGGCGACCGCCTTCGTCGGCTGCACGTTCACCAACACGAACCTGTTCGACGCGACGCTCGACGGCTGCAAGCTGACCGGCTCGACGTTCGCCCGCTGCACCCTCAAGCCGATGACCGTCCGCGGCGGCCAGTGGCGAGGCGTGGTGCTGCGAGGTGCCGACCTCACCGGCCAGGACCTCAGCGGCGTCGACCTCCGCGAGGCCGACCTCTCGATGGCGGTCCTCGTCGGCGCCGTCCTGCGCGGCGCGAACCTCGGCGGGGTGGAGCTCCGCGAGGCGGACCTCAGCGACGCCGACCTGCGCGGCGCCAGCCTGGGGGGCAGCGACCTCGGCGCCGCCACGCTCCGGGGCGCGAAGGTCGACCTGGTCGGCGCCGTGCTGCTCGCCGAGCTCACCGGCGCGGTTGTCGACGTCGACGTTTGAGGTCTCCCTACTGACGGGTATCGCTCCAGTGCCGGTGCCGGGCGACCATTGCCAGGGGCGTCCGGCGCCGGGCGGCTGATCCCCCACGCCCGGGCACCCGCCCGCGACCCGGTCCCCGTCTGGGCGGGTGCACCCCGGGGCCCAAGGCCGTCAAGATCGGTCTGATTGAAGAGCCCGGGATCGGGTACGTAGCGGGCAGCGGCTCGCCATTCGGGGGGATCAGCGAGTCGCGGACCACCGTCTTTCACGAGGTGGACGGCGGTGGCTCCCGCTTGACAGGGGGTCAGCCTCCTCCGGTCCAGGAGCGTGATCACCTCACGCCTGGACCGCCGAACGCCCTTCTCGCCACCAGCGAGGGAGGGCGTTCTGGCGTTGGTGCCGACCTCGCGGCGTCCAGTGTCGTGGACGTCACCGCCGCGGTCCGGATCCCGGTCGGCATACTGCTTTCATGACCTCGTCCCTCTTCGACCAGCTGGCCGACTCGGTGCTCGACGGGAAGCCCGCCACCGAGGATGACGCCCTCGCGGTGCTGCGGGCGCACGACGACGAGCTCCTCGACGTCGTCGCTGCCGCGGGCCGCCTGCGCCGGGAGCACTTCGGGACCACGGTCAAGGTCAACTACCTGGTCAACCTCAAGTCGGGGCTCTGCCCCGAGAACTGCAACTACTGCTCCCAGGCGCTCGGCTCGAGCGCCGACATCCTCAAGTACAAGTGGCTCAGCACCGACGAGGCGCTGGAGCAGGCCGCGGCCGGCCTGCAGGGCGGCGCCACCCGGGTCTGCATGGTCTCCAGCGGGCGCGGCCCCACCAACAAGGACGTCGAGCGGGTCGCCGACATGGTCGGCACCATCAAGGCCGAGCACCCCGGGGTCGAGATCTGCGCGTGCCTCGGACTGCTCAAGGACGGTCAGGCCGAGCGGCTCCGCGAGGCCGGGGTCGACGCCTACAACCACAACATCAACACCGCCGAGTCGCACCACGACCAGATCGTGCAGACCCACACCTACGCCGACCGCGTCGACACCGTCGAGAAGGCGAAGACCGCCGGCCTGTCACCCTGCAGCGGGCTGATCGCCGGGCTCGGCGAGACCGACGAGCAGCTGGTCGAGGCGCTCTTCGCGCTGCGCGAGATGGGATCCGACTCCATCCCCGTGAACTTCCTGATGCCCTTCGACGGCACGCCCTTCGAGAACACCTGGGAGCTCACGCCGATGCGCTGCGTGAAGATCCTGGCGATGGCGCGGTTCGTCTGCCCTGACCGGGAGATCCGGATCGCCGGCGGCCGCGAGATGCACCTGCGCACCCTGCAGGGGCTGGCCCTCAACGTCGCGAACTCGATCTTCCTCGGCGACTACCTCACCTCGGAGGGGCAGGCCGCCGAGGCGGACCTCGAGCTGATCCGCGACCACGGCTTCACGGTGCTAGGGGCCACCGACGACGAGGGCACGACGGCAGCCGCCGCGGCCGCGCACGACCCGGCCAAGCGCCGTCGCGGTGCGGGCACCGCCGTCGCGCCCAATGCCTGACGGCGGGCCCGACGCCCTGCTCGCCTACGACCGCGAGCACGTCTGGCACCCCTACACGTCCATGCTCGCGCCCACGCCGGTGCGGCTGGTGGAGTCCGCCTCCGGCGTACGGCTCCGTCTCGCTGCTGCCGACGGGAGCAGCACCGAGCTCGTCGACGGCATGTCGTCGTGGTGGGCCGCGATCCACGGCTACGGCGTGCCCGAGCTGGACGAGGCCGTACGCCGCCAGCTCGGCGACATGGCTCACGTGATGTTCGGCGGGCTCACGCACTCCCCCGCCATCCGGCTCGCCGAGCGCCTGGTGGGGCTCGCGCCCGAGGGCCTCGAGCACGTCTTCCTGGCCGACTCGGGCTCGGTGAGCGTCGAGGTCGCGCTCAAGATGGTGCTGCAGCACCAGCGCGGGCTCGGCCACCCCGAGCGGACCCGGATGCTGACCGTGCGTGGCGGCTACCACGGCGACACCTTCGGCGCCATGAGCGTGTGCGACCCGGTCGGCGGGATGCACACCATGTTCACCGAGGTGCTGCCCGAGCACGTCTTCGCCCCGCAGCCGCCTCCTCCCGGCGGCGATGTCGACGGCTGGGCCGACCAGCTCCGGGCGATGGCGCTGGCCCGGTCGAGCGAGCTCGCCGGGATCATCGTCGAGCCGCTGCTGCAGGGCGCCGGCGGCATGCACGTCTACGACCCAGCGTGCCTGCGGGTGATGCGAGAGGTCGCCGACGAGCACGGACTGGTGCTGGTCCTCGACGAGATCGCGACCGGCTTCGGCCGGACCGGGACCTTCTTCGCCGCGGAAGCAGCCGGCGTGACGCCGGACATCATGTGCGTCGGCAAGGCGCTGACCGGGGGCTACCTGTCGCTGGCCGCGGTCCTCTGCACGGGCGCGGTCGCCCGCGGTCTCTCGGCCTCGGAGTCGGGCGTGCTGATGCACGGGCCGACCTACATGGGCAACCCGCTGGCCTGCGCGGTCGCCCTCGCCAGCCTCGACCTGCTCGAGTCGACGGGCTGGCGGGCGAACGTCGCCCGGGTCGGCGCCGGGCTGGCCGCGCTGGCCGGCCTCCGGGATGCCCCGGGAGTGGCCGACGTACGCACCATCGGCGCGGTCGGCGTGGTCCAGCTCGACCACCCCGTCGACGTGGTCAAGGCGACCGAGGCGGCCGTCGAGCAGGGCGTGTGGCTGCGCCCGTTCCGCGACCTGATCTACACGATGCCGCCCTACGTCACCTCCGACGACGACGTGGCGCGGATCTGCGCGGCGATCGAGCGCGCGGTGGCGGTCGCATGATCGGGCCGGCCGGAGGCGGGAGCCGGTGGCAGGAGTGGCTGGCTGCCGAGTCCGCCGCGCGCGACGCCGCCGGACTGCAGCGGACGCTGCGGCCCCGGGCGGCCGAGGGCGCGACCACCGACCTGGCCGGCAACGACTACCTCGGCCTCTCCCGCGACCCCGCGGTCGTCGAGGCCGCCGCCACGGCGGCCCGGCGCTGGGGAGCCGGCGCCGGCGCGTCCCGGCTGGTCACCGGCACCCTGGAGCTGCACGCCCAGCTCGAGCGCGAGCTGGCGGCCTACCTCGGGCAGCCGGCGGCGCTGGTGTTCTCGACCGGCTACCACGCCAACCTGGCCGCCGTCGCCGCGCTGGGCGGTCGCGACGCCCTCGTGGTCTCCGACGCGCACGTGCACGCCTCGTTCGTCGACGCGGTGCGCCTCTCGAGGGCGGAGGTCAGGATCGTGCCGCACCACGACGTGGCCGCCGTCGCCGAGGCGCTGGCCTCGGCGGGCGAGACCCGGGCGATGGTGCTGGTCGAGTCGGTCTACTCCGTGCTCGGCGACGAGGCGCCGCTGACCGCGCTGGCCGAGCTCTGCGAGCGCCACGACGCGCTGCTGGTCGTCGACGAGGCGCACGGACTGGGGGTCCGTGGCGCGGGGCTGGTCGAGGAGCTCGGCCTGGCCGGCCTCCCCCACGTGCTGGTGACCGCGACGCTCTCGAAGGCGCTGGGCAGCCAGGGCGGCGCCGTGCTCGGACCGCAGGCGGTCATCGACCACCTGGTCAACCGCGCGCGGCCGTTCGTCTTCGACACCGGCCTCGCGCCCGCCGCGGCCGGCGCGGCCCTCGAGGCGCTGCGCCAGCTCAGGGCGCGGCCCGAGCTCTCCGACGTCGTACGCCGGCGGATGGCCGACCTCGCGGCGGCTCTCGGCGTACCACCCGCCGCCGGTGCGGTGCTGTCGGTGCCGATGCCCTCACCCGACGTGGCGCTGGCCGCCCAGGCCACGGCGCTCACGCAAGGGGTCACGGTCGGTTGCTTCCGGCCGCCGTCGGTGCCCGACGGGATCTCGCGCCTTCGGATCACCGTCAGCGCGGGCGTCCCCGAGCCCGACTGGGCGCGAGCCGTCGACGTCCTCGTCGCGGTGGTGAAGGAACACTCGGCCACCACCCCGCAGGACCACCCGGCGGGCACGCTGCGCGCGGGGAGCCCAGGCTTGCGCGGGGAGCCCGGAAGCACATGATCACCGTGGTCACCGGCACGTCCACGGGAGTGGGCAAGACGGTCGCGACGGCGGCGCTCGCGGCTGCGGCCGCCGGATCGGTGCTGGTCGTGAAGCCCGTGCAGTCCGGGGCACGCGACGGCGACTCGGACGCCCGCGAGGTCGCGCGGCTGACCGGCGTCGAGGCCGAGGAGTGGACCGTCCTCGACGAACCCCTCGCCCCCGACACCGCCGCCCGACGTCAGGGTGTCGACCTGCCGGTCGTGGCGTCGTACGCCGCCCGGATCCGTGAGCTCACCCAGGACACCGTCATCGTCGAGGGTGCCGGCGGGCTGCTGGTCCGCCTCGACGCCGGGGGCGGGACCCTGCTCGACCTCGCCTCCCTCCTCGACCCCGTCGCCGAGGTGGAGGTGGTCGTGGTGGTCGCCGCGGGCCTCGGCACCCTCAACCACACCGAGCTGACCGTCGACGCGCTCCGCGCCAGAGGGCTGGCCGTGCGCGGCCTGGTCATCGGCGCCTGGCCGGCCGAGCCCGGGCCGGCCGAGGAGTGCAACCTCGAGGACCTGCAGCGGATCGCCCCGCTGCTGGCGGTCATCCCCGACGGCGCCGGCTCCCTCGACCGCGAGGCGTTCGTGGCTGCCGCGCCGGGCTGGTTCTCAGACCGGGGCTAGGAGCTGCCGCGACGGACGACGTCGTAGGGCGAGCAGCTCTCCGCGACGGCGTCGGTGCCGAGGAAGCAGACCATGACCCTGGTGGTGCCGCGGGGTGCCTTCTTCCAGGGCAGCCGCACGAAGGCGGCGCCGCGGGTGACGACCGTGCGAGCGAGCTCCTTGCGCTCGCCGTCCTTGCGCTTGTAGGCGACGACGGTGGCGCCGTCGGTGCTCGACGGCCGCTCGGTGGTCATGAACGAGATCGCCGCCCAGACGAGGCGGTGCCGGGTCGGGTTCGGGTGCACGCGACGCACGTCGAGCCGCAGTGTCGCGCCGAGCTTGCGAGCCGTGAGCGGGCTGCCCATGAAGTCGGCGACGTCGAGGCCGGAGTGGCCGGTCACGTGCGGCTGGAGCTGGTGGCCGATGTCGGCGACCTGGACGAGGTAGTCCTGGGTGGTCGCGCCCGGGACCGGCGCCCCGTCGCGGAGCCACTGGAAGTCGTAGGAGTCCGGAGGCGAGCTCCACGCCCCGAGGTCCGCGACCAGGGAGGCGCCGGGGACGGGGGTGCCCTGCGTGGGGCTGTGGCCGACCGCGACGAACGGCGGTGGCAGGGCGTCGGCGGGAGCGGAGCGCGCGAGGACGCCGGCGATCAGCGCGAGCGCCAACCAGCCGGTGACACGGACGAGCACCCGAGCCACGAACGACCCCCCTGAGGTTCCCTGGACCGCAGAAGAGTACCGAAGGCAGGTGGCGGACCGCGGTATCCGCGTTCGTGGCGCCGTCGCGTCGGGCGTCGTACCCTGCTGCCCGAGCGGTCTCGGGGGACATGAGAGGGACACGAACGGGACATGGGCATCGGAGACAGCCTCAAGAAGTGGGCCAGGTCCAAGGCCACGGAGGTGCTCACCGCGGACAGCGGCAAGCACGACAGCGCCGCCGCAGACGCCGACGCAGCGGAGTCACAGGCCAGGAGCGACCTGGGCGAGACGCTCCTGCGCGCCGCGTTCCCCAAGCTCGGCGAGATGGCGGACAAGCAGAAGGCCGACAAGAGCGCCCGCGAGCTGGCCGAGGAGCAGCAGCGCCGCGACGAGGTCGCCTCGCTGCCCCTGGCCACCGTGCAGCTCTCGGTCACCGGCCACGCCAGCGGCCAGTGGTCGGGCCAGCTGCACTGGACCCGCAGCGACATCCCACCCGACGACCCGGAGACGACCGACCCCTACGCCGATCGGCCGCGGGTCTGGTTCGAGCTGTTCTCGGAGGACACCGCGCGCCCCGACCTCGGCGGGCTGGCCCTGACGCACTGGAGCTTCCAGATCCCTGGCTTCCACGGCGACGGCAGCTATGACCTCACCGCGATCAACCGCGAGCGCGAGGCCGCGGGCGCGGCTCCGGACTATCTCGAGTGGGCGATGGACTTCGCGAACGGCGACGACGCGTCGTTCTACTTCTACCCCGACGCCGGCCAGTCGACGGTCAGCGTCTCCGAAGGCGGGAAGCACCTCTCGGTGACCATCGCGATGTCCGGAGCGCGCGGCGACCTCGTCGCCGCTGCGCGGATCGCTCTCTAGCCACCGAGCCGCTGGTTGAGGAACCAGCGGTGGCCGAACGGGTCTCGGAACACCGCGACGCGGCCGGCCGGCGGGCTGTCCTCGGGGCCTCGGTCCAGGGTGACCCCCTGCTGCTGCACGCGTGCGGCGGCCGCGTCGCAGTCCGCGACCGTGAGGTGCAGGCTCACGGCGCTGCCCCTGCTGCGGTCGGGCGCCGCCACTCCCGCCGAGTCGAACTCGTCGGACATCATCCAGTGCGCGCCGTCGACCGCGAGCTCGCAGTGCCCGACCCTGCCGTCGTCCATGACGATCGGATCGACCACCACCTCGGCGCCGAGCGCCGCGACGTACCACTCGATGGCGGCGCGGCTGTCGGACACGCAGATGTAGGGCGTCAGCTCACTCATCGCTCTCCTCCTGGGCTCGGTTCAGGCTTTCACCAGAGGTCGCCGTCGCGCCAGTCGCAGGTCAGCTCGGCGTCGAGGTCAAGAGGAGCCGCGCCGGGCAGCACGAACAACCACCCCTCGTCGTCGGCCGTGCGCACCACGCCGGAGGGCGTGAGCGCCGAGAGCGGGCCGCGCCAGCGCCGCCAGCCCCGGCCCTCGTAGAGCAGCACTCCGTCGTCGGTGGCGCCAAGGGCCAGCAGGTCATAGCCGGACGCGAGCTCCTCCAGCCCCGCCATCACGGCGGTGCCGACGCCCTGACGCCGATGGCCGGCCGCGGCGGCCACCGCCTCGACGTAGCCCGCCCGCAGCGCCCGCCCCTCGTGGAGCAGCCGGCGCTGCACCAGCGAGCCGTGGCCGACCAGGATCTCGCCGTCGTGGACCAGCACGTGCTGGCCGCCCAGCGAGTGCTCCCAGTCGGTGTCGCCGAACCGCTCGTCCGGCGGCAGGTCGTCGAACGCCGCCTCGAGGAGCGCCCGGGCCGCCGCGAGGTCGTCGGTCGCGACCTCGGCGGTGTGCGCACGGGTGACCCTCACCAGCCCGGCGGCTTCCGGTGCCGCCACGGCGCGGCCGCCTCGAGCTGCGCACACAGGGCGAGGAGCAGCTCCTCCTCGGCCGGGCGCGCGGCGAGCATGACTCCCACGGGGAGGCCGTCGTCCGTCCACGCGAGCGGGAGCGAGGCGGCCGGCATGCCGGTGACGTTCCAGGCACTCGTCCAGGGGGTGAACCGCTTCTGGTTCTCGAAGTCGGCGGCCGGGTCGGCGTCGTCGCGGATCGAGCCGACCGCCAACGGCGGTGCGGCCAGCGTCGGGGTGAGCACCGCGTCGTACGGCGCCAGGGCGGTGAGCGCTCCGGCGGCGAAGCGGCGCATCTCCCCGATCGCGAGGCCGAACTCGGGTCCGCTCACCGCGCGGCCGCGCTCGGAGAGCCAGCGGGTCAGCGGCCGGAGCAGCTGCTCCTGCTCGGGAGGGACGACCGACATGGCGGTGAGCACCGACCAACAGGTCTCGAAGACCGGGACCGCCTCCCTCGGGAGCGGGACGGGGATGTCCACCACCTCGTGGCCCAGCGACTCCAACAGCCGCGAGGTGTCCACAACCGCGTCCAGGCAGGCGTTGTCCACAGCCACGTCGAGGAGCACTGGCTCGGTGAACCGCGCGATCCGAAGATGGCCAGGATCGCGGTCGCAGGCCGCGAGGAACGTCCCGACAGGAGGTGGTGCCCAGGACGGATCCCCCGCCCGACGACCGGCGAGCTCATCGAGCATCGCCGCCGCGTCGCGCACGGTCCGGGCGATCGACCCGGCCGTCGCCAAACCCACCGGGTCGCCGTACATCGGGTGACCACTGATCCGCCCCCGGGTGGGCTTGAGACCGAACAGCCCGCAGCACGAGGCCGGGATCCGGATGGAGCCGCCACCGTCCGAGCCCTGCGCCACGGGGACCAGTCCGGCCGCCACCGCCGCGGCCGCGCCGCCGGAGGAGCCGCCGGCCATCCGGGACCGGTCCCAGGGTGTGACCGAGGGTGGCCGACCCTCGGGCTCGGTGTAGCACGGCGAGCCGAACTCCGGCGTCGCGGTCTTGCCGAGGCTGACCATGCCGGCGGCCTCGAGCGCCAGGGTGACGCCGTCGGAGACGTCCGGCACGAAGTCGGCGTAGACCGGCGAGCCGAACGTCGTGCGGATGCCCTGGGTCAGGTTGAGGTCCTTGATGGCCGTGGGCACGCCGTAGAGCGGCGAGCTGGCGCCGCGCTCCAGGGTCTCGAGCTGGCTGGCTCGCTTCCGGGCCAGGTCGTCGGTGAGCGTGACGAACGCGCCCACCGTCGTCGACGGGTCGTCGTCGATGCGGTGGGCGCGTTCGAGGTAGTGCTCGACGAGCTCGACGGGCGAGACCTCGTGCCGCCGGACCAGGTCGCCCTGCTCGAGGGCGGTCAGGTCGTGCAGCTCGGCCACGCGCCGAATCTAGCCCTGGTGCGGCTGGGTCAGGCGGCGACCGTCTCCGCCTCGAACTCGACGAGTCGGGTGACCGCGGCGTGCAGCTTGCCGAGCACCTCGGGGTCGGCGAGCACGTCCACGTCGATCGAGGACTGTGAGACGGTCACGTCCTCCACGATGACCGCTCCCGCGATGCTCGCGGAGCGGAGCGCGTCGGCGTGCGACCACTTGCCGCCGTACGGCGTCGGGGTGGTGCCGACCACGCCGAAGGGCTTGGCGGTCAGCGCGCCCTGACCGTAGGGCCGGGAGAGCCAGTCGATGGCGTTGTTGACGACGGCCGGCATGGTGCCGTTGTACTCCGGGGTGACGACCAGGACGCGGTCCGCGGCGGCGACCCGCTCGCGCAGTGCCACCGCGGAGGCGGGGAGAGCTGGTCCGTTGTCGAGGTCCTCGTTGTAGAAGGGCAACCCGGCGAGGCCGTCGACGAGGTCGAGGGTCACGCCGTCGGTCGCCTGGTCGCGCAGCAGCTCGGCCAGCTTCTGGTTCACGGAGTCGGCACGGAGGCTTCCGACGAGGACGGCGATGCGGATGTGGGACATGGGTACTCCTGTGGAGTCGGGGCTGGCTCGGTCGAAGGACAAAACGGACTATAGTCCGTTTCTATTCCGGCCCGTGTCCGACCGCTGGTGGTCTGGACCACAGCGTCGGCGCTCCTACAGTTGCCCTCGATGAGCGAGCGCCCCCTGCTGCCGCTGCTCGGGGAGCCCACCCCCGAGCGGAGCGACGCTGCCCGCAACCGGAAGGCGCTGCTCGTCGCTGCCGAGGCCCTCATCGAGCACTGCGGCATCGAGGGCGTGACCATGGACGCCCTCGCGGCTCGGGCGGGGGTCGGCAAGGGGACGGTGTTCCGCCGGTTCGGCTCCCGGGAGGGGCTGATGGCCGCACTGCTCGACTTCTCCGAGACCGAGTGGCAGGCATCGGTCATCTCCGGGCCTCCCCCACTCGGCCCGGGGGCGCCGCCCATGGACCGGCTGTTGGCCTTCGGGCGCTCCCGCCTCGAGACGACGCTGCGATCGGCCGACCTCATCCGGGCGGCCGGCCGGGCCGGGACACGGTCCTATGCGGCGTACTCGTTCGTGGCCATGCACGTGCGACACCTGCTGGGCGAGCTGGGGGTGACCGGCGACCTCACGCTGCTCGCCACGGCCCTGATGGCGCCGCTGGAGGTCCCCATCCTCGAGCAACAGGTCCGGATCGAGGGGATCGACCTCGAGCGGGTGCACCGGGGCTGGGAAGACCTCGTCCACCGCATCACCCAGCGCTGAGCCACGGCCGGCGTCCGGTCAGACGCCCTGCCTGCGCAGTCCGAACGTGAGCCCGTCCACGAGCGCGCCCCACGACGCCTCGATGACGTTGTGGCCGACCCCCACCGTGACCCACGACGCCTGGCCGTCGGAGGTCTCGATCAGGACGCGCGTGATCGCGTCGGTGCCGTGGCCCTGGTCGAGGATGCGCACCTTGTAGTCGATCAGCTCGAACTTCACCACCTCGGGGAACGCCTGGCCGATCGCCTTGCGCAGCGCCTGGTCGAGGGCGTTGACGGGGCCGTTGCCCTCGCCGGTGACGACGTGCCGCTCGCCCTGCGCCCTGAGCTTGACCGTGGCCTCGGAGACCGCCTCCTCGCCGACCTCGCGGTGGTCGAGGGTCTCGGTGATCACCCGCCACGACTCGACGTCGAAGTACGACGGCCGGTAGCCGGAGACCATCTCCTCCAGCAGCAGCTCGAAGGAGGCGTCCGCCGCCTCGAAGGTGTAGCCGGTCGCCTCGAGCTCCTTGACCCGTGCGGTCACGCGGCTCACCAGCTCCTTGTCGGCGCCGAGGTCGAACCCGAGCTCGCGGCCCTTGAGCTCGATCGACGCGCGGCCGGCCATGTCGGAGACCAGCAGCCGCATGTCGTTGCCGACCCGCTCGGGCTGGGTGTGCTGGTAGAGGTCGGGATCGACCTTGATCGCGCTGGCGTGCAGGCCGGCCTTGTGAGCGAACGCCGACCCGCCGACGTAGGGCTGCCGCGACGCGGGCGGGAAGTTCGTCACGTCCGCGACCGCGTGCGCGATCCGGGTCGCCTCCCCCAGCAGTCCGGGCGGCAGCACCGCGCGGTCCAGCTTGAGCTCGAGGTTCGCCACGACCGTGACCAGGTCGGCGTTGCCGGTGCGCTCGCCGTACCCGTTGATGCAGCCCTGGACGTGGCTGGCCCCCGCCTCGATCGCCGCGAGAGAGTTGGCCACCGCGCAGCCGCTGTCGTTGTGCGCATGGATGCCGACCCGGACACCCGTCGTGTCGATGACGTCGTGGACCACGTCGGAGACCCAGTCGGGCAGCATGCCGCCGTTGGTGTCGCAGAGCGCGACCACGTCGGCGCCCGCGTCGTACGCCGTCCGGAGCACCTCGAGCGCATAGTCGCGGTTGGCGCGGTAGCCGTCGAAGAAGTGCTCGGCGTCCAGGAAGACCTGCTGGCCCTCGGCGCGCAGGTGCGTGACGGTGTCGCGGACCATGGCGAGGTTCTCCTCGAGGGTGGTCCGCAGGGCGAGGTCGACGTGCCGGTCGTGCGACTTGGCGACCAGTGTGACCACCGACGCGCCACTGTCACGGAGCGCGGCGACCTGCGGGTCGTCGGCGGCGGCGACCCCCGCCTTGCGCGTCGAGCCGAACGCCGTGAGCTTGGCGTGCTCGAGGTCGAGCTCGACAGCCGCGCGGCGGAAGAACTCCGTGTCCTTGGGGTTGGCGCCGGGCCAGCCGCCCTCGATGTAGCCGACCCCGAGCCCGTCCAGCTGCCGGGCGATCGTCAGCTTGTCGGCGACGGAGAGGTTGAGCCCCTCCTGCTGCGCGCCGTCGCGCAGGGTGGTGTCGTAGACGTGGAAGGCGCCGTGCAGGTCCATCGAGGTCTCTCTCGGGTCGGTCAGCTTCAGGGCATTAAAAAACCTCTCGGAGTACGAGAGGTGGGCGCGTCGACGGTGGTCGGCGCGCTAAGAAATGATGATCACGCAAGCGTTCATTGCGACCATCCTGACACGCCCGGCCGTCAGAGTCCGAGGATCGGTCCGCTGAGCGGACGGTCGCTGCCGGGCGACCACGAGGTGCCGCGCGACTCGGCGAGCCCTCCGAGGCCGGTCGCGAGCACGAGGAGGACGAAGGTGACGGCCAGCCACGGCTTCCAGCGGTGCGCGGCGGGGTTCACCACGCGCGACAGCGGTGACCGCACGCGCGAGCCACCTGGGCCGGTCCACACCGCCGCCGCGAAGATGGTGCCGCAGACGAAGAGGGTGATCGTCTCGCCGGCGACGAACGCGTAGCACAGCAGCGCCCCGGCGACCGCCAGCCCGGCGCTCCAGAGCTGGAGCATCACGGTGCCGGCCAGGGTGCGGAGCAGCTCCCACGGCGCGCGGATCAGCAGCTGCGCGCCGTCGTACCACTTCGCTCCGCGCTGCCGACGCCGGGCGCCGGCCGCGCTCGCGGCCAGGGAGCCACTGCGGAGCAGCCACACGACCAGCAGGAGGGCGGCCGAGCCGTACCACGCGTAGGCCGCGACGATCCCGCCGCACAGCAGCGCGCCGACCCCGAGGAGGCTCGCGCGACGGGCGCGCTCGGCGAACGGCGGGCGCAGCGGCGCGCCGGGAGCCGGAGGTGTCGGCGCCGCCCGCGGGTCGCGCTCGAGGACGGTCTGGTGCTCGGTGAACATCCGGGTGCCGTCGGCGCCGGCCGACGGGCCGCCGGGGAGCACGTCGGTCGGCCGCTCCTGCGGCGGGGCGAGCGCGGCGGCGTACGGCATCGTCAGCCTCTCCGGCTCACGCGGGGCCGCGGCCCGGCGCGGGACCGGGGCGACCTGCGGCCGCAGCCAGCCGAGGATGGCGTCGAGCCCGGGCCGGCGCGCGGCGTCGGGCTCGAGGCAGTCGGCGAGGAGCTGGCGGAGGGGTTCGGGGATGCCGGAGAGCTGGTGCTCGCCGCGGCGGACCCTGTCCATGATCGCCATCGACGGCCCGCGGCCGAAGGGCGGGCGACCGGTCGCGGCGAAGGCGACCGTCGCGGCCCACGAGTGCACGTCGGAGGCGGGCGTGGCGTCGTCGCCGTAGAGGATCTCGGGCGCGAGGTAGCCCGGCGTACCGAGCAGCCAGCCGGTGTGGGTCAGCTTGGGGTCGTCGGCGACCCGGGCGAGGCCGAAGTCGATGAGGATCGGCGTCCGCCCCTCCATCAGCACGTTCGACGGCTTCACGTCGCGGTGCAGCACGCCGACCGCATGGACCGAGGCGACTCCCTCCGCGAGGCACGCGGCGAACCAGGTCAGGTCCTTGCCCTCGATCGGCCCCTCCTCGTGCACGTAGTCGTGCAGCGAGAGGCCGGGCACGTAGCGGGTCGCGACGTACGGCACGGGCGCCCAGGGGTCGGCGTCGACGATCTCGGCGACCCACTTGCTCCTGATCCGGCTCAGCGACCCGACCTCACGTTCCAGCCGACGCCTCGCCTCGTCGTCGCCGACGATGTGGGGGCGGAGCACCTTGAGCGCCACTCGGGCGCCCTCACCCCTGCGCGCCAGGTGCACCACACCCATCCCGCCCTCGCCGATCTTGGTGAGCAGCGTGTAGCCGCCCACGGTCCCTCGGGAGGGCGGCGGCGCGAGGGCCGGGACGGTGGGCATGCCTCGCGCCGGCGTCCTCGGCGTGCTGGTCACGCAGATCAGACTAATTGGCGACACCCCGGGTTCCCGGGCGACGGGGCCGGGCCCTTGACCCGTGAGCGGGGGTAGGGCATCGTTATATCAATGAACGCTGATATGTGGACCAGTCTCGGCGACGCCGACCGCAGCCTCTACACCGACACCCGTGACGGTCAGGAGGTGCGGGTGCTGGTCGTCGAGAAGAGGTACGACGCCGCGCGGCCCGAGGTCTGGCACGCCGTGACCACGGCCGAGCGGATCGCGCGCTGGCTGACACCGGTGTCGGGCGACCTCGTCCTCGGTGGCCGCTACCAGCTCGAGGGCAACGCCGGCGGCACGGTGCAGCGCTGTGAGGAGCCGGGGCTGCTCGAGGTCACGTGGGAGTTCGGCGGTGGCGTCACCTGGGTCGTGGTCACGCTCGTCGAGGACGGCGCCGGCACCCGGCTGCGGCTCGAGCACGCGGCGCCCGTCGACCAGGAGGTCGCGCACGAGTTCGGTCCGGGCGCCGTCGGCATCGGCTGGGAGATGGGACTCGGGGGGCTCCGGCTGCATCTCGCCGACCCGGAGGCACCCCGCCCGGACCCCGACTACACAGACCCTGGCTACGCCGCCTACGTGCGTGCGACCGGCACCGCCTGGGCGGCGGCCGACGCCGCCGCGGGCACCGACGCGGACGAGGCGAACTCCGCCGCGGAGCGCTGCATCGCGGCCTACACCGCCCTGCCCCCGGCCGAGGGCGACGGCTGATGCATGCCTTCGACGTGCTCGGTGACCCGGTCCGGCGCCGGATCCTCGAGCTGCTGGCCGACGGCGAGCAGTCGTCGGGCAACGTCGTCGAGGTGATCTCGCAGGAGTTCGGGATCGGGCAGCCGGCGGTGTCCATGCAGCTCAAGGTGCTGCGGGAGAGCGGCTTCGCCACGGTGCGGGCCGAGGGCCGCCGCCGCCTCTACGCCATCGACTCCGCTCCCCTGGCCCAGGTGGACGCCTGGCTCTCGCCGTTCCGCCGGTTCTGGGAGCAGCGACTCGACGCGCTGGGCACGGAGCTGCGGCGCGGTCGTCGGTAGATTTCGGGTCATGCGCCTGACCCGATGGAGCCACTCCTGCGTCGCCCTCCAGGCGGACGGCCGGACTCTCGTCATCGATCCCGGAGGCTGGAGCGAGCCGCGCGCGCTCGACGGAGCTGACGCCGTCCTGGTCACCCACGAGCACGGCGACCACGTCGCGGTCGACCGCCTCCGGGCCGCAGATCTCCCGGTGTGGGCGCCTCGTGGAGCCGACCTCGGCGACCTGCCGTTCACCCCGGTCGACACCGGCCAGTCACTGACCGTCGCGGGGTTCGACGTACTCGCCACCGGCGAGCGCCACGCGGCCGTGGTCGCGGGCCAGGACGTCTGCGCCAACCTCGGCTACGTCGTCGCGTCAGGCGACGAGTCCGTCTACCACCCGGGTGACGCGCTGGCCGTCCCCGACGCAGCCGTGACGACGCTGCTGGTCCCCATGCAGGCCTCGTGGTTGAAGACCGAGGAGGCGATCGGCTTCCTGCGTGCGGTCCAGCCCGACCGGGCCGTCGGGATCCACGACGGGCAGGTCAACGACCGGGCGCGCGCCAGCCTCAACCACTGGCTGGCGACCGAGGGCGGCACCGACTACCGCTGGCTCGCACCCGGCACCTCGCTCGGGGAGGAGGGCGTCGGCCTCCCCCGGGTCAGCCAGCTCCGCCTCGTCGTCGAGGCCTCCGACTTCGACTCCGCGGTGGCGTTCTACCGCGACGCCCTCGGCCTGCCGGTCGAGCTCGACATGGAGGGCCAGGGTGGCGAGCACGTGATGATCCTCGACGCGGGCCGGGCCACCCTCGAGCTCTCCAACCCGGCCCAGGTCGCGATGATCGACGAGGTCGAGGTCGGCCGCCGGGTGGCGCCCCCGCTCCGGGTGGCCTTCGAGGTGGACGACGCCGCCTCGGCCACCGACGCGCTGGAGCGGGCCGGCGCCGAGGTGGTGGCGCCGCCGACCCGAACGCCGTGGGACTCCCTCAACAGCCGCCTCGAGGCGCCGGCGCTCCAGATCACGCTGTTCGAGGAGCGCTCCCAGTCCTGAGTGCCCCGTGAGCCAGTCCGTGCGCTGAGCCTGGGTCCGTCGACCTCAGGCGAACTTGCGCATCCAGCCGAAGGTGTCCTCGGCCCGTCCGAACTGCACGTCGACCAGCGCCTGGCGGATCCGGAAGGTGAGGTCGGTCGATGCCGGCGCGGGAGCGGAGCCGCCCTCCCACTTGAGCTCGCCCACCGGCGTCACGACGGCCGCGGTGCCGCACGCGAAGATCTCGGTGATCGCGCCGCTGGTCACGCCCTCTCGCCACTCGTCGATCGAGATCCGCCGCTCCTCGACCTGGTGGCCCATCTTCCCGGCCAGCTCGATGATCGAGCCGCGGGTGATGCCCTCGAGGATGGTGCCGAGCGCGGGGGTGACGATCCGGCCGTCGTCGAAGACGAAGTACATGTTCATGCCGCCGAGCTCCTCGACGTACTGCCCCTCCTCGCCGTCGAGGAAGACCACCTGGTCGCAGCCCTGCTGGATCGCCTCCTGCTGGGGCAGCAGTGAGCTGGCGTAGTTGCCGCCGGTCTTGGCGGCGCCCATGCCGCCGCGGCCGGCCCGCGTGTAGTCCTCCGACAGCCACAGGCTGATCGGCTTGATGCCGCCCTTGAAGTAGGACCCCGCCGGGCTGGCGATCACCATGAACGTCACGTGCTGCGCCGGCCGGACCCCGAGGAACGACTCGGAGGCGAACATGAAGGGCCGGACGTAGAGGCTCTTCTCCCCCTCGGGGTCGGGGACCCAGCGCTGGTCGGCCACGACCAGAGCCTCGACGCCCTGGAGGAAGTCCTCGACGGGCAGCTCGGGCAGCGCGAGCCGGTGGCTCGAACGCAGCATCCGGGCGGCGTTCTCCTCCGGGCGGAACCCCCAGATCGAGCCGTCGTCGTGGCGGTAGGCCTTCATGCCCTCGAAGATCTCCTGCGCGTAGTGCAGGACCGCAGTGGCCGGGTCGAGCGTGAGGGGGCCGTACGGCGTGACGCGGGCCGCGTGCCAACCCTCGGCCGGAGTCCACTCGACCGTGAACATGTGGTCGGTGAAGTGCGTGCCGAACCCGGGGTTGGCCAGGATCTCGGCCAGGCGGACGTCGTCGACCGGGTGGTCCGTGCGGGTGGTGCTGATCTCCATGGACATCAAAGTAGTCGCTTTCCTCGGGGTTCAGTAGCGCCGGGTCGGACAGTGGTTCGATCGCTGGCCACGACCGCGACGGCGGCCGCCAGCAGGACGGCGGCGCCGGCCAGGACAGCGACGTGCAGGCCGTGCACGGGCCGACGAGGACCCGGCGAGCTCCTGGGATCGGAGCTCGAGTTCGGCCTGGCGATCGTGCTCGACGGGATCGAGGCCCTGGCGGCCCGCTGACCCGCCGCCCGGTGGCTACGCGATCGCTACGAGGTCGTCATGAGGCGACGCGTGAGGCGATCGAGTCTCCGACCTCGGCGGTACGGCGCACCGCCCCGGCTACTCGCTCGGCCAGGTCGGCGACGGCCGCGCGCTCCACGGCGGCCGCCGCGTCGGCGTACCCGAGGTGGTCGAGCAGCAGCGACGTCGACAGGATCGCGGCGGTCGGGTCGGCCTTCTGCTGGCCGGCGATGTCGGGGGCCGAGCCGTGCACGGGCTCGAACATGCTCGGGGCGGTGCGGTCGGGGTTCACGTTGCCGGAGGCGGCGAGCCCGATGCCACCGGTGATGGCGGCGGCGAGGTCGGTGATGATGTCGCCGAAGAGGTTGTCGGTGACGATCACGTCGAACCGCGACGGGTCCGTGGTGAGGAAGATCATCGCCGCGTCGACATGGATGTAGTCGACGGTGACGTCGGGGAACTCCGGCGCGACGGCCTGGACGAGCCGCCACCAGAGCGAACCGGCGTTGACCAGCACGTTGGTCTTGTGGACCAGGGTGAGCTGCTTGCGGGGCCGGCGCCGCGCGCGGGCGAAGGCGTCGCGCACGACCCGCTCCACGCCGTACGCCGTGTTGACCGAGACCTCGGTGGCGATCTCGTGCGGGGTGCCGACCCGGAGCGCACCGCCGTTGCCCGTGTAGGGCCCCTCGGTGCCCTCGCGGACGACGACGAAGTCGACGTCTCCGGGGCTGGCCAGCGGTGAGGCGGCCCCCGGGTAGATCTTCGACGGGCGGAGGTTCACGTAGTGGTCGAGCTCGAAGCGGAGCCGCAGCAGGAGCCCTCGCTCGAGGAGTCCGGGCGGCAGGTTCGGGTCGTTCGGCCTGCCGCCGACTGCGCCGAGCAGGATGGCGTCGTGCTCCCGGATCTCGGCGAGCACGGAGTCGGGCAGCACCTCGCCCGTGGCGAGGTAGCGCTCCGCGCCGAGGTCGTAGGAGGTCTGCTCGAACCGCACGCCGGCGGGTGCGGCCGCCTCGAGGACCTTGAGGGCCTCGGCGGTCACCTCGGGTCCGATGCCGTCACCGCCGATGACGGCGAGTTTCACGGAACCCGTCTCGGGATCCGTCTCGGGCTCGACAGTCTGTGTCACGCGCAGAGGCTAGTTGTCGTCCGGGCGCTGGCCGCCGTTGTCCCGCAGGTCGAGCGAGGCCTGGACGGCCGCGTTGGTGTTCTCGGCACTGCGGGGGTTCTCGGGGTTGTGGCTGGCCGGGCCCCAGTCGGGATACATGTCGTACATCGGTCCTTCTCCTCGGGATGTCGTGCTGCATTGAGTCGGTTGGTGGCCAAGGACGCCCCGCGACGGGGACGTTCCGACTCGTGGATCGCACGAGGATGGACCTTGCTGCGGGCGGATCACGCTTGGTGAAGCGAGGGGGTCCGCGTCGCGGGGGCGTCTCGACCTGTTGCTGGATTCAGCTGGGTGAGAGGCCGCGCAACGCCGAACTCCGCGGCGAGGTGGCCTCTCGTCAGGCCTCGCCGCGGCGCTCGATAAGTACGAACACGCTCCGCATGGTGAGTCGATGGTAGGACGTCCCCGCATCGCGCGACACCGGATATCGCAGGCTGTTCGCAATGCGAGACAGCTGTTCCGAGATGAAAGACTCCACGCGTGAGCCACCCGCCTTCGCTACCCGACATCGTCAACCGTGCGTTCGACGTGTCCCGCCGGGCCGGCTACGTCTCCTTCTGCCGCAACGAGACCGGCCGGCTGCTGGCCATGCTGGCCGCGACCCGCGACGGGACCATGGCCGAGTTCGGCACCGGCTGCGGCGTCGGTACGGCGTGGCTGCGGTCCGGCGTACGCGGTGAGAAGGCGCGCATCGTCACCGCCGAGCTCGACGCCAAGCTCGCCGAGGCGGCCGCCGAGATCTTCCGCGACGACGACCAGGTCGAGGTGCTCGCGGCTGACTGGTCGACCCTGCTCGACCGCGGCCCCTACTCGCTGCTGTTCCTCGACTCCGAGGAGCCGACCCAGGTCTCCGTCGACGCCATCGCGGACCTGGTCGAGGACGGCGGCATCGTCGTGCTCGACGACTTCACCCCGTGCGAGCTCTGGCCCCCGATCACCCACGGCCGCGTCGACACCCTCCGCGAGCACTGGCTCACCGACGACCGCTTCACCGCCGTCGAAGTCATGGTCGCCCCCGACGCCTCCACCATCATCGCCACCAAGCG
>CAWHLI010000029.1:0-305920 GCA_963830145.1 uncultured Actinomycetota bacterium
GCGAGCTCTTCGGGAGACAGCTCGAGGCCGGCTGCGGCGAGGGCCGAGTCGAGCTGCTCGAGGGTGCTGACCCCGATGATCGGCTTCCAGCCGCGCGCGAGGAGCCACGCCAGCACCACCTGCGACCGCGCTACGCCGCGCGAGGACGCGACCGAGGCCAGGGCGGCGAGCCGCTCCGTCGTGCCCGGGTGGTCGTACGCCGCGGGGAAGGGCCGGTCCGCGCGGTCGTAGCTGCCCTGCACCAGCGGGCTGTAGACCCACAGCTCGAGGTCCCGGTGCTCGGCGAGGTAGTCCACCGTCTCGTCGCTCACGAAGCCGAACCGGTGGTCCTTGCCCTCGACGGGCGCCCCGGGCCGCGGCTCGACGTACGACGTCGTCAGCTGGAGGGCGGAGTAGGGCTCGACGCCCTGGGCCTCGGCCAGCAGCCGCGCCTGCTCGACCCGCCAGACCGGGTGGTTGGAGACGCCGAGCCGGCCCACGGCGCCCGAGGCGACCAGGGCGCCGAACGCGGCCACGGTCTCATCCAGCGGGACGGAGCGGTCCTCGCCGTGCGCCCAGTAGAGGTCGATCAGCTCGACCCCCAGCCGCTGCCTCGAGGAGGCGCACTCGCGCTCCACCACCGCCTCGGACAGCCCCTCGACACCCCCCGCGTCGACCGGCTCCTGGCCCACCTTGGTGGCGAGCACCAGCTCGCCGCGGAGTCCGGGGTTCGCGGCCAGCCACCGGCCGATCACCGCCTCGCTCTGGCCGCCGTGGCCCGTCGGCGAGGTCCAGAACGAGTAGCAGTTCGCCGTGTCCAGCACCCGACCACCCGCAGCGACGTACCGGTCCAGCATCGCGAACGCCGTCGCCTCGTCGGTCCGGGTGCCGAAGTACATCGTTCCGAGCACGAGGTCCATGCACCCGAGCCTAGGTCCCGTCGATAGGCTCGCCGACATGATCGAGCTCCGCACCCCCGCGCAGATCGAGGCGATGAAGCCGGCCGGCCGGTTCGTCGCCGAGGTCCTCGTCGCCCTCCGCGACGCCGCCGACGTGGGCGTCAACCTGCTCGACCTCGACCGCCTCGCGCACGAGATGATCAAGGAGCGCGGCGCGGAGTCCTGCTACATCGACTACCACCCGTCGTTCGGCGCCTCGCCGTTCGGGAAGGTGCTGTGCACCAGCGTCAACGACGCCGTGCTGCACGGCCTCCCCCACGACTACGCGCTCCGCGACGGTGACCTGCTCTCGGTCGACTTCGCCTGCAGCGTCGACGGCTGGGTGTCGGACTCCGCGCTCAGCATGGTCGTCGGCACGCCGAGTGAGCAGGACCTCGCCCTCATCGACGTCGCGACCCGCGCGCTCGAGGCCGGGATCACCCAGGCGCGGGTCGGCAACCGGCTCTTCGACATCTCCGCCGCGATCGGCGACGTCGCACGGGCCGCCGGGCTGAGCGTCAACCTGCAGTTCGGAGGCCACGGCGTCGGTCGGACCATGCACGGCGACCCGCACGTGCCGAACGACGGCCGCCCCGGCCGCGGCCTCAAGCTCAAGGCCGGCCTGGTGATCGCGATCGAGCCGTGGTTCCTCCAGACCACCGACCAGATCTTCACCGACGCGGACGGCTGGACGCTGCGCAGCGCCGACGGCTCGCGCGGCGCGCACATGGAGCACACCATCGCCATCACCGACGACGGTCCCCTCGTCCTGACCGACCGGACCGGCCTCGAGGCCTGACCCGCAGACGCAATCGGAGCGGTGGGAGCGCAGCGACCCGGTCTTTGCGGGCGAAGCCGGGCCGAAGCTCGCGGGGGTATTCAGGCCCGCACGAAGCCCGCGCGCCCCGCGATCGGCCTCCGGGCCGTGGCGACTGCGCCGAGCGAGCGCCAGCGAGCGAACGCGCCAGCGAGCGCCAGCGAGCGTCGCCACGGACTGGGGGCCGAAGCTCGCGGGGGTTATGAATAGCTGACCTGCAGCTCCTTGATGCCGTTGATCCACCCGTGCCGGAGCCGGCGGGCCTCGCCGAGGCGGCTGATGCCGGGCGCGTGGTCGGCCAGGGCGCTGAAGATCAGCCGGACCTCCTGGCGCGCCAGGTTGGCGCCGATGCAGTAGTGCGCACCGTGGCCGCCGAAGGCCACGTGGGGGTTCGGCGCGCGGGTGATGTCGAAGGTGTGGGGGTCGGTGAAGACGTCCTCGTCGTAGTTGGCGCTGCCGTAGAAGAGGCCGACCCGCTGACCCTTCTTGACCTCGACGTCACCGACCATCACGTCGTTGAGCGCGGTCCGCTGGAAGACGTTGACCGGCGTCGCCCACCGGATCACCTCGTCGATCATCGTCTCGGGACGCTCGTCGACCCAGAGCCGCCACTGGTCGGGGTTGTCGAGGAAGGCGTTCATGCCGTGGGTGATCGCGTTGCGCGTCGTCTCGTTGCCGGCGACGGTCAGGATGATGAAGAAGTAGCCGAACTCGTCGTCGGTGAGGCCGCGACCGTCCTTGTCGGCGTTGATCAGCTTGGTGATGATGTCGTCCTGGGGGTCCTCGCGGCGCGCGGCCGCCATGGCCATCGCGTAGCCGAGCACCTCGGCCGCGGCCAGGTCCGGCTCACCGTCCTGGTAGTCGGGGTCCTCGTTGGCCAGCATCTGGTTGGACCAGCTGAACAGCTTGGCGCGGTCTTCCTGGGGCACTCCCAGGAGGTCGGCGATCGCCTGGAGAGGCAGCTCGGCGGCCACCTCGGTCACGAAGTCACCAGCTCCTCGCTCCACGGCATCGGTGACGATCCGGGCCGCCCGCTCGGTCATGATCTCCTCGAGCGCACCGATCGACCGCGGCGTGAAGCCCCGGCTGATGATCTGCCGCGTGGAGGTGTGCTCGGGCGGGTCCTGGTTCAGCAGCATCACCCGCTGCATCTCGACCATCTCCCGCAGCATCCCTTCCCGGAAGCGGATGATCGCGCCGTTCTCGGCCGAGGAGAAGTTCTTGGAGTCCTTCGAGACCGCCGAGACGTCGGCGTGCTTGGAGACGGCCCAGTAGCCCGTGCCACCGAGCATCCCGTCGCGCGAGGACTGGGGCTGCTCGATCCAGTGCACCGGGGCGTTCAGGCGCAGCGCCTGGAACTCCTCGTGGGGCACCGACGCCCACAGGACGTCGGGGTCGGTCGGGTCGTAGCCCTCGGGCAGGACGGTGCTCGTCACGTGGTGCTCCCTCTCGAAAACAGATGCCGGTCGCAGGTCACCGGTAGGCGACCTGCAGCTCCTTGACCCCGTTGATCCAGCCGTGACGCAGCCGCCGCGGCTCCCCGAGCTGGCGGATGTCGGGGGCCTGCTCGGCCAGGGCGTCGAAGATCAGGTTGACCTCGAGCCGGGCCAGGTTGGCGCCGATGCAGTAGTGCGCCCCGTGGCCACCGAACGCCTGGTGGGGGTTCGGGTCGCGAGTGATGTCGAACCGGAACGGGTCGGTGAAGACGTCCTCGTCGTAGTTGGCGCTCGCGTAGAGCATCCCGACCCGCTCGCCGGCTGCGATCGGCTGGCCGCCGACCACGACGTCGTTGATCGCGGTGCGCTGGAAGACGGTGACCGGCGTGGCCCACCGGATGATCTCGTCGCCCGCCGTGGCCGGCCTCGACCTCTTGTAGAGCTCCCACTGGTCGGGGTTCTCGAAGAAGGCGTGCATCCCGTGCGAGATGGCGTTGCGGGTCGTCTCGTTGCCGGCGACCGCGAGCAGCACCATGAAGAAGCCGAACTCGTCGTCGGTGAGCCCCCTGCTCTGCTCACCGCTGGCGTCGAGCTCGGCGGAGACCAGCTTGGTGATGATGTCGTCCTGCGGGTTCTTGCGCCGCTCGTCGGCCAGCGCCATCGAGTAGCCCAGGATCTCCATGAACGCGACGGCCTCGTCGCCCTCCACGTCCGGGTCGTCGTAGGACATCATCTGGTTGGACCAGTCGAAGAGCTTGCCGCGGTCCTCCTGCGGCACGCCGAGGAGGTTGGCGATCGCCTGCAGCGGCAGCTCGGCCGCGACGTCCTCCACGAAGTTGCCCTCGCCCTTGGCGACCGCCGCCGCCACGATCTCGCGGGAGCGGCGCTGGAGGTCCTCGTGCAGCGCCGAGATGGCCCGGGGCGTGAACGCACGCGAGATGATCTGGCGGAGCTTGGTGTGGTCGGGCGCGTCGTGGTTGATCAGCAGGAAGCGGGTCTGCTCGACACCGGAACGGTCCATCTCCGGGCCGAAACGGATGATCACTCCGTCGAGGTAGGTCGAGAAGTTGGCCTGGTCCTTCGAGATCGCCGCCACCTCGGCGTGCTTGCTCACCGCCCAGTAGCCGCGGTGCTCGGGGAACCCGGCGAGGGCGGTCTCGGACTGCTTGACGAAGGAGACCGGCGCGGTCCGTCGCATCCTGAGCAGCTCGTCGTGCGGCAGCGCCTGCTGCATCACGTCGGGGTCCGTGGGGTCGAAGTCCAGCGAGACGTCTGGTGCCGATGTCACAGGTCGAGCCCCTCACCATTCTGGAACGTGTTCTAGTGGTCCACGCTACATACTCTCGGTAGGTAAAGGAAGGTCTTCCTTGCCCAAAACAAGAACGTGTTCTACTTTCTTGTCATGGGCAACCCCGTGATCATCGACGCCGTGCGCACGCCGCTCGGCAAGCGGAACGGCTGGCTCGCGGGCGTCCACCCGGCGGCCCTGCTGGGCTTCGCGCAGGCCGAGGTGCTGCGCCGCGCCGGCGTCGACCCGGAGCTCGTCGACCAGGTGGTCGGCGGGTGCGTCACCCAGGCCGGTGAGCAGTCCAACGACATGGTCCGCCGGGCCTGGCTCTATGCCGGGCTCCCCCAGCGCACCGGAGCCACCGCCGTCGACGCCCAGTGCGGCTCGGGACAGCAGTCCGCGCACCTGGTGCACGACATGGTGGCTGCCGGCACCATCGACGTGGGCATCGCCTGCGGGGTGGAGTCGATGTCCCGCATCCCGCTCGGCGCCAACGTCCCGGCCGGCACCGGAGACCCGCGCCCCGACGACTGGGCGATCGACATGCCCAACCAGTTCGAGGCCGCCGACCGGATCGCCGGCCGCCGCGGGCTGACCCGCGCGGACCTCGACGCGTTCGGCCTGGCCTCCCAGCAGAAGGCCCGTGTCGCCGTCGACGAGGGCCGGTTCAAGCGCGAGATCGCGCCGTACACCACGGCCGACGCCGTCGTCGACACCGACCAGGGGCTGCGCGACACCACCCTCGAGGGGCTGCAGGGGCTCAACCCGGTCCTGCCCGAGGGCCTGCACACCGCCGGCACGTCGTCCCAGATCTCCGACGGCGCCTCGGCCGTGCTGATCATGGACGAGGACCGCGCCCGCGCCCTCGGCCTCACCCCGAGGGCCCGGATCCGGTCCCACTGCCTGGTGGGCTCGGACCCCTACTACCACCTCGACGGCCCGATCGAGGCCACCCAGAAGCTGCTCGACCGCACCGGCATGGCGATCTCCGACTTCGACCTGTTCGAGGTCAACGAGGCGTTCGCCTCGGTCGTCCTCTCCTGGGCCGGCGAGCACCGTGTCGACATCGACAGGGTCAACGTCAACGGCGGCGCGATCGCGCTCGGCCACCCCGTCGGCTCGACCGGCACCCGCCTCATCACCACCGCTCTCCACGAGCTCGAGCGCCGCGACCAGTCCACCGCGCTCGTCTCCATGTGCGCCGGGGGCGCGATGGCCACCGGCACCGTCCTCGAGCGGGTCTAGCTGAGTGGAGCTGCATGGCCCACGCCACCCCGTTGCAACGCCGCCCTGACGTCGTAGGACAGGCGCCGTAGGTCAGGCGCCGTAGACCGGTTCGGGTGCCGGCGCGTCGGCCAGCAGCTCTCGCAGCGCGGGGCCGACCTCGGTGGCCGACCAACGGTGTCCGGCGTTGCGGGCCGGGCCGTGCGCCCAGCCGGTCTCGACGGTGATGGTGCTGCCGTCGATCTCGATCACCCGGCCTGTCACGTCGCCCGCCCCCTCGGAGGCCAGCCACGCGACGATCGGTGAGTTGTCCTCGGGCAGCGCCATCTGCGAGGTGTCGAAGGCCCCCTCGGTCATGCGGGTCCTGGCCACGGGCGCGATCGCGTTGACCGTGACTCCGTAGCGGCCCAGCTCCTGGGCCGCGACCAGCGTGAGCCCGGCGATGCCGGCCTTCGCGGCGGAGTACGTCGCCTGGCCGACCGAGCCCTGCAGCCCGGCCCCGGACGAGGTGTTGATGACGCGGGCGGCGCGCTGACGGCCCTCCTTGGCCTCGGCGCGCCAGTAGGAGCCGGCATGGCGCAGCGGGGCGAAGTGGCCCTTGAGGTGCACCCGGATCACCGCGTCCCACTCCTCCTCGGAGGTGTTGACCAGCATCCGGTCGCGGACGAACCCGGCGTTGTTGACCAGGATGTCGAGGCCGCCGAACGCGTCGATCGCCTGCTGCACCATCGCGGCCGCCTGCTCGAAGTCCGCCACGTCGGCCCCGTTGGCCACCGCGCGCCCGCCCGCCGCCTCGATCGCGGCGACCACCTCGTCGGCCGGTGACTCACCGGTGCCCTCGCCGGACAGGGACACGCCGTAGTCGTTGACCACGACCGCCGCACCGTGCGCCGCGAGCTCGAGCGCGTGCGCCCGGCCGATGCCGCGGCCCGCGCCGGTGACGATCGCGATGCGGCCCTCCAACAGTCCAGACATGCTGCTCCTCAGTCGATGTGCAGGCTCAGACGGTCAAGAAGGCCGGGGGCTCGCCGCCGCCGTGACAGGCGACCCGCGCCCCTGAGACGTAGGACGCGAGGTCGCTGGCGAGGAAGACGGCCACGTGGCCGACCTCCTCCGGTCGGGCCATCCGGCCGAGCGGGATGGTGCCCTCGATCGCGGCCACGCGCTCGTCGTCGCCGTAGTGGTCGTCGGTCTGCTCGGTCCGGCAGAGGCCGACGTCGATCGCGTTGACGCGCACCTTCGGGCCCCACTCCATGGCCAGCGACATCGTCAGCGAGTCGAGCCCGGCCTTCGCCGCGGCGTACGCCGCGACCGTGGGCGCGGGCCGGCCGGCCGCGACCGACGAGATGTTGACGATGGCGCCGCCGCCGTCCTGCTGCTGCATCACCGCGTTGGCGGCCTGCGAGACCAGGAGCGGGCTGAGCAGGTTGAGGCCCACGACCTTGTCGTGGAAGCGGGGTGAGGCGGTGGCCGCCTCGGCACTCGGCGCCCCGCCTGCGTTGTTGACCAGCACGTCGAGGCGCCCGGCGTCGGCGACCACCCGCGCCACCAGCACCCGGACCGCGTCGGCGTCCCGGACGTCGCAGACGTAGTGGTCAGCGACGTCGACGTCGGAGCGGGAGCAGGTGACCACCCGCGCGCCCGCGGCGCGGAACGCCTCGGTGATGCCGAGCCCGATCCCGCGGGTGCCGCCGGTGACCAGCACGACCCGGTCGGACAGGTCGATCGTGAGCGGCATGGCTGCTACTCTACCAAGCAAATGCTTGGTTTGTGCGACAGGAGGCGCCGTGACCGTCACCAGTGAGCTGCGTCCCGACGGCATTCGCCTCGTCACGATGGACGCTCCCCCGGTCAACGCCCTCACGGTGCAGGGCTGGTTCGACCTCGCGGCCGCGCTCGACGAGGCCTCCGCCGACTCGCGCACGAAGGTCGTGGTCCTCCGGGCCGAGGGCAAGGGCTTCAATGCCGGCGTCGACATCAAGGAGATGCAGCACACCGAGGGGTTCGACGCCCTGCTCGGCGCCAACAAGGGGTGCTACTCCGCCTTCAGGGCCGTCTACGAGTGCTCGGTGCCGGTGATCGCCGCCGTCAACGGGTTCTGCCTGGGCGGCGGCGTCGGCCTGGTCGGCAACTGCGACGTCGTGGTGGCCAGTGACGACGCCTACTTCGGCGTTCCCGAGGTCAAGCAGGGCGCGCTCGGCGCCGCCACCCACCTGGCCCGGCTGGTCCCCCAGCACCTGATGCGGACCCTCTACTTCACCGCACGCACCATCACGGCCACCGAGCTCGTCCAGCACGGCTCGGTCTTCGAGGTGGTCCCGCGCGGGGAGCTGGATGACGCCGCCCTGCGCCTCGCCGCGGACATCGCCGACAAGGACACCCGGGTGATCCGCGCCGCCAAGGAGGCGCTCAACGGGATCGACCCGATCGACGTCAACAAGAGCTACCGGTTCGAGCAGGGGTTCACCTACGAGCTCAACCTGATGGGCGTCAGCGATGAGCTGCGCGATGGGTTCGCCGGCACGGAGAAGGCGAAGAGCACGTGACGAAGGGACCCCGCGACAAGCGGATGAGCATCGACGAGGTCGTGGCCACGCTCGAGGACGGCATCACCCTCGGCATCGGCGGCTGGGGACCGCGACGCAAGCCGATGGCACTGGTCCGCGCGATCCTCCGCTCCGACCTGAAGGACCTCACCCTGGTCAGCTGGGGCGGCGCCGACGTCGGCCTGCTGGTCCGGGCCGGCAAGGTGAAGAAGCTCGTCTACGCGTTCGTCTCGCTCGACTCGGTCCCACTCGAGCCCAACTTCCAGAAGGCCCGCCAGGACGGCACCATCCCCGAGGTCGTCGAGCTGGACGAGGGGATGTTCCAGGCCGGGCTCCGCGCGGCGGCCCAGCGGTTGCCGTTCCTGCCGATGCGGGCCGGGCTCGGCTCCGACGTCCTGGTCAACAACCCGTGGATCAAGACGGTCACCAGCCCCTACGCCGACGGGCAGGAGCTGGTGGCGGTCCCAGCCCTCGAGCTCGACGTCGCGCTGGTCCACCTGAACCGCGCCGACCAGCACGGCAACGCGACCTACCTGGGGCCGGACCCCTACTTCGACGACCTCTTCTGCATGGCGGCCGAGCGCAGCTACGTCTCCTGCGAGGAGATCGTCGACACCGGCGGACTGACCGTCGACACCCCGGTCCAGCGGCTGCTGGTCCACCGGATGATGGTGGACGGCGTGGTCGAGACGCCGCACGGCGCGCACTTCACCACGTGCACCCCCGACTACGAGCGCGACGAGAGGTTCCAGCGCGCCTACGCCGCCGCGGCCGGTGGCAGCGACGAGGAGTGGTCGGCGTTCGAGGAGCGGTTCCTGTCGGGTGACGAGGCGGCCTACCAGGCGGCGGTCGCCGCGTTCACGGAGGAGCAGAGATGATCGCCACCCGCGCGGACGTCTGCGCTGCCGCCATCGCCGACGCCTTCGCCGACGACGGCGAGATCTTCGCCAGCCCGATGGGGCTGCTGCCGATGCTCGGCGTCCGGCTCTGCCGGCTCACCCAGAACCCCGACCTGGTCATCTCCGACGGCGAGTCGCTGTTCCTGGCCAGTCCGCCGCCCCTGTTCGCCCAGCACTCGACCGAGCGTGACGTGGTCGAGGGCTGGATCCCCTTCCGCAAGGTCTTCGACGTCGTCGCCTACGGCAAGCGGCACGTGATGATGGGCGCCACCCAGGTCGACAGGCACGGCAACCAGAACATCTCCGCCATCGGTGACTTCGACCAGCCCACGCGGCAGCTCCTCGGCTCCCGCGGGGCTCCTGGCAACACGGTCAACAACCGGACGTCCTACTGGGTGCCCAAGCACTCCCCCCGCGTGTTCGTCGAGAAGGTCGACGTCGTCTCGGGCGTCGGGCCCCAGCGCGCCAAGGCCGCGGGCCGGGGCGCGGCCCGCTACAACGACATCCACCGGATCGTCTCCAACCTCGCGGTCTTCGACGTGCTCGGACCCGGCGACACGTTGCGGCTGCTGTCGGTGCACCCGGGCGTCACGCTCGACGAGGTGCGCGAGGCGTCCGGCTGTGACCTGCACGTCGACGCCGACGGAGCGATCCCCGAGACGCGGCTCCCGAGGACCGAGGAGCTGATCCTCATCAACGAGGTGCTCGACCCCAAGGGACTGCGGTTCAAGGAAGTCCCGTGACCCCGCAGGTGCTGAAGACCCCCTTCACCGAGCTGGTCGGCGTCCGCCACCCGGTCGTGCAGACCGGCATGGGCTGGGTGTCGGGACCGCGGCTGGTGAGCGGTACGGCGAACGCCGGCGGCCTGGGCATCCTGGCCAGCGCCACGATGACCTTCGAGGAGCTCGAGCGCGCCATCCTCGACGTGAAGAGCCGCACCGACCAGCCGTTCGGCGTCAACCTGCGCGCCGACGCGGGTGACGCCGGCGAGCGCTGCGACCTGCTCGTCAAGCACGGCGTGAAGGTGGCGTCGTTCGCGCTGGCGCCAAAGCCCGAGCAGATCAAGAAGCTGAAGGACCACGGCCTCGTGGTGATGCCCTCCATCGGCGCCGCCAAGCACGCTGTCAAGGTGGCCGGCTGGGGCGCGGACGCCGTGATGATCCAGGGCGGCGAGGGCGGCGGCCACACCGGACCGGTGCCGACCACGCTCCTGCTGCCGACCGTCCTCGACGCCGTGGACATCCCCGTCGTCGCGGCCGGCGGCTTCTTCGACGGCCGCGGTCTCGCCGCAGCGTTGTCGTACGGCGCCGCCGCGATCGGCATGGGCACCCGATTCCTGCTGACCCGGGACTCCGCCGTTCCCGACTCGGTCAAGCAGCTCTACCTCGCCACCGACCTCACCGGCACCGTGGTGACGACCAAGGTCGACGGCATGCCGCACCGGATGCTGCGTACGCCGTTCGTGCAGGAGGTCGAGGAGACGAGCTCGGTGCGCCGCCTCGGCCCGACGCTGCGGCGGACCAGACAGTTCAAGCGCGAGAGCGGGATGAGCTGGCTCCAGCTCGCCCGTGACGGCCGCGAGATGCGCAGGGCCCAGGGCCGCACGCTCGCCCAGATGGCCCTGGCCGCCAACACCCCGACGCTCCTCAAGGCCGGGCTGGTCGAGGGCGACACCGACGCCGGCATCCTCGCCTCGGGCCAGGTCGTCGGAGTGATCGACGACCTGCCGAGCTGCGAGGAGCTCATCGACCGCATCGTCACGACTGCGGTCGACGAGCTCCGGCGCGCGTCGGCGTATGTGCTCTAGGAGACATCCGGCCCGAAGAACACCCGCAGGTCCTCCGCCACCAGCTCCGGCACCTCCAGGGCGGCGAAGTGGCCGCCGCGGTCGTGCTCGGTCCAGTGCACGATGTTGCGGTTGTCGCGCTCGGCGAGCGGCCGGATGCTCTGGAAGTCGTCCTTGAACACGGCGACCCCGATCCGGCCCTCGCTGACCACCGTCTCCCGTGCGGGGTGCTGCTCGGCGTAGTGGTAGCGGACCGCGCCGGACGAGGTGTTGGTCAGCCAGTAGAGCGAGACCTGGGTGAGCACCTGCTCGGGGGACACCAGGCTGGTGCCGTTGCCGAAGTTCTCGAACAGCTCGTTGTAGGCCAGCTGGCCGACTGGCGAGTCCGACAGGGCCGCGGCGATGGTCTGCGGGCGGGTGCCGTTCATCGAGTTGTAGCCGCCGACCGACTGGAACCAGCCCATGAACTCCAGGGCGGCGTACTCCTTCGGGCCGAAGGCCTCGAACTCGCTCGGGTCGCCCGACGGGAACGAGAACAGCTGCAGCACGTGCGCGCCGAGGAAGCCCTCGGGGTTCTGGACGGCGAGCTCACGGCCGACCATCGCACCGCCGTCGCTCCCGTGGGCGCCGTAGGACGCGTAGCCGAGCCGGCGCATCAGCACGTCGTAGGTCCGGGCGACCCGGTCCATGGTCCAGCCGCCGTCGACGACAGGAGTGCTGAAGCCGAAGCCGGGCATCGAGGGGATCACGAGGTGGAAGTCGTCGGTGAGCATCGGCACGAGGTCGAGGAACTCGGCGAACGAGCCGGGGTAGGTGTGCAGCAGGAGCAGCGGGGTGGCGTCCTCGCGCGCCGAGCGCACGTGGACGAAGTGGATGGTCTGTCCGTCGATCTCGGTGGTGAAGTTGGGGACCGCGTTGATCCGGGCCTCCTGCGCGCGCCAGTCGAACGACGTCCACCGCTCGACCATGTCGGCGAGGTAGGTCGTCGGGGTGCCGTAGTCCCAGGAGTCGCCCGGGGCCGGCTGCGGGAGGCGGGTGTTGGCGAGACGGGCCCGCAGGTCCACGAGGTCGGACTCGGGGATCGTGACGGTGAAGGGCTGGATGTGGGTGTTCTCGGTGGTGGTCATGACGGCTACGCTAGAAGCTATTCAGGAACGTTTCCTTCCTACAATTGCACGATCATCCAGTGACTTGCCAGCAACTGTTCGGAGGCTCCCCATGGCGGACACCGCGGCCCGGATGCTGACCCTGCTCGGCCTGCTCCAGTCGCGCTCCGACTGGTCCGGGGCCGAGCTCGCGCACCGGCTCCGGGTCACCGACCGCACCGTCCGGAACGACATCGACCGGCTGCGCGGTCTGGGCTACCCGGTCGACGCGGTCCGCGGTCCCGGTGGCCGCTATCGACTCGGGGCCGGCACCAAGCTGCCGCCGCTGCTGCTGGAGGAGGACGAGGCCGTGGCCGTGGCCATCGGTCTGCGCGCCGGCACCGCGGTCAGGGGCATCGAGGAGACCAGCGCCCGGGCGCTGGCCAAGCTCGAGCACGTGCTCCCCCACCGGCTCCAGCGCCGGGTCAACGCGCTCCGCGATGCCGTGAGCGCCGGGCCGGAGAACACCGGGTCGAACGTCGACGACCCGGTGGTCGACCCTTCCCTGCTCGCCGAGGTGGCCGGCGCCGTGCGCGACCGGGTCGAGCTCCGCTTCGACTACCGCGCTCCTGGCGGGACCGCCCGGCTCCAGCTCGAGCCCTATCGGCTGGTGAGCTGGCAGCGGCGCTGGTTCGTCGTGGCCCGGGACGCCCGGACCGACCGCTGGGCGCCGTACCGCCTGGACTGGATGACGCTGCGCAGCCCCGGCGGACGCCGGTTCACCCCGCAGCCGCTGCCCGGCGAGGACTACTCGTCGTTCGTGCTGCGCGAGGTGGCGTTCTCGGGCTGGCTCGTCCACACCCGCATCACGGTGGACGCCCCCGCCGAGCAGGTCCTGGCCCGGATCAACCCGGCCGTCGGCGTCGTCGAGAGCGTGGACGCCGACCACTGCGTCCTGGTCACCGGCGGTGACAGCGTGGAGATCATCGCGGTCTACATCGGCATGCTCGGTCTGGACTTCCACGTCACCGACCCACCCGAGCTCGTCGAGGCGGTGGCGCAGGTCGGCGAGCGCTACCGGCGCGCGGTCACAGCGCCTTCTGGAACTCCAGCTCCCGGCCCACGATCCGGTAGCCGATCGCCTCGTTGACACCGATCATGTGGTCGTTGGACTCGGCGTTCCACGTGCCGATCTCGGTGATCTGCGGCTGCACCTCACGCAGCCACAGGTTCATGTCCGTCTTGAGCAGCAGTCCGAGCCGATGGCCCCGATGGCTGCCCACGACGGTCGTGTCGTGCTGGTGGGCCAGATGGGGGCGCTCCTCGTCGACCAGCACGACCGAGTGGCCGGCCAGCTCACCGGTGTCACGATGCCTGGCGAAGGTGCGGAACATGCGCTGGCCGCGGGCCAGCTGGCTGGTCTCGTAGGCGCGCATCCGGTCGGCCGAGAAGACCTCGTCCTCGATGTCCAGGTCGTCGGTGGGGGCGTCGTTGATCGCGCTCGCCATCTCGGCCAGCTCATCCAGCTCGTCGTCGGGAGTGCGACCCTCACGACGCAGGATCTCGTAGGCCGCCGCGGCGGCCGACGCCTCGGCGCACAGCCGCTCGAGGCCTGCCCAGTCGAGCCCGGACAGTTGCTGGCGGCGCTCGATCGCCACGCTCTTCTGCTCCAGCCCGTGCCGGGCCGCGAAGCCCCGCGCGCCCTCGTCGTCCCAGCCGTCGATGCCGATGGAGGTCCGGCCCCGGGCGCGGACCTCGGTGACGAGCCTCTCCAGCATCGCCGTGCCGTGGCCGCGGCGCCGGTGCTCGGGATGGACCTGCACCCCCAGCCAGGCCAGGTGCAGGTTGTCGTAGTCGGTGGTGGCGACCCGCCCCACCGCCACGGGCACGGAGTCGACCATCCCGACGTACGGCGCATCGACCTCGCCGTCCCAGCCGTAGCGGAACCGGCCCTCCTCGCTGCGCAGCGTCGCGAGGTGCTGCCAGGGCGAGTCGACGGCCCGGGCTGCGTTCACGACCTCGACGTACTGCTGCAACCGGACCTGGTCGTCGGGACCGAACGGGATGATCTCCATCCGAGCACCATCCTCCAGTCAGCGGAACAGCCGCCACCGGTTTCCCGGTGGCGGCCGTCCGACTTCGGAGTGCAGCTACAGGATCAGCTGAGCGTCAGCGCCGTGTCGTCGATGACGAACGACGTCTGCAGCGAGCTGTCCTCGGTGCCGGTGAAGCTGATCGTCACCGTCTGCCCCGCGAACGAGGAGACGTTGAGCGACTTCAGGCTGTACCCCGAGGCCTTGTTGAGGTTGGAGTACGTCGCCAGCGTGGTCGAGCCCGCCTTCACCGTGAGCTTGTCGTACTGCGTCGAGGACGTGGTCTCGGCGGAGTCGATGTGCAGGTAGAAGGTGAGCGTCGCGCCACACCCGGCAGGGATGGCCACCGACTGGCTGAGCGTGTCGGTGTGGGTGGTGCCGTAGCCGTCCATCCACGCCTTCCACGAACCGGCGTGCGCGGCCTGGCTGGCCGAGCTGTCGATGACGCCGGCGGACGCCGACCAAGGCGCCGCCGACCCGGTCTCGAAGCCGGGGTTGCCGAGCTTCTGGCCGGAGCAGCCGCCGCCACCGCCACCGGAGACGGTGAAGGTGAACGTCGCCGAGCCGGAGCCGCCACTCGCCGCGGTCGCGGTGACGGTGGCGTTGTAGGTGCCGGCCGTGGTGGGCGTGCCGGAGACGGTGCCGGACGACGAGACCGAGACGCCCGCCGGGAGGCCGGTGCCGGTCCAGGTGTAGGGCGCGGTGCCACCCGTCGCCGACAGCGTGAACGACGAGATCGGCGTACCGACGGTGCCCGACTTGGCGCCCGGGTTGGTGACGGTCACGCCGCCGGTCGCCGAGCAGGTCGGGTCGGCCGCCTGGGCCGGCACGGACACCGCGTCCCACGCCGCCTTGACGGTGTTGAACTCGGTGCAGCTCCCCGGGAACAGGCTCTTGGCCGCGGTGAGCGTCCAGGTGCGGTACTTCAGGTAGGACGACGACGACGTCTTGAGGAGCATCGCGTTGTACATGATCTGCTGGGCCTTCTGGACACCGATGCCGGTGACCGTCGAGCCGTTGCAGGTCGGGCTGCTGGGGTTGCCGCCGCCCGGGTTGGAACCCATGGCCACCAGGTAGTACCAGTGGTTGCCGGGGCCGGCCGCCGCGTGCACCTCGGTGCCCGGGATCGAGCTCGAGTAGCAGTTGGGGTCACCGACCGCGGACGGGTTGTACATGTTCCGGATCGGGCCCTGGCCGACCAGGTTGATCTCCTCGCCCACGGTGAAGTCGGGCACGTCCGCCGGGTTGTTGGCGAAGTACTCCGTCGACGCACCGAACGTGTCACCCACGAACTCCTGGGTGCCACCGCCGGAGATGCCGCCCGGGGTCTTGTCGTCGACCCCGTGACCGAACTCGTGCGCGACGACGTCGAGCGAGCCGATCCACTCGTTGGTGCCCTGTCGGTGACCGATCTGCACCTGGGTGCCGTCGTAGTAGGCGTTGACGTCGTTGAGGCCGACGCGGATCGGCACCCAGCCGCCCGAGCCGTTCATGCCGTTGCGGCCCAGCCAGCTCGACATCATCTGCCGCATCTTCTCGGCCGAGTAGAAGGCGTCGACGCAGCCGGTCTCGCGGTCGGTCCCGCTTCCGTTGCCCCACACGTCGTCGGTGCCGGTGAACGTCGTGTTGCCCGACGCGTTCTGGCACTTGAGGGTGCTGGCGTTGCTGTTGGTCATCGAGTACGACGAGCCGGAGCCGCTGGTCGGGATGGTGACGCTGCCCTCCCAGTTGCCGTTGCCGGTGCCCTCGAGGACGTGCTCCTTGGTGGTCAGCACGTGACCGGTGCGCGCGTCGACGTACACCGTCAGGCGCGAGCTCTCGCCGTGCTTGCGGCCGGTCACCCAGGTCTCCCAGGCCAGCCGGGAGTGCTTGGTCTGCAGCACGACCAGGCGGGTCTTGCCGAGCGTGGCGTGGCGCAGCCGGTGCTGGCTGGTCGCGCGGGCGGCGGTCCGGGAGACGGTCGCCTTCACCGAGCTCAGCGTGACCTTGCGGGTCTGCGCGACGCTGGTCGCCAGGATCTTGCCCTGGTCGTCGGTCGACACCACGAAGTCACCGCCGACCACGGGGACGCCGCGGTAGGTGCGCTGGTAGGGCACGTAGTTCAGGCCCATGGAGCTCAGGACCTTGCCGGCCCTGAACGCGTCGTGCTTGCCGGCCTTGAGCACCTCCGGCTTGCTGTGCACCAGCCGGTCCGCGGAGGCGGCCGCTGCCGCGAGGCCTCCGGGCGGTGCCGGCTTGGCGGCGGTGGCGCCCTGCGAGGGTGCGGTCCGGTCCGAGCTGTGCGACGGCGTGGCGCTGGCACCTGTGGGTGCCAGCACGGCCATCGCCGAAGCGAGAGCGAAAGCGGCGCTCCCGATGACGAGTCTTCTCACCCGAGAATCTCCTTGTGAAGGGCTCGATCGAGCCTCTGGATGAAACGTTGCCTGGGTCCAGGCACGGCTCTGCTCGGGTGACGGACCGCCCGAGAAGATCCGTCACGAATCTCCACCCGCCCGACGACGGCGGTCAACGAGTTCGATTTGCAGAAAGGTGCATTGCGAAGGTCTGCAAATGCGTGCCTGACAGCGGTTTGGCAGGTTGATCGGTGCGCCGCCGAACCTTTCTGCCTGCTCGCAGCGTGGAGAGGGCAGGAGGACCATCACTGGCGGGATGGTCCCGGGCGCGAGGAGGCGTCATGCGAGACACGAGTGATGTCACCGCGTTCAGCGAGTTCGTCGCAGCGCGCTCGGCGTCGCTCTTGCGCACCGCCTACCTCATGGTCGGCGACCACCAGCTGGCCCAGGACCTGCTGCAGGAAGCGCTCGTCAAGACCCTCATCGCGTGGCCGCGGCTGCGGGACCACCACACGGTCGAGGCCTACACCCGACGCATCGTGGTCACGACGTCGATCTCGTGGCGGCGCCGCCGGTCCTTCCACGAGCGGCCCACCGACGCCCTGCCCGAGACGGTGGGGGCGGACCCCGTGGACGGCATCGTCACCCACGACGCCGTGCTCGCAGCGCTGCTTGCCCTGCCCCCGCGACAGCGGGCCGCGATCGTGCTGCGCTACTACCAGGACCTCACCGAGACCCAGACCGCGGAGGCGATGGGCTGCGCGGTGGGGACGGTCAAGAGCCAGGTCGCTGTGGGACTCACGAGGCTGCGCGGGCTGTTGGGTCGGAGTCTGGACGAGCTGGAGGCGACATCATGAGCGAGACCCTGGCCGAGCTCCTCCGTCGCAGCGCCGACGCGGTCTCCGAACCCCATTTCGACGTCGCCGAGCTGGTGGCGGGTGCCGACCGGCGACAGCGGCACCGCCGTCTCGCCGTCGCGGCCGGCGCCGCCGGACTCGTGGGCGCCATCGTGGTCGGTTCTCTCGCCTACCGGAGCAATCCGTCCTCCGGGCCGGATCCGGCGCCCTCTCCCCCGCCCTCACCCTCACCGAGCGTGGCAGTGGACCCGTCCCCGGACGGCACGCGACCGCTCGTCTATGCCGCCGGTTCGACGGTGCACGTGGGCGAGGAGTCCTTTGATGCGGGCGGGCCCGTCGCCTTCGTGGACCCGACGGACGACGGTGTGGTGTTCATGGTCGGGAACAGCGAGCGCCTGTGGTTCCACGACGGCGACTCCACCGACGTCATCGGTCGGGTCCCACGCGATCACCACGGTTACTTCGACGTCTTCACCGCCAGCCGCGGCTCTCTGGTGGTCTGGGCGGATGCGACCACCCCGAGCGGTAGGAAGCCCGGGGAAGCAACGGGAGGCTTCGTTGTCTACGACACCTCGCAGCGAGCCGTGGTCGGTCGGCTCGACCAGGCCGGGTTCGCAGACATCCTCCACGTCGACGAAGGTCAGGTCTTCTTCATCCCGGGCGGAACCCCGGGCTGCTGGCTGACCTACGCCGAAGGGTGCGCGAAGGCACACGTGCTGCGCTACGACGTGGCAGCCGATCGGGTCGAGAAGACCACAGAGGCGGTCTACGAGTCCGAGCTCACCACCCATGCCCGGGTGCTCGTGCTGGCCGAGGCTCGTGGCGACACGGGGACCGTCTTCACCTCACGGCTGATGGCGAGGTTCAACCAGGTCGGCGGGAAGCTGCAGCCGGTGGACTCGAACGGTGACCCGACCACCGTCGTGCGGACGACCGGCGAGCCCGTGGACCTTCGGGCGCCCGCCGGCTACACCGCGACCCTGGATGAGATGTCGTTGGTGCAGTGGCTCGATGACGACAGGGTCGTTCTGTGGGCTGCGCACGAGAGCGTCGGCGAGGTCGGACCCAACCGGGGCGACCTGCTGGTGTGCAACCTTCTGAGGGGGAGCTGCCGGGTGGCGGTCGCCGCGTCGGCGACCCCCAACGTGCCCCCGGGCCTGTGAGGAGGCGGCGTCGGTCAGAGCCGCTCGATGATCGTCACGTTGGCCTGACCGCCGCCCTCGCACATGGTCTGCAGGGCATAGCGGCCGCCGGTGCGCTCGAGCTCGTGGAGCAGGGTGGCCATGATGCGGGTGCCCGTGGCGCCGATGGGGTGACCGAGCGCGATGCCGCCGCCGTTGACGTTGACCTTGTCGTGCGGGACGCCGGTCTCCTTCATCCAGGCCAGGACGACGGAGGCGAAGGCCTCGTTGCACTCGAAGAGGTCGATCTCGTCGACGGTGAGCCCGGTCTTCGCGAGGGCCCGCTCGGTGGCGCGGATCGGACCGGTGAGCATCCAGACCGGGTCGTCGCCGGTGACAGACAGGTGGTGGATCCGGGCCCGCGGGGTGAGGCCGTGGTCGGCGACCGCCTGCTCGGAGGCGATGAGGAGAGCGGACGAGGCGTCGCAGATCTGCGAGGCGACCGCGGCCGTGATCCGGCCGCCGGGGGCCAGCGGCTCGAGCCCCGCCATCTTCTCGAGGGAGGTCTCGCGCGGGCACTGGTCGGTGGCGAGCTCGCCGACCGGGACGACCTCGCGGTCGAAGCGGCCCTCGGCGATCGCGGCCCGGGCCCGCTCGTGGGAGGCGAGCGCGAACGCCTCCATGTCCTCGCGGGAGATGTCCCACTTCTCGGCGATCATCTCGGCCGAGCGGAACTGGCTGACCTCCTGGTCGCCGTACCTCGCCTGCCAGCCGGGCGACTCGGCGAACGGCGTGGAGAAGCCGTACTGCTGACCCACCAGCATCGCCGCGGAGATCGGGATGGCGCTCATGTTCTGCACGCCGCCGGCGACCACGAGGTCCTGGGTGCCGGACATGACGCCCTGCGCGGCGAAGTGCACCGCCTGCTGCGAGGAGCCGCACTGCCGGTCGATGGTCACGCCCGGCACGTGGTCGGGAAGCCCGGCCACCAGCCAGGCGGTCCGGGCGACGTCGCCGGCCTGCGAGCCGATGGTGTCGCAGCAGCCGAGGATCACGTCGTCGACGGCGCCGGGGTCGACGCCGGTGCGCTCCATCAGCGCCGTGATGGTGTGTGCGGCCAGGTCGGCCGAGTGGACTGCGGCCAGCGCTCCGCCGCGCTTGCCGACCGGGGTGCGGACGGCTCCGACGATGTAGGCCTCAGCCACGGGTGATCCCCTCCAAGAGGATGTGGACGTACTGGTCCGCCACCGTCGCGGCGGAGAGCGAGCCGCCCGGGCGGTACCAGTTGACCGCGACCCAGACGGTGTCGCGGATGAAGCGGTAGGCGAGGTCGAGGTCGAGGTCCGCGCGGAGCACGCCCGCCTCCAGCCCTTCACGCAGCAGGGTCATCCAGACCTCGCGCGACTGGGCGTGCCGCTCCTCGAGGTAGCCGAAGCCGGACAGGGTGCTCAGGTACGGCGCGTCGTTCTGGAAGATCGCCACCTCGCTGTGGTGCCGGTCGATCGCGTCGAAGGAGACCCGCATCGCCCGCTCCAGCTTGGTGCGCGGGTCGGCGTCGCCGGCCAGGATCTCGTCGTACTGGCCGAACAGCTCCTCCTGGAAGGTCGACAGGATCTCGTCGACCATCGACTCCTTGGAGTCGAAGTGGTGGTAGAGGCTGCCCGACAGGATGCCGGCCTCGTCGGCGATGTCGCGGACCGTCGTGTTGCGGAACCCCTTCTCGGCGAAGAGCCGCGCGGTGATGGCGAGCAGCTCGTCGCGCCGAGTGCCTGCCTGCTCGGCGGTCATGACTGCTGGCTGCTCACGGCGACGACCTCGCCGGTCATGTAGGACGCGTAGTCGCTGGCCAGGAAGACCATCACGTTGGCGACCTCCCACGGCTCGGCGGCCCGGCCGAACGCCTCGCGCTGCTTGAGCTCGGCCAACAGCTCGTCCGAGGTGACCTTGGCGAGGAAGGGGTGCATCGCGAGGCTCGGGCTCACCGCGTTGACGCGGATGCCGTGCGGCGCCAGGTCGATCGCAGCGCAGCGGGTCAGCGCCATCACCCCGGCCTTGGCGGCGGCGTAGTGGGCCTGGCCCTCCTGGGCCCGCCAGCCGATGACCGAGGCGTTGTTGACGATCACGCCCTTGGTGCCGGCCGCGACGAACCGCTGGCCGGCCGCGCGCACGCACCGGAAGGTCCCGGTGAGCGTGATGTCGAGGACCTTCGACCACTGGTCGTCGGTCATCTCGAGGACGCTCGCCGTCCCGCCCAGCCCGGCGTTGTTGACCATGACGTCGACGCCGCCGAGCTCGTCGGCCACGTCGAGGAGCGCCTGCACCTGGGCCTCGTCGGTGACGTCGCAGACCAGCTGCCGCACCCGGTCGGCGCCGAACTCCGCGGCCAGCGCCTCCTCGGCCTCGGCCAGCCGACGCTCGTGGGTGTCACTGAAGACGACCGCCCTGGCGCCCTCCTCCAGCGCGCGGCGGACGACGGCGGCGCCGATGCCGGCCCCGGCCGCCGCGGTCACCACGACCACCTTCCCGGCCAGCAGGTCGTGGCCCGGCACGTAGTCGGGGACGGGCTGCTCTGCCCTGTGCGTGGTCATGCGGTCCCCTTGGGTTCTCTGGGCAGGCCGAGCACCCGCTCGGCCAGGATGTTGCGCTGCACCTCGTCGCTGCCGCCATAGATCGTGTCGGCGCGGGAGAAGAGGAACATGCGCTGCCAGTCGTCCAGCTCGTACGCCGAGTCCGCCGTAGCCGGGAGGGCGAGCAGGCCGTCGAGGCCGCGGACGTCCATGGCGGCCTCCCCCAGCCGCTTGTGCCAGTTGGCCCAGACGAGCTTGAAGATCGAGGCGGCTCCCCCGCCCGCCGACGAGTCAGCTCCGGCGGTGACCGCCGAGAGCGACCGCAGGGCGGTGAACCGCATGACCTCGAGCTCGGCCCTCAACCCGGCCAGCCGGTCACGGAGCACCGGGTCGTCGATCGCGCCGTTCTCCCTGGCCAGCGCGACCACTCCGTCGAGCTCGCGGGTGAAGCCGACCAGCTGGGCGAGGATCGAGACGCCACGCTCGAAGCCCAGCAGCCCCATCGCCACCCGCCAGCCGTCGCCAGGGTCGCCGACGACCAGGTCGGCCGACGTGCGGGCGCCGGTGAGGAAGACCTCGTTGAACTCAGATCCGCCGGTCAGCTGCTCGATCGGCCGGACCTCGACGCCGTCCTGGTCGATCGGGACCAGCAGGAACGACAGTCCGTGGTGCCGCTCCGAGCCGGGCTCGCTCCGGGCGATGACGAACAGCCACTGGCTGAAGTGGGCGTTGGACGTCCAGACCTTCTGGCCGTCGAGGACCCAGTCGTCGCCATCCCGCCGGGCCCTGGTCTGGACGTTGGCCAGGTCGGAGCCGGCGCCGGGCTCGGAGTAGCCCTGCGCCCACAGCTCCTCGACCGCCAGGATCTTCGGCAGGAACCGCTCCTGCTGCTCCTTGGTGCCGAACGCCATCAGCGTGGGCCCGAGCAGCTCCTCACCGAGGTGGTTGACCCGCACCGGGGCGTCGGCCCGCGCGTACTCCTCGTGGAAGATCACCTGCTGCCAGATCGACAGGCCGCGACCGCCGTGCTCCGTGGGCCAGCCGACGCCGGTCCAGCCGTGCTCGGCGAGGTGCCGGTTCCAGGCCAGCCGCTCCGGGATGCCCTCGTGGTCCTTGCCCGGGCCGCCGAGCCCCTTGACCCCGGCGAACTCGCCGGTCAGGTTGTCCTCGAGCCAGCCGCGGATCTCGGCGCGGAACGCCTCGTCCTCGTCGGAGTAGCTCAGGTCCACGTTTGGTACCCTACCAAGCAAATGCTTGGTTTGGCTCTCGACGACAACAGCCTGCCCGCTCTGCTGCGCGCAGCCGCGGAGCGGTTCGGCGACCACCCGGCCTACGTCGAGAGCGGGAGCACCGTGTCCTACGCCGACCTGCACAAGCTGGTGCAGATGACCGCGGGTGAGTACGTCCGACGCGGTGTGCGGGCGGGCGACCGGGTCGTCCTGTGGGGTCCCAACAGCATCGACTGGGCGGTCGCGGCGCTCGCCGTGCCCTGTGCCGGCGCCGTGCTGGTGCCGGTCAACTCGCGCTACGTGGGGGCCGAGGTCGCCGACATCGTCGCGCGGACCGGGGCCAGGCTGGTCGTCGTCCACGACGGGTTCCTGGGCCGTGACCAGCTGCGTGAGCTCGCCGACGCGGGCGTCGCCGGGCACGTCGTGACCCTCCAGGACGTCGCAGGCAGGGGCGCCGGGCGCCCCTACCCGTCCGAGGGCACGCTCCCGGAAGTCTCGCCCGACGACGTCGCAGACATCCTCTTCACCTCCGGCACCACCGGCCGGTCGAAGGGCGCGATGAGCGCGCACCGCCAGACCATCGGCGTCGCGCGGGCGTGGGCCGAGCTCGGCGGCGTGCGCCAGGACGACCGCTACCTGGTGGTCAACCCGTTCTTCCACTCCTTCGGCTACAAGATCGGCATCGTCGTCGGCCTGCTGACCGGCTGCACGCTCTACCCGGTCGCGACGTTCGACGTCGAGGAGACGATGCGGCTGATCGAGTCGGAGCGGATCACCGTCTTCCCCGGTGCGCCGACGCTCTACCAGTCGTTGCTCAACGCCCCGGGCCGCGCTGACCGCGACCTGTCGTCGCTGAGGCTGGCCGTCACCGGCGCGGCCGTCGTACCCGTGGTGCTGATCGAGCGGATGCGCGACGAGCTGGCCATCGACCAGGTCGTCACGGCGTTCGGCATGACCGAGGCCGTCGTCGTGACCATGTGCCGCGAGGGCGACTCCGCCGAGACGGTGGCGACGACCAACGGCCGGGCGATCCCGGGCATGGAGACCCGGATCGCGGAGAACGGCGAGCTGCTGGTGCGCGGCGACCACGTGATGCTCGGCTACCTCGACGACCCCGAGGCGACCCGCGAGGCGATCGACGAGGACGGCTGGCTGCACACCGGCGACATCGGCTCGCTCGACGACGACGGCAACCTCAAGATCACCGACCGGCTCAAGGACATGTACATCTCCGGCGGCTTCAACGTCTACCCGGCCGAGGTCGAGCAGGTGCTGCTGCGGATGGACGGCGTCGCTGACGTGGCCGTCGTCGGCGTGCCGGACGAGCGGATGGGTGAGGTCGGCAAGGCGTACGTCGTCGGGTCGGTGACCGCCGACCAGGTCGTCGCCTACGCCAGGGAGAAGCTGGCCAACTTCAAGGTGCCCCGACAGGTGGAGCTGGTGTCGTCCCTCCCCCGCAACCTGTCCGGCAAGGTGCTCAAGACCGAGCTGAGGGCCTGATGGACCTCGAGCTGTCCGAGTCGGAGCTGGCCTTCCAGGCCGAGGCGCGCGAGTGGCTGGCCGCGAACGTGCCTGCCGAGCCGCTGCCCTCGATGGACACCGCCGAGGGCTGGGCGCTGCACCAGGAGTGGGAGGCGAGGCTCGCCGAGGCCCGCTGGTCGGTGGTGTCGTGGCCCCGGAGCCACCACGGCCGCGAGGCGTCGCTGGTCGAGTGGGTGATCTTCGAGGAGGAGTACTACCGCGCCGGCGCGCCCGGCCGGGTCTCCCAGAACGGCATCTTCCTGCTGGCACCGATCCTCTTCGACCACGGCACCCAGGAGCAGCAGGACCGGTTCCTCCCGACCATGGCCACCGGCGAGCAGATCTGGGCGCAGTGCTGGTCCGAGCCCGAGGCAGGCTCGGACCTCGCCTCACTCACCTCGACCGCACGCCGCGACGACGAGCGCGGCGGTTGGGTGCTCAACGGCCAGAAGACGTGGTCGTCGCGGGCGACGTTCGCGCACTGGGGCTTCGGCCTGTTCCGCTCCGACCCGGAGGCCGCACGGCACCACGGGCTGACCTACTTCCTCTTCCCGCTGGACGCTGACGGCGTCACCGTCCGGCCGATCGCGCAGCTCGACGGCGAGGCGGGGTTCGCGGAGATCTTCTTCGAGGACGTGTTCGTGCCGGACTCCGACGTGCTGGGCGGCGTGGGCGACGGCTGGTCGGTCGCCATGTCGACCGCCGGCAACGAGCGGGGGCTCTCGCTCCGCTCCCCCGGCCGGTTCTGCGCCGCCGCCGACCGGCTGGTCTCCCTGTACCGCTCGGCCCCCGAACCGCGGATGGCCGACGACGTGGTCGACGCGTGGGTCAAGGCGCAGGCCTACCGCTTCTACACCTGGGGCACTGTCACCCGCCTCGCGAGCGGCGGGGACATGGGCGCCGCCGGGTCGGTCAACAAGGTCTTCTGGTCCGAGCTCGACATCGCGCTGCACGAGACGGCGCTGGACCTGCTCGGTCCGGAGGCCGAGCTCGAGTCGAGCTGGCTGGACGGCTACACGTTCTCCCTGTCGGGTCCGATCTACGCCGGCACCAACGAGGTGCAGCGCAACATCGTGGCCGAGCGGATCCTCGGGCTGCCGCGGGAGGTGAGGAAGTGAGGTTCGAGCTCGACAGCGACCACCGGGACTTCCGGGATGCTCTGGACCGACTCCTGGCGGACGCCGACACGGCCAAGGTGGCTCGCGCCTGGGCCGACGGGGACCACGAGCCCGGACTCAAGCTCTGGGGGCGGCTCTCCGACCTGGGAGTGACCTCGCTCGCCGCCGAGGACGAGGGGGCGGACCCGGTGTTCATGACCGTCGCCTTCGAACGGCTCGGCTACCACGCGGTCCCGGGCCCGTGGGTCGAGTCGGTCGCCTACCTTGCCAATGCCGCCGGCATCTGGACCGTCGCGCTGCAGCCCCACGTGCCCTATGCCCTGGACGCTGACATCGCCGACGAGGTCTACGCCGGCGACCAGCGCGTGGCCGGTGTCGGAGAGCCGGTTTCCTCGGTGGACCGCACCCGACGGCTCTTCGACGTGGGTGCCCCCGAGGTCCCCTGGGACGCCGCCTTCGACACGGCTGTCCTCGCGGTTTCGGCCCAGCTCCTCGGCCTCGGCGAGCGGGTCCTCGCCGACTCGGTCGCCTACGTCAAGCAGCGCAAGCAGTTCGGCCGTGAGATCGGGAGCTACCAGGCGATCAAGCACGCCCTGGCCGACGTACGCATCGCTCTCGACTTCGCGCGGCCGCTCGTCTTCGCCGCCGCCCTCGGTGAGATCACGCCCAGCGCGGCCAAGGTGGCCGCCGGCGACGCGGCGTACCTCGCCTCGCGCACGGGGCTCCAGGTGCACGGTGCGATCGGCTACACCGCCGAGCTGGACCTCAGCATCTGGCTCACCAAGATCCGGGCGCTGGTCGCCGCGTGGGGGACGCCGGCCGTGCACCGGGCGCGCCTGCTGGAGGAGCTCGTCTGATGGACCTCGCGTTCTCCCAGGAGCAGCAGGAGCTGGCCGCGACGGTCCGTTCGCTGCTGGGCAAGCGGGCCGACTCGGCGGCGGTCCGCGCCGCGATGACCTCCGAGACCGGCTACGACCAGCCGCTCTGGCAGACGCTGTGCGAGCAGATCGGGGTGGCCGCGCTCGCGATCCCGGAGCAGTACGACGGCGCCGGCTTCACGCTGCTCGAGTCGATGGTGGTGCTCGAGGAGGTCGGGCGTTCGCTGGCCCCGTCTCCCCTGCTGTCCTCGCTCGTCACCGCCGAGGCCGTGCTGGCCGGTGGGACCCAGGAGGCCAAGGAGCGACTGCTCCCGCGGATCGCGGCAGGTGAGGTGGCTGCGTTCGCCGTACCGGGTGAGCCCACCCTCTTCGCCGACCGGGCCACCGTCCTGCTCGCTGCTGGCGACGCCGGGCTGGTGGAGGTGGATCCCTCGTCGAGCGACCCCGTGTGGCTCCCGTCCATGGACCAGACGACCCGCTTCGGGTCATTCGACGTCTCGGGCGGCACACCTGTCGGCGACGGCGAGGCCGCCCGCTCGCGCGCTGCGCTCGTCGGGGCGGTCGGCGTGGCCGCGCTGTCGACCGGCCTGGCCGCCCGGGCGCTCGACATGACCGTGGCCCATGCGAAGGAGCGGGTGCAGTTCGGCCGCCCGATCGGCTCCTTCCAGGCGCTCAAGCACCGGATGGCCGACCTGCTGGTGCTCGTCGAGATGTCGCGCTCGGCGTCGTGGGCCGCGTCGTACGCACTGTCCATCGACGCCCCGAACGCCGAGCAGCTTGCGCACGTGGCCAAGTCCTACTGCTCCGACGCCCTCGACACGATCGCCGCCGAGACCGTCCAGCTGCACGGCGGCATCGCGATCACCTGGGAGCACGACGCACAGCTGGTCTTCAAGCGGGCGCACACCCTCGCGCAGCTGTACGGCGCTCCGCACGCTCATCGAGCCTTGATCGAGCTGTAGGTCGCGGGTCGCCGAGGGCTGCAGAATGGGTCCGGTGCAGTGGTGGCGCTCGTTCGTGTCCCGAGAGCTGGCGCGCCTGCGGCGTGACGGCCGCGCAGCGGTGCTGTGGTCGTTGCGCATCACCGTCGCGGCCACGGCCAGCTATCTGGTGGCCTCGCTGTTCTTCCCCGGCACCCAGCCGCTGCTCGCGCCGCTGACCGCGATGCTGGTGGTCCAGGTGACGCCCCTCTCCCTGCTCGCCAGCGGGCTGGACCGTGTCGTCGCGGTCGTGGCCGGTGTGGCGCTGGCCGTCGCGTTCGCGGCCGTCGTACCGCTGGAGTGGTGGAGTCTCGGCCTGCTCATCCTCATCTCGATCACCCTCGGCCAGTTCCTGCGCCTGCGTGCCAACCTCGTCGAGGTGGCGATCAGCGCCATGCTCGTCCTCGGTGTCGGAGCCATCGCCGCAGAGGCGGCGGCCTGGCAACGCATCGCCGAGACCCTGGTCGGCGCGGCGGTGGGCATCATTGCCACGCTGGTGTTCCCGCCCAAGGTGGGCAGCTCCGACGCCGGCCGCGCGATCGATGGTCTCGCCGACGCGGTCAGCGAGCTCCTGGTCCGGGCCGCCGGTGAGCTCGACTCCATGGCCGAGGAGGAGCCACAGCGCCTGGACAGCGCCTCCAGGCTGTGGCTCGATGATGCCCGCCGCATCACCCACGACATCCCGGTCGTCGGGGCCGCACTGCTCCGCGCGGAGGAGGGGCGGCGCCTCAACGTGCGTGCCGTGGGGGCCCCGCACGTCGAGCCAGGCCTGCGGCAAGGGCTGGAGGCGCTCGAGCACACGGCCGTGGCGATCCGCAGCCTCATGCGCTCGGTGGCCGACGCCACCGATGGCGACTGGCTGGACGAAGACTTCGCGAGCGATGTCCTTCGTGAGCTGGCGGAGGCGTTCCGCCAGATGGCGAGCGGCGCGAACGCCTTCGGTGAGCTCGTCCGTCACGAGGGCGACGTCCAGGTCAGCCTGAGCCACGACGACATCGCCCGCCTCCAAGAGGCCCAGGTCGGCATGCTCCAGGCACGAGCCCGCCTCGATGCGGCGCTGACCGAGCCCCGGCCCGCTGACCTGGTCGAGCTGTTCGCCGCCACCCGCGCCACCGTCCGACGGCTGCAGCACGAGCTGGCCCTGGATGAGCGGGTACGCCGGCAGCTGCGCCTGCTTCCCCCGCGCCGCCCGATGACCCGCACTGCCATCCGTCGACACCCCACCGGCGTCTGGCCCGAACCGACCGGCCCCGACGACGAGACCCAGGCCCTGCCGGCACTTGCCGACGAGCACTGGGAGCAGCAGCCGCCGGTGGGGTAGATGTCGATGCCGGGTGGGCCACGATCGCCTCGACCCAGACCGCGAGGACCCGGCCGCCAGCCGCCAGCACGGGCTGGACGTCGTCGGGCGGGTGCAGGACGCTGACGGGATGAGCGACGTCGTCCCCGTCCGGGTGTTCCGCTTCGACGAGCTCGAGGTCGCCGATCCCACATCCGGCATGGTCCGCGAACGCGCGTTCGAGGTCCCGATCCTCTGGTCCGGCCGCGTCACCACCCAGCCCGGCGCGGTCAGTGGCTGGCACCACCACGACCGCAACGAGTCGAGCCTCTACGTCGTCCGCGGGGTCCTCCGCCTCGAGTTCGAGGGCTTCGACGGGCACCTCGACGCCCATGCCGGCGACTTCGTCCACGTCCCGTCCTTCACCGTGCACCGCGAGTCGAATCCCACCGACGCACCGAGCGTGGCCGTGATCGCGCGCGCCGGCGGCGGCATCCCGACTGTCAACGTCGAGGCGCCCTCAGGCGTCATAGGAGCACCAGAACCTCGGAGGTCGTCATGAGCATCAGGTCCCTGCGGCTGCTGCCGCTCGTCGCCGTCCTCGGGCTCGGCCTGCCCCTGCTCTCCTTGCCGCCGGCAGCCTTGGCAGCCCCGCCGGACCAGGCCCGGGTCGCACAACCGACGCTGACCTCGGTCACGGCTCTGCACGTGGGGAGGGTCGACCGGGTGACGTTCGGCTTCACCAACGGCCTGCCCGACCACGTCTACCCCCGGTGGGTCGACCGGCTCGTCCATGACGGCTCGGGGCTCCCTGTGCGGGTTGCCGGTGCGGCGGTCCTGGCGGTGGGGTTCACCTCGGCGCTCGCCCACGACCAGGACGGCGCGACGATCGCGGCCCGCACCTCCTACGCGCTGCCCAACGTGATCACGGCGGTCAGCGCCGGCGACTTCGAGGGGTACGTCAGCGTGGGTCTGGGCGTGCAGAAGCGCACGTCGTACAAGGTCACCAGGCTGCACAGCCCCGACCGGGTGGTGGTCGACGTGCGCGCCGGCTTCCCGACGACCAGCCGCAAGGTCTGGTTCGCGGACAAGGACGCGGTGCAGAGCGGCCACGGGCCCTTGTTCGTGCCCCGGGCGAGGCCGGTCCGCAGTGACGCCCCGGCGGCGGCCGCGCTGCACGCACTGTTCGCCGGTCCGACGCCGCACGAGCGGGCGGCCGGGCTCCGGCTGGTCCGGTCACGCGCCTGGGGTTTCGAGAAGCTGGCGATCGCCGACCGGATCGCCCGGCTCCGGCTGACCCGTGGCTGCCACAGCGGTGGGTCGACGACCACCGTCGCCGGCGAGATCGCGCCGACGCTGCGCCAGTTCCCCACGGTCGACTGGGTCAAGATCTCCGGTCCCGGCGGCGCCACGGAGCAGCCCGAAGGGAACGTCGACTCCATCCCGGCCTGCCTGGAGCCCTGACTCAGGCGTCGGTCCGCGGCCGCGCGTGGTGCTCGTGGACGGGGTCGGCCTCGAAGATCCGCTCGTAGATGTCGTAGACCAGCGCGGCCTTGTGGTTGTTGTAGTCCATGACGTCGCCGAACCCGCGGCCGGCGAGCTCGATCTTGAGCGCGCCGTAGGCGTCGCGATCGGCGTCGTGGGTCCGCAGCCAGTCGCGGAAGGCTCGGTGCCGCAGCGCCTCGACGCTGCCGGGCGACCAGATGTGGAGGTTGGTCCTCGGGTCCTCGGCCGCCATCACCCGGTGCTCCTCCCACTCGGGTTCGCGGACGCGCAGCACGAAGCCGGCCGCCTCCAGCGCGGGGACGTAGGTCGCCTCGTCGCCGCTGTCCGCGACCGTGAGGTCGGCATCGATGACCGGCTTGGCGGCCAGCCCGGGCACCGCTGTGGAGCCGACGTGCTCGAGCGACAGGACGCCGCGGCCGAGGGCGGCTCGGACGAGGTCGGAGAGCCGCGCGAACTCGGCGGGCCAGCCCTCGTCGTAGGCCAGCACCTCGACGGGCCTGCCCGGTCCTGCGAGGCGAGCCCTCGCGACCTCCTCGAGGTCGACGAGCTCATAGGGGCGCCAGAGGGGGTGAGTGGACACCGGCCTCACCCTACGACTCGGTCGAGGTGTACTTCCCCTGGAAGAACAGCAGCGGCTGGTCGGCGGTGTGCACGGCCAGGTCGAGGACGCGGCCGACCACGATGTAGTGGTCGCCCGCCTCGTGGACGTGGTGGATCTGGCAGTCGACGTAGCCGAGCGTGCCGTCGATCATCGGCGAGCCGGTGGCTGGCGCCGGCTCCCACGAGACCCCGGCGAACTTGTCGTGCCCCCGGCTGGCCATCTGGTTGGAGAGCTCGGCCTGGTCGGCGGCGAGGAAGTTGACGCAGAACTTGCCGGAGCGCTGGATCGCCGGCCAGGCGCGTGAGGTCCTGGCCGGGATGAAGAGCACGAGCGGCGGGTTGAGCGAGACCGAGGAGAAGGACTGGCAGGTCAGACCGACCGGGGCACCACCGCTGATCGAGGTGACCACGGTGACCCCGGAGGCGAAGCGGCCCAGCACCTCGCGGAACTGGCGGGCCGCGGCGACCGCGTCCGGGTCGTCGACGTCGACGAAGGTGTCCTCGCCGGGGCGGAACTGGAAGTCGTACATCGAGTCGCCCAGCCAGGACTCGATCAGGTCGTGGCTCGGCCAGGTCTCGCGCGCGTCGCCGCTCATCCCCTCCGGCACGTCGCCGTCGGGAATCCTGTGCGTCACGCGGTCCACGGTAGGTGCTACCCGCCGCCGCCGAAGTCGTGACCCCAATAAGAGACGGCAGTCGACTCGCGAGCGACCCAGCGGCCGTCGTCGACGGTGAGGCCGTCGGTGCCGAACTCGACATCGAAGCCGGCGGGCGACTTGACGTAGAACGAGATCATCTCGTCGTTCATGTGCCGGCCGAGCGTGGCGGACAGCGGCGCCTTGTGCTTGCGCACCCGCTCGAGCGCGCGGCCGACGTGGTCGAGCTCGTCGACCTCCAGCATGATGTGGACGCACTTGGACGGGTTCGGCATCGGCAGGAACGCCAGCGAGTGGTGCCGCGGGTTGACGCCGAGGAAGCGCAGCCAGACCTTCGACCCGGGCTCCCTGCCGACGAACTCCCCGGGCATGCTCATCGAGTCGCGGAGGCGGAAGCCGAGGGTGTCGCGGTAGAACCGCAGCGCCTCCACGTCGTCGGTCACCGGCAGCACGATGTGGCCCATGCCCTGGTCGCCGGTGACGAACGTCGCGGCGTACGGCGTGACGACGGGGCGCGACTCGTAGGTGATGCCGTGGAAGAGCTCGAAGACGTTGTCGAAGGGGTCGCGGAAGCGGACCAGCTCCTGCACCCGGCGGTCGTCGAGCTCGTCCTGGGTGCCCTCCTCGACCTCGACGCCGGCCTTCTCGAGGTGCTCGCGCGCCTCCTGCAGGGCGGCGTGGTCCGCCAGCTCCCAGCCGACGCAGTCGAGCTGGTCGACGTCGGAGGGGACGACGACCAGCCGGGCCGAGACCTGGTCGATCCGCCAGTACTGGTGCTCGGGGTTCGGGCCGCGACCGGCCGCGAGGCCCAGGACCTTGCCCGCGAACGTCGTCCACTGGTCGAGGTCGGTGGAAGCCACGCGGACGTAGCCCATGGACTTGATGTCGATCGTCACGCCCTGCTCACCTCTGGGAGCTCCTCTCGACATGTCGGGCCAGGAAGCTGGTGGCGACCTCGGCGAACTCGTCCGCGGCCTCGATCTGGGCCCAGTGCCCGCAGTGGGGGAAGACATGCAGGCTGGCGCGCGGGATCGCCTTGAGGGCGACCATCGCGCCGTCGAGCGGGTTGACGCGGTCCTCGCGGCCCCAGGTGAGCAGCGTGTGCTTGCGGATCCTGTGCGCGTCGCGCCAGAGCATGCCGTCCTCGGCCCACTCGGGCTTGTAGAACGACATGCCCATCGAGACCATGGCCTCGTGGGCGCCCGGCGCGGTGGCGTCGGCGAACCGCTCCTCGACGAGCTCGTCGGTGACCAGGTCCTGGTTGACGACCATCGTCGAGATGAACGCACGCAGCGCCTCGCGGGTCGGGCTCAGGTTGAACTCCATGAGCCGCTTGACGCCCTCGGTGGGGTCGGCGTGGAACAGGTTGAGGCTGAGGCCGCCCGGTCCCATCAGGACCAGCCGGCCGACCCGGTCGGGGTGCTCGATCGCCAGACGGGTCGCCGTGCCGCCGCCGAGGCTGTTGCCGAGCAGGTGCACGCGCTCGATGCCGAGCTCGTCGAGCAGCCTGACGACGTAGTCGGCGGAGAAGCGGAAGTAGTTGCCCACCACCGGGGGCTTGTCGGAGCCACCGAAGCCGGGCTGGTCGACCAGCAGGGTGCGGAACGACACGGCGAACCGCGGTAGCGCGGGGCCGAAGTTGGACCACGCCGACGCGCCGGGGCCCCCGCCGTGCAGCATGACGAGCGGGAGGTCGCCGCCGATGCCGGTCGGAGCCTCCGGCCCGGCTTCGTAGAAGTTGAGGGTGAGGTCGCCCGCCTTGGCGGAGCGGCGGACCGACTCCTTCTCGAACGGCTCAGCCATCGGTGGCGACCACTTAGTACATCCCCGGGTCGATCTTGTGGCCGAACTCGTGGGCGCCGTACATCTGGAGCGCGCGCTCGGGGTCGTTGGCGGCGTGCACCCGGCCCGCGTGGGCATCGCGCCAGGCCCGCTGGAGCGCGGTGCCCTGGGTGAGCGCGCGGCCGCCGGAGGCCTCGAACAGCGAGTCGATCGCGTCGATCGCGCGCTGCGAGCCGAGCACCTGGTCGCGGCGGACCTTGAGCCGCACCTTGAGCGGGATCTGCTCGCCCTTGGCGACGTGGTCCTGCTCCTCGCGGATGTTGTTGACCAGCAGGGCCCAGGCGGCGTCGATCTCGCTGCTCGCCCTGGCGATGCGGACGGCGGCGAACGGGTCGAGCGCGGCCTTCTCACCGAGGTAGGCGGCGCGGGTGCGCTTCTGCTGCATGTCGACGTGCTCGTCGTAGGCACCCATCGCCATGCCGATGATCGGCGTGGTGATGGTGCCGGTGAAGATCGAGTGGAAGGGCAGCTTGTAGAGGTCGGAGGGGTTCTGCTCCTGGCCCGGTCCCTTGCACTGGCCGGTCTCGCCCATGCTCAGCGTGAACTCCTCGGGCACGAACACGTCCTCCACGACGATGTCGTTGGAGCCGGTGCCGCTCAGGCCGATCATGTGCCAGACGTCGTTGATCGTGTAGTCCTTGCGCGGGACCATGAACGTCTTGAAGTCGACGACGTTGCCGTCGGCGTTGAAGACCAGCCCGCCGAGCAGCACCCAGGTGCAGTGGTCGCAGCCCGAGCTGAAGCTCCACTTGCCGCTGAGCGTGTAGCCGCCCTCGGTCACCGTGGCCTTGCCCGTCGGCGCGTACGACGAGCTCAGCCGGGTGTTGGTGTCCTCGCCCCAGACCGCCTGCTGCGCCTCGTCGGCGAACAGCGCCACCTGCCACGGGTGCACGCCGACCACGCTGGAGACCCAGCCGGTCGAGCCGCACGCGCTGGCGATGTCGCGGACCGCCGTGTAGAACGTGACCGGATCGGCCTCGAGGCCGTCGAACCGCCGGGGCTGCAGGAGCCGGAAGAACCCGACCTCCTCCAGCTCCTTGATCGATGCCTCCGGGACGACGCGCAGGCGCTCGGCCTCGTCGGCCCGGTCACGGAACGTGGGCAGAAGGTCTCGGACCCCGTCGAGAACAGCCTGGGACATTCGCTCTCTCCTCCTCCAGTGGTGCACCGCCAATACTAGAACACGTTCTAGTCTGGTGTCGATCCACCCGGGCATGCGGGTCAGCGGAGCCGAAGGAGACCGGCGAGGGACGGCGCGTGGCAGGGGCCTGGGGCTCGGTCAGCCGGCGGCCGACCGCGCCGCGGCCTCCACCCTGGCGAGGTGGGCCGGCCAGTCGTAGCCGTCCTCGATGTTGGCGTCGTCGGGCTTGCGGCCGACCTGACCGTCGATGGTCTCCCGGACGATGTCGGCGTGGCCGGCGTGCCGATGGGTCTCGGTCGCCATGTGGACCAGGATCTGGTGGAGCGTCACCTCGCCACGGTCGCCCCACCACGGCACCCGGCCCACGGTGTCGAGGTCACACTCCTCGAACGTCGTCGCGGCGTGCGCCCACGCCGTGCGGTAGAGGTCCAGCACCCACTCCCGCGTCTCGTCGGCGGTCAGGTAGAGGTCGTCGTTGGGGTCCGCGTCGTCGGAGTGCCACGGCAGCGCGATGCCGCTGGGCCGGCCGAAGGTGTCGCCGAAGTAGCCGAGCTCGACGCTGGCCAGGTGCTTGACCAGCCCGAGCAGGTTGGTGCCTGTCGGCGTCATGGGCCGGCGGGCGTCGTAGTCGCTCAGCCCCTCGACCTTCCACACCAGTGCGTCACGGCCGGACTGGAGGTAGTCGACCAGGGTCTCCTTGGGATGCTTCACGCGCTCGACCCTGCCAGTGCGCGCCGACGGCGGCCACCGGGTTCGACGGCGGTCAGCCGGAGGGGTAGACGGCGTACTTCTCGTAGGGCCAGGTGCGGACCAGCTGCAGCGCTCGCTGCAGGTCGAACGGGTCGGCCTGCATGAACAGCCAGGGGCGGCCGATCCACATGAAGGCGTCCGCATACAGGGCCGCCTTCTGCCGGTTCGACTTCGACATGCCCCACGCCGGATCGGCGACGTGGGTCGTCGGCGGGATGCCCAGGGTGACGCAGGTCGTGTCGTCGAGCGAGCGGCACAGGTCGGCGTTGTCGAAGTGGCCCCTGCCGGCGTACGTCGATCCGGGGAACGGCCTGCCGTTGGACGACGTGTTCACGACGAAGTGCTTGTCCTCGATGCCGCGCGCGGCGAGGGCCTCGACGACCTCCGCGCCGAACGCGACCTCCAGCTCGGTCGAGTTGTAGTGCGTGTTGTTCATCGAGAACCCGCGGACGTACTCCACCCCGGCCGGGATGAGGAGCCGCAGCGCTTCCTCCGGGTCACCCCCGAGCCAGTCCTCGGCGCCGGCGTCGATGTAGACCGCGGCGTTCGGCAGCGCCCCGAGGACCTGGGCGGAGTAGCGGATGAGGCTGCTGTAGGCCTGTGAGCCTCCCGGGGCGCACAAGGCGAACGGGCCGTCGGCCTGCAGCGTGATGGCCACCGGCGAGTCGCCGATCCCGCGGGCCAGCGAGTCAGTCCACGCCCGGTAGCCGGCCGCCTGGGCCGCGCTCGGCAGCGACCGGCACGCGTCGTGCTCCCACGGCTTCAGACGGAACGTCGCCAGCTGGACCAGGGCGTCGGGGTCCCCCGCCTGGGCGTTGGCGATGTAGTCACGGACCGCGCCCTCGATCTCATGGTCCCCGAGCCACGCGCCGAACCACTTCGAGCGCGGTTGGAGGACGATCTTGCCGAGGAGGCTGCGGGTCTCGCCCGACGAGGACTGGTAGGGACCCCAGGCCTGGTCCCCGTCGCCGTAGTAGTTGCCCCACGGGCGGTTCGCGAGAGGGTTGGCCCGTCGTACGTCGCGCAGCGTCTCCAGCGCCTCGCGCATGGCTGCCCTCCTGGCCCGTCGGGCCTTCTCCCGGGCCTGCTGCTTCGCCACCGCGCGAGCCGCGGTGCGTGCGGCGGCCCGGGCCCGCGAGTCGGCCATCTCGACGGACCGCGGCGAGACCGCGCTGTCGTCGTCCGTCTCGGCCTGGGTGGTGCCGGCCGTCACGCCGGGTGACCTCTGGGAGCCGGACCGGCTCGAGTCCGACGTGTCGGAGTCCGAGCAGCCCGCCACCAGCGAGCCGACCAGCACGACGGCCGCGGCAGCACCCACTCGACGAAGGCTCATCCCGAGCATCTTCCGCAATGAGCAGCGGTGCCGCGAATCGCGGGCGCGGGTCAGCTGTTGGCCGCTTCCTTCTCGGCCTCGGCCCTGAGCATCAGCGCGATGTCGATCAGCTGGTCCTCCTGGCCGCCGATCAGCTTCCGGCGGCCTGCCTCGAGCAGGATCTTCGCGCCCGAGACGCCGTAGCGCTCGGCGGCGTTGCCGGCGTGCTTGAGGAACGACGAGTAGACGCCCGCGTAGCCCATCATCAGCGTCATCCGGTCGAGCTGGCACTCCTCGGGCATGGCCGGCTTGATGACGTCCTCGGAGGCGTCGACGATCTGCAGGAAGTCGACGCCGGTGGTCCAGCCGAGCTTGTCGCAGACGCCGATGAACGCCTCGAGCGGCGTGTTGCCCGCACCGGCACCGAAACGTCGGACCGAGCCGTCGATCTGGGTGGCGCCGGCGCGCGCGGCGATGATCGTGTTGGCGACCCCCAGGCCGAGGTTCTCGTGGCCGTGGAATCCGACGTCGGCCACGTCGCCGATCTCGGCGACCAGGGCGGAGACCCGGTCGGCGGTCTGCTCCATGATCAGCGCACCGGCCGAGTCGACGACGTAGACGCACTGGCAGCCGGCGTCGACCATGATCCGCGCCTGCTTGGCCAGCACCTCCGGCGGCTGGGTGTGCGACATCATCAGGAAGCCCACGGTCTCGAGGCCGAGCTCGCGGGCCAGGCCGAAGTGCTGGATCGAGGTGTCGGCCTCGGTGCAGTGCGTGGCGATCCGGCAGAGCTGGCCGCCGTTGTCCTGCGCGGCCCGGATGTCGTCCTTGGTGCCGACGCCCGGGAGCATGAGGAAGGCGATCTTGGCGCGCTTCGCCGTCTCGGCCGCGATGGAGATCAGCTGCTGCTCCGGAGTCCTGGAGAACCCGTAGTTGAACGACGACCCGCCGAGCCCGTCGCCGTGGGTCACCTCGATGACAGGCACCCCCGAGGCGTCCAGCGCCTCGACGATGTCGTGCACCTCCTGCTCGGTGAACTGATGGCGCTTGTGGTGCGACCCGTCGCGGAGGCAGGTGTCGGTGAGGCGCAGGTCGAGCTCACCCCAGGGCTCGGTGCCGTGGGTGCCGGACCAGGTGCGCTCGAGTGCGTTGATGTCGCTCACAGGGCCCTCGCGATGTTCTCGCCGACCTGCGTGGCGGCGGCGGTCATGATGTCGAGGTTGCCGGAGTACGGCGGGAGGTAGTCGCCGGCGCCCTCCACCTCGACGAAGATCGACACCTTGGTCTGCCCGAGCGTCGCGGTCGACGGCTCGTCGATCTGCGGCTCCTGGAGCAGCCGGTAGCCGGGCACGTACTCCTGCACCGCTTTCTCCATCGCGAACACCGACTGGACGATCGCGTCGCGGTCGGCGTCGGGGGCCACGGCGCAGAAGATCGTGTCGCGCATGATCATCGGCGGCTCGGCGGGGTTGAGGATGATGATCGCCTTGCCACGCTGGGCGCCGCCGATCGACTCGACGCCCGCCGCCGTCGTCCGCGTGAACTCGTCGATGTTGGCGCGGGTGCCGGGCCCGGCGGAGACCGACGAGACCGAGGCGACGATCTCGGCGTACGACACTCCCCCGGCCTCGATCACGGCCCGCGAGACCGCGGCCACCATGGGGATCGTGGCCTGACCGCCGCAGGTGATCATGTTGACGTTCATCGCGCCGACGTGCTCCTCGCCGTTCACCGGCGGGATCACGGCCGGGCCGACCGCGGCGGGCGTGAGGTCGATCGCTCGGATGCCGGCCTCCTCGTAGCGCGGGGCGTACTCGCGGTGCACGTAGGCCGACGTCGCCTCGAAGATCAGGTCGGGCAGCTCGTCCTGCTTGAGCAGCCAGTCGACGCCCTCGTGGGTCGACTCCAGGCCGCTCTCGGTGGCCAGCCGGAGCCCCTCCGACGTGGGGTCGACCCCGATCATCCAGCGCGGCGCGATCACCTCGGAGCGCAACAGCTTGTACATGAGGTCGGTCCCGATGTTGCCGGGGCCGATGATGGCGGCGGTCTTCTTGGGCACTCTGGAGCTCTCCTAGACGAACTTGAGGCAGACGTAGGCGTCGGGGAAGCCGTCGAAGAGGACCTCGAACGCATCCCCCGGATGGACGTCGACGGCACGGTGGACACTGCCGGGCAGGATCACGTGGCCGGCCTCGAGCGTGACGCCGAAGGCAGCGACCTTGCGGGCCAGCCAGGCCACCGAGGTCGCCGGGTTGCCCAGCACGGCGTCGGACCGGCCGCAGGCCACCTCGGTGCCGTTCCTGATCAGCCGTCCCACCATGGCGAGCAGGTCGACCTCGTCGGGCCTGGCCCACAGCTCGCCGAGGGCGTAGCCGGCCGAGGAGGCGTTGTCGGCGATGGTGTCGCCGATCTGGATGTCCCAGTCCTTGATCCGGCTGTCGATGACCTCGATCGCAGGTGCGACGAACTCCGTGGCCCTCAGCACGTCGGCCTCGGTGCAACCCTCGCCGGGCAGGCTCTCGCCCAGGATGAAGGCCAGCTCGGTCTCGACCCGCGGGTAGCAGTAGCGGCCAGCCTCGATCGGCGGCGCCATCTCCTCGAGCTTCATGTCGGACAGCAGGTGGCCGTAGTCGGGCTCGTCGACGCCCATCATCTCCTGCATCGCCTGCGACGAGAGGCCCACCTTGTGGCCGTGCACGGTCGCGCCGCCCTCGAGCCGGCGCCGGACGTTGAGGAGCTGGATCTCGTAGGCGTCCACGACGTCGAGACCGGGGTAGGTGTGCCGCAGCGGCACGATCGGCGAACGGTGGCGCTCGGCATCGCGGAGCGCGTCCGCGGCAACCCGTCGAGCGTCGTCGGACAGCATGGCGGCCATACTAGAACCTGTTACAGTTTTGTGCCATGAGCGCCCTCCCGGACGAGGTGGACGTGGTCGTCGTGGGCGCCGGCGGCGCCGGGATGTGCGCGGCCCTCGCCGCCGCGAAGCGGGGGCTCGACGTCGTCCTGGTCGAGAAGTCGGGCTACTTCGGTGGCTCCACCGCCCGCAGCGGCGGCGGCGTCTGGATGCCGGGCAACTATGCGCTCAAGGCGGCGGGGCAGGTCTCCGACGACGACCTGGCGCAGGCCAAGCTCTATCTCGACGCGATCGTCGGTGCCGACGTGCCGAAGGTCCGTCGCGACACCTATCTCGAGCGCGGCCCCGAGGTCCTCGAGTTCGTGCGGGAGCACACGCCCCTGGTCTTCGAGTGGGTCCCGCTGTACGCCGACTACCACCCGGAGGCGCCCGGTGGTCGCCCCGCCGGCCGCTCGTGCGAGCCGATCCCGTTCGACGCGCGGTTCCTCGGCGACGAGCTCGACCGCCTGCACCCGCAGTACACCAAGGCGCCGGCGAACATGATCGTCACCCAGGCCGACTTCCGGAAGATCAGCCTCGGCCTGCGCACCTGGCGCGGCCCGGCGACGATGGTCAGGGTCCTGCTCAAGCGGATGGTCAGCCTGCTGCGCCGCCAGAAGATGTTCGCGATGGGCAACGCGATCGCGATCGGACTGCGCAAGGGGCTGATGGACGCCGGCGTCCCGGTCGCCTATGACACCGAGCTCACGGGGCTGACGCTCGAGAGCGGCCGCGTGGTCGGCGTCGAGGTCCTCCACGACGGCCGGGCCGGGACCGTCCGCGCCCGGCGCGGCGTGATCCTGGGCAGCGGCGGGTTCGAGAAGAACCTCGAGATGCGGGAGAAGCACCAGCCACACCCCACGTCGGTCGACTGGACGACCGGCTCGCAGTTCAACACCGGCGGTGGCATCCTCGCCGGGGTCGCGGCGGGCGCCGCGACCGACCTCCTCGACGACGCGTGGTGGGGCCCGACGATCCCGCTCCCGGGCGGCCCCTGGTTCTGCCTCGCCGAGCGCAACCTGCCCGGCTCGATCATCGTCAACCAGGCCGGCGAGCGCTACATGAACGAGGCACTGCCCTACGTCGAGGCCGTGCACGCGATGTACGACGGCGAGGCGAGCGGCGTGGGCCACGTCCCGAGCTGGATGGTCATCGACCAGCGCTACCGCAACCGCTACCTCTTCGCCGGGCTCTCGCCGCGCCAGCCCTTCCCCGGCCGCTGGTACAAGCACGGCACGGTCAGGAAGGCCGCCACCGTCGAGGCGCTCGCGGCCGAGATCGACGTCCCCGCCGACGCGCTGAAGGAGACGCTCGAGCGGTTCAACGGCTTCGCGAGGACCGGCGTCGACGAAGACTTCCACCGCGGCGAGTCGGCCTACGACAAGTACTACTCCGACCCCACGGTGAAGCCGAACCCCTCCCTCAACACCATCGACCACGCGCCGTTCTACGCCGTCAAGATCGTCCCCGGCGACCTCGGCACCAAGGGCGGCCTGGTGACCGACGAGCGCGCCCGGGTGCTGCGCCCCGACGGTTCGGTCATCCCCGGCCTGTACGCGGCTGGCAACGTCTCGTCCGCGGTGATGGGCCACACCTACGCCGGCCCCGGCGCCACGATCGGCCCCGCCCTCGCCTTCGGCTACCTCGCCGCGGAGGACATGGCGAAGAGCACGAGCACAGGACAAGGCACCAGCCGGCCCAACTCGACTGGCACCCCCAGCGCCACGCAACCCTCGGGCGAGACCCGATCACAGCTGCCCAACTGAGCGAGAAGGCGCAACGCAACCACATGCCCATCAACCCCGAAGAAGCGATCGGTGCCGAGGTCGGCGAGCAGTCGTTCTCGTGGACCTCGAGCGACGTCCTGCTCTACCACCTGGCCATCGGCGCCGGCTCCCGCCCGGGTGACCAGGTCGATCCCGCGGCACTCCGTTGGACCACGGACGGAGCAGGCCTGCAGGTGCTGCCGTCGTTCGGCGTGGTGGTGCCGACGTTCCACAAGACCGACCCGCCACCGCTGGACCTGCCCGGCTGCGACATCAACCTGTCGCAGGTCGTGCACGGCTCGCAGGCGATCACGGTCCACGCCCCACTGCCGGCCGCGGGCTCCGCGACCGTCCGTACGACGCTCACCGACGTGTGGGACAAGGGCAAGGCGGCGGTGATCTGGCAGGAAGGCGTCGCGACCGCTGCCAGTGGTGAGGAGCTGTGGACCACCCGGTCCTCGATCTTCGTGCGCGGCGAGGGCGGCTGGGGCGGTGACCGCGGCACCGCGGAGCCGGTCTTGCTTCCGGACAGGGCACCAGACGCCGACACGACGTACGCGATCACCCCGCAGCAGGCGCTGCTCTACCGCCTGTGCGGCGATCGCAACCCGCTCCACTCCGACCCGGCCTTCGCGCAGGCCGCGGGCTTCCCGGCACCGATCCTGCACGGGCTCTGCTCCTACGGCATCGTGCTCCGCGAGCTGACCACGGCCCTGCTGGGTGACGACGCGACCCGCGTCGGCGGCTTCGCGGTGAAGTTCAGCGGGGTCGTCTTCCCCGGCGAGACCCTGCGGGTCCGGGGCTGGGAGACGGACGGACGGATCGTGGGCGAGGCCACGGTGGCCGGCGGCGAGCGCGACGGCGCGCCGGTGCTCGGCGACGTCGTGGTCACGCCGGCCTGACGAACTCCTCCACGAGCGCGGACTCTAAGCGAGAAGGCGGACCACCTCGTCGGGACCGGGCATCGCCGCGATCTCGGCGGCCACGCGCTGCGCCGCGGTGCGCAGCCCGCTCTCGGCCAGCAGCCGCTCCACCGCTGTGCGCACGGAGTCAGGGGTGCTCTCGGCAGGGCCCAGAGCCATGGCGGCCCCCGACCGGAGGCCGCCCTCGGCGTTCCTGAACTGGTCGGCGGCCTGCGGCAGGCAGAGCTGGGGCAGGCCGTGCGCCAAGGCCCCGAGGAAGGTGCCGGAGCCGCCGTGCGAGACCACCGCCGTGCACCGGCCCAGCACGGCGTCCTGATCCACCCACTGCTCCACCTGCACGTGGTCGGGCTGCGCTCCCAGCGACTCGGGGTCGACCCGGGGGCCGACCGCCACCAGCACCGGGACGCCGGCGCCGGCCACTCCCGCCACCACCTCACGCAGGAGGTCGGCCCTGTTCTGCACCGTGCCGAGCGTGACGTAGACGAGCGGTTCCGCTCTCGGCGTCGAAGCGGGCACGGTGACGGGCCGGAGCGCCATGACCTTGGCGATGTGGTCCACGGACGTGGTCTGCACCGAGGACGGGCAGATGTCGAGGTAGCCCGCCGCGAAGGAACCGGCGTACGGCGGCACCTCGAGGCCGTGCGCGCGCCAGAGCCCGGCCAGCCGCTGCCGGGTCTCGTCGAGGATGGGCACCGGCACGGCGGTGCCGAAGGAGTGGGTGACGCTCGGGACCGAGCAGACCGCGCCGGCCAGCGGGGCGGCGAGCTCGGCGCTCTCGTGCACGAGGAGGTCCGGCCCCCAGTCCCGGACCAACGGGACCAGGTCCTGGGCCATCGGAGGGGTCAGTGCCTCCCCGAACATCCGGGGGAAGACGAACGGCGCCCGCTCTGGGCCGGGCAGCTCCTGGGCCCGGCCCAGGACCGCGCGCCGGAGCCCGGCCTCCTCGACACCGTGGGCCCCGGCGGAGACGGCCTCGATCCCGGCCGCGGTCACCAGGGGCGTCGCCTGAGCGGCGGTGGCCCACAGGACGTCGTGCCCGGCGGCCCGGAAGGCCCGCGCGAGCTGGAGCATGGGAATGACGTGGCCGTGGCCGGACGTGGACGAGAAGAGGACCCTCATCAGGCGGGCTTGCGTCCGATGACGTAGAGCCGCTGGGTGGTCTCCTCGCGCGCGGCGATCGGCCCGCGGTGGTACCACTCCACGTCGACCAACCCGGCGCCCTCGACCTGTGCGACCACGTCAGCAGACTCGTGCAGGACGAAGTCGAGGTCAACGGGCACGTCGAACCAGTCCTCGGCATGCTTCACCTCGGAGCCGGCGTGCAGCGCGACCACGAGCCAGCCACCTGGGGCCAGCGGTCGGGTGAGCGCTCCCAAGGCGTCGGGGAGCTCGGACGCTGCGAGGTGGATCAGCGAGTACCACGCGAGCACCGCGGACCAGCCGGGCGCCGAGATCGGTCGCATCAGCTTGCGCAGGTCACCGACCTGGTAGTCGCCGTCCGGGAACCTCGTGCGCGCCTGCGCGACCATGCCCGGCGACAGGTCGATGCCGGTGGCGTCCGCGCCCGCGTCGGCGAGGTAGGCGGTCACGTGCCCCGGGCCGGAGCCCACCTCGACCACCGGGCCGCCGTCGGCCTGCGCCGCGACCCGGTCGAGCAGCCAGCACTCGAACGGCATCTTCCCCAGCAGCTCGTCCGAGAGCCTGTCGGCGTAGGCCTCAGCGACCGAGTCGTAGGACGTCCGCACCCGCTCGTCGCGGGCGTCCCCTCCCGATGCCAGCACCGACTCGCGGTCCACCGCGGGTGCCTCCTCGGTCGCTGCACCGTCGGTGACGAGCTGGTCACCGAGCAGGTGCACCCAGCGGCTGTCGTGGTGACCACGGATGCGCGGGAGCTCCCTGACCAGCGGCTCCGGTCTGGCGGCGAGGTCGGCCAGGACGACCTCCACGGCGCCCCGGTCGGCGAAGGCGTGCAGCCGGTCGGTCCGGGTCTTCAGCTCACCCGGCGCCTGCGGGCCGCGCAGCAGCAGCACGGTGACCAGCGCCCGCTCCGCATCGTCCAGCTCGAGCACCTCCGAGAGGAGCTGGTGGTACTTCAGCGTGCGCCGGCCGCTGTCCGACCACACGACGCGCACCAGGTGCCGGTCCTTGAGCCCACGGAGAGTCTTTTCGACGCTCGCCTCCTCGTAGTCGACGATCGGGTCGCGGCTGCTGGACTGGTTGCAACCGGTGCGGACCGAGGACAGCGTCATCGGGTAGGTCGCCGGAACGGTCACCTGCTTCTCGAGGAGGACGCCGAGGATGCGCTGCTCCGCTGTCGAGAGGTCGGGGAGTGCCACCCGGTGACCCTACAAAGACGACACATGCCGAGCGGTGTCGACACCGGATCCCGGTACGACGTCCAGGGCGGGGTCGCCCACCGCCCATACTCTCCACCCATGGGCGCTCTTGACGACTGGACTCCGGGCGAGCACACAGCGAGCGGCGTCAGCCACCCGACCTACCGCAAGGGCAGCGGCCCTGGCGTCGTGGTGATCTCCGAGATCCCGGGGATCACCGAGGACGTCATCGCCTTCTCCGAGGAGGTCGTCGACCTGGGCTGCACGGTCGTGATGCCGCACCTGTTCGGGAAGGTCGTGAGCTCGGACTCGCCGGTCGCGGCGATCGGCTCGCTCCGCCAGGCGTGCATCAACCGCGAGTTCAACAAGCTGCGCCTCCACGAGACCTCGCCGATCGCCGACTGGCTCCGCTCCCTCGCCCGCGAGCTGCACGCCGAGCTCGGCGGCCCGGGTGTGGGTGCCCTCGGCATGTGCTTCACCGGGGGTTTCGCGCTGGCGATGATGGTCGACGACTCGGTGGTCGCACCGGTGCTCGCCCAGCCCTCGCTGCCGTTCCCCCTCGGCAAGGCCCGCTCTGCCGACCTCAACCTCTCCCCCGCGGACCTCGCGAAGGTCAAGGAGCGCGCCGCAGCCGGCTGCGAGGTGCTCGGCCTCCGCTACACCGGCGACCTGGCCGTCGGCACCCGCTTCGACACCCTGACCAAGGAGCTCGGCGACGCCTTCCTCCGCGTCGAGTTCCCGGGTCGCAAGCACTCGACCCTCACCGCGCACCGCCAGCAGGAGGGCGTGGACCGCGTCCTCGCCTTCTTCCGGGAGAAGCTGCTCAGCCCGAGCTGAGGATCAGCCCGCTCGTCGGGACGCCGGTGCCGGCGGTGACGAGCACGTGCGGGACGTCGGGGAGCTGGTTGACCGACGTGCCACGGAGCTGACGGACCGCCTCGGCGATGCCGTTCATGCCGTGGATGTAGGCCTCGCCCAGCTGGCCGCCGTGGGTGTTGAGCGGGAGCCGGCCGCCGATCTCGATGGCACCGTCGGCGATGAAGTCCTTCGCCTCGCCACGGCCGCAGAACCCGAGCTCCTCGAGCTGCATCAGGACATACGGCGTGAAGTGGTCGTAGAGGATCGCCATCGGCATGTCGTCGGGGGCGAGCATCGACTGCCGCCACAGCTCGCGGCCGACCACGCCCATCTCGGGGATGCCGATGTCGTCGCGGTAGTAGGACGTCATGACGTACTGGTCCGCGCCGCTCCCCTGGGCCGCGGCGGCGACCACGGCGGGCGGCTGCCGCAGGTCGCGGGCCCGCTCGACCGAGGTGAGGACCAGCGCCACTGCGCCGTCGCTCTCCTGGCAGCAGTCGAGCAGGTGGAGCGGGTCGACGATCATCCGGGACGCCTGGTGGTCCTCGATCGTGATCGGCTTCTCGTAGAAGAAGGCCGCCGGGTTGGTGGCGGCGTGCCGGCGGTCGGCGACCGCGACCGCGCCGAAGTCCTCCGACCTCGCGCCGTAGTCGTGCATGTAGCGGCGGGCCTGCATCGCGACCGTGGCCGCGGGAGTCCCGAGCCCCATCGGGTAGGACCAGGCGTTGTCGAGACCGTTGGTGTTGACCTGCGTCGCGGCGGCGAGCGAGAACTGCCCGAAGCGGGACTCGGAGCGCTCGTTGAACCCGCGGTAGCAGACCACGACGTCGGCGACGCCGGTCGCGACCGCCATCGCCGCCTGCTGGACGGTCGCGCAGGCCGCGCCGCCGCCGTAGTTGATCCGGCTGAAGAAGCGCATCTCCCGCATCCCGAGCTCGCGGGCGACCGCGATCTCGGAGGAGGTGTCCATGGTGAACGTCGTGAGGCCGTCCACCTCTTCGATCGCGAGCCCGCAGTCGGCCAGCGCGGCCCGCACCGCCTCGACGGAGAGCTGGAGCTCGGAGCGGCCGGACGCCTTGGAGAACTCGGTGGCCCCGATGCCGGCGATCGCGGCCCTGCCGGAGAGCGTCACGATGCGATCACCCGCACGGTCCCGGTCACGTGGTCACCCAGCGAGACCCGCCCGACCACCTCGATGGTGGCGATGCCGCCCTCGACCGACGCGACCGTCCCGCTGAAGGTCAGGGTGTCGTAGGGGTGGGCCGGCGCACCCAGCCGGATCGCGATCCCCTTGAGCTCGGCGTCGCCGCCCGCCCAGTCGACGACGTACTTCTCGACCAGCCCGTTGGTGGTCAGGATGTTCATGAAGATGTCCTTGGACCCGGCCGCCTGCGCGATGTCGCGGTCGTGGTGTACGTCCTGCCAGTCGCGAGTCGCGATCGCGGTGCTGACGATCGTGGTCGGCGTCACGGGCAGGCTCCACTCGGGGATGACCTGGCCGGGCTCGAGCACGCGCACTACGCCCTCCTCCAGACCGGCAGGGTCAGGTCCTCGTCGATCGTGTTGAAGTCGACCCGCAGCGGCATGCCGATCTCGATCTGGTCATCCGCCACGTCGACCACCTCCCCGACCATCCGGACCCCCTCGTCGAGGTCGATCAGCGCGATCACGATCGGCAGCTCCTTGCCCGGGACGGGCGGGTGGCGGTGCACGACGTAGGAGAAGACCGTGCCGGTGCCGGCGGCCACGTCGTAGCCTCGGTCGTAGGCCGGGCAGGACTGGCAGGCGGGACCGGGCGGGAACCGCTTGGCCCCGCAGGAGCGGCACTTCTGGATCCGCAGCTCGCCGACCCTGGTGCCGTCCCAGAAGAACTGCGAGTCGCGGTTGACCATCGGCCGCACGACGTGGGGGGCGGTCACGGGCGGTCCTTGGGGATGAACTTGAGCACCCGGAACAGCATCTCCGCGACCTTCTCGTGGCTGCCGTCCTCGTGGTCGACGTACCAGACGTTCTTGGAGGTCACGAACCAGCCTTCACCCATCGCGGTGCTCTTCGGTCCGGCCACGGCGTCGAGAGCACTGGTCACGCGCGGCCGCTCGCCGACGCGGAGGTAGCGCTCGTAGCTCTGCTCGCAGTTGGTGCCGAGCACGGCGGTGTAGCCCTCGTCGGTGAGGAAGTCGGTCATCTGGCTGAGCGGGTCCTCGGGGGTGCGCTTGCGGCCGAGCCCGGGCATCGTCCAGACCTGCGCCATCGACGGCGGAGCCTCGTCGCCGGCGCGGAACCGCGGGTTCTCATAACCCATCGCGTCGAGCCAGGTGCCGATCGTCGACGCGTGCACCTCGTAGGGCGCCAGCATCTCCGAGCACTCTCCCAACGCGATGATCCGGTCGGCCTCGGCACGGATCCGCTCGTCCTGCCCGGTCACTCGGCCCTCACCGGGGGACCCGCGGCAGCCCGAGGCCGAACATCGCGATCAGCTCGCGCTGCACCTCCTGGACCCCGCCTCCGAAGGTGAGCACGAGGTTGCGCTTCTTCTGGCCGTCGAGGTAGTCCATGAGGATCCTCGTCTCCTCGTCCGACGGGTCGCCGTAGCGGTGCACCACACGGGTCAGCTCGTCGAGCAGGTGCTGGACCTGGTCGGCGGCGAAGACCTTCGACGACGACGCGTCGCCGACCGAGATCTCGCCGACGGCGGCCGCGCGGGCGACCTCCCAGTTGAGCAGCTCGTTGACCCGGAACACCGCGGTGACCTGGCCCATCAGCTCGACGACATCGGGCGCCTCGGCCACCCCTGCCTTGGTCGCCCACTCGAGGACCCGGTCCCGGAGCCCCTCGATCCGGCCCGCCGGTCCGAGCATCACGCGCTCGTGGTTGAGCTGGGTCGTGATCAGCTTCCAGCCCTGGTTCTCCTCGCCGACCAGCATGTCGACCGGGACGCGGACGTCGTTGTAGTAGGTCGCGTTCACGTGGTGGGAGCCGTCGGCGGTGATGATCGGCGTGTGTGAGTAGCCGGGGTCGGTGGTGTCGACGATGAGGATCGAGATGCCCCGGTGCTTGGGCGCGTCGGGGTCCGTGCGGACGGCCAGCCAGACGTAGTCGGCCTGGTGGCCCCCGGTGGTCCACAGCTTCTGGCCGTTGACGACGTAGTGGTCGCCGTCCCTGCGAGCGGTGGTGCGCAGGGAGGCGAGGTCGGTGCCGGCGTCCGGCTCGGAGTAGCCGATCGCGAAGTGCACGTCGCCGGCCAGGATCCGCTTGAGGAACAGGTCCTTCTGCTTCTCGCTGCCGTACTTGATCAGGGTCGGTCCCACCGTCTGGAGGGTGACCGCGGGCAGGTGCACGTCGGCGTACTGCGCCTCGTTGGCGAAGACCGTCTGCTCGATCTCGCCGAGGCCCTGGCCGCCGTACTCCACCGGCCAGCCGACGCCCATCCGGCCGTCCTCGCCCATCTGGCGCACGACCCGCTGGTAGACCTCGCCGTGTCGGTCGAGGGCCATCTCCCGGTGCTCGTTGTGGCCGGCCAGGCCGGTGAAGTAGTCGCGGAGCTCGGCCTTGAACGCGCGCTGGGCCTGGCTGAGCTCGAGGTTCTTGGTGGTCGGGTCCTCGACCGGGACGGCGTCGGCGCGGACGTCGAGCGCGTGGGTGATGTCGGTGACCCAGCTGAAGTAGTGGTGCAGCGGGTAGGTCTCGTCGACGCCCATGCCGCCGTGCAGGTGGTGGCAGGTGCGCAGCGCGGCAGGCGCCTCGGTGCAGGTCCAGTAGGCCGCGACAGCGAGGTCGTCGCTCGCGTCGAGACCCTGGTCGAGTCGCCACGCGACGTTCTCGGCCGCGAGGTCGAGGGTGCGCGAGGCGATGTAGACATCGGCGATCTGCATCGCGACGGCCTGGAACTCGGCCAGGCTGCGGCCGAACTGGGTGCGGCCCTTGATGTAGGTCGCGGTCAGGTCGCGGGCGCCGGCGACGAGGCCGGCGGCGGTGAGGCAGAGGCCGGCGGTCCAGAGGTTCGTCAGGGTGGTCGCCGCGCCGTCGTCGAGCAGCTCGGCCCGAGCCTTGTCCAGGACCACCGTGTGCGTGGTGAGCCGCGCGCTCGAACCCGACTCGAGGAGGGTGACGCCCGGGTCGCTGACGTCGACGAGGGCGACCACGTCGCTGCTGCCCCGGTGGGCGGTCACCAGGAGGTGGCTCGCGCCCGCCGCACAGGTCACCGCGAGCTTGCGACCGGTGACGGTGCCGTCGGCGTACGTCGTGGGAGCGAGCTCGCGGACCGCGGGGGTCAGGAGCACCTGGCCGGCGACCACGCCGGGCAGTAGTGCCTGCCGCTGCTCGTCGCTGCCGTGGGCGGCCAGCGTCAGCGCGCCGCAGCAGAGCGTCTCCCAGACCGGCAGGTGGGTCGCGCGGGCGCCGGTCTCGCGGAGCAGCACCCCGACCTCGGGCAGCCCGAGCCCCTCGCCGCCGTAGGCCTCGGGAACGGCGAGTCCGAGCAGCCCGGCCTCGGCCAGCTCGGCCCAGCCGCCGTCGCGGTCGAGCACGTCGGCCAGCACCGACCGGACCGCCGCCAGCGACTCCGCCTTCTCCCGGGCACGCTCGGGGTCCACCTGCGTGAAGCCGTCAGTCACCACGTGCAAAACTGTAACGTGTTCTAGTCGCCCTTGGAATGGAGTGCCGGTGCTCAACCCACTCAGCGGGCTGCGTCGCCGGGTCTACCTGCCGTACGCGCGGATCCCCCACGGCCGGATGGTGGCGCTGCCCGGCCGCGGGTCGACCTACGTCACCGACACCCCGGGGCCGACGACGGGGTCTCCGACGATCGTGCTGCTCCACGCGCTGGGCTGCACCGGGCTGCTGACCTGGTTCCCGGCGATCGAGCCGCTGTCGCAGCGGTTCCGGGTCGTCACGCTCGACCTGCGCTGGCACGGGCAGGGCATCCAGAGCGAGGAGTTCTCGCTGGTCGACTGCGCCGACGACGTGGGTGCGCTGATCGAGGTGCTCGGACTCGACGAGGTGATCGTCGCGGGCTACTCGATGGGGTCGATCGTGGCTCAGCGGGTCTGGCGCCAGCACGGCGACCAGGTGGGCGGCCTCGTGCTCTGCGCGACCACCGACCGGTTCCAGATGACGCTGCCGGAGCGGGCGTTCTTCACCGGGATGGGGGCCACGATGCTCGGGCTCCGCACGGTCGCCCGGTCGCGTACGGCGGTGCACGCCTCACGCGCCACCGCCAAGGCCCTGGACCTCGAGCCCCGCGACATCGAGGAGTGGGCGCTGGCCGAGCTGCGCTCCACCTCGCCGTGGGCGGTCGCGCAGGCCATCGCCGCCCTCGGCCGGCACCACTCACGGCCCTGGCTCGGCGAGGTCGACGTGCCGACGGCCGTGGTCGTCAACCGCCGCGACCACGTCATCGCCCCCGCCCGTCAGCTCGCGGTGGCCCGCGTCATCCCCGGCGCCACCATCCACGACATCGACACCGGCCACGCCGCCTGCGCCCTGGAGGCCGAGACGTTCGTGCCGGCCCTGGTCGAGGCCGCCGCGACCGTGAACGCACGGCGCCGCGACTTCCGCGCCCGGGAGGACCAGGGCTACGCAGGCTGATCCCGCTCAGTCGCCGAAGCCGGCAGGCGTGACCGAGTCGCGGCCCTGCACGGCCTGGCGGAGCCGCTCCAGCTCCGCCGGGAAGCGCTGGGCCAGGTCGTCGACGTCGGGCATCGACTCCCGGCAGGCGATCACACCGACCCCGACGCGGCCGTTGTTGGACATCACCGTGATGTTGAGCCCGGCGCCGTGGAAGACCGGGCCGAGCGGGTGCAGCGCCTCGATCCTCGCGCCCATGAAGTAGAGCGGGAGCGGAGGTCCAGGGACGTTGGAGATCACCAGGTTGTGCACGACCGGGTGCTTCTCGGCGAGGCGCAGGCCGGCGTACGCGCGCACGGCGAGGCCGAAGGTCCGCGGTGCCGCGAACTCGGCCCAGTCCTGGAGCGAGTCGGCGCTGATCGCCTTGTGGTGGTCCTTGGCGTTCCGGTTCGAGGTGGCCATCTCCTCGAGCCGCTCCAGCGGGTCCTCGACGTCGGTGCCGAGCCGGGTGAACAGCGCCGAGACCTTGTTGGCGCCGCTGCGCTTCGACTCCGAGCGCACCGAGACCGGCACGGTCGCGAGCAGCGAGCTGTCGGGCAGCTCGTCGCGGTCCTCGAGGTAGGAGCGCAGCGCGCCGCCCGCCACCGCGAGGACGACGTCGTTGACGGTGGTGCCGGTGGCTGCCTTGACCTCCTTGATCGTGTCCAGGTCCATCTGAGCGAGCGCGATGGCGCGGTGACCGGTGATGGTGCCGTTGAAGGACGTGCGCGGGGCGGTGAGCGGGGCCGCCATGGCGGTGCCCTCGCGGGCCCGGCCGATGGTGCCGACCACGCCCTTCACCGTCGGCGCGAGCAGGCCGAAGGTGGTGAACGGGCGGGTGGTGCTGGTGACCAGGGCGCGGCCCAGCAGCTCGCCGCGGCCGGGCTCGTGCGGCCAGGCCTTCTTCTCCTGCTGGGCGCCGAGCGGCTCGGCCTCCGGCTCCAGGCTGCACAGGTGGGAGATCAGGTTGGCGCCGGAGACGCCGTCGACCGTGGCGTGGTGCATCTTCTGGAAGACCGCGACGAGCTCCTGGCCGTCATCACCTCGGTAGCCCTCGATCACCCACATCTCCCAGAGCGGCCGGGAGCGGTCGAGCGGGAGGCCGGCGAGGTGGCCGGCCAGCTCGGTGAGCTCGGCGTACCCACCCGGCGTCGGGAGCGCGAGCCGGTGCACGTGCCGCTCGATGTCGAACTGGGTGTCTCGCACCCAGACCGGGTGGTCGAGCCCGAGCGGCACGCGGCGGAGCTTGCGCGTGAAGTCGGGCACGTCGCGGACCCGTGCCTCGATGCCGTCGCGCAGCCTCGTGAACGAGTAGGGCTCCGGCATGGTCGACGGGTCGAGCACGATCAGGCCGCAGACGTGCATGAGCTGCGCGGGCGTCTCGAGGTAGAGGAAGCTCGCATCGAGCCCCGACAGGCGGTCCATCAAGTCTCCTAGAAGGCGGTCTGGTGCGGTCCAACGAACGTCGACCCGACTCGGTCACGTGCCCGTCTCACGGGAACCCTGACACCTTCTCCCGCGTTGGAGTGGCGTGCTCCTCACCGACGAACTCGCCCGTCAGACCGACGCCCTGGTGACGCTGGGCTATCCCGAGCGGGTCCGCACCGCGGCGGGCCCGCTCCTCGAACCTCTGCGCGACCGGCTCGGCGACGAGGTGGTGACGGAGCCCGGTCGGGCGTCGTTCGTCCTGGTGCCGGGCGCGTCCGTGCTCCCCGTCTCGCAGCGGGTGCCCATGCTCCGACTGGGTGAGCGGGCCGGCACCCTGAGCCGGCACTTCGAGGATGTCGACACGTTCCGGCCGATCCTCGAGGTCCCCGACGACGTCGTCTACGCCGTGGTGGGAGTCGAGCGCGGCGAGGAGTTCTGCGGCGTCCGGCCGGCCGAGGCAGCCGTCACCCTCGCTGACCGGGGGCGGACCATGCTGACGATGGAGGAGGGCCTGGCCCTCCTCCATGCCGTTCCCGCGGCGCTGCAGAAGAACAAGTGCTTCCACACGGGAGCCTCGCGGGGCACTGACAAGCGGGTGCCGGCACTGTGGATCTCCGCCCGGGCGCCCCACCTGGGCTGGTGCTGGGAGCACAACCACCACACCTGGCTCGGCGTCGCCTCCGCGGAGGCACGATGCACCACCCCCGCGACAGACGTCACAGTTCCTCGGGTCTGATGTGACCCGCCGGTAGGTTTGACACGTGTCATTTCGCCGCCGCTCCCTCGTCTACGCCGCACTGACCGCCAACGCGATCCGCCCGCTGCCCGGCTTCCGGGTCGGGATCCCCGCGTTCTTCGCCGGCTGGGTCACCGGCGAGCTGGCCCCCCAGTGGCTGGCCGTCACGGTCGCCGACACGGGCGCGCACCTCAGCAGCAAGCGTCGTGACCCCGTGGCCCTGGCGATCGCCGGTGCCACCGCCGTCGGGCTGGGCTACCTGGTCAACCAGGCCCGCCGCGACCAGGTCCGCGCCGAGTCCGCGCTCTCCGAGGCCCTCGGCGAGGACTACCAGGACCAGCTCGACGAGCTGCCCACCCCGGCGGACCTCAAGATCCCCTGGCGCTCGCTGGTCAACCCGTTCCGGACCTTCCGTCGCCCAGCGGTGCCGATCAGGGTCGAGCGGGACATCGCGTACGGCGAGGCCGGACGCCGCAACCACCTCGACATCTACGCACCCGTCGAGGCGCCCGAGAACGCACCGGTGCTGCTCCAGGTGCACGGCGGCGCCTGGATCCTCGGCAAGAAGGAGGAGCAGGGCGTCCCGCTGATGCAGCACCTGGCCGCCAAGGGCTGGATCTGCGTGGCGATCAACTACCGGCTCGCACCGCGCGACCCGTGGCCGGCTCACGCCGTCGACGTCAAGAAGGCGATCCACTGGATTCGCGAGAACATCGCGGCCTACGGCGGCGACCCCGACTACATCGCCATCACCGGCGGCTCGGCCGGTGGTCACCTCACCGCGCTGACCGCCCTCACGCCGAACACCCCCGAGTGGCAGCCCGGGTTCGAGGACGCCGACACCTCGGTGCAGCTGGCCATCCCCCACTACGGCGTCTACGACCTGGCGGGGTCCACCGGCACCCGGGCCGCGACCCAGGTGCGCGACCTGTTCCTGGCCCCACGGGTGATGCAGACGTCGTGGGCGGAGCAGCCCGAGGTCTTCGAGGACGCCAGCCCGATCCTGCGGGTCACCTCCGACGCCCCGGACTTCTTCGTCATCCACGGCGCCCACGACACGCTCGTGCCGGTCGACCAGGCCCGCCAGTTCGTGGCGCGGCTGCGCGAGACGTCCAAGCGCACCGTGGTCTACGCCGAGCTGCCCGGCGCACAGCACGCCTTCGACGTCTTCCCGTCGATCCGGTCCGCGCACATCGTGCGGGCCATCGACCGCTACCTCCATTGGCACTGGAACCAGTACCGGCGGGAGCCGGCGGGACAGGCGTCCAGCCAGATCTGAGGTATCTGTCCCCTGTCAACAGGTCATCTGCCTCATGTGGGCAGGACTACCTCAGCCGCAGGGTTGAGGCATGACACCTTTCGCTGGAGCCCCTTCCCTCGCCGTCCGCGTCCTCGGCCAGACCGACGACCCACAGCTGACCCGCGCTCGTCGGCACGCCAGGCAGCGCGCTCGCGCCCGTGCCCGGACCCGGAGGCGACCCTGAGGGCCATCTCGGGTGGAATCCCGATGCGCGATGTCGGTGCCAGGAGGCAGGCTCGTCCCATGGCTTCCCCTTCCACCCCCCGCTCCCCCGCCCGGGCGACCCGACCGCCGCTCGACGACGACATCGCGCGAGCCCTGATCCGGGCGCGGGTCCGCAGGCAGCACCGGCGCGCGCACCGGGTGCTGACCCGCGTCTGAGCCCTACCTCGGCAGCCCGAGGATCCTCTCGCCCGCGACGTTGCGCAGGATCTGCGTCGTCCCGCCGGCGATCGAGAGACACCGGGTGTTGAGCAGCTCCCACAGGTCCTTGCGCAGCCGCTCCGACGGCGCGAGCAGCCCGCCGCCCTGGAGCTCGACGACCAGCTCGGCGCCGTCCTGGCGGTTGCGGACGCCGAGCAGCTTGGCCACCGACGACTCGGCGCCCGGACCTCGGCCGGCCAGCGAGCGGAGCGTCGTGCGGACGCCGAGCAGGGTGCAGACCGTCGACAGCGCGACCGCATGACCCACGCGGGCGCGCTGCGCCTCGCTGAGCTCCAGCTCCGAGGCCAGGGTCACCGCGCGCTCGGTGCTCTTCGAGAGCCGGGTGGTAGCCATGGCGACCCGCTCGTTGGCCAGGGTGGTGCGGGCCAGCTTCCAACCCTCGCCGAGCTCGCCGACGACGCAGTCGTCCGGCACGAGCACGTCGTCGAGGAAGACCTCGTTGAAGAGCGCCTCCCCGGTGATCTCGCGGAGCGGGCGGACCTCGATGCCGGCCGACCTCATGTCGACGAGGAAGTAGGAGATGCCCTTGTGCTGCGGGGCCCCGGGGTCGGTGCGCGCGAGGCAGATGCCCCAGTCGGCCTTCTGGGCCACCGAGGTCCACACCTTCTGGCCGGTGAGCCTCCACCCACCGTCCACACGCTCGGCCCTGGTCCGCAGCGAGGCCAGGTCCGAACCCGAACCGGGCTCGGAGAACAGCTGGCACCAGACCAGCTCGCCGCGCAGGGAGGGCAGCACGAACCGCTCGCGCTGCCGCTCGTCGCCGTGCTCGACGATCGTGGGCAGCGCCCAGCCGGCGATCACGATGTCCGGCCGGGTCACCTCGACCCGGGCCAGCTCCTCGTCGATGACGATCTGGGTGACGGCGTCGGCTCCGAGGCCGTAGGGCGCCGGCCAGTGCGGCGTCAGGAAGCCGGCCTCGACCATCGCCGTCCGGCGTTCTGCCTCGGGCAGCGACCCGATCCGCTCCGCCACCTCGCGCAGCTCCGGCCGGACCGCCGCGTCACGGCCCTGCAGGTCGACGTCCACGAGCCGACGCACGCCGTCGACCGAGCGCCCGGTCAACCGCAGCGCGGCGGCGTCGGCGTCGCCGACCAGCGCACGCAGCCCGAGGGCGCGGCGCAGGTAGAGGTGCACGTCGTGCTCGTAGGTGAAGCCGATGCCACCGAGCACCTGGATGCACGCCTTGGCCACCTCGACCGCCCCGTCGAAGCAGGTCACCTCGGCCACGTCGGCGGCGTAGGCCCACTGGTCGTCCCCCTGGCCGTGGGCGGTCGCGACGTCCCACGCGGCGGCGGTGACCGCCTCGCAGGTCTCGAGCATCTCGGCGCACAGGTGCTTGACGGCCTGGAAGGCCCCGATCTTCTGGCCGAACTGCTCGCGCACCTTGGCGTAGTCGACCGCCGTCTCCAGGCACCACCGCGCGATGCCGGAGGCCTCGGCGGCGGCCAGGGTGACGGTCGTACGCCGGACGAGGTCGCGCGGCTCGGCCGGGCCCACCGGCACCCAGCCGTGGCGCCGGGTGAGGTCGATGCCCATCGCCGGCTCGGCGCCGGTCAACGCGACCAGACCGCCGGCGCCCAGCAGGTGGGTCGCGCCGGCCAGGTCTCCCGCCACGCCGGAGTCGTGGACGAGCGCGACGGCGGCTCCGTCACCGATCGCGTCCGACGGCGCGACGAGAGCGGCGACGGCGGTGGACAGCAGCGGACCGGGCACCAGCTCGTGGGCGCAGGCCTCGAGCGCGACCACCTGGTCGAGCACCGTGCCGCCGCCCCCGCCGTACGACTCCGGCAGCCCGATCGTGGCCGCGCCCATCTCGGCGCAGGCCTTCCAGGTGTCCGCGAACGAGGCGCCCGCGTCACCGTCGGCGTCGCGCGCCACCTCGCGCCCGCCCAGCGACGCCGCCCACTCGCGCAGGCTGCGCGCCAGCTCGGCGTGCTCCTCGGAGATCCCGATGGACATGCGACTCCTCGTGGCGGCGAACTAGAACGTGTTCTAACTCTACTAGAGTCGAGCCGTGCCGGACATGCCCACGGACCCGCCCCCTGGCTGGCTGAGCCACGCGCTCGGGGCCAAGGGGTTCATGCCGGCGGACGAGGGACTGCTCCTGCATCGCTGGGCGCGCGACCGGCTCCCCCACGGCCCCGCGCTCGAGGTCGGCACCTACTGCGGCAAGTCCGCGATCTATCTCGGCGCCGCCGCCCGTGAGGTGGGCGGGACGGTCTTCACCGTCGACCACCACCGAGGGTCGGAGGAGAACCAGGCCGGGTGGGAGCACCACGACGCGTCCCTCGTCGACCCCGGGTCGGGGCTGATGGACACGCTGCCGGTCTTCCGCAGGACCATCGCCGACGCCGGGCTCGAGGACCAGGTCGTCGCCGTGGTCGGCAGGAGCACCACCGTGAGCGCCCTGTGGCGCACTCCTCTGTCGCTGCTGTTCATCGACGGGGGCCACGCCGAGGAGCACGCCCAGAACGACTACACCGGCTGGGCTCCGTGGCTGACGAACGGCGGCGCGCTGGTGATCCACGACGTGTTCCCCGACCCCGCGGACGGCGGGCAGCCGCCGTACCACGTGTTCTTGCGCGCCCTCGAGGGCGGCAGCTTCGAGGAGGTCGAGGCGCTCGGGTCGATGCGCGTCCTACGACGGACGGCCGGACAGGCCGGAGACCCGCTCGGCTGAGCAGCCGCAGTCCAGGGCCAGCTCGCCGAAGTGCGGGCCGAGCGAGGTGCCGCGCATGATCCCGGAGCCGGCGGTGCTGTGCCCGGCCACCTCGCCGAGCGCGTCGACGGCCAGGATCACGGCGGCTGCGGTGTAGGTCGTGTGCTCGACGGGCCAGTGCACGTCGCGGGGCTCGTCGGCCGGCTTGTGGCCGTCGTCGAAGACCCAGCCGGTCCAGTAGCGGCCGTCCGGCTCGCGCAGGTGCTGCATGTCCGCGAGCAGGGCGAGCGCCCGGCGGTGGTCGCCGATCGTGTCGAGGGCCATCACGAGCTCGCAGGTCTCGGCGCCGGTCACCCACGGGTTGGTGTCGACGCAGCGGATGCCGAGGCCGGGCACGACGAACTCGTCCCAGCGCGACTCCAGCAGCTCGTAGGCCGCGCGGCCGCGGACCGCGCCACCCAGGACCGGGTAGTACCAGTCCATCGAGTAGGTCGCCTTGTCCTCGAACAGGCCGCGGTGCTCGCGGATCGCGTGGCCGAGCCGGCCGCCGGCCAGCTCCCACTCCGGTTGCGGGTCGTCGAGCAGCTCGGCCAGCGCCACCCCGGCGCGCAGCGACTGGTAGATGCTCGATGAGCCTGCGAGCAGCGCGAACTCCTCGGCGGGCGTCCAGCGGATGCCGCCGAACGGCAGCTGCTGCGCGACCACCCAGTCGAGCCCGGCCCGCACCGAGGGCCAGAACGCTCTGCACGAAGCGCAGGTCGCGGCGGACCAGCCAGTGGTGCCAGATGCCGACGGCGAGGTAGGCCGACATGTTGACCTCGCCGCGCTCGTCGTCGGGCACGCCGTCCACGATCTTCATCGGCCATGAACCGTCGGCGCGCTGCATGGTCGGGACCCAGGCGTAGGCGCGCTCGGCGGCCTCCACCTCGCCGCCGACGAGCATCGCCATGGCGGCCTCGACGTGGTTCCAGATGTCGACGTGCTCGCCGACCGTCCACGGCACCGCGCCGCAGGGCTCCTGCATGGCCGCGATGGCCGCAGCGCTGTCCGCCACCTGGGCGGCTGAGAGCACGCCGTCGACGCTGGGCAGCTGAGCCATCGGGACGCGGGCGAGGTCGCTCACGCGTCGCCGTCCGGTCGGGCGACCGGGGAGCCCGGCTTGCGGAAGTAGAGCACCAGGCTCTTGCCGATCAGCGGGTCGAGGACCTTGCCGGCCAGCTGCAGCACCGTGGGCTGCTCCATGATCTCCCAGACAAGGAGCTTGTGGTAGGCCTTGGCGAGCGGGTGGTCGTCGTTGTTGACGCCGACGGCGCACTTGATCCACCAGTACGGCGTGTGCAGGCCGTGGGCGTAGCCCTTGCCCTCGAAGACCATCGCGTCGCCGGGGGTGCCGTCGTTGAACCGGCCGGCCTTGGTGACCTTGTCGACCAGCTCGTGGTCGGTGTAGATCCGGATGTGGCCACCCTCGGCGTTGTGGTAGTCGTCGGAGAGCTTCCAGTTGACGACCTCGGGCAGCCAGCGCGGCACCGAGACGGCCAGCGTGCCGCCGGGACGCAGGACGCGCACCAGCTCCTTGATCGCGTCGACGTCGGCGTGCACGTGCTCCAGCACCTCCGCCGCCACCACCCGGTCGAACTCGCCGTCGGCGAAGGGCAGCTGCAGCGCGTCGCCCTGCTTGACGTCGGCCTCGGCGCCCTCGGGCACCTCGCCGGCCTGCTTCATCGCGTGGAACAGGTCGCTCACGCCGGAGAGCTCGTCAGCGTCCATGTCGAAGGCGACGACATCGGCGCCGCGGCGGTACATCTCGAAGGCGTGCCGGCCCGCGCCGCAGCCCATGTCGAGCACCCGGTCACCCGGGCGCAGCCCCAGACGGTCGAAGTCAACGGTCAGCACGGGCGTTCTCCTTGCTCGTCTCCGAGTCGAACTCGGCGATCGTCTCGTCGTAGACCTGCGCCACCTGGGCCGCGACAGCCCGCCAGCTGAACAGCTCGTCGACCCGCTTGCGGCCGTTGGCGCCCATCACTGCCCGGCGATCGGGGTCGTCGAGCAGCGCGGCCAGCGCGGCCTCGAGCTCGCCGACGTCGCCCGGGGTGACCAGATCGGCGCAGTAGCCGTCGGGACCGACCACCTCGGGGATCGCGCCCGCGCGCGACACGATGAGCGGGGTGGCGCAGGCCATCAGCTCGGCGGTGGGGAGCGAGAAGCCCTCGTAGAGGCTGGGCACGCAGGCGACCTCGGCCGAGCCCATCAGGGCGACCAGCTCGGCCTCGCTGATGCCGTTGACGAAGCGGACCGAGTCGGTGATCGACAGCTTGTCGATGAGCTGCTCGGTGCGGCCGCCGGGCTTCGGGCTGGTGACCAGGATCAGCTCGACGTCGCGCTCGGTGCGGAGCTTGGCGAACGCCTCCAGGAGCGTCGCGATGCCCTTCATCGGGGCGTCGGCGCTGGCCATGGCCATGATCCGGCCCCGGACGCGGGGCTCGGTCGGCGGCACGAACCCGTCGTCGACCCCCAGCAGGATCACCTGCATCCGCGCCGGGTCGACGCCGAAGTCCTTGGCGATGTCGCGCTTGGAGGTCTCGGACGGCGTGAGGATCTTGCGCGCCTTGCGGGCGACCTTGCCCTGCATGCGCAGGAAGCCGTACCAGCGGCTGAGCGTGAACTTGCGCCACGGGTTCTTGGTCTGCGCGAGGTCGATGCGCCGGTCGAAGGTGATGGGGTGGTGGATCGTGGTGACGAGCGGGAGGCCCATCGCCTCGATGTCGAGCATCCCGTAGCCGAGCACCTGGTTGTCGTGGACGACGTCGAAGTCGTCGACCCGCTCCGCGAGCAGCTTGGCCACCCGGGTGCTGAACGTCTTGGGCTCGGGGAACCCGGCCGCGCACATGGTCGCGAACTCCTCGACGTCCACCCAGTCGCGGAACTCCTTGCGCTGGGGCACCCGGAACGGGTCCGGCTCGCGGTAGAGGTCGAGGCTCGGGACCTTGGTGAGCGTGACCCCCTCGTCGAGCTCGGGGTAGGGCTGCCCGGAGAACACCTCCACGCTGTGGCCGAGCGCGGTCAGCTCCCGGCTGAGATGGCGCAGGTAGATCCCCTGGCCCCCGCAGTGCGGCTTGCTGCGGTAGGACAGCAGCGCGACCCTCAATGAACTCCGCACGAGGCGGACCTCCCTTGTCTCCGTACAGGCTGTGTGCCCAACAGAGGATGGCGGGCGGGTCCTGCGACGTACTGGATGGTGCATGGAACACGCGTGAAACTGGAACGTGTTCCTATTATGGACCACTCGTTATAGCCTAATCACCAGACCCAACGAGAGGTTCGCCTCCTCGCCTGCTGGAAGGTTCTCGTGAGCAGCACCAACTCCCTGACGGTCGAGGAGCTCGGGTCCGCCGCACAGCGCGACCGACGCAAGCGCATCCTTGACGCCACCATCGCCCTGGCCACCCAGGGCGGGTTCGACGCAGTCCAGATGCGCGGGGTCGCCGAGGAGGCGAACGTCGCCCTCGGCACGCTCTACCGCTACTTCCCCTCCAAGATCCACCTGCTGGTCTCCGCGCTGGGGCGCGAGTTCGAGCGCGCGAACGCCTCGATGGGCGACAAGCCGATCCCGGGCGACACGTCGTCCGAGCGCGTCATCTTCGTCCTCCGCAAGACCACCCGTGGCCTCCAGGGCGACCCGCACCTGACCGAGGCGCTCACCCGCGCGTTCATGTTCGCCGACGCCTCCGTCCAGGCCGAGATCCACACCGTCGGCATGCTGCTGACGCGGATGCTCACCCGCGCCATGCACCCGGGCCAGACCGAGCTGACCGACGACGACATCGCCATCGCCCGCGTCATCGGCGACGTCTGGCTGTCCACCCTCGTCGGCTGGGTCACCGGCCGCACCTCGGCGGCCGACACCGCCGCACAGATGGAGAAGGCCGTCCACCTGCTGCTGCGCGACTGAGCCAGACACTAGCCCGCGACGTCGAACAGCGACCCGGCGATGCCGGCGGCACCCTGCATCCAGCCGACACCGGGCGGGAGCAGGGGGTCCTCGTTGCGGTGCTCGGTGAACCGCCAGTAGGCGCGGTCGCCGTCGACGTGCGCGCGGGCGACGAGGTCGTCGGCCAGGGCGAGCGCGAAGGCGCGGTCGTGGGGCAGGACGGCCGCCGCGACGCCGGCGGTGCCGCAGCAGCGGCCGTCGTTGTCCCAGAATCCGGGCCAGCGTCGCTCGGGAATGCCAGACGAGTGCAGCGAGCGCAGGCAGCGCGCGACCCACGCGGAGGGCGGCTCGCCCGCGACGGCGGTGACTCCGGCCGCGCCAAGAGCCTCGAAGAGGGCGAGGTCGCCGGCCGGGCCGTGGCACCAGTTCCACGTGTACTCGTCCATGTCGGCCTTGTGCGGGATCCGGCGAGGTACGGCGAAGCCGCCGTCGGCGAGCGCGGCCGGATCGGCCAGGGTGACGAGGTGCTCGGCCCCCTGGCGGGCCGCCTCGACCAGGTCGGGGCGGGACAGAGCAACACCGGCCCGGGCCAGGACGCCGGCGATGCCGGCCAGCCCGTGCGACCAGTTCGGCATCTCGACCGGGCGGCCCTGGTCGAGCCGTTCGGGTGGTACGTGGCGACGCGGGATGAACAGCCAGTTGAGCCCGGACGGTGTCTCCTCCGCCTCGGCCAGCAGCGTGTCGGCGGCGTACGCCGCGAGCTCGGCACCGCGCGCACTCCCCGCCTCGAGAGCGGTGAGCGCGCCCAGCAGGATCGCGGCGGTGCCGAGAGTGGCGTCGTTCCTCTCCGGCCAGCCCTCCGGCGCGAGCCCGAGCAGCCGGTCGACGCACGCCTCGACCCCCGGCTCCCCCAGCAGGACCAGGCACTGGAGGTGGCTGACCAGCCCGTCGAAGAAGGTGACGTCGGTGGCCGTCGGCGTCACCGTGCGGAGCCGCTCGCCGATGGCGGCGGCCAGAGCGCTCTCCTCGTCCGTCCACGGGCGGGTCGCCCCGACCGCGGCCAACCCGTGGGCCAGCCCGCCGATCCCGCTGTGCATCCCGTCGCGGTCCCAGGCCGGCTCGGGAGCCGCCGACGTGAGTGGGATCCACGGCCCGTCGTCGTAGCCGACCTGGTCGAGCACCCACCGCCACGCCGCCTCTGCGGTCTCGAGATGGGTGGCTGCGGACATGGCACCAGCATCTTGCCCCATCCCTGCGGACGTCAGTCCCACCACCGGGAGTCGCTCACTCGACGTACGGCGCGGTGCTCCCACCCAGCTCCATCGCGGGCATGCCGAGCTTGCGGTGGTCCCAGGATCGGGTGCGGTCGACGTCGAGGCGGACGACGACGCGGTTCTTGGCCATGAACTCCACGAACGGCCTCATCTCCTCGGTGTAGTCGCCGTGGTAGCGGTTGAAGATGTCGACGCACACGTCCCAGACCACCTCGGCGTCCTCGATGACCACACCGCGGCCCTCCATGGCCACCCCGCGCAGCTGGTCGTAGGTCTGGCCGGCCTCGACGAGGAACGACATCCGCGGGTCGCGGCGGAGGTTGACGACCTTCTGGGCCTTGGCCTTGGTCTCGATCCAGACGGTGTCGTCCCTGACGGCGTACCACATGCCGACGAGGTGGATCTGGCCGTCGGGGCCGTAGGTCGCGACGGTCGACGAGCGCTGCTGATGGAGGAACTCCACGATCTCGTCGTGGCTCATCACGATCTGGGCCCGCTGGTTGGCCATCAGCCGATCACCCCTCAGCCACCGAACGCGTGCGTGGCGGTGACGCCGCCGTCGATCGCGATCTCCGCGCCGTTGATGTAGGACGACTCGTCACTGCCGAGGAAGACGTAGAGGGGCGCGACGTCCTCGGGGTGGCCGACCCGGCGCAGCGGCACCTTGGAGGCGCCGTACTCCATGGCCAGGTCGCCGCCGTGCACACGGGTCATGGGGGTGTCGATCATGCCCGGGTGCACCGAGTTGACCCGGATGTTGAAGGGGCCGAGCTCGTGCGAGGCGCCCTTGGTCATGCCGCGGATCGCGAACTTGGTGGCGCCGTAGGCGACGGTGTTGGCCATGCCGCCGAGCCCCTCGGTCGAGGAGGCGTTGATGATCGAGCCGCCGCCGTTGGCCTTCATGGTCGGCGTGACCGCCTGCATGCCGAGCCAGCAGCCGAGCTGGTTGACCCGCCAGAGCAGCTCGACCTCGTCGACCGGCATCGCCTCGATGGTGCCGAACCGCAGGATGCCGGCGTTGTTGGCCAGCACGTTGACCGGGCCGAACCGCTCGTGGGCGTCCGCGACCAGGGTGGCCCAGGCCGCAGGGTCGCTGACGTCGTGGTCGACGAAGTGCGCGCAGGTGCCGAGCTCGTCGGCCAGCGCCTGGCCCGGCTCCTTGGCGACGTCCGCCACCACGACCCGGGCGCCCTCGGCGACGTAGGCGCGCACGATGCCCTCGCCCTGGCCCATCGCGCCGCCGGTGACGATGGCGACCTTCCCGTCCAAGCGACCCACGGTCACACCTCGAGCTTCATGATCGAGTCGGCGGCGAAGCCGACGGAGGGATCGCGCTCGGAGAAGAACTCGCCGAGCTGTCGGTCGAGGTCCGGCAGGTCCCAGACCGACCCCGTGGCGTCGAACCGCTGCTCCACGACCGGAGCCGCGACCAGGGCGACCATCCCGCCGTAGACGACGAAGACCTGGCCGGTGATCCGGTCGGCCGCCGGGGATGCGAGGTAGGCGACCAGCGGCGCGACGTGCTCGGGCGAGTAGGGGTCGACCTCCTCGCCGGAGGTGTCCTCGCCGAAGACCTGGGCGGTCATCGCGGTGCGGGCGCGCGGGCAGATCGCGTTGGCGCGCACCCCGATCCTGCCGAGCCCGCGGGCCGAGGACAGCGTGAGCGCCGTGATGCCGGCCTTGGCGGCGGCGTAGTTGGCCTGCCCCGGCGAGCCACCGAGGAACGCCTCCGAGGCGGTGTTGACGATCCGGCCGTAGACCGGGGCGTCGGCGGCCTTCGAACGCTCCCGCCAGTGGGACGCCGCGTTGCGCGAGAGCAGGAAGTGCCCGCGCAGGTGCACCCGGATCACGTCGTCCCACTCCTCGTCGGAGAGGTTGAAGAGCATCCGGTCGCGGGTCATCCCGGCGTTGTTGACCACGATGTCGAGCTGGCCGAACCCCTCGACCGCCGCGGCGAGCATGGCGTCGGCGGTGGTGCGCTCCCCCACGTCGCCCTCGACGATCGCGACCTCGGCACCGAGTCCCTTGAGCTCGTCGGCCGCGTCGTCGGCGGCACCGGGCAGGTCGTTGAGCACGACGCGGGCTCCCGCGCGCGCCAGCGCCACCGCCTCGGCCCGCCCCAGGCCGGCGCCTGCCCCGGTGACGACCGCGACGCGGCCGTCGAGGGAGATGTCGCTCAACCCTCAGTCCTCCACGAGCGAGATCGCCGCGCGCGGGCAGGCCGCGACAGCACGCTTCACGTTGTCGATGTTCTCGTCCGTCGTCTGCTCGGTGTGGAGCTGCAGGAAGTCGTCGTCGTCGAGGTAGAACACCTCGGGGGCCATCGCCTCGCAGAGGGCGTTGGACTCGCAGAGGTCGAAGTCGACCTTGATCTTCATGGCGTGTGTCCTTTCTCCGGGCTACCGGGTTGTCCGTCGAGGGGCGGCGCGTGGCCGGGTCTGGAGCGTGGAGCCACGCGCCTCAGCTTCCTTCGCTCGAGTGGCCGGGGAAGACGTGCGCGGTCGGGTCGATCGCGACGGTGGCGTTGTTGACGGCGGTCGCAGCCTCACCGAAGCCGACGGCGATCAGGCGGCACTTGCCGCCGTACTCGGTGATGTCGCCGGCAGCGAAGACCCGCGGCAGGTTGGTCCGCATCGACGAGTCGACGACGATGTGCCGCTTCGACACCTCGAGCCCCCACTGCTGGAGCGGGCCGAGGTCCGCGATGAAGCCGAGTGCGGCGACCAGCGCCTGGGCGGGCCTGGTCACGGTCTCCCCGTCCACGTCGAGGACCACCGACTCGAGGGTGGTCTCCCCGGCCAGCGCGGTGACCTGCGCCTTGGTGATGATCTCGACGTCTGAGTCCTGCACCTGCTGGACGGTGCGCTCGTGGGCGCGGAACGCGTCGCGCCGGTGGACCAGGGCGATCGTGCGCGCGATGCCGGTGAGGTTGAGCGCCCAGTCGAAGGCGCTGTCGCCTCCGCCGACGATGACGACGTCCTTGCCGGCGTACGGCTCGAAGCTCGGGACGAAGAACTCCATGCCGCGGCCGACCCAGCCCTCACCTGCGGGCAGCGGGCGTGGGCTGAACTTGCCGATGCCGGCGGTGATCAGCACCGCCCCGGCGCGGATCTCTGTGCCGTCGTCGCAGGTCACCGTCACGCCGTCGTCGTCGTGCACCAGCCCGCTCGCGGTGCGGTCGAGGAGGTACTCGGGCTTCGCGGTCGCCGCCTGCTCCACCAGCCCCTCGACGAGGGTGCGTCCCTTCACGCCCGGGAAGCCGGCAACGTCGAAGATCAGCTTCTCCGGGTACATCGCGGTGATCTGGCCGCCCAGCTCCGGCAGCGAGTCGACGACCGCGACCCGATGGCCGCGAAAGCCGGCGTAGTAGGCGGCGAAGAGCCCGGTGGGCCCGGCGCCGATGATCAGGAGGTCGCACTCGACGGTGCCGACTGTGCTCACGGCACCGATCCTTCCACGCGAGATACTGGAACGTGTTCTAGTTTCGCACGGACGTCCGGCCGGCGCTACTCGGTGTCGATGTCAGAGACGAGCCAGCCGCGGTCGGTGTGGAGCACGGTCACCAGGACGCGGTACGGCGTGTAGACGGTGTCGCCGGCGTCCTTGCTCACGTAGTAGTTCATGAACAGCAGGGCCTGCACCTCCGTGCGGGTCGCGTGCACGACGCCCTGCGCCACCACCCTCACCTGCTGGTCGATCTTGTCCTCGACGAACTGGGGCTCGACCTCGTCGGCCTTGTCGCGGAACCGCTTCGCGAACGCGGCGGTCATCAGGGCCGTGGCGTCGTCGATCTGCTGGTCGTAGCCCTGGTAGGTGCGGGTCAGGATCGTCACGGCCGCCTTGGCCGCCGCGTCCACGCCGGCAGCGGCGTCGTCACCGCCGACAACGACCGGTTGCCTCGAGGGCGTGGCGCTGTCGGGGTCGTCACGGAGGGCGTCCCAGGCGAACAGCCCGCCGGCCACCAGCGCGAGGACCGCGACCAGGCTCACCAGCACCGAGGTGGCCCGGCGGCTGTCGAACAGCGCTCCCAGCCCGGGCTTCTCGGACGCCTCCTCGGGGCTGCTGCTCGACTCGTCGTCCCCCAGGTCCGATGGCGGGTCAGCGGGCGCGCTTCCCTGGCCCGCCACCCGGCGCGGGCGGGCGACGGGGGCTCGGGACGACGCGGGACGTCGTGGGTTCTGGCGGGTCACTCGACGAACTGCAGGTCGCTGGTGAGCCACCTGCCCTCCTCGGAGACGAGCTGCATCTGGATGCGGTAGTTCTCGGCCTTCGCGTCGGGGCCGGTCTGGTTGTTCTTCACGGTGCCCTTGGTCGCGAGGATGACCGTGGCGGAGTCGGGGTCCTGGGCGACGACGCCGGCCCAGATCACCTCGCCGGTCCGGATCGACTTGTTGTCCTGGAGCAGCGTGATGAGGGCGTCGGTCGCCTGGGCGTACTGGTCGCGGAACTCGCCGGTGGCGCCCGCCATCACGTCGTCGATCGAGTCCTGGGCCGTCTCGTAGCTGATGTTGAGGAAGACCGTGGCCTCCTTGGAGGCCGAGGCGAGGATGTCGGCGTACCGCTGCTGCTCGGCGCCCGACGCCTCGTCGAGCTCGGACACGCCCTTGGCGGGCAGCGACGTCGGCCCGGAGTCGTCGACGATCTTCACGGCGGCGACCACGAGCAGCGCGGCGGCCACCATCACGACGACGTAGAGCAGGACGTTCAGGGCGATGCGGTTCAAGGAGCCGTCACCACCGGTCCGACCAGCAGCCACTGCCACGCGTCGTCGCCGAGGACCGACAGGTTGCCCTGCTCACCGAGGTGCACGGGGTTGCCGTGGGCGTCGACCACGCCGTCGATGATGCCGGACGTGGGGTCGTAGCCAGTCCGGTACGCCGCACCGGGCGAGCCCTGGCGACCGTCGGGCGAGTACGGCGTACCGCGCTGGACGAACGGCGGCCCCGCGGTGCACTTGGCCGGGAAGATCGGACCGTCGGAGAGGTCGGAGGGCGGCCGCCACTGGTCCGGCGGCTTGTAGCCCTCCGTGCAGGGCTGCACCTCCTGGTCCAGCTGGAGGTTGACGTGGCCGTAGCCGTCGCCAGGGGTGCCGGTGAAGCCGCTCGAGATCACGTGCGGGAAGACCACCAGCAGCTGCTCGAGCCCGGCGAGGTGGAGCACGCCCGACTGCCCGACACTGGCGGCGTTGGCCAGCAGCACCGGCAGCGTCGGCTCGAGCTGCGTCAGGAGCTTGTCGACCTCGCGCGCGGTGGCGGGGGTCTCGGAGAGCGTGGTGCGCAGGTCGGCGTCGCTGTCCTTGAGCGTCCTCGTGATCCGGGCCAGGTCGCGGGAGAACGCGCGGATGTTCTCGCTCTCGCCCTCCTGGGTCTGCAGGACGGTCAGCCCGTCGTCGAGCAGGGCGCGAGTCTCCGCGGTGTGCGCGGATGCCTCGTCGACGAACGTCGAGCCGTTGTCGAGCAGCCGCTGCATCGGCTCGCCGGTGTCGTGGAACATCGTCCCGAGCTCGCGGACCAGCGTCTGGAGGTTCTGCTTGTCGACCGATCCGACGAACGCGTCCAGCTCGACCAGGAGGGCGCCTTCGTCGACCGGCAGCGACTCCGCGTCCCCGTGCAGCGTGTCGCCGTTCTCGGCGTACGGCGGCTCGTCGTCGGCCGGCTCGAAGTCGAGGTACTGCTCGCCCACGGCCGAGAGGTTGTGCACGTACATCGGCGCGTCCTTGGGCAGCTCGGTGCCTTCCTCGAGCGCCAGGTCGAGGATGAGGCCGTCCCTCGTCGCGCTCATGCGGCTGACCTCGCCGATCTTCACGCCGCGGTAGGTGACCTCGCTGCCTTCGTAGAGGCCGCCCGAGGTGGGCAGGGTGGCGTGCACCGTGATGCCGCGACCGAGGACCTTGTCGACGAACCCGAGGTAGGACGAGGTGATGTAGACGATGCCGACCGCGCTCAGCACGAGGAACGCCGCGATGCGGATGCGGGTGCCGTGGATCATGGGCTTCCCCCGTAGAGGTCGCGGGTGGTCGGGTCGGCCGGCGTCGACTGGAGGCGCCCGCCGAGGAGGCCGCCGAGCAGGTCTCCCAGGTCGTCGAGGGGAAGCTCCGGGAGAGTGTTGAGGACCGTGCAGACCGGGTTGGCCTTCCACTTGTCCGTCCTGCACTTCTTCTTCAGCGAGTTGAGGAGGTCGACGTCGGTGAGCACCTTCCGGCAGGCCGCACTGGTGATGTCGAGCGACTTCAGGCACTTCACGACGTCGTTGAGCACCTCCCCGGCGGGTGGGATCTCCGGTGTCGGGATCTCCGGGATCGGGAGCTCAGGGAGGGTGGTGCCCGCGGGCAGGAAGTTCTCGAGGTTGATGTCCGCGCGGATCGAGGTGTTGGCGTAGTCGCCGCGGACGATCTCGGAGGCTTCCTTGGGGAAGGGGAAGCTGATGATCAGGTTGAGGCCCGGCGCGAGCTTGTCGCCCGCGGCGCGCAGCCGCGACAGCACCGGCTTGAGGTGGCCCAGAGACTTGAGCAGGTCGTCCTTGCTGGCGCGGATCACCCGGGTGCCGACCACGCCGAGCCGGTCGAGCGCCGAGAGCATCGCGATGAGCTCGTCGTGCTGGTCGGCGAGCACCTTGATCGCCGGGCCGGCGACGTCGAGCGCGCCCGTCACGGTCTGCTTCTCACGGTTGAGGGTCTCGGTCAGGTTGTTGACCGACTCCAGTGCGCGGATGATGTCGGTCTTCTGGTCATCGAGGGTCCCGACCACGTCGGTGAGCGAGGCCAGCAGGTGGCGCAGACTCTCCTGGCGGCCGTCCATCGCCTTGTTGAGCTCCTCGGTGATGGTGCCGAGCTGGGCCACTCCCCCGCCGCTGAGCAGGAACGACAGCGCGCCGAGCACCTCCTCGACCTCGGGGTTGCGGCCGGTGGCGTCGAGCGGGATGTTGTCGCCGTCGCCGAGCCTGCCGGACGGCGCGCCTTCGGCCGGCGGCTCCAGGGCGACGTACTTCTCACCGAGGAGGCTGACCTGGCGGATCTCGGCGATCGCGTTGTCGGGCAGGACGACGTCCTTGCGGACCAGCATCGTGATCTTGGCGTGCCAGCCGACCCGCTCGACGGCGCTCACCTCACCGACAGTGACGTCGTCGACCATGACCGGTGACTTCGGGACGATGTTGAGGATGTCCTCGAACTCCGCGGTGACCTTGATCGCGTCATCGGCGTCGACCGGCCCGCCGGGCAGCGGCAGGTCGTAGGCGCCGTCGAACTTGCAGGAGGTCAGCAGCAGCGCTCCGGCGATCGCCACGACCACCCAGCGCACGAGGCGGCTCATGAGCCGCCTCCCATGAGCTCGGTCATGGTGGGCGTGTCGTCGGAGACGTAGCGCGCCCGGGTCTCGGCGGCGGACGGCTTGGCGGCCTGCTTGGCGGCCTGCTTGCCGGAGCCCGGGATGGGCGGGATGTTGTCCTCGACCGGCTCGAGCAGCTGCTTGAAGATCGAGCAGGCCAGGTCCTTGCTCACCTGCGGCATCTGGGACTGCTGGACGATGGCGCAGAGGAAGCCGTCGGCGTCCCACAGCTGGCCCTGGATGCCGATCCGCGAGCCGATCGTGCCGGACTCTGCGTTGTAGGCCAGCGTCAGGTTGTTGATCGCCACGGGGGCGACCGCGAGGGCGGTGTCGATGCTGTCGCGCTCGGAGTTGATGGTCTTCATCAGCTTCGTGAGCTTCTCGACGTCGGTCACCAGCGCCTGCCGGTTGTCCTGCACGAACCTCTTCACGGTGCCGACCGAGTCGGCCACGGCCTCGAGCGCCTTCTGGATCTCGCCGCGCTCGGAGATCAGCGAGGCCGAGACGCCGGCCAGGTCCTTCACGAACGCCCGGACCAGCTTGTCGTTGGTGGCCAGGGTGTCGGTGAACTGCGCCAGCTCCTCGACGGTGTCGAACAGCGGCCCCGCGCCCTCGCCGAACGTCGCCGCCGCCGCGGAGAGCTGGCGGATCATGTCGTTGCCGCGCTGGCCCTGCCCGTCGAGCGCGTGGGCGCCGGCCTCGAGCAGGTGGTTGAGCGAGCCGTCCTTGTTGACGCCGTTGGGCCCGAGCGCCTCGGCGAGGTCACGGATGCTGGCGTAGATGCGGTCCAGCTCGACCGGCACACCGCTGTCGGGCAGCGCGATGTCGGCGCCGTCCTGCATCGCCGGCCCGCTCTGGTAGACCGGTGTGAGCTGGACGAACCGGTCGGCGACGAGCGTGGGGGTCACCACCACGGCCTTGGCGTCCTCCGGGAGGTCGACGTCGCCGTCGTACTCCATCTCGACGCGGACCGAGTTGCCCTCCGGCGTCACTGCGGTCACCTCGCCGACGTTGACCCCGAGCACGCGGACGTCGGTGCCCTCGTAGACGCTCACCGCCCTCGGGAAGTGCGCCGTGACGGTCTTGGTCTCCTCTGGCTGGCGCACGAAGAGGAACGTCGCGGCGAGCAGGAGCACCGCGACGGCGACGATCGCGACGCGTGGGCTCAGTCGGCGGAGGGCGTTCACGGCATCAGTCCGGGGGCCCGGGCAGGAACTCGCCCGTGGGGATGGCGGCCAGGTTGACGGCGTACGCGTCGAACCACGGGCCGGTGCCGATGATGTTGCCCAGGATCGAGGCGTAGGGTCCGAGGGCGTTCAGCGTGGCCTTCAGCTCCTTGTCCTTGGAGTTGAGCAGGCTGAGCAGCTCGTCGACCTCCTCGAGCGCGGGCCCGATCTGGGCCTGGTTGTCGGTGGCGACGCCGCGCAGCTGCACCGCGAGCTCGCGGGCGTTGACCAGCAGCCGGTGGATCGCCTGCTTGCGCCGCTCGACCTCCTCGAAGACCAGGCTGCTGTTCTGCATCAGGTCGACGAGGTCCGTGCTGCGGTCGGCGAGCAGGGTGCTGACGTCACGCGAGCTCCGCAGCAGGTGCTGGATCTGCGCGTCGCGCGAGGCCACCGTCTGCGAGAGCCGCGCGATCCCCTCGAAGCTCGCCTGGATCTCGGGGGCGGACTGGTTGACCGTGTCGGACACGACGTCGAGCGCCTGGTCGAGCTGGTGGGTGTCGATCTGCTCGGTGGTCTCGGTGAGGTCGCTGAAGACGCCGACGATGTCGTAGGACGACGACGTCCGGGCGACGGGGATGGGCGTGCTCTGTTCCTGCTGGCCGTCTCCGCCCGGGACCAGGTTGAGGTACTTCTCGCCCAGGAGGTTGAGCACCTCGACGCTGGCCTTGCTCTCCTTGCCGAACTCGACGCCGTGGTCGACCTCGAAGGTGACCAGCACCTTGCCGTGGTCGAGCTCGACGTCCTGGACCCGTCCGGCTCGGATGCCGCCGACCTGGACCATGTTGCCGCGGTGCAGCCCGCTCGCGTCGGCGAAGTAGGCCTGGTAGCTGTCTCCGCCGAAGCCGGGGAACTTGCTGAGGTTGAACGCCGCGGCCATCACCACGAGCATCACGACGATGGTGATCGCGCCCAGGCGAAGCAGCTGGGCCTCGGTGTAGCGCCTCACTGGGGGTCACCCCCGCTCGCGTCGGTCGACGGGGTCTCGCCGGCGCCGTTGCAGCGGGGCGCGGTCGAGTGGAAGTTGAGGTTGCCGAGGCCGTCGAGGACCTGCTGGAGCCCCGGGATGGTGCCGAGGTTTCCGGGCAGCGTGATCCGGCCGGAGAAGCCGCAGACGTAGTAGCTGTACCAGGAGCCGTAGGTGCCGGTCCGGGTCTGGTCGGTCATCGACTCGGGCAGCCGGTCGAGGAGCTCGGTGATCTGCTGCTGGTTCTTGGGCTTGTTGAGCAGCCGCGCGAGCTGCTTGAGCTTCACCACATCGCTCTTCACGATCGGCCGGCCCTCGCGCAGCAGGTCGGCGACCACCACGGTCAGGTCGGAGATGTTGCCGAGCGAGCTGCCGATGGTGTTGCGGTCGCGGGCCAGGTCCGCCATCCAGCGCTGGAGCTCGGTCACCAGCGTGTTGAGCTCCTGGTGCCGCTGGTCGACGGTGTCGAGGGTCTGGCTGAGGTTGTTGACCACCTGGCCGATCAGCGCGTCGCGGTCGGCGAGGCTGTTGGTGAGCGAGGCGGTGCTGGCCAGCAGCTCCTGGATGGTGCCGCCCTCGCCCTGGAGGACCCGGACGAGGTTGAGGCTGAGCTCGTTGACCTGCTTGGGCTCCAGCGCCTGGAACAGCGGTTGGAAGCCGTTGAAGAGCGTCGTGAGGTCGAGCGCCGGCGTGGTCTGCCCGACCGGGAGGGTCGCGCCGCCCTCCAGCCGGGTGCCGGTGCTCGGCGCCTCGTCCCCGGCCTCGAGAGCGAGGTAGCGGTCGCCGACCAGGTTGAGGAAGCGGATCTCGGCGCGTGACGTGGTGGTCAGGGGGACGTCCGACTTGACGCGGAACGTCACCAGCGCCTGGGTGCGGTGGTAGTGCTCGACCTTCTTGACCTCGCCGACGCTGACGCCGGCGACGCGGACGTCGTCTCCCTTCTCGAGCATCGAGGCACTGGAGAACACCGCGCGGTACTCGGTGCTGTCACCGAAGCCGAAGTTGCCCATGATCGCGGCGAGCAGCCCGGTCACCAGGATCGAGACGACGGTGAAGATCAGCAGCTTGATGCCGGCCGCGATGGTCTTCGCGTTGCGGCGGTTGCGGACCTTGGCGGCCTTGCCCTCGGGTGCCTTCGCCTGGGCCGGTCGCTCCTGCGTCGTGGTGGTCACTGGTGCTCACCCCTCACGACCGGGCCGTAGAGCAGCGAGCCCAGGGCGGCGTCGGAGTCGGCGGCCCGGCCGGTCTGGCCGGAGAGGAGCGCGTTGACGATGGCCTTCTCGGCAGCGGTGCCTGCATAGCCGCTGGTGGGTCCGCTGCCGGGCCCGGTCCCGGTCCTCTGGGCACCACCGCCGAGGATCGTGGGCACGTCGCCGGTGGGCGGGTTCTCGTCGATGTCCGAGCCCTCGGCGAACGCCGTCGGGTCGGCCGGCACCTTGGGGTTGGGCAGCCCGTCGCACCAGGGGCCGTGCCCGACCTCGCCGTACAGCGGCCGGTCGTCCTCGTGGTACGACTCGTACTGCGCGGTCCCCAGCTCGATGTACTGCTTGACCTGGTTGCCCTCGAAGGTCTGGGCGAGGCGCGGCGCGTACTTTGCGGCACCCTCGATGAGGCAGGGGAACTCCGGCGAGTAGACCGCGAGCAGCTTGAGCACCGGCTCGGTGAGCCGGCCCACCCGGATCAGGTTCCGCTCGTTGTTGGAGAGCACCCGCGTCGAGGTGACTGCCAGCCCCTGCAGGTCGGAGAAGAAGCTGTCGAGGTCACCGGCCTTCTCGATGATCGTCTTGCTCGTCACCGTCAGGTTGCCGAGGACCTCGATCAGGTCGGGAGCAGCGAGGTCGTAGGTGTCGGCGACGCTCGCCAGCGAGATGAGGTCCTGCTTGAGGGTCGGCAGCTTGTCGCTGATCGCGCCGAGGTAGGCGTCGAGCTGGTCGAGGGTCTCGCCGAGCTGGTCGCCTCGGCCCTCCAGCGCGGTGGCGAGGGCGTTGAGCGTGTAGTTGAGCTCGGCCGGCTGCACGGCCCGCAGGAGCGGGAACAGGTCGGCCAGGATCTTGCTCAGCTCGACGTTGGTCTCGACCCGGTCGGCCGGGATGACGTCGCCGTCCTCGAGGGAGCCGGTGGGGTTCCCGGGCGTCACGAAGGAGACGAACTTCTGGCCGAACAGGGTGGTCGGGATGATCTGCACGCCGACGTTGGCGGGGATGTCGTCGGCGGCGTCCGGCTCCAGGGCGACCTCGATGACCGCCTGGTCGCCGTCCTGGCTCACCGACCGCACCTGGCCCACCAGGACGCCGTGGATGCGCACATCGCCGAAGCGCGCGAGCTGGAGCCCCGCCCGGTCTGCCTGGATCCTCACCGTGGTGACCCGGTCGAACTTCTTCTGGTAGACCGCGATCGAGAACCAGATCAGCAGCGCGATGATCGTGAGGAAGACGACGCCGGCCACCAGCAGGCGGTTGTGCTCCCGCCTGCTGTCGTGGTGGATGTTGACCAGCACTCGCCGTCGCCCCCGCTAGCCCGTGATCCGGACGGTGGTGGTCGAGCCCCAGATCGCGAAGCTGAGGAAGAAGTCGGCGACGACGACCGTGACGATGCTGGTCCGGATCGCCCGTCCGACCGCCATGCCGACGCCGGCGGGGCCGCCCGAGGCGGTGTAGCCGTAGTAGCAGTGGATCAGGATGATGCAGACCGAGAGGAAGAGCAGCTTGCCGAACGACCAGAGCATGTCCACCGGAGGGAGGAACTGCAGGAAGTAGTGGTCGTAGGTGCCCGACGACTGGCCGTAGATGAGCGTGACGATCAGCCGCGGCGAGAGGTAGGACGCGCACAGGGCGACGACGTAGAGCGGGATGACCGCGATGAACGCCGCGATCATCCGGGTCGTCACCAGGAACGGCAGCGACGGGACTCCCATCACCTCGAGCGCGTCGATCTCCTCCGAGATCCGCATCGCGCCGAGGCGCGCGGTGTAGCCGCAGCCCACGGTCGCGGCCAGCGCGATCGACGAGACCAGCGGCGCGACCTCGCGGGTGTTGAAGTAGGCCGAGATGAAGGCGCTGAACTTCGCGACACCGATCTGGCTGAGCGAGGCGTAGCCCTGGATGCCGACCTCGGTGCCGGCGAAGAACGCCAGGAACGCGATCACGCCGACGGTGCCGCCGATCAGGGTCAGCCCGCCGACGCCGAAGGTGATCTCGGCGAGCGTGTTGCGGATCTCGCGGGGGTAGCGCTTGATCGTGCGCGGCGCCCAGGCCAGGGCCTTGACGTAGAAGAGCAGCTGGTCGCCCCGCTGCTCCAGGGACCGCCGCGGTCCCCGGACGATGGTGCTGCCGATCTCGGCCATGCTCACCATGGCGTGGTCACCACTACAGCCCCGGGGGTGGGACGACTTGGAAGTAGATGGCGGTGATGACTGCGTTGAGGAAGAACAGCAGCATGAACGAGATGATCACGGCCTCGTTGACCGCGCGGCCCACGCCGCTGGGGCCGCCGCCGGCGTTCAGCCCCTTGTAGGCCCCCACGATCGCGGCCAGCCAGCCGAAGACGATCGCCTTGATCATGGAGATGTAGAGGTCGGGAAGGCTGGCGAGGACCGCGAAGTTGGCGAGGAACGCGCCGGCCGAGCCGCCCTGGACGATGACGGTGAAGAAGTAGCCGCCGCCGATGCCGGCGGCGATGACGATGCCGTTGATCATCATGGCGACGAACATCGTGGCGACGACCCGCGGCGCCACCAGCCGCTCAAGGGGGTCGACGCCGAGGACCTCCATGGCGTCGATCTCCTCCCGGATCTTGCGGGCGCCCAGGTCGGAGCAGATCGCCGAGCCCGCGGCGCCGGAGATGATCAGCGCGGCCGCGATGGGCGCGGCCTCCCGGACCGTGGCCAGGACGGCGGTGGCACCGGCGAACGACTGGGCGCCGAGCTGGCCGGTCAGGTTGCCCACCTGGAGGGAGATGACCGCGCCGAACGGGATGGAGATCAGGATCGTCGGCATCAGCGTGACGCTGGTGATGAACCACGCCTGCTCGATGAACTCGCGGAACTGGAAGGGGCGCGTGAAGATCCGTTTGGTGACCTCGACGACCATGGCGGCGATCTCACCGGGCCCGCGGAGGATCGACACAGCGGCAAACGCCATCGGTCACCTCCCCATCGTGCGACGGCCGCTCAGCAGAATAGAACGTGTTCTCGTTTTGGTCCAACGAGCCGCGCCCAGCCTGCGGACCCCCATCCCTCGACCTGGGGCGGACTGTCCCTCTTCCAACGGCGCGATGGCTCCCGCGTTACCCACCGTCCCAGGGCAGGGCCGCGCGGGTCCTAAGGTTGCCGATGTGGCAGAGCGCTCGCGAGACGTGTGGGCGTCGTTCCAGCACGACCCGCGCGATCCCACCGTGGCTCCGCTGCGTGCCTCGGACACCGATCGCAACGTCGTCCACAACGTCCTCACCGAGGCGTTCGCGGACGGGCGGCTGGATCGTGAGGAGTACGACGAGCGCACCACAGCCACCGCCCAGGCGCGGACCCTCGGCCAGCTGCCGGCGCTCGTCGCCGACCTGGTGCCGGACCGACCCTTCCTCCCCGCGACCGTTCCACTGAGCGCGGCCAACGCATCTGACCTCGAGCGCCGCGCGGAGGACAAGTGGCGCAAGGACCGGCGCGACGCGCTGGGCGGCTTCGTCGGCTCGGCGCTCCTGATGTGGGCGATCTGGGGCGCCACAGCGGTGGTCGCTGGCGGCGCCTACTTCCCCTGGCCTTTGATCGTGAACGCCTTCGCCCTCATGAACCTGTTCCGCGTGGCGACCAGCCGGACCGAGATCGTCAGGTCCGAGGTGCAGCGCCTCGAGCGCAAGCAGGCGAAGGCCATCGAGTCCCAGAAGAAGAAGCAGAACGAGCCGTGACCCGCGTCCTGACGGCGCTGCGCCACCACCCCTCCGGGCTCCTGCTGTTCGGACAGCTGCTGGTGGTCCTCGCCTACCCGTTCCTCGACTCCTCGACCGGCGGCCGGGCCGTCATAGGCGTCGTCCAGATGATCGTGGTCTTCACCGCGGTGGCCGCGGTGCGGCTGACACCGGTGCTCTCGTGGGTGGCGCTGCTGCTCGGCCTCCCGGCGATGGTCTTCGCCGTGCTCGAGGCGGTGCAGCCCGAGAGCGACTGGATCGTGCTGACCTCGGCGGCCGTGCACGCGCCGTTCTACTTCTACGTCTCCTACGCGATGATCCGCTACCTCTTCCACGACGACCGGGTCAGCCGCGACGAGCTGTTCGCCACGGGCGCCGCCTTCACGGTGGTCGCGTGGGCGTTCGCCTACGTCTACGCCGCGGCGCAGGTGATCTGGCCAGGCTCCTTCGTCGGCGCGGACGGGAAGGACCAGGAGTGGTTCAACCTGCTCTTCCTCTCCTTCACCAACCTGACCAGTGTCGGCCTCTCCGACGTGCTGCCCATCGACGAGCACGCGCGCTCGCTGGTGATGATCGAGCAGGTGGCCGGCGTGCTCTACGTCGCGCTCGTCATCGCCCGGCTGGTGGGGCTCACCGTCGTCCGCGCCTCGTCACGGGCCCAGCAGCCCTCGGAGGACTGAGCAGCTCGGCTCAGCCGGACAGCCTTCAGGGACCCTCGGCGTCCCAGCCGTCTGGGCGGTCCCGCCTGGGCATCTTGCCGACGACCAGGCGGTAGGACTCGTCGACCGCTTCGAGCAGCTCGTCGTCGGGGATGCCGTCGTAGGTGAGGGAGTTCCATCCCGAGCGGCCGATGTAGCGCATCACCGAGGCGGCGTCGGGAAACCGGTCCAGCCACTCGTCGGCCACCTCGCGGGTGGGGCCGCCCTTCACGCCGACCGAGTCGGCGCCCAGGAAGGCGAAGATCTTCCCCCGCTCGCCCGCTCCCACCTTGACGACAGGGAAGTCGTGGTCCCACGGGAAGTCCGTCCAGGCGCCGGGCTTGCCCAGGCAGTGGGACTGCAGCGTCTGCGCATCCACAGCCCGGACTCTAGTGTCGTGCGGGGGGAGCTCCGGGTGGATGCCAGGGTCGCCACGGCGCCGAACCCTTGCCCAAGGTCCGACGAGGGGACCGCATGCCGGGCTAGCGTTCCTCGCGTGGAGTTGAAGCATGCGCCTTGACATCGACCGGCTCGAAGAGCTGCGGGGCCTGGACGACCCCGACGAGGGCACGTCCTACGTCGACCGGGCGATCGCGAACTTCCTCGGCAGCGCCGAGGCGCACGTCGCCACGATGGAGGCCGCGGCCGCCTCCGGCGACGAGCACGAGCTGGCGGCGGTGGCGCACCGACTGGCCGGCTCGGCGCTCAACCTCGGGGCGGTCGCGCTGGGCGAGGCCGCCCGGGCGCTGGAGGAGCACATCCTCAACGGCTCGATGGCCGCCGCCGTCGCGGCGCTGCCCGACCTCACCGCCCTGCTGGCGGACGACCTGGAGGCCCTGCGCGCCTACCAGCGCGAGCAGTTTCCCACTCGGACGCCCTAGTCGGTTCCGCCTTCCTCTTCCTCGTCGTCCAGCAGCCCCTCGCGCCGGGCTGCGGCGACCAGCTTCCGGACGTGCGTCAGCGTGCCGCAGCCGTCGTCGATCTGCCGGTTGCGCTCCCGGGCGAACGCCTCGCCCAGCTCGGCGCGGAGTGCGTCGCCCACCTCCTCGCGGGCCGGGTTGAGGATGGTCAGCTCCTCCTCGGTGAGGTGGTGGTTGACCACCTTCGCCAGCTCCTCGACGGCGTCGTCGAAGGCCTGGGTGTCGGTGCCCTTCAGCTCGAGGACGGCGAGCAGCGCCTCGTGCCCCTCGGCGTGCTCCTCCTCGCCGTGCTCCGCCTCGTGAGCGGTCACCGCACGGGACTTCCGCAGCCGCGGGTAGACGTGCTTCTCCTCGGAGATCGCGTGCGCCGTGTGCAGGGTCGAGAACGCGTGGCGCACGGCGTCGCGGTCGGAGCTGCTGTCGCGAAGGTCCCGCAGGAGCCCCTCGAACCTGCGGTGGTCGGCGAGGATCAGCTCGACGACGTCACCCTGGGTCGGCCGTCCGAGGTCGATGGAGGTCTCAGTCACGCCCGGGCGGTACCCACGGGTCACGGCTGAGCCACCTCCATCTGCACCTCCCACCGGGCGCGGCGGCGGTAGCGCCAGACCTGGAGCAGGCCGAGCGCCCACAGCGGGTACTGCGCGCACATCGCCCAGCGGAACGCGCTCGCGTCGTAGGCCGTGCTGCCGCCCGGCGTGCGCCAGTCGAGGACCAGCCCGATGGCGACGACCAGGACCAGACTGGCCGAGAAGCCTGCCTGGTTGATGATCCCGTTGGCGCTGGCCAGCCGCTCCGCGGGGTTCGACGTCCGGGCGAGGTCGAACCCGATCATCGACGCCGGCCCGCCGATCCCGATCACCTGGGTGAGCAGGACGAGGAGCCAGAACGGCGCGTCGCCCGGCCAGGCCAGCACGGCGGTCCAGACCGCGACGATCGCCCACACGATGGTCAGCACCGTGGTCGACCGGTGCCACGGGTGCCGGCCGATGATCCAGCCGATGGTCGGGCCGCTGTACATGAACGCCACGACGACCAGGCTCAGCAGGAGGCTGGCCCTGCCTTCGCTCAGGTGCTCGCCCCTGACCAGGAAGGGGAAGCCCCACAGCAACGTCATCGCGGTGGCGCTGAACTGGGTCACGAAGTGCATCCAGAAGCCCAGACGGGTGCCGGGGCGCGCCCAGCTCGCCCGCAAGCTCGCCCGGATCGTGGCGAAGGTGAGCCGGGGTCCCCGCTGGATGCGGTCGTCGGGGGTGTCGTGGACGACCGCCGCCACGGCGAACGCGACGACGACGCTCACCCCGGCGGCGATGAGGTAGGCCTGGGTCCAGCCGAGGTGGCCCAGCGCCCAGGTCATCGGGGCGGCCGCGCCGATCGCGCCGAGCTGACCGAGCGTGCCGCTCAGGGCCGTCAACAGCGGCACCCGCCGGCCGGGGAACCAGCTCGCCAGCAGCCTGAGCAGGCAGATCCAGGTCATCGCGTCGCCCATGCCGACGAAGACGCGGGCCGCCAGCGCCGCGCCGTAGGACTCCGCCAGCGCGAACCCCGCCTGCGCGAGCGTCAGCACGACGGCGCCGGTGAGGATCACGCTGCGGGGCCCGTAGCGATCCACCAGCAGCCCCACCGGGATCTGCATCCCGGCGTAGACCAGCAGCTGCAGCATCGTGAACGTCGCCAGCTGCGCGGCGCTGATGTCGAAGCGCTCGGCCGCGGCCAGGCCTGCGACCGCGAGCGAGGAGCGGTGGAAGATCGCCAGGAGGTAGGCCGCCAGCGCGACGCCCCACACGACCCATGCGCGCCTCACTGGCGCGACCGTAGGCCTCCGGCCCGTCAGTCGTCGAACTCGAAGCCCTCCGCCTCGGCCCGCGCGATCAGCTCGGTGACCCGAGCGCCGTCGGTGAGGTAGGGGCGGAGGGAGTTGCGGAGCTGCTCGAGCAGGTCGCGGTCGCCGTAGGCCGCGAACACGCCGGCCTCGCAGTCGACCTCGAGGGCGGCCAGCGTGTCGGTGGCGGCGTAGCGCGCCACGCTCTCCCAGAAGTAGCCGTTGGGCTCATGACCGGTCGCACGCACGGCGTCGTCGACCACCAGCGTGCCGCAGGCGAACGAGATCGACGGGCCGTACTTGTCGGATGCGTGGATGGTGAGCGGGTCGGCCATGTCGGCAGTCTGCACCGCAGGCGGCTATTTAGTGGAATGCGCTCACTTCGTCGCCTCCATCATCTGGCGGAGCTCCTTCTTGAGCTCGGAGATCTCGTCGCGGAGCCGCGCGGCGACCTCGAACTGGAGCTCGGCTGCGGAGGCCTTCATCTGGTCGGTGAGGTCCTGGATCAGCTGGGCCAGGTCGGAGGACGGCATGCCGGCCAGGTCGGCGGCGTGGTGTCCGGAGGCCTTGACGCCCAGCACCGGCGTGGGCTGGCGCCCCTGCTTGGGCTTGACTCCCCCGGCGCGGCCCTTGGCCTCGGTGCCTGCCCACGTCTGCAGCAGCTCCTGGGTGGACTCGTCCTCGCGGGCCAGCATCTCGGTGATGTCGGCGATCTTCTTGCGCAAGGGGGTCGGGTCGATCCCGTGCAGCGTGTTGTAGGCCTCCTGCTTGGCCCGTCTCCGGTTGGTCTCGTCGATCGCGGACTCCATGGAGGGCGTGATCTTGTCGGCATACATGTGCACCTCGCCGGAGACGTTGCGGGCCGCACGGCCGATCGTCTGGATCAAGGACTTGTCGGAGCGGAGGAAACCCTCCTTGTCGGCGTCGAGGATCGAGACCAGCGAGACCTCGGGAAGGTCGAGCCCCTCACGGAGGAGGTTGATGCCGACCAGGACGTCGTACTCGCCCAGCCGCAGGTCGCGCAGCAGCTCGATCCGCTTGAGGGTGTCGACCTCGGAGTGGAGGTAGCGGGTGCGGATGCCGGCGTCGAGGAGGTAGTCGGTGAGGTCCTCGGACATCTTCTTGGTCAGCGTCGTCACCAGGACCCGCTCGTTCTTCTGCGTGCGCTCCTTGATCTGGTGGATCAGGTCGTCGATCTGGCCCTTGGTGGACTTCACCACGACCTGAGGGTCGACCAGCCCCGTCGGTCGGATGATCTGCTCGACGACCGCGGGCGGGGTGTTGCCGCCGACCTTGTCGAGCTCGTAGTTGCCGGGCGTCGCCGAGAGGTAGATGGTCTGGCCGATCCGGTCGAGGAACTCCTCCCACCGCAGCGGGCGGTTGTCCATCGCGCTGGGCAGCCGGAAGCCGTGGTCGACGAGGTTGCGCTTGCGGGACATGTCGCCTTCGTACATCCCGCCGATCTGCGGCACGGCGACGTGGGACTCGTCGACGACCAGGACGAAGTCCTCCGGGAAGTAGTCGAGCAGGCAGTTGGGCGCCGAGCCCCGGGAGCGGCCGTCGATGTGCATCGAGTAGTTCTCGATGCCGGCGCAGGAGCCGACCTGGCGCATCATCTCGACGTCGTAGGTGGTGCGCATGCGGAGCCGCTGGGCCTCGAGCAGCTTGCCCTCGCGCTCGAACTTGGCCAGCTGGTCCTCCAGCTCGAGCTCGATGCCGCGGATCGCCCGCTCCATCCGCTCGGGGCCGGCGACGTAGTGGGTGGCCGGGAAGACGTGGAGCTCCTCGTCCTCGGTGATCACCTCGCCGGTGACGGCGTGGAGGGTCATCAGCCGCTCGATCTCGTCGCCGAAGAACTCGATGCGGACCTGGTGCTCCTCGTAGACCGGGAAGATCTCGAGGGTGTCGCCGCGCACCCGGAAGTTGCCGCGGGCGAAGGTCATGTCGTTGCGGGTGTATTGCATCTCGACCAGCCGGCGCAGGATGCCGTCGCGGTCGTGCTCCTGGCCCACCCTCACCCTGAGCATCCGGTCGACGTACTCCTGCGGGGTGCCGAGGCCGTAGATGCACGACACGGTCGCGACCACGATCACGTCGCGCCGGGTGAGCAGCGAGTTGGTCGCCGAGTGGCGCAGCCGCTCGACCTCCTCGTTGATCGAGGAGTCCTTCTCGATGTAGGTGTCGGTCTGGGGGACGTAGGCCTCGGGCTGGTAGTAGTCGTAGTAGGAGACGAAGTACTCGACCGCGTTGTCGGGGAAGAGCTGGCGCAGCTCGTTGGCGAACTGGGCGGCCAGCGTCTTGTTGGGCTGCATGACCAGGATCGGCCGCTGCACCTGCTCCGCCACCCACGCCACGGTCGCCGTCTTGCCGGTGCCGGTCGCGCCGAGGAGGACGATGTCCTGCACACCGCCCTGGATCCGCTTGGTGATCTCCTTGATGGCGGCTGGCTGGTCGCCGCTCGGGTCGTAGTCGGCGACGACCTTGAACGGCGCCACCCGGCGCTCGAGATCGGTGACGGGACGCATGTGTCGAGACTACGGGCGGCCACCGACAATGCGCTCCGGAGAACCGCTCCCGGGCCCCCTCCTGGGTGACGTGACACTGTGTCGCGGTTAGGTTGAGCCCATGGCTCTAGGTCTCAACCCCGTCGGTGACGTCCTCAAGAAGGCCGACCGGGTGCTCGCCAACGCCGGCGACACCCTGGGCACCGTCGGCGACACCCTCGGCAAGGTCGACAAGCGGATGGAGACGGTCGACGAGACCCTCGAGGAGACCAAGGCGCTGCTGGTCCAGGTGCAGGGGCTGCTCCAGGAGCTCTCCCAGGAGATCGCGCTGGTCAAGGAGATCCCCGACCTGAGGAAGAAGCTCGACCAGGTGCACAAGGCGGTCATCTCCAAGTGAGCGACCCGACCCGGCTGCGCGTCCGCTTCGCCCTTGCCGACACTGAGGACCAGGTGGGTGACCAGGTGGGTGAGCAGGTGGGCGAGCAGGTGGAGGACCCGGACCCCGAGAACTCCTTCGACCACGAGGACGTCGTGGGGGTCGCGGTCGACGACGACGGCACCTACCGGCTGGAGAGCAGCTCGTTCTTCGTCCCGCTGGCCGCGGGTGACCTGGTGCGCGCGGCCGCCGATGCCAGCGGCCAGCTGCAGGTCGTCGACGTCGTGGAGCCGTGTGACGGCGTACTCACGATCTTCGCGCCCGACGCGGCCGCCTCACCCGAGGCGATCACGGGCCTCATGCGGGTCTGGGAAGCGACCGGCGCAGGACGCAGCGAGCGCGGCGGCCCGTTCGTGGCCACCGTGTGGCCGGGCATGCCGATGGACGCCATCGCCGCCCAGCTGAACGCCGACCAGGAGGCGGGCCGCGGCGAGTGGATCCTGGCCGCAGAACCCCACGAGCGACGCCGCGAGGCGCAGGACGAGATCGCCTTCGAGATCGGCTGAGCGAGAGCGCTGCGCGTGAGCCTTCGGCTGTTCACTAGATTTGCGTCGTGAGGAGCAGCGCGCAGACCATCGAGCGCGTCCTCATCTGGCTGCGCCGGGTGCTCGCAGTGGTCTTCGGGGTCCCGATCACGATCGGGGTCGGCATGAGCCTGGTCGACTCCTACCGCCGCCGCGGCAAGAAGCCGAAGCCGTTCCCGACCACACCGCCGACGACCGTGCCGGTCGGCGAGGGGACGATCACGACCTACATGTTCGGCCAGGACCTCTACGCCGACATGCTGGCTGCGATCGAGGGCGCGCAGCGGCAGATCCTCTTCGAGACCTACATCTGGAAGGGCGACGAGGTCGGCGAGCAGTTCAAGGCCGCGCTGGCCGCCGCGGCAGACCGGGGCGTCGAGGTCTACTGCATCTACGACGGCTTCGCCAACCTCGTGGTCTCGCCGCGGTTCAAGCGGTTCCCGTCGAACATGAAGGTGCTGAAGTACCCCGTCTACGGAGCGGGGTGGCGCTTCTTCGACCTGCGCCGCTACGGCAGGGACCACCGCAAGATCCTCGTCGTCGACGACAAGGAGGCCTACGTCGGCGGCTACAACATCGGATCGGCGTACGCCACCGAGTGGCGCGACACCCACGTCCGGATCACCGGCCCCGGCGTGCAGGACCTGCGGCGCGCGTTCGCGGACTTCTGGAACCTGCACCGGCGCCGGCGGCTCCGCACGAGCGAGCGTCCGCTGCTGGTGGAGACCGCCAGCGTCTGGGAGCCGCACATCCGGCTGCAGCGCAACGTGCCGCGACTGTGGATGTTCCCCATCCGGGGCATGTACCTCGAGGCGATCAACCGGGCGAGCACCAACATCTGGATGACCCACGCCTACTTCATCCCGGACGAGGGCTTCGTCGACGCGCTCAAGGCCGCTGCCGCCCGGGGGGTCGACGTCCGGCTCCTGGTGCCGCTGAAGTCCAACCACATCGTGGCCGACTGGCTCTCGCGCGGGTACTTCGCGCAGCTGCTCGAGGCCGGCGTCCGGATCTTCCGGTTCAAGGACGCGATGGTGCACGCGAAGACGTCGACGGTCGACGGCTCGTGGTCGACCGTCGGCACGGCGAACATCGACCGGCTGAGCCTCCAGGGCAACTACGAGATCAACGTCGAGGTCATCGACGACGGGCTCGCCAAGGAGCTCGAGGCGATCTGGGCGGTCGACGAGTCGAACTGCATCGAGCTGACCCGTGGTGAGTGGGAGGCGCGCGACCTGCACCGGCGGTTCACCGAGCTGGTGCTCAGGCCGCTCCGGCCGCTGCTCTGAGGGCGAGGAGCCTGCTGGACCAGCGCGTCGATGCAGCGTCGCCCACGCCCATTCGACACTGGGACGGCCAGGCCCTTGGCGGCGACGGTGCTCGGCTGGGCCAGCGACGGCCGGGCGCAGCCGGGCCTCGCCGAGTTCAGGGCGCGCGGTGGTGACCACTAGCGTCCCGGTGTCGCGGTCGCGGCGCCGGGCTTGCCTGCCTCCGCATAGCTCCGCACGGTCGAGATGTTGAGCGGGAAGTCGATGGCGTGGTCGCGGAAGAGCAGGCCGGCCGCGGTGGCGGCCGCCTCGGTCGCCTGCTGCGCGACCGCGTCCGCGAGCGCGGCCGGGGTGTGGACGACGACCTCGTCGTGGAGGAAGAAGACCAGGTGGGGCCGGCGGTCGAGGGGGCCGGTGCCGCCGAGGCGCCAGAGCCGGTTGCGCAGGTCGGCGATCCAGCACAGCGCCCACTCGGCTCCGGTGCCCTGGACGACGAAGTTGCGGGTGAACCGGCCGTAGGCGCGGCGGTGGCGGGCCTGGCTGTCCGGGTCGACGGGCGCATCGTCGGGGTCGCGGTCCCAGGCCTCGCCCAGTGTGGGTGAGCCCCGGCCCAGCAGGGTGCGCACCATCTGGGCCCGCTCACCGGCGCGCGCGGCCTCCTCCACGAGGCCGAAGGCGTCGGGATAGCGGCGGGTGAGGCCGGCCAGCAGCCGGCCGCTCTCGCCACTGGTGGCGCCGTACATCGCTCCGAGCAGCCCGAGCTTGGCGTCCTTGCGGCTCGCGACCGCGCCGTCGTCGACCATCCCCTGGTAGAGGTCCGCGCCGCGCGCTGCCCTGGCCAGCGCCTGGTCGCCGCTCATGCCGGCCAGCACGCGGGGCTCGAGCTGGGCCACGTCGGCCACCACGAGCACCCAGCCGTCGTCCGCGACTGCCGCCGGCCGGACCATCGTCGGGACCGACAGCGCGCCTCCACCGTTGGACGACCACCGGCCGGTCGTCGACCCGGCCGGCTGGAACGACGGCCGGAACCTGCCGTCGCTCACCCACTGGTCGAGCCAGGCCCAGCCGTTCGTGGCGAGCAGCTGCGCGAGCTGCTTGTAGCGCAGCAACGGCTCGATCGCCGGGTGCTCCACGGCGCGGAGCGTGGACGCGCGCACGTCGGGGACCTCGAACCCGAGCCGGCGCAGGGCCTCCATCAGCTCCGGACGCGAGTCGGGGTTGAGCCCCGGCGCGCCCAGGGCCTCGCGCACCTCGGCCACGAGGTCGTCGAGCTTCTGCGGCCGGGCGCCACGCGGCGGACGCGGGCCGAGGAGGTCGGTCAGCAGAGCCTCGTGGACGTCGGCCCGCCACGGCAGCCCGGCCCACGTCATCTCCGCGGCCACGAGCGCACCCGACGACTCGGCCGCGAGCAGCAGCCCGAGCCGGCCGACCTCGTCCGACGCCGTCACCGCGGCCAGCTGCCGCGCGTCCTCGAGGTCGGCACGCAGGTGCTCGGTCGCCTCGTCGACCACGAACAGCGCGGCCTCGGCGGGCGCGCTCGGCCCGAGCCGGTCCCAGTGCTCCGACCCCTCCCCCTCCAGCAGCTGACGGTCCACCGCGGGAGCCCGCCGCAGCAGGTGGTGGGCCAGCCGCAGGTCGTGGCAGCGCTCGACCCGCACTCCGGCGGTCAGCAGCGGCGGATACCACCGCGCCGTGTCGTCCCACACCCACCTGACGCTGCCGTCCTCACGCTCCCCGACGTACGCCGCCAGCTCGGCCAGCTCCAGGGTCCGCTCGGCGTCGCCGTCGCGGACCAGCACGCGCTCACCCGGAAGTCGCGAGAGCGAGATCCGGGCCACGGGGACACCCTGACAGCCGGCGGCGACAGCCGCCGCTCAGGAGCCCGGCTGGTCCTGCCCCGCCTGGGCAGCTCCGGGGACTCAGCCCTCCAGCTGGGCCAGGAGCCGGTCGTGCAGGTGGTCGCCGCGCAGGTCCACGGTCCAGTCGCCGTCACCGGTCGGCTCGCCGCAGGGGCGGGGTGACTCGTCGAAGTCGTCGGTCGGCTGGAGGCAGGCGACGTTCAGCACGGTGCCGGTGGCGGTGACCACCCGGCGCACGACGCCGCCGGCGCCGTCGTAGTCGACGTCCATGCCCAGCACGCGGGCCAGGGTGCGGGTCTGGACGGTCGCCGAGGCGTCGTCCATCGCGCCGTCGACGGTGTAGCTGAAGTAGAGGTCGGTGGCGGCGGCGCGCAGCCGGATGCGCTGCGGGTTGGTGCCGACCGTGTCGCGGCGCGCCAGCAGGGTGCCGTCGATGTCGTGGACCTTCAGGTCGAGCGACTCGACCGAGCCCGGCAGCAGGTCGGGGTCGGTGGTGGTCAGGCGCAGCTCGGAGATCGGCGTCGTGGCGTGGAGCCAGGTCTGCACCTCGACCGAGCCGTCGGCGGTGACGTCGCTGAGCACGTACATCCCCTCGTCGGGGGCGTCCGCGGGCGGAGGGGGTACGTCGCGCGCGGACCGCTTCGAGGTCGGCGTGGCGGCAGGGCCCTGGGCGTCTTCCCCGGTGAGCGTCTGGAAGGCCAGCACCACCAGCGCCACGACCGCCGCGACCGCTGCGAGCGCCTTGAGCGCGCGGATCACCAGCGCTCCCGGGCGTTGCCGAGTGGGGTGGCGATGATGACGGCGAGGTTCTGGTAGCCGCCCCGCGCGGCGTCGTACGGCCCGGCGCAGGTGACCAACGTCAGACGCCGGCGGCCGTCGGGCGAGTGCAGCGACGAGCCCCGTGCGATCGCGCCCTGGGGCCGCAGGCGGAGCGAGGTGACCCTGAAGGTCTGGCGCAGGCCCTCGGACCAGACGTGGATGCGGTCTCCGGCATGCACCGAGAGCAGGCTGGCGAACGGACCCAGCCCCTGGGTGCGCGAGTCGACGTGGGCCGCGACCAGCGTGCTGCCGAACGGGTCGCCGAGCCGCGAGCCGCCGCTCCACCAACCGGCCACCTCGATGTCGTCGGGCACGTCGAGGAGGCCATTGGTGGTGGTGCCGACCGCGCGGATGCCGACCCTGCGCCCGTTGGGCAGCCGGATGCCTCGTGGAGGCTCGGGGACCACACCGCCGACGCGCTGCGCGACCTCGGCGGGCGGAGCCTCGGCCGGGCTGGGGGCCGCGTCCGACTTTGGGGCCGACGCAGGGGCCGACGCTGGTGGCGCGGCCTCCCCCACGGCGCAGCCGGTCACGCTCGCGACCGTCAGGACGGTCGCGAGCGCGACCACGCGCTTCAGGTGCTTCAGCGGCTTCAGCGGCCCGAGAAGGTCCACACGTGCACCCGGCCCACCAGCCCCGCCGAGCCGGTGTCGATCTCGGTGGGCGGCTCGGCCTCGGAGGCGGTGCCCCCCGTGGTGCGGACGATCACGTTCATCGACCCGTCCTTGGGGTTGCCCACTGCGTAGACGGCGGTGATCGTGCCCTCCTCGAGGGTGACGTCGAGCGGCCCGAGGATCGGCGTGCCCGTCACTCCGGCGGGCAGCAGCGAGACGACGTGGCCACCCGCGGCCACGTCGGCCTGCGCGAACTCGCCGTTGGCGATGTTGGTGAAGACGGTCTCGCCGTCGACCACCACGTCGGCGGGCGCCGTCGTCGCGGTGTGGGCCAGCAGCACCCGGGCCTTGCCGGGCTCGATCGGGTCGCTCGGCGTCGGGTAGACGCTGACCACCGGCGTGCCGCCGACGGCGGCGGGACGGTGCACGACCACGTCGCTCGACTGGCCGGCGGTGACGTCGACGGTGGAGGAGATGTCCTGGCTGCCGTCGTTGAAGGTGACGTCGTGGGTGCCCGCGGCCAGGTCGAGCGGGCCGACGACGGTGCCTTCCGCGACGTCCTGCTGGACCTCCTCGCCGTCGACGGTGACGGTCAGCGCCACCTTCGGGACGGCCTGGACGATGGCGACCTTGCCCTGGGCGGCCGGTCTGGCCGCGGTCGATGGCGCAGCGGGCTGCGCGCCACTTGCGAAACTGGTCGTGGCGATGCTGCCTGCGCACACGATTGCGAGGCCTGCTCCTACCACCCGATTGATGCGAATGCTCATCGTGATCCCCCCAAATGCGGGCCCACCCCCGCTCGTGCCTCACGGTAGCCCGCGCACGGAGTTCAGCCGATCCCCGCTCTCCACGTACCCAATTGACGGCGTTCCTGCTCGGTCGGGGCGAGTTCGATCGCCCGCGCGGCCTCGGCGAGCGCCTCCTCCCGGCGCCCGGCCCGCGCCAGCAGGTCGGCACGGGCCGCAGGGAGCAGGTGCAGCCCGGCCAGTGCGGGATGGTCGGCCAGGCCGTCGAGCAGGTGCAGCCCGGCGGCCGGGCTCTCGGCCATGCCGACCGCGATCGCCCGGTTGAGCAGGACCACCGGCGAGGGGTGCAGGTCGAGCAGCCTGGTGTAGAGCCGGACGATCCGGCGCCAGTCGGTGTCGTCCGCGTGCTCCGCACGCAGGTGGGTGAGCGCGAGCTCGGCCTGGAGCCGGTAGGGCCCGGGCACCCGTCCGGGCGGCATGGACAGGCCCAGCGCCTCGGCGGCCGCCGTGCGGTCCCAACGGGTCCGGTCCTGGTGCTCGAGGGTGACGAGCTCCCCGTCGACCAGCCGCGCATCGCGGCGCGCGTGCTGGGCGAGCATCAGCGCGAGCAGGGCTGTGACCTCGTCCTCGTCGGGCATCAGCGCCATCAGCAGCCGGCCGAGCCGGATGGCCTCGTCGGCGAGCTCGGGCGCCACCGCACCGGCGTACCCCTGCGTGAAGACCAGGTAGACCACCGCGAGGACCCCGTCGAGCCGTTCGGCCAGGTCGGCCGCCTCGGGGACCTTGTAGGGGATGCCGGCGTTCGCCACCCGCTTCTTGGCGCGCAGCAGCCGCTGGCTCATCGTCGCCTCGCCGACGAGGAACATCCGCGCCACCTCGTCGGTCCCGAGCCCGGCGACCACCTTGAGCGTGAGCGCCACCCGGGCCTCCATCGACAGCGCCGGGTGGCAGCAGGTGAAGACGAGCCGGAGCCGGTCGTCGGCCACTGCCCCGTGGTCCACAGCGGTCTCCTCACCCTGCTCGTCGAGCTCCTGGTGCGCACCGAGCTCGGCGAGCTTGGTGCGTTCGGTGCCGGCCCGGCGGATCACGTCGAGCGCGCGGCGGTGGGCGGTGGTCGTGAGCCAGGCGGCCGGGTTGCGCGGCACGCCGTCGCGCGGCCAGGTCAGCAGGGCCCGCTCGGCGGCGTCGGCGACGGCGTCCTCGGCGAGGTCCCAGTCGCGAGTGGTGCGGATCAGCGAGGCCACGATGCGGAGCCGCTCGCCGGCCATCGCGGCCGCGAGCGCCTCGCCCACCCGGTCGTCGACGGGGCCGCTACTCGACAAAGGGGCGCAGCTCCAGCCGGCCGCCGACCGCCATCGGGTGCTCAGCGGCCACCTTGATCGCCTCGTCGAGGTCGGCGCACTCGAGGACGTCGAAGCCGACGATCCACTCACGGGCCTCGGCGAAGGGTCCGTCGGTGACCAGCAGCTCACCCCGGCGACGGGTGACGCTGGTCGCGTCGTCGGCCATCCGGACCTGGTTGCCGATCAGCCGCACGCCGGCGCCGTCGTACTTGGTCACCCAGTCCTCGACCTCGAGGGTGCCGGTCAGGTCGGTGTCGCTCTCGTCGCGGCCGGGGTCGAGGCTGACGAGCATCAGGAACTTCATGGTTGCTCCTCCATCGGGAGTCTGTGGTCGGTGGTCGTAGTGCGACGAACAGCCGCTCACTGATCCGACACGGTCACCGCTGCACCGGGAGATGGGTGCGAGGAGCCATCCGCGGGCCGTGCCGCGGGCGGCGCAGCCCGGCCATCCCGACCAGGGCCGGCACGCGGCCGCGCTGGGGGCGCCAGGGCTCCAGGAACTCCTCGAGCTCCGCGTCGTCGAAGGGCGTGCCGGTCAGCGCCCAGCCGACGTCCTTGGCGACGTGGTAGTCGCCGAACGAGACCGCGTCGGGGTCACCGTGCGCCCGCTGCCGCACCTCCGCGCTGGTCCACACCCCGACGCCCGGAACTGTGCGGAGCCGGCGGTCGGCCTCCTCGTGGCCCAGGGCGATCGTGCGCTCGAGGCTGTCGGCGACCCGGCTCACGGTGACGATGGTCCGGGAGCGGGCCGGGTCGATGTGCAGCTTGAGCCACTCCCACGACGGGATCGCACGGAGCGTGTCGGCGCTCGGCTGGACCCAGACCTTGCGATCGACGCCGGGGCCGGGTGCGCGCTCGCCGAAGCGGTGCACCAGCCGCCGGAACCCCGCGAACGCCTCCTGACCGGTGACCTTCTGCTCGATGATCGCCGGGACCAGCGCCTCCATCACCAGGCCGCTGCGGCCGAGGCGCGAGTGCTGGTGGCGGCGCCAGGACTCCTCCAGGACCGGGTGCCGCGGCTCGAAACCCGTCCAGTCGTCGTGGGCACCCAGCAGTCCGGGCACCGACTCGAGGGCCCACTCGGCCCCCTCGCCCCAGGCCTCGGCGTGCACGTCGCCGTGCCGGCCCATCGGGTCGACAGCCAGCGTGGCCGTCCCCTCGGGGGTGCGGATCCCCCGCCAGACCCGGCCGCCGTCGTCGATGCGGAAGGTCGGGTCGGCCCCGCCGTGGCGCTGCTGGCCGAGGGTGCTGACGACCGCACAGGGCCAGTCGGGGCGCCACACCCGCACCAGTCCACCCGCCACGGCCCCGACAGTACGGGCCGGCACCGTCGGTGGCCGATAGTCCCTGACGTTCTGGCGCACCGGCCCGGCGTGTCGGTGCACGAACGTCAGGGACTATCCCGACAGACCTCCCGACACGACCGCCCGACCGACCGCCCGACAGACCGGCCACTAGCCTCCCGGCATGACTCTGCAAGTCGCCGACGCCGCTCGGGTCCGCACGCTGACCCTGGACCGGCCCGAGGCGCTCAACGCGTTCAACGAGGCGTTGTACGACGCGCTGGCCGATGCGCTGCTCGAGGCGGCCGACGACCCGTCGGTGGCGGTCGTGCTGCTGACCGGCAACGGCCGCGGCTTCTCAGCAGGCACCGACCTGCTGGAGATGCACCGGATCGCCACCGACCCGACGTTCGAGCGCGGGCGACACGGCTTCCCCGGGCTGGTCGACGCCCTCGTGGCGTTCCCGAAGCCGCTGGTCGTGGCCGTCAACGGCATCGGCCTGGGCATCGGCTGCACGATCCTCGGCTTCGCCGACCTGTCGTTCATGTCGTCGGAGGCCCGGCTCAAGTGCCCGTTCACCTCGCTCGGCGTCGCGCCCGAGGCCGCGTCGTCATACCTCCTGCCGCTCCTGGTCGGTCGCCAGAACGCCGCGTGGCTGCTCCAGTCCTCGGAGTGGGTCTCGGCCGACGAGGCGCTGGAGATGGGACTGGTCTGGCGGGTCTGCCCGCCCGAGAGCCTGCTCGACGAGGCACACCGGCACGCCGGGGTCCTGGCCGACAAACCGATCTCGTCGCTCGTAGCCGTGAAGCGCACCATGACCGAGCCGCGCCTGGCAGAGATCGCGGCGGCCCGGGAGCGGGAGAACGCCGCGTTCGCCGAGCTGATGGGAGGCCCGGCCAACCTCGAGGCGCTGGCGGCCTTCGCCGAGGGCCGCGCCGCCGACTTCACGACCCTGTAGCGCTGGCTAGGCTCCCGCCATGGCGATCGTCTACCCGCACGCGACCCTCACCCCGTCCAAGCGGGAGATCATGCAGGCGTGGCTGCCCACGCGGGCCTGGTACGACGGCCGCGAGCACCGCAAGCCCGTCGGGTCGTTCCGCTTCGACGACCCCGCCGGCGAGGTCGGGTGCGAAGGGTTCCTGCTCGGCGGCGAGGGCGTGCCGACGCTGTTCCTGCCGCTGACCTACCGCAGCGAGGAGCTCGACGGCGCCGAGGAGCACCTGGTCGGCACCACCGAGCACTCGGAGCTGGGGCCGCGGTGGGTCTACGACGGATGCGCCGATCCGGTCTTCATGAGTGAGCTGGTCCGCGCCGTGCTCGCCGGTGGCGCGGGCGTCGACCACGAGTTCGACCTCGGAGAGGGCCGCGAGACGAGGCCGACCAATGCTCAGGTGCAGGGCAGCGGCGGCGCGGACGACGTACCCCTCGTCGACACGGTCGGGTGCCACGACGAAGGCCCGCTCACGATCGTCAACGCCGGCCCGTTCGAGGTCGTCGTCGCCCGGATCGTCGGCACCTTCGTCGACGCCGCCGAGACGCTCGCGGTCACCTGGAAGGGCGGCAACGACATCGTGATCGCCGGGGTGCGTCCCGGCTGATCCACGCGACCAGCGCTACTGGCTCCTGAGGTCGTGGTCCATCTCGAGCGGCGCCAGCCTGCCCAGCGACTCGGCCACCACGACCAGGTCGTCGCCGGGGGCGAGCCGGAAGTCGTCGGGAGGGTTGACGTAGGACTGGCCGGAGCGGCTCACCGAGAGCAGCGTGGCGCGGTGCTCCCCCCGGAGCTTGGTCGAGAGCTCGTCGACCGACAGGCCGACGTAGTCGTCGGGCAGCTGGACGCGGTAGAGCTCGGACCCGTCGCCGCCGGACACGATGTCGGTGACCAGGCCGGCCAGGCCCGGGTAGAGCGACGAGCGCGCCATCAGCCGCGAGACGAGCTGCGAGGAGACCAGGATCTCGTCGGCGTCCGCGCGCTGGAAGTGCTCGACGTGGGAGGGGTTGTTCACCTCGACGACGGTCCGCACCTGGGGCGCGAGCGACTCGATCGCCATCACGCAGAGGATCGACTTCATGTCGGCCTCGTTGGAGCCGTCCATCGGGCAGACGACCGCTGCCATCGCGTCCTCGATGCCGGCTCGCCTGAGGTCGTGGGCGGTCGTGATGTCCCCGCTGACGAAGTAGACGCCGTCGCCCGCGGGGTTCTTGTCGCTGTCGTTGATCACCACGACCTTGGTCGTGTACTCGTCGGTCGACAGCTCCTGGATCAGCTCGCGCGCCGTCGAGTTCCAGCCGCAGACGATGATGTGGTCGCGATAGCCCGAAGCACCCATGCCCTGGCCCTCCTTGAGCAAGTAGTCGATGAGGAACCCGACGAGGGCCCCGGTGAGCGAGGCGACGATCGCGACGCCGAAGAGGATGAGCAGCCAGCTGACGGCGTAGCCGACGAGCGAGTTGACCTGCGAGGCGTCGCCTGACCCCATGACGGTCGTGATCGACCAGTAGAGCCAGCCGCTGAACTCGCGGAAGAAGCCGGGGACGCTGTGCCACCGGTAGCCGGTCCGGCCGCGCTCGGTGACGGTCACCAGGGCGGACGCCACGATCAGGAACCCGCCCAGGATGATCCCGACCCGGACGAAGAACGAGCGGTCCATCCCGCTGGTCAGCCGCTTCACGTGGAAGGCGGCTCGACGCAGGAGCGGGATCGAGAAGAACGCCGTGAAGCGCGACGGAATCAGAGCCATGACGCCGGGGATCATCGCACCACCAGGGCCGACACGGACATGACCTGTCCGGACCATTCCTCTGGGGTCGGTTCCGCGCGGCTGTGCTGGATCGGCGCACGTCGGCGAGCGCGAGGTCAGGGGAAAGCGGCGTCCACCAGGTCGGGCCTGGCCTCGGCGAGCACGGCCGGTCAGGCGATCCCCAGCGCGAGGACGACGGCCCCGGCGGTGATCACGACGGCAGGGAGCACTCGCTTCCTGGCGGCGTCCTCGTGCAGCACCCACGCGCCGAGGAGCACGCCGAAGGCGATGCTCAGCTCACGCAGGGCGGCGACCGCCGCGAGCGCACCGCTGGTCTGGGCGAGGAGCACCAGGCCGTACGCCGCCATCGAGACCGCGCCGCCGGTGAGTCCGGCGAACGCCTGCTTCCGGGCCAGGCCGGGCAGCCTTCGTCCGCGCCGGGCGATCGCCACGACCGGGACCACCCACGACTGGAGGAGGAACAGCCAGCCGGCGTACGCGACGACCGGAGCACCGCCCGAGACGGCGTAGCCGTCCACGACGGTGTAGCCCGCGATCGCGACACCGGTGGCGAGCGCGGTGGCGATGCCCCGGCCGTCGCCGAGGGTGAGCCGCGGACCGGCCACCGTGACGCCGACCAGACCGAGCACCACGAGCCCGGCACCCACGGCCACGGCGGGGCCGAAGGATGCCCGCGGCAGGAAGATCGAGGCGAACGCGGTCAGCGCGACGCCCGTGCCGCGCGAGAGCGGGTAGGCCCGGCTGAGGTCGGCCTGCTGGTACGCCGCGAGCAGCAGCACGAAGTAGGCCACGTGGATCGCAGCCGAGATCGCCACCAGCGCGAAGTCGCGGCCGTCCAGGAGCGGCTGGGTCAGCACCACCGCGCCGCCGATGACGAACGTCGCGGTCGAGATGAGCGCGAACCCGACCAGCCGGTCCGCCGCGGTGTGGGCGATCGCGTTCCAGCCCGCGTGCAGGACCGCGGCGGCGAGCACCAGGACCACGACGAGGGGGCCGGGGTCGAGATGCACACCGCACCGTACGCCGCGAGCTAGTGCCTCCCGAGATCGGCCAGTCGCCTGCGCAGGAAGCTGCGCTCGAGTTCCTCGGGCGTCAGCTCCAGAGCCCGTGCATACGCCGATCGCGCCTCGTCGGTCCGACCCAGCCGCCGCAGCAGCTCCGCGCGGGTGGAGTGCAGATAGGGGTAGCCGTCGAGGTCCGCGGCCAGTCCGTCGACGAGCTCGAGAGCCTGCTCGTTCGCACCGGTCTGGGCGACCGCGGCGGCCCGGTTGAGCTCGACCACGGGTGAGCCGGTCCGGTCGGCGAGCTCGGCGTAGAGCGCTGCGATCTGCGGCCAGTCCACGGGGTCGTCGGTGTGCAGCACCGCGATGGCGGCCTGCAGGGCGTAGGGACCGCGCGCCACGATGGCGCGAGTCAGCAGCCGGCGGGCCTCCTCGAGCTGGTCGGCGTCCCACAGGGACCGGTCCTGGTCCTGGAGCAGCACCAGCTCGTCACCCTCGACCCGGGCCGCGCGCCGAGCGTCGTGGGCCAGCATCAGGGCGAGCAGCCCGCGGGCCTCGCTCTCGTCGGGCATGAGGGCGAGCAGGACCCGCCCCAGCCGGATCGCCTCCGACGCGAGGTCGACGCGACCCTGGTAGCCCTGGTTGAAGACCAGGTAGACCACGGTGAGCACCACCGCGAGGCGGTCGGGCAGGAGGTGGTCGGGCGGGACCCGGAAGGGGATCCGCGCGGCGGTGATCTTCTGCTTGGCCCGCGTGAGCCGGCGCTTCATCGTCTCGGGTGGGACGAGGAAGGCGGCCGCGATCTCGTCCGTCGACAGTCCGCCGACGGCCCGCAGCGTCAGGGCGACCTGCGCATCCTGGGCCAGCGCCGGGTGGCAGCACGTGAACAGCAGCTCCAGCCGCTCGTCGATGACCGATCGGCCGCTCAGGCGGCGTTCCAGCTCCTGGTCCACCGCAGCCACCTCGTTCGGTCCGTCGAGCAGCGGGAGCCTCGTCTCCAACCGCTTGCGCCGGCGCAGGCGGTCGACCGCCTCGTTGTGGGCGGTGCGGACCAGCCAGCCCGCGGGGTTGTCCGGGACGCCGTCGCGAGGCCACCGCTCCGCGGCCCGTGCGAACGCCTCCTGGACGACGTCCTCGGCGAGGTCGAAGTCGCGCAGCCGGCCGACCAGGGACGCGAGGACCCGACCCCACTCCTCGCGGAAGACGCCCTCCAGAGCGGGCGTGGGGTCGGGATCGCGTGGGATGACGGCTCCTGGTCAGTACGCCGGGACGAGCGGGCGGACCTCGACGGCACCGCCCATGCGAGCGGCCGGCACCCGCCCGGCGATCTCGAGCGCCGCGTCGAGGTCGTCGGCCTCCAGCAGGTAGTAGCCCGCCATCACCTCCTTGGTGTCGGCGAACGGACCGTCGGTGACCAGCATGGTCCCGTCGGCGACGCGGACGGTGCTCGCGGTGGCGACCGGCTGCAGGTGCCCGCCCCCGGTCACCCGCGGGTCGTCCCGGATCGCGAGGTACTCGGCCGTCACGGCCTGTCGTTCGGCCTCGGTGTCGCCGTCCTGGGCGTCGGGGTCGGTGTAGATCAACAGTGCGTAGCGCACGATGGACTCCTGTGGTCGCGAGGGTGTCGGTGTCTTCTGACATCTTGCTGACGAACGGGACGGTGCGACCGGGACACTCTCGGAAAGGATTCTCTGATCATGTTGCTCGCCGACGTCGTGGCCACCTCCACCAAGGTCGCCGCGACGCGCTCGCGCAAGGCCAAGGCGGCGGCGTTCGCGGAGCTGTTCGCGCGGGTCAGCGGCTCGAGCGCCGACGAGATCGAGACCGTGACGTCCTACCTCGCCGGGTCGCTGCGGCAGCGGCGCACCGGGCTGGGCTGGCGGTCGATGCAGTCACTGCCCCCGCCGGCGCCCGCACCGGTCCTGACGGTGTCGGAGGTGCACCGGGCCTTCGACCGCATCGCGGCGCTGGCCGGGTCGGGGTCGCAGGCGGCGCGTGCGGCCGCGACCGCCGAGCTGTTCGGCCGCGCCACCGCCGAGGAGCAGCCCTGGCTGCGAGGGATCGTCACCGGCGAGATCCGGCAGGGGGCTCTCGACTCGCTGGTGCAGGAGGGGCTGGCCGCCGCGGGCGGCGTACCCCTCCCCGCCGTACGCCGGGCCGCGATGATGGCCGGCTCGACCGTCAGGGTCGCCACCGCCGCGCTGACCGGGGGTGAGGCGGCCCTTGCGGAGTTCGTGCTCGAGGTCGGCCGGCCGGTGCTGCCCATGCTCGCCTCGAGCGCCACGACCGTCGAGGCCGCGATGGGCAAGGCCGGTGGCGGTGCCGTCTCGATCGACACCAAGCTCGACGGCATCCGGATCCAGGTCCACCGGTGGGACGACCAGGTGGTCGTCGCGACCCGGTCGCTGGAGATCATCACCGACCGGCTCCCCGAGGTCGTCGAGGTCGCAAGAGCCCTGCCGGCGTCGCGGTTCGTCCTCGACGGCGAGGTGCTGGCGCTCGACGACTCCGGGCGGCCGCGGCCCTTCCAGGAGACCGCGTCGCGGACCGCGATGACGGAAGGCGTCCACCTCACGCCCTACTTCTTCGACCTGCTCCACCTCGACGGCAGCGACCTCGTCGACTCGCCCGGAGCCGAGCGGCTCGCCGCGCTCGACGGGCTGGTGCCGGACGCGCACCGGATCGCCCGGCTGGAGACCGACGACCCCGTCGCCGCCGAGGCGTTCGTCGCCGACGTGCTCGCGCGCGGGCACGAGGGCGTCGTCGTCAAGAACCTCGCGGCCCCCTACGACGCCGGCCGCCGCGGCTCGGCCTGGGTGAAGGTCAAGCCGGTGCACACCCTCGACCTGGTCGTCCTCGCCGTCGAGTGGGGCTCCGGACGCCGCCGTGGCTGGCTCTCCAACATCCACCTCGGCGCCAGGGATGCCAAGGAAGACGGAAGCGGTGACTTCGTGATGCTCGGCAAGACCTTCAAAGGAATGACCGACGAGATGCTGGCCTGGCAGACGGAGCGGTTCACCGAGCTCGCCCTCGACCCGGCGTCCGTCGGCGACCACCACGTCGTGCCCGTGCGTCCCGAGCAGGTCGTCGAGATCGCGTTCGACGGGCTCCAGAGATCCACCCGCTACCCCGGCGGCTTGGCGCTGCGCTTCGCGCGCGTGGTGCGCTACCGCGACGACAAGACCCCCGACCAGGCCGACACCATCGAGACGGTGCGGGAGATCCATGGTCGCTGATAGAACCGTCACATGCGTGCAACTCGGAGTTGCACACGGATTAACATTCCTGCATGGCCTCTCGTGCTCCCGCCACCGACGGTCGCCGCTCCGCCGCCGCGGCACGACGTCGGGCCCGCGAGCGCGAGATCATCGAGGCCACGCGGTCGCTCTTCGACGAGCGGGGCGTCCGCGACGCGCAGATCGAGGACATCGCCCGCGCGGTCGGCATCAACCGGGCCATCGTCTACCGGCACTTCTCCGGCAAGGAGGAGCTGTTCGCGCTCACGCTGGTGAGCTACCTCGACGAGCTCCACGCGGCCCTGGAGGCGGCCGACGAGCCCGACTCGGCGGCGCCCCGGCGGCTCGAGCGGCTCGTGGGCGCCTTCGCCGACTACGGCCTGGCCCACCCGGCGTTCATCGACTGCGCGCAGGCCCTGATGCGCCGCAGCGGACCCGAGCTCCTCGACGAGATCTCCGAGAGTGCGCTGTTCCGCCTCGGCCGCGGCATCTCCGGCTGCCTCGCGATCCTGGTCGCGGCGCTGCAGACCGGCGTCGAGGCCGGCGACTTCCGGGTCGAGGACCCGACCCTGCTCGCCAACACCCTCTACGCCAGCGGCCTCGGCGCCCTCCAGCTCGCCCGCGTGGGCATCCTCGTCACCGAGTCCTCCCCCGGCATCCCGACCGTCGGTGAGATCTCCCCCGACCAGGTCCGCCACTACCTCGTCGCCTCCGCGCTCGCGCTCGCCACCCGCTGAAAGCAGAGCAATCTCGGACAGGCCGACTGTCGGTGGTCGCCCCTAGTTTGAGGGTGTGGCGACAGAGGCAGCAGTGGAGCGGATGCGGGCCCTCCTCGAGGCGGCAGCGGCAGAGCTGGAGACGCAGCGCGAGGACGTCCTCAGCAGCACTTTGATCTGGCCGCGCGAGCTCGACGCCGAGCGCTGCGCGGCGTTCCTGACCGCCGTCGACCACGAGCTGGCGGTCCTCGACAGCGTGGGCAGGGTCACCGTCCCGCGCGCCGGCCGGTTCCCGCTCCTGGCCAAGTCGGGCATCGGCGTCGAGGTCGACCTCGCCCGCCTCGCCCAGGTCACCGCGCTCGCCACGGGCTGACCACTCGACGGAGACTCAGGCGCGCTCGAGGATCGCGGTCACGCCCTGCCCACCGGCGGCGCAGATCGAGATCACGCCGCGGCCGGTGCCGCCCTCGGAGGTGGCCAGCAGCTTGGCCAGCACCGGCACGATCCGGCCGCCGGTGGCAGCGAACGGGTGGCCGGCCGCCAGCGAGGAGCCGGTGACGTTGAGCAAGGACCGGTCGATCGAGCCCAGGGGCGCGTCGAGGCCGAGCCGCTCCTTGCAGAAGACCGGGTCCTCCCAGGCCTTGAGCGTCGAGAGCACCTGCGAGGCGAACGCCTCGTGGATCTCGTAGTAGTCGAAGTCCTGCAGCGAGAGCCCCTCGCGGGCGAGCATCCGCGCCATCGCGTACGCCGGCGCCATCAGCAGCCCTTCACCGCCGTGCACGTAGTCGACGGCCGCGGTCTCGTAGGCCGTCAGGTAGGCCAGCGGCTTCAGGTCGTGGGCCGCGGCCCACTCCTCGGAGGCCAGCAGCACGGTCGAGGCGCCGTCGGTGAGCGGCGTGGAGTTGCCGGCGGTCATGGTGGCCGACTCACCCTTGCCGAAGACCGGCTTGAGCTTCGCGAGCTTCTCGGCGGTCGAGTCCGGCCGCAGGTTGTTGTCGCGGTCGAGGCCGCGGAACGGCGTGATCAGGTCGTCCTCGAACCCCGCGTCGTACGCCGCGGCGAGGTGCTGGTGCGACGCGGCGGCGAGCTCGTCCTGCTCCTCGCGGCCGATCTGCCACTCCAGCGCGGTCAGGGCGGCGTGCTCGCCCATCGACAGGCCGGTGCGCGGCTCGCCGTTCTGCGGGATCGACAGGCCGATGTCACCGGGGCGGATCGCCGCGAGAGCGGCCAGCCGCCCGCGGGTGTCCTTGGCGGCGTTGACCTTGAGCAGCTTCTTGCGGAGCTTCTCGCTGATCGCGACCGGTGCGTCCGACGTGGTGTCGGAGCCGCCTGCGACGCCGACCTCGATCTGGCCGAGCGCGATCTTGTTGGCCACCTGGATGGCCGCCTGGAGTCCGGTGCCGCAGGCCTGCTGGATGTCGGTCGCGGGGGTCTCCGGCGACAGCCTCGACCCGAGGACCGACTCGCGGGCCAGGTTGAAGTCGCGGGAGTGCTTGAGCACCGCGCCGGCGACGAACTCGCCGAGCCGCTCGCCCTCGAGCCCGTAGCGCGCGACCAGGCCGTCGAGGGCGGCGGTCAGCATGTCCTGGTTGGAGGCGCTCGCGTAGGCGGTGTTGGACCGGGCGAAGGGGAGCCTGTTGCCGCCGAGGACGGCGACGCGACGGATGGACCCACCGTTGAGGGAAGTCATGGAACAAGTTTCTCGCGGGTAACATCGATTGCCAAGACAGTGAGGCGGGGGTCACGAAATGTGGACACGCAGTTACACAGGGAGTTGCATTCATCCATGAGCGACCGCTACCAAGGCTTCACCTCGACCCCGATCGGCAAGGTGCTGGTCAAGAACCTCGGCCTGCCGAGCCCCACGAAGCTCGAGCGCTACAGCGCCGGCGCACCGCTGGTCGACGGCACCGTCGTCGTGGGCGGGACCGGGCGGCTCGTCGAGTCGCTGCCCGGGATGCTCGACGTCCTGGGGATCGCCTCGACGAGCCAGTTCACCGCGGAGCAGTCCTACAAGGGGCTGGTCTTCGACGCGACCGGGCTGAAGGACTCCTCCGAGCTGCACGCGCTGCGCGACTTCTTCTCCCCCAAGCTGCGCAGCCTCGCGAGCTGCCCGCGCGTGGTCGTGATCGGTACGCCGCCCGAGCAGGTCACGGGCGCCGAGCGGGTCGCGCAGCGCGCGCTCGAGGGGTTCACCCGCAGCCTCGGGAAGGAGCTCGGCCGCGGCGGCACCGTCCAGCTGGTCTACGTCGCCGATGGTGCGGAGAGCGCGGCCACCTCGACGCTGGCCTTCCTGCTCTCCCCCAAGTCGGCCTACGTCTCGGGCCAGGTCGTCCGCATCGGCGCCCACGACACCTTGGAGGCCGGCGAGGTGGCCGACTGGACCCTGCCACTGGCCGGCCGGGTCGCCCTCGTCACCGGCGCGAGCCGCGGCATCGGCGAGCAGATCGCCCGGGTGCTGCACCGCGATGGTGCGACCGTCGTGGGCGTCGACGTGCCCCAGCTGGCCGACGACCTCCAGACCCTGATGAAGGAGCTCGGGGGCGACTGGCTGGCCCTCGACATCACCGCCAAGGACGCGCCGCAGCGGATCGCCCACCACCTCACGGAGAAGCACGGCGGCGTCGACGTCGTCGTGCACAACGCCGGCATCACCCGCGACAAGAAGCTCGCCAACATGGCCGAGGACAAGTGGGACTCGGTCATCGCCGTCAACCTCACGGCCCCGGAGCGGATCACCCGCGAGCTGCTCGACCAGAAGGTCATCAACGCCAACGGCTCGGTCGTCGGCGTCGCCTCGATCGCCGGCATCGCCGGCAACGTCGGGCAGACCAACTACGCCGCCTCCAAGGCCGGCGTCATCGGCCTGGTCGACTCGCTCGCCGACGAGCTCAAGGACGGCATCACGATCAACGCCGTCGCCCCCGGCTTCATCATCACGCAGATGACCGCCGCCGTGCCGTTCGCGACCCGCGAGGTCGGCCAGCGGCTCAACGCCATGTCGCAGGGCGGGCTGCCGGTCGACGTCGCGGAGACGATCGCCTGGTACGCCTCTCCCGGCTCCTCGGCCGTCAACGGCAACGTGGTCCGCGTCTGCGGCCAGATGATGCTCGGTGCTTGATCCACCCCGGAAAGGCAAGGACATGAACGCCGCCCTCACCCTGGCCCGCGCGGCCCTGCCGTCGATCCCCGTCGTCAACCAGCTGCCCGGCATCCGCAAGACCGGTGGGACCTTCACGGGGCTCAGCCGCACCGGCCCGGAGACGACGATCGAGCGGGGTCATGTCGACGCGTTCGCGCGGGTCTGCGGCTTCCCGGCCAAGGACACCGTCCCGCTCCCCTACCCGCACCTGCTGGCGTTCCCGCTGCAGATGGCGATCATGAGCGATCCGGCCTTCCCGGCGCCCGCGATCGGCACCGTTCATCTGGAGAACTCCATCACCGCCCACCGCGCGATCGCGATCGGCGAGACCCTCGGCGTCACCGCCAGCGTCGGTCCGGCCAAGCCGCACCCGAAGGGCACGATCTATGAGTTCCTCACCGTGGTGACCGCCGACGGCGAGAACGTCTGGGAGGAGACCTCGACCTACCTCCGCCGCGGCAAGGGCGACGACTCGGCCTCGTCCGGAAGCGCCTTCCCTGACGCCGAGCCGAGCGGCATCGTCTGGAGGCTCCCGGGCGACCTGGGCCGTCAGTACGCCGCCGTGTCCGGCGACCACAACCCGATCCACCTCTACCCGATCACGGCCAAGGCGCTCGGCTTCCCCCGCCAGATCGCCCACGGCATGTGGACCATGGCCCGCTGCGTCGCGGCGCTGGAGAACCGCCTCCCCGACGCGGTCCGCGTCGACGTCGCGTTCAAGAGGCCGGTGCTGCTCCCGGGCTCGGTGGCCTTCGGGTCGACGCCGGTCGACGGCGGCTTCGCCTTCTCGCTCACCAGGCCCCAGGACGGCGTTCCGCACCTGGCCGGCCGCACGACGGCGCTCTGATCGCACCAGCCCGCTCGCCCCAGGCCTCACCGCCTACCCGGGGCGGGAGCCGGCCACCGGCTGCGCACCTCGCAGCCGGGCGAGCGCCCAGGTGACCAGGGCGACGAAGCCGAGCCCCGTGGCCAGGCAGGTGACGGCGAGGCCGGCGCCGGAGACCAGCGCGCCGAAGCCGACCATGGCGAGCGGCATCAGCACGTCGTCGCCGAGCGAGGTGACCGCCCCCATCCGGCCGAGGTAGGCAGGGTCGACGAGCTGCTGGAAGGCGCCCGACAGCTGGGTGGAGGCCAGGCCGGCAGTCACGCCGATCACTGTGGTCGCGACGAACAGCAGTGGCCGGTTGGACACCCCGATCAGTGCGATCGCGGCGGCCTGGCCGACCAGGATGAGCAGCCCGGTGCGGGCCGGCTGCGATGAGCGGAAGCGGATCGCGAAGACGGCTCCGAGGGCCGCGCCCACGCCCACCAGCGCGTCGGCGATGCCCACGGTCGCCGCCCCCCAGCCGGAGCGGTGCACGTGGATCGTGAGGCCGACCGCGAGGGCCGGGCTCACGAAGAGGTTCAGCCCCGAGAGTGAGACGACCAGGGCCCGGACGTACGGCGTCGCGCGCAGGTATGACGCCGCCGCGGCCAGGTCCTTGCGCACCGACCCGGTCGAGCTCAGGGTGCGCGGGTAGCGCGGCTTGAGCGCCAGGGCGACGAACGCCGCCACGACCGCGAACGACACGGCGTCGACCACCATCACCAGCCGGAGCCCACCGACCGCGACCAGGACACCGCCGAGCGGTGCGCCTCCGAAGCGGGCCAGCCGGCCGGCCACCTGCATCAGCCCCGCGGCGGCCGGAAGGTCCTCGGGACGGACGAGCGTGCGCGGCAAGGTCATGGCGGCCGGGTTGTGGAGGGCGTCGAGGATGCCGAACACGATCGCGACGGACAGCAGCAGCGGCACGCTGATCCCGCCGGCGGTGGCGAACGCCGTGCCGACGACCAGGAGCGCGATCCGGCCGGCGTTGGCCAGCACGACGACCCGACGGGCGTCGTAGCGGTCGGCCAGCGCGCCGCCGTAGAGCGCGGTGAGCGCACGTGGAATGGTGCCGGCGCCGAGGATCAGCCCGGCGGTGGCCGGGCCGGCGATGGTGGCCGCGGTCCAGGCGAACGCCACGAACCACGCTGAGTCGCCGGCCAGCGAGACACCGGAGACCGCGGCCCAGGCCTGGACGAGCCGGTCGCGACCGAAGGGCGGCGCCCCCGCGGGCGCGTGGGTCGCGGGCTCGGTCACGGCCTGCTCGGGACGCCGTGGGCGAAGACGAAGCAGGTCTCCCGTCCGGGGGCGGGCTCGCGGTGCGTCTCGTGGAACTCGACCACGAGGGAGTTGATCGCCTCGGCGAGGCCGTCGAGCTCCTCCGGCGTCGCCCAGACCCAGGAGTCGGTCGAGAAGGCGGCGCTGGTCCAGGCCTCGTCGTAGACATCGGAGGTGTCGCGCGCGGCCATCCAGCCGCGGACCCGGCCGAAGTGGTGCTCGACGCTCTCGTGCTCGGCGGCCACGGCGACGGCTTCGCCGACCGCGTCCCCCCGGACGTCGGCCAGCGACCAGCTCAGCGACAGCGGGACGTGCCGCCACCACCGTTCGCGCCGGTCCTTGGCCAGCTCGGGCGCCTCTTCCACCAGCCCGGCCCGGGCCAGCATCTTGAGGTGGTGGCTGACGTTGCCGACGAGCTGCCCGGTGCGCTCGGCGAGCTGGCTGGCGGTGGCCGGTCCGTCGACCCCCAGCACCTCCAGCAGCCGGCGGCGGACAGGATGCCCGCTCGCGGCGACCTGCTCGATCGTGGCGCGGACCCGGGGACCGTGTTCCATGCGTCCACCGTAGTTACACAATGCCTCTTGTGCAATGCTTCTTGTGGAACTTCGGACTACGTGTCACGCCCGGTCGCCACGATCGCGCCGGCACCCAGCAGGGTGAGCGTGCCTGCCACGAGCGCCGCGTTGTTGAACCCATCGAAGAGCGTGGTGCCCGTGAACAGGGTGATGCCGATGGCGGCACCCAGGTGGCCAGCACGACGGTGAGGGCGTCGATCCCGTTGCGCCCCTGGGTGAGCGCCGAGACCGCCAGGGTCATCGCGGACACGAGCAAGAGCAGCCCGGGCACGTCCACGACCTTGCGCTCCGCCGCCGAGGACTCCCCCATCCACCGCAGGCTCGGCCAGACGAGCAGGAGGGCGAGCGCCGCGGTCAGCCAGTAGGACGGGCGCCAGCCGGAGCCGAAGTCGAGCAGGGCGGAGATCACGCCCCCGGCCACGATGCCGAGCCCGACGCTCGCACCCCACCACGACGTCGCCCGGACCCGTTCGCGCGGGTCCGGGTAGCGGTGCGCGAGGGCGGCCAGGCCGCACGCCAGCACCGCGGCGCCGCCGACGCCCTCGACCACCCGCGCGGCGACGAACAGCACCGGCTCCACCGAGACCGCGCACACCATCGCACCGAGCGCGATGGCTACCAGCCCGGCGACGTAGACCCGCCGTCGGCCGAGGGTGTCCCCCAGCACCCCGGACGCCAGCAGGGCCGCGGCCAGCCCGACGCTCATCGAGCTGAGGATCCAGGCCCGCGCGACGGGCCCGGCGCCGAGATCCAGCGCCGTGGCCGGGATCGTCGCGATCGGGCTGACGTAGGTGACCAGCACCAGGGTCGTGCCCAGCGCGACCGGCAGCAGCGGTGCCGACGTGTCGACCGCCGGCGTCGAGCCAGTCGGTTTGAAATTCAAACTCACCCGTGGGACGCTACCACCGTGCCCGCGCCGTTCCCACCCCTCGACCAGCTGCCAGGACGCCCCTGCCCCATCGCGGCCTCCCTCGAGGTGGTGGGCGAGCGGTGGGCGCTGCTGGTCCTCCGCGAGCTCTGGATGGGCAGCCACCGGTTCGGCGAGATCGTGGCCGGCACCGGCGCCCCCCGCGATCGGATCGCGGCCCGTCTCAAGGTCCTCGAGGAGGCGCGGGTGGTCGAGCGTCGTGAGTACCAGCAGGGGCCGCCACGGTTCGAGTACCACCTCACCGAGTCCGGCCAGGCCCTGATACCGGTGCTCAAGTCGCTGCTCGCCTGGGGCCGGCAGTACGCCGTGGACGCCGACGACCCGCTGCGCCGCCATTCCGACCCGCGGCCCAGGACGACCCAGGAGAAGGCATGACCGCCGAGACCGCCGACACCAACCAGACCACCGTGGCCACACCGACCGGCTGGGGTGAGCCGCGCAGCAAGACGGTCACCTGGTTCGATCCGATGGTCGGCGCGACCCAGGGCATGCAGATGGCCGGCATCGACCACCTGCGGGCCATCGCGGCCGGCGACCTCCCGCCGGCGCCGATCGCGACCCACTTCGACTTCGACATCACCGAGGTCGACGAAGGACGCGTGTCCTTCACCTGCCGCCCCGACGAGTCGGCCTACAACCCGATCGGCGTGGTCCACGGCGGCCTCGTCTGCACGCTGCTCGACTCGGTCACGGCCTGCGCGGTGCACAGCGCCCTCCCCGTCGGGAAGGGCTACACCTCGATCGAGATCAAGGTCAGCTACCTCAAGCCCGTGACGTCCGGGAGCGGCCTGCTCACCGCGACCGGCACCCTCGTGAAGATCGGCTCGCGCGTGGGCTTCGGCGAGGGTGTCGTGGTCGACGAGGCCGGTGCGACCGTGGCGACCGCGACCAGCACCTGCCTGGTCTTCGACCTTCCGAGCTGAGTCTCAGCGCGCGGAAGGCCGGCCGAACCGGACCTGCTTGACCCGGCCGACGACGCTCGTCGGCGCCACGGCGCCGCGCTTGTTGAACGTCGCGGTGGCGGGGGTCCAGACGCCGAGGTCGGTGATGCCGTTGCCGTCCCAGTCCCCGGTGACCGGCACGTCGCCCGGGACACCGAAGGGGACCACGGTGGTGAACGGAGTGCCCATCGGGTCGATCTGCAGCAGCGTGAACGTCGCGGTGGCCTGGTCGTAGACACCGAGGTCGGTGACGCCGTTGCCGTCCCAGTCACCGGTGACCGGTAGGTCGTTGGCGTCACCGAGCGCGACCTTCTTGACCGACCCGTCGGGCTGGCGCAGCAGGAACTTCGCGCTGCCGGGACGGCGTACGCCGATCTCCCAGGTGCCGTTGCCGTCCCAGTTGCCGGCGATCGGCAGGTCGCCGCTCTTGCCGAACTTCACGGTGGTCTTGCTGCGCTTGACCTGCAGGGTGAACAGGCGCTTGCCGGGCTCGCGGACACCCGGGTTGACCCGGCCGTCGCCGTCCCAGTCGCCGAGCACCGGCTGGTCGGAGCCGACGCCGAGCTTGATCACGCGCTCCCTCGCACCGGTGCGGGTCACGTGGAAGGCCGCGGGAGCCGACTTGCGGTAGACCATCACCTCTGCCGCCTTGCCGCCGTACATGTCGCCGGCCAGCGGGATGTCGGTGACCGCGACCGTGCCGCAGTTCTGCGAGGCCCTGCTGGAGTTCATGGGGAACCGCGAGCCGTGGAACCACGCGTCGACGATCGCGCCGCCGACCCGCTCCTCGAAGTGCAGGTGCGAGCCGCTGGCGTTGCCGGTGGCGCCGACGGTGCCGAGCTGGGTGCCGGCCTGCACGACCTGGCCCATGGTGACCAGCACCGAGTCGAGGTGGGCGTAGAGCGAGCTCTCGCTGTTGCCGTGGTCGATGACGACGTACTGGCCGTAGCTGGGCTTGTTCGGTCCGACGACCACGGTCACGATGGTGCCGGCCGCGGCGGCGACCACCGGCTTGCCGAGATCGCCACCCGAGTAGTTGAAGTCGACGGCCCGGACGCTCGGGCTGTGCTTGGCGCGGGTCGAGCCGGTCCACACCTCGTTGCAGGGGAACGGCATCTCGTACGCCGTGGCCGGCGGGGCGGTCGGCTTGAGGTCGACCAGGCTCAGCCCGGCGTCACCCGGCAGCGGCTTGCCGCCGTTGGTCGCCGTCGGGTCGTGCTGGCCCTGGGCGTCGTTCGCGTCGTCGTCCCCGGGCTTGCCGGGCTTGCCGGGCTTCACCGGCTTGCCCGGCTTGTGCTGCCCCGGCTTGGAGCCGTGGTGGCCGGCGCTCGGCTGGTGGGTGAAGTGCGAGTGCGTGTCCGCGGCCGCTGCGGGGCCGAGGACAGCAGCGAGCGCCAGCACGCCCGCCCCGAAGGCCGCCAAGAGGGCGTGCCTGCGAGTCGGTCGGCGCCGGATGGGGGCTCGGTGCTGCGGCCGGTACATGCCGTGAAGTGAACAAGCGCCCCACCCGTCCCGTCCGGGGAATGGGTGAAAATGGCCGATCGGAGGATGGGTCTGGTCTTGACCGCTGTGACTCGTGCGACCCTTGTGACTGGTGGGACCGAAGGGAGCAGACGCTCAGGAAGGCCGCCGGGCGCGGATCACACCCTCCTGCGCCGCGGTCGCAACCAGGGTGCCGTCGGTCGTGTAGACGTGGCCGAACGCCAGGCCGCGGCCGCCATGGGCGGTGGGCGACCACTGGTCGTAGAGCCACCACTCGTCGGCGCGGAAGGGTCGGTGGAACCACAGCGTGTGGTCGAGCGAGGCCATCATCGCCTTCGCGGGGTTGATGTCGTGGACGGCGAGCGAGGCACCGAGCAGGCTGATGTCGCTGGCGTAGGTGAACGCCGCGAGGTGGGCCATCGGGTCCTCGGGAAGACCCTCCTTGAACCGCACCCACATCTGTGCGCGCGAGGGGTGCCGCGGGTCGGGGGCGAGCCCGTGCCGGGAGTTGCCGAGGAAGCGCACCTCGATCGAGGCCCACTCCTTGCCGAGCTCGTCGGCATCCGCGTTGCCGCCGCCGCGCATCAGGTCGACGAGGTCCAGCCCCTCGTCGGGGCCGGGCACCTCGGGCATGACGTCCTGGTGGTCGAACCCCTCCTCTGGCTTCTGGAAGTTGATCGTCTGGTGGTAGATCGGCCGGCCGTGCTGGCGCGCCGTGACCCGGCGGGTGAGGAACGAACGGCCGTCGCGGATGCGCTGGACGTCGAAGATGATCGGCACGGCGTAGTCGCCGGGCAGCAGGAAGTAGGAGTGGAAGGAGTGCGGCACGAACTCCGGGTCGACCGTGCGGAAGCCGGCGACCACCGCCTGCGCGGCCACCTGCCCGCCGTAGACCCTGGACCGCGCCGACGGCGGCTGGGTGCCGCGGAACAGGTCCTCGTCGAGCTTCTCGAGGTCGAGCAGGTGCAGGAGGTCCTGCACTGCGGTCATGCGTCGCGCCCGGACTCGTTGGGATCGCTGCCGTCCTGGGGGTCGAGGCCGGCCAGGAACTGCTCGAACTGACGTCCGATCTCCTCGCCCGTCGGCAGCGGCTCGTCGGAGGCCAGCAGGCTCGGGCCGGACTCCTCGGCCCGCTCGAAGGCGTCGTACTGCTGCTCCAGTGCCTTGACCACCTCACCGACCTCCTCGTTGGAGGCGAGGTAGCGCTCGATCTCGGTCTCCCGGTCGCGGGCCAGCTCGTGCAGCTCGGTGAGGTCGATGGTCAGCCGGCCGGCGAGCTCGACCTGCTCCAGCAGGATCGCGGCAGCCTTGGGGTAGTCGAGCTGCGCGAGGTAGTGCGGGATGTGCGCGACGAAGCCGAGCATGTCGTGGCCCCACTCCCCCAGCCGCAGCTCGAGCAGCGACTGGGCACTGCTCGGGATCCGCAGCTCACCACGCCAGGGGCTGTCGCCCGGCACCAGCTCGGGACGGTTGGCGTGGGGCGTGATCGCGATCGGCCGGGTGTGCGGCACGGCCATCGGCACCGAGCCCATCGAGATGATCCGGGTCACGCCCAGCCGCTCGAGGACCTCGCGGACCGCCGCAGCGAACGCCTCCCAGCGGTTGTCGGGCTCCGGTCCGTGCATCAGGAGGTACGGCGTGCCGCCGCTGTCGCGCAGGAGCCGGACCGCCAGGCGCGGTGCGTCGTAGCCCTCGTAGTGGTCGCGGACGAAGGACATCGCCGGCCGCCGCGCGCGGTAGTCGTGGAAGTGGTCGACGTCGAAGGTCGCCACCACCGGCCCAGGCGAGCCGTGCCCGGTGTCGAGGTCGGCCAGGTGCCGAGCCGCGTGAGCGGCGGCGTTGCCGGCGTCGAGGAACCCGTCGAGCACCAGGACCATCGTCAGGTCGGTGACGTCCTCGAGGTCGGGGACGTCGTCGACGATGTGGACGAGACGCTCGGCAGGCACCCGTCCAGTTTCTCAGACGCCCCAGAGGGCGGCCACATGGCGTGCGTCGGTGCCGCAGCAGCCGCCGACGATCTGCAGCGACGGGAGCCCCACCGCCAGGGAGTCGTACGACGCCCGCAGCTCGGCCGGGTCCCCCTCGTCGAGCTCCTCGGCCTCGTCGAGCTCCGCGTGGGACATCCGCGACGCGTTGGGCCGCAGGCCGACGATCCGGCCGGACCAGGCGCCGTCGTCGATCCCCGGGGCGACGTGGGTCGGGTGTGCGCAGTTGACCAGGAACCAGTCCGGCCCGCCCGCCGCGTCGACCTCCTCCACCGCGTCGCGCAGCGAGGTGCCGCCGGCGAGCCGCCCGTCGGTCTCGACGGTGAAGGCCACCCCGATCGGCAGCCCCACGTCGCGGGCCGCGGCCACGACCCCGATCGCCTCGTCGGCGCCGACCAGCGTCAGCGCGGTCGCGACATCGGCGCCGGCGCCCTGGAAGGACGCGAGCTGGGGCCGGTGGTAGTCGGCGTACTGCTCGGTGCTGAGCCGGTCCCCTGCCACGTAGCCGTCGCCGCGGGGACCGATCATGCCTCCGACCAGGACGCCCTGGTCGTGCAGGTCGGGGTGAGCGTCACGGCGCTCGTGGAGGAGCGCGATCGCGGCGCGGTTGACGCGATCGAGAGCGGCGGCGTCGTAGCCGAGCCGGTCGCCCCAGTCGGGGTTGGCCCGCCAGGTCGGGGCCTCGAGCATCAGTCCCGCGCCCGCCCGGCGCGCGACATCGGCGTATCCGTCGTAGTAGGACGCGAGCAGCTCACGGCCCGCGGCCTGCTCGACGAGCGGGAAGGCGGCGAACTCCGGGAGGTCGACGCCGTGGTGGAAGATCAGGTCCGTCTCGAGACCACCGTCGGTGACGTAGCGGCGGTCCTGCAGGGTGTCCACGACTGCATGGTCACGCACATCGGGCACCCTGTCGCCCTCAATGCTGGGGGCAGGTCGGCCAGGCGACACGCCGGAGCGGTGGCCCGATCGTCAGGGACTATGCGGCCGCGGCCAGGTCGAAGGTGAGCAGCAGCAGCCGGCCGGCCCGGACGGCCAGCTGGCGGGTGCCGAGCCCGATCCAGGCGCGCAGCGCGTCGTTGCGCCCAGCGGTGTCGAGGTCGGGGTCGTCGAGCTGGTCGAGCAGTGACCACAGCGTGGCCTCGCCGTAGCTCGCCGCGACGTACTCGCACGCCCACCACGACTCGCCGTAGTGGACGCGGGAGTCGGCGTCGTTGAAGTCCTGGTCGCCGGGCAGGTCGGTGAAGCCGGCACGCGCAGCGTCCACGGCGCTCTGGGAGATGCCGCGCCGCTCGGGCGGCAGCGGACGGACGGAGACGTACTCGGCCAGCCCCTCGCTCAGCCAGACCGGCGCGTCGTCGTCGCGCGCGCCCAGGGCCACGTGGGTGAGCTCGTGCCTGATCAGCCGGGCGCGGCCCTGGCCTCCGTGCGAGAGCAGCCGTGGGTGCAGCACGAACCGGGTCGAAGCCAGCGTGCTCTCCCCGGGCCCGGCGGCCACCGGGAACGCGACGCCGTCGAGCGTGCGCGGATCACCGCCCGGCAGGTCGGGGATCGAGGCGAGGTAGGACGGGTCCGACAGCGCGTAGACGACCACCGACCGCGACCAGTCGAACGGCACCACGCCCGAGACGTCGGTGATGCCCTGGCGGACGTCGCCGAGCAGCCGGTCCGCGGAGGAGATGCTGCCCTCGTCGAAGATGCCCAGCACGCCCGGCACCGTGCGGACCACGATCGGTCCGAGGTCCCACGGCTGAGGGCGGACGTCGTGCTCCTGGGCCCAGGCCGGGTCGCTGGCCTCCGCGACGACGTACTCCCCCGGCGAGCCGTCCGACGTGAACCGCATCCGGTCCCGGCTCAGCACCGGCCGCTCGTCGAAGCCGCCCAGCTCGGTGCGCAGCGCGACCACCGCCTCGTAGTCGTCGCCGTCGCGCACGATCGCGGCCGGCTCGAGCTCGTAGTCGAAGGTCCCCAGCGGGAGCTGGTCGAGGTTGTCGAAGTAGGTGCGCTGCTGGCGACGCAGCGAACGGTCCCCCGGAGCCAGCCCGGCGAGGAAGGCGCGGGCGTCGTGGTCGCGGACCGCCTGGGAGCGACGGTCGAGGGCACCGCGCAACCCGGCCAGCACGTCAGGCGGGGGCGCGGTGGCTGCCGCGGCGGGCTCGTCCGCCCCGTCCCCGAACAGGCCGCACCCCGTCAGCCCCGACATCGTGAGCCCCAGCGCGACGACCGGCGCGACCAGCCGCCGGCTAGTGCCCGCGGTCGGCATCGACCGGAGCCCGGCCGGTGCCGGCCCGGTCGTCTGCGAGGGCGGTGATGTCCTCGACGATGCCGAGGGCGATGGCCTGGGCCGTGAGCCCGATCTGCTCGAGGATCCGCCCGCGCTTGGCGTGGTCGAGGAACTCCTGCGGGATGCCGTGCAGCCGGAACGGCTTCTGCACCCCGGCTGCGTTGAGGGTCTGGAGGAGGACGGCGCCGCAGCCGCCGGTCTCGCCGTTGTCCTCGATGCTCACCACGAGCCGGTGCTGGCGGGCCAGCTCGATGATCGCCGGGTTGACCGGCTTGACCCATCTGGGGTCGACGACGGTGACGCCGATGCCCTGCGCGACGAGCCGCTCGGCCACGTCGACCGCGGTGGCGGCCATGGCCCCGACGCCGACCACGAGCACGTCGCGGGTGCCGTTGCGCACCAGGACGTCGACGCCGTCGACGGTGTCGACCGCGGGGATGTCGTCGGGCGGCGGCCCCTTGGGGATCCGCAGGACGGTCGGCGCGTCGTCGACGTCGACCGCCTCGTTGAGCAGCTCGCGGACCCGGGTGGCATCGCGTGGCGCGGCGAGCCGCAACCCCGGCACCACCTGCAGGATCGACATGTCCCACATGCCGTTGTGGCTGGCCCCGTCGTCACCGGTCACTCCGGCACGGTCGAGCACGAACGTGACGCCGGCCTTGTGCAGCGCGCAGTCCATCAGCACCTGGTCGAAGGCGCGGTTGAGGAACGTCGCGTAGATCGCGACCACGGGATGCAGCCCACCCATGGCGAGCCCGGCCGCCGACGTGACGGCGTGCTGCTCGGCGATGCCGACGTCGAAGGTGCGCTCGGGGAAGCGGGCGTTGAACTCGTGCAGCCCCACCGGATGCAGCATCGCCGCGGTGATCGCGACGACGTCCTGGCGCCGCTGCCCGATCCGGACGATCTCGTCGGTGAAGGCGTTGGTCCAGATGTGGCCCTTCGACTCCTGCTCTCCGGAGTCGGGGTCGAAGGGCCCGACCTGGTGGAACTGGTCGGCCTCGTGCCGCTCGGCGGCGTCGTAGCCGAACCCCTTGCGGGTGATCGCGTGCACGATCACCGGCCCGTTGAACTTCTTCGCCTGGACGAGCGCGTGCTCGACCGCGGTCCGGTCGTGGCCGTCGACCGGGCCGACGTACTTGAGCCCGAGGTCCTCGAAGAGCCCCTGGGGTGCGACGGCGTCCTTGACGCCCTTCTTCATCGCGTGGAGGGCGTCATAGGCAGCGGGGCCGACACCGGGCACGGCGTTGAGCCGGCGCTTGATCACGTCGAGGACGTGCTCGTAGCGCGGGCTGGTCCGCAACGTCGTGAGCGCGGTGGTCAGCCCGCCGACCGTGGGCGTGTAGGAGCGGCCGTTGTCGTTGACCACGATCACCAGCCGGGACCTGCTCGCCACCGCGATGTTGTTGAGCGCCTCCCAGGCCATGCCGCCGGTGAGCGCGCCATCGCCGATCACCGCGACGACGTGCCGGTCCTCGCCGCGGATGGCGTAGGCCTTGGCCAGCCCGTCGGCATAGCTGAGCGAGGTCGACGCGTGGCTGTTCTCGACGATGTCGTGGGGCGACTCGGCCTGGCTGGGGTAGCCGCTCAGGCCGCCCTCGACCCGCAGCCGGTCGAACTCGGCGGCCCGGCCGGTCAGCATCTTGTGCACGTAGGCCTGGTGGCCGGTGTCCCAGACGACACGGTCACGTGGCGAGTCGAAGACCCGGTGGATCGCCATGGTCAGCTCGACGACGCCGAGGTTGGGGCCGAGGTGGCCACCGACCGGGGCGCAGGCGACGATCAGCCGGTCGCGGATCTCGCTCGCGAGGGTCCCGAGCTCGTCGTCGGAGAGCCGGCGCAGGTCGCGCGGCCCCGAGATCGTGTCGAGCACACCCATGTGGCGAGTGTACGGACTCAGAGGTCCACCACTGCGATTGCCGGCTCGTGGAGGCTGCCCACCCGGACCCGGTCGCCGTGCTCCCGGACGCCGGCTCGAGCTGCCCGGGGCACGATCAACCGCTCAGGCGGTCATGCCGGCGTAGAGCCGCGAGTCGAGGAACCCCGGGACCGCGATCGCGGCGGAGGCGGTCAGGTCGAGGCTGCGCGCCCGGACCGGCTCGACGAAGACGATCTGCCGCCCCTCGCCGCAGACGATGTCACCGTCGGTGAGGTCCGCCCGTGCGGCGAAGACGTGCATCCGGTCGAGCGAGCCGTAGGCCTCGTGGAAGACGTCGAACTCGTCCCATGGCCGCAACGACCCGGACGGCAGCCGCACGCCGGTCTCCTCGAGCAGCTCCCGGTGCGCGGCCACCTCGACGTCCTCGCCGTCCTCGACGTGGCCACCCACCAGCCCCCACTTCTCCGGGTCGATCGCCGGGAACTCGTCGCGCTCCTGGAGCAGGATCCAGCCCCGGCGGTCGACCAGGATCACGCCGGCGAAGAGGTGGGGCAAGGTGAGGCGCTCACTTCCCCTTGAGCTTCTTGACCGCGCCGTTCGGCTTCAGCAGCAGCTGGATGGTGCGTCGCTGCTTGAAGTTGAACAGGTGCTTGAGCGAGCCGCCCCGGGTGTCGAACGAGAAGTCCCCGATCCGGCCGACCTTCCAGTTGTCCTCGATGAACCGCAGGATCGAGGCCTGCTCGGTCTGGTGGTGGTCGACGTAGTTCGCCTTGGCGTACGGCGAGATGACCAGCAGCGGGAGCCGCGGGCCGGGGCCGCAGCGGCCGGTGTAGCCGCCACCGGCCGAGACGCCGGAGCAGAGCGGGGTGTCGAACGTGCCGTTGTTGGAGCCGTTGGTGATCTTCGCGGCGCGGTGGTCGTACCAGCCGTCGGAGTCGTCGTAGGCGATGACGATCGCCGTGTCCTTCCAGTACTTCGACTTCTGGATCAGGTTGATCTGGTCGACCAGGAAGTGCTGCTCGTCGATCGGGTCGGAGTAGCCGGCGTGGCCGTCCTGGTAGGCGCTCGCCTTGAGGAAGCTGACCGCGGGCAGGCGCTTCGCCTTGATCGCCTGGGCGAACACCGACAGGTCGTAGTTGTGGTTGGCCTGGTCGGTCCTGCCGACGGCCTTGACCGAGCTCGGCGGCAGGTGGTGCGGGTTGGCCGTCGACGGGTAGTAGGAGAACGGGTTGTGGTGCGGGATGTAGTCGAGCGAGCTCCCGCCGGCGCGGTTCTGGTGGGTCGTCGCGCACCCGGCGTACGTCCCCGGGGCGCCCGGCCACGCGGACGTCGGTGCGAAGCCACCCTGGAACCAGCCCCACGTGATGCCCTTGGCGTTGAGGAGGTCGCCGATGTTGCGGCCGGTGGCCTGCACCAGGTGGTTGCCGGGAGCGTGGTTGGAGCAGTCGTCGGTGTAGGGCTGCGGATCGCCGATCATCGAGCCCACGCCCGTGGTCGGATCGGCGTCGATGAGGGCGGTGCCCGGCGCCGGCGCACCGGTGGTGGCGTCGACCTCGACGAAGCCGTGCGTGTTGCCTGAGACCAGGTTGATCGCGCCCGGCGTGGACGGCCCGAAGCCGCTGGCGAAGGACTTGTCCGACATCGCGAAGTTCTGGGCGTAGTTCCACAGTCCGGTGACCGTGTTGCCGTCGAAGTAGCCCATGGTCAGGCCCGGTGCGCCGAACAGGCCGGTGCAGGTGTCGACGCTGACGTTCTGGACGAACTGGTCCATCGCGCCGAGGTTGTGGGCCTTCTGCTCATCGGTGTAGCCGTGCTTCTGGTCGCAGGTCACCGCCTCCTTGGGGCCGAGGCGGAACGGCTTGTAGAGGTTGGGGTTCTTCTTGAGCTTCTTGGACGTGATCAGGTTGTCGTTCTTCGGCGTGCCCTTCTTCGCCCTGAACCTGGTGCCGCCCTTGTTCGTCGCCTTGGGGTAGGTACCGAAGTAGTGGTCGTAGGAGATGTTCTCGTCGAAGATCACGACCACGTGCTTGATGGGGCTCTTCGTCTTCGCCTTCTGGGGGCTGAGGAACTTCACGTCGGAGGCCTGGGGCCCGCTCGCGAGCGGGACGACCGCGGCTCCGGCCGATGCGGAGGACGCGGGCTGGGCCGCGTCGGACCCTGGTCCGGTGGTGCCGACGACGAGGATGGCGAGCGCGCCCGCTGTGGCGCACACGCCGAAGGTGGTTCCGAGACGACGAGGCATGCGCAGAGACCTTTCCTACGTATTTCGACGAGGTGGGCCGGAATGCCGGCCGGCCGTCACGTTACGCCTGACAGGAGCCGTTGCCCATACCAGTCGGACGCGTCTCGGACACCGGGCAGGGCGAAGAAGTAGCCGCCGCCGATCGGTGAGATGTAGTCCACCAGCGGTTCACCCTCGAGCCGCTTCTGGACGGTCACGAACGCCCGCTCGAGGTCGCTCTGGTAGGCCGTGAAGACCAGCCCCATGTCGAGGTCTCCGTTGAGATCGAGTCCCCGGTCGTAGTTGTAGGCGCGCCGCAGCATCCGGCTGCTGTCGGTGGCCGGCGTCCGAGGGTTGGCCATCCGGATGTGCGAGTCGAGCGGCGTCGTCGCGCCGACCGGGTCGTTGGAGTAGCTCGGCAGGTCGGTCTCCGTCGACCCGGAGAACGGCGCGCCCGTGTCTCGGCGGCGGCCGATCATCCGCTCCTGCTCGCTGACGCCGACCCGGTCCCAGAACTCCACGAACATCCGGATCACCCGGACCACCTGATAGCTGCCGCCGGCGGCCCACGCCGGCTCACGGGAGCCGACCCAGACCAGTCGGTCGAGCTCGTCGGGCGTCGGGTTCGCGGTGCCGTCCATGAACCCCATCAGGTTGCGCGGCGTCCCCGAGGGTCGCGGCGGCGAGCCGAACGCGTCGACACGCCAGCGGGGCTGCAGGGCACCGCGGGTGTGGCGGAGCAGGTCTCGCAGCGCGTGCAGCACCGTGTCCGGGTGCGGTGCGGCGATCATCAGCATCAGGTCGCCGTGGCACAGGCCGGGGTCGAGGTCGTCGTCGGCGAAGGTGCCCATCGTCGTCAGCCGTCGCGGCTTCCTGCTGCGCAGCCCGAACCGTGCGTCGAACAGGCTGGCGCCCACCGACACCGTGACGGTCAGTCCGTCGGCCGGCAGCTCCGGACCGAGGACACCGGAGTCGGACGGCGGGCTGCCGATCCCGACATCGGGCGGCCGGCCGCCGGCGCACAGGAAGCGGGAGCGGACGGTGAGCGTCCTCATCAGCCCGACCAGCTCGCGACGGCGGGTGGCGGTCACGTCGCACGCGACGTACGCCGCGTGGGCGACCACCTCGCGGGTGACGCCGGGCTGGTGCACGCCATGGAAGGGGATCGGCTCGGCAGGCGAGGCCTCGCCGTCGGCGGCCGCGGACGCGTCTCGCAGCCCCGGCCCGAAGCTCGCCCCGGCCGCGGCTCCGCCGAGCGCGCCCACCGCACCGGCGCGCAGCAGGCCGCGCCGGTCGAGGGGTCGCTTGGCGCCGCGCGGCTGCTCGCCGGTCACGTGGTCCTCCTCGGCTCGAGGACGGTGGCGACCGGCGCGAGCCGCTCGGACAGCTCGGCGACGACCGCGTCGACCCGCTGCCGCTGGGCCAGCGGCCAGTCGGCGATCGCGCGGTCGCCGAGCGGGCCACGAGCCAGCCGGACCATCAGGTGATGCGCCTTGTCGACCTCACGGAACAGCTTCTTCACGTGCGGGTAGCGGCCCTGGAGCTGCCTGCGGACCAGCCGCAGCACGGTGCGGGTGCCGTCGAGCCCCGCGGCCACCGTGGCCAGGTCGCTGTGGCTTCCGAAGTCGGCGCGACCGGTGAGCACGGGCCGCAGCAGGTTCTCCGCGATCTCGTGCGCGCGGATCGAGAAGGTCAGCGGGTCGAGCTGGGCGTTCTCCAGCTCGTCACGCAGATCGGCCACGGCGTCAGCGAGCACGCCGGCCTGGTGTCGTCGCTCGGCGGGGCTGGTCGACCCTGGGTTCCACAGCGCGAGCTCGACGCGGTGGAACCCGGTGAAGCCGGGGTCGCGGGTGCCGCGGGGCAGGCCGGCGGGCAGCCCGTTGATCACGCCGTCGAGGTCGCCGAACGCGTCGTATGCCGCGCCGAGTCGCTCGTAGCCCGCGTGGGCGGTCAGCCACCACCGCTTGGCGCCGGCGAGGTTGCCCTCGGCGACAGCACGCGCCAGCGACCTGGTCTGCTGCTCCAGGCGCGGCAGCTGGGAGCGCACCCAGTCGGTGTAGCGGATCGTCGCGCGGAGCAGCTTCTTCTGAGGGATCGGCAGGACGCCGCGCACGCCGGGTGCATCGCCGGTGATGCTCCGCGCCGGACCGCTGATCGGCGCCTGCTCCTCGAAGAGGCACTGCAGCGCGTACTGGCCCGCGGCCAGCCGGACGTGCAGCGTCACGGTGCTGTCGGGGCCGAACGACTCGATCTGGGCGAAGACCTGGCGCTTGTTCCGCTGGTCGACGCCGACCACCCGGAGCTCGCCGGGGTGGAAGTCGGCGTTGTGCACCGTGATCGCCTGGGCACCGGCAGGGCCGGGCGCCCAGGTCGAGCCGCAGTCGACCAGGCTCACGTCGACGACCCCCTCCGCAGCGGCCTGCTGGCCCGCCTCGGCCGCGGCGGGGCGGCGGTCCCCGGTGGTGACGGCGGCGGTGACCGTCGCCGCGACCGCCGCGGCGACGAGCACGAGGGCCGCGGACAGGCGCATCCGCCGAGAGGTGGCCATGAGGCGGCCATGTTAGTGGCTGCCGCCGCGGTCGTCTCAGCGCAGGCGGTGCTTGCGGCGGCCGATGCCCCTGACGGCGAGCCGCATCGTGCGCGGGACCGGAACCCGGACCACGGCCTGCTTGCGGACGTAGTCGTGGACCTGCCAGGTGACCCAGTGGCCGGCCGGGAAGTACGCCGCGTCGCCGACCTCCAGCCGGACCGGTGCCTCGTCGTCGACCCGGATCGAGACCGACCCGGCGACGACCACGATCGACTCGTCGACGTCGTAGTACCACCGGAACCGGCCGGCGGTGCAGTCCCAGGTCCAGTGCGACGTGGTGCCGTCGGGGCTCTCACCCCACTCGGAGATGCGCGCGTGCGGCGTGCCCTCGAGGATCCAGTCCGGGTTGATCGGCTGATCGACCAGCGGACCGTCCGCGCGCGCCACCTTGAGCACCGAGGAGGCGGCAGTCTGGGTCATGTCTGCCGAGGCTAGGTGCACAGAACCTGCACGCGCTTGAGAATCGCCGAATCCGGGTCGGCGTCGGCTGGCGGTCGGCCCGGGCGACACGCTGCCCGGTGTCCTCAGAGGCGGGCGACGTAGCGGCGGCCGCGCAGCGCCTCCTCCACGAGGCCCACCCCCCGGCGTACGCCGGACAGGCGGGCCTCCTCGGTCAGCCAGGTCTCGACCGCGGCGTCGACCACGTCGACGGTGGCCACCTGCCGCAGCTCGGCCCGGGCCTCGCTCAGGCCGCGCTTGACCGACGCCTGGCAACCCTCGACGTGGAGCACGGCGAACCGCGCGAGCACCACCACGTGGTGACGCAGAGCGGGGTAGCCGCGGTACTCCGGCGGGCAGAGGTCGAGAAGCCAGTTGGCGGCAGTGCGCTCCCAGTCGGGCGCGTCGGGCGGTCGCACCTCGCGGGGCCAGCCGGGCGGAGCGACGTGACCAGGATTCGGTGGAGCCATGGGGCTCAGCGTACGTCAGGAGTCGAACATGCGTTCGACTCGCTCGAGCTCGGGATCCCGCAGCCCCACGCAGTCGTGGCTCCAGAACGGCTCGCAGTAGACCAGGGCTCCCGCCATCCAGTCCTCGTGGCCGTCGAGGACGACGACCTGGAACGCGGCCTCCGGGACCCGCGCGGAGGGCCGGGTGAAGCCGCGGGGGGTCGCGGGCTCGAACCCCCGGCTCGAGTAGTAGGCGGGACTGCCCTCGAGGAACAGCGCAGGGGCACCGGACAGTCGGGCCTGGGAGACGGCCGCCACGAGCAGGGCGGTCCCCACTCCCCTGCCCTGGTGGCTCGGCGCCACCGAGAGGGGGCTCAGCACGAGCACCTCCACCAGCGCCGGCCGCGCGTCCACCCACGACCGGCTCAGCAGCACGTGCCCGACGACCGCGCCACCCTCCTCCGCCACGAGCTCGGCGCGGCCGTGGCTCTCCCGCAGGTCATCGACCAGCGCGGCGACCCTCTCGCCCTTCCCGGCGAACGCCTGGGTCACGACCTCCCGCACGGGAGTCGCGTCCTGCGGCCGGTATGCGCGGATCATCCGCCCATCCAACGCAGCGCCCCCCGTCATCGCAATGCGATTGCCACTGGCCCGCTCCGAGCGCGGTCAGCCCGCCAGGAAGCTGAAGCGGACGGTCCGCTCGTCGTTGTCGACGTTGAGGTCGACCAGGCAGATGCTCTGCCAGGTGCCGAGGGCCAGCTCGCCGCCGAGCACCGGCACGGTGGCGTAGGGCGGCACGAGCGCGGGCATGACGTGCGAGCGCCCGTGGCCGCGGGAGCCGTGCGCGTGCCGCCAGCGGTCGTCGGCGGGCAGCAGGTCGCCGAGGGCCTGGAGCAGGTCGTCGTCACTGCCGGCTCCGGTCTCGATGATGGCGATCCCGGCCGTCGCGTGCGGCACGAACAGCTGGAGCAGGCCGTCACCCCTGTCCGCGACGTACGCCGCGCAGTCGCGGGTCAGGTCGAGGACGACCTCGCGGTCGCCGGTGCGGTAGTGACGGGTCTCTGAGTCCACGCGCCGATCGTGGCACGGCCTGCCGCGACCAGCACGAGCAGCCACAGGCTGCCGTAGGCGAGGCTGGTGGCGACATCGGTCAGGTGGTGCGCGCCCTCGTAGAGCCGGCTGGCCGCGACGAACAGCGGGACGCAGGCCAGCAGCACGACCAGGCCGCGGGTCGGCCCCGGGCTGGACCGGGTCCGGAGCCAGAGCGCGAGCAGGACTGCCGCGCTGCCGTAGACGGCCACTGCCGTGCCGACGTGGCCGGAGGGAAAGCTGTGGGTGGGCACCAGACCCTCGTCCAGGATCTTCACCGGCGGACGGTCCCGGGGGTCGGCGTGCGAGCCCAGCCAGTAGATGCCTCCGTTGCCGACGTCCGCGGCCAGGACGAGCACGACCGGCCACAGCGAGCGCAGGGCGAGCCCGGCGACCACCCCGACACCGGCGCCGACCGCGAGCCCGATCGGGGTCTCACCCAGCAGCGTGCCCGCCTCCGCCACCGGGTCGAGCCAGGACGTGCGCTGGCCGGCGATCCACCGCGACACGTCGTCGTCGCTCCCCTCGATCGACCCCTCGAGCGAGTGGGTCAGCAGCCAGCCCCAGCCGACGACGACCAGGGCCAGGGCGGCGTACGCCGCGACGACGAGCACTACCTTGCGAGCCATCGGCTCATCCCTCCCTCACCCCCGTGCCTCCATGCCGTACCCCACACGGCCCCGGCTCACCCGTCGCGCGCCGCACACGACCCAGTCAGGTGAGATCCCGGGGCTAGGGTCCCGGCGTGGAGATCCGCTCGCTCGCCTTCCGCACCGACCTCGCCCTGCTTGCCCGGTCCGGCAGCCTGGTCGAGGAGCGCGACGACTGCCTCGTGGTGCGCACGCCGGAGAACCCGTCGTTCCACTGGGGCAACTTCCTGTTGCTCCGCGAGCCGCCGGAGGCCGCCGAGCCCTGGCTCGCCCGCTTCGAGGCCGAGCACCCGGCTGCGCGGCACCGTGCCTTCGGCCTCGACGCGCCGCACGCCGATCCCTCCGCTCTGGACGCCTTCGTCGCGGCCGGGCTGTCCGTGGACGCCTCAGGCGTGCTCACGACCACCGCCGCCATCCAGGGCCGGCCGGTCGAGGCCGAGGTGCGACCCCTGGCCGGCGACGACGACTGGGCGCAGCGGGTCACGCTCACCCAGGCGGTGTACGACGCTGGCCGGCCGCCCTCGGAGTTCGTGCTGAAGCGCGCGGCGGCCGAGCGGCGCCAGTGCGAGGCCGGCCACGGTGCGTGGTGGGGCGCCTTCGAGGCCGGCGTACTCCTGTCGGCGTGCGGGATCTTCGCGGCCGGCCCGGGCCTGGCCCGCTACCAGGACGTCGAGACCCACCCGGACGGCCGCCGGCGCGGCCTGGCCGGAGCCGTCGTGGCCGCCGCGGCGCGCCACGCCCGCGACGAGCTCGACGCGCCCACGCTGGTCATCGTGGCCGACCCCGACGACCACGCCTACCGGCTCTATGAGTCCCTGGGCTTCGTGCGCACCGAGACCCAGGTGGGCGCCCAGCTGGATCCCTAGCCGAGGAGCGCGTTGACTCGATCCACCTTGGCGGCCAGCTGTCCCTCGAAGCCGGGACGGATGTCGGCCTTGAGCACCAGCCCGACCCGCGGCGAGACCTCGGCGACGACGTCGACGGCCCGCTTGACCACTGCCATCACCTCGTCCCACTCCCCCTCGACGGTGGTGAACATGCTGGTCAGCTCCCACGGGAGCCCGGACTCCCTGACCACCCGGACCGCGGCGGCCACCGCCTCGGAGACGGAGCCGTCCTCGCTGGTGGCGGTGGGCGAGATGCTGAAGGCGACGAGCATGGTTCCAACCTACGCAGTGCGGTGGCAGGCTGGCTCGGTGATCCTCGCCTGCCACACGCTGATCTACTCCGACGACGCCGACGCCACCCGGGCCTTCCTCCGCGACGTGCTCGGCTTCCCCGTCCATGGACGCCGGCACCGGTGACCACAACTGGCTGATCTTCCAGACCGGGCCGAGCGAGCTGGGCGTGCACCCGACCGCGGGCGAGGGCTACTCCTCGCCGCGGCACCAGGCGATCAGCTTCATCGTCGACGACCTCGAGTCGACGATGGACGACCTCCGGGGCAAGGGCGCCGAGTTCAGCTCCGGTCCCGACGACCACGGCTACGGAATCGTCGCGATGGTGAAGGTGCCCGGCGCCGACGACGTGCAGCTCTACCAGCCTCGCCACGAGACGGCGTACGCCCTCTGACCATGGAGCTCGACGACGTCGAACGGCTGGCGCTGGCCCACGAGGACGTGAAGCGGAAGGGCACCGAGGCGCGTCCGGCGTGGTACGTCGACGACCGCCTGGTGGTGCGGTGGCTCGACCCGACCTCGGTCGTGATCCGGGCCGGGTTCGCCGGGCGCGAGCGGCTGCTGGCCGACCACCCGGACACCTTCGGCGTCCCACCTCGCTTCGAGAGCCACATGATGGTCGTGGTCGAGCTCGACCGGGCGGACCCTGCCGCGGTCGCTCGGGCGATCAGCGAGGCGGTCGAGCTGCAACGTCGCAGGCGTCCGTCCTGAGGTGCGCGCCCTGCGCGCCTCGAGGGGACCGGTTCGCCGAGCTCGGAGGAGGGGTCAGCCGGCGTTGAACGTGACGTACTCCCCGCGGTGGAGGAAGAACCCCAGGGTCCTCTTGAGGCTGATGCACGTGACGCCGATCGTCTCGCTGAGACAGGTGAACCCGCCGGCCGTCGTCGCCTGACCGTAGGCCAGCACCTTGGTCCGCGGGGTCCGGATCGTGTCGGTGTTGCAGACCGGGACCACCCGGTTGCCGTGGAACTCCAGGCGGCCGACGTCCTTGGTCTGCGGGTTGCCCGCGCAGGCGTCGGGGTCGTGGACCGCGCCGGCGTTGATCTCGCAGCCGCGCGGGTAGCCCTTCAGCCCGACGTTGCAGTAGATGTTGCCGCTCGGTGTGTAGAACTTCTTCAGCGTGCGGGTGCGGGTGGCGGCGTCGATGTGCGCGAGTGCGGCGTCGTAGGTGCGCGGGATGCCCGCGCGGGGGTTGCCTCCGACCTCCGGTGCGGAGGCGCCCGCCGGCGCTCCGACCGAGAGAACGACGACGAGCGGGACGGCGACGGCCCACAGGGCTTTGCGCAGCGACATGGCGGCACCCTGACACAGGGTGCCGCCCGTCCACACTGGCCCGTTCGGGTCAGTCCTTGCGCAGGCTGCGCAGGACGTACTGCATGATCCCGCCGTTGCGGTAGTAGTTGGCCTCGCCGGGGGTGTCGATGCGAACGACCGCGTCGAACTCCACGTCGTTCGCCTTGACCTTGACCGTGCGCGGGATGCCGTCGTTGAGCTCGGTCACCCCGGTGAAGGAGAAGGTCTCCTCACCGGTGATGCCCAGCGACTCGGCGGTCTGGCCCTCGGGGTACTGCAGCGGCAGGACGCCCATGCCGATCAGGTTGGAGCGGTGGATGCGCTCGTAGGACTCGGCGATCACGGCCCGGACACCCAGCAGCGCGGTGCCCTTGGCGGCCCAGTCGCGCGAGGAGCCGGAGCCGTACTCCTTGCCGGCCAGGACCACGAGCGGCGTACCGGCCTCGAGGTAGTGCTCGGACGCCTGGTAGACCGAGGTGACCTCGGCCTCGTCGCCCTCACCGGTCGTGAAGTCGCGGGTGAAGCCGCCCTCGGTGCCGGGCGCCAGCTGGTTGCGCAGCCGGATGTTGGCGAAGGTGCCGCGGATCATCACCTCGTGGTTGCCCCGGCGCGAGCCGTAGGAGTTGAAGTCCCGCTGCTCGACACCGTGGTCCGCGAGGTAGCTGCCCGCGGGCGAGTCCTTCTTGATCGCACCCGCGGGTGAGATGTGGTCGGTGGTGACCGAGTCGCCCAGCCTGAGCAGCACCCGGGCGCCCTCGATGTCCTCGACCGGCTCGGGCTCGTCGGGCATGCCGTCGAAGTAGGGCGGCTTGCGGACGTAGGTCGACTCGGGGTCCCACTCGAAGGTGTTGCCCTCGGGTGTCGGCAGCTCCTGCCACTGCTTGTCGCCGGCGAACACGTCGGCGTAGTCGGTGGTGAACATGTCGGAGGTGATCGCGGTCGCGATGACGTCCTCCACCTCCTTGGCGGTCGGCCAGACGTCCTTCATGAAGACGTCGTTGCCGTCCTGGTCCTGGCCCAGCGGGTCGTTGAACAGGTCCACGTCCATGGAGCCCGCCAGCGCGTAGGCGACCACCAGCGGCGGCGAGGCCAGGTAGTTCATCTTCACGTCGGGGTTGATCCGGCCCTCGAAGTTGCGGTTGCCGGAGAGCACGGACACGACGGCCAGGTCGTTGTCGTTGACCGCCTGGCTCACCTCGGGGATGAGCGGCCCGGAGTTGCCGATGCACGTGGTGCAGCCGTAGCCGACGAGGTTGAAGCCGAGCTTGTCGAGGTACGGCGTGAGGCCGGCCTTCTCGTAGTAGTCCGAGACCACCTTGGAGCCGGGCGCCAGCGTGGTCTTGACCCACGGCTTGCTCGTGAGCCCCTTCTCGACCGCCTTCTTGGCCAGGAGGGCCGCGCCGATCATCACCGAGGGGTTGGAGGTGTTGGTGCACGACGTGATCGCGGCGATCGCGACGGCGCCGTGGTCGATCTCGTACTTCGTGCCGTCGTCCAGGGTGACGAGCGCGGGGTTGCTGGGCCGGCCGCCGTCGGTGGGGGCGCAGCTGAGGTAGTCGACGCGGGGAGACTGCCCGTGGGCGTCCGACGACGGTGGGTCGGAGGCCGGGAAGCTCTCTTCCAACGCCTCGTCGTACTCACCGCTCGCGTCGGTGCCGTTGCTGGCGTAGTCGGTCAGCACTCCCCGGAACGAGTCCTTGGCGTCCGTGAGCGAGACCCGGTCCTGCGGCCGCTTCGGCCCGGCCAGCGACGGCACGACGGTGGCCAGGTCGAGCTCGAGCTTCTCGGAGAAGCGCGGCTCGGCGTCCGGGTCGTGCCAGAGCCCCTGCTCCTTGGCGTAGGCCTCGACCAGCGCGAGCTGCTCCTCGCTGCGGCCGGTGAGCTTGAGGTACTTCGTGGTCTCCTCGTCGATGGGGAAGACCGCGATCGTGGAGCCGAACTCCGGGCTCATGTTGCCGATGGTGGCCCGGTTGGCCAGGGGCAGGACCGAGACGCCGGGTCCGTAGAACTCGACGAACTTGCCGACCACGCCGTGCTTGCGGAGCATCTCGGTGATCGTGAGGACCAGGTCGGTGGCGGTCGCGCCCTCGGGCAGGTCGCCGCTGAGCTTGAAGCCGACCACGCGCGGGATGAGCATCGACACCGGCTGACCGAGCATGGCCGCCTCGGCCTCGATGCCGCCGACGCCCCAACCGACGACGCCGATGCCGTTGACCATCGTGGTGTGGCTGTCGGTGCCGACGCAGGTGTCGGGGTAGGCCGTCAGCTCACCATCGATCTCGCGCGTGAAGACCACGCGGGCGAGGTGCTCGATGTTGACCTGGTGGACGATGCCGGTGCCGGGCGGGACGACCTTGAAGTCCTCGAAGGCGCCCTGGCCCCAGCGCAGGAACTGGTAGCGCTCGCGGTTGCGCTCGTACTCGATCTCGACGTTGCGCTCGAAGGCCTCCGGCGTACCGAACACGTCGGCGATCACCGAGTGGTCGATGACCAGCTCGGCGGGGGCCAGCGGGTTGATCTTGGTCGGGTCGCCGCCGAGGTCGGCCATCGCCTCGCGCATCGTGGCCAGGTCGACGACGCACGGGACCCCGGTGAAGTCCTGCATGATCACGCGCGCCGGCGTGAACTGGATCTCCTTGTCCGGGTCGGCGTCGGCGTCCCACCCGGCGAGCGCGCGGATGTGGTCCTCGGTGATGTCCTGGCCGTCCTCGGTGCGCAGGAGGTTCTCCAGCAGCACCTTGAGGCTGTAGGGCAGGCTCTCGACGTCGAGCCCGTCACCGGACACCTGGCTCAGGCGATAGATCTCGTACGACGTCCCGCCGACGTCGAGGCTGCCCTTGGCGCCGAAGCTGTCCTTGCTGGCCATGCTCACCATCTCCTCGTCTGACCCCTCGACAACACGGGCTGCTGCCCATCCTGCCGTCGTACGCCGGGCGATCGGTACCCGCCCGCAAGTCTCTTGATATCAAGATACATGAGATCGAGACACGATGCGAGCGGCTCGACTCCCGCGTTGCGGGCGCAGTGAGCGCTCCCCCGCTGGGCCGAGGCTCGCGGGGGTCGTCAGACGAGCAGGCGAGGCTCGATGCGGGTCTCGACCACGCTGCCGTCGAGCTGTCGTTCGACGACGTAGGCGCCCACGCCCGGCCGGTCGGAGACCGCCTCCACCAGCTCGGTGCCCTCGTAGACGAGGCCGACACCGTCGTCGGTGGCGTGCGAGGTCGGCAGGTCGCCCTTCTTGACCAGTCCGTGGAGCAGTGGACGGCGCTGCGCCTCGCTGTCGTAGTGCACACCGTTGCCGTAGGGCAGGAACCCGAGGCCGGGGGGCGAGACCTGCAGGTCGGGACCGTAGCTGTCGGTGGGTCCTCCGGCGTACCAGCAGATGGAGCCGGCGGAGACGCCGCTGAGGACCACGCCGCTCTCCCAGCACTCACGGAGCACGTCGTCGAGCCGGTGCACCCGCCAGACGGCGAGCAGGTTGGCGACCGAGCCGCCGCCGACCCAGATGACGTCCTGGGCCAGCAGGTGGCTGCGGACGTCGGCGACGTTGGGTGCCGTGAACAGCTCGAGGTGCGTCGCGCGCACGTCGCTGCCTGCGAAGGCGCGGTAGAAGCCGGCGATGCCGGTCAGCGCGTCGCCGCCGGCCGTACCGAGGTAGCACAGACGCGGCCGCTCGGGTGCACCCGCGAGGTGGATCGCGTGCTCGATGAGCGGGCCGGGCCGCCAGCCGTGCGGTGGGTCGTCGGAGGGCACGAAGCCGCCCGAAGTGGCGAGGATGTGCATGGACTCAGCCCCCGAGATCGGTTGGGACCGCTAGTGCCACGCACTCTACGTGGTGAGTCATCGGGAACACGTGAATGGGACCGAGCGTGAGTGCGATCGTTTGCGACTGGCTGCCCACGCCCTCCGGTCATCGGGCGCCGACGGTCGCAAACGAGAGGAGGTTCAGATCTCGCCGCGAGCGCGGGCCTCCATGTATCGGTCCATCACAGCCGCCGGGATTCGGCCGCGGTCGGAGACGACCATGTCGTGCGCGGACGCCCAACGACGTACGTCGGCCGGTGTAGGCGGCGCGGGCGAGAGCGGCGGTGCCGCTTCGAGGCCGCGCACGGCAAGGTCGCCGACCAGCTCCTCCGACAGCCCGACCCGGGCGGCAGCGAGGAAGCGGTAGGTCCACTCCTGGGCGAGCTTGCGGGTCTCGCAGAAGACGACCGGAACGGTCGGGAACCGGATCTGGCACTCGGCGATCCCGTCGGCCACGACGCTGGGCCGGACGCGGTCGAGCTTGAAGACCTGCGAGTAGCGCTCCTCCACGACCACCGCGGCGCGCGGGATGGCAGCCAGTTCGGAGAGCTGGAACTTCAGCCTGCCCGTCGTCAGCGACGAGACGAGGTCTGCCAGCGACTTCCGCTCGACCGACGCCTGCAGCAGCCCATCGACCATGAGTCCGTAGTCGCCGGCGCTGAGCGGCCCGCGTCGAGTCGTCGCCTGCCGGTCGGCGAACGTGAACGGGTAACGCTCGCGGATGTCGACCACGATCTCCAGGTCTGCCACTCCACTGGCGCGGGCGCCCGGAGGAGAAACCGCGGGGCGCGCTTGTCTGGACGTGCGCGCGGTCTGCCAGAAGATCATCTGCCGCCCGCGGGCATTGGTGATGATGATCTGGGAGCGGTTCTCCCTCCCTCGATCGAGCACGAGGTCGATCGCCGCGCCCCGTCGTACGCAGGACCGCACCGCCACCCGCTCGACGATCTCGGCATCGACCGGCCACTCCTCGACCCGGTGGCAGTAGACCTTGCCGGTGCGCGGCCAGGTGTCCTTCGCTTTGAGGATGATCCCGTCCCCGAGGGGAACCCTGAGCAGGTAGGGGAGCGTCGATCCGAGTTCGGTGTTGCGCGCGATGACGAAGTCCTCCGGCATGGCTACAACTCCCCTGCCGTAGCGAGACGATCGAGCGCGCGCTCGCCGATCCCGTCCGGCAGGACTGCGTCCATCGAGGCCTCGCCACGAACCCAGCGATGCTGGAGACCCTCCGCCGAGATGCCTGCTGATCTGAACCCGAAGATCATCGCTCGCCTGCCTTCCACTCCAGTGCGAGCTCGCACCAACACTCGGATCCGCGGAGCCACCGCACTATCTCGAATCACGTCGCAGCAGGTCGGGGCGGGTTCTCCCCAGGAGAGCAACACACTCCACATGGCCGGTCATGGGAAAGAGGTCGAGGCTGCGAAGTCGTTCCAGCCGATAGCCGTGCTCGGCGAGGATGGCCAGGTCGCGCGCGAGGGCGGCGGGGTCGCAGGCGACGTAGGCGATCGCCCGGGGACGCCGGGCCGCGACCGCCTCGACGACCACCCGGCGGGCACCCTCGCGCGGCGGGTCCAGCACCACCAGGTCGACCGGGTCCGGGGGCCAGTCGGTCAGCACCTCGCCCACGTCGCCGGCCAGCACGGTGGCGCCGGGCACGTTGACCCGCGCGCGCTCGCAGGCCGCGGTGTCCCCCTCGACGAGCGTCACCCTGCCGCTGCCCACCGCGTCGGAGAGGAACCGAGCGAACAGCCCGACGCCGGCGTAGAGGTCGAGCACCGACTCCCCCGGCTGCGGCCCGAGGAAGTCCAGCACGGTCTCGACGAGCACCTCGGGGGCGCCGGGATGCACCTGCCAGAAGCCATCGCCCGCCACCTCGAAGTGGACGCCGCGCACCGTGTGGTCGCTGGGGGCACCCTCGATCAGGCAGTCGTCCACCTCGACCACGTCGTGTGAGCGGTGCTTGCGCATCCCCCGCCGGCCGCCGGGGAGCTCGACGTAGCGCTGCCGGGTCCGCCAGCGCAGCCCGTCCTGCTCGTGAGGAGGCTCTCCGGGGACCGGCTCCACGGTCACCTCGAGCTCGAGGCCGGCCAGTCGGGAGAGCTGCTCGCGGACCACGTCCGACTTCAGCGACCGCTGCCGCCCCAGCGACACGTGCTGGAAGTCGCAGCCTCCGCACAGCCCCGGGCCGGCGTAGGGACAGGGCGGCTCGACGCGGTCGGGCGAGGGTTCGGCCACCTCGACGGCGTCGCCGCGCCAGAACGTGTCGCCGTCGGTGCCCTCCGTGATCTCGACGACGACCCGCTCGCCGGGCAGCGCGTGCCTCACGAAGACCACCCGCCCGGGCCCGTCGGTCGCGTGGAGCCGGGCAACGCAGTGCCCACCGTGGGCGACCCGCTCCACGACCAGGTCGTAGCGCTCGCCGACGTGGGAGGCCCCGCGAGGGCGCCGGGTGCGAGAGCGGCGGGTCACCCGCCCACCCTGCCACCCAACCGCGGCGGAGGACGGATCCCGGGTCGGTCAGCCCGGACGCTCAGGTTGGGAAGGTCACTTGCCGCGTCCGTCCCGGCCTTCACCGCGTCGGTCGACCTCGCCGCGGCGCAGGTCGCCGGGGCGCACGCGGAACTCCTCGCGCAGCTCCCGCTCGCGGGCGATCTGGGACGAGCGGAGCTGGTAGGGCACCGACGTGACCATCACGCCCGGCGTGAAGAGCAGCCGCCCCTTGAGCCGCAGCGCGGTCTGGTTGTGGAGCAGCTGCTCCCACCACCGGCCGACGACGTACTCCGGGATGTAGACCGCGACGACCCCGCGGGGATTGGCCGACTTGATCTCGGTGGCGTACTCGACGATCGGCCGGATCAGCTCGCGGTACGGCGAGTGGAGCACCTTGAGGGGCACGTCGAGGCGGCGCTGGTCCCACTCCTCGAGCAGCCGGCTGGTGTCCGCCTGACTGGTCGAGACGTAGACCGCCTCGAGCACGTTGGGCCTGGTCGCCTTCGCGAAGGCCAGCGCCCGGAGAGTCGGCTTGTGCAGCTTGGAGACCAGCACGATCGCGTGCACCCGCGTCGGCATGATCTTGTCGTCCTCGTCGGCGGCGAGCTCCAGCTGCACGTTGTCGTAGTGGCCACGGATCGCGCGCATCAGCACGAAGAAGAAGACCATCGCCAGGATGGTGATCCACGCGCCGGCGAGGAACTTGGTGACCAGCACGATCACCAGCACCACGGCGGTGAAGGTGAGCCCGATCGCGTTGATGACCCGCGAGCGGAACATCCGGCGGCGGACGGCGGCGTCCTTCTCGGTCTTCAGGTGCCGCGTCCAGTGCCGGATCATGCCGAGCTGGCTGAGGTTGAACGAGACGAAGACGCCGACGATGTAGAGCTGGATCAGCCGGGTGGTCTGGGCGTCGAAGGCCAGGATCAGGATGATCGCCATCACGGCGAGGAAGACGATGCCGTTGCTGTAGGCGAGGCGGTCGCCGCGCGACCCGAGCGCCCGGGGGGCGAGGCCGTCCTTGGCCAGGATGGAGCCCAGCACGGGGAAGCCGTTGAACGCGGTGTTGGCGGCGAGCACCAGGATCACGCCGGTCACGGTCACCACGAAGTAGAAGCCCGGCGAGAAGTCGTTGAAGACCGCCCTCGCGATCTGGGAGATGACCGGGTGCTGGTCGTAGCCCGCGGGCACCGGCTCTCCGTTGCGGCTGAGCCGCTCGAAGTCGTGGGGGTCGACGTAGCGGATCCCCATCTGCTTCGCGAGCACGATGACGCTGACCATCATCGTGATCGCGATCATCGCGAGCATGAGCAGCGTGGTGGCGGCGTTGCGGCTCTTGGGCTTGCGGAAGGCCGGCACGCCGTTGGAGATGGCCTCGACACCGGTCAGCGCCGCACAGCCGGAGGAGAACGCGCGGGCCAGCAGGAACATGAGGGCGAAGGTCGTCAGCGAGTCGGAGCTGCCCACCCCCGGGTCCGGGGTGATGTGCAGGTCGGCGCTCGCCACGTCGGGCAGGTCACCGCCGGCCAGCCGGAGCAGGCCGTAACCGCACATCCCGAGGATGGCGACCATGAACGCGTAGGTCGGGACCGCGAACAGCGTCCCCGACTCGCGGATGCCGCGCAGGTTCATCGCCATCAGCAGCAGGACCAGGGCCGAGGCGAACACCGCCTCGTGCCCGTCGAGGGCGGGGATCGCACCCGCGGCGTACTGGGCGCCCGAGGAGATCGACACCGCGACGGTGAGGACGTAGTCGACGAGCAGCGCGCTGGCGACCGTCGTGCCGGCGCTGCGGCCGAGGTTGACCGTGGCGACCTCGTAGTCGCCACCGCCGCTGGGGTAGGCGTGCACGGTCTGTCGGTAGGACGCGATCACCGCGGCCATCACCAGCGCGACGGCGATCGCGATCTTCCACGACCAGACGTAGGCGGAGGCCCCGGCCAGGGACAGCATGATGAAGACCTCGTCGGGTGCGTAGGCGACCGACGACAGCGCGTCACTGGCGAAGACGGGGAGCGCGATCCGCTTGGGCAGCAGCGTCTCGCCCAGCTGGGAGCTTCGCAGCTTGCGTCCCAGCAGGATCCGCTTGGAGACGTCGCCGACACCCACGAGCCGCAAGCGTACGCACACCGGGCGTGGCCAACGCGGTCAGCAGGTCACTACTACGGATACCGTGGCCGGGTGCACGTCGTGATCATGGGTTGTGGCCGGGTCGGCTCGACCCTGGCCCGGAGCCTCGAGGACCGCAACCACACGGTGTCGGTCATCGACAGCGAGCCCGACTCGTTCCGGCGGCTCGGGCCGGGCTTCAACGGCGACAAGGTCACCGGCTACGGCTTCGACCAGGCCGTCCTGGAGAAGGCCGGGATCCGCCGTGCCGACGCCTTCGCGGCGGTCTCCAGCGGAGACAACTCCAACATCATCGCCGCCCGGGTGGCGCGCGAGACCTTCGGCATCCAGCAGGTCGTGGCGCGCATCTATGACCCCGGCCGCGCCGAGGTCTACCAGCGCCTGGGCATCACGACCGTCGCCACCGTGAAGTGGACCGCCGACCAGGTGCTGCGCCGGATCCTGCCGGCCGGCGCCGAGCCCGACTTCCGCGACCCGTCCGGCACCGTCCGGGTCGACCAGATCCCGATCCCCGAGCAGTGGGTCGGCCAGCGGACCATCCACTTCCAGGAGCAGACCCAGTGCCGGATCGCCTGGATCGACCGGCTCGGCGAGGGGATCCTCCCCAACCGCGAGTCGGTGATCCAGGAGGGTGACCTGATCCACCTGGTGATGCGCGAGGAGAACGCCGCACACGCCTTCAAGGTCATCGACGCCGGCCCCGAGGAGCAGTAGTGAGAGTCGCCATCGCGGGGGCCGGTGCGGTCGGGCGGTCGATCGCCCGGGAGCTGATCCAGAACGGCCACCAGGTCCTGCTCATCGACAAGGACTCCGACGCGATCAAGCCCGAGCGGGTCCCCGACGCGGAGTGGCTGCTCGCCGACTCGTGCGAGCTGTCCTCCCTCGAGGAGGCGCAGCTCGACAAGTGCGACGTGGTGATCGCCGCAACCGGCGACGACAAGGCCAACCTCGTCACCTCGCTGCTGGCCAAGACCGAGTTCGGTGTGCCGCGCACCGTGGGCAGGGTCAACCACCCCAACAACGAGTGGCTGTTCAGCGAGGCGTGGGGGGTCGACGTCAACGTGTCGACGCCGCGCATCATGTCCGCCCTCGTCGAGGAGGCGGTGACTGTCGGCGACCTGGTCCGGCTCTTCACCTTCCGCCAGGGCAACGCCAACCTCGTCGAGCTCACGCTGCCCGCCGACTCGCCGTACGTCGGCAAGCCCACCGGGCTGGTCCCGTTCCCCGACAACTGCGCCCTGGTCTCGATCCTGCGCGACGGCCAGGTCTACGTCCCGGACAACGAGCAGCCCATCGAAGCCGGCGACGAGCTCCTCTTCGTCGTGCCCGAGGACCGCGAGGACGAGCTCGAGTCGTTGCTGGCACCTACGGAGCATGGTTCCAAGGAGTAACCGCGGCCCTTGGTGCTGCTCGTCAGGCGGGCTCGGGTTCGGTGCGGGCCGCGGGATCTAGGGGAGTCGCGTTCCTCGCCAGCAGCCAGATCACCGTCAGGAACGACGCGATGCGCAGGGCCCAGCCGAGGCCGAGGCGCAGGATGGCGATGACGAGCACGGCCGTGTCGGCGTCGATGGAGCCGGACCAGCCGAGCAGCCAGATCGGGCCCTGGAGGGCCGCCCCGATCGCACCAGGGGCCAGCAGCACCCAGGTGAGTCGGGTGCACAGCTTCACCACCTGCTTGTCCTCGTGCCAGGCGAGCGGGTCGCCGGTGACGCTGCCGAGCATGAAGCCCACCAGCGGCCAGCCGAACAGCGACGAGGTGCCGAAGATCAGCGTGTAGCCGAGGCTGTAGAGGATCCCGGGCAGGAAGTAGGCCAGGGCCTGGTCGGACGCGTCGCCGCCGGCGTTCGCCGCGATGCGGGTGAAGACGTAGCCGATCGCGATCGAGAACGCGGCGTTGAAGACGTACTGCACGGTCGAGCGCTGCAGCAGCCGGGCGAGGAGCGCGATGGCGACGCCCGCTCCGCTCACGACCAGCGCGAGCTGGATGTCTTTGGTGGTCAGCCAGAGGATCGTGAAGAGGAGGCCCGGGATCGCGGCCTCGATGATCCCGCGCTTGCCGCCGAGGGCCTTGCCCATCTGGGCGCGCACCATGGCCTCGACGGTCTCGACGGTGGGCAGGGGCTTCTCGTCGACCGCATCGACCGGCCCGGAATCAGGGCCGGCCCCGGAGCTGGGGTCGGTCATGGGATGAGCTGGTAGCGAGGGTTGTACATGATCCGGACACCGTCGTGGGCGCCGATCCGGCCCTCGACCTCGATGGCCCGGCCCGGCTCGATGGCGGCGATCCGGCGGCGGCCGAGCCAGACCACGGTGATGACGCCGGTGCCGTCGCTGAGCTCCGCCTCCAGGGCTGGTACGCCGGCGCGCGGGCGCAGCGTGACCGTGCGCAGGGCACCGCGCAGCGTCACCCGCTCCCGGTCGGGAGCGTCGGCGATCGAGGTCGTGCCGGGCTTCCCCGCCGGCGCGTAGGCCTCGCGCAGGTGGTGTGCGTCCTGGGTGCCGGGGCTGGCCCAACGGCTGATCGTGCGCCGCAGCTTCTTCTCGCTCACGAGGTCAGCCGGTCTGATCCGTGCGCCGGGCCTGGGGAGGCATGACGACGGGCAGCCCCTCGCCCACGGGCATCGCGTGGGCGCCGCGGTGCACGGCGACCCTGCGGATGCTGTCCTCCCAGTCCTTCGCGTCGTCGGGCCGGGCAGCGGCCGCTCCGAGCAGCGAGCAGCGCAGCATCCACCGCGGGCCGTTGATCCCGATCACCCGGGAGACCTGGCTGGCGCCACCTCGCTGACGGACCTCGCAGATGAGCTCGGTGCCCCACGGCCCCTCCCGCTCGGTGGCGGTGCCACCCGACTGGGCGACCTCCGCTGCGATCTGCGGGCGCGCCTCGGCCCACAGGTCGCCGTGGCGCGGCGCCGCGAAGGCCCGCAGCTCGAGCGCACCGTCCGGCCCGGCGATGACGACCGACTGCACGACCCCGCTGGCCTCGTCGACCTGGAGGCGCAGCTCGCGGTTGGGCTCGGGCGCGACGAGGAGCGAGCCCAGGTCGACGCGTTCGGCGCCGCCCTCGGGCAGCTCCTCGGAGTCGAACGGACCGTCGGACAGCGGGTCGCCCGGATCGGCGTCCGCCTCGGTCGGCTCGTCGACCGGGTCGTCGCTGTTCCCGTCTGCGTCGACGGGGTCGGACTGCGCCTTGCGGCGGAACTTCACGTGCTCTCGCTCCCTGGGTCACCGGATGGTTCGGTGGCCGGACTCGTGGACCCGAAACCTCCAGTAGAACCGTAGCCGCCGTCCCCTCGCGCACTGTCAGGCAGCACCTCCACCTCGCTGAACGCCGCCTGCTCCACGCGTTGGATCACCAGCTGGGCGACGCGGTCGCCGCGCCGCAGCTCGATCGGCTCGGCCGGGTCGAGGTTGACCAGGAGCACCTTGATCTCGCCGCGGTAGCCCGCGTCGACCGTGCCGGGAGTGTTGACGATCGAGAGGCCGTGGCGGGCGGCCAGTCCGGAGCGAGGGTGCACCAGGGCGACGTAGCCGTGGGGGACGGCCATGGCGATCCCGGTGCCCACGAGCTTGCGCTCCCCCGGCTGCAGGCTGACATCCTCGGCGGTCACCAGGTCCGCCCCCGCGTCGCCGGGGTGGGCATAGGCCGGCAGGGGAAGTCCTGGGTCGAGACGGACCACGGGCACGGGGAGCTCCACGCGCCGAAACCTAGTGCCCCGCACCCGGACACCCCCACTCAGGGCGCTGGCCCCCAGTGGGAGGATCCGCACGTGGACGCGGCGCCGTACGACGAGCGACTGGGCGTTCCGCTGCGGTGGTGGGTGCAGGGCGTGATGCTGGTCGCCAGCCTCTGGCTGGCCCTCATCGTGGCGGTCCCCGGGCTCGCGGCGTGGCTCTGCAGCGGGATCGCCCTCGCGCTGCTCGCGGCCCTCCTGGTCAGCTTCGGTGGCGCGCGGGTGAGCGTCGACGCCGGGTGGTTCCGCGCCGGCCGGGCCAGGATCGAGGCTGCCCACCTCGGCAGCGTCACCGCGCTCGACGCCCAGGAGACCCGCCGCGTCGCCGGCCCGCAGGCGGACGCTCGCGCCTACCTGCTGCTCCGTCCCTACCTCAAGCGCGCGGTCCGGGTCGAGATCACCGACCCGGCCGACCCCGCGCCGTACTGGCTGGTGAGCTCGCGGCACCCCGAGGAGCTCGCCGCCGCCCTCGAGGGACTGACCCGGAGCCCACGCTGACCCACCCGCTCAGCCCGTCGGGTCACCGGTCGGCGTACGGCGCTTCCCGCCCGGGTACCTTGCGGCCATGGCATCGGACAGCTCCAAGGTGTGGACCGTCTTCTCGCTGGTGGCGGGGCTCGGCGCGGCCGCGCTGACCCGCCAGCTCCTCGACCGGTCGTGGAAGGCCGCGGCGGGCAAGAACCCTCCCGAGAACCCCGCCGACCCCGACGTCAGCTTCGGCGAGGCCGTGCTCTGGGCCAGCATCACCGGCGCCGCCGTGGCGCTGGCGCGGATGGTCGCCCAGCGACGCGCAGCGAGCTACTACACACGCTCCACCGGCCACCTGCCGCCCGGGCTGCGCGCCGGCGACAGGGCCTGACGACGCTGACCCGCCCGAACAGTACGGGCGGGTCGACACTCTTCGACCGCGCGTCGGCGCGCAGCGCGCTTACGCGCAGTCGAAGCAGATCAGCTTCTTGGCGTCAGCCAGCTGGCTCCGGTGGTGGACCAGGAAGCAGCTCATGCAGGTGAACTCGTCCTCCTGCTTGGGCTTCACCTCGACCGCGAGCTCCTCGTGCGAGAGGTCCGCACCCGGGAGCTCGAAGGACTCGGCCGCTTCGGCCTCGTCCTCGTCGACCTTGCCGGAGTTCTTGTCGTGGCGACGCGCCTTGAGCTCTTCAATGCTCTCTTCGGACTGGTCTTCTTCACTCTTGCGGGGGGCGTCGTAATCAGTCGCCATGTCTCTTCACTCCCTTCGGCCGTACTTCACGTCTGTCAATCCCCGAGACCGACGTGATACGTCGTCGGCAGGGGAGGATTGTGCACCATTGGCCCGGGAACGGACACACCGGCAGCCGATGCGGTGGTGGAACGCCTGGTGCCGGGTGACTATTCCCCGGTCCAGGGTGCGCTCACGAGCTCGATGTGGCGAGGTACCCAGCTTCGGCGATCGCAGCCCTGAACTCGTCGAATCCGTCCGCCGGCGCCGCCATGACGATGGGCCGGCCGCCCACGCCACCTGCGGTCTCCACCCGCGCACCGGCCGCCGTGGCGATCAGTCCCCCGGCGGCGTGGTCCCACAGGTTGACGCCCTCCTCCAGGTAGCCGTCGAGCGACCCCTGGGCCACCGCGCACAGGTCGAGCGCGCAGGAGCCCAAGCGCCGGATGTCGCGGATCCTCGGGAGCAGGTGGAGCAGCGCCGCGGCCTGGATCTGGCGCTGGTGCGCCTCGTAGGAGAAGCCGGTGCCGATCAGCCGCTCGGCGAGGGGTACGACGGAGCGCACCCGGATCGAGGCCCCGTCGCGCTCGGCCGGGCCGCCGAGGGTCGCGGTGTACTCGTCGCCCGTCGCGGCGTTGAGGACCACGCCGGCCACGACCTCGCCGTCGAGCTCGGCGGCGATCGACACGGCGTACTGCGGGATGCCGTAGAGGAAGTTCACGGTCCCGTCGATCGGGTCGACGATCCATCGCACACCGGACCTGCCTGCTTGGTCACTCTGCTCACCCTCGGCCTCCTCCCCGAGGACCACGTCGTCGGGGCGGGCGTCGAGAAGGGCGCGCCGGATCAGCCGCTCGGAGCTCCGGTCGGACTCGGTCACCACGTCGACGTCGCTGGACTTGGTGGCCGTCACCTCGACCCCACGCGCGGCGCCCGCCTCGACCAGCTTCCGTGCCTCGCGCGCGGTGCGGACGGCTAGCTCGAGCAGCTCGTCCGCGGAGGGGCGGTTCACGACCCGGCTCCGCACAGCGCCGGTCGGTCGACCTTCGGGTTGGGGCAGCAGCCGACCGGGCAGCGGTCCCACAGCGGGCCGAGGGACCCGACGCTGGCCCGGGCGACATCATCGTCCCGCTCGACGGCCGCGCGCTCGACCAGCAGGTCTCTGACCATCGCGACGAAGCGGGGGTCGGTGCCGGCGGTGGCCGCGCGGCTCACGGGCAGGCCGAGCCGCTCGGCGGTCGCGAGCGCCTCGGTGTCGAGGTCGTAGACGACCTCCATGTGATCGGAGACGAAGCCGACGGGCACGAGCACGACGGCCGGCGCCCCGTCCTTCGCCAGGGCCTCGAGGTGGTCGTTGACGTCCGGCTCCAGCCACGGAACCCTCGGCGATCCGGAGCGCGAGCAGTAGACGAGCTGGTGCGGGTGGCGGGTCCCGCCCTCCTCGGTGACCCGCACGGTCACCTCGGCGGCGACGTCACGGTGCTGGGCGACGTACGCCCCGCCGCTCGGGCCGGCCGACTCGGCCATGGACAGCGGGATGGAGTGGGTGACGAAGACCAGGTGCGCGCCGTCGCGCACGTCGGTCGGCAGGTCCGCAAGCGCGGCCAGGACCGCGTCGACCTGGGGCTCCACGAACCCCGGGTGGTTGAAGTAGTGGCGCAGCTTGTCGAGCACCGGCGCGCCCTCGACGGCGGACACCGCGTCGTAGAGGTTCTCGCGGTACTGGCGGCAGCTCGACCACGAGGAGTAGGCACTGGTGACGAAGCAGGCCGCCCGGGTCACCCCGTCGTCCTTCATCCGTTGCACGGCGTCGGTCAGGTAGGGGTCCCAGTTGCGGTTGCCCCAGTAGACCCGCAGGTCGATCCCGGCCGCGGCGAGGTCGTCCTCGATGGCGGTGAGAAGGTCGCGGTTGAGGTCGTTGATCGGCGAGCGGCCACCGAAGAGCCGGTAGTGCTCCCCCACCGCCTCGAGCCGCTCGGGCGGGATCCCCCTGCCCCGGGTGACGTTCTCGAGGAACGGCAGGACGTCCTCCTGCCGCTCGGGGCCACCGAACGAGACCAGCAGGAGGGCGTCGTACGGCGAGACGTCGGGCTTCACCCGGCCACTGTATGGAGGGGGTCGCGACACCTGCCGTGAGCCCGGATGTTCACGAAGTACCACTCCGGATGCTGCTGCTGGTGCAGGCCGAGCGGGTGCTGCCGGAGCAGCGGGTGGATATGGACTTGGGGAGCACCAGACCGCGGGCCTAGCCTGCGGAGGCCATGGCCTTCCTCAGCAGCTACCGTCGCGTCCTCGCGACTCCCGGCGCGCTGCTGTTCTCGGCGACCGGACTGGTGGGCAGGCTGCCGATCTCGATGGCCGGGCTGGGCATCGTCCTCCTGGTGCAGGCCGGGACCGGCTCCTACGGCGTCGCCGGTGCGGTCGCCGCCGTCTACCTCGTGGCCAACGCGATCTGCGCGATCCTGCAGGGGCGGTTCATCGACAGCTGGGGCCAGCGCCGGGTGCTCCCCCTGCTGGCCGTGCTGTTCGGCAGCGGGATCGCGCTGCTGGGCATCGCTGTCGAGGCCGACTGGCCGCGGCCGGTGATCTACGTCGCGGCGGCCCTCGCCGGAGCCACCCTGCCCAACATCGGCAGCTGCGTGCGCGCCCGCTGGACCCATGTGCTCGAGGGAGGACCGCTGCTGCGCACCGCGTTCGCGCTGGAGTCGGTCGTCGACGAGATGGTCTACATCGTCGGCCCGATCCTGGTCACGGTGCTGGCCACGCTCGTCGACCCGGTCCTCGGCGTCGCCGCCGCGGGAGCGGCAGGTGCCTTCGGCAGCCTGGCCTTCGCGGCCCAGCGCCGCACCGAACCGCCCGCCCACCCGCACGACCGGCGCCAGGGCGTCCGGCCACGCATGCCGTGGCGGACCGTGCTGCCCATCGCGGTGGTGTGCGCGGCACTGGGCATCCTGTTCGGCGCCGCCGAGGTCACCACGGTCGCCTTCGCCGACGAGCACGGCCACAAGGGCTACGCCGGCGGCCTGCTCGCGGTCTGGGCGCTCGGCAGCCTGCTGTCGGGGCTCATGACCGGCGCCATCAACTGGCAGCGACCGACGTCGTTCCGGGTCCGGGTCGGCGCCGTCGGGATGGCCTGCGCGATGGCGCCGCTCTCCCTCATCGACACGATCCCGATGATGGCGTTCTTCCTCTTCCTCGGCGGGTTCGCCATCGCACCGACGATGGTCGCCACCATCACGCTCGTCCAGGAGTCGGTGCCACCGTCCAGGCTCAACGAGGGGATGGCCATCCTCCAGACCGGCATCGTGGCCGGCGTCGCTCCGGGAGCCGCGCTGAGCGGGCTGGTGGTCGACGCCTCGGGCGCGTCGGCGGCCTACCTCGTCAGCCTGGCCGCCGGCACCCTGGCCGCGCTCGCCGCGCTGACGCTCCCCCGGCAGGGGGCGGCAGGCGGTTCCCTAGGCTCCTTCCGTGACGACGTGGACGAACTGGTCGCGACTGGAGACGGCGCACCCGACGCGTGAGGCCACGCCCGCCGATGCGGGCGACGTCGTGGCGGAAGTCCGCCGCGCTGCGGAGGCCGGCAGCACGGTGAAGATGGTCGGCACCGGCCACAGCTTCACCGCGATCTCGGCGCCCGAGGCGACCCTGCTCCGACCGGGAGGCCTCACCGGTGTGGTCGCGGTGGACCACGACGCCCTGACCGTCACCGCCCGGGCCGGCACCCCGCTCAAGGACCTCAACGCGGAGCTCGAGGCGCTGGGGCTGAGCCTGCACAACATGGGCGACATCGCCGACCAGACGCTGGCCGGCGCGATCTCCACCGGAACCCACGGCACCGGTGGCACCGCTGCCGGGCTGGCGGCACAGGTCGTCGGCCTCGAGCTGGTCACCGGCACCGGTGAGCTGCTCCGCGCCACTCCCGACGAGCACGCCGACGTCCTCGAGATGGCCCGGGTCGGCCTCGGCGCCCTGGGGATCCTGACCACGATCACCTTCCGCGTCGAACCGGTCTTCGTGCTGGAGGCGCACGAGCAGCCCATGTCGTGGGACGAGGCGCTCGGCTCCTTCGACGAGATGACCGCGGCGGCCGACCACGTCGACATGTACTGGTTCCCCCACACCGACCGGATGCTGACCAAGCGCAACACCCGTCGGGGCACCGACCTCTCGATCGCCCGGCCGGTCCCGCGGCTGCGCGGGTGGTTCGACGACGAGTTCCTCCAGAACACCGCGTTCGGCCTGCTGACCGCCGGTGCCAACCGGGTGCCCCGCGTGATCCCGCGGATGAACCGGATGAGCGCCTCGCTGCTCAGCCCCCGCACCTACTCCGACGTCCCGCACCGCGTCTTCACGGCCTCGCGCCGGGTGGTCTTCCGGGAGATGGAGTACGCCGTCCCGCGCGATGCCGGCCTCGACGCGCTGCGCGAGTGCCGTCGAGCGCTGGACGCCTCCGACCTGCGGATCAGCTTCCCCGTGGAGATCCGGGTCGCGCCCGCCGACGACGTCCCCCTGTCGACGGCGAGTGGGCGCGACTCGTTCTACCTGGCCTTCCACACCCACCGCGACGCCGAGCACCGCGACTACTTCGCGCTCCTGGAGCCGATCCTGCGCGCCCACGACGGCCGCCCGCACTGGGGCAAGGTGCACACCCGGACCGCGGCCGACCTCGCTCCGGCGTACCCGCGGTTCGCCGACTTCCTCGCCATGCGCGACCGGCTGGACCCGCAGCGGGTCTTCGCCAACGCCTACCTGCGGCGGGTGCTCGGAGACTGACCGGCGCCGGCGCCGACCCCGGTTGCGAGGTCCAGCACGCGGGATCCCCGGCGTGGCGCACGCTCACGGTCCCCCTCCGACGCGACCGCCTGACGTAGGCTCGCGACATCCGGACAGAGGACCACGACAAGGCCACCCACACGCATGTCGGCACCAGAGCGCACCCCCAGCACACCGCCGGTCGTCGCGCGCCCTGAGAGCCCGACCGGTCGCTACCTCACACTGCTCGGAGTGACCCCGGACGGACGCCGTCTGCGGCTGGGCGACCCGCACGACCCAACCGCACCCGAGTTCACGCTCGAGATCGACGCCCGGCTCCGAGCCGCGCTGGGCATATCTCCGGGCGCACAACCCGCAACCCGATCCGAAAAACCGGTGCCCAAGGTGGAGACCCAGATGGACAGCCAGCTCCGACCCCGCGACATCCAGGCCAGGATCCGGGCCGGGGAGACCCCCGAGCAGGTCGCGGCCGCCGCCCGGACCACCGTCGAGAAGGTCATGCCGTACGCCGCCCCGGTGCTCGCCGAGCGCGAGCACGTCGCCGAGCGCGCGCAGCGGTCCTCGATCCGCCGGCCCTCCAGCGAGGCACCCCACGGCGCCCGCACCCTCGGTGAGGCCATCACCGGCCACCTCCACGAGCGCAACGTCGACCCCGAGGTCATCGCCTGGGACGCCTGGCGCCGCGAGGACGGCCGGTGGGCGCTCACCGGGCGGTTCACCATCCAGGGCCGCGACGGGCTCGCCGAGCTCACCTTCGACCAGCCCGGCAACTTCGTGGTGCTCGACAACGACGAGGCCCGCTGGCTGGTCGGCGACGTCCCCGACCCGATCACCGACCCCGAGCCCGAGCCGGGCGTCCGCCGGCTTGCGGCCGTCCCCGCCGAGGACGAGCACCAGCTCAGCCTGACCGATGAGCTCGGCGACGACGTGCTCGGCATCACCGACGAGCCGATCGAGGCCTTCCTCGACGCGCAGCCTGGCGTCGACGAGAGCGAGCTGGTCGACGATGCGAGCGACGCCGCGGCGCTCGACGAGGACCCCGAGGAGGCGGCGCCGGAGCCCCCGCGCCGCCCGGTCAAGAAGACCCGCGGCCGCGCCTCGGTCCCGAGCTGGGACGAGATCATGTTCGGGGGTCCGGGCGACTGAGGCGGGCAGGGCCCCCGGCTCGGTCGCCATCCCTGTTCGCTGCAGGTGACCAGCCGGTAACCTCCGCGCATGGCGTACTTCGTGACCGGCGCGACGGGTTTCATCGGCCGACACCTCGTCGAGGAGCTCGTCGACCACCGCGACGGCACCATCTTCGTCCTCTGCCGCGCCTCGTCGATCGAGCGCATGGAGGCGCTCATCGAGTCGTGGGGCTCCGACCGGGTGGTCCCCGTGATCGGCGACCTGGCTGCGGACCGGCTGGGCGTGGACGACGACTGGATCGGTGAGCACCGCGCCAGCGACGGACAGGGGATCGACCACTTCTTCCACCTCGCGGCGATCTACGACATGACCGCTGACGACGCCACCAACGAGCAGCTGAACGTCGGCGGCACCCGCCACGCCCTCGAGCTCGCCGATGCGCTCCAGGTCGGCCGGTTCCACCAGGTGTCGTCGGTGGCGGCGGCCGGCGAGTTCCACGGCAGCTTCGACGAGACCATGTTCGACGAGGGGCAGCACCTGCCCTCGCCGTACCACCGCACGAAGTATGAGTCGGAGAAGATCGTCCGCACCGAGTCGACGGTGCCGTGGCGCGTCTACCGACCGGCGATCGTGGTCGGCCACTCCGAGACCGGCTCGATGGACAAGGTCGACGGCCCCTACTACTTCTTCCCGCTCATGAAGCTGATGCGCGACAACCTGCCGGGCTGGCTGCCCCTGGTCGGCGCCGACCTCGGCGACACCAACGTCGTGCCGGTCGACTACGTCGCCAAGGCGATGGACCACCTCGGCCACCTCCCCGACCGCGACGGCGAGGCGTTCCACCTGGTCAACCCAGACCCGCAGCCCGTGGTCGACATGATCAACGCCTTCTGCAAGGCGGCCGGTGCCCCGACGTTCGCGACGCCGATCGACCGGCACAACACGGGCGCGCTCGGCCTGCTCCCCCGCGCGCTCCGCCCCTCGACCATCCTCAACGGCCTCGTACGCTCCGCGCCGGCGCAGGCGGTGCTCGACCTGACCGTCGGGCGGCTGGGGGTGCCGGCCGAGGTGCTGGCGCACTCGTCGTTCACCGCGGCCTTCGACTCGCGGCGCACCGAGAAGGCGCTGGCCGGCTCCGGCATCGCCGTGCCCGACCTCGAGGGCTACGCGCGGACGCTGTGGGGCTACTGGGAGGAGAACCTCGACGAGGCCACCGGCCGCGACAGGGGCAACCGCGACGCGCTCCAGGGCAAGTACGTCGTCATCACCGGCGCCTCGTCCGGCATCGGCCAGGTCACCGCGCTCAAGGTGGCGCAGTGCGGCGGCATCCCCGTGCTCGTCGCCCGCGGCAAGGACAAGCTCGAGGAGACCCGGGCCGCGATCGAGCGGCGCGGCGGCACCGCCCACGTCTTCCCCTGCGACCTCTCCGACCTCGACGCCATCGACACGCTCTGCAAGGAGATGACCGCCGAGCTGCCGTCCATCGACTTCGTCGTCAACAACGCCGGCCGCTCGATCCGCCGGTCGATCAAGCTCTCGCACGACCGGTTCCACGACTTCGAGCGCACCATGCAGCTCAACTACTTCGGCGCGATCCGGCTGGTGATGGGGCTGATCCCCACGATGCGCCAGCAGAAGCGCGGTCACGTGGTCAACATCAGCTCCATCGGCGTCCAGACGAACCCGCCGCGGTTCTCGGCGTACGTCGCGTCGAAGGCCGCCCTGGACTCGTGGTCCAACGTCGTCTCGTCGGAGCTGGTCGGCGACGGCATCACCTTCACCGGCATCCACATGCCGCTGGTGCGGACGCCGATGATCGCCCCGACCAAGATCTACGACAAGTTCCCGACCATCTCACCCGCTCAGGCGGCCGACCTGGTCATCAAGGCGATGGTGGAGCGCCCGCACGAGATCAACACGATGCTCGGCAACGCCGGCGCCGTGGCGCACACGCTGGCGCCGAAGCTCGCCTTCCGGGTGCTCAACATGGCCTACCACGTCTTCCCCGACTCGGCCGCCGCCAAGGGCGATCAGGTCTCCAGCGGCACCCGAGAGACCGAGCAGATCATGCTGGCCAAGGTCTTCAAGGGCATCCACTGGTAGGTCCGTGGTCGCGTCGCTCGTCCGTCGAGCGACGCCCGGTGGCTGCCGACGGCTGGCGGATCCGGGAGGGTCGCTCGACCGTCAGCGCCAGGCCCGAGGACCGTCCGAGCCCGCGGCGTAGGTGTCCATCGGGACCTCGTCGGCCCGCCACGCCTTCAGCACCGGCTCGACGATCCGCCAGCACTCCTCCGCGTTGTCGCCACGCACCGCCAGCAGCGGGTCGCTGTCCAGGAGGCCGGCCAGCACCTCGCCGTAGGCCTGGAGGGCACCATCGGGCAGCAGCGCCTGGGGGTCCGCGGAGTCGAGGTCGAACGGGTCACCCGGGCCACTCACGTCGAGGTGGAGGGCCAGCCGGGCCGGCTTGAACCCGATGGTGAGCGAGTCGCGGGTGTCGTGCCCGACGAGTCCCACAGGCAGGTGCGGGGTCTGCTTCATCGTGATGACCGCCTCCTTGCGGGGCCGACCCAGGGCCTTGCCGGACCGGAGCGTCACCGGCACCCCCGCCCAGCGCCAGGAGTCCACCTCGAGGGTCAGCTCGGCCAGGGTCTCGGTACGGCGGCCGGGGTCGACACCGGGCTCGCGGGTGTAGGCCGAGAGCCTGCGACCCTCGATGGTCCCGGCGGTGTAGCGCGCCCGCCGGCTCGCCTGCCGCGGTCCGCCCCGCAGCCTGGTCGCCCGCAACACCTGGGCCTTGGCGCTGCGCAGGTCTCGTTCGTCGACCCGGGCGATCGGATCCATCATCAGCAGCGCCATCACCTGGAGCAGGTGGCTCTGGATCATGTCGACCAGGGCTCCGGCGCGGTCGTAGTAGCCGGCCCTGCCCTCGAGTCCCAGGCACTCGTCGAAGGTGACCTCGATCGACTCCACGTGCTGGTTGCTCCAGACCGGTTCCAGCAGCCGGTTGGCGAACCGGACCCCGAGGATGTTGAGCACGTCGCTGCGGCCGAGGAAGTGGTCGATGCGGAAGACCTGCTGCTCGGGCACGAGGGTGCCGACGAGCTCGTTGAGCCCCCTGGCGTCCTCGAGGCCGGTCCCGAACGGCTTCTCCATGGCCAGCACGGTCCCCTCCGGCAGCTCGAGGAGTCGCAGCGCCTGACAGGCTCGCGCGGTCACCGCCGGAGGCAGTGCGAAGTAGATCGCCGGTGTCCCGTCGCAGTCCTCGAGGAGTGCCCGGAGCTCCTCGACCGCGGTGACGTCGCAGGTCCGGTAGCGGCTGCGCTCGGCCGTGTCGCGCACTCGTCCGCCCCCCGCATCAAGGACTCCGAACGCGTCGCTGACCCGGGTCTGCCACGCCCGCTCGTCGAGCTCGCCCAGCCCCGCCCCGAGCACGAGCAGCCGACGCCGAGGTGCCCAGTCGCTCGCGAGCAGCGAGCCGAGGCCGGGGAGCAGCAGCCTCCGGGCCAGGTCGCCGTCCGCGCCGAGCACGATCAGGGTGTCGATACGCATCGCCATGCTCGTCCGGTAACCAGCCAGGGCCGACTCGACCGCTCAGCCGCCGGCCGGACCCTCGTAGCCCCGCAGGGAGTCGACCTCCCGGAACCCGACCTCGGCGTTGATGCGCCGCATCGCGGTGTTGTGCTGCTCGCAGTAGGTCTGAGCGCTGCGGCGCGGGCCGAGCAGCGCGCCGCCGTCGTGGCCCTGCAGCAGGCGCAGGTTGGCCACCTTGAGCCGCATGCCGAGCCGGCGTCCGCGATGCGACTCGTCGACCCAGGTGTCGTCCTGTACCACGACGTCGGGGTCGTGGTCCGAGACGAACAGCTCGGTGTAGCCGCGGCCGACGCCCGCGCTGTCCAAGGCCATGCTCCGCACCTTGGTCCACCCCTGCTCGGACATCCGGAGGTCGGAGTCGCGAATCCGCTGGGCGTCCACCTGACGCGCCGTGACCGTCAGCTCTCCGGTCGGCACGTCCTGGTTCATCTGCGTCTGCATCCGCGCCCACCGGTCGACGTACTCATCCGGGCAGCCGCCGACCCAGGAGACGATCTCGTCGTCGTCCGAGGCGCCCCGCCCGGCCCCGGCAGCCAGGTCGTCGAGCCGTTGCTCCGGCACGGGCAGGTCGAGCAGGAAGCGGTGCTCGACGGTCGCACAGCTCAGGCCGTGCCGCTCGGCGAAGCGGGCTCCCGGCCACTGCTCGGGCGCACGGTCGGTCGGGACGAAGACCTCTGCCTGGAGGACGTCACGGTCCTCGCGCATCGCCACCGTGCGGACCGCCGACAGCAGCGCCTCGCCGACTCCCCGGCCGCGCGCCTCGGGCAGGACCCCCAGCTCGACCGACATGGTCTCCACGTCGGCGTCGAGCGGCAGGCCCAGCTCGGCGCCGCCCACCACGGCGCCGCCGGTCGCGGCGGCCAGGGCCACGTGTCGCTTCGTGCCGCCGACCCGGGCGAAGTAGATGCGCGCGGCCGCGAGGGACTCCCACCAGCCCGGCTCCCGCTCGTGGGCGTAGGAGCGCACGATCGCCGCGTGCCACGCGTCGAACCTCGGATCGTCGGGTCCGAGCTCCTCGATGTCCAGGCCGTCCACCGGCTCGAGTCAATCAGGTCAGTCGCCGACCTGGACAACCACTTTCCCGAAGTTGCGGCCCGCCAGCATGCCGTTGAACGCCTCGACGACGTTGTCGAGTCCGACCGTGACGTCCTCGCGGTAGCGCACCTGTCCGTCCCTGACCCAGGCCGTCATCTCCTCGAGGAACTGCGCGTGGTGCTCGCGCTCGAACTCGTTCTGGATGAAGCCCCGGATCGTGAGGCTCTTGGTCAGCACCCTGCGCATGAAGCCGTCGAGCCGGTCCGGACCCTCGGGCGCCCCCGTGGCGTTGTAGCCCGCGACCAGGCCGCACACCGGGATCCGCGCGTAGAGGTTGAGGTGCCGCATCACGGCCCGCGCCACCTCTCCCCCGACGTTCTCGAAGTAGACGTCGATCCCGTCGGGGACCGCCTCGGCGAGCCGCTCGCGGAAGTCGGGCGCCCGGTGGTCCACCGCCGCGTCGAAGCCGAGCTCGTCGAGGAGCGCCCGGCACTTCTCGGGCCCGCCCGCGATCCCGACCGCACGGGCGCCCTTGAGCCTGGCGATCTGCCCGACCGCGGACCCGACCGGTCCGGTGGCGGCGGCGACCACGACCGTCTCCCCGGGGGCCGGCTTGCCCAGCAGGAGGAGCCCGGCGTACGCCGTGAACCCCGGCATGCCCAGCACTCCCAGCGCCGTCGACACGGGCGCGGCGTCGGGCTCGAGCTTGCGCGTGTGCCGCGCGTCTGCGATCGCGTGGGTCTGCCAGCCGGAGTAGGACAGCACCTGGTCGCCGACCGCCCGGCGGTCCGAGCGCGACTCCACGACCTCGCAGACGGTGCCGCCCACCATCACCTCGCCCAGCGCGACCGGGTCGGCGTACGACTCCGCCTCGCTCATCCGGCCGCGCATGTAGGGGTCGAGCGAGAGGTAGCGCACCCGCAGCAGCACCTGGCCGTCCTCCAGCGGGGGCAGGTCGACCGTGACCGTCTCGAAGTCGGACGCCGTCGCCTCACCGTCGGGACGTTGGGACAGGAGGACCTGGGTGGACTGCATGGTCCTTCCTAACAGGCGCTGGGAACCTATCCCGACTCGACCGGGCGCTCCGGGTCGGTGATCCAGCCCGACCACGAGCCGGGGTAGAGGGTGGCGTGCACGCCGAGCAGCTCGAGGGCGATCAGGTCGTGGACGGCGGTGACGCCGGAGCCGCAGTAGACCGCGACCTCCCGGGAGCCGTCGGTCGGGACGCCGGCTGCTTCGTAGAGCGCCTTGAGCTGGTCGGGGCTGCGGAACCGGCCGGTGGCGTCCAGGTTGGTGCTGGTCGGCACGTTGACCGCCCCTGGGACGTGCCCGGCGACGGCGTCGATCGGCTCGGTCTCGCCCCGGTAGCGCTCGGGCGTGCGGGCGTCGACCAGCACGGGCACGTCGAGCACCCGCTCCGCCTCGACCACGGCGAGCTGTCCGGGCCGGGCGGTGAAGTCACCGGCGACGGGGCTGAGGGTCACCCCCCGCTCGACCTCGCCGCCCGCCTCGACCCAGGCCGTCCACCCTCCGTCGAGGACCCGGACGTCGTGCAGCCCGTGGAAGCGCAACAGCCACCATGCTCGGCCCGCGGCGAGACCGGTCCAGTCGTCGTAGACCACGACCGGCCGGTCCTGCCGGACCCCGGCGCGGCGCATCGCCGCCTCGAAGGCCTCCGGCGTCGGCAGCGGGTGCCTGCCTCCGGCCCCCGGCGCGGAGGCCAGCTCGGTGTCGAGGTCGACGTACACCGCTCCGGGCACGTGCCCGAGCGAGTACTCCCCCGGTCCGGACCGCCCGCCGGTCTTGTAGCGGATGTCGAGGATCGTCACGGACGGCGCGGCCTCGCGGAGCTCGGCCACGGAGATCAGCGGGGAGGTCACGGCCCCATCCAACCCGACGCGGGGCTCAAGCCGCGCTGCGGAACGCGCCCGGCGTGGTGCCCAGCAACGCCCGGAAGTGGCGGGTCAGGTGGGACTGGTCGTGGAACCCGGTGGCCGCCGCGACCTCGGCGATCGGCAGGCCGGCGAGCAGCAGCGAGCGGGCGCGGTCGAGCCGGCGACCGACGACGTAGCTCCTCGCCGACCGAGCCGAGCACCAGGTGCAGCTCCGAGACCGACTGCGCGAGCGCCGGGTCGTCGAGCGTTGGCGAGCGGACGGCTGCACCGGTGAGCCGCTCGGGCAGCCACCGGTCGTCGACGTAGAGGACGCGCTTGTCGAAGCCCCCTGGGCTGGCCGCCCGCCCGTCGTGGGAGACGTACGGCGGCAGCACCGTGACCCGGCCGGTGACCGCCTGCTGCCGGGTGTGGTCCAGCGTGTAGTCGACTCCACCGCTGTCGACCAGCAGCACGGTCCACTGCTCGTGCACGTGCGCCGGGTAGCTGTGGTCGGTGAAGTGCGCGTGCAGCACCTCCGAGACACCCGCCAGTGCCGGCTGCCACGCCCGCACCTTCTCCACGTCAAGAACGTACAAGACGCGCCGGGGTGGGGCCGACCACGATGAAGCCATGGACGAACCCATCCGCTTCGACACCAAGATCGCGGTGGTGGTCCGCGACGACCTGGAGACCTGGCAGCGGCTCAACGTGACGGCGTTCCTGGTCAGCGGGATCGCCGCCGAGTACCCACAGCTGATCGGCAAGCGCTACGAGGACGCCGACGGCACGGACTACCTCCCGCTGCTCGGCCAGCCGGTCGTGGTCCTCGAGGCCGACGCCCCCACCATCAGGGCCGTCCACGCCCGGGCGCTCGGCCGCCAGCTGCCGATGAGCATCTACACCCGCGAGATGTTCTCCACCGGCAACGACCTCGCCAACCGGGCCGTGGTGCGGGCGGTGGCCCGCGACGACCTCGACCTGGTCGGCGTCGCGCTGCACGGACCGAGGAACGGCGTCGACAAGACCGTGAAAGGGTCGCGCCTGCACCCGTGACGGCCGCGCCCCTGTTTAGGGTGTGCCCGTGGCCGAGCTCCAGTTCTTCACCGGGACCATGGACTCCGGCAAGAGCACCCTGGCGCTCCAGACCAACCACAACCGCGCGCAGCGCGGCCTGGTCGGCCGGATCTTCACCAGCCGCGACCGGGCCGGGACCGCGCAGCTCTCGAGCCGGCTCGGGCTGCAGCACGACGCGATCGAGGTCGACGACGACTTCCACTTCTGGCGCTACGTCGTCGACGAGCTCACCCGGGGCGCCCGGGTCGACTACCTGGTCTGTGACGAGGCGCAGTTCTACACCCGCGACCAGGTCGACCAGCTGGCCAAGGTGGTCGACGAGCTCCAGCTCGACGTGTTCGTGTTCGGGATCCTGACCGACTTCCGCAGCGAGCTGTTCCCGGGCAGCGCCCGGCTGGTCGAGCTCGCCGACCACACCCACGTCCTGCAGGTGGAGGCGCTGTGCTGGTGCGGCAAGCGCGCCACCCACAACGCCCGCACCGAGGACGGCGAGATGGTGGTCGAGGGTGAGGTGATCGTGGTCGGCGACGTCGAGCAGGCGGGCAGCCAGGAGCTGGCCCCGGAGGTCGCCTACGAGGTCCTCTGCCGCCAGCACCACCGCCGCCGGATGACGGCGGCCCGCGCCCACGCCGTCGCGCTGGGCGCCGAACCGCTTCCGTTCGGCTGACCCACCCCGATGGGCTAGTGAACGGCTAGCCCAGAGGGATCATTGCCCGGGCGAGCCGTGCGGGTCGATGCTCGGAGTGGTGCGAGAGCGCCCGGTGCGCCGCGACCCGGCGGCGCCGAGGTCCGAGGGGGAATCATGAAGGCTTACCGGATCCTGGCCTACTCGATCGCCGTGCTCGTCGTCGTGCAGGCCTTCGCCATCGCGTGGGCGTTCTTCGGCATGTCGCAGTGGATCACCGACGACGGCGGCGTGGTCAACAAGGCGCTCCTCGAGTGCGATGACTGCGACACGAACTTCACCGCGGAATGGGGCTTCGCGATCCACATGTTCTTCAACGGGCTGATCCTGATCCCCCTCGTCTCGCTGAGCCTGCTGGTGACCTCGTTCTTCGCGAAGGTGCCCGGTGGCGTGAAGTACGCCGCGATCATCGTCGGGCTCGTCGTCCTGCAGGTGCTGGTGCTGCCCGCCCTCTCCCGCTCCGCCGGCTCGGCCTTCGGCGGTCTGCACGGTGTCAACGCACTGGTGCTGATGGGGGTGGCGATCATGGCCGGGCGGCGCGCCTCCGTGCCGGCGGCAGCGGGCATGCACGCACCCGCCATCGCCTGAGGAGTCCGTGGACACCGCAGCCTCCACGACAGGGCTGCCCGCCCGCGCGTGGGCAGTCCTGCGCTCCCGCTGGCGCGTCGCCCTGCCGGTGCTGGCCACGCTCGCGATCCTGGTGCCGCTGGCGGTGATGTGGAACAGCAGCCGGCTGCCCGACTCCTATGACATGGCGGCCATGGGCTACCCCGACTACGGCGGCGGCCCCCATGAGAGGTCGATGGACGGCATGGACATGGGGGGCATGGACGGCCACGACGTGGGCGACATGGGCGACATGCACCACGGGACGCCGGTCAAGGAGCTCGTCGCGGATCCGGACCGCCCGGCCGACGTCGAGGCCACCCTCACCGTGCACCAGGACGGCCGGGAGTTCACGGTCAACGGCAGCTCACCCGGGCCCACCATCGACGCGACGGTCGGCGACCTGGTCCAGGTGACCCTGGCCAACGACAACGTCGAGGAGGGCACCACCCTGCACTGGCACGGGATCGACGTCCCCAACGCGATGGACGGCGTGGCCGGGGTCACCCAGGACGCCGTGCTGCCGGGTGACCGGTTCGTCTACCGCTTCGTGGCCGACCGCGTCGGGACCTACTGGTACCACTCCCACCAGATCTCCCACCAGCAGGTGCTCGGCGGCCTGCTGGGCGCGGTCGTCGTGCATCCCGCCCAGATGGACGCCTCGGTGCTGGAGCAGGTGGTCATGCTGCACAAGTACGACAGCGGTCCGACCCTCAACGGCACGAAGGGCACCACGACCGTCGACGCGGAGACCGGGCAGCAGGTCCGGCTCCGAGTCGTCAACACCGACAACGGCATCGCTCCGCTGTGGGTGACCGGGGCGACGTACACCGTGCTCGCCGTGGACGGCACCGACGTGAGCGGCCCGACGCCGGTCGACGGAGACCGCTACGACCTGCCCGCGGGCGGCCGGGTCGACCTCGGCATCACGGTGCCCACCGGCGGCGCCCGCATCGACTTCGCCGGCAGCGCGGCGCTGGTCCTGGGAGAGGACCCGACCGGTGGCGAGCAGACCATCTCGCCCAAGCGGGCCGTCGACCTGCTGTCCTACGGCGACCCGGCCGACCCGGGCTTCGACCCCACTGACGCCGACCGGCACTTCGAGTACCGCATCGGCAAGCGTCCGGGCTTCCTCGACGGCCGGCCGGGCAACTGGTGGACGATCAACGGCCACCTGTTCCCTGACACCCCGATGTACATGGTCGAGGAGGGCGACGTCGTGGTCTTCGAGATCCACAACGGGAGCGACGACACCCACCCGATGCACCTGCACGGCCACCACGCCGTGGTGCTGTCGCGGGACGGGAAGCAGGCGACCGGCAGCCCGTGGTGGGTCGACTCGCTCGAGGTCGCCGTCGACGAGACCTACGAGATCGCCTTCGTGGCCGACAACCCCGGCATCTGGATGGACCACTGCCACAACCTGCCCCACGCCCAGCAGGGGCTGGTGAGCCACCTGATGTACATGGGCGTCTCGTCGTCGTACCGGATCGGTGGCGAGCCGGGCAACCAGCCGGAGTGAGCTCAGCCGACCAGGATGGGGATCAGCATCTCGTCCGAGGTCAGTGAGCCGTGCAGGCCGACCAGGGTCATCTCGTAGCCGAAGTCCTTGCTGGAGAACACGGCCAGGTCGTCGCGGGCGGCGACCATCACGTCGCCGAGGCGTGGCAGGACCGGTTCGGTGACCACTCCGAACCATCCGCGCGCGATGGCCGCCTCGCGGGTCAGCACCTCGGCGCGGTCGCCGAGCAGCTCGGCCCAGCAGGCGGCCACCGACGAGGCGGCGCCGTCCGCGCAGTAGAGGTGCCGGAACCTCGCCTCGCCGCCGAGCAGCACCACACCGTCGCGCAGCTCGTCGTGCTGGTCGACGTCCATCCGGCTGGCCGGCGTCGAGTCGACCATGCCGTGGTCGGCGACCACGACCAGCCGCACCTCGTCGGGGAGCGCCTCGCGCAGCTGCACCGCCTCGGCGTCGATGGCGGCGAGCTGCTGGAGCCACTGCGGCGAGTCGACGCCGTACCTGTGACCGGTCCAGTCGAGGTCACCGTCGTAGAGGTAGGTCAGCGAGGGCCGGTGCGAGGACCCGGTGACCGCACCCGCGATCCGCTCGCCGATCCGGTCGGCCCCGATGTAGCCGGCGCCCCGGTGCGCAGCGATGGTGAGGCCGCTGCGGTCGAACTCGCGCTTGCTGACCACGTCGACCCGCACCCCCGCGTCGGTGAGCCGCGAGAACGCGGTCTGGTGGGGCTGCCACTCCAGAGGGTCGACGGACTTGTCCCAGAACAGCGCGTTGAGCAGCCGGTCGGTGCCCGGCACCCGGCTGGTGAAGCCGACGAGGCCGTGGGTGCCGGGGGTGAGGCCGGTGCCGAGCGAGGTCAGGCTGGTCGCGGTCGTGGACGGTACGCCGGCCGTGCCGGGCGCGGAGTCGGCCAGCAGCGAGGAGAGGTACGGCGCGGTGGCGGCGTACCTCGCCAGGAGCTGCGACCCGAGCCCGTCGACGAGGAAGAGCACGTAGGCCGGCGCGTCGGGCAGCACCAGGCCGGTGGGGGCGTCGAGGACGCCGCTGCCGAGGGCGTGGCTGATGGCGGGTACGACGTCACCCAGCCCGCGATGGCCGTAGGCGGGCTCGATGAACGGGGTGATCACCCCGAGTGGGTCCGCGCAGAGAGCTGCTCGGCGAACGACAGCAGGCGCACCACGGCCTCGCCGCCGTCCGCGGCGGCCGAGACGCGCAGCGAGAAGTCGTCGGAGGCGAGCAACCCGGTGTAGCCGTGGTCGGCCTCGCACTGCGGGTCGTCACAGCCGGCCGGCTCCAGGTCGACCCGGCTGACCCCGCCCCAGCCGAGCGTGATGACCGCCTCGGCAGGCGTGGTCGGCTCCTTGGTCGGGTTGGCGACCATCCGGGTCACCACCACGGAGGTCACCGAGCTGAGCCGGATCGCCTCGGAGGAGGTCGAGGTGTAGGGCTCGGGCAGCAGGTCGTCCCCCGCGTGCTCGTCGGTGTGCACGATGATCAGCCGGCTCGGCGTCAGCACCATGACCGACAGGTGGCGGCGCACCTCGTCGCGGTCGAAGGTCGGCTCGTGGTGGACGTAGAACGACTCGACCCGCTCCCCCGAGACCGCCGCGGCGACGCTGTCGATGACCACGTCGGGGTAGTAGCCCGTGTGGTCGATGGCCTCGCGCAGCTCGAGGCTGCGGTCGGTGTCATCCGTGCGGTCATCGGTGGTGCGCAGAGGCATGGGGTGGAGTCTCCCACGCGGGGCACTAGCTCGGGATGGTGTCCCCAGGGACGGTCGGCATCCGGCGGACGAACCAGTCGGAGCGCGGGTCGACGACCGGCTCGACCCGGGCCGCGGCGGTGAGCACGGTCGCTCCTTGCGCGCCCGCGAGCACCAGCGACAGCTCGAGGGTGCGGACCTGCGGCAGGTCGTTCTGCAGCTGGGCGACACGCTGGATCAGGCGCTCCACCTCGTCGATGTCGACCACCTCGCTGCCGCGGTAGCCGAACAGCATCGGCGACGAGCGGATCTCGCGGACCATGGACGCCGCGTCGTGCGCGAAGATCGGCGGGATCCGGTAGGAGACGTCCGACAGGAGCTCGATGATCGGACCGGAGATGCCGAAGGAGACCACCGGCCCGAAGAGCGGGTCCTCGAGGCTGCGGATGGCGACCGGCACGCCGGGGGCGGCGTTCTTCTGGACGACGTAGCCCGCCTCGCCCGACTCGCCGACGATCTCCAGCAGGTTCTCCCACGCGTCGCGCATCTCCGCGGGCGTGTCGATGTTGCGCCAGACGTGCGCAAGGTCGGGCCGCTCGCGGACCCGCTCGGCGGTGGCCTTGAGGATGACGTTCCAGCCCAGCTCACGGCCGGCCTTCTGGGCCTCGCGCAACGTCGAGACGGGCCGGGCCTCCGAGAGCTCGATCCCGTACGCCGACAGCAGCTCGGTGAGCGCCGCGGAGTCGAGGTCGACCCCGTCGGGGTTGGCGGCGAGCGCCCGGCCGATCACCTGCTGGGCGGCGGCCGGGTCGACGGCCGCGGGGTCCGGGGCCGCGCCGTCCGGCGTGCGCAGCCACACGGCGTACTCCACCACGCGCGCCAGCGCTCGGACCGCCGCCTCGACCGCCGGGTAGGAGGGCACCGAGCCGCGGCCCGCGGTGGAGCCGGCGACGTCGGGCACGCGGAGCAGCTCGGGGATGCCCTCCGTGCCGAGGAACGTCGAGACGAGCGGCTTGTCGGACTGCTCGCCGACGGCCGCCAGCACGTTGGCGATCTGCTCCCCGGGCACGCTCAGCGGCGGGATGTAGACGACGACCACGGCGTCGACGTCCGGGTCGTCGATCGCGTCGTCGAGGGCGTCCTCGAAGTCTTCCGGCGAGGGCTCGGCGCTCAGCGCGACCTGCTTGTTGACCACCAGCCCCACCGCCGACGCCGCATCCGCGGCGAGCAGCCCGAGCGCGTCGGAGTTGCCCACGATGGCCACCCGGCGACCGCGCGGCAGCGGCTGGTGCGCGGCGAGCTGGGCCACGTCGAACATGTCCTCGAGGGTGTCGACCTGGATCACGCCGGCCTGCCGGAACATCGCGTCGACGGCCTGGGGCGGCGCCGCGATCTTGCGGACGGCGTGGCCCATCGGGACGCCCTGCGTGGTGCGGCCGGAGCGGACGGCGATGATCGGCTTGCGCAGCGAGACCCGGCGGGCGATGCGGGAGAACTTGCGCGGGTTGCCGATCGACTCGAGATACATCATCACGACCTCGGTCGACTCGTCCTCCTCCCAGTACTGAAGCAGGTCGTTGCCGGACACGTCGGCCCGGTTGCCCGCGCTGACGAACGTCGAGAGGCCGAGGCCGCGGTTGCGGACCTTCTCGAGGATCGCCGACCCGAGCGCTCCGGACTGGCAGAAGAACCCGGCCCGGCCCCGCGGTGGCATCAGCGCGGCCAGCGACGCGTTGATGGACACGTCCGGGTGGGTGTTGATGATGCCCAGCGCGTTGGGGCCGATCAGCCGAACGCCGTAGGACCGGGAGAGCCCGACCAGCCGACGCTGCCGCTGGCGCCCCTCCTCGCCGGTCTCGGCGAAGCCCGACGAGATGACCACCAGCCCGTGCACGCCCTTGGCGGCGCAGTCGAGCACCACGTCCTCGACCGCGTCAGCCGGCACGGCGACGATCGCCACGTCGACGTCGTCCTGGATGTCGGTCACGTTCTTGTAGGTCGGGAGCCCGGACACCGCCCGGGCGCTGGGGTTCACTGCGTAGACCCGGCCGGTGAAGTCGCCGGTGACGAGGTTGCGGACCAGCGCCTGGCCGATGGTGTCCTGGCGGCGGCTGGCGCCGATCACGGCCACGGACGTCGGGTTGAAGAAGCGGTGGATCGAGGCGGCCTCGGCCACGTGCTCGCGGCCCTGCATGATCCCGATCGCGGTGTCGGTGGCGTCGATCGGGAACTCGAGCTGGAGCACGCCCTCGTCGTAGGCACTGACCACGCGGTAGCCGGCGTCGCGGAAGGTCTGGATCATCCGCTGGTTGTCGGGCAGCACCTCTGCGACGAACCGCTCGACGCCACGCTCGCGGCCGGCCTGGGCCAGGTTCTCGAGCAGGATCTGGGCGATGCCGCGGCCCTGGTGCTGGTCCTCCACCAGGAAGGCCACCTCGGCCTCGCCGGGCGCCACGACGTCGTACCTCGCGACGGCGATCATCTGGCCCTGGAGGGTCAGCACGAGCGCCACCCGCTGGTCGTGATCGACCTGGGTGAACCTCGTGACGTCGCGGTCGGAGAGGTGCGGCATGGGCGAGAAGAACCGGTAGTACTTCGAGCGGTCGGACACCCGCTCGTAGAACTCGACGAGCAGCTTGGCGTCCTCGGGCCGGATCGCCCGCAGGTGGGCGGTCTTGCCGTCACGCAGGACGACGTCGCCCTCCCAGTGGCGCGGCGGCTCGATCACCGTCACCGTCGCTTGGTCCGGGCCGCTCACCCGTCCACCGTATCCGGCGACACGTGCTTGGTTGACCCGCATGCGGCTGTTCTGGACCCCTTCCCAGCGAGGGTGGACAACCGGCGTGCCACCGCGCGAAGCGTTGGCACCGCGGGAGAGGATGGGGCCATGGCACGGCGTGGCACCAAGCAGGAGCTCCCTGACGACTTCGAGGAGCACATCCTCGACATCGACGTGGGCGACGAGATGCGCTCGTCGTTCCTGGAGTACGCCTACTCGGTCATCTACTCGCGCGCCCTCCCCGACGCCCGCGACGGCCTCAAGCCGGTCCAGCGCCGGATCCTCCACACGATGAACGAGATGAGGCTCTTCCCCGACCGCGGGCACGTCAAGAGCGCCCGCGTGGTCGGCGAGGTGATGGGCCGCCTCCACCCCCACGGTGACGGCGCGATCTACGACGCCCTGGTCCGCCTCGCTCAGCCGTGGTCGATGCGGCTGCCGATGGTCGACGGGCACGGCAACTTCGGGTCTCCCGACGATTCCGCGGCGGCGATGCGCTACACCGAGTGCCGGATGGCGCCCGCCGCGGTGGCGATGACGGCCTCCATCGACGAGAACACCGTCGACTTCAAGCCCAACTACGACAGCCGCGAGCTGGAGCCGGTGGTGCTCCCCGCTGCCATCCCCAACCTCGTGGTCAACGGCACCACCGGTATCGCCGTGGGCATGGCGACCAACATGGCTCCGCACAACCTCGTCGAGGTCATCCAGGCGCTGCGGCACCTGATCAACCACCCCCAGACCAACGTCGACGGGCTGATGCGGTTCATCCCCGGGCCCGACCTGCCGACCGGCGGCAAGATCATCGGGCTCGACGGGATCCGCGACGCCTACGAGAGCGGCCGGGGCTCGTTCCGGATGCGCGCCAGCGCCCGGGTCGAGACCGTGGGCCGGCGCAAGGGCATCGTCGTCACCGAGATGCCCTACGCCGTCGGCCTGGAGAAGGTCGTCGAGCGGATCAAGGCCCTCGTCCAGGGCAAGAAGCTCCAGGGGATCTCCGACGTCAAGGACCTCACCGACATGGCCAACGGCACTCGCCTGGTCATCGAGGTCAAGAACGGCTTCGTCCCCGAGGCGATCCTCGAGCAGCTCTACAAGCTGACGCCGATGGAGGAGTCGTTCGGCATCAACAACGTCTGCCTGGTCGACGGGCAGCCGCGGACGCTCGGGCTCAAGGAGCTGCTCGAGGTCTTCCTGAAGCACCGCTACGACGTCGTACGCCGGCGCACCACCTTCCGTCGCGACAAGAAGGCCGAGCGGCTGCACCTCGTCGACGGTCTGCTCATCGCGCTGGTCGACATCGACGAGGTCATCCAGGTGATCAGGACGAGCGACGACGCCGGAGCCGCCCGCGAGCGGCTCCGCTCGGTCTTCGACCTGTCCGAGGCCCAGGCCAACTACATCCTGGAGATGCAGCTGCGCCGGCTGACCAGGTTCAGCCGGATCGAGCTCGAGAAGGAGCAGGAGACGCTGCGCCGCGAGATCGAGGAGCTCGAGGCGATCCTGGCTGACGAGGCGCTGCTCCGAAAGGTCGTGTCCGACGAGCTGGCCGAGGTCGCCCGGACCTACGGCACGCCGCGCCGCACGGTCCTGCTGGAGTCCGCCGGCACCACGGTCACCCCGGCCGCCGCGACCCTCGAGGTCGCCGACGACCCGTGCTTCGCGTTCCTGTCCGCCAGCGGCCTGCTCGCGCGGACGTCGAGCGCCGAGCCGGTGGGCGAGGGCGGCGCCCGCGCCAACCACGACGTCGTGGTCTCGGCGGTCCCCGCCACGGTCCGCGGCGAGGTCGGCCTGGTCACCAGCCGTGGCCGGCTGCTCAAGCTGTCGGTGCTCGACCTCCCGGCCCTGCCGGCCTCGGCCAACGACCCCAATCTCCAGGGCGGCTACCCGGTCAGCGAGCTGGCCTCGCTGGAGCCCGGCGAGCGGGCGCTGGCGCTGAGCCGCCTGAGCCCCGACGGCCCCGGCCTCGCGATCGGCACCCGCAAGGGCATCGTGAAGCGCGTCAACCCCGAGGTGCTGGCCAAGGACGAGTGGGAGGTGATCCGGCTCGACGACGGCGACGAGGTGGCCGGGGTGGTCGAGCTGGCCACCGGCAGCGAGACGCTGTGCTTCATCACCACCGACGCCCAGCTGCTGCACTTCGGCGCCGCCTCCGTGCGGCCGCAGGGCCGTTCGGGCGGCGGCATGGCAGGGGTCCGGGTCGCCGCGGGCGAAGGGGTGGCGTGGTTCGGCGCCCTGGCCTCGGACGATGCGGTGGTCGTCACCGCGTCCGGCTCCTCGACGGCGCTGCCCGGCACCGAGCCGGGCGCGGTCAAGGTGGCGCCGTTCAGCGAGTACCCCGCCAAGGGCCGGGCCACCGGCGGCGTCCGGTGCCACCGCTTCCTCAAGGGCGAGGACACCCTGGTCACCGCCTGGGCGGGCGACGCACCGGCCCGCGCCGCGGCCTCGAGCGGCGCTCCCATCGACCTGCCCGACGCCACCGGCAAGCGCGACGGATCCGGGGTGCCGGGCAGCCAGCCGATCGCGGCCGTGGCGGGTCCGGTGGGAGTCCGACTGGCCAGGTTCGCGCCGCAGCAGCCATGACGGCGTGTGCAAGGCTGCTCCGGTGATCCTCCCCGTTGCCGGCCGCCTGCGGCTGCTGACCGCTCCCCTCGTGCTCGGGCTGGCCCTGGGCGGCCTGTCCGCGTGCAGCGACGACGACAAGAAGGACGGCGGCGGAGGCAAGGACGACGCCAGCGCCGCAGAGGCCCTGGCCGCGGCCAAGAAGGTGCTCGACGAGACCAGCGGCGTCACGATCTCGCTCACGACCAAGGACCTGCCCAACGGCGTCACGGGCATCAGCTCGGCCACCGGCACCGGCGTGCACCCCGCGGCGTTCGAGGGCACCTTCAAGCTCAGCGTCAACGGACTCCCCGCCGACGCCGACGTGATCGCCGTCGACGGCAAGACCTACGCGAAGAACTCGCTGCTGCTTCCCGACTGGACGCCCATCGACCCGAGCGACTACGGCGCGCCCGACCCGGCCAAGCTGATGGAGCCCGACGGGGGCTTCTCCGGGCTGCTGGCCTCCGCGGAGGAGGTCAGGGCCGGCGACTCGGTGCGCGGCGGCGAGGACAACAAGGAGATCCTCACCGAGTACACCGGGACCATCTCCAGCGACGCCGTGACCGCCCTCATCCCCGACGCCGAGGGCGACTTCTCGTTCAACTACACCATCAGCGATGACGACGAGCTGCGTGAGGCCGTGCTCAAGGGCGCGTTCTACGGCAAGGACAACGGAGACGTCACCTACACGCTGGCGCTCGACGACTACGGCACCGAGAAGGACATCACCGCGCCGTGACCGGCACTGAGGTGGCCCGCTCACCTCGGGTGCTGCTGACTCTGGCCGCCGTCGCGGTGGCCTTCGCCGCCGCCGACACCTACGTCGTCGTGCTCGCGCTCCCGGAGATGATGGGCAGCGCCGGCATCCCGATCGAGGAGCTCCAGCGGGCCGCGCCGATCGTCTCCGGCTTCCTGCTCGGCTACGTCGCCATGCTGCCGCTGATCGGCCGGATCGCCGACCTGCGAGGCCGGCTGCCGGTGCTCACGGCCGCACTCGTCGTGTTCGCCGTCGGCTCGCTGGTCACCGCGCTCGCCTACGACCTCCCGAGCATGGTCAGTGGCCGGTTCCTGCAGGGGCTCGGCGGTGGCGGGCTGGTCCCGGCCACCCTGGCCCTGGTCGCCGACCTCTACCCGGTCGAGCGCCGCGGCGTGCCCCTGGGCATCGTCTCGGCCGTCCAGGAGCTCGGCTCGGTGATCGGACCGCTCTTCGGCGCGGTGGTCCTGGCCCTCGCCGACTGGCAGGAGATCTTCCTCATCAACCTGGCCGTCGGACTGGTGCTGGCCGCCGCGATCCGGGCGACCGGGGGCTTCGAGAGGGCGGCAGCGCAGCGAAGACGCCTGCCCGACCTCATCGGGCTGTTGCTCCTCCTCGTCACCCTCGTCTTCGGTGCCATCGTCTTCCTCCGGCCGCCCGACCTGGTCCGAGATCTCACCTGGGGTGAGTACTTCATCCCGTTCGCCGGCAACGGCCGCTGGCTCACCCCGGTCGGTGTCGTGCCGATGGCCGCCCTGGTGCTCTTCGTCGTGTGGTGCACCCTCGCGAAGCGCCCGCTGGTGGACCTGCGCGGCTGGAGCCGCAGTGCCAGGGAGGCCGACCTCACCGGCGCCCTGTTCCTCGCCGTCGCCCTGGGCGGTGTGATCCTGGCCTTCGCCACCGCCGACCCGGCGGTGCAGCTCTTCTCCGACCAGGGGCTCTGGTACCTCCTCGGGTCCGCGGTCGCGACCGTCGCCTTCGTGGTCCACCTGCGCCGCGCGGAGGCGCCCCTGCTCCCCCACGGCGCCCTGCGGCGTACGCCGGCCTGGGGCGCCGTCGTCGTGAGCTTCTTCGTCGGCGCGGCGCTCATCGCCGCGCTCATCGACATCCCGATCTTCGCCCGCACCACCATCTACCGCTCGGGCGCGCACGCACAGCTGATGGCCGCGCTGGTGCTGGTCCGGTTCCTGGTCGCGCTGCCGATCGGCGCGATCCTGGGCGGCTACCTGATCCGCAGCCGCAGCGCCGGCTTGGTGACCGCGGTCGGGATGGCGCTGTCGGCGACCGGGTTCGCCCTGATGTCGCGGTGGGACGTCGAGACCCTCCACGACGCGTCCTCCAACGTCGCCCTGGTCATCTGCGGGCTCGGCTTCGGCCTCGCCCTGGCGCCGGTCAACGCGGCGATCCTCGCCTCGACCGACCCGGAGGTGCACGGCGTCTCGACGGCGATGGTCGTGGTGGCCCGGATGGTCGGCATGCTCGTGGGCATCTCAGCGCTGACCACGATCGGACTGCACCGCTACTACGCCAAGCAGGACGCCCTCGACAGCGTGGCCGAGGTCTGCGGCGAGCCCAAGATGTGCTCGGCCTATCGCGACCTGCAGAAGGCCGCCGGGGTGGCCCAGGAGCAGACCGTCTTCATGGGCGCGGTGGTCTGCGCCGTGGCGGCCGGCGTGCTGGCGCTGCTGCTCTTCCGCGGCCTGGCGACGCGCTCGATCGACACGGCCGCGGCGCTCCGCTCTGTGGGCTGATCGCGAGCCGGGCCACGCGACCCGTTAGCGTTCGACACCGTGGGCCAAGAATCAGGTGCGTTCGGCGATCTGCTCGCCGCCAACCGCGACTACGCCGCCACCTTCGACCTCGCCGGTTTCGACGGGATCGCACACGCGGGCGTCGCCATCGTGACCTGCATGGACTCCCGCCTCGACCCGCTGCGGATGGTCGGGCTCCAGGCCGGCGACGCGAAGATCTTCCGCAACCCCGGCGGGCGCGTCACCTCCCCCGCCCTCGAGGCGCTCGTGCTCGGCGTCCACCTCCTGGGCGTGCAGCGGATCCTGATCATCCCTCACACGCGCTGCGCGATGAACCTGCACACCGAGCTCGAGCTCCGCGAGAAGGTCGGCGAGTCCGCCGGCGTCGACGCGACCTGGCAGGCGTTCGGGGTGATCGACGACCCGATCGCGGCGCTGGAGGAGGACGTGCAGCGGGTCCGGACCCATCCGCTGATCCCGGACACCGTGCTGGTCGGCGGTTTCATGTACGACGTCGACACCGGCCTCCTCGACCCGAAGTTCTGAACCTCCGCGCGACCTAGGCTGTCGGCATGAGGGGTCCGGACGTGCTGCCGTGGCTGGCCACGGTCGCACTCACGGTCTCGGCGCTCGGCGCGTGCACCGACGAACCCGACCCCTCGTCCCGGACCGAGTCCTCGTCCGGGCCGGCCGCCGCAGGCGCCGCCACACCGGCCACGGGCCCGAGCGAGCCCGCCGCGAAGCGTCCAGAGGGCCTGGAACGTCCGCGGACCGCCCGCCAGGCGGCCCGGCAGCTGGCCTCCGCCGAGGCCGTGATCGACGACCCGTCGACCCGGCCCAAGGAGCTGGTGCGGGCCGCGCGGGTGCAGCAACTGGTCTACCGCGAGCTCGGTGCCCACCCGGCGTGGGACCGGACGGTCCTGGCCGGCGTTCCCCGGTCGCTGCGCAGCTCGGTGCGCGCCAACGTGGCGTCGCGGCGGGAGTTCCGCGCCATGCACTCGGTGCTCGCCGACACCCTGCCGGCCTGGCGGGTCGTGCCGCCGGCCCCCGCGGAGGAGCTGCTGCGCGACTACCGCCGTGGTGAGCGCACCTACGGCATCGGCTGGGAGTACCTCGCCGCGATCAACCTGGTCGAGACCGGCATGGGCCGGATCCGTGGCACGTCCGTCGCCGGGGCACAGGGGCCGATGCAGTTCCTGCCCTCGACCTGGGCCAAGTGGGGCCGCGGTGACATCCAGGACCCGGCCGACGCGATCATGGCCGCGGCCCGCTACCTCGCCCACGACGGCGGCGCCCGCGGCCGGCTCCCGCAGGCGCTGTTCCGCTACAACAACTCCGACCACTACGTCCGCGGGGTCACCCTGCTGGCCCAGGTCATGGAACGGCGGCCGCAGGCGTTCTACGGCTACTACCACTGGGACATCTACTACCTGACCGCCCGCGGCGACGTACGCCTCCCGGTCGGCTACGACCGCGACCGGCCGGTGCCGGTCGCGCGCTGGCTGGCCACCCACCCGGGTCATTGACGCCGACCGAGAGTGCCCCGAACGGGCTCTGGTTTCTGGCCACCTCGGAAGTTACGTTCCACGTCTTCATCCCGAGAAAGCGAAGAACCATGACTGAGATCCAGGTAACTCCGGAGAGCCTCGACGACCTCGCGAGCAAGTGCGGCCGTCAGGCAGAGTCGGTCGGCGACATCGGCCGCACGGTGACCGGCGACATCGAGAACACCCAGTGGCACTCCCCGGCCGCCGAGGCCTTCCGCGCCGACTGGTCGGGCACCTATCTGCCAGCGCTGCAGAAGCTGCAGGAGGCGCTGCAGGGTCTCGGCGAGGCCGCCAAGCAGCGGGCACAGGCCTATCGCGACGCCGACCGGCCCCAGTAGCACGCCGGCTCGGCGGCCACGTGGACCCGAACCTGCCCGGCCTCCTGTCGTCTGCCGCCCAGTCGGTCGCGGAGGTGCGGCAGCGACTCGAGGTGACGCTGCACACCCTGCGCAGTCTGGAGGTGCCTCCCTGGAGAGGTCTCTCCAGGTCTGAGCACGTGCGTGACCGGCAGAACGTCGTCAGCGAGTTCAACGGCGCTCTCGCGCACGTGGCCTCGCTCGAGACCGCGCTGCGCAACGGGGTCAACCTCGCGGTCGCGCAGCTCGAGCAGGAGGCGGCCGAGCGGCGCGCCGCGGAGAGGCGATGAGGCGATGACGGGTGAGCAGGTAGTCGACACGGGGGCAATGTCGGACTACGCCGTCCGCCTCCGCAACTTCGAAGGCGACTTCCGCGGGCACATCGAGCGGCTGCAGGCCGCCGTCGGGTTCATCGGTGGCGCCTCTCCGAACGCGGTCGACGTCCAGGCCGCGCTGATGGGCTCGGTCGCGGGCATCAACCGTGCCGTCACCCAGCTCGACGCGCTCAGCCGCGGGGTGGACCGCACTGCGGCGGCGTACGTCCGCGCCGAGGGGATCGACCCCAATGTGCCGTCAGCGCGGCCGCTCAGCCGCCCTGGCTCTCCGTTCCATGTCCCTTGGGGTGACCTGATGGATGCGGCCCAGCTCGCCAAGGACGTGCTGGGCTACCCCAATAACGTCCGCGAGCTCAGCCCCCGCCCGGGCCCCTACTGGCGCCAACGCCTGCGCAAGAAGCTCAAGAAGCTGGGGCGCACGCCGCTGGTCCGCAAAGTGGGGAAGAGGGTGGCCCCGTTCGCCGCGGCCCTGGTGCTCGCCAAGGGCTTGCTCGAGGATCGCTACAAGAACACCACCATCGGCAAGGCGGTCAAGGCGCTTGGCGGTGTCGCCGACGACACCCTCCCGGTGGCGAGGCGGTTCGGCAAGGAGGTCCGGAAGGCTGCCGTTGCCAAGCTGCGGCAGGCGCGCGCCGCCCGCCGGGCGCTGGAGGGCGTGCCGGGCGTGGCGAGGACCGGCCGCGTGGTCCGCGTCATCAGCAACACCGCTACAGGCCCGGTGGCAGACATGGTCTTCCTGCCGATGACGTTCTACGACATCAAGCACACCCACGGGAAAGAACGCGTCGTCAACATCGTCGACGCCTCCGGCGCCACGCTCAGCATCGCGGGCGCCGGCATGGTCGCGGTCGGCATCGCCGGCGGACCCATCGTGCTGGGGGCAGGGGTGGTCATCGGCGTCGGCGTGGTGACCTACAAATACGGCCCAGCGGTCTGGCACGCAGGCGGCAGGGCAGCACACTGGGCCGGGGACCAGATCGAGGACGCCGGCGCTGCGGTGAGGCGCCGCGCGGAGCACGCCAAGGACGACGTCGCGGACAAGATCTCGGACGCGGCGGCCGCGGCGGAGCGCGTGCACGACAAGGTCTCCGACACCAAGGACGCCGTGGAGGACGCGGTGAAGCACAAGGCCAAAGACGTCGCCAAGAAGGCCAAGGACCACACCATCGACGCCGCGGGCGGCCTGGTGAAGAAGGGGTGGAAGAAGCTGTGGTGAAGCCACTCGTGCCCCGCGACGGCACGGACTTGACCTTCGAGGACTGGGTCGAAACCAACCCCCTCTGGCCCTACGACTTCGACGGGACCGGTCCGGCACGGTCGCTGTCCGAGACCCAGCACCGCAAGGTCGGCGACCTGACCCGTGCAGCTGCGCGTCGCCTGCTGCACCCAGACGAGAGGCAGTCGCATGACGACACCTGACCAGACGTCGCCCGGCGCGGCGGGCGCCACGGTCCGCTCCGGCACCGAGGAGTCCGAGATCCGCGCCCTGCTCGACCTGCTCGAGGACTCCGAGGTGTTCCTCGGCGGCTACACCGACGAGGAGCTCTCCGTGGTGCTCCCACCCGAGGACGCCGACGCCGAGCCGCTGGTGACCTATCCCTACGTCGACATGCTCGACGAGGAACGCTGCCAACTCGTGCAGGCGGCAGCGATGCGGTCGCTGATCGCCCGCCGCGCGCTCGTCCCGTCAGAGGAGCCGGGGACCTTCGCCGCGACCGGAGCGCTCGGCATGGTGGTGGCGCTGCGGTCTACCCCGATCTCGCTGATGGTCGTCGAGCGGGTCTCCGAGGAGAACCCGACGCGCTGGGTCGTATACGGCCTGGCGGACTCCGACGGCGACGCTGTGCTCGAGGAGCTGGTCACTCCCCTGGGCCACCACGACTTCGTGATCAGGTCGGCACGGGGCGAGGCCGAGGTGCTTGCCGCGGAGATCCTCGGAGGCGCCTCACTCGACGACGTACGCCGCCTCCACGACAGCGTGACCGACGACTCGACCCTGGAGTCCGTGCTCGGCGACATCACCGAGATCGTCCGGCTCTACTCCCTGGTCACCGACGGCGAGGACTTCCGCGAGCTGGAGGCGGTGGTGGCGCGGGGCAAGAACGGCGGGCCGGCCGTGTGCGTCTTCCCGCCCGACGACGGCAGCGACGACGACCAGCTCATGTGGCCGTCTCCGGAGCGGCTCTCGATCACCGATCTCGTCCTAGCCGTCTTGCGCCAGGACGTCGACCTGTTGAACGCGGCGATGGAGTCAGACTGACGGATCGTCGGTCACGGCGACCTGGACCGGAACCGGCGCGTCCCCCAGGCTGAGGAGACCCCGCCCGGGCTGGCGCTTGACGACCTGGGTGGGCACGCGACCACCGATCAGCTCGGCGTGCTCCGGCCTCGGCATCAGGAGCAGCACCGCGCGCTGCGAACGCAGGTATTTCGGGAGGGGGTCGAAGCTGCGAGCGAAGTCGGTCGCGCGGAGGGCGCTCACGGTCCGCAAGCCGGTGTCCCTGGCCGCGCGATAGACCGGCTCGAGTGCGGTGCTCACCCCGACCGGCAGTGTCTCCGCGTCGTCGATGACGAGGATCACCGAGCGCAGTGACGTGGGCGCAGGGGCGCCCCCGGCCGCGTCGGCGACCGAGGGCACCGACGCGACCTCGGCCAGGACGTCGTTCATCGCTCTCTCGCTCGAGGCGACCACCAGCCGGCCGGCCGCCTCCGCCGCCAGCACGTCCAGCGGCGCTGACGGGCGTGGAGCGATCACCAGCATCCGGCTGTCCGGCTCGGATGCCAGCAGGGACGCGGCGACCGTGACCAGTGCGGTGGTCCTCCCCGACCGCTCGTCCCCCGTGACCACCAGGTGCGGCCCGTTGCGCGCGAAGTCGAAGGCCACGGGCCCCAGCTCGGGGTCGCCGACGCCCAGCAGCGCGCCGCCGGGTGGCGGCTCACCCACGAGCTCGGCGGCCCGGACCAGGTCGGGGTAGCTCGGGACCGGACCGGCGCAAGGTCCCGACTCGTGTCCCGTCGACGCATACTCCTGCCACCTCGCCGAGGCCTCGGCCGCCAACCCCGGTGAGGGCATCGCGACCTGCACCAGCCGTGGCGGCGACCCGGCGACGAAGGCGCGGCCCGGCGGCAGCTGGTCCGGGCGCTGCGTGGCGGGGATGCCGACGACGTCGTAGTCGAGGCTCTCGGCCTGCTGCAGCAGGACCTTGCGCGCGAACGTCGCGAAGATCGTGCTGGGCAGGTCGGACGCCCGCTGAGCGGTGGCCACCACGTGCACGCCGACCGCCGGCCCCGACCTCACCAACGTGGCGACGTCGTCGAACAACGCACCGAAGGCGACGTTTTCGCTCGTCTGCCGGAGCACGGCGACGTCGTCGATGACGAGAACGACGGGAACGTCCGGAGCGGGCAGGAAGCGGTCGTCGACCACGGCGCCGCCACGTCGGGCGGTCACGATGCGACCGAGCCGGGCCACGAGCCGGGTGATCCGCTCGATGTCGTGTGCCTCGACCACGTCTCCGGTGTGGGGCAGGGCTCGCACCGGGTCGAGCCCGGTCCCACCCGACCCGATGCCGTAGACGTGCAGCTGGTCCGGGCGGTGGGTGCCGGCCAGCTCCTGCACGATGTGGCACGCCACCGTGCTGGTGCCCTTGCCGCGCACGCCCATGATGAGCAGCGTCCCGTCGACGGCCAGGTCGAAGCCGATCGTCGGCTGCGCCACCTCCTCGGGCACGTCGCAGCGTCCCAGCCGGAACCACAGCCGGCTGCCGTCCGGCCGCCGCGGGCCGTCCAGGTCGGCGCTGGTGACAACGGTCGGCAGGGGTGGCAGCCAGAGGGCCCGGGCCTTCGCATCGGCGGGTGCGGTCTGCAGGATGCGGTCGACGAGCACCTCGAGCTCGGTCGGGGTGTGCGTCGAGGTCGCAACGGGGGCGTCGGCCCTGGTGGCCGGTGCCGCCGAACCGCCGAACGCCGTGACCCGCACCGTCGCGGCTCCGGCGCGGATCGGGCGGTTGATGCGTGCCCCTTGGAAAGACGTGAGCGTGCTCCCTCCGCCCACGCGGATGAACCCGCGACCGGGCTCTTGGATCTCGCTCGCGACCGGGCTGCCGAGGACCGTGCGGGACTCATCAGCCGTGGCCGTGCGGAGGCAGATTCTGATGTTGGTGTTGGCGTCGATCTTGGCCGACACCACTCCACCGGGGCTCTGGGTGGCCAGCAGCAGGTGCACTCCAAGGCTCCGACCAACCGTCGCGATGTCGACGAAGGCATCCATCACCTCCGGCAACGTGGCGGCCAGCTGCGCGAACTCGTCGATGACCAGCACCAGGCGCGGCAGCACCTCGAGCCCCCGCGCGGGATCCGGGTGGTAGGCGTCGAGGTTGGCCACGCCCGCACGCGCGAGCAACTCCTGGCGGCGTACGAGCTCGGCACGGAAGGACGTCACGGCGCGGCTCGCCTCGGTGGCGTCGAGGTTGGTCACCGTGCCCGCGACGTGGGGCAGGTCGGACAGGGGTCCGAAAGTGGCACCGCCCTTGAAGTCGACCAGGGCGAACGCGAGCGCCCTGGGCGGGTGCGTGGCCGCCATCCCTGCGAGCAGCGTGAGCAGGAGCTCGCTCTTGCCGGACCCGGTGGTGCCCGCGACCAGGCCGTGCGGCCCGTCGAGCAGCGACAGCGCGAGCGGTTGACCGGCGCCGTCGACCCCGATGGCCGATCCAGCGACGACGGGTGGCGGCTCCGACCACCTCACTGCGGCGTCGACCCGATGGACGTCGTCGATGCCCAGGAGAGTCAGGAGGCCACCGTCGAAGGAGGTGGACGCGAACCCGGAGGCTGCGCCGTCCGACGCCGGAGCCAGGGCTCGTGCGAAGAGGAGCGCCTGGCCGACGTTCACAGTGTCCGCCACGCCGGCGGCCCGCGCGGCGTCGCCCACCCCGATGGTGAGCTCCCCGGCGGTGCCCACCCCCACGACGGCGTCGGAGCCGGGCGCGACCGGGCCCGCTCCCACGGCGGCGACGACCAGGATCGGCGCGTCGGAACCGGACAGCCGGCTCAGCAGGGCGGACACGGCCGGCCGTTGGGCCGCCGTGGCGTCGACCAGCACGAGCACCGACGTCGGCGCGGACTTGCGGTCCTCTGCGGCGGGGGCGAGCGCAGCCTGGAGCTCAGACACCAGGTGGTCGACGGCGTCCCCCGTGAACGCCACGGACGCCGCACCCGGTCGGGGGCCGGCCGCGTTCGGCAACCAGCGGGACCAGCTCTCGTCGTGACCCACGCTGAGGACCACGATGCGCAGCTCGCGCGGCGGGTACGTCGCGGCAGCCTGCACGACCAGCCAGCGGGCCAGCCCGGGACCGTCCGCGCCGGTGACCGACACCACGCGTGCGCCCTCGGGCACAGTGACCGGCGCCTCGACCGTCGTGTACCTACCCAAGAGGTCGTCGAGCCGGTGCGCTTGAGGCCCGCGATCGCGCACCCGGTCGATCTCGACCGGTACGGGCAGTGGGCCGGTGCCCAGACGCAGCCGCAGGAAGTCCGCGTCCGAGGCGCGCCCGCGCCACAGGGCTGGGTCGAACCCGTCCGGCCACGCCAGGACCTCGGCGGGGTCGGGGTGCCGGGTGAACCGATCTGTCGCGAAGCCCAGCTGCGCGCGGTTCAGCTCGTCGTCGAGCTCGGCGAGCTGGGCCTCGTAGTCGCGCTGGGCCGACTTGCTGCGGGACCGCTCCCCTCCGAGGCCGGTGATGATGGCGAACGCACTGAGAACCAGGCCAGCGACGGCCATGATGACGAACGCCGGGTTGACCAGCGCCAGTCCCAGGCCGACGGCCGTCGCCCCGAGACCGCCGGCGATCTGCCAGCCCAGCCCTCGCCCACGCCACGACAGCTGAGGCGGTGGCGTCGGAAGGTCGATCCGCACCGGTCGGGGTTGCTGGTGCTGCTGAGGGACCCCCGTCAGCTGCACGGGCGCGCCGGTCAAGTTCTGCCGAACGTCGCCGGGCGGCACCGCGAGCACCGGCGCGCTCGCGGCCGGACCGATGGTCACCGTGGCGCCGCGGCGGACGCCGACGGAGCTCCAGCTCGCCGACGGCGGCAGCAGGAGGCCCTCGACGGCCAGATAGAGCGCCCACGAGTCGACCCCGGCGGCCTTGAGGCCGAGATGCTCGGCCAGGGCCTCTGCGACCCGCGCGACCGTCGTGCCGGCAGCCGCCTCGATCCGCACCGACCACGTGTTGCCGGTCTCCTCGGCCACGTCGACCTCGACGGAGGTGGCCGTGTCGTCGCCGCCGGTCGCGGTGGGGAGCTCGAACCGAAGAGCGGTCCGGCCGACCGTCAGCTGCTCCTGACCGCGCAGCACCCGCTCCTCGTCGAGGACCTGCCCGTCGACGTAGGTCGCCTCGGAGGTCATTGGCTTGACCCACCACTCGCCCTCGGCCGCCCAGATACGGGCGTGCACGGGCGCGACCTCGTGGTCGACACCGAGGTGCACTTCGCACCGCGCCTGGTTGCTCCCGATGTTGGTGCCCCCAGTGAGCAGGATGGTCCGCTCGGAGCCCCCGGGCTCCACGACGTGGAGCCGCGAGCGGTACCCGACCTCCACCGACTCGACGGCGCGACCCGGTGCGACGCGCAGGAGGCGGAGCTGGTCCGAGCCCACGGTGAAGGTCTCACCCGTGCCGACCCGCAGCGGGGTCTCGATCCGGCGGCCGGCGACGACGGTGCCGCGTCTGGAGCCGAGGTCCTGCACCACCACGGCAGACCCGCCGGACGGCTCGACGCGACAGTGGCTCCTCGACACGTCCTCGCTCTCGAGCAAGAGCGGTGTCACGCCCCGGCCGATCTCCAGTGCCTCACCCACGACGGCCTGACGGCCCCTGTCGGGTCCGGCGACGACCCTCACGACCAGCTGCTCGCCGGTCATCGCGGTCCCTCCGTCGGGACCCGGCTGGTGCTGCGGCCAGTGTCGACGAGGAGCGCCATCGAGGTGTCGTCGCCTCCGGTCACCGCGGCGGGTTCCAGCCACACCGGCAGCCGCTCCGCGAGCCCTTCCGCGCCGAGCGTCGCCGACTGCTCAAGCAACTGCCCCGCGACGAGCGTGCGCCAGGAGGGGTCGGCCTGGGCGGTGACGAAACCGTCGGTGCACAGCCAGACGACCACCGGACGGACGTCGCTGGTGTCGAGCGTCGCCGCCCGCGCCACCGAGACAGCGTCGGGCAGCGCCAGGCTGGTAGTGGCCGTCCCGGCGAGCCCGTCGTCCGGCAGTGGAGCCAGCGACTCGCCGGAGTCGAGTACGACCCCGATCTCCCCGTCGCCGACCTGGACCAGGACCAGCCAGCCCGGGCAGACGAGGGCAGCGACGAGCGTCGTCCCGTAGGCGCGCAGGACCGCGTGCGGGTCGATCTGCGCCGCGACACCAGGCTCCGCTGCGTCGCCGGGGAGGAAGAGCCACTCGTAGGCGTGAGCCCGGGCACCCCTGCCACCTTTCGACGCGGTCCCCGGATCCGGACCGGTCCTCGCCGTAGGACCCGGGCGCGACGGGCGAGCCGGTCGTCAGCGCGACCTCGTCGGCGGTGAGCGGGTCCGCGGCGGCGTCCTGCTCGACCAGGCGCTGCCACGCCGACACCAGCTCGGCTACCACGACGTCGTGGAGGAGCGCATCGTTGGCTCGCGCCGAGTCGCCCAGCCGGGCAGGGACGCCGAGCAGGATCTCGAGGGCGGCACGGACAGCCAGGCGCGAGCCCGGTCGGCCCGGCAGCACCGGGGGTCGCCGTGGCCGTCGGCCACGGCCGCCACCACGGTGGTCCCGGCGGGTGAGGCGCCGGTGGCGTCCTGGTTGGGCAGGTCGCGTCGGGCGTGCGAGGCACCTCGGACGGTCGCCTCCACCGCAGCCCACGTCTGGTGAGTCATGGGCTCGTCAGACGGTCGGGTCGTCCCACACCAACTCCGACCCGGAAGGTGCGGGAGGCGGGACGGTCGGCAGGCGCTCCTGACCGGTCGGCGTCGAGGCGACGTTGGACACCATGCGGGAGGCCCACTGGATCATGCTCACGAGCTCCTCCTGGTTGCCCGCGTGGACCGGTTGGAGATCGCCCCGGCCCATGAAGTCGTAGAGCGCATCCATGTCGGCATCCCGGCCGATGCCCACCGCCGCGCGGATGCTCGCCCGCCCCCACGGCTCGGTGAGGAACTCCTGCAGCGCCTCCTCCACCGAGGGTCCTGCGGCATGGGTGGGCCGCCCGTCCGACACCAGCACGATGGCCGGCGCGAAGCCGCGTCCGTGCTCGGCAAGGCTCTTCATCACCGGCACCAGCTCACGGATGGCCAGGCCGAGCTCGGTCAGCCCCTGACGGACGGCGGTCACCGGCCGCCACCGGTAGGACTCGACGGGCACCGGTTCGGGGTCGATCCAGGTCGGCTTGGTGGCGAACGACAGAGCCTGGACGGCGAGCTCGGCGTCGGCGTTGTTGCGGGCATCCTCGACCAGCAGGGGGACGGTCTCCTCGATCGCCACGTTGAGCGCCTGGATCTTGCCGTCGGTCTCCATCGATCCCGACACGTCGAGGACCCAGATGAAGCGCAGCGGCCGTCGAGCGACCGGCCCACCGATTCCGTCCAGCATGTCTCGTCCCCCGGCTCCCCCTCGGATCTGCAGACTAGTGTGACCCGCGACATCGCGGGCGCAACAACGCCGACGTGCAGGAATGGACATGCATCTCGACAACGGCACGCTGGTGGACGCCGGCCACCTCGGCAGCGTCCGGGTCGAGGCGTTCCTCGGAGAGGGCGGCTTCGGGGCGGTCTACGAGGTGAGCACCTCCCGCGGCGAGCGGCTGGCCCTGAAGTGGTTCAAGCCGGAAGCATCGGTGCCGACCCAGTGGGAGTCCGTGGCCAGACTGCTGGAGAGCCCGCCGCCCGACCGACGCTTCCTCTGGCCGCTCGCCATGGTGGGCCGCGTCGACGACGAGGCGTTCGGCTACGTGATGCCGCTGCGCGGGTCGGAGTACCTCACCCTGGCCCGGGTCGCGAACCGCGTCGGCCCCGACGGCACGCCGTTGACGGTGACGGTGCCCGTGCTGCTGGAGACGGGCAGGCAGCTCGCCGAGGCGTTCCTCCGGCTGCACACGCAGGGGCTCTGCTACCGCGACGTGAGCCTCGCCAACATCTTCGTCGATCCCGGCGACGGCGACGTGCTCGTGTGCGACCTCGACAACGTGGAGGTGGACGACGGTCGGGTCGGGCGCGTGCTCGGCACGGGCCGGTTCATGGCCCCGGAAATCGTCCGTCGACAGGCATCCCCATCCATCTGGACCGACCGCTACTCGCTCAGCGTGGTGCTGTTCGTCATGCTCTTCGGCGACCACCCCCTCGAGGGCGCCCTGACCGAGCTCGGCCCGCGCGACGACGTGTTCCAGCTCGAGCACTTCGGCAACGAGCCGCTGTTCTGCATGCACCCGGACGACGCCCGCAACCGGCCGGTGTCGGGCCCCGTGGCGGCGTACTGGGACAGCGTGTACCCACCGGGCTGAAGGAGCTGTTCGTGCAGGCCTTCGTCGCCGGTTTGGACGACCCGCGCAAGCGGGTCGTCGAGGGTCAGTGGATCCGGGGTCTGTCGCGGCTGCGCGATGTCCTGGGCGCCTGCCAGCACTGCCGCCACGACGTCTTCCACGACCGGCAGCATCCCGACCGTCCATGCTGGTCGTGCGGCCAGCCGCTGGGTGCTCCGCTGGTGCTCTCGCACAGTGGACGTCACATCGTGGTGAGCCCTTCGCTGCGCGTCTACGCCGGTCTCGCGACGCAGTCGAGCGGCTCGGCGGCTCCTGGCCGACCGGCCGTGATCGCCGCGGGGGTCGGCCACCCGACCGAGTCCGACGTCGTCGGTCTGTCCAACCGTGGCGCCACCACGTGGCAGGCGACGTACCCCAGCGGGGAGGTGGTCGCCGTCGAACCCGGCTCGGCCTGTCAGATGAGAGAGGGACTGCAGATCAGCGGCCCAGAAGGACTCGACCTCCGAGTGGCCCGCGGACTCGCGTAGCCGTCGCTCGCGCTACTGGGTCAGCACCCGGGACCCGTCGATCATCATCACGCTCTTGGGGTTCCGGGTACACGTGCCGAACACCCGGGTGTTGATCTCGACGTGATAGGTGCCGCGAAGCTTCGTCGAAGAGCCCTTCATCGGGGAGAACGAATAGGCATAGGTGCGCTGGAAGGATGACCCTGTGACGTCGACGGGCTTGCCGTTGGAATCGACGCACGCCCTCACCGGCTTGACCTCGCTGTAGGCCTCGATCCGGAGGCCCACGCCGTCCCAGGTGTAGCCGAAGTTGCGTCCGGCACTGCTCTGCACGGTCCCCGTGCAACGCGTCGCCTTGCACCCGGAGGGCGTCAGTCGCCACGTCACCGTCGACCCCGACTCAGACGCCGCCGTGACGGTCCCGTCCACCAGGGTGTCGTACTGCGGCACCTGCTGCATTCGCCACACCCCGCGTGGTTGCCTCGCTTCGAGGATCTCCGCCGGGCTCTGTGTCGGTGGCGCCGACGTGGTGGTCGCGGGACTTGAAGGCGGCGTCTCGGACGGGGCCGTCGTGGCAGGTGGGTCGGCCGCCGTCTCTGGCTCGTCGTCGTCGCCGCCGAGGACCACGACCAGTGCGACTACCAGCGCCACGGCAGCGGCAACCCCGATCGCCGCGAGGAGCCAGAACCGGCCGCTGTCGGCCCGACCGACGCCTCCGGTCGAGGTCACCGAGAGCGCTGGCTGCACCGGTGCTGGCGCCTGGTGCTGCGGGGCTGACGTCCAGGAGTCCGGCTCGCGCCAGGCGTCGGGCGATTTCAGCAGGACGGCCATCGTGCGATCGACCGCGGCCCGATCGGCGACTCGGTCGAGGAGGATCGCGCGCAGATTCTTGGGGTCCGCCAGCACTCCGTCGCCGTACCGCGAGACCACGACGTTGACCTCGCGCAGCACCGCGCGCACGGCCGTCTCCCCCGTGCCCCCGGGCGGCCCTCCAGTCGAGCTCATGTGCGTGTGAGACTCCCCATCTCGCTCGCGGGTGCCCGAGCCTGGCCACCAGCCGGCCACGCACCCTACGGTGAGGGTACGCGGCCGGACGCCGTCAGTTGATCTTGTACTTGAACGTCGCGGTGCTGGTGAGGCCGGCACCGTTGGTCGCGGTCGCGGTCAGCCTGTGCTTGCCCTTCTTCTTGCTGAAGCCCGTGATCACGCAGCTCGTGACGCCCGAGACCGCGTCGCTGGCACTGCAGGAGATCTTGTTCTTCTTGGGCTTCTTGCCGTTCTTGTACTTCTTCTTGATCCCCTTGAACGTGATGCCCGTCGGGGCCGTCCCGTCCCGCTTGAAGGTCACCGACGCCGACGCCTCGCCCCCGATGCTCTTGGCGGTGCAGGTGATGATCTGGGGACCCTCCGCGGTGACCGGCCCGGTCGTGCAGCCGGTCTGCGAGGCCACGGTCTCCGGGTCGGCCACCGTCCAGGCGATGCTGACCGGCGCGGTGTACCAGCCGTTGGCGCCGTTGGGTGCCGCCGGGCTCAGCGCGCCGCTCACGGTGGGCGGTGTGGAGTCGAGCGAGGCCACCATCTGGTCGGCCATGATGAACCCGGAGCCGCAGTCGGTCGCCCCGCCCGGACACGCTTGGGCGAACGCCGGATTGGTCATCACCGTCCGGACCTGGTCGACCGTCAGGCTGGGGGCCGCCGACCGGATCAGCGTGGCGACACCAGCAGCGCTCGGGGTCGCTGCGCTGGTGCCACCGAACGGGTTGAACCCGGGGACCGACGTCGCCACGGCGTCAGCCGCGTCGAGCGCCGGCTTCGGGCGCACCACGGGGGTCATGGGAGCACCCGCCGTCGTGAACAGTCGGGTGATGGACGGCCCACGCGAGCTGTAGGACTCCGGCGTGGTGGGCGTGGCCCAGTTGGATGCCGCCACCGCCATCGAGCCGGCCGCCGAGGCGGCGTCGGGATTGATCGCGTTGGAGTTGGTCGGGAACTGGGCGATCGTGAACGCAGGCTTGCCGCCCGCGATGTACTTCAGCAGCGGGGTGCCACTGCCGCTGACCCGGCGGATGCCGATTCCGACGTTCTTCGTTCCTCCGCCGAAGCTGATCCGCTCGAACTCGTTGGGGATGCCGCCGATGTTGTTGACGTCGCCGCTGGCGACGAGCACATCGTTGACGTACCAGTCGAGCGCGAAGTCGGTGGTCGCGGCGCCCCACGGCTCAGCCCACTGCAGCGACACGTACGGCGAGGTGCCGGACCAGGCGCCCAGGTCCTGGATGATGTCGGTGCCCGCTCCCGGGTCGAAGTCCATGTCCGTGCCGCCGTTGAAGGTGCCCTCCCAGCTCTGCTTGGCGCGGTTGCCGGCCGAGGCGAAGTAGGCCACCCCGGCCGCCTTGGCCGCGTCGACCGCCTGGGCGACCTGGCCGTCCTGGAACATCGGCTCGTCGAGGTAGAAGATGTCGTCGGCGATCACCTTGGCGCCCGCCGCGACCAGGTTGTTGATGCTCGTCGCCTTGCCTGCGGCGCTGAGGGTGCCGGTGGAGAACATCATGTTGGTGATGCCCGGCGCGGTGTCGTAGATGATCTCCGACATCGCCCGACCCTCGTCGGTCGAACCAGGGTCGTCCTGGAGGACCTGATAGGCGGCCGGCAGATCGCCGCTGGCGATGCTCGTCGCCACGCCACCGGAAACCTGGTTGGCCGAGTCGGAGATGACGCCGACCTTCACGCCCGCGCCGGTGACCCCGAGGGCGCGGGCCTGCGGCCCGTGGTGAGCACCGTCGCCCTGAGACAGCACGGACCCTACGTCGGTCCCACCGCCCTGGCCGTCTACCCCGGCGTGCACGACGGTGACCGCCTTGGTGCTGGCGAGCGCGGTCGAGTCGAGCAGCTTGTCGGCGGGGAGCCAGCCCGAGACCACGGGAGCGGGAGCGCTTGGCGTTGGACGCCGTCACCCGCATGCCCAGTGACCGCAGCGAGTCTGCGGCCGCGGCCACCGAGCCGTCGACGTAGACGTTGACGAGCACGTCGCCGTTCTCGACCCGGGCCAGGGTGAGCTGCCGGACCCCGTTGGAGCTGGGACCCGTCGTCTGCGACGTGACGGGCTTCCCGCTGGCTGCGGCGCTGGCGAGGATCTGGAGGCCGCCATCGAGCTTGCTGGCGATCGGACGTGGGGCACTGGACGAGGCGCCCGCGGCCTGGGCGGGCTGAAGGCCGAACGCGAGGAGTGCTGCGCTGAGCAGGGCGACTGGAGTGACGAGGCGACGATTCACCCGGTGAACCTACGTCGGGACGAGCCGTGCGGGGATGACCCACACGGGGGATTTACGCGTCGAGCGTGGCCGCGTCGATCTCGTAGGCGCCCTGCACCAGGAACTCCTTGCGCGGGGCGACGTCGGAGCCCATCAGCAGCTCGAAGACCTGGGCCGACGCCTCGGCGTCGTCCACGGTGAGCCGACGCAGGGTACGGCGGCGCGGGTCCATCGTGGTCTCGGCCAGCTGGTCGGCGTCCATCTCGCCGAGCCCCTTGTAGCGCTGAACGGGGTCCTTCCAGGCCATCCCCTTCTTCGACAGCTCGGCGAGCTTCCGCTGCAGCTCGTCGTCGGAGTAGGTGTAGACGTACTTCTCCACCCCCTTCTTGGGGTTGGAGATCTCGACGCGGTGCAGCGGAGGCACCGCCGTGAAGACACGCCCCTGGTGCACCAGCTCGGGCATGTACTTGAAGAACAGCGTGGCCAGCAGGCAGCGGATGTGCGCGCCGTCGGAGTCGGCGTCGGCCATGAAGATGATCTTGCTGTAGCGCGTGGCCTCGATGTCGAAGGTGCGCCCCGAGCCGGCACCCACGACCTGGATGATCGACCCGCACTCGGCGTTCTTGAGCATGTCGCCGACCGAGGCCTTCTGGACGTTGAGGATCTTGCCGCGGATGGGAAGCAGCGCCTGGAACTCGGAGTTGCGTGCCAGCTTGGCGGTGCCCAGTGCCGAGTCTCCCTCGACGATGAACAGCTCGGTGCGGTCGTCGGTGGCCCGGCAGTCGGCCAGCTTGGCAGGGAGGGCCGAGGACTCCAGGGCGTTCTTGCGACGTTGGGTCTCGCGGTGCTGACGGGCCGCGATCCGGGTCTTGGCGGCGCCTGCGACCTTCTCCATCACCAAGCGGGCCTGGGCCTTCTCGGCACGCTTGGTGGAGGTGAGGAACTTCTTCAGCTCCGCCGAGACGACCTTGCGGACGGCGGCACGGACCTGCGGGGTGCCGAGGATCTCCTTGGTCTGGCCCTCGAACTGCGGCTCGGCCAGCCGCACGGTCACCACGCCGGTGAGCCCCTCCAGGACGTCGTCCTTGGTCACGTCGTCGTCGTTGACCTTGAGCACCTTGGTCGACTTCATCGAGTCGTTGAAGGTCTTCAGCAAGCCCTGCTCGAAGCCGCTGACGTGGGTGCCGCCCTTGGGCGTGGCGATGACGTTGACGAACGAGCGCAGCTCGGTGTCGTAGCCGGTGCCCCAGCGCACCGCGATGTCGACGTCGAGCTCGCGCTCGACCTCCTGCGGCGTCATGTGGCCCTTCTCGTCGAGGACCGGCACGGTCTCGGTGAAGGTGTCCTTGCCCTGCAGCCGCAGGATGCCGGTGACCGGCTCGTCCTTGGCCAGGAAGTCGGCGAACTCGGCGATGCCACCCTCGTGGCGGAACTTCTCCTCGCGCATCTCCGGTCCGCGCAGGTCGCGGATGACCAGCTCGAGGCCCGGGACGATGAACGCCGTCTGCTGGGCCCGGCCGAGCAGCCCGTCGAACTCGAACGTCGCGTCCTTGGTGAAGACCTGCCGGTCGGGCCAGAAGTGGATGCGGGTGCCGGACCTGTTCTTCGCGACCCGGCCGCCCTTGCGGGTCAGCCCGGACTTCGCCGTGAACGCCGCCCGGGGGCCATCGCCCTCGAAGACGCCCGGGACGCCGTGCTTGAAGGAGAGGCCCTGCTGGGACGGCGACCGGTCGACGTCGATGTCCATCCGGGCAGAGAGCGCGTTGACCACCGACAGGCCCACGCCGTGGAGGCCGCCCGTGGCGACGTAGGAGCCGCCGCCGAACTTGCCTCCGGCGTGCAGCTTGGTGGCGACCACCTCGACGCCAGGCAGTCCGGTGCGCGGTTCCTTGTCGGTGGGGATGCCGCGGCCGTCGTCGTGGACCTCGACGGAGTCGTCGGGGTGCAGGGTGACCTCGACGTGGCGGGCAGCGCCGGCCAGCGCCTCGTCCACGCCGTTGTCGATGATCTCCCACAGGCAGTGCATGAGGCCCCGGGTGTCGGTGGAGCCGATGTACATGCCGGGCCGCTTGCGGACGGCCTCGAGTCCCTCCAGGACCAGGAGGTGCGCGGCGTTGTAGGCGGTGTCGATCTGGGGCTCCTCGGTCGAGATTGGACCGGTGCCCATCCGGATACCGGTACGGCACCGAATCTACTCACGACACGCCGGAGCGGCTTGAAGCCACGCCTGCCGGATCCGGGTCTAACGTGGCGAGAAACGCAGCACCGCAAGGTTTCTGGCTTCACTGCTCCACAGGCTTCACCGTTCACACCACACGAGTGTCGCCCAGACCACACACTGGTCCTGGGAATGGGATGCCACGTGGGTGCGAACACCTCCGTGGTTGGATTGGGATGTCAGGGGAGGCGTCACCGGGGAATCTTTGGGGACCCCGTCTACGTTGCACCCACGACACCAGATGAAGAAATGAGGCCGTCGTGAACACTGCAGTCGCACCCAACGCACCGCTGACCGCAGCTGACCGCTGCGACCGGTGCGGGGCGCAGGCCTACCTGCGCGTCGAGCTCCAGTCGGGCGGCGAGCTCCTGTTCTGCGCACACCACGCTCGGGAGCACGGTGACAAGCTCAAGCAGATCGCGGTCACGTTGATCGACGAGACCGACAAGCTCACCGACAAGACCACCAACAAGACCACCGCCTCCTCCACGTCCGACGGAGAGGCCTGACCCGCCCGTTCCCCGACTTCAAGAGGCCCCGGATCCCATGGATCCGGGGCCTCTTGCCGTGTGAAAGGGTCACTGCGTGTCCGGCGTCGAGGTCCTGGTCGCCCTGGCCATCGCGGTCGGGCTGGCCGGCATCCTGGTGCCGATCCTGCCTGGCTCGATCCTCGTGCTGGCCGCGATCCTCGTGTGGGCGTGGGAGCTCGGCGGCACCACCGCCTGGGTGGTCTTCGGCGTCGCAGCGGCGGTGCTGGTCGCGGGCGGTGTCGTGAAGTTCCTCGTCCCCAACCGGCGTCTCAAGGACGCCGGCATCCCGGCCTCCACCCAGTGGATCGGCGCGGGCGTCGGGGTCGTCGGGTTCTTCGTCGTCCCCGTCGTCGGACTCTTCGTCGGCTTCGTGCTGGGCGTCTACCTCGCGGAGCACCACCGGCTCGGCGCCCAGGCGGCCTGGCCGTCGACCAAGCACGCACTCAGGGCCGTCGGGATCAGCATCCTCATCGAGCTCGCCGCCGGCGTGCTGGCGACCTTCGCCTGGGTCACAGGAGTCGTCCTCACGTGACGGTGCTGCTCTCGCTGCTGGCGGCCGCGTCGTACGGACTGTCGGACTTCAACGGCGGCTGGGTGTCCAAGCGGGTCAGCGCGTGGACCGTCGCCCTGGCCGCGCAGGTCGCCGGCGCGCTGGTGACCCTGGCCATCGCCCTGCCGGCCGACGCGCGTCCCTCGAGCACCGACCTGGCCTGGGCGCTGCTGGCGGGGCTCGGCAACGGGTTCGGTACGGCGTTCCTCTACCGCGGGCTGTCCTCGGGCCGGATGGGCGTGGTGGCGCCCGTCTCCGGTCTGGGAGCGGCGTTCGTGCCGGTGGTGGCCGGGGTGCTGATCGGCGAGCGGCCAGGGCCGGTCGTCTGGATCGGCATCGCCCTGGCGTTCCCGGCCATCTGGTTCGTGGCGCGCGAGCCCGCCTCTGCCCGGGCGACCGGACGGGCGGGCTTCCTCGACGGCGCCCTGGCCGGCCTCGGCTTCGGCACCCTCTTCGTCGCCCTCTCGCGGGTCTCCGAGGACGCCGGACTGCTTCCCCTGGCCGTCAACCAGGCGGTGGGCGGTGTCGTCATCGTCGCGGTGGCCGTCGCGCTGCGGCAGCCGTGGCTGCCACGCGAGGGCCGCGCCGCGCTGGGGCTGAGCAGCGGTGTGCTGGCGGCCCTGGCGACGTGGCTCTTCATGGTCGCCAGCCGGGGCAACCACCTCACCGTCGCCGCGGTCGTGGTCTCGCTGTATCCCGCGTTCACCGTCCTGCTCGCCGCCCTGCTGCTGCGCGAGCGCGTGCATGGTGCCCAGGGATTCGGGCTCGCCCTGTGCGCCGCGTCGGTCGCGCTCGTCGCGGCCGGGTGAGCGGCGGCCCACTTTCCCGTCCGCGCCCGCCGGGCTGAGGTAGGCTGCGTCCACACCGCCAGCCACCCGTCCGGGTTCTGACCGTGGGGCCTAGGGGGCGCGTTTCGTGGAGACCACAGTCAGCTCATTGCGTGATCTGCTCACCGAAGTAGTGCTGGCTCGTGGTGCCCTGCACCGGCAGCGCCGCCGCACGCCCGTCGTACGCCTCGACCTCGGCACCGCACAGGCGCGGCTCGCCGAAGCCCTGCGCGCCTACCAGGACGCACTGGGCGCCGACGGCGCACCGATCCCCTACCGGCTCCGCGACGAGCTCAGGCTGCTCGAAGCCCTCGGAGAGCCCGGCCTCGGGTCCTAGCCCGAGATGCTCGCTCGGCTGCTCCGAAGGATCACCCCTCGGCCAGCCGCTTGATCCGCGCGAGCCTGCCGTCCCACTGCTTGCCGATCCGCTCGAGCTCCCGAGCGACATCGCTGAGCCGACCGCCGAGGGCGCGGTGGACCAGCTCGCGCCCGACCCGCTCCGACTCGACCAGCCCCGCGGCGCTGAGCAGCTCGAGGTGCTTGACGATCGCCTGCCGGCTGATCGGGAGCTCCCGGGCCAGCGCCGATGCGGAGGCCGGCGCCTGACCCAGCCGGGCCAGGATCGCCCAGCGGGTGTCGTCACCCAGCGCGGCGAACACCGGCGTCAGGGTGCCGGTCGTCACGCAGCGCTCCCCGGATCGCCCAGCACGAACCGCTTGGCCGCCGCCAGCTCGAGCTCCCAGCCGCTCGTGTTCTCCTTGATCTGGTTGTCGATCGCGGCGCGGTCCTTCTTGAGGCCGTGGAAGCCGCTCTCGACCACGCGCAGGGTCACGCCACCGGGGCGGTCCTCGATCCAGAACGCGACCGTGGTGCCGGCCTCGGGGGCGACGTTGTCGACCCAGTGGTAGGCGATGTGGCGCGGCTCGTCGCGCTCGAGGGTCGCGAACCTGAAGGTGCCGTGCTTGGGGTGCACGACCACGTCGTAGTCACCCTCCCGGTGCATCTCCGGGTCTGCGTCGACCTCGCCCTCGTTGATCCACCAGCCGGGACGGGTGATCAGCGACCACACCTTCTCCACGCTGGCATCGATGTCGATGCTCCGCTCGATCCGGTCGAGCTCTTCGTCGACCTGTACGTCGGTCTGTCCGTCCGTCTGGTTCATGGTCTTCCTCTCGTCGATGTGCAATTCAATAGTTGCACATCGCACGCCCAGAAGCAACCGAACGGTTGCGTGACATGGTCGCACCTTTGTCCGGTCGGTGAGACCATCGTCACAACCCGACCGCTCGACGATAGAACACGTTCTACATTGCTCCCAGCCGTGAGCCCAGACCTCGCTCGCACCTCCGGAGGCATCGGTGAGACCCCCCTTCAACGAAGAGACCCGACGGCTGCTGCACGTCAAGTACGCCGCGGCCGCGGTCGAGGAATGCCTCTTCAGCCTGCGCGAGGCGGTCGGGCGAGCCCGGGCGGTCGGCGTCTCCTGGAGCCAGATCGGCGAGGCGCTCGACCTCTCCGCGCGGGCCGCCCGGGAGTACTACGACAGCGACCCGGCCGACCCCGCCTGTGGTCCTCGGTCGGGGACGACGAGCACCCTCCCCCGCAGGGAAGGGTGCTCGTGAGGGTCCGCGGTCGGGTGTCTCAGAACGGGCTGGCGAGGCAGAGCGCCTGGGGCGCACCGTAGGCCGGGGTGCCGTAGCCCGTGCCCGTGACCATCAGGAAGTTCAGCCGGATCCGCAGCCGGCCGGACACGCTGATCTGGTAGGGCGTCGCCTCGCCGAGCCCCTTGTCGCCGATGTTGGCGCGAGTCCCGTCCGACGCTCCGTCGACCTGCGGAGCCGCACCCAGGAGCTCCACCACCGCTACCGCGCTGTCAGAACGCCCCTCCCGCCACGGGGATAGCGAGAGGGGCGCAGTGTCCATGATTGCCGATCGGACGAGCGCACACCGCAAAGGCAGGAGGGCTTCACCAGTATCAGTGACCCGAGCTGCCAAGGCCGTCAGCATCGGGTCGTTCCGCACGACCGCGTCTCAGCTGCCTCAGTCGAGGTAGTCGCGCAGGACCTGCGAGCGGCTCGGGTGGCGGAGCTTGGACATGGTCTTCGACTCGATCTGGCGGATCCGCTCGCGCGTGACGCCGTAGACCTTGCCGATCTCGTCGAGGGTCTTGGGCTGGCCGTCGGTGAGGCCGAACCGCATGCTGACCACGCCCGCCTCGCGCTCGGAGAGCGTGTCGAGGACGGCGTGGAGCTGCTCCTGGAGGAGCGTGAAGCTCACGGCGTCGGCCGGGACGATCGCCTCGGAGTCCTCGATCAGGTCGCCGAACTCGGAGTCGCCGTCCTCGCCGAGCGGGGTGTGCAGCGAGATGGGCTCGCGGCCGTACTTCTGGACCTCGATGACCTTCTCGGGCGTCATGTCGAGCTCCTTGGCCAGCTCCTCCGGCGTCGGCTCGCGGCCGAGGTCCTGGAGCATCTGGCGCTGGACGCGTGCGAGCTTGTTGATGACCTCGACCATGTGCACCGGGATCCGGATGGTGCGGGCCTGGTCGGCCATCGCGCGGGTGATCGCCTGACGGATCCACCACGTGGCGTAGGTCGAGAACTTGTAGCCCTTGGTGTAGTCGAACTTCTCGACCGCCCGGATCAGACCGAGGTTGCCCTCCTGGATCAGGTCGAGGAAGAGCATGCCGCGGCCGGTGTAGCGCTTGGCCAGCGAGACCACGAGCCGGAGGTTGGCCTCGAGGAGGTGGTTCTTGGCGCGGCGACCGTCCTCGGCGATCCACTCGAGCTCCTCGAGCAGCTTGGCGCTGATCTTGCCGCCCTTGGCGAGCTTCTCCTCAGAGAACAGGCCGGCCTCGATCCGCTTGGCGAGCTCGACCTCCATCTCGGCGTTGAGGAGCGGCACCTTGCCGATCTGCTTGAGGTAGTCCTTCACCGGGTCGGCGGTCGCGCCGGCGACCATGACCTGCTGCTCGGGCTCACCGGTGTCGTCGGCGTCGGAGACGACGAAGGTGGCCGAGGCCTCCTTCTCGTCCTCCTCGATCGTGGGGTCGACCTTGACGTCCTTCTCGAACTGCTCGTCCGGGAGGTCGGGGAGGATCTTCTTCCCGTCGGGACCGACGACGACCTTCACCGCGGCGTCCGCGGCCGGGGCCTCGGTCGCGGCGGCACCCTTCTTCGCGGGCGCGGCCTTCTTGGCCGGCGCGGGTGCGGCCTTCTTCGCGGACGCGGTCTTGGTCGCGCCCTGCGCGGCGGCCGGCTTGGCCGCTGCCTTCTTCGTCGTGGCGGTCGCGGTCTTCTTCGTGGTCGTCGCGGCAGCCACGCGGGCCCCCGTCACGTCGAAGTGGACCGAGATGCCGAGGCCGCTCAGGTGCTCGAGGAGCCCCTTGAGGTGCTGCGGCTCGACCTGGGCCACCTCGCTCGCCCGGCGTACGTCCTCGGGACTGAGGCTCCCCCTCGCGCCCTGGTCGACCAGGGCGACGACGGCGGGGTGGGTGAGCACGTGCTCAGGGACCTTGCGCGCGTTCGAGGAAGACACGAACACCTCTTCAATCGATGACTGGGGCACAGCTCTGGAGCGGGGCCGAGGATCTGGCTTTGGGCGCGGCACGACCCGCTGTCGTCAAGAGCCGCGATGTTCATTCTGCCACGCAGGCCAAGGGGTTCCCGCATCGGCCTTGCCGGTGGACGAACGTGTCGCGCGAGCGTGCGCGGACCGTCAGGGATCCACGACGTACGTCGCCTGCCCGGGCGGAGCGGCGCGGGTGCTGAACGTGAGGTGCCAGTCGCGCTGGGTGACGCCGTCGATGTCGAGCACCCACTCGTAGCGCTGGCCGGGGTGGAGCGGAAGCGGACCGATCTGGAAGGCCAGGGGAAAGTCGAGGTCAGCACCCGGCACCACACCGGTCGGCCGGCCCACCTCGACGTCGCCGGTGATCTCGACGGGCTGCGGTCCGTCGTTCCCCGGGAGGGTGACCGGCTCGCCGTCCTGGCCGATCAGGCGCAGCCGCAGGTGCAGCTTCGCGTTGGCGCGGTCCCACGGCACGTCCAGCTTGATCGCGATGGCCGAGGGCGCCCCGGCGGTGGTGACGCTCCACCCACCGCCGCTGATGTAGAGCTTCCCGTCGGCGACCACGGCGTAGTCGGCCAGGAGCAGAGTCGCGCGCACCTAGCTTCCCGCCCCGGACTGCGCCTTCGCCTCGGCCTTCTTGGCCTTCTTGAAGTCGCGCACCTTCTGCAGCGAGTCCGGGTCGGTGACGTCGGCCACCGAGCGGTGGCCGTCCTCGGCGTAGGCACCGACCACCTGCTCCCAGCCGTCCGGGCGGACGCCGAGCTGCTTGGCCAGCAATGCCACGAAGATCTGTGCCTTCTGCTTCCCGAACCCCGGCAGCGCCTGCACGCGGGCGATCAGCTCCTGGCCCGTGGTCGCCTCGGTCCAGATGCGCGAGGCATCACCGCCGTACTCCGTCTCGACCAGCGTGGCCAGGGCCTGCAGACGCGCGGCCATCGACCCGCCGTAGCGATGGATCGCCGGCGGTGTCGTCGCCATCGTGGCGAACTCCTCGGGGTCGGCCGCCGCGATGGCGCCCGGCTCGATCGAGCCGAACCGGGTCAGCACCTTGTGCGGCCCGCGGAAGGCGTGCTCCATCGGATACTGCTGGTCGAGCATCATCCCGACGAGCAGCGCGAACGGGCTGTCGGTGAGCACCTGGTCGGCGTCGGCGTCACCGGTGATGTGGATGGCCATGGTGGCCATCTTGACCCATCGCTGGGCAAGGACTCATCGGCCGGCTGCCGGTCAGTCGGACTTGACCGCCAGGACGGGGCAGTGGGCGTCGAGAAGGATGCGCTGGGCGTTGCTGCCCAGGATCAGCTTGCCGACGGGAGTGCGGCGGCGCAGGCCGATGACGACCAGCTCGGCCTTCACCTCCTCGGCGATGGCGAGGAGGTCCTCGGAGGCCTCGAGCCCGGACTCGGGGTGGCGGACGTCGACGACCAGCCCCTCCGCCTCGACGCGGGCGCGGACGTCGTCGAGCTCGGCCCGGAGTCGCGCGTCGCTCCCGTCGTCGCCGTGGTGGGGGCGATGGGCGTTGACGACGACCAGGTCGGCCTCGCGGAGCCGAGCCTCGGAGATCGACGCGGCCAGCGCGGCCTCGCCCTCGGGCTTGGGCACGTAGCCCAGTACGACCGTCGGCATGGAATCACCCCTCCTGCACGTCCGGGTACCCACGGGCACCGTCCGGCACGCTACCGGGTGCGCCGCAGCGTGTCCTGCCGGCCAGGACCTGTGGAGAGCGTGCGTGGACCGGCCCGGTCGCGGGGAGACCACGGAGGTGGAGGGGCTGAGCGAACCGCTGGCGTTGCAGACGCAGGCGCTGCTGCGGCGGGCGGTCCTCGACCACGCGGCCGGCGAACGGCGCCGCGTCTTCCCAGCGGTCCTGCACGTCGGTGTCCCGGGCGGCTGCGTCGCCTCTCTGACCGTCGACGCGGCCGAGCCCGCCGACCCCGGGCTGCGCACGGACGTCGTGGCCGCGCTCCGGGTGCGCGCCGGCGCCACCGGCCCGCACGTGTGGCTCACCCGCAGCGGAGGGCTCGAGCTGCAGGACGTCGACGCCCAGTGGCTGGCCGCCGCCCGCGCGGCGTACGCAGAGGCGGAGCAGCCGCTGTCGTTCGTCGTCGTCGGCCGCCGTGGCTGGCGCGACCCGCGCAGCGGCCTGTCGCGCACCTGGGCCCGGGTCCGGCCCAGGCCCGACGCTTAGTCCCAGGTGTGGACAGGCTCGTTGGTGTGCATGAGCTCGCGGTACTCCAGGAGCGTCGCCCGCAGCGCGTCGAACCGCTCCATGTCGGAGCGCCCGTGCATCCGGTTGACGAACCACTCGGCGCCGTTGGTGCCGAGCAGGCAGCGCTGCTCGATGATCCCGAGCAGCCGCTCGCTGGTGGCGCTGTCCACCCCCCACGAGGCCAGTCCCTCGTGGGCCAGGGGCAGCAGCCTGCGCAGCGTCAGCTCGGTGGCGCGCACCTGCCCGACGCCCGGCCAGTAGACCTGCGCGTCGATGCCGTGCTGGGCCGCCACGTGGAAGTTCTCCTCGGCGGCGCTGAACGACATCTGCGACCACAGCGGGCGCTCGCTCTCGGCGAGGGCCCGGACCAGGCCGAAGTAGAACGCCGCGTTGGCGACCGTGTCGACGACCGTCGGTCCGGCGGCGAGGACCCGGTTCTCGACACGCAGGTGCGGCACTCCCCCGGCGATGTCGTAGACGGGTCTGTTCCAGCGGTAGATGGTCCCGTTGTGCAGCCTGAGCTCGGAGAGCTTCGGCACGCCGCCGTCCTCGAGCACGGCCAGCGGGTCCTCCTCCTCGGTGATGGGGAGCAGGGCCGGGAAGTAGCGGACGTTCTCCTCGAACAGGTCGAAGACCGAGTTGATCCAGCGCTCGCCGAACCACACCCGCGGTCGCACGCCCTGCGCCTTGAGCTCCTCGGCGCGGGTGTCGGTCGACTGCTCGAACAGCGGGATCCGGGTCTCGCGCCACAGCTCCTTGCCCAGGAGGTAGGGCGCGTTGGCGCCCAGGGCGAGCTGGATCGCACAGATCACCTGGGAGGCGTTCCAGTACTCGGCGAAGCTGTCGGGCGAGGTCTGCACGTGGAACTGGGTGCTCGTGCAGGCCGCCTCGGGCACGATCGAGTCGGTCGACGTGTCGAGCTTCTCGACGTTGCCGATGCCGGCGATCTGGATCGAGATGTCCTCGCCCCGGGCGGCGAGGATCTGCTCGCCGAGCAGCTTGTAGCGAGGGTTGGGGCTGATGCTGTCGACCGTCATGTGGTCGGCGTCCAGCGTCGGCAGGATGCCGATCATCACCATGTGGGCGCCGACCTCGGCCGACTTCTCCTCGGCGCCGTTGAGGTCGCGGCGCAAGGACTCCTCGAACTTCTCGAGGCCTCCCTCGCGCAGCTTGGCGGGCGGGACGTTGATCTCGATGTTGAACAGGCCGAGCTCGGTCTGGAAGGCCGGGTCGGCGATGGCCGCGAGCGCCTCGGTGCTCTTCAGCGCCGGGTCGCCGAGCTCGTCGACGAGGTTGAGCTCGACCTCGAGCCCGGTCATCGGGTCGTCGGTGTCGAACCTGGCCTCGCGCAACATCCGCGCGAACACGTCGAGGCAGCGCCTCACCTTCTCGCGGTAGCGGGTCCGGTCGGCCCGGGAGAACTCCTGTGCCTCCACCTCTTCGCCCATGTCGGGACCCTAGGTCCTCAGGACGCCTGTGGGGAGGGGCGCGAGTCCACAGTGCGGGCGACGACGTCGTCGACCACCCCTTCGATCGAGCCGGTGCGCTCGTAGGCCGCACGCTGCCGGCTCGCGCCGGTGCCGCCCAGCACCCGCTCCACGCCACCGGCCACCCGGTCGGTGTCCCCGGCTGCCTCGAGCCGCTCGCCGACGTGGTCGACCAGTGCGGTGAGCACCTCGCGAGCCGGTCGCAGCACATGGTCCACCGGGTCGACCAGCTCGTCGGCCAGGCCGTGGCGCGCCGCCCGCCAGCGGGCGGCACGCAGCTCCTCGGCGCGCCAGCCCGGCGCAGCGGCGCCCGCGCTCGACTCTGCCGAGGCGGTCTCCACGAGCCCGCGCACCAGGGCCACGAGCAGCCCGATGTCTTCGACCTCGGTGACCACGTCGAGGATGCGCACCTCCAGCGTCGGCTGACCGGTCGAGAGGCGGGCGTCGAAGTAGAGCATCCCTGGGTCGCGCGCAGCGCCGCTGGCCAGCATCCGCTCGCAGGTACGGCGGTAGCCGGCCACCGACCCGAACGCCTGGGTCGGCCCGGCGCTCGGCCACGTCGACCACTGCTGCGTCCGCCACGACGCGTAGCCGGTGTCGGCTCCGTGCGCGTAGGGCGAGTTGGCGCTGACCGCGAGCAGCACCGGCAGCCACGGGGCGATCCGGTCGAGGCACCCGACCCCCTCCTCGTCGGACTCGACGGCCACGTGCACGTGCATCCCACAGGTGCTGCCGAGCTCTGCCACGGCGCCGTAGGTCTCCACCATGTCGCGGTAGCGGTCGTCCGCGGTCACCTCAGGGGCGTCGACCCCCCTCGGAATGGTCGCGCAGGCGGCCACCGAGAGCTCGCACGAGGCGGCGGCCTCGACCGCTCGGCGGCGGCCTTCGACCACCTGCGCGACCACGTCGTCGACGGCGAGCGCAGGCTGGGTACGGGTCTCGAGCTGATGACGGAACAGCTCCTGCCCGAGCCCGGCGTCGGCTCCATGGCGGTCGACGTGGGCCCTCAGCACCTCGGGCGCGCGCGAGGTCACGGCCCTCGTCGCCAGGTCGACGACCAGCAGCTCCTCCTCGACGCCGACGGTCCGGGTGTCCATGGGCGGGAGGTACCCACGGCCGCGGGTCGCGAGTGGATGGCGAATGGGCGCTCACGACGCCGCGCTGGCCCAGGCCGAGGGCGGCACCGCGTGGGTGAGCATGTCGGCCACCAGTCCGGCGAGCGTGTTGTCGGGGTCGACGGCCCGGCAGCGGTCGACGGCGCACCAGGCCAGCGCGCCGTTGCCCGAGAGCCAGGCCGCCAGCCCCAGCACCGCGGCCGGTGCCGCGACCAGGTCGTCGGGGGCCCGCTGGACCGCGTCGGTCCAGAGCCGGACATGTCGCTCGGCGAGACCGCGCGAGATGGCGGCCCAGGCCGCGTCGCGACCCTTGACGTCGAGCAGGCCGAGCAGCACCCGGGCCAGCTCGACGGGCGTGAACCGGCCGGCGTCGAGGCGGAGGTCGACCAGGTCGGCGATCTCCCCCGGTGGGCTCGGCAGCGCCCGGCGCACCGCGCGCATCACCTCGTCGACCGCGTCGGGGCTGGGCCGCAGCCCCGCCTCCAGCTCGGCTCTCGAGCCGTGCACCACGATCCCCTCGGCCACCGCCTGGGCGCGGAAGAGATGTGCGCCGACGTCGTAGGGCACTCCGGCCGCGGGCGCCCCGGGGCGGCCGGGCGCGAACCACCGACCGTCGTGGGCGCGCAGCACCTCGGCGATGAGGATGCCGGCCCGGCCGAAGGCGCGGCACAGCCTGCGCACGACCTGCCGGGTGGAGGGGCCGTCGTCGGCGTAGACCACGAACACGACGCTCGCCACGCCGTGCTGGAGCGCCGGCTCGAGCAGCAGCTCGACGGCCTCGTCGACCCCGGACGGCGGAGGCAGGTCGACGCGCGCGTGGAAGGTCTCGGCGCCGCCGAAGGTGAGCATCACCACCGACTCGCAGGGCTCGAAACCCAGGACGACCGGCGCGATGGCCAGGATGTCCTCGGGCGTGCGGGCGGTGAACTGGTGGGCGCTGTGCGCCGGGCTGGTGGGGCTCGTCATGGGTTCGACGTTTCCCAGCGGTACCGACGGTGGGGTGGGGGAAGAGAGCTCCCTGTGGATGACGGGCGGCGGCGGGGCGGCTGTGGACGGAAAGTGGACGGATCGCGCCCTGCGGCGTCGGTGGCGGGAGGTACGTTGCCGCCGTGCGCGCCCATGCCTCGGTCCTCCACCTGGACCTGGACGCCTTCTTCGCCGCGGTGGAGCAGCGTGACAAGCCCTCGCTGCGCGGGAAGCCGGTCGTGGTCGGTGGCGTCGGCGGGCGCGGAGTCGTGGCCACGGCGTCCTACGAGGCCCGCAAGTACGGCGTCCGGTCCGCGATGTCGACCCGCGAGGCTCGGGCTCGGTGCCCCCACGCGGCGTTCCTCACCGGCCGGTTCGACGCCTACCGCGACGCCAGCGCGATCGTGATGGGGCTGCTGCGCGCGGTCTCACCCCTGGTCGAGCCGCTGAGCATGGACGAGGCCTTCGTCGACCTCGAGGCCGCGGAGCTCGACGATCTCGAGGTGCCGACCGTGTCGGCGTTCGCCGAGGAGCTCCGGGCCGGCGTGGCCGAGGCCACCGGCGGGCTCACGGCGTCGGTCGGGATCGGGAGCTCGAAGTTCATCGCCAAGGTGGCCAGCGACCTCGACAAGCCGGACGGGCTCGTCGTCGTGGCACCCGGCACCGAGCAGGAGCTGCTCCGCCCGATGAACGTCACCGTCATCCCGGGCGTGGGGCCGGCCACCGCCGAACGGCTGCGCCGCGCGGGGATCCACACGGTCTCCGAGCTCGAGTCGGTCAGCCTCGAAGAGCTCGTGCGGCTGGTCGGCAAGGCCCACGGTGCGGGTCTCTACTCCCTGGCTCGCGCGGACGACGACCGGCCGGTCGAGCCGGACCGGGAGACGAAGTCGGTCAGCTCCGAGGGCACCTACGACACCGACCTGACCGACCGCTCGCTCATGGAGCACCTGCTCACCCGGCAGGCGGCCGAGGTCGCGACCCGCCTGCGCAAGCACGGACTCTCCGGGCGCACCGTGACCATCAAGGTGCGGCTGCACGACTTCACCACCCTCAACCGCTCGACCACCCTGCCCTCACCCACGGACAGCGGGGCCGTGGTGGCCCGGCTCGCGCGCGGGCTGCTCACCGATCTCGACACGTCGGGCGGGGTCCGCCTGCTCGGGGTCGGCGTCTCCGGACTCGCCGACTGGATCCAGGAGGACCTCTTCGGCGACACCGACCAGGACGACGAACCGGAGGTGCCCCCGGTGGAGGTCACCCGCGCCCGGGACCGGCCGGGCTGGTCACCCGGCATGGACGTCGTGCACGACGAGCTGGGCCGCGGCTGGGTGTGGGGCTCGGGCCGCGGTGTGGTGACGGTCCGGTTCGAGACCGCCGACACCCCCGCCGGCCCGGTGCGCTCCTACGCCGTCGACGACCCCGCCCTGCGGCCGTGGCGGTCGGAGGTCCAGCCTGGCGCCGGCGCCTGACGTCAGGTTCCGCGCGCGGCCAGCACGCGCTGGAGGGCCGCCAGCCCTCGCGAGGAGTGGCTCTTCACGGTGCCGGTGCTGATCCCCAGCTCGGCAGCCGTCTCCTCCACCGACAGGCCGAGCCAGTGGCGCAGCACCACGGTCTTGCGCTGCATCTCGGGCAGCCCCTGCAGCGCCTCGAACAGCGCGGAGCGCTCCTCGACCGGCAGGCCTCCCGCCACGGCGCCGTCGTGCCCCTCGAGCCCGGACCGCTCGCGGCGCCACGGTCGTCGCCCCTCGTCGATGTGCGCGCGCACGATGATGCGCCGCACGTAGGCGTCCGGCTCGATGTCCGTGCGCAGCCGGGGCCAGGCGAGGTAGAGCTTGGTCAGCGCGGTCTGGAGGAGGTCGTCGGCGCGGTGCCAGTCGCCGCAGACCGCGTAGGCGATCCGGCGCAGGTGGGCCTGGCGGGCAGCGACGTAGTCGACGTACGCCGCGTCCCGGTCGTCCGCGGCTCGGCTCACCGCACCCCCTCGCCGGAGCCGGCCTGCGCCGTCAGGTGGTCCACGAACGCCGCGAACGTCGGCTCGGACAGCACCTCGGCGTCCACCGGGATGACCTCGGCATCCGCACCGTGCCCGCGCACGACCACGAACCACGTCCTGCCGTCGCGGCGCACCTCGACCAGCCGGTCGCCGTCGGACGTGTAGCCCTCGATGACCGGGGCGGGCCGGCTCTCCACGACGACCGCGTCAGGCCCGGGCTGCAGCCGGTCCCCAGCGTCGACGGTGACCAGGGGTGGAGTCCTGGCGCCTCCCTGGAGCTCCACCATGCTGGCCAGCCAGTCCTCGAAGCGGCCGTATCCCTTGCCCGGGTCGTCCGCGCTGGCCGAGTCGCTGAACGCGTCGGGGAGCGGGTTCCCCTGCCCGTCCTCCGCGTGCTCGTGCGTGAGCAACAGCCAGCGCGTGTGCCGCCCGTCGGTCGCGACCACTCCGAGCGAGGCCTCGGGCGCCTGGAGGCCGATCGGCTCCTCGGCCGTCCGGGTGATCCGCCAGCCGTCCTTCACGATCACCTGCGCATCCTGTCCGTAGGCCACCGGGAACGCCGCGGAGACCTGCCGCTGCTCCATGCGGTGCTCCTGCCGACGTGCCTTCTCCGCCAGCCGGTCCAGGGCCGCCTGCCCGTCTGCCGAGGGCCGGGGAGTCGCCTTCGGGCTCGTCCCCGATGTCGCCAGCGGGGGCGTGGGTCCGTCGGCGCCGTGCTCACCGCCGACCCCGGACAGCGCCACCCCCGCCCCCACGGCAGCGACCACGGCCACCGAGGCACCAGCGATCCTGATCCGTCGCTGGCGCCGCAGCGCCCGCCGTCCTTGGGCAAGCCGCACCGCCGGGCCGGGCAGCCCGTCCGGTCCGGCCCCGAAGCTCCGCTCGATCAGCTCCGGGAGCACGGCCAGGTCGCCGTTGTCGTCCATGCCCCTCATACGGAACGTCCGTCCGATCGGTTGTCGTGTTGTGACGCCGAGGTAAATGCATCGCGGTCCGCGGGACCACCGGCATACCGTCGTCGGTCGTGGACATTGTGGAGCTCGACGCCGCCGCCCTCGCCGACGACTCGGTGATGCGCGACTTCTACGACGTCTCCCGGCGCGCCGAGCTGCTCGGCCGCGAGGACGCACCGTTCTGGACCTGGGAGGAGTTCATCGGCGGGTTCCGGTCCGAGGACAGCGGCGAGAGGCAGCAGCTGTTCGCGGCCTACGACGGCGACCGCATGATCGCCTGCGCGGTGCTGTGGTCCTTCCTCCTCGACAACGTCGACAAGGCGTTCTTCTTCCTCGACGTCGACGTGACGGACCGGCGCCGGGGGGTGGGGCGGGCCGTGCTCGACCGCATCGAGCAGGTCGCCAAGGCCGACGGCCGTTCCCTGGTGCTGACCGACTCGAAGCTGCCCTTCGACCAGCGCGAGACGCACGGCTACCGGCAGTTCGCCGAGGCCTGTGGCTATGGGCTGTCCAACTACGAGGTGGTCCGGCACCTGGCCCTGCCGGTGCCGGACGACAAGATCCAGGGCTGGATCGACGAGGCCGCGCCACGCCACGAGGGCTACACGATCGAGACCTTCGTCGGCGCCGTGCCCGACGACCTCGTCGAGCCGCTCTGCACGCTGCTGGGTCAGCTCGCCGTCGACGCGCCGACAGGCGCCGTGGACTTCGACGAGGAGGTGATGACGCCGGAGCGGTACGCCGAGAACATCGCCACCGTGACGGCGATGGGCCGCGCTCGCTACGAGACCCTGGCGCTCACCCCCGATCGCCTCGTCGTCGCCCAGTCGACCCTCGCGGTGCCCGTCGCGTCCACCAACACCACGGTGTTCCAGTGGGGCACCTTCGTGCACCGCGAGCACCGGGGCCACGCGCTGGGCCTGGCCACGAAGGCGGTCAACCTCCGCGCCGCGCAGGCCTCGCGCGCCGACCTCACGCTGGTCACCACCCAGAACGCCGAGACCAACGGCTACATGGTCGCGATCAACGAGCGGATGGGGTTCGCGCCCATCGAGGTCGCCACCGAGTTCGTCAAGCGCTTCTGACGAACCGCAGCCGCTCCCCCGGCCGGGCCTGCCCGCACTGCCACAGGTCGTCGGGGTGCACGACCGCGAGCACCGGGTAGCCGCCCGTCGGCGGGTGGTCGGCGAGGAGCACCACGGGCCCTCCGTCCGGAGGTACCTGGACGGCGCCCAGCACCATGCCCTCGCTCGGCAGCTCGTCGTCGCGCACCCGCCCGGGCGCCCCGCCCTCGAGCCGGAGCCCGACCCGGTTGGACGCCTGCCCCACGACGTACGCCGACGCGCACAGCAGGTCGAGCGCGCCGGCGTCGAACCAGTCCGCCCGCGGTCCGCGGGTGATCCGCAGGGGGCCTCGCTGTGGCGGTCTCGGCGTGTCCAGCGGCGCCGGCGGGCCCGCGGGGGTGCCGACGCGAAGGGTGGTGCCGTCCGCGACGCGCGGCGGCCCCACCCAGGCCAGGGTGTCGGTCGAGCGTGACCCGAGCACGGGAGTGACGGCCAGCCCACCGGCGACCGCGAGGTAGGACCGCACGCCCGCGGTCGGCATCCCGAGCCGGAGCAGGTCGCCGGCGGGCAGCCACTCGGCCCTGTCCCGTCCGCGTCCGATGCCGTCGACCTCGACCGGCGCCGGTGCGCCCGTCACCGCCACCCAGACGCCGACGTCGGAGGTCAGCTCGAGCCCGCCCCACGTCACCTCGAGCAGGGCGTCGTCGGGACCGTTGCCGACCAGCCGGTTGGCCAGCGCCGCGGCCGGGCGGTCCAGAGGACCGGCCCGGGGCACGCCGAGGTGCGCGAGCCCGGCCCGGCCGCGGTCCTGGACCGTGGTCAGGGCGCCTGCGCGCCGGACGGTGATCATGCCGGCACGAACCTGACTCGCGTGCCGGGCGCGAGCAGGGCCGGCTCGCCGCGCCCGGCATCCCAGAGGGTCAGGTCGGTGTGGCCCAGCAGCCGCCAGCCACCGGGCGACTCCGACGGGTAGACACCGCACCACGACCCCGCGAGCCCGACCGAGCCGGCGGGGACCCGGCTCCGTGGGCTGTCGAGCCGCGGCACGGCGTACGTCTCGGGGAGCCCCGCGAGGTAGGCGAACCCCGGCGCGAACCCGCAGAACGCCGAGGCGAACTCGATCTCGCCGTGGCGCGCGACCACGCCGTCGACGTCGGTGTCCCACCGGGCGGCGACGTCCTCGAGGTCGGCGCCGTCGTAGACGACGGGCACCTCCACGAGGGCGCCGGGCTCTCCCGCGACCTCCGGCTTCCAGCCGGCCACCAGTCGGCCCAGGGCGTCCATGTCGGCCACGCCGTCGAACAGCACCGTCCGGGCTCCCGGGACCACCTCGTCGGCAGCCACCCTCGCGGCTCGGGCGTAGGCCGCGAGCGACCGGGCCGCCGCGCTGTCCGCGACCTCGGCGAGCACGGCGCCGGCACCGACCGGACGGAGATCGACGAGGTCCACGGACCCAGTGTGGCGGTCGTGACGCGACGGCCCCACGGGAGAGATCGACCGATCACCCGGTCAAAGGGGTGAGGGCCCTCTTTGATGGTATGAGCATCAAAGAGGGCCCTCGGAGTTGAGGCGGAAGTGGTGACGCCCACCTCGACCGAACCGGCCTGCCGACCCCGCCGTCCCCGTCACCGGGCCGACGCCGCGAGTTGCCTCGTGGTGTGGATCTTCGAACCTGTCCGGCCCCGGTCTTCCACCGGCAAGCCGGTGGTCGACCAGAGTTTTGAAGGTCACGTGGTGGTATGAGCACCAAGAAGCCCTCGGGTCGAGGTGGTGATGACGCCCACCTCGTCCGACCAGCTCCTCGGTCTCCCGCCGCCCCCGTCATCGGGCCGACGCTGCGAGTTGCCCCGCAGGGTGGAGACTTCCTTGCTGTTCGGGTGCCCGGTCCGCCTCCGGCAAGCCGGCTGTGGTCCGGATCCGGGACATCTCCGGCCGAAGCCTTCGATGACCCCGGGTCCCATGCCGCCGCCGGCGAACCGGTGGCGACCTGGATCCCGATCCGCTTCCGGCAAGCCGGCCGCATCTCGGGCCCCGCTCCGACTCCGGCAGGGCCGGACTCGAAGCGGAAGCTGGGGGGTGAGGGCCTCTCGATGGTATGAGCACCAAGAGGCCCTCGGGTGAGGAGGCTGGGTGACGCCCCCCTCGACCTTGCCGGCTCTCCGACCCCGCCGTCCCCGTCACCGGGCCGACGCCGCGAGTTGCCTCGTGGTACGGATCTTCGCTCCTGCCTGATCCCCGATCCCCCAGCTCTTCCAACCTTGCGGCCGGAGCCGCTGGTTGATCGGTGGGAGAGTTCTATGCCCTGCCCGAAGAGGTGCGCAAGGGGTTCGCGGAAGAAAGTTCGACATTCCTCTGGTCCCACAGATTGCTCCACAGGACGACGGCTCGGCTCCACAGATTCCGCGGCTTCTCCACATGGGAATCCACTTCCTGTGGACGACTGGCGACCCCCGGCTCGACCCCGCCACGACCGCCCGTGAGGGCGCCGAAGTAGGTTCCGACCTGTGCAGGACACCTCTGATCTCGCGGCTGCTCCCCCGCCGGTCGCTCCCCCACCCGTGGCACAGCGCCGCCCCGTCTCCACCGAGCACCACGGCCGTGTCCGGGTCGACGACTACGACTGGCTGCGCGACAAGGGCTCGCCCGAGGTCACGGCGTACCTCGAGGCCGAGAACAGCTACACCCAGGAGCAGACGGCGCACCTGGCCGGGCTCCGCCAGTCGATCTTCGACGAGATCAAGGCCCGAACCCGCGAGACCGACCTCTCGGTGCCGACCCGCAACCGCGGCCACTGGTACTACGGCCGCTCGTTCGAGGGCAAGGAGTACGGCGCCAGCTGCCGCGTCCCGGTCTCCGATCCCGACGACTGGTCGCCGCCGCGGCCGGCCGAGCACAGTGCACCCGACCAGCCGGCGCTGCCCGGCGAGGAGCTGCTGCTCGACCTCGACGCGCTCGCGGACGGCCACGAGTTCTTCTCCCTCGGCGGGTCGAGCATCAGCCCCGACAGCACTCTTCTCGCCTACTCGACCGACGTCGTCGGCGACGAGCGCTACACCATCCGCGTCCTCGACCTCTCCACGCGCGAGCACCGCCCCGACGAGATCGTCGGAGTCATCGGGGGCGCCACGTGGGACCCGTCGGGCGAGCACCTCTACTACACGACCGTCGACGACTCGTGGCGCTCCGACAAGATCTGGCGACACACGCTCGGCACCGCGCAGGCCGACGACGTGCTCCTCCACCACGAGGAGGACAGCCGGTTCTTCGTGGGCGTGGGCCGCAGCCGCAGCGACCGGTTCGTCATCATCGCGGCCGGGTCCAAGATCACCTCGGAGTACCGCTTCCTCGACTCCCGCGACCCGGACGCGGGCTTCCGGGTCTTCAGCCCGCGCCGGGAAGGGCTGGAGTACTCCCTCGACCACGCGGTGATCGGTGGTGAGGACGTCTTCCTCGTCCTGCACAACGGCAACGGCTCGAACTTCGAGATCGGCACCGCGCCGGTGGCACCCACCGAGCCCGACGACTGGGCACCACTCGTCGCGCACGACCCGGCGGTCCGTCTCGAGGACGTCGACGCGTTCGCGGGGCACCTGGTGGTGCACCAGCGCAGCGAGGGGCTGACCCAGCTCCGCATCATCGAGCTCGGCGCCGGCACGGACGGGCCGGCCGTGGGCGAGGACTACCTCGTCGAGTTCGACCACGAGATCTACACCATCGGGTCGGGCGGCAACCCGAGCTTCGCCCAGCCCACGGTCCGGCTCGGCTACACGACCATGGCGGTGCCGTCGTCGGTCTACGACTACGACGTCCGCACCCGCGAGCTGACGCTGCTGCGCCGGGCACCCGTGCTGGGTGGCTATGACCCCGACGACTACGAGGAGCACCGGCTCTGGGCCACCGCCGACGACGGCGAGCGGGTGCCCATCTCGATCGTCTGCCGCCGCGGGGCCCGTGAGGACGCAGGCGGCGGTTCCCGACCGGTGCCGACCCTGCTCTACGGGTACGGCGCCTACGAGACGTCGTTCGACCCGTACTTCTCGGTGGCCCGGCTCTCCCTGCTCGATCGCGGCGCGGCCTTCGCGATCGCGCACGTCCGAGGCGGAGGCGAGATGGGCCGCCGCTGGTACGACGAGGGGAAGCTGCTCACCAAGCAGAACACCTTCTCCGACTTCGTCGCCTGCGGCCGGCACCTCGTCGAGACCGGCTGGACCACGCCGCAGACCCTGATGGCCGAGGGTGCGAGCGCAGGCGGCCTGCTGGTGGGCGCCGCGGCCAACCAGGCTCCGGAGCTGTTCGGCGGCATCCTGGCCGGGGTGCCGTTCGTCGACATCCTCACCACGATGCTCGACGCCACGCTCCCCCTGACGGTGACGGAGTACGACGAGTGGGGCAACCCGGAGGCGGACCCGGAGCTCTTCGACTACATCGCGTCGTACGCGCCCTACGACAACGTCACCGCCACGACGTACCCGCCGATCCTGGCGGAGACCTCGCTCAACGACACCCGGGTGCTCTACGTCGAGCCCGCCAAGTGGATCGCGCGGCTGCGCGCGACCGCGGTCAACGGCACCGACATGCTGCTTCGGACCGAGATGTCGGCCGGCCACGGCGGTGTCTCCGGGAGGTACAAGTCGTGGCACGACCGCGCCTTCGCGCTCGCGTGGCTCCTCGACCGGATGGGGCTCGCGGACGTCGCTCCGGCCCCATCCGGCAGCGCCGCGGCTCCGAACGCCTGAGTGGAAGCCCTTCAGGAACTGGGCCTGGGGCCCTGAGAAGTCCCTGAGAGTTCCTTCACAGTGCAACTACCGGCGCCCCTCGCACGTCATTGAGAGCGAAGGGTCCACGTTACCTCGGGAATCCTGAGGGCACCGTGGACGTTGTCAACCATGTAGGGCGACTGCGACGCCCGACAGACTTAAGGAGGGGATCCCATGGCGACTCGTACCACGGGTACCACGCGCGAGATCGAGGGACGCGACAGCGTCGGCCTCTACCTCGACGAGATCGCACGCAATGCCCTCCTCGACGCTGCGGCCGAGGTCGAGCTGAGCAAGACCATCGAGGCCGGCCTGATGGCCGAGCACCTGCTCCGTGAGGGCCGGGTGGGCCGCAAGAAGGGTGGCGCGCCCATGAACGCCTCCGAGGAGGAGCTCGAGTGGCTCGCCGAGGAGGGCCGCAAGGCCGTCGACACCTTCATCACCGCCAACCTGCGGCTGGTGGTCTCCATCGCCCGCAAGTACGGCCGCGCCCAGATGCCGATGCTCGACCTGATCCAGGAGGGCAACACCGGCCTGATCCGGGCGGTCGAGAAGTTCGACTACACCAAGGGCTACAAGTTCTCGACCTACGCCACGTGGTGGGTCCGTCAGGCCATCACGCGCGGCATCGCGCAGCAGGCCCGCGTCGTACGCCTCCCGGTGCACGTCGTGGAGGAGCTCAACCAGGTCGGCGGCGCCCGCCGGACCCTCGAGCGCCAGCTGGGCCGCGACCCCGACCCCGCGGAGATCGCCGTCGAGCTCGGCATGGCGCTCGACCGCGTCCTCGACCTGATGGCGTGGGGCCGTGAACACGTCAGCCTCGACTCCCCCGTCGACGAGGACGGCGACACCTCGCTGGGCGACCTGATGGCCATGGAGACCTCTCCCGGGCCCGACCTGACCGTCCTCGACGTGGAGTCCCGCGACCGGCTCAACACACTGGTCGAGCACCTCGACGCCCGCGCGGCAGACATCATCCGGTCGCGCTACGGCCTCACCGACGGCCGCCAGCACAAGCTGGCCGACATCGGCGCCAAGCACGGCATCTCCGCCGAGCGGGTCCGCCAGCTCGAGCGCGAGGCGCTGCAGAAGCTGCGCCGCATCGCCGACCCCGACCTGGCTGCCTAGCTCGACCAAGCCACCTGACCGGACTGCTGGGACCCGAGACCCAGCGGTCCCACGAGGGACGAGGGCCTCCGCCACGAGCTGGCGGGGGCCCTCGTCTTGCTCTGCCGCGACATCTCCTTCGACGCCGAGTCGGGGTAACTGCGCGTCAGTAACCCCGACTCGGCAGCGTGCCGATCTCAGCGACGGGGTCGCCGGTGGACGGGCAGGTCCACCAGGCCGCGTCGTCGAGCACGCGCGGGTTCATCGGGTGCGGGTGGCCCGGGCAGGGTGGCAGCGCCTCTCCCCAGGCGCCGGGCAGCCAGAAGTTGACGTCGTTCTGGATCACGTCGGCGGCGGCCACCAGCAGGTCGACCTCGGCCTCGAACTCCACCCGGCTCGCGTGGGTGCCTCCATCAGGAAAGACAAACTGCGTGAGTCCGTCCTCGACCAGGTCGACGTCGATGCGAGTGTCGGCGCCGAGGTCGCCGAGCACCCGCGTGACTGCGGCGCGGACGTCGTCGACGTTCACGGGCCGGTGAGCTCGGCGTAGACCTCTTCGACCTGGGCGCGGAGCTGGTCGAGGGAGCCGGTGTTGTCGATGACGTGCGTCGCGATGGCCAGCCGGTCCTCGCGCGAGGCCTGGGCTGCGATACGGGACTCGGCGTCCTTCCGGCTCCAGCCGCGGTCGCGCATCATCCGCTCCACCTGCAGCTCGGCGGGCACGTCGACCACGATGACCTCGTCGAAGGTGGCTGCCCGTTCCGGTCCTGCCTCCGCGAGGAGCGGGATGTCGTGGACGACGACGGCGTCGGGTGGCGCGGCCGCCTCGAGCTCGGCGTACCGCTCGAAGATCAGCGGGTGGGTGATCGCCTCGAGCCTGCGGCGCGCGGCCTCGTCGGTGAACACGATCCGGCCCAGCGCGGCCCGGTCGAGATCTCCCTCGGCGGTGAGCAGGCCCTCGCCGAACTCGTCGACCACCTGCGCGAGGCCGGGCGTACCCCGCGCCACCACCTCCCGGGCCAGCGCGTCGCCGTCGATGAGCACCGCACCGAGCTCCACGAGGATCCTCGCGACGGTGCTCTTGCCGGACGCGATGCCACCTGTCAGACCGACGCGCACGGCACTAGCCTGACAGGGGTGGAGTTCGACTCGTTCACCGTGTCCTTGCTGGTCCTGCGCGACGACGCCCCCGAGTGGGACGAGGAGACGGCGAACGCGATGCAGGACGCACACCTCGACCACCTCGCCAACCTGCACGAGCAGGGGCACCTCCTCGCCGCCGGGCCGCTCGGCCACGACAGGTTCCGCGGCCTCTCGATCCTGCGGGTCCCACCGGACGAGGCCCGCCGGCTCAAGGAGGCGGATCCCGCGGTGCAGGCGGGGCGGTTCGACGTCGTGGTGGTGACGTGGCAGGTGCCGGCCGGCGCCGTGCACTTCAGCCCGGCGCAGTTCCCGCACTCCGTCGCGGACGTGATGGGCGGTTAGCCGGCCAGCGCGTTCTCGGCGGTGGCCCGGCAGACCTCGGCCCACGGCGTCGGCGCCAGCCCGAAGCGTCGCTCGATCTCCGAGGAGTCGAGGACGTACGGCGCGGCGAACTGGTACTCGGTCTCCCGCAGCTCCCTGAGCAGGGGCACGACCGCACCGCCGACCGAGAGCAGCACGTGCGGCATCGACTTCACCTTGCCGATGCGGCGACCCACGGAGGCGGCCACGTCGTGCAGCACCTCGGTCTGGGTCTTGGCGGGGTTGGTCGGCGCGTGCCAGACCCGACCCCAGGCCGACGGCTCACCGGCCACGAGCACCAGGGCGCGGGCCATGTCGCGGACGTCGGTGAACGAGTGCGGCTGGTCGGGACTGCCGAAGACGCGCACCGTCTTGCCGTCCAGGGCGGCCGGCGCCACGCGGGCGATGTGGCCCGTCGCGGTCGAGACGCGAGGTCCCATGTAGTCGGAGCCGCGCACCTCGACGGCCTTGATCCGGCCGGCCTCGTGCAGCCGCTTCGCCTCGGCCCACATCCCGGCCCGGATGAGGGCCTTCTTGGTGGTCGCGGCGTCCGGGAGACCCTCGACCATCGGGCGGTCGAGGGGGCCGTAGGGATACAGCGCGGCGGCCGTGACCAGCACGGCACCGGACCGTTCGGCGGCCCGGACGAACGCCGCGGCGACCGGCGGCCAGAACTCCGGCCACACCGTGTAGGAGGGCGGGTTGACGCAGTTGTAGAGCGCGGTCGCACCCTCGGCCAGCTCCGCCAGGCGGCCCGCGTCGGCGACGTCGGCCGCCACACGCCGCAGGGCACCTGGATGTTGGCCGGCGATGTCCGGGCCGGTGCCGGACCGGCTCACCAGCACGACGTCCTTGCCCTGCTCGACCAGCAGCTCGGCCGTCGCGAGCCCGACCGGACCCGCTCCCACCACCACGTGACGCTCGTTCATCTTGTTCTCCTCAGGTCTTGTCGTCCATAACGAGAGCGCCGCTCTCGTTTCTCGACGGTAGAGCATCTCCAGCAGAGAAACAAGAGCGGTGCTCACATTTGTATGCACCGCTCTCGTTCCGTGCCAGAATGGCACCATGCCGTCCGCACCCCGCACCGCCCGCGCCCTGGCCCGCGTCGAGCTGACCCGCGCGATCCTGGACCGCGCGAGCGTCCAGCTGGGCGAGGTCGGGCCGGCGGCGTTGTCGGTGCGACAGATCGCCCGCGACCTCGAGATGGCCTCGTCGGCGGTCTACCGCTACTTCCCCAGCCGCGACGCGCTGCTCACCGCGCTCCTCATCCGGGCCTTCGACGACCTGGGCCGGGCGGTCGAGGACGGCGATGCCGGCGCTGCCCGCGACGACTTCCGTGGTCGCTGGAAGGGCTTGGCCGGGGGGCTCCGCGGGTGGGCGGTGGCGCACCCGCACGAGTACGCGCTGACCTACGGCTCACCCGTTCCCGGGTACGCCGCCCCGCAGGACACGATCGCCTCGGCCACCAGGGTCTCCCGGGCGCTGCTCACCCTGGTCCTCGAGGCCCAGCAGGCCGGCCGCTCCCCCGCCGCGTCGACCCGGGCCGCGACCGAGGCCGAGCTGGCCTCGATCGCACCGGCGCGGTCCTTCGTGGGCGAAGAGATCGCCGAGGCCTACGCCATCCGTGGGCTGATGGCGTGGGCGACGCTGTTCGGCGACATCTCGCTGGAGCTGTTCGGCCACATGTTCAAGGGCGTCCTCGACTACGAGGCCCACTACGCCACCCTCGTCGAGCAGCTCGCGGACGACCTCGGGCTGTAGCGCTCAGCAGCCGTGGTTGGCCTGGGCGCAGGTGTCCAGGGCCCACTCGAGGGTGTAGTGCCTCTGCACCCCGGACAGCGACATGGTGACCTCGATCTCGGGCTTCTTCAGCTCGTTGCCGCCACCGTCGTCGTAGCTGTACGACATCCACCACCAGGTGCGGCCTTGATCGTCCGTCACCGTCTGGGCGGGCTGCGTGTGGCCGTCCGGGAAGGTGTAGTCCACGGAGAACACCTCCTCGGCGCCGGTCGGCACCACGCCGCCGGCCACCCGGACCGTGCGGTATCCGTCCTTCACGGACGGGTAGACGCTCAGCACCCGGTAGGTCGCCGCATCCTCCTGCGGCTGGAGCGGCAGCGGACGGGTGACCGTGGTGGAGCCATCGACGGCGTAGCAGAGCGAGAACCTGTTGCCCTTCACCCAGTACGACGTGGTGTCGTCGACCTGGACGGCGAGCGTGGCGCCCTTGAGGACGTGCTCCAGCTCGACCTCGCAGGACCGGGTGCCGACCTGGATCCCTCCGGGCCTGTCGCTGGCCGGGACGCTCGGACCGGCCGGCGTCGGCGTCGCGGTGCCCTCGTCGGAGGGCACGGTGCTCGGCGGGTCGGTCTCCGGGGTGGACGACGCCCCACCTCCCCCCGTCACCGGCAGGCCGTCCGGCTCGGACCCACCCGGGCTGATCGCCCAGTAGCCGAGCCCGGCGACCAGCGCGACCGCCGCCGCGGCACCCGCGGGCACAAGCCAGCGGGGCGTCGTGGAGCGACTCTCGTGAGCTTGCGCGAGCAGGTCGGCGCGGAGCCGGGCCCGGGCGTCGTCGGACAGCGGCCGCTCGGGAGGCGGGGTGGGCTCGGTCATGGGTGGTTCCCTTCGGTGAGGTCCGCGAGCCGGGCGCGGGCGCGCGAGAGTCGGGACCGGACGGTGCCGATCGGTAGGTCGAGCGCGGCCGCGGCCTGCTCGTAGCTGAGGCCGGCCCACGCGATGAGGCCGAGCACCTCACGCTCGCGCGGTGGCAGGGCCTCGATCTGGTCGAGCACCGCCCGCATCCGGGCTTCGGAGCCGAGCCGGTCGGCCACCCGCTCGGCGTGGTCGGGCTCGACCGCCGGCGCGGGCAGGCTCGTCACCGCCCGGAGGTATCGGCGCCGCGACCGGCCCGCGTTGCGGCAGACGTTGGTCGCGACGCCGTACAGCCAGGGCAGCGCGGAGCCGTCGTGCAGCTGCACCCTGCGCCGGTGGCGCCAGACCTCGAGGAACACCGACGAGGTGGCGTCCTCGGCCTCGGCCCAGTCGGCGAGGTGGCGGAAGCAGTGGTTGTAGATCCGGTCCGCGTAGCGGTCGAACAGCGTCGCGAGCGCGCCCGGGTCGTCGTGGTGCAGCCCGTCCACGAGCTCGCGCTCGTCACTGGCCATGGCCGCCGCCCCTCCTCGTGTCACACCCGTACATGTCCGGACCCCGGCTCGGGTTCCCTACTCTTTCCCCGATGACCGCGACTGTGGGCGAAGGCGACCGGGTCGCGCTGCTCGTGTCGCCGTCGCCGGACTACCTCGACGTGGTGATCGGGCTGCTCGCGGACGGTGTCGTGCCGATCCCGCTGGACCCGCGGCTCACCACGTTCGAACGGGAGCGGATCCTGTCCGGCCTCTCCCCCACACTTCTGGTCACGACGGACGAACAGCTCGCGGGGCTGCGGGCGGCCCATCCCGACCGCCGCGGCCTGCCCCGCGCCCGGCCCATGCACTGCACCAGCGGCACGACCGGCACGCCCAAGGGCGTCTGGAGCGGGCTGCTGTCGGACGCCGACGCCGGCGCGCTGGTGGCCGAGGAGCGCTCGCTCTGGGGCTTCGCCGACGCCGACGTGAACCTTGTCCTGTCGCCGCTCTACCACTCGGCGCCGCTGCGCTTCGCGATGGGCACGGCGCTCGCGGGCGGGCGGGTCGTCGTGCCAGGACCCTTCGATCCGACCCTGGTGACCGACGCGATCGAGCGGGAGAGGCCGACATCGATGTTCTGCGTGCCGACGCACCTGCAGCGGCTGTTCGCGCACTGGGACGAGACGGGCACACCGGACCTCTCGTCGTTCCGGCTCGTCGCGCACGCCGGGGCACCCTGCCCGGAGGCGGTGAAGAGGCGGCTGGTGTCGACGTTCCCCGAGGGCTCGACCTGGGAGTTCTACGGGTCGACCGAGGGGCAGTTCACCGCGTGCCGCTCCGAGGAGTGGCTGGAGCGGCCCGGGACCGTCGGGCAGGCCCGGCCGGGCCGGGTGCTCAGCACCGACGACGACGGCGCCATCTGGTGCGCGGTCCCGACGTTCGCGCGCTTCTCCTACTACGGCGACCCCGACAAGACGGCTGCCGCGTGGCGGGACACCCCGGACGGGCCGGCTTTCACCGTCGGCGACGTCGGGCGACTCGACGGCGACGGCTACCTGTTCCTCGACGGCCGCCGCGAGGACCTCGTGATCAGCGGCGGCGTGAACGTCTACCCGCTCGAGGTCGAACAGGTCCTCCTCGAGCATCCCGGCGTCGACGACGTGGCCGTCTACGGCGTCGCCGACGACGACTGGGGCCAGCGGGTGTGTGCGGCGTACGTCGGCACGGCTACGCCGGCGGACCTCGACGCGTTCGTCCGAGAGCGGCTGGCCCCGCCCAAGCGGCCCAAGACCTGGCACCCGCTGCCCGACCTGCCTCGCACCCTCACGGGGAAGGTGCTGCGAGGCGACCTGCCGCGATGAACTGCACCCCGCGGCATCGTTCGTAGCCGTCCTGCACGCCCACACCCATCACCTGGACCTCGTAGACGGTGCCCGCGGCGGGGCCCTGCTCCTCCGCGGTTGTCAGAGGAGCCGCATCGACGGCCAGAGCTCGGCCAGGTCGAGATCGGGGAACCGCCGCTGGACCGCCTCGTAGACCGGCGCGAAGTGGCGGGCGATGGTGCGCCGGGTGTCCTCGGGAACGGCGGCGCCGGTGGACTTCGGAGAGACGTTGACCTGCCGGCCCGTGTCGGGCTCGTGGTAGTCGATGGCCAGGATGTCGCACAGGGGCGCGAGGGTCTCGGCGGAGAACAGTCGCTCGTAGAACCCGTAGAAGACGTCCTCGCGCGGGAACGCCGCCTCGAGGGCGTCCATGGTGAGGTCGTAGCGGGTGCGGTCGGCGTACATCGGGTGCATGTACATGTGGCTGATCCGCGTCTCGGGGTCCTCGGGCGCATCCTCGCCGCGCCGGCGCATGTCCATGCGCGCCGCCGACCAGATCCTCTCGACCGGGTCGCGGACGAGGTAGACGGCGACGGGACGCACGCCGCGTGAGGCGAAGCCCTCCCGGATCATCGACAGCCGGTCGGTCGCCAGTGCGGCGTAGCCGGGCGTGATGTCGGCCGTCAGCCGGATCGCCGGCGGCCCGAGCAGCCCCGAGAAGTAGTCGAAGTACGACTCCGGATCGCTGAGGAACGCCGCGCGCTGGCCGCCCTGCTTCTCGATCCGCTCGCGGGCGAGCCTGCCCGCGGGGAGATCGAGGGAGTCCCAGACGTGGTACTCCTTGCGGAACCCAGGGTCGCACTGCGGCGAGGCCTCGAGGTAGCGGTGCAGCCACGCGGTGCCGCCCTTCTGGCAGCCGACGCCGAGCAGGAAGGTGCCGGATCCGCTCACGCCCCCGAGGCTAGGCCACCCCGTCACGCCACCGACCCGTGGACGTGATGGCCGCTGTCCCCGGTGGGGTCTAGCGTCTGTCTTCACGGTCTGCCAGGACCACGGAGGGGACGTCATGCGTCGCTGGGGTGAGTGGGTTCTCCACCATCGGAGGATCGTGATGGTGGCGTGGCTGCTGATCGCGGTGGCCGGCATGTCGGTCACGAGCACGGTCAACGACCGGCTGACGGTCGACTTCTCGCTGCCGGGCCAGCCCGGCACCGAGACCGCCGCGAAGATCACGCAGGCCTACGGCAACGGCGGCAGCACGGTCCCGCTCCTGGTGAGCCTCACCGTGCCGGACGGCGAGACGGTCACCGGCAGCGAGGACGAGATCGGCGCCGCGTTCGCAGCGATCACCGGCGGCGAGGTCCCCCTCCGCGTGATCGACGAGGCCAACACCGGCGACGACGCGTTCCGCACCGACGACGACCGCACGGCCTACGCCATGGTGTTCTACCCGTTCCCCACGAGCCTCGCGTCCGAGCTGCCCACCAAGGCGATCGACGCGGCCGTCACCGCCCAGGCTCCCTCCGGCGCCGTGGTCGGCATCACCGGCATGGACGCGCTCGCTGTCGGCGACGAGTCCGGCGGCAACAGCGTGCTGGTCGAGACGATGCTCGGCGGCCTCGGCGCCCTCGCGGTGCTGCTCTTCGTCTTCGCGTCGCTGCTGGCCTTCCTGCCGCTCCTGGTCGCGGCCGTCTCGATCCTGGCGACCTTCCTGCTCCTGCTGCCGATCACCTACCTGACCGACGTCTCGTTCATCGTGCAGTTCCTCATCGCGCTCGTGGGGCTGGGTGTCGCGATCGACTACTCGTTGCTCTTCGTCACCCGGTGGCGCGAGGAGCGTGACCGCGGCCGCGACAACCACGAAGCTGTGGTCACGGCGATGGAGACGGCCGGCCACGCCGTGCTCTTCAGCGGGATCACGGTGGCGATCGGCCTGCTGGCCCTCGTGGTGCTGCCGGTGCCGTTCCTCCGCAGCGTGGGCTACGGCGGCGCACTGATCCCGCTCGCCAGCGTGCTGGTGACGCTGACCCTGACGCCTGCGATCCTCGGCGGCATCGGCCCCAGGGTCGACTGGCCGAAGATCCGCCACGAGACCGAGTCCAGCCGCGGCTGGACGAAGTGGGCCGGGCTCGTGGTCCGGCGCCGGTGGGTTGCGGCCGGCGCCGCCATCGTGTTCCTCGGGATCTTCATGGTCGCGTTCGCGGGCATCAAGATCGGCGCGGCCGACTCGGAGTCGCTCGCCGCCAACGGCAAGGCCTACGACGCGCTCCAGACCCTGGAGGACGGCGGCGTCACGACAGGCAACCTCACACCGATCGAGGTGCTCACCGAGACCGACAAGGCCCAGGCGGTCGCCGACGAGCTCGGCCAGGTCGACGGCATCGACCATGCCTTCGTCCCGACCGGGCCGGGGAGCGACGTCGACGGGATGACCGACGTGGTCCTGATCCCCCACGAGGAGACCGTCAACTCCAAGAGCGTCGGCGTCGTCCGTCGAGTGGCCGACGTGGCCGACGACACCGACGGCGTCATCGGACTGGCCGGCCTCGGACAGGACCAGGTCGACTTCCTGCACGCGGTCTACGGCAACCTGCCACTGATGCTGTTGCTGATCTCGGTCGTGACCTACGTCCTGCTGGTCCGCGCCTTCCGGTCGCTGCTGCTGCCCCTCAAGGCGGTGCTGCTCAACCTGGTGTCGTTGTCGGCCGTGTTCGGGCTGATGGTCCTGTTCTGGCAGGAGGGGTTCGGGTCCAACGCCGTCTTCGGCATCGCCGAGACCGGAGCGGTCACCTTCTGGATCCCGATCATGGTCTTCGCGTTCCTCTACGGCCTGTCCATGGACTACGAGGTCTTCATCCTCAGCCGGGTGCGAGAGGAGTACGACGCCGGCGCCACGACCGACGAGGCCGTCGTCCAGGGCATCGGCCGGACCGGGCGACTGGTCACCAGCGCCGCCCTGATCCTGTTCCTGGCCTTCGCCGCGCTCGCCTCCGGTCCGGGCACCGACATCAAGGTGCTGGCCACCGGGCTGGGCTTCGGCATCCTGCTCGACGCGACCCTCATCCGCAGCGTGCTCGTGCCGTCCCTGGTGTCCCTGTTCGGGTCGTGGAACTGGAAGCTCCCCGACTCGGTCGCCAGGGTGCTGCGGGTGCAGCCGTCGACCCCGCACCCGGAGGAGGCCGTGCCGGCGATGGCCGACTGAGGGGTCAGGCGGGCTGGAAGGAGCGGCGGTACTGCTGCGGGCTCACGCCTCGCGAGCGGGTGAAGTGGTGGCGCAGGGTGGCTGCGTTGCCGAAGCCCACGTCGGACGCGATCCACTCGACGGACCGGTCGCTCTGCTCGAGCAGCTCCTCGGCTCGCAGCACCCGCCGCTGCGTCACCCACGAGTGCGGGGTGGCACCGGTCTCGGCCCGGAACCGGCGCGCGAACGTGCGCGGCGACATCAGCGACTTGCGGGCCAGGGTCTCGACGTCGAGGTCCTCGTCGAGGTGGCCGATGATCCACTCGAGCAGCGGCCCGAACGTCTCGCTGTCGCAGTCGGGGACCGCGCGCTCGATGAACTGCGCCTGGCCGCCGTCACGGTGCGGGGGTACGACGATCCGCCGGGCGGCGGTCGCCGCGACGCGGGCGCCGTAGAGGTCGCGCATGAGGTGCAGCGACGCGTCGATCCCGGCCGCGGAGCCGGCGCCGGTGAGGATGTTGTCGTCGTGGCAGTAGAGGACGTCCGGCTTGACCTTGGCCTCGGGGTACATCTGCTCGAGCAGTCCGGTGTAGCGCCAGTGCGTGGTGCACTCGCGGCCGTCGAGGACCCCGGCCGCGCCGAGCTCGAAAGTGCCCGAGCAGTGGGCGTAGAGGATCGCGCCGCGGTCGTTCGCCGCGCGGATCGTCTCGAGCACCGCGTCGTCGTGCCTGAGGAAGTCGAAGTGCGGGGACAGGCAGACCAGGTCCGCGTCGGCGGCGGCCTCGAGCCCGCGCTCGACGTACATGTCGAAGTCGGACCGGCCCTTCACCCGACCGGGCCGGGGCGTGCAGACCCGGAAGTCGAAGACCGGCGCCTCGTCCTCGGGGTGCTCCGGCTCGCCCCAGACCTCGACCAGCGAGCCCAGACCGAACGGCTCGGCGCCGTCCTGGACGATCACGGCAACGGTGTGGACGGGGCCCACGGGAGAGGCGATCTGCGACATGTCGACCATGGTGGCGCAGACTTGGCAGAAAATCAATGTAGTGTGGCATTCCTGCCACTCGTGGCAGGAATGCTTCGGGAGCATGATTACTGCCATGACCTTCCTACTCATCCTTCTGGCAGTCGCCGTGCTCCTCAGCGTGGAGACCGTGCGTCGCGTGATCACCGATGGCCAGGGACCCCAGCGTCCCCCGGTCTCCCACTTCCAGGACCCCGCCTTCCGCGCGCCGACGGCGCGGTGAAGCAGACCGGTCCTCCACCCCCACCACGACCACGAAGACCCGGCAGCAAGAGCTGCCGGGTCTTCCTATGTCACGAGCGGCTCAGCGCAGCCGCACGCAGTCGGTCGACGACGCGGCGAGATCACCCTCCACGCCGTCCCTGACCGCCACCCACCGGATCCAGACCGCGCGCGCGTCGGCCCGTAGCCGCTTCGTCGGTCTGCTCAGGCCGTCGGCCGCGATGGCGAAGCGACGGTCCCGGGGCGCCCGGGCACACGATGAGGAGCCGGCCACCCGCAGCCGGTACGACGCCGCCGCAGGCACCGGCCGCCCCGTGGCCCGGAGCCCGCGGCCACTGCGGGTGACCCGCGCCCTGCGCACCGGAGCCAGCGCCGGGACGACGCTCGCCACGGCGCTCGAGAACTCGCCGAGCAGCCCTGGCCGCTCCGCCCGCACCTGGAACACGTAGCGCAGCCGGTTGCGCAGCCCCGTCACCTGGGCGCTGGCCTGGGGCAGCAGCTGGGTCTGCCAGGCACCTGGCTGATCGACGGGACGCCATTGGAGGGTGTAGGCCGTGGCGCCCGGAACCGACGCCCAGGTGACGGCCGCGGTTCCTGCTGGCTGGGAGGTGACCGCGGGCACGGGGACGGCCAGCCGATCGCCGGGCACCTCGAGTCCGACCAGGTTCGAGAAGGCGTCCTCGGGGCCTGGCTGCCCCTTGACGGGCAGGACCTTGACCTCGACGCGGTGCCAGTCGGCCAGCCCGGCCAGGCTGGCCGTCTCCGCCGTGGTCCGGTCACCGACCCGGTGCCAACCCTCCCCCGCGGTCAGGTCACGCAGCCAGACATCCGTCTCGGGCGCGCCCGGGGACCGCTGCCAGTGCAGGTCGGCGCCGTGCAACACGGGCAGGACCGACAGCACCGGGCGCAGCCGCGGTCCGACCGGGGTCTGCGCCAGCGGGAGGGGCCGCTCGGGCGGCTGCCCGATGCCGAGCCTGGCCAGGCTGTCGGCGACCGCCGCGGCGATCTTGAGCTCGCCGTGCGCGTTGGGATGGAACGTGTCCCACGTGTCGTCGGATCGCACCAGGTCGGCGTCGCTCCGAGCCGCCACGACCCGCGAACCCGGAGTGTCGAGCTCGGTCGCCAGGTCGTCGAGGAGGTCGTTGAACTCCGCCACCTGGGGGAGCCAGGGCTGGGCTATCCGACTCACGACGATGTCGATGTCCGGATCCGCGGCACGCGCCGAGGCCACCCAGCCGCTGGTGGCCGAGACCAGCTCGTCGGGCGTCCCCTGGAGCCACGTCAGGTCGTTGACGCCCAGCATCTCGACCACGACGTCCGGCTGGTAGTCCGCGACGAGCTCGGACACGGAGCGGTGCTCGTCGGGGAAGGCCATCGAGAGTCCCCAGCGCGCGGCGTGGTCCTGGTCGAAGTTCGGGTCGATGTAGTCGTGCGAGCCGAAGCTGAAGTCGACCACGTCGTAGAGGTCGGTCGACGGACCCACGAAGTCGACGTTCGCATGGCTCGCGGCGAGGTACTGCCAGAGCCGGTAGCGCCAGGTCCAGTCACCGGCCGACCCCTGGGTCATCGAGTCGCCGACGATGAGAACGCGCACCGGTTCGTCCGCACGGGCCACCGTCTGCGCCAACCCCGGAACGGGGACGAACAGGCTGCCCAGCAGCACCGCGGCCGCGACCAGCCGTCCGCGCGTTCGTCGACGCTCGCCCCTCACGTCCCTCCCCACGATCCGCCCAGATGATGCCACGGCTCACGGCGCCGATCGCCGGAAACGCCCACGGGTGCGGCCAGCGCATGGCTGGCCGCACCCGTGATGGCGTCCTGTGACCCACCGGCATCGGTGGGCCATCGGGTCAGCTGGCGCCGCCCGTGAGCTTCTCGCGAAGGGCCTGCAGCGCCTCGTCGGAGGCGAGCGAACCGCCGCTCTCGGTCTCGCCCTCCTCGTCGCCCTCGGAGTCGCTGGAGTAGGACGTGGCCTCGCCGGCCTCGACCTCCGCCTTGGCGGCCTCCTCCTGCTGCTTGAGGTGCGCCTCCCAGCGGGCGTGGGCCTTGGCGTACTGGTCCTCCCAGACCGCACGCTGGTCGTCGTAGCCCTCGAGCCACTCGCCCGTCTCGGGGTCGAAGCCGTCGGGGTAGACGTAGTTGCCCTGCTCGTCGTAGGTGGCGGCCATGCCGTAGAGCGTCGGGTCGAAGTCCTCGACCTCGGCCGCGGCGGCGGTCTCGTTGGCCTGCTTCAGCGACAGCGAGATCCGGCGACGCTCGAGGTCGATGTCGATGATCTTGACCATGACGTCGTCGTTGACCTGGACGACCTGCTCGGGGATCTCCACGTGGCGCTCGGCCAGCTCGGAGATGTGCACCAGGCCCTCGATGCCCTCCTCGACGCGGACGAACGAGCCGAAGGGCACCAGCTTGGTGACCTTGCCCGGCACGATCTGGCCGATCTGGTGGGTGCGGGCGAAGTGCTGCCAGGGGTCCTCCTGCGTCGCCTTGAGCGACAGCGAGACCCGCTCGCGGTCCATGTCGACGTCGAGCACCTCGACGGTGACCTCGTCACCGACGGTCACGACCTCCGAGGGGTGGTCGATGTGCTTCCACGACAGCTCCGAGACGTGCACCAGGCCGTCGACGCCGCCGAGGTCCACGAACGCGCCGAAGTTGACGATCGAGGAGACGACGCCCTTGCGGATCTGGCCCTTCTGGAGCTGGGTCAGGAAGCCGTGGCGCACCTCGGACTGGGTCTGCTCCAGCCACGCGCGGCGCGAGAGGACGACGTTGTTGCGGTTCTTGTCGAGCTCGATGATCTTCGCCTCGAGCGTCTGGCCGACGTAGGGCTGCAGGTCGCGCACGCGACGCATCTCCACCAGCGAGGCGGGCAGGAAGCCGCGCAGGCCGATGTCGAGGATGAGTCCACCCTTGACGACCTCGATGACGGTGCCCTCGACGACGCCGTCCTCCTCCTTGACCTGCTCGATCGTGCCCCAGGCGCGTTCGTACTGGGCGCGCTTCTTGGAGAGGATCAGGCGGCCTTCCTTGTCCTCCTTCTGGAGGACCAGGGCCTCGACCTTGTCGCCGACGGCGACGACCTCGTTGGGGTCGACGTCGTGCTTGATCGACAGCTCGCGCGAGGGGATGACGCCCTCGGTCTTGTAGCCGATGTCGAGCAGGACCTCGTCGCGGTCGACCTTGACGATCGTGCCCTCCACGATGTCGCCATCGTTGAAGTACTTGATGGTCGCGTCGATGGCGGCGAGGAAGTCTTCTTCCGAACCGATGTCGTTGACGGCCACCTGGGGCGCGTCGTAGTCCGGGAGAATGGAGATCGTGGCTGTCATGAGTGAGGTGATTCCTTGGGTGGGCAGATGTTGTGTGGGCGCGCGCGAGAGGTCCGTTTCACTACCGACTGGTTGCTGCACTGACGCCTGATGGGCGCCGGCATCAATAGCGAGCCGAAGAGTCCACTCCGTACGGGACGCAGGCAGACCTCTACGCAATAGAACAGACTACGCCGCGCCCGGTGAACGAGTCCAACCGCCGGACCCCTGCTCCGCCGCCGTTCACCCCGGCTCGGCCACGCCCGGATCGCGCTCACGGACGATCGCGCGCAGCAGCCGGTCCGCGCGCGCGGCCACCGGGTTGGCGGCGCGTCGGGCGGCGAGGTCCACCAGCCCCCACAGGTCGGCCGCCCGGGCCAGCGCGAGCGCCTGTTCCGGCGGGGTGCCCCGCCGCTCGGCGTACGCCGCCAGCACGGACTGCTCGAGCTCCGGTGACCGGTCGAAGCGCAGCAGGTTGCCGAGGTCGGTGAACGGGTGCCCCGCGTGCGCGAACTCCCAGTCCAGGACTCCGGTCAGCGCCAGCGTGTCCGGGTCGAGCAGCAGGTTCTTGGGGTTGAGGTCGCTGTGCACGAGGCACGCGCGCGGCACCGAGTCGAGCAGCACCTGCGCGTCCAGCGCCACCTCGCGCAGCCCGTCGATCTCCTCCGGTGACAGGTGCCCGAGCTCCGGGAGCCGGGTCTCGACGAAGTCGGCGAGCCCGTCGAGGCCGAAGTCGCCGATGGACAGCCGCGCGTCGACGAACGGCCCGGTCCGCAGCATCGGCATCCCGCCGAGGTCGGCGACCAGGACACCGAGCGTGGTGCCGACCCGGGCCAGCCCGGCGGCGTCGAGGGTCGGCAGCAGCTCGTCGCCGCGGACACCAGGCAGGAACGACGTCACGAGCAGCCCCGGCTGGTCGATCTCGGGCCGGGCGGGCCGCACCTCGAGCACCTGCGGCACCGGGACCAGACCCCGCACCAGCCGCAGCACCGCCGCGTCGGTCTCGGCCGCGCCCTCGGCACGCGCGCCGGGCGGGTAGATCCGGACCACGCTCCGCTCCCCCGCCACCTCGGCCAGGAACGTCTGTCCCGACCACCCGCCCTCGAGCGGCGTGAGCGAGGAGAAGTCCACGTCCACAGTCTCCCTGTACGTCTGGGACCATCGACCCGTGGGCACGCCGTACGACCGTCCGGTGCGGGTCGAGCGCCGGGCCGTGGGAGAGCGGGAGTCGCGCGCGGCCAACGGACCCGACTGGGACCGCTACGCCGATGAGTACCAAGCCACCCACGGCAGCTACCTCGGCGACGCCGGGTTCCTCTGGGGGCCGGAAGGACTGACCGAGGACGAGGCCGGGATCCTCGGTGAGGTCAGCGGCAAGGACGTGCTGGAGGTCGGCTCGGGTGCGGGCCAGTGCTCTCGCTGGGTCCGGGGTCGCGGAGGCCGCGGCGTCGGTGTCGACCTGTCGTTCCGCCAGCTCCAGCACTCGCGCCGGATCGACGACGAGACCGCGGTCGCGGTGCCGGCCGTCCTGGGGACGGCGACGGCGCTGCCCTTCGCGGCCGACAGCTTCGACATCGTGTTCTGCTCGTTCGGCGCCCTGCAGTTCGTCTTCGACATCGGCGACGCGGTGGCCGAGACGGCCCGGGTGCTGCGGCCGGGGGGTCGCTTCGCGTTCTCGATCACGCACCCGACGCGCTGGATGTTCCCCGACGACCCGGGGCCGGACGGTCTGACCGCATCACAGTCCTACTGGGACCGCACGCCCTACGTCGAGGTGGAGGAACGAGCCGGCACGGTGGCCTACGTCGAGCACCACCGGACCCTCGGCGACTGGGTGGCGCTGCTGGCCGGCCACGGCTTCCGGATCACCGACCTGCTCGAGCCGGAGTGGCCGCTGGGCCACGACCGGGTCTGGGGAGGCTGGTCGGAGACGCGCGGCAGGCTGACGCCCGGCACCGCGGTGTTCGGCGCGGACTGGGAGCCGCGCTGACCTACTTCTTGAGGTCGACCTTCTCCTTGTCGGGCTCGGCGACGCGGCGGCCACCGTCGTTGCGCTCACGCATGACCAGCGCCAGCCCACCGAGCAGGCACAGGACACCGCCGGCGAACCCGACGATCGGCAGGATGGTGAGCAGCACGGTGAGCGAGGTGCCGGCCGCCTTGGCCTCGTCGACCGCGTCCTTCACCGAGTCGTCCGTCTGGGTCAGCACGACGTCGGCGGCGGGCGTGCCGTCGTCGAGGAACTGCTGCTGGTCCTGGCCGCTCTTGACGATCGAGCCGGTCTTGGGGTCGACGTAGACGGTGACGACGTTGTCGTAGGTGCCCTCGATACCCTCGCCGATCGTGATCGGGACGTCCTTGACGGTGTAGGAGTACTCGTAGGTCTTCAGCCCGAACAGCGTCTTGGTGCCCTTGTAGTCGATGTCGACGCAGCCGCCGACGTCACCGTCCCAGAGGCAGTAGGTCTTCTGCTCCGCGTCGAAGGGGAACTTGTTGATCAGCCCCTCGTGCGGGACCGCGTCGGGCGGGAGGCTACTTGTCGTCGACGGCGAGGGCCGAGACCCGGTCCTCGGCGAAGATGTCGATGCTTGCCGTGATCAGGTCGGGGTCGTTGCCGTTGACGCACTCCTGGGCACCGCCGGTGTCGAAGACCGCGCAGGCCGTCTCCACCATGATGACGTGGTCGTCGGTCGACTTCTTCGAGTCGGCCTTGGTACGCCGGATCGCGTAGGCGGGCTTCGAGTCGAAGGCGCCGGTCAGCGGGTCGAGCTTGGCGGCCGTGCCCTCGTAGATGGTGGTCGTGTCGACGTCGAGAGGCGTCTTCTTCACCACCCCTGGCGCGTAGCTGACAGCCAGGAGCCCGGCGATCAGCAGGAAGCCCCCCAGCCCAAAAAGCACACGCGCCAACACCCTCATCTGCGCTCCCCTCCCAGAAAGTCAGCGCAAACCTACCGCACAGTCACCTTCGGTGTGCAAGCCGTCACACGCGGGTCCAGCGCCCGGTCCGGCGCGGTTCTCGTGCCACAATCCACGGCGTGTCGCAGCCCGAGGTCGAGCGGCGGGCGCCCGACGCTCCCGCGGCGGTCGACCGACCCGGCGCGCCGGGAGCGGCCCTTCCGTTGCCCGAGCGGATCAGCCGGCACCTCGTCCTCTACGGCATCGGGCTCGTGGTGCTCCAGCTCGCGTTCCGCGGATGGGCGCTGGAAGGCTCGTGGTTCTACTTCGACGACCTCGCGTTCATGTCCCGCGCGATGAACGACCACCTCGACTCGTCCTACCTCCTCGAGTCCTACGGCGGCCACCTCATGCCCGGCGGCTTCCTGACCGCGTGGCTGCTCACCGAGGTCGCGGTCTACTCGTGGGCTCCGTGGGCGGGGGTGCTCCTGGCCCTCCAGGCGCTGGCCGGCTTCGGCATGCTGCGGCTGCTGATGTCGCTGTTCGGCCGGCATCCGCTGGTGCTGGCCCTGCTGGCGGGCTACCTCGCCTACGTCTTCACGCTCTCCGCCGGCATCTGGTTCGCGGCCGGCATCAACCAGCTGCCCATGCAGGTGGCCCTGGTCTTCGGGCTGCACGCGCACGTGGAGTACCTGCGCCACCGGCGGACCCGCTCACTGATCTGGGCCGTCGCCTGGACCGTGGCCGGGCTCTTCTTCTACGAGAAGACGCTGCTGCTGCTCGGCGTCTACGCGATCGTCGGCTTCGCGTGGTTCTGCACCGGCGACACCGTCCACCGGCTCCAGCAGCTGTGGTCGCACTACCGCGCCGGCGTGCTGGCGTACGGCGCGCTGGGGGTCGGCTACCTCGCGCTCTACGTGCACTACGGCCTGGACTTCTCCCCCGGCAACGCCCAGACCCAGCCGTGGAGCCCCATCGCCTACGACCTGGTCGGGACCACGATGCTGCCGGGCTTCGTCGGTGGCCCGTTGCGGTGGCAGCCGCTCACGGTCGGCGCCTTCGGCCACCCGACCCAGGCCGTCGTGCTGGTGTCGTGGGTGGCCTTCGTGGCGCTGGTCGTGCACGCGCAGCGCACCCGCACCAGGAGCCGGCGCGCCTGGTCGCTGCTCGCCTTCACCGCCGCCTGCAACGTCGTGCTGCTGGCCTCGGCCCGTGCCAACGTGGTCGGCCCCGACATCGCGCGCGAGTACCGCTACCAGACCGAGTCCGCAGCGCTGTTCGTCATCGGGGTCGGCCTCGCCTTCCTGCCACTCCTCGGCGCGGTCGAGGTCAACGAGGTCCGGCAGCCGGAGGAGCGGCCTGGCGAGCCCGAGACCTCCTGGGACCTCGAGGACGATCGAGCAGACGGCCGAGCAGACGGCCGAGCAGACGGCCGAGCAGACCCCGTGGTGGATGACGCCGAGGCCCCCGGCGAGGTCACCGCCTCGATGGGGCCCGTCCGGCCGGACAGTCCCCGCACGGTCGCGGCCATCACGGTGGCCGTCGTCCTCGCGGCGCTGCTCTCGAGCACGCGCTACGTGCACCTGTGGCAGGACGACAACCCGAGCAGGGACTACTTCGCCAACGTCGAGCGCACCCTGGCCGAGGCGAAGACCAAGCCGGCCCCGCTCGTCGACGTCGGCATCCCGCAGACGCTGCTGTGGGCCTACCGCTACCCCGAGAACGCCTACAGCCACGTCTTCCGCAACCACGACAGCGAGACGTCCTACCCCCGCTCCTCGCTCGACCAGCTCTACATGTTCGACGACTCGGGGAGACTCTCCCCGGTCGCGATCCCGGGCACGCGGATCCAGCTCGGCGGCTCCGGCTGCGGCTTCCCGCTGACGCGCGAGAGCACGAGCATCCCCCTGAACGGCCCCGTGATCGGGGGCGGCTGGTGGCTTCAGGTGTCCTACGCCTCCCCCGAGCCGGTCGAGCTGCACCTCCAGGCCGGGGACGAGGGCCATGACCTGAGCCTCCCCGAGGGGCTGCACAACGTGTTCGTGCAGGCCTCCGGGACCTTCGACCACGTGGTTCTCAGCGACTACCCTGCGAAGACGGGGCTCTGCGTGACCGCACTCACGCTCGGACTGCCCGCACCCACGCTGCCCGCGAGCTGAGCCGATGACCACGAGCACGCCCGTTCCGCCCTCCACGGAGATCGCTGCCGCCGCGTCGCATCCTGACCGGGCCACCGTGTCCCGCCGCGTGGTGCTGGCCGCGGCGGGTCTGGTCCTCGCACAGCTCGGGTTCCGTGGCTGGATGACGTTCTCGTCGTGGTTCACCGTCGACGACTTCACGTTCATGGCGCGGCTGTCGGGCGCGGGGCGGCTGGACGAGGCCGCCGAGCCGTACGCCGGACACGTGATGCCGGCGGGCATGTACCTGTCGTGGCTGGCCGACCGGCTGGCGCCGTACGACTTCCGGTTGATCGCCGTGATGCTCCTGCTGATGCAGCTGCTCGCGAACGTCGGGCTGGTCATGCTGCTCGTGCGGCTGTTCGGCGCCCGTCCGGGGATCCTGCCCCCACTCGCGGTCTACCTGTTCTGCTCGATCGGCACGCCGGTGGCGATCTGGTGGGCGGCCGGGGTCAACGCGATCCCGATGCAGGTCGCGCTGTTCTGGGGGCTCGCCGCCCATGTCGAGCACCTGCGAACCCGCAGCACCCGACAGCTGGTGCTTGCCGTGGTCTGGGTGCTCCTCGGACTGCTCTTCTTCGAGAAGACGATCCTCGTGCTGGGCGTCTACGGCATCGTCGCGCTGGCCTACTTCACCACCGGCGACCTGCGCAGCCGGCTGCGGCAGGCCTGGACGAGATACCGCCTCGCGGCCGTGACCTACGCCGTGCTGGGCGTGGCGTTCCTGGCCTTCTACTACCAGTGGGCGCTGAACTTCAGCCCCGGCCAGGCCGGCAACGACGCCCTCGGCGACGTGGTCACGAACATGGTCTTCAAGGCCTATCTGCCCGCAGTCTTCGGCGGGCCGCTCGAGTGGAGCCGGCTCGACCAGTTCTCGCTGGCCGCCCCCCGCGACGCGATCGTCATCGCGAGCGTCGCACTCACCTACCTGGTGCTGCGCGAGCTGCACCGGTCGAGGTCGCGCACCCTGCGTGCGTGGTTCGTGCCGGCGTTCTTCCTGACCTGCGACGTCGTCCTGGTCCTGGCGGGCCGGGTGTCGTTCATCGGGAGCCAGATCAGCCTGGACTTCCGCTACCAGGGCGAGCTGCCCGCCGCGACCGCGATCGCCCTGGCCCTGGCCACGATGCCGGTCCTCGGGGCCCGAGAGCGGGTCCAGCGGCGCGGGACCAGCGTCTTCGCCGACGATCCCCAGCGGGTCGCGGCGGCGACCGCGGCGATGGTGCTCCTGGCCTCGGTCTCGTCGGTCCAGTACGTCACGCACTGGGACGACACCATGCAGGCCCGGCCGTACTTCCAGAACCTGCTGCGCTCGGTCAAGAGCGCCAAGGAGCCGATCCCCCTCGTGGATCTTCCGGTCCCGGCGTTCGTGATGTGGCCGCTCGGCTTCCCCGACAACCTGGTGAGCCGGCAGCTGCGCCACTACCGCGACCGGGTGGCCTTCCCCCAGGTCGTCAACGACAACCTCTACGCCGTCGACACGCACGGCAAGGTCGTCCCGGTCGTGGTCGAGGAGGTCCGCCGCGGGCTGCCCGGGCCGCGAGAGGGCTGTGGCTACGCGGTCCGGCAGCAGGACGTGACCATCCCGCTCGACGGGCCCGTCCTCTACGGCGGCTTCTGGGTCCGGGTGGGCTACCTCAGCTCGGCCCGGACCCCCGTCGTCGTCTCCGCGGGCGAGGCGGAGTTCAGCGCGGTGCTCGAGCCCGGCGTGCACGCGCTCTTCCTGAAGGCCGGCACGAGGTTCGACTCGCTGAAGTTCTCGGGGCTCCCGCCCGGTGTCACCATGTGCACCGACGACGTGACCGTCGGCCAGATCCTTCCCGTCACCGAGGCGCAGGAGCAGACCCCATGACCGACACCCGCGAGCGCTCCGCCGCTGCGTCGACCCTGCCGTTCACGGACCGCACCTTCCCGGCGCTCAACGCGGTGCGGGCGGCCGGCGCCCTCATGGTCGTGCTCACCCACGCCGCGTTCAACACCGGCCGCATCAACGACGGCTGGATCGGTGCCGCCCTCGCCAGGTTCGACTTCGGGGTCACGCTGTTCTTCGTGCTCTCCGGCTTCCTGCTCAGCCGGCCGTGGTTCCTCGCGGCCGCACTCGGCCGTCAGGAGCCGTCCACCCGCCACTACCTGTGGAAGCGCGCTCTGAGGATCCTGCCGCTCTACTGGGTGGTCGTGGTCGTCGCCTTCCTGGTCGACCCGCAGAACAAGGGCGCCACCTGGCAGGCCTGGGTCAGCCACCTCACCTTCACCCAGCTCTACCGACGTGAGCTGCTCGCCAGCTCCCTCACCCAGATGTGGAGCCTCTGCACCGAAGTCCTCTTCTACCTCGTGCTGCCGCTCGTCTGCCTGGTGCTGATGGGACGGCGCCCGGCCCGGCTGCGGCTGAACCGGGTGCTCCTGGGCGCCGCCGCGATCGCGGTGGCCGGCCTGGTCTGGCAGATCACGGTCGCCCAGATCCCTGGCTTCCGCGCCCACTACGCGCAGTGGCTGCCCGGCTACCTCCCGTGGTTCATGGTCGGGCTCGCCTTCGCGGCGATCTCCGCCGACCTCGCGGTCCGGCCCCGTGAGCACGTCCTCGACCGGCTCGGCCGCGACCTGGTCGGATGCTGGATCCTGGCCGCCGCGGTGTTCGCACTCGCCAGCTCGCCGCTCGCCGGTGCGCGGACCCTGATCACGCCCGAGGGCTGGCAGGCCGGCACCAAGGTCGTGCTGTACGCCGTGGCGGGGGCGTTCTTCGTCCTGCCGCTCGTCTTCGGCCCGGAGCGGACGGGCCGGATCCGCCAGGCGCTGTGCGCCCCGGTGCCGTTCTGGCTGGGAGAGATCTCCTACGGCATCTTCGCCATCCACATGGTGGTGCTGAACCTGGTCTTCCGGTGGCTGGACCTCGAGGTCTTCACGGGGCGGTTCGTGACCGTCGCCCTGCTCACCGTCGCGGTGACGCTCGTCCTCGCCACCATCTCCTTCTACCTGTTCGAGAAGCCGATCCTGCGGCTGAAGAACGTCAGGTACTTCGCCCGCATGGAGCCTCGCGACGCGGTGCCGGCCGCACCCGAGATCGCACCTTGAGCCACGCCCTCGACGACCCGACCGCGAAGGGCGCTCCGGGCGTGGTGCTCGCCGGGGTGGCCATCGTGGCCGTCGCGGCCATCGGCCGCGCCCTGCTGCTGGACCGGACCTGGTTCTACCTCGACGACTTCGCGCTCCTCACGCAGGCCAACGACCACCCGCTCTCCCCCGAACGACTGACCCAGCCGTACTTCGGCCACCTGATGCCCGGCGGCCGGCTCCTGGCCGACCTGGTCGTGGCCGGGGGCAGGTTCGACTACCGGGTCGCCGAGGTCGAGCTCGTGGCGCTCACCGTCGCGTGCGGCGTGGCCGTGCTGCATCTCCTCCTCACCCTGTTCGGCCCACGACCAGGGGTGCTCGTCCCGCTGGCGTACTTCGTGGCGAGCCCGCTGCTCGTCCCCGCGACCTCGTGGTGGGCGGCCGGGATCAACCACCTGCCGGCACTGGCGGCGACGGCGATGGCGCTGGCGGCGTTCGTCCGGCACCTCCGAGACGGGCGCGGCCGCGATCTCGTGGCCACCGTGGTCTGGCTCGTGTGCGGCCTCTTCTTCGCAGAGCTCACCGTCTTCGCCTACCTGTCCCTGGCCTTCATCGCCCTCGCCTACTTCGCGACCGGCACGCTCGGCCAACGCGCCGGGCAGGTCTGGGACCGGCGCCGCCCGGCCGTGCTGGCTGTGGGCCTCACGGCCGCCGCCTACCTGGCTCTCTACTTCCAGCGAGCCTGGGAGAGCGCGCCCGCATCGGCCAAGATCGACTGGAGCGCGTTCATCACGAACGCCGCGCTGATCAGCCTGCCGACCGCTGCCATCGGTGGCCCCGGCGAGTGGCACGTCGCGTGGGCCGCGCAGCTGGAGACCCAGCCCAGTGGCCTGACTCGCCTCGCGGCCTACCTCGCGGTGGCGACGGTGGTCACGATCTCCGCCCTCACCCGCGAGCGGTCCATGCGCGCCTGGCTGCTACCGCTCGGACTCGCCACGGTCTGCGTCGTCCTCGTCGCCAAGACCAGGGTGCTCTTCGGACCCGGCATCGCCCTCGACCTGCGGTTCTACACTCCGGTGGCCCTCGGGTTGACCCTTGCCCTGGGACTTGCCTTCCTTCCCGTCATCGGGGCCACCGAGCGCGTCGAGGTGCGCGGCCCGCACTGGCTGATCGACCGGCCCGGGGCGTTGGTGGCCGCCTCCGTGGCGTTCGCAGTCTTCGCGTGGTCGAGCGCGTCGGCATTCCCCTTGCTGCACCTCGGCGATCAGGCGCCGCGGCGGTGGTTCGAGGGCGTGGACCGGAGCATCACCGAGCGCGACGGGCCGATCGACCTGCTGGACCTGGCGGCTCCCGCCCGCGTGGTGGCGCCACCCGAGGGGCTCTACAGCCACCTGCTCGCGCCGTACGGCGACCGGCTCCGCTTCCCCCTCGTCGTCCAGGACCAGTGGTACGTCTTCGACGACGGCGGCGACCTCGTCGAGCCAGGCCTCGAGGTCGCCCGCAGCTCGAGGTCCCCTGCGCCGGAGGCGTGTGGCTACCGGCTGCCGTCGGAGGGCACGGTCCCCCTGGACGGTCCTGTCTTCGGGTTCGGCTGGCGGGTCAGGATGACCTACTCCGCGGGCACCGACTCCCCGGTGACCATCTCGCTGGGCGACGTCGACACCGAGGCCACCCTCCTGGCCGGCGAGCACGTGCTGGAGCTGCCGGGCGACGCGGAGTACGACGCCGTGCGGTTCAGCGGCGTCGACCCGGCCGCGGAAGTCTGCGTGTCCACGATCTCGGTGGGGACGACCCAGATCCCTCAGTGACCGCTCCTCGGCGCGGCAGCGGCGGGAGGCGCAGCCGGGGCCGACGCAGCTCGGGCCGCTCGAGTGTGGTGCCCAGCGCAGCGACCACGCAGGCCACCGCCACCAGGCTCCACGCCTGCCGCCAGTCGTTGGCCCAGGAGGCCTGGGTGATCCGGTCCCAGCTGAGCCCGGCGCCGGCCAGGAGCATCGCCGCTCCCGCGAGCGCGCCCCAGCCGTCGAACCGGCGTACGGCGACAGCGGCCACGAGCGCGGCGGCGACCGCCGCGACGCCGTACCAGCCGACGAGCAGCCCGCCGGCGACGAGCACCACGGCCACGTCGAGGGGGCCGACCCGGCCCGCGACGAGCGCCGGCAGGGGAGGCCGTGCGAGGCGTGCCCTCCGGGGCCGCAGGGTCGCGGCGAGCAGGACCAGCACCACGCCCACGGCGCCGCCACCGAGCGCCAACCGGAAGGTGACCTCGGGCCGGTAGTCGAGCTCGACCGTGGCCGCGTCGCCGCCCGGCACCAGCCAGCCCTGCTTCCAGCCGTCGACCCGCTGCACGTCCAGCTCGTCGTCACCGATCGTGGCCACCCAGCCGTCGTTGAAGTTCTGCGGCAGCACCAGGACGGAGGGGCCCGTGCGCCGGGGCAGCTCGACGCTCTGGGGTGTCCCGCCGGAGTCGCGGCGGACGTCGAGTGGTGCGGCCGCCGACGGCTGCGCCGAGACCCTCGTCAGCGAGAGGGTGTCCACCCTGAACAGCGACGTCGGCTTCGCGAGCACCTCGGTGGCCGTGATCCCGAGGGCGATCTCGTCGGAGTCGCAGGCCTCGAGCGGGACGCTGCGGCCGCGGAGCAGGGCGAGCGAGCTGGCCCGGAGGGTCGTCTGCACGACCTGTCCCCCGATGTCGAGGTCGGGCCCGGTGCCGCACGGGAACGCGCGCAGGTGCGCGGGGTGCGGCTTGAGCGAGCGGCCGTCGAGGCGGAGGTCGCTGATGCCCGCCCCGAGCGGCACGAACTGCTGGCCCTGGACGGAGAAGGCGGTCTCCGTCTCCAGGATCTGCAGCGAGAACCTCGACAGCGTCCACGGCTCGGGCAGGGTGGCGCGACCCTCGCTGTCCAGCGCCAGGTCGATGCTGCGGGTGCCCGCACGGAACCGCACCTTCGTGGGCCGCGACACGGGTGCAGCCGGGTTGACCTCGATCTGGATCTCGCTGACAGGCCGGCTGTTGTAGAGCTGGACCTGGAGCGTCTCGCCGTCCCGAGTGGGTCGCCAGGTCGTGGCGGGGTCGCCGTCGCGGGCCGCGATCGGTCCCTCGGCCACGTCGGCCGGCCGGTCGCCGGTGCTGAAGGCGCCCGCCGGGCGGCGCAGCAGCGACGAGGCGTCGACCGTCCGTCGCAACGAGACCGTGCCGCTGATCCGGTAGCTGTCGGCGAACGGCACCGAGAACCGCCGCGCGAGCGTGTCGCCGTCCTCGCCCGGTGAGACGAGCAGGTTGTCGCAGGGCAGCGCGTTCTCGACGAGGACGCAGGGCGCGCGGTCCGGGTCCCTGTTCATGATGATCGCGTCGACCGGGATCTCCGCGTCGGGCAGCGGCAGGTCGAGGTAGCGCTGCGCCGTCACACCGGTCATGCGCACCTCGGCCAGCGCGAACGTGCCCGGCAGCCCTGAGTCGCGGCCGGCCGCCTCGATCCTCAGGCTCTCGGCGCCGGCCGCGTCCACGGCGTAGGTGCGCGAGCTCCCGGGTCGCGGCGCGTCCACGAGGGTGCGGCGATCGCCGACCTCGAGGGCCAGCTGCTCGAGCGGTGACCCGTCCTGGGGCATCGACACCGAGACGAAGCTGAGGTCGGTCGGCTGCGCGAAGTCGGCCTGCCAGAACTGGCCGATGGGATCGAGCAGCGGGTTGGAGCGCCAGGCCGTGACCGGGTCTCCGTCGAGCGCCGCGCCGGGGTGGGAGCCGATCTCGAGCGGAACCCGCCCGTCGGCGTACCCCTGCGAGGTGCTGGCCACGACCGAGCCGACGTCCCCCACCCACGCGGAGGTCGTCTCCCGCTCCTCCTGGTCGGGGTCGAAGCGGTGGAAGTGCTCCGGGCCGAAGAGCCGGTAGGGATCGGACCGGCCCATGGTCGCCGACTCGTTCCACCGGACTGCGGCGAAGTTGGTCTCCCGCCGCCGGGTGCCGTCGGTCAGCACCTGGCTCGTCTCCTCGCCGGTGGCGTCGCCGGCGAGGACCGACGTCGTCGCGCGCAGGAACCGCAGGGCGGACGAGAGACCGGCTCCCGGATCGCCCACCGTGACCTTGGGATCGGTGACCAGGGTGGCGGTGGACGGGGCGCTGACCGTGTAGACGTCGACCGAGCCGACCTCGGTGGTCATCCCGTTGCCCGCCACCCACCGCACCTGCTCGGGGCCGTTCAGGGAGTAGGGGACCGAGCCGACCGTGGGCCCGAACGAGCGCTCGAGGTCGATGCCGTCGGACTGGCTGAGGACGCTGCGGACGTACGCCGGATCGGGGGCGCCGGTCTGGAAGCGGTCGAGGTCGTTGCGCACCACGAGCCGCCCGACGCCGTTGGCCGCGAGGTAGGAGGCCAGCGTCCGGCTCGGCGTGCCCGACTCGATGGTGCGCGTGACGACGTCGAGGAACTCGACGTTGCCCGGCTGGGCGAGCGGGATGACGTTGCGGATCGCCCAGGGGCTCTCGGCCAGCCCCTGGAGGACGTCGTCGTGGGTGTTGCCCCAGGTGTAGACGCCGAAGGCCGAGGCCGGGACCTCGAGGGCAACGGTGCCGTCGTCGTGGTCGGCGAGGTAGTCGGCGACGCCGTGCCAGTAGGCGGGCACCGCGTCGACACCCTGGCGCGGGGCGATGCGGTCCTGGGCCCACGGCAGCGCCAGGGCGACGAGCGCCAGGACCGCCATCGCGCGCACGGCGAGCACCGCGGCGCGGCCGGTCCCGTCGTCGCCGGTCGATGCCAGCGCCGCCCAGCGCGTGCCAGGGCTGGCGGGACCGGCCGAGATGCGCGCGGGCGACTCGGGGGCGGCGCGCAGCAGCGTGGGGAGCGCGGCCATGGCGTGCGCCAGACCGAGCACGAGCGGGAGGCGCAGCACCACGTCGAACTTGTGCAGGTTGCGCAGCGGCGCGAGCACCCCGTCGAGCGCCTCGGCCCGGTCGGCGGCGAAGAAGCCGGCCAGGTCGCCGGCGTACCCGAAGCCGACCAGCACCAGGCCGGTCAGCAGGCCGAGGGTGAGGAAGCGACGTTCGGGGTTGTTCCTCAGGGCGATGCCCAGCAGCCCCAGCGCGACCACCGCCGCCGCGTCGAGCATGAGGAAGGGCGTCGACACCAGCTGCTGACCGGCCTGGAAGTCGATGCCCGCGAAGTAGGCGACCCAGTCGGACTCGCCCACCAGGGAGCGGGACAGGTCGGTGGGGACCGTGGTGATCGTGGCGTTCTCGATGTAGTCGAGGAACGGCACGCTGTAGCGGCCGAGCAGCAGGAGCGGGAGCCACCACCAGGCGGTGGCCAGGACCGTGAACAGCGTCCACCAGCCCAGCAGCCGCCAGCGGCGCGGGCCGCGGGCGCGGCTGAGGATGAAGACGACCCCGAGGGGCAGCACCGCCGCGACCGCGATCGCGTTGACGCCGCCGCAGGTGGCCACCGCCAGGGCGCTCAGCGCGGCGGCCCGGCGCACCGATCCGCGCTCGCTCGCGTGGACGAGCGGCAGCAGCACCCACGGCGCGAGCGCCATCGGCCAGACCTCGACCGAGATGCCGCCCAGCAGGGTGGTGATCCGGGGGGTGAGCACGAACGCGAACGCCGCAAGGACCTGGGTGCCGGGGGTGCCGAGGTCGAGCTTGCGAGCCAGGCGAAGGACCCCGAAGAACGCCACGCAGAGCAGCAGCGCCCACCACAGCCGCTGCACCACCCACGGCGGCAGCCGGACCAGGTCGCCCACCACGAAGAACGGCCCCATCGGCCAGGCGTAGCCGTAGGCCTGGTTCTGCAGCTGGCCGAAGGCCGCCGAGGGGTCCCAGAGCCGCATCCCCGAGGCCAGGAACCGGCGCGGAGCGGTGAGCAGGTCGAACTTCGTGTCGGCCACCATCTGGCCCGACGACTGCGCGAACGCGAAGGCGGTGAGGATCACGGCGTAACCCGCCTGCCGCAGCGCGGAGGTGGGCAGGGCCCGGCCGGGTGAATCGGCCGGGCTCGTCTCCTCGTCGTTCGACGGCCGGCTCACCTGGCTCGCACCACGATCACGAGGTTCCAGGTCAGCAGCTCACGCAGGCCCGGCACCCTGGTGAGGAAGTAGCTCCACCGCGGGTTGTAGCGCGGGATCACGTCGAGGACCTCACCGAGCACCTGCCGCCGTGCCCAGTCGACCCCCTGCTTCACAGTGACCTCGAAGAGCGACTCGCCGTACTTGTTCTTGGGCTCGTGGCCGTGCTTGGCGGCGTAGCGACGGCGGGCTCGGGCACCGCCGAGGAAGTGCCAGGGCGCTGTCTCGTGGCCGCCCCAGGGTCCGTACCACGACGTGTAGGAGATGAACGCGACGCCACCGGGCCGGGTGACCCGGACCATCTCCTCAGCCATCCGCCAGGGGTCGGGCACGTGCTCGAGGACGTTGGAGGAGTAGCAGACGTCGACCGCGTCGTCGCGGAACGGCAGCCGCATCCCGTCGCCGATCACGGTGCCGGCCGCGATGCCGCCCCGGCCGGACAGCTCGCCGACGTCGGCGTCGAGCGCCCAGTACGTCGCACCGGCCGCCTGGAAGGCGTCGCGGAAGAAGCCGGGGCCGCCGCCGACGTCGAGCATCGTCGCGCCGGAGAGGTCGACGTAGCCCGAGAGCTGGCCGACCGAGTCGCGGGCCAGGGCGCCGTAGAACCGGGCGGGGTCGGTCTGCTCGACCCGGAAGTCGGAGAACAGCTGCCGCGAACGTCGCAGGTCGGCACGCCAGCGCGCGCCGGAAGGCGCGGGAGCAGGCTGACGAGGCATGGCGGAGACCCTAACGATTGCTACCGGCCGGTATCAGACCGGCAGCCGGCGGAACAGCGAGCGGGGCACGTGCCGCAGCCCCGACATCACGACCCGCATCGCGGCCGGCACCCAGACCAGCTCCTTGCGGGCGGCCACGCCCGCGACCACCGCGTCGGCGACGTCCTCGGCCGACACCGAGAGCGGAGCCGCCTCGCGGCCCTCGGTCATCTTGGTGTGCACGAACCCGGGGCGGACGACGAGCACGTGCCCGCCGTGCTCGCGCAGCGCCTCGCCGAGGCCGAGGTAGAAGCCGTCGGCGCCGGCCTTGCTCGCGCCGTAGGCGAAGTTGGAGCGGCGGACCCGCTCCCCCGCGACCGAGGACAGGAAGACGATCACGCCGTGGCCCTGGCGCCGGACCTGCTGGGCCAGGGCGGTGCCGACGCTGACCGGGCCCACGTAGTTGACCTGGGCGAGCCGGACCGCGGCGTCGTGGTCCTGCCACGCCTCCTCCTCGTCACCGAGGACGCCGAAGGCCACGAGGACGACGTCGAGGTCGCCCCCGGCGGCTGCCTGCTCGACGAGTGCGGGGTGGCTGGAGGTGTCGGTGGCCTCGAAGTCGAGCGCCTCGACGGCGTGGCCGAGCGCGGACAGCCGGGTCACCGCCTCGGTGCGGCGCGGGCCGGGGCGGGCGGCCAGCACGACTCGGATGCCGGTGCCGCTCGCGGCGTACTTCTCGGCGACGGCCAGGGCGATGTCGCTGGTGCCGCCGAGCAGCAGCAGCGACTGGGGCTCGCCGAGCGCGTTGAGCATGGTCTCCCTTTGGTGATCGTCGGGTGGTCGGTGATGGGGTCAGAGGTGCAGGCGCCGGGCCAGGTCGGACTGCAGGACGCCGTCCGGGTCGATCTCCCGGCGGAGCGTGCGGAACTCGTCGGCTCGGTCATACATCCGGTCGAAGGTCTCCGGCGAGAGGCGGGAGTCCTTGGCGAGGTAGAGCCGGCCCCCGGACTCGACCACGAGCCGGTCGAGGTCCCGGAAGAGCGGACCCAGGGCGGGTCCGGCAGGCAGGTCCAGCGCGAGCGTCCAGCCCGCCATCGGGAACGACAGCAGTCCGGGGTTCCCGGGGCCGAACCGCTTGAGCACGGCGAGGAACGACGGCTGTCCGGCGCCCGAGAGGAGCCGGAGCGCCTCGGCGAGGGCACCGTCGGCGTGCTCGGGGACGACGAGCTGGTACTGGACCAGCCCGCCGCGGCCGTAGAGCCTGTTCCAGTTCTCGACCAGGTCGAGCGGGTGGAAGAACGACGCGATCGACTCGATGGAGACGCGGTCGCGGGGCGCCTTGCGGAACCACAGCTCGTTGAAGGCACGCACGGTCGGCCGCGACACCAGTCCGCCGGGCGGCGTGAGCGGGACAGCCAGCCGGGCGGGCCGCGGAGCGCGCCACGGGTGCCGGGCCGAGGCGCCGGTGAGCTCGGCCGCGGTCGCGTGGTCGCCGCGGGTCAGCACGGACCTGCCGAGCGAGCGGCCGCGGGCCAGGGTGTCGATCCAGGCCACGGAGTAGCGATGGTCGTCGTCGTGCTCGCGCATGGTCCGCACCAGGGCGTCGAGGCCCGCGATCCGCTCGGTGCGCACGGTGACGTACGCCGACTCGACCGGCAGCGCCCGGAGCGTCACCGCGGTGATGACGCCGGTGAGCCCCATGCCGCCGACCGTCGCCCAGAAGAGCGCGGGATCGGTCCGGGGCCCGATGCGGTGCGGCTCGCCGTCGGCGGTGACGAGGTCGAGGGAGACGACCTGCATGCCGAACGTGCCGTCGCGGTGATGGTTCTTGCCGTGGATGTCGGCGGCCACCGCGCCGCCGACGGTGACGTGGCGGGTGCCGGGGGTGACCGGGACGAAGAGGCGCTGGGCCAGCAGCGTGGCCATCAGGTCGTGAAGGCTCGTGCCGGCCGCCGTCGTGACCAGGGGGGTGCCGTCATCGGCGCGGCTGATCGTGGTCGGCCCGGCGATCGGGGCCAGGACAGCGCCGCCGGCGTTCTGCGCCGCGTCGCCGTAGGAGCGGCCGAGCCCGCGTGCGATGAGACCACGGTCGGTGCGCCGACGCAGGAGGGCCGGCACCTCGGCGGCGGTGGACTCGACCAGGGTGGCGGCGCTCGGCGCGGTGCGGCCCCAGCCCGTGAGGAGAGGCGTCATGACGAGAGGACCCCGATGCAGACCATGACCAGCCAGACCCCGCCGATCAGCTGGAGCACCCGGTCGCGGAAGACGATGTCCTCGGGCTCGGCGGCGGTGCCGGCGTCGACGTCGACGGCGTAGCGGAGCAGCCCCATGAGGAACGGCGCGATCGAGATCGTGTGCCACGGGATGCCGGAGTCGGAGCCCTGCTCGAATGCCCACAGGCTGTAGGAGATGACGGTGGCGCCGGCCGCGGTGCTCCAGACGAACCGCAGGTAGGTGTCGGTGTAGCGGACGAGGCTGCGCCGGGTGCCCGCATCGCTGCCGAGGGTGTGCAGCTCGGAGTAGCGCTTGCCGGCGACGATGAACAGCGAGCCGAAGCCCGAGACCAGGAGGAACCACTGAGACAGCGGGAGGTCGGCCGCGATGCCACCGGCCACGGCCCGGATGAGGAAGCCGGCCGCGACGATCGAGATGTCCAGGACCGGCTCGTGCTTGAGCCAGACGGCGTAGAGCAGCTGGAGCCCGACGTAGGACGCCACGAGCAGCGCGAGCTGGGGGTCGGCCAGCCAGCCGACCGCGATCGCACCCACCCCCAGCACACCCGCGGCGACGAGCGCCTGCGGCACCGTCAGCGCGCCCGCCGCGATCGGCCGCAGCCGCTTGGTCGGGTGCAGCCTGTCGACCTCGCGGTCGGCGACGTCGTTGACGAGGTAGACCGCGCTGGCCGCGAGGCAGAAGCTCACCAGCGCCAGCAGGGTGGCGACCATGACGTCGCGGTCATCGATCTTCCCGGCGGCCAGCGGGGCCGCCACGACGAGCAGGTTCTTGACCCACTGCCGGGGCCGCACGGCGCGCACGAGCGCCCGGGCCGCGCCGCGGTCCGGGGTCGCCGTCGCTCCGACCGTGCCCTCGCTCATCGTCCAGTGCCCCTTCGGCGATCCTCCCATGGCCCCACCCGCCCCCTATCGTTCCTCGCGTGCACGACGACGACCCGCTGCGGGGCAAGCAGGTCGTCTTCCTGAGCTGGCGCGACACGCGCAACCCGGAGGGCGGAGGTGCCGAGCGCTACCTCGAGTCCATGGCCGAGGGGCTGGCCGAGCGCGGCGCCGAGGTCACGATCTTCTGCGCCGCCCACGCCGCGGCCCCGCCCGAGGAGGTCGTCCGCGGCATCCGCTACCTGCGTCGTGGCAGCAAGCTGTCGGTCTACGTGGAGGGCATGCGCGCCCTGCGCCGGGGCGACCTCGGGGAGCCGGACGTCGTCGTCGACGTCCAGAACGGCCTGCCGTTCTTCTCCCGACTGGTCACCCGCAAGCCCGTCGTGGTGCTGGTCCACCACGTGCACCGCGAGCAGTGGCCGGTGGTCTACCCCGGGCTGACCGGACGCGTCGGCTGGTTCATCGAGCGCCGCGTCGCACCGCTGCTCTACCGGCGCAGCCAGTACGTCGCGGTGTCGCGGGCCACCCGCAGCGAGCTGCAGTCCCTCGGCGTCCGCGGCCCCCGGGTCGCGGTCGTGCACAACGGGACCGATCCGGTGCTCCCCGTCGAGGGCGGCAAGTCGGAGACGCCGCTGGTCGCGGTCGTCGGCCGCCTGGTCCCCCACAAGCAGGTCGAGCACGCCATCGACGCCGTGCTGAGCCTCCGTGCCGCCCACCCGGACCTGCGGCTGCACGTCGTGGGTGGAGGCTGGTGGGAGGCGCGGCTGCACGACTACGCCCGAGCCCGGGGCGCCGGCGACGCGGTCGTCTTCGAGGGTCACGTCGACGAGGCCCGCAAGCACGAGATCTACGAGCGCGCCTGGCTGCTCGCGCTGCCCTCGCTCAAGGAGGGGTGGGGGCTGGTGGTCGGCGAGGCGGGCATGCACGGAACGCCGACGGTGGCCTACCGCGAGGCCGGCGGCACCCAGGAGTCGGTCGTGGACGGGGTCTCCGGGGTGCTCGTGTCCGACCGCGCCGAGCTCGCCGCGGCGATCGGCCACCTGCTCGCGGACGACGAGGACCGGGCGCGGCTCGGCCGGGGCGCCCGGGTGACCAGTCACGCGTTCACGTGGGGGCATGCGCAGGAGTCGTTCGCCACCGTCGTCCGCGCCGCCCTCGAGGGACGACGGCTCGACGCTCAGGACCCGGAGGCCTGATCAGCTGCCGTCAGGCAGGCGTCGGCTCAGTTGTTCGACCCGTAGTCGAACGACGGGGCGTTGACGTTGGTCGGCGAGTCTGCGGGCGCGGCGGTCTGCGAGGCGAGCAGGCCATACATCGAACCTGCTGCGATTCCCCCACCCACGACCATGGCGGCAAACGTCGTCAGAATCTTCACGTGCGGGCCCCTCCCTGAGTCCGTGGCACAACCTACCCGACGGGGTATCGCGATTGCTACTCGCCAGTCACCCGGCAGGCCATCGGCGGCGAACGGCGGTCAGCAGCGCCAGCGCCCACGGCGCCAGGAAGCACAGCCAGGCGGCCAGCATCGCCAGCCACCAGCTGGTCCGGACATCACGGACGTCGACCTCGTCGAGGACCGTGACCCGCAGGTCCGGGCCGTCCAGGAGCAGCTCACCCGCGATCGCCGGCGGGGCGTCCCCGGGCGCCGTCGGGTCGGTGACCACCGCACCGACCCCGATCCTCCCCAGCGCAGCGGACCGCTCCTCCGGGGTGGGCTCGGCCAGGGCTCGGGCCGCGTCCTGGACCCGGGGGTCCTCGCCCGACAACGGCACGCCGTCGATGACCAGGACGTCGCTGGCGACGTAGTCGCGCCCCAGGTAGCGGCCCACGGGATCCAGCACCAGGTGCCGGTGGTTCCAGGCCGGCGCCCGGTAGCTGGACAGCGGCAGCACCAGCACGTCGCCCTCCTGGTGCGCGAGCAGGCTCCGCGCCCGGTCGTAGGCCGCCGGGTAGTCGGCCGGCTCGATGCGGTGGCCGACACCGAGTGCGAGGTCGGGCAGCAGGGCCACGGGGAGGAGAACGGCACCGACGGCCAGCGCGATCCGGGGCGGCCTCTCGCGGGGCGCCCTGCTCGCCAGCACCCGCACCCCCTCGGCGACGAGCACCACCAGCAAGGGTGCGCAGAGCACCAGAGCGCGGGCGCCGTCTCGCACGACTCCGGCACCCGGCACGTGCTCCGATGCCCAGCCGACCGCTCCCGGCGCCAGCCAGGTCACGGTCGCCAGCCCCCAGCCGACCGCCCAGCACGCCACCAGCGCGAGCCGCTCCCGTCCCGGCGTACGCCGCCACCACGAGCGCGAGCCGACGGCGGCGAGCCCGACGAGCGCCACCAGGGCCACCCAGCCCAGCGCACCGGTCCGGGAGCCCGGCTGCACGGTGGTGTTCCAGATCCCGCCCAGCGTCAGCGCCGCCAGCGGAGCCGGCACCGACCCCTCGCCCCGCAGTGCGAACACCTCGGCGGCTGCGGAGTCGGACGTCGCCGACGACGCGTGCAGCAGCCCGGCCACCAGCCACGGCGTGTTGCCGGCGGCCACCAGCAGGGCCGCCTTCGCGGTGCGCCCCCTCCCCGCGGTGCCCGCGATCACGGCGACCGCGGTGGCGAGCCCCGCGCTGGCGCTCAGGCAGCCGAGCGGCACCAGCAGCAGAAGAGCGCGTGGCACGCGCCCCTCCGACCGCCACCGGCGGGCCGCACCGAGGACCCAGGGCAGCACGGCGTAGCCGACCAGCACCGGCCAGGCACCCATCAGCAGCCGCTCGGCCACCAGCGCGTTCCAGCCGTAGACCGTCACCGCCACCAGCCGCACCACGAGCGCGGCCGGTTCGTCGTCCCTGTCGAGCAGCCGCGCCACCCCGACCCCGCCTGCGGCGAGCGCCACCACGAGCACGGCCTTCTGCAGCAGCATGCCTGGGACGAGCTCGTCGAGCACCGCCACCACGGCATCGGACGGCACCGCGCGCGGCAGCCCCGAGCCGAGACCGAGCGCGTCGGCGCGCAGCGCCAGGTCGGGCACCCAGACCATGTCGCGGACCAGGAGGAAACCTGGAGCGAGACCCGGTCCCAGCACCAGCAGGGCGAGGAGCAGCGCCCAGATCCACACCGGCGCCTCCTGCTTCCACTCGCGCCGCATGGCGATGATCCAATCACCTGCTCGGCTCTCGAATGGGCCGGCTGCAGGCCCGCCCGTAGCATTCGGCCCCGTGAGCAAGATGGCCACCGAGACCAGCAGCAGGCTGCGCAGTGGTGCCGTCATCGCCGTCGCCATGGGGGTCATGAACCTCTCGACCTACGGCTACACCGTGCTCGCGGCGCACACCATCGGCAAGGAGGCCTACGGCGCGTTCTCCGCACTGATGGGCGCTCTGCTCGTGATCAGCGTGCTCTCACTGGGGCTGCAGGCCACCGGCGCCCGGCGGATCTCGGCGCAGCCGGAGCAGGTGATCGCGATCGAGCGGGTGGTGCTCGGCGTCGGGCTGCGCAGCGCGCTCGTGCTCGGCGCGGTCTGCCTGGCCCTGGCGCCGGTCCTCAACGAGGTGCTGCACCTCGACAGCCTGCCGACCGCGCTGATGGTCGGCGCGGCGGCGTTCCCCCTCACCTACATGGGCGCCCAGGCCGGCGTGCTCCAGGGCGAGCGACGCTGGGGCCTGCTCGCGCTGGTCTACCTCGCGCAGGGCCTCGGCCGGGTCTTCTTCGGGGTCGGGCTCATCGTCTTCTGGCCCACCGAGTTCGCCGCGATGGCCGGGGTCGCGCTCGGATGCTGGCTGCCCGTGCTGATCGGCTGGCTGGCCCTGCGGCGCCCGCGCACCGACGTCCCCCACACCGACGGCCATCCCGGGCTCGACCTGCTCCGCGAGGTCGGCCACAGCAGCCAGGCGCTGCTGGCCTTCTTCGCGCTCTCGAACGCCGACATCCTGGTCGCCCGCGCGACCATGTCGGACTCCGACGCCGGCCTCTACGCGGCGGGCCTGATCATGGCCAAGGCCATCCTGTTCCTGCCGCAGTTCGTGGTGGTCTACGCCTTCCCGTCGTTGTCGAAGGAGTCGACGAGCCGGCCGACGCTGCTGCTGGCGCTGTCGATGTCGGCCGGGCTCGGCCTGATCGGCGTGCTGGCGACCCTGGTGCTGCCCGACCTCGCACTGCTGTTCGTCGGCGGCGACGACTTCGAGGCGATCGCCGACGACATCTGGAAGTTCGCGATCGTCGGCACGTTGCTGGCGATGATCCAGCTGCTCGTCTACTCGGCGCTCGCCCGGCGCCAGGGTCGCGCCGTGATCCTGATCTGGACCTCGCTCGCCGTCCTCGTGGTCGGCGCCCTGGCGGTCAGCGCCGCCCCCTCGCTCGTGCTCGTCGTGGTGGCCATCGACGGAGTCCTGTTCCTGGCCCTGCTGGGCGTCGCCCTGAGCCAGCCGCGCAGAGCCGCCCCCGTCTAGCCCGCGAAGCGGAGCGAGCCTGCGAGCGAGCGCGAGCGCGCCCCGCGATCGGCCCGGCGGCCACGATGGACTGCGAAGCCCGCGAAGCGGAGCGAGCGTCCGTCGTGGGTGCCGGGCCGAAGCTCGCGGGGGTAGACAGTCAGTGGGCGGCCTCGTGCCACGACCGGCCGGTGCCCACCGACACGTCGAGCGGCACCAGCAGGTCGGCGGCCGAGCCCATCTGCTCGCGGACCAGCGCGTCGAGGTCGTCCTTCTCCCCGGCCGCCACCTCGAAGACGAGCTCGTCGTGGACCTGCAGCAGCATCCGGGAGCCGAGGCCGGCCTCCCTGATCGCACGGTCGACGTTGAGCATCGCGATCTTGATCAGGTCGGCCGCCGAGCCCTGGATGGGGGCGTTGAGCGCCATCCGCTCGGCCATCTCGCGCCGTTGCCGGTTGTCGGAGGTGAGGTCGGGCAGGTAGCGGCGCCGACCCATCAGCGTCTCGGTGTACTCGCTGGTGCGGGCCTGGTTGACGACGGTCTGGAGGTAGTCGCGGATGCCGCCGAAGGTCTCGAAGTACTCCTCCATCAGGCCGCGCGCCTCACCCGGGTCGATGCCGAGCTGGGCGCCGAGGCCGAACGCCGAGAGGCCGTAGGCGAGGCCGTAGTTCATCGCCTTGATCTTGGCGCGCATCTCGACGGTCACCTCCTCCGCCGGGACACCGAACACCCGGGAAGCGGTGATCGAGTGGAAGTCGCGGCCCGACTTGAACGCCTCGATCAGGAGGTCGTCCTGGGAGAGATGGGCCATGATCCGCATCTCGATCTGGCTGTAGTCGGCGGTGAGCAGGCACTCATAGCCCGAGCCGACGACGAACCCCTCGCGGATCCGGCGGCCCTCCTCGGTGCGGATCGGGATGTTCTGGAGATTGGGGTCGGTGCTCGAGAGCCGGCCGGTGGCCGCGATCAGCTGGTTGAACGTCGTGCGGATGCGGCCGTCGGGTGAGACGGTCTTGAGCAGCCCCTCGATGGTCTGCCGCAGGCGGGAGACGTCGCGGTGGCGCAGCAGGTGGAGCAGGAACGGGTGCTCGGTCTTGACGTAGAGCGCCTGCAGCGCGTCGGCGTCGGTGGTGTAGCCGGTCTTGGTGCGCTTGGTCTTGGGCATCTGGAGCTCGTCGAAGAGCACCACCTGGAGCTGCTTGGGCGAGCCGAGGTTGATCTCCTTGCCGATGACGGCGAAGGCCTCCTCGGCAGCCAGCTTCACCTCAGCGGCGAAGTGGTCCTCCAGCCCGCTGAGGTGGTCACCGTCGACGGCGATGCCGGTGCGCTCCATCTGGGCGAGCAGGTCGACCAGGGGCAGCTCGATCTCGGTGAGGAGCCGGGTGCCGCCACGCTCCTCGAGCTCGTCATCGAGCGCCGCCGCGAGGTCGAGCACCGCGCGTGCGTGGAGCATCTCGGTCTCACCCGGCCCCGGGCCGCCCGCCGCGCCGTCACCCTCGAGCCCCTCGAGGCTGAGCTGCCCGTCGTCGGCCGGCCCCTGCCGCAGCTCGCGCTTGAGGTAGCGGACGGTGAGGTCGCCCAGGTCGTAGGAGCGCTGGTCGGGGCGGGCGAGGTAGGCCGACAGGGCGGTGTCGCGCTCGAGCCCGGCCAGAGGCATCCCGCGGGCCGCGAAGGCCAGCATCGGCCCCTTGGCGTCGTGGAGCACCTTGGGCTTCGAGGGGTCCTTCAACCAGTCGGCGAGGGCCTCCTCGTCGGGGACGTCGAGCTGGTCGGTGGCGACGTAGGCGGCGCCCTCCTCGGTGGCGAACGCCAGGCCGAGCAGGTCGCCGGTGCCGGCGCGCCACTCCCCGACCGGGTGGATCCCCACCCGCGCGCCGTCGGAGGCGTGCTCGGTGAGCCACCCGGCCAGCTCACCCTCACCGAGCGTCCGCATCGAGACGTCGAAGCCGGAGTCGTCGATCGCCGCCTCCTCCTCGGTGGGCAGCGCCTCGAGCAGCCGGGTGCGGAGCACCGCGAACTCGAGCCCGTCGAAGAGCGTGTGCACGGCCTGCCGGTCGTAGCTCGGCCAGGCCAGGTCGGCCGGGCCGGCCTCGAGCTCGAGGTCGGTGACCAGCGCGTTGAGCCGCCGGTTGCGGATCACGTCGGCGAGGTGCTCGCGCAGCGCCTCGCCCTTCTTGCCGGTGATCTCGTCGGCGTGGGTGATGACGTTGTCGAGACCGTCGTAGTGGTTGAGCCACTTGGCGGCGTAGCCCTGGCCCACCCCCGGGACGCCGGGGAGGTTGTCGGAGGTCTCACCGACCAGTGCCGCCAGCTCGGGATAGCGCCCGGGCGGGACGCCGTAGCGGTCCTCGACGTAGGCCGGAGTCATCCTGGCCAGGTCGGAGACCCCGCGCATCGGGTAGAGGACCGTGGAGCGGTCGGTGACCAGCTGGATCGAGTCGCGGTCGCCGGTGAGGATCAGCACGTCGTCGACGCCGGAGCCCTCGGCCAGGGCCTGGGTGACCAGGGTCGCGATGATGTCGTCGGCCTCGTAGCCCTCCTTCTTCAGGAAGGGGATCCGCATCGCGGTCAGCACCTCCTCGATGAGGGGCAGCTGGCTGGAGAACTCTCCCGGAGTCTTGCTGCGACCGGCCTTGTACTCGGCGTACTCCTCCAGCCGGAAGGTCTGCCGGGACACGTCGAAGGCCACGCCGATGTGCGTGGGCCGCTCGTCGCGGAGCACGTTGATCAGCATCGAGGTGAAGCCGAAGACCGCGTTGGTCGGCTGGCCCGTCGTCGTCGAGAAGTTCTCGAGCGGCAGTGCGAAGAAGGCGCGGTAGGCCAGCGAGTGGCCGTCGAGCAGGAGCAGCCTGGCGGAGCCGTCAGTCACGCGGTCACTCTATGACCGCGCACCGACACCCGATCGGAGCCCACCCGAGCGGGTGCGATCAGGCCGGTCAGGACGTGCCGGTGTCCTCGGGTTTGCGCCGGCTCAGCGCGCGGCGGGCGGCCAGCACCTGGCCGAGGTGGCGGCGCCCGGCCATCCGCTCGGTGTTGCGGGCGCTGCTCGGCTGGAGGGCCGCGAGCTTGGCGCGGACCATCGGCGTCGTGGACGCGCGGAGCACGGCCTGGGGACCCAGCGAGAGCCGGGCCATGAACCGGTTGCCGCTGCGCGAGGAGGACGGCGCTGCGGTGGTCAGGTGGCTGATGCCGAGGTCCTCGGCCCACAGCACGGCCGCCTCCATCAGCGCACTGCCGATGCCCTTGCCCCGGAAGCTCGGGGTGACGGTGGGGGCCAGGGCCTGCACGGTCGGCTCGAGGTTGAGAGGGGTCATCGGCGTGACCCTCAGCAGCACCGCGCCGGCCGGCTGGCCGTCGTACTCCGCGACCAGCAGCCGTCGCTCGGCCGATGCCGCGGCGTCCTTGACGATGAGCTCGAGGTCGTGGACCTGCTCCTGCCGGTCGGCCCGCCGGAGGGCGTGGCTCCACAGCTCGACGAGGAACGGTACGTCGCCGATCATCGCCTGACGCATCGACACCGGTTGCCGGCTCATCGGACCCCTGTCTTCGCGCGGTGCAGCTCACCCGATGCGCGAGACTGTGCCCGCCCTCCCACACCACAGGAGCCTCCCTTGCTACCGGGTCTCGCCTCGCTCGTCAACGTCACCACCGTCCTGGTGGGCGCGACCGCTGGCGTACTCCTCGGTAACCGGCTACCCGTACGGACCAGGGACCTGGTCACCGATGCCCTCGGCCTGGTGACCCTCCTCATCGCCGCCACGTCCGCGATGGAGGTCCTCTCCCCCGACCTGTCCGACGAGGTCGGCGACAGCGCGCCGATGCTGATCGTGCTGGGCGCGCTGCTGCTCGGAGGCATCGCCGGCTCGCTGCTGCGGCTCGAGCAGCGGGTCGAGGGGTTCGGTGGCTGGCTGCAGGGCCGACTCTCCGGCGACACGGGCTCGGCCGAGCGTGCCCGCTTCATCGAGGGGTTCGTGGTCAGCTCGCTCGTCTTCTGCACCGGACCGCTCACGATCCTGGGCTCGCTGAACGACGGGCTGGGCAACGGACCCGACCAGATCCTGCTCAAGTCCGTGCTCGACGGGTTCGCGGCCGTGGCGTTCGCGGCCTCGTTCGGCTGGGGGGTGGCCGCCAGCACCATCACCATCGTCGTCATCCAGGGCGGGCTCACCCTCGTGGGCGTCGGGCTCGGCGACGTGCTCCCGGACGCACACCTCGCCGCCATCACTGCGGCGGGAGGACTCCTGCTCGTCGGCGTCGCGCTGCGGCTGCTCCGGATCCGCGAGATCCCGGTGGCCGACCTGCTGCCCGCCCTGCTGGTGGCCCCGCTGCTCGTGACGTTCGCGGCCGCCGTACATGGATGACCGCCGTGAGGGAATAGCCCTCACCTAGCCCGAACGCATCATGTTCTGGCCCGTGTGGCGCATTGACGTAACGGTTTGGTGACGAGAGGGTTCGCGAAGGCGCGTCCGCCCTTGCTCGGATTACGGTGGCCGTGCCGTGCTCGGCGTGTTCCGGGGACCGAGCCGAGGTGAAGTGCACTCACGAGAAGAAAGGTTCACAACGTGAATCGATCCACCACCGCCTCCCGGCGGTTCAGGCGGCTGTCGGCCACGGTCGCTCTGGGCGCTGCCCTGGGGTTGTCCCTGGTCGCATGCGGCGACGACGGCAACTCCGATGGAGAAGCCAGCGACGACACCAGCTCGAGCGCCGCAGCCCCGACCGACGAGCCGTCGGAGTCGCAGTCCGAGGCCCCAGCCGGTTTCACCAATGACAAGTGCGCTGCTGGATCCAGCAGCGCGGACTCGTTCTACGTCGGCGGCATCCTGCCGCTGACCGGCAACCTCGCCTTCCTCGGGCCCCCGGCTGTCGCCGGTGTGGGTCTGGCTGTCTCCGACATCAACGCCGCGGGTGGCGTCAACGGCGCCAAGGCCTGCCACAACATCCTCGACTCCGGCGACTCGACCGACATGTCGATCTCGTCGAACTCGGCCGGCACCATGGTCGCCACGAAGCCGTCCGTGGTCCTCGGCGCCGAGTCGTCCAGCGTGTCCCTCAACTTCGTGGACACCCTGACCGCCGCCAAGATCACGCAGGTCTCCCCCGCCAACACGGCGATCGACCTGTCTGGCTACTCGCCGTTCTACTTCCGCACCGCCCCGCCGGACACGGTCCAGGGCAACGCGCTCGGCACGCTGATCAGCCAGGACGGCTACACCAACGTCGGCTTCCTGGTCTTCAACGACACCTACGGCACCGGTCTCCGCAACAGCACCGAGGAGACCATCACCGCCGCGGGCGGCAAGTGCGTCTACGGCTGCAAGGGCAAGGGCGACGAGTTCCCGGCGGGCCAGACGACGTTCTCCGCCGAGGTCCAGGCAGTGACCGCTGCCAAGCCCGACGCGATCGTCATCATCGCCTTCGACGAGACCAAGTCGATCGTGCCCGAGCTGGCAGCATCCGGCTGGGACATGTCGAAGACCTACTTCGTCGACGGCAACCTGTCCGACTACGGCGCGGACTTCGAGGCCGGCACGCTCGAGGGCGCTCAGGGCACCCTGCCCGGCCAGGACCCCGACCAGGGCTTCAAGGACCAGCTCGTCGGCTGGTACCAGGAGGCTCAGGGCGAGGAGATCAAGGACTTCTCCTACGGAGCCGAGTCCTACGACGCCACGATCCTTTCCGCGCTCGCCGCGGCGAAGGGCGGGTCGAACGACTCCTTGACGGTGGACAAGAACTTCGCCGCCGTCTCGGGTGCGACCGACGGCGAGGAGTGCAACTCCTACGCTGACTGCGTGGCACTGCTCGAGGCTGGCAAGGAGATCCGCTACGCCGGTCCTTCCGGCATCGGTCCGATCGACGACGAGAACGACCCGTCGTCGGCGTTCATCGGCATCTTCCAGTACGACGCCAACAACAAGAACGTGCTGAGCGGCACGGTCGAGGGCAGCAAGCCCTGATCGGCTGAACCACTCAGAGTTCTGACAGAGAGCCCCCGGACCGCAAGGTCCGGGGGCTCTCTCGCGGTCATGGCTGGGTGACGAGGCCGACCAGCCTGACCACTAGGGAGTGTCCGAGGCGTTGCGCTCCTCGATATGGAGAGTCATCTTCTTCAGCAGCCGGTTCAGCGTGACCAGCTCCTCCTTGGTGAGGGCGGTGCTGATGTCGTCCTCGGCCGAGCCACGCAGGGCCATCGCCTCCCGCCACAGCCGCAGCCCCTCGCGGGTGGCCTCGACCTCGACCCGGCGTCGGTCGTCGGCGCCGGGCATCCGCTTGAGCCAGCCCTTCTTCTCCATGCTGTCGAGCCGACCGGTGACGCCGGCGTTGGAGACGCCCATCTCCTGGGCCAGCTCGCCGGGTGAGGCCCGGCCGGGGACCTCGCGGATCATCAGCGCGTGCAGGGTCTCGTACTCGAAGTCCTGCAGACCGACCCGCTGCACCGCCTCCTTGCTGGTGGCCCGGAACCACTTGAAGATGATGCCGATCCGGACGGTCATCGCCTCGACGTCGTCGTCGAACCCCTGGTCGAGGACCCAGTGGTCGCGCCACCGCTCCACGTGCAGGTCGGCGTCGTCCTTCGTCACCGCTCCAGTCTAGCGATTACTTCGTTGACGAATATTTCGCTGGCGAATAACCTGGGTCCATGAGCACGAAGCGGGGGGACCACCCGCTGCACCACGCGCCGTTCCGCTGGCTGGTGACCGGCACGACGGTCAACCTGCTGGGCAGCGGCATCGCGCCGGTCGCACTGGCGTTCGCGGTCCTGGACCTGGGCGGCGGCGCGTCGGAGCTGGGCCTCGTGGTCGGCCTCTACGCACTGGCCGACGTGGCCGCGGTGCTGTTCGGGGGTGTGCTCGGCGATCGGCTCCCCCGCACCGTGATGCTCCAGGGCTCGGCGGCCGCGGCTGCCGTGGCCCAGGGGCTCGTCGCGCTGTCGTTGATCGGGGGCTGGTCGAGCATCCCGCTGCTGGCCGTCCTGGGCATGCTCAACGGCTGCCTGGGCGCCCTCGGCACCCCGAGCTCCTCGGCGATCACCCAGCAGACCGTGCCGGCCGACCAGCTGCAGCGCGCGATCTCCTGGCGCCGGATCGCCCAGAACGTCTCGATGATCATCGGGACGGGCCTCGCCGGCCTGCTGGTGGTCTGGGTCGGCAGCGGCTGGGCGCTCGCCTTCGACGCGCTGACGTTCGCAGTGGCCGCACTCCTGTTCACCCAGGTGCGGGTGGCACCGGTGGCCGCCCCGGCCACGCAGGCCGGGCTGTGGGGCGACGTCGCTTCCGGGTTCCGCGAGGTCATGCGCCACACGTGGCTGTGGCTGCTCATCCTCCAGGCCCTGCTCTACCACCTCTTCTACGGCGGCGCGCAGAGCGTGCTCGGCCCGATCGTGGTCGGCGACGGCCTCGGCCGACCCGCATGGGGATGGGCGCTGTCGGCGATGATGGTCGGCTTCGTGGTCGGCGGGCTGGTCACGCTGCGCTGGCGACCTCGGCACGCGCTCTTCGCCGGCACCTGCTTCCTGGCCCTCACGGCGGCCTTCCCGCTGGCGATGGCGTGGTCCGACTCGCTGGTCGTCGTCCTGGTCGGCGCGTGGCTGCACGGCTTCGGCCTCGAGATCTTCAGCGTCGGCTGGGACCTCTCGATCCAGGAGCAGGTCGACCCCGACAAGCTGGCCCGGGTCTACTCCTTCGACATGATCGGCTCGTTCATCGCGCGGCCGGTCGGGCTGGTGCTCACCGGCCCGCTGGCGGCCCTGGTGGGCAACCGGGCCTGGCTCACCGTCGTCGGTGCCGTGATCCTGGCCAGCGTGCTCGTCTCACTCACCTCGAGCGACGTACGCCGCCTCCAGCGCCGCGAGCAGCCCGCCGGGCAGCCGGCCGTCGCGTCGCGAGCCTGAAGCGACGCGCCACTACTCGGGGGGCTGCTCGGCCTTCAGGTCCGCACGCTCGGACTCGACGTCCTCGGCCAGCGTGCCGAGGTAGAGCTGGATCACCTTCGGGTCGTTGGCCAGCTCGCGGCCGGTGCCGGTGTAGGCGTCCTTGCCCTGGTCGAGCACGTAGCCGCGGTCGCAGATCTGCAGGCAGCGCCGGGCGTTCTGCTCCACCATCACCACGCAGACGCCGGTCTTGTTGATCCGGCGGGTGCGGATGAAGGTCTCGTCCTGGCGGACCGGCGAGAGGCCGGCCGACGGCTCATCGAGGAGGAGCACCGACGGCTCCATCATGAGCGCCCTGGCCATGGCCAGGGACTGGCGCTCGCCACCGGACAGCGCGCCCGCCGACCGGGCCCGGCGCTCGTGCAGCGCGGGGAACAGGTCCCACATCGCGTCGAGCCGCTCGCGGAACTTCTTGGGGCGCAGGAACAGCCCCATCTGGAGGTTCTCCTCGATGGTCAGCGACGGGAACACGTTGTCGTTCTGCGGGACGAACCCGACGCCCATCTCGACCAGGGCGTTGGCGCGCAGGTTGGTGATGTCCTGGGTGCCGAGATGGACACTGCCGGAGCGGATCTTCACCAGGCCGAACATCGCCTTGAGCAGGGTCGACTTGCCGGCTCCGTTCGGACCGATGATGCCGATCATCTCGCCCGGGTAGGCGACGACGCTGCAACCGTTGAGGATGTTCACGCCCGGCAGGTAGCCGGCCACGACGTCCTTGGCCTCGATGACAGCGGTCTGCTGCTGGGTGTCGGTCGTCATGCTTCTTCGGGGTCCCCTCGGAATGGTGGGCGGGCGGAGCGAAGCGGGAGGAGCGCAGACTTCCGTGGGGTGATCACGGGTGCTCCTCCTCGTGCTCGGCCTCCTCCTCCGCGACTTCCTTCTCGAGCTGCTCGAGAGTCGCGTCGGTGAGCAGGGCGTCGTCGCCCAGGTCGGTGTCGTGGTGGGCACCGAGGTAGGCGTCGATCACGGCCTGGTTGGACATCACCGTGTCGGCCGGGCCCTCGGCGACGAGCCGACCCTCGGCCATCACCACGACCCAGTCGGAGATGTGGCGCACCACGTGCATGTCGTGCTCGACGAACAGCACCGTGGTCCCGTCGTCGCGCAGGCTCTGGATGTGGCCGAGCAGCGACTGGGTGAGTGCCGGGTTCACGCCCGCCATGGGCTCGTCGAGCATGATCATCTTCGGGTTGCTCATCAGCGCCCGGGCCATCTCGAGCAGCTTGCGCTGGCCACCCGACAGCGACCCGGCGTAGTCGTTGACCTTCTCGTGCAGGCTGAACCGCTCGAGCAGCTCCAGTGCCTTGGTCCGGATCTCCTGCTCCTGGGCGCCCCAGAACGGCTTGATGAGCGACTTGAGAAGATTCTCGCCCGCCTGGTTCTGGGCGCCCAGCATCATGTTGTCGATCACCGTCATCCGGCTCAGCGCCTTGGTGAGCTGGAAGGTGCGGACCATGCCGGAGCGGGCGACCCGGGAGGCCGACGTGCGGTCGAGGGTGGCGCCGTCGAAGCTCCAGTGCGCTCCCTGGCCCGACGACGGGCGGTCGAAGCCCGTGATCAGGTTGAAGAACGTCGTCTTGCCGGCGCCGTTGGGCCCGATCAACGCGGTGATGATGCCGCGCTGCACCTCGAGGTGGCCGACGTCGACGGCGGTGATGCCGCCGAAGTGACGGGAGATGTTGTCGACCTTGAGGATCGCGTCGGGCTTGCCCGAGCCGGGCTGGGGGTCGACGCCGGACATGAGCTCGACCCGGGCGGCCGGGTCGGCCAGCCCGCCGGCGGTCGTGGTCGATGACCTGGACTCAGACATTGAATCGGAGCTCCCTCTTGTCACCCAGGATGCCTTGCGGTCTGAAGATCACCAGCAACATCAGCGCGACACCCACTGCGATGAACGCGAACTGGCTGGTCTGCTGGCCGTTCATGACGTTGAGGTACTGGTCCGACGACAGGTAGGTGTTGGCGATGCCGATGATGGCGACGCGGCCCACGAAGAAGATCAGCGAGCCCAGCACCGGCCCCCAGATGGTGGCTGCACCGCCGAGCAGCAGCGCGGTGTAGCAGAAGAACGTGATCGAGCGGCCCAGCGCGTCCGGCTGCACGGTCGCGGGCAGGACGTACATCATGCCGCCGACCGCTCCGAAGAGGCCGCCGATGATCAGGGCCTGCATCTTGATCGCGTAGACGTTCTTGCCGAGGCTGCGCATGGCGTCCTCGTCCTCACGGACACCCTTGAGGGCGCGTCCCCAGGGGCTCCGGGTGAGACCGAGCACGACCACCAGGCTGATCGCGACGATGACCCAGGTGATGACGGTGAACCACCAGCCGTTGACCCCGGTGTTCTGCCGGTTGACCGGAGCGAGGAAGAACACGACGAGGATCGTGAGGACGGTGAGGCCGACCAGCGCGATCGTGCGCGGCGCGCCTTCGAGGCCGAGCTTGCCGCGACCGATCCGCACCGCCGTCCAGATCAGGCCGATCACGATCAGCCAGCCGACCACCCGCACGAGGGTCGAGTCGCCATCTCCCACGTCGGCGTAGTTGTAGGCCAGCACCTGCGTGGTGCCGTCACCGAAGAAGGAGAGATCGGTGAACGGGCCGCGGTACTTGCTGCCGGGGATGCCCTGGGCGCCACCGGTGAGGTTGAACAGCTTCTCGTAGCCGACCGATCGGCCGACGTACCTGATGATCTCCGCCGCCGAGATGGTGACGATCGCGAGGTAGTCACCACGCAGCTTCAGGGTGGGTACGCCGAGCACCAGCGCGAACACGAAGGCGACCAGGAGCCCGACGAGGAGCGCCACGATCAGCGGCCAGCCCTGCGAGATCGAGACCGCGAAGCCGTAGGCGCCGAGCAGCATGAACGCCGACTGGCCGATGTTGAGCAGACCGGTGTAGCCGAAGTGGATGTTGAGGCCGATGACCGCGATCGCGACCGCGGCGGTCTGGGGGTCGACCGCTGTGCGGATCATCGCGTTGAGGATGCCTTGGATGTCGTCCATTGCTCTTTCGGTCCCTTCTACCCGACCCGCTGGGCTCGGCCGAGCAGACCCTGGGGCCGCACGAGCAGGAGCAGGATGAGGATGAGCAGTGCGGCGGCGTACTTGAAGTCACCCGGGATGACCAGTGGGGAGAGCTCGACGACGAGCCCGATCACCAGCGAGCCGACCAGGGCCCCGAACGCCGTGCCGAGGCCGCCGAGCGTCACCGCCGCGAAGAGCAGCAGCAGGATCTGGAGGCCGGTGTCCCACTTGATCCCGTTGACCACCAGCGCGTAGAGGAGGCCGGAGAGGCCGGCCAGCGCCATGGCCATCGTCCAGACCAGGCGGATCACCTTGTCGGTGTCGATGCCGGAGGCCTGGGCCAGCGCCGGATTGTCGGAGACCGCTCGGGTGGCCCGGCCGGTGCGCGTACGCAGGAGGGCGTAACCGACCATGGCCAGCACCACGATGGCGATCGCCATCGCTGCGAGGGACTGGTTGGTGATCCGGACCGAGCCGAAGTCCTGCACCGTGGGCGTGTCCACGACGACGCGGACGGTACGGGCGCCGACGGTGTACTGGAACGTGTACTGGAGCGCCAGCGACAGGCCGATGGTCACGATCATCAGCTGGGTCAGGCCCAGCCCACGTCGTCGGAGGGGTTGCCAGAGGATGCGGTCCTGGAACCAGCCGCTGAAGCCGCACAGGAGCACCACGACCACTCCACCGAGCCACAGGTTCATCCCGTGCACGTTGATCACGAAGTAGGCGAGCATGCCGCCCAGGGTCACCTGCTCGGCGTGCGCGAAGTTCGCGATCGCGGTGGTGCCGTAGATCAGGCTGAGGCCGACGCTGGCCAGGGCCAGCAGCAGGCCGAGCCGGATGCCGTTGACGCTGGACTGGAGGAACTCCTCCCACTTGCTGGTGCTGTCGTCGAAGCTCGCGTCGCGGACGGTGAGCGTGGCGCCGTAGTTCTGGCCCAGCACGACGTTGTCCACCTTCAGCGCACCGTCGGGCCCGGCCAGCTTGGCGTCGGCGGGCGGGCGGAGCTCGGAGCCCTTGGGCAGGCTGTCCGGGTCGACGCCGACCAGGTAGTTGCCGGCCTCGGTGACCGTGAAGGCGAACTTGCCGTCCTTCTCGGTCGTCTGGCTCTCCGTCGAGCCGTCGGGTTTGGTCAAGATGACGTCGACGCCCTCGATCGGCGCGGCGCGGCTGCCCATGGTGCCGGCGATGCAGGCGGTCTCGTCCTTCTTCGGCAGACAGAGCGTCACCGCGTCGGCGGACCGGCTGGAGAGCAGCAGGAGGAGCGGGGCCAACAGCATGACCAGTCCGACGAGAGCCACGCCTCTGGCGATGACTCCGCGCTCGGGGACGCGGGTTCGAGACAACAAGTGGGTCCTCCTCCCCCAGCACCCGGCCGGATGCTGCCCGGCAGTCTAGGGGTGGCACCTGCCGATTGCGCCACCCCCCGCGCGGGTTACCGGAAGGTGGTCAGGTGGGTGGCACCGGTGGCGTGCCCGGAATGTGCTTCAGGAGCCGGCGAGGCCCGGGCCGTGCTCGACGACGCCCTCGGCGACCTGCCGCATCGAGAGGCGCAGGTCCATGGCGGTCTTCTGGATCCAGCGGAACGCCTCGGGCTCGGACAGGTCGAGCTGCTCCATCAGCAGGCTCTTGGCACGTTCGACCGCCTTGCGGGTCTCCAGCCGCTCGGTCAGGTCCGCCACCTCGGCCTCGAGCAGCGCCAGCTCGCCGAACCGGCTGACCGCCATCTCGATCGCCGGCACCAGGTCGGCCTGGGTGAAGGGCTTGACCAGGTAGGCCATCGCGCCCGCGTCGCGGGCCCGCTCCACGAGCTCGCGCTGGCTGAACGCCGTCAGGATCACCACCGGCGCGATCCGCTGGCTCGCGATCTGCTCGGCGGCGGCGATGCCGTCGAGCACCGGCATCTTGACGTCGAGGATCACGAGGTCGGGCCGGAGCCGCTCGGTCAGCTCGACCGCCGTCGCCCCGTCGCCGGCCTGCCCCACGACGTCGTACCCCTCCTCGGTGAGCATCTCCGCGAGGTCCATGCGGATGAGGACCTCGTCCTCGGCCACGACCACGGTCCTGGCGGCTCCCGCTGGGGTCTCTGTCACGGGCGACAGGCTAACGGCCCGTCGACAGTGCGTTGCTCGACCTTGCCGAGCCGAGCTGCCGATGGCCCATCGGGTAGCGTTTGCTGTCGCCCAGCCGGGTTGGCGGAACGGCATACGCGGTGGTCTCAAACACCACTGTCTGAAAGGACTTGTGGGTTCGAATCCCACACCCGGCACCACTGTCGGCGCTCACGACCACGATCGCGAGGTGCCGCACCTCCGCCCCATCCAGACCCCGAAGCCCTAGTCCTCCTCGACGGCGCGCCGGTAGGCCGGAGCCACCCCGTCGACCGCGTCGCCCATCCGGTGGACCCGCATGGCGTTGGTCGAGCCGGGGATGCCGGGGGGCGAGCCGGCGATGATGACGACGAGGTCGCCCTTCTCGACCCGTCCGATCTTGAGCAGCTGCTCGTCGACCTGGGCGACCATCTCGTCGGTGTGCTCGACGGTCTGGGTCTTGAACGTCTCGACGCCCCAGCTCAGGGAGAGCCGGGAGCGGGTCTGCGCCTCGGGGGTGAAGGCGAGCACGGGGACCGGACCGCGCAGCCGCGACATCCGGCGGGCGGAGTCGCCGGACTGGGTGAACGCGACGACGTACTTCGCGTCGATCCGCTCGGCGACCTCTCCGGCCGCCTTGGCGATCACGCCGCCAGTGGTGTGCGGGTCCCAGGCGAGCACGCGCAGCGTGCCGACCTCGTGCTGCTCCAGGGCGTGGGCCTCCGTGGCCTTCACGATGCGGGCCATCGTCTCGACGGCGATGACGGGGTACTCCCCCACGCCGGTCTCGCCGGAGAGCATCACGGCGTCGGCGCCGTCGAGGATCGCGTTGGCGACGTCGGACACCTCGGCCCGGGTCGGCGTGGGGCTGGTGGTCATCGACTCGAGCATCTGGGTCGCGACGATGACCGGCTTCGCGTTGAGGCGGGCCTTGTCGATGATCGTCTTCTGGAGGAAGGGGACCTCCTCGGGCGGGCACTCCACCCCCAGGTCACCGCGGGCGACCATGAAGCCGTCGAACGCCGCGATCACCTCGTCGAGGTTGTCGATCGCCTGCGGCTTCTCGATCTTGGCGATCACCGGGATGACGACGTTCTCCTCGCGCATGATCTCCCGCACGTCCTCGACGTCCGCGGCGCTGCGCACGAAGCTCAGGGCGATGAAGTCCACCGTGAGGTGCAGCGCGAAGCGCAGGTCCTCCTTGTCCTTCTCCGACAGCGCCGGCACGGAGACGGCGACCCCCGGCAGGTTGATGCCCTTGTGGTTGCTCACCAGGCCGCCGACCAGGACCTCGCACACGACGTCGGTGCCGGCCTTCACCTCGGTCACCCGCAGCTTGACCTTGCCGTCGTCGATGAGGATCGGGTCGCCCGCCTTCACGTCACCCGCGAGCCCCTTGTACGTCGTCCCGCAGATCTCGCTGTTGCCGTCGACCTCGCGCGTGGTGATCGTCCAGACCATGCCGCGCGTCAGCTGCACCGGTCCGCCGGAGAAGCTCTCCAGCCGGATCTTGGGCCCCTGCAGGTCGGCCAGGATGCCGACGCCGCGCCCGCTCGCATCCGCGGCCTCGCGCACCAGGCGGTAGACCTCGGCGTGGTCCGCCTGGGTCCCGTGGCTCATGTTCAGCCGGGCCACGTCCATCCCGGCATAGACGAGCTCTCGGATCCGCCGCTCGTTCGACGTCGCGGGGCCCAGCGTGCAGACGATCTTCGCTCTTCTCACGTGACGACACCCTAGCGAGAATTGGAACGTTCAAACAACGCCCAGCCGTCGTTACCCGGCACGAGTAACGACGGGTCGCGGACAAATTCTTGCCGAGCCGTCGTCACCCGACACGGGTCGAGGGGTGGGCGTCAGACGACGAGGGGGCGCTCGGTGGGCTTGATGGGGTAGGGCAGCGTGGTGGAGCCGGTGAGGTACTGGTCGACCGACGAGGCGGCGGCCCGGCCCTCGGCGATCGCCCAGACGATCAGCGACTGGCCGCGGCCCGCGTCGCCGGCGACGAAGACGCCCGGCAGCGAGGTCATGTAGGACGCGTCGCGGGCGATGTTGCCGCGCTCGTCGAGGTCGACGCCGAGCTGCTCGACGAGGCCGGGCTTCTCCGGTCCCACGAAGCCCATCGCGAAGAGGACCAGCTGGGCGGGGATCTCGCGCTCGGAGCCCTCGACCTCCTCGAACTTCCCGTCCCTGAGCTCCACCTCGACCAGGCGAAGCCCCGAGACGCTCCCGGACTCACCCAGGAACTCCTTGGTCGAGACGGAGTAGACCCGGTCGCCGGCCTCCTCGTGCGCCGAGGAGACCCGGAAGGTCATGGGGTAGGTCGGCCAGGGCTGGCCACCGGGACGGTCGGTCGGCGGCTCCGGCATGATCTCCAGCTGCGTGATCGAGCGCGCGCCCTGGCGGGTCGCGGTGCCGAGGCAGTCGGCACCGGTGTCGCCACCGCCGATGATGACGACGTCCTTGCCGGCCGCCGTGACCTGGTCGGCGACCTCCTCGCCGAGCGAGGCGCGGTTGGACTGCGGGAGGTAGTCCATCGCCTGGTGGATCCCGGCCAGCTCGCGACCGGTGATCGGCAGGTCGCGGGCGTCGGTGGCGCCCATGGCCAGGACGACGGCGTCGTAGCGGTCACGCAGCGACTCCGCGGTCAGCTCGTCACCGACCGAGACCCCGGCGCGGAAGACGGTCCCCTCGCGGCGCATCTGGTCGAGGCGCCGGTCGAGGTGCTTCTTCTCCATCTTGAACTCGGGGATGCCGTAGCGCATCAGCCCGCCGATCTTGTCGGCGCGCTCGTAGACCGCGACGGTGTGCCCTGCCCGCGTGAGCTGCTGGGCAGCGGCCAGCCCCGCGGGTCCGGAGCCGATGACCGCGACGGTGCGGCCGGAGAGCCACTCGGGCGGCTGCGGCCGCACGAACCCGCTCTCCCAGGCCTTGTCGATGATCGAGACCTCGACGTTCTTGATCGTCACGGGGTCCTGGTTGATGCCCAGCACGCAGGCGGTCTCGCACGGCGCCGGGCACAGCCGCCCGGTGAACTCCGGGAAGTTGTTGGTCGCGTGCAGCCGCTCGATCGCGCCCTCCCAGTCGTCGCGCCAGACCAGGTCGTTCCACTCGGGGATGATGTTGCCGAGCGGGCACCCCTGGTGGCAGAACGGGATGCCGCAGTCCATGCAGCGGCCGGCCTGCGTCGTGATGATCGGCAGCAGCGCCCGGCCCGCACCGCCGGGGTAGACCTCGTCCCAGTCCTGGACGCGCTCGTCGACGGGACGGCGCTCGGCGACCTCGCGGCCGTTCTTGAGGAAGCCCTTGGGGTCAGCCATGGAGCGCACCCATCATCGCGTTGCCGATCTCCTTCTCGTCCAGCCCTTCCGCCTCGGCCTTGGCCCTCGCCTCCAGGACCACGCGGTAGTCGGTCGGCATCACCTCGGTGAAGCGCGCCAGTGCGGACGGCCAGTCGGCCAGCAGCTCGGCGGCCACCTCGGAGCCGGTCTCCTCGGCGTGGTCGCGGACCAGCTGCTCGAGCTCCTGCGCCGCCTCACCCTCGACCGCGCCGAGCTCGACCAGCTCGGTGTTGACCCGGCCCTCGTCGAGGTCGAGGACCCACGCGACGCCGCCGGACATGCCGGCGCCGAAGTTGCGGCCCGTCTTGCCGAGCACGGCGACCCGGCCGCCGGTCATGTACTCGCAGGCGTGGTCGCCCACTCCCTCGGTCACGGCCCAGGCGCCGGAGTTGCGCACGCAGAACCGCTCCCCCACACCCCCGCGGATGTGGATCCGGCCCGACGTGGCGCCGTAGGCGATGACGTTGCCGGCGATGATCTGCTCATCGGCGCGGAACCTCGCCCGGCGGTCGGGGCGCAGGACGATCCGACCGCCGGAGAGCCCCTTGCCGACGTAGTCGTTGGCGTCGCCCTCCAGCCGCAGCGTGATCCCGCGCGGCACGAACGCGCCGAACGACTGCCCGGCCGATCCGGTGAAGGTCAGGTCGATGGTGCCCTCGGGCAGCCCCTCGCCGCCGTACTTCTTGGTCACCTCGTGGCCGAGGATGGTGCCCACCGTGCGGTTGACGTTGCGGATCGCGACCTGCGCCCGCACCGGGTCGCCGCTGTCGATCGCCGCCCGGCACAGCGGCACCAGCTCGGTGACGTCCAGCGACTTCTCCAGCCCGTGGTTCTGCTGCTTGGTCTGGTGGAGGTCCTGGTCGGGGAACGCCGTGCGGTCGGGCGCGTGGAGGATCGGGGACAGGTCGAGCCCGGTGGCCTTCCAGTGGTTGACCGCCTCGACCATGTCGAGGTCGCCGACCTGGCCGATCGCCTCGTCGAGGGAGCGGTAGCCCAGCTCGGCGAGGTACTCGCGCACCTCCTCGGCGACGAACTCGAAGAAGTTGACGACGTGGTCGGCCTGGCCGGTGTAGCGCTCGCGCAGCACGGGGTTCTGGGTGGCGACGCCGACCGGGCAGGTGTCGAGGTGGCAGACCCGCATCATGATGCAGCCCGAGACCACGAGCGGCGCGGTGGCGAAGCCGTACTCCTCCGCGCCGAGCAGGGCTGCGACGACCACGTCGCGGCCGGTCTTCAGCTGGCCGTCGGTCTGGACGACGATCCGGTCGCGCAGCCCGTTGAGCAGCAGTGTCTGCTGGGTCTCGGCCAGGCCGAGCTCCCACGGGCCGCCCGCGTGCTTCAGCGACGTCATCGGAGCGGCGCCGGTGCCGCCGTCGTGGCCGGAGATGAGCACGACGTCCGCGTGCGCCTTCGAGACGCCCGCGGCGACGGTGCCGACGCCGACCTCGGCGACCAGCTTCACGTGCACCCTCGCCCGCGGGTTGGCGTTCTTGAGGTCGTGGATCAGCTGCGCGAGGTCCTCGATCGAGTAGATGTCGTGGTGCGGCGGCGGGCTGATCAGGCCGACGCCCGGCGTGGAGTGGCGGGTCTTGGCGACCCAGGGGTAGACCTTCTGGCCCGGGCAGCTGGCCGCCCTCGCCGGGCTTGGCGCCCTGCGCCATCTTGATCTGGATGTCGTCGGAGTTGGTGAGGTACTCCGAGGTCACACCGAACCGGCCGGACGCGACCTGCTTGATCGACGAGCGGCGTTCGGGGTCGTAGAGGCGCTCGGCGTCCTCGCCGCCCTCGCCGGTGTTGGACTTGGCGCCGAGACGGTTCATGGCGATCGCGAGGGTGGTGTGCGCCTCCTCGGAGATCGAGCCGTAGGACATCGCTCCTGTCGAGAACCGCTTGACGATCTCGGAGACCGGCTCGACCTCGTCGATCGGGATCGGGTCGCGACCGGTGACGTGCGCGCCCCTGAACCGGAACAGCCCCCGCAGCGTCATCAGCCGCTGGGACTGCTCGTCGACCCTGGCGGTGTACTGCTTGAAGATGTCGTAGCGGCCGGTCCGGGTGGAGTGCTGCAGCCGGAAGACCGTCTCGGGGTCGAACAGGTGCGGCTCGCCCTCGCGCCGCCACTGGTACTCACCACCGATGGTGAGCTCCCGGTGGGAGGGCGCGATGCCGCCGCGGGGGTACGCCGAGGCGTGCCGTCGGGCGACCTCCTCGGCGATCACGTCCAGCTCGATCCCGCCCAGCTTGGAGGTGGTGCCGGTGAAGTACCTGTCGACCACCGACTGCGAGAGGCCGACGGCCTCGAAGATCTGCGCGCCCGTGTAGGACGCCACGGTCGAGACGCCCATCTTCGACATCACCTTGAGGACGCCCTTGCCGAGCGCCTTGATGAGGTTCTTGACCGCCACCTCGGGCTCGGTCTTGACGTAGTAGCCCTCTCGGGCGAGGTCCTCGACGGACTCCATGGCGAGGTAGGGGTTGACCGCGGCGGCGCCGTAGCCGATGAGGAGAGCGACGTGGTGCACCTCGCGGACGTCGCCCGCCTCGACCAGCAGCCCGACCTGGGTGCGGGACTTCTCGCGGACCAGGTGGTGGTGGATCGCGCCGGTGAGCAGCAGCGACGGGATCGGCGCCAGCTCCTGGGTCGCGTGGCGGTCGGAGAGCACGATGATCCGGGCGCCGTCCGCGATCGCCTGGCTGACCTCGGCGCAGATCTCGTCGATCCGGGCGGCCATCGCGCGGCCACCGCCCTCGACGTCGTAGAGGCCGCGGGCGATGTGGCACTCGAAGCCCGGCATGTCTCCGTCGCGGTTGATGTGCCGGATCTTGGCGAGGTCGTCGTTGGAGAAGACCGGGAACGGCAGCACGATCTGGCGGCAGGACGCCGGGGTCGGGTCCAGCAGGTTCGCCTCGGGGCCGATCGAGCCGGCCAGCGAGGTCACCAGCTCCTCGCGGATCGCGTCGAGCGGCGGGTTGGTCACCTGGGCGAACAGCTGCGCGAAGTAGTCGAAGAGCAGCCGTGGCTTGTCGCTGAGGGCCGCGATCGGGGTGTCGGTGCCCATCGAGCCGAGCGCCTCGCCGCCGGTGTTGGCCATCGGCGTGAGCAGGACCCGCAGCTCCTCCTCGGTGTAGCCGAAGATCTGCTGGCGGCGGGTGACCGAGGCGTGCGTGTGCACGATGTGCTCGCGCTCGGGGATGTCGTCGAGGTGCACCAGGCCGGCGTGCAGCCACTCGGCGTACGGCGCCTCGGAGGCGAGGGTCGACTTGAGCTCGTCGTCCTCGATGATCCGGTGCTCCTCGGTGTCGACCAGGAACATCTTCCCCGGCTGGAGCCGGCCCTTCCGGACGATCGAGGCGGGGTCGAGGTCGAGCACGCCGACCTCGGAGGCCAGCACGACGAGACCGTCGTCGGTGACCCAGTAGCGCGAGGGGCGCAGCCCGTTGCGGTCGAGCACCGCACCGATCTGGTCGCCGTCGGTGAAGACCACGCAGGCCGGTCCGTCCCAGGGCTCCATCATCGAGGAGTGGAACGCGTAGAACGCGCGCCGCGCGTCGTCCATCTCGGTGTGGTTCTCCCACGCCTCCGGGATCATCATCAGCACCGAGTGGGCGAGCGATCGCCCGCCCATGTGGAGCAGCTCCAGCACCTCGTCGAACGACGCCGAGTCGGACGCGCCCGGGGTGCAGATCGGGTAGAGCCGCTCGAGGTCGCCCGGGATCAGGTCGGAGTCGAGCAGGGCCTCGCGGGCCCTCATCCAGTTGCGGTTGCCCATCACGGTGTTGATCTCGCCGTTGTGGGCGATGAACCGGAACGGGTGCGAGAGCGGCCAGCTCGGGAAGGTGTTGGTCGAGAACCGCGAGTGCACGACGCACAGCGCCGAGGCGATGCGCTCGTCACGCAGGTCGGGGAAGAACTCGTCGAGCTGCTCGGTGGTGAGCATCCCCTTGTAGGCCAGGGTGCGTGACGAGAGCGACGGGAAGTAGACGTCGGTCTCCTTCTCCGAGCGACGGCGCAGGCAGTAGGCCATCCGCTCCAGCGCCATGCCGGTCAGCCGCTGGCCCGCCGCGGTCACGAACAGCTGCGCGAACTGCGGCATCACGCCGAGCGCGGTCTTGCCCAGGCAGTCGGGCTGGGTCGGCAGGTCGCGCCAGCCGAGCACCGACAGCCCCTCCTCGGCCGCGATCTCCTCGATCTGGGTCCGGGTCTTGGCCACCGCCTCGTCGTCGCCGGGCAGGAAGGCCGTGCCCATGGCGTAGGCGCGCGGCGGAGGCAGCTCGAAGCCGGCCTCGGAGGCCACGGCACGCAGGAACGCGTCGGGGATCTGCATGAGGAGGCCGGCGCCGTCCCCGGAGTTCGGCTCGGCGCCCGCGGCGCCACGGTGCTCCAGGTTGCGCAGGGCGGTCAGCGACTTGGCCACGATGTCGTGGCTGGCCTCGCCCGTCAGGGTCGCCACGAACGCCACACCACAGGCGTCGTGCTCGTGGCGCGGGTCGTAGAGCCCCTGGGGCGGCGGGAACGAGTGCTGGTACGGCGGCATGTCGCGGATCTCCCGTCGTCGTGGGAACCCCGAAGGGATCCGGCTGGTGCAGCGGTCGGTGCCGGGGACGACATTGGCCCAAGCGAGCGGTTCAGCGTATCAAGCGTCGGGCGGTGGATCAGACGACGATTCCGGGTCGTGGGCACCGCTCGGTGGCCCCGCCACGGCATCCTCCCCCGCTGGGGTGAGGACCGCGTGCGGCTCCCGCCCCTCGACGTACGCCGACGGCTCCTGGCCCGGACGGAGTCGGAGGCTGATCAGGAAGTAGGCCGCGGCGACCACGAACAGCACGATGGAGGTCCAGACGTTGAACCTCAGGCCGTGCACGTCGTTGAGCTCCACAGTGTCGATGCGCAGCATCTCGATCCAGCCGCGGCCGAGCGTGTAGCCCATGACGTAGAGCGCGAGCATCCGTCCGTGGCCGAGCTTGAACCGGCGGTCCAGCGCGATCAGGGCGCCGAAGACGAGCAGGTTCCAGCCGAACTCGTAGAGGAACGTCGGGTGGAACGTCGCCTGGTCCTCGTAGCCGGGCGGCCGGTGTGCCGGGTCGATCTCCAGGGCCCACGGCAGGTCGGTGGGCTTGCCGAAGAGCTCCTGGTTGAACCAGTTGCCCCAGCGGCCCAGCGCCTGCGCGACCAGGAGCCCCGGCGCCAGGGCGTCGACCATCGGGCCGATCCTCATGCCGCGGCGCCTGGCGGCGATGATCGCGCCGAGCGCGCCCAGGAAGATCGAGCCCCACACGCCGAGGCCACCGCGCCAGACGTAGAGGATCTGCCACGGGTCGCCGGCCGCGCCGAAGTAGCGCTCGTGGTCGGTGGCGACGTGGTAGAGCCGGCCGCCGACCAGCCCGAACGGCACCGCCCACACCGCGAGGTCCTGGATCTCGCCGGGCCGGCCGCCACGCGCCGCCCAGCGGCGCTCGCCGATCCAGATCGCCGCGACGATGCCGAGGATGATCGCGAGCGCATAGCCGCGGATCGGGACGGGTCCGAGGTGCCAGACGCCGTTCGACGGGCTGGGGATGGACGCGGCAACGAGCTGGGCGATCACGGTCACGGCTCTCTCAGCAGGGTGTGGATGTCCGCGGCGAACTGCGCGGACGACGTGCTCTGGCTCCAGTAGATCGGCGCCTCGTCGTCGCTGTCGATGCCGGTCACCTGGGTGGTGTGGGCGTCGACGTCGTAGCCGCCGGAGGGCAGCTTCTCACCCATCCCGACCGCGACCGAGGCCGCGATCTCGGCGGTCTCGTCGACCGGGCCGCTGAGGCCGATGAAGCTCTTGTCGACGTGGTCGAGGTAGCGGCGCAGCGCTTCGGGGGTGTCACGCTCCGGGTCGGTCGTCACGAAGACCACATCGACCTGGTCGCGGTCGCGGTCGTCGAGCCGGGACATCGCGGAGGCCAGGTTGCTCATCACCAGCCCGCAGATGTCGGGGCAGTGGGTGTAGCCGAAGAAGACCATCGTCAGCCGCTTGTCGGTGTCCTCGGTCAGCGAGTAGGGGTCGCCGTCGGTGTCGACCAGCGGCTCCTCGGCCACCGTGAAGGGCGGGTCGAGCACCTTGCCGTGCAGCTCGCCGGCCTTCACGTCGTCGCCGCCGCAGCCGGCCAGAGCCAGGGCGAGGGCGAGGGCGACGAGCAGCGCAACGGCTCTACGCACGCCGGACTCCCCCGGCCAGGTCCTCGGTGAGCGCGGTGAGGGCGCGCAGCCCGGCGGTGCGGTCATCGGGGTGGTCCAGCAGCACGCGGACGAACGCCGACCCGACGATCACCCCGTCGGCGTAGGACGCGATCTCGGCGGCCTGCTCCCCGTTGCTCACGCCGAGGCCGACCCCCACCGGCAGGTCGGTCACCGCCTTGGTGCGCGCCACGAGCGGCGCAGCCAGGTCGCTGGTGGTGGCCCTGGCACCGGTGACGCCCATCACGGCCGTGGCGTAGACGAAGCCGCGGCAGGCCGCGGTGGTCATCGCCAGCCGTGCGTCGGTCGAGGACGGCGCCACGAGATAGATCTTGTCGAGGCCGTGGGCGTCCGCGGCCGTGGGCCAGAGCAGGTCGGCGTCTGGGGTCAGGTCCGGGGTGATCAGCCCCGCTCCCCCCGCGGCAGCCAGGTCGCGGGCGAACCGCTCGGCGCCGTAGCGCTCGACGGGGTTCCAGTAGGTCATCACGACCGTCGGGGTGCCGGTCGCGGCCACCGCCTCGACCGTGCGCAGCACGTCGGTGGTGCGGAACCCGCGGTCGATCGCCTGCTGGGCGGCGGCCTGGACCGTGGGGCCGTCCATGACGGGGTCGCTGTAGGGCAGCCCGACCTCGATGACGTCACAGCCTGCGGCGACCATGGCGGTGAGGGCGTCGATCCCGCCCTGGACGTCGGGGAAGCCGGCGGGCAGGTAACCGACCAGCACGGCGCGGTTGTCAGCGCGGGCCTTCTCGAAGGCAGTGGAGGTGCTCATGCTTTTCCGGGGTCCCCGCGGAAGTGCGCGCTCTTCGCGCGAAGCGCACGCCGCGTGCGGTTTCGTGGGGTGATCACTCGGTGACGGCCTTGCCCAGGCCGAACCACTCGCGGGCGGTCTCCATGTCCTTGTCGCCGCGGCCCGAGAGGTTCACGAGCACCAGGCCTTCCGGACCGAGCTCACGGGCCACGTCGTAGGCACCGGCCAGGGCGTGGGCGGACTCGATCGCGCAGATGATGCCCTCGGTGCGGGCCAGCAGCGCCAGTGCGTCCATCGCCTGCGAGTCGGTGATCGGGAGGTAGTCGGCGCGGCCGCTCTTGGCCAGGTGCGCGTGCTGGGGACCGACGCCCGGGTAGTCGAGCCCGGCCGAGATCGAGTGCGACTCGATGGTCTGGCCGTCCGCGTCCTGCAGCACGAACGTGCGGGCACCGTGGAGGACTCCGCTGTCGCCGGCGGTGATCGTCGCGGCGTGCCGTCCGGTCTCGACGCCGTCGCCGCCCGGCTCGTAGCCGTAGATGCGGACGTCTGGGTCGCCGAGGAACGCCGTGAAGAGGCCGATCGCGTTGGAGCCGCCGCCGACGCAGGCCGCGATGGCGTCGGGGAGCCGGCCGGTCAGCTCGAGGCACTGGGCGCGGGCCTCGTCGCCGATCCCGCGGGTGAAGTCGCGGACCATGGTCGGGAAGGGGTGCGGGCCGGCGGCGGTCCCGAAGAGGTACGCCGTGTGGTCGACGGTGCTCACCCAGTCGCGCAGCGCCTCGTTGATGGCGTCCTTGAGGGTGGCGCTGCCGGAGTCGACCGACACGACCGTGGCGCCGAGCAGCTCCATCCGCGCGACGTTGAGCGCCTGCCGCTTGGTGTCGACCGTGCCCATGTAGACGGTGCAGTCGAGGCCGAAGTACGCCGCCGCGGTGGCGCTGGCGACACCGTGCTGGCCGGCCCCGGTCTCGGCGATCACGCGCTGCTTGCCCATCCGCTTGGTGAGCAGCGCCTGGCCGAGCACGTTGCGGATCTTGTGGGCACCGGTGTGGTTGAGGTCCTCGCGCTTGAGCAGGATGCGCGCGCCGCCCACCTTCTCGCTGAGCCTGGAGGCGTCGTAGAGCAGGCTCGGCACCCCGGCGTACTCGCGCAGGATGGTGTCGAAGTCGGCCACGAACCCGGGGTCGGCCATCGCCTCCTGCCAGGCCACCGTCAGCTCGTCGAGGGCTGCGACCAGCGCCTCGGGCATGAACCGGCCTCCGAAACCCCCGTCTTCCTGGCGACCGAACCAGCCGCGGTCGTCGGCGTCGAAGGTCGAGACATCGGTGGTCATGCGGTGATCCCGGTCATCGCGCGGACCGCGCCCTCGGGGTCGCCGTCCTTGACCAGGGCCTCGCCGACGAGCACCGCGCTGGCGCCCTCCGCGACGTACCGCTTCACGTCGACCGGGCTGGAGACGCCGGACTCGGCGACCAGCACCCGATCCGACGGCAGCCGGGGCGCGAGCCGGCCGAACGTGTCGGGGTCGACGTCGAGGGTCTTGAGGTTGCGGGCGTTGACGCCGACCAGCTCGGCGCCGAGGTCGACCGAGCGGGCGGCCTCGGGCTCGTCGTGCACCTCCACCAGCACCGCCATCCCGAGCTCCCGCGCCTGGTCGTGCAGGCGGCGGAGCAGGTCGTCCTCGAGGGCGGCCACGATCAGCAGGACCAGATCGGCGCCGGCGGCGCGCGACTCGAGCACCTGGTAGGGCTCGACCACGAAGTCCTTGCGCAGGAGCGGGGTGTCGACCGCAGCGCGGACGGCGCGCAGGTCGTCGAGGCTGCCGCCGAACCGCCGCTCCTCGGTGAGCACGCTGATCGCGGCGGCCCCACCGCCGGCGTACTGGCGAGCCAGGGCGGCCGGGTCGGCGATGTCCGCGAGGTCGCCCTTGCTCGGGCTGCGCCGCTTCACCTCTGCGATCACGCTCGAGCCCGGGCTGCGCAGCGCCGGCATCGGGTCGCGCGGCGGGTCGACGTCGGCGAGGGCCGCGCGCAGGTCGGCCTCGCTGGCGACGCCCTGTCGACGGGCGAGGTCGATGCGCACGCCCGCGACGATGTCACTCAGTACATCGCTGGGCACGGACATGCGGTCATCTCCCTTCGGCAGCGGTTCGTCTCGGCCAAGTCTGTCATTGGCGTTTGCGTCGCCGGCTCGACGGTAGGGTCCCCGAGACGATCCGGACCGACTCCCAGGGAGCCACGCCCATGAGCTACGACAACCCGCCGCCCCCGCCACCTCCGCAGTACGGCGCCCCGGTGCCCGGCCTGCCGGGCAGCCAGCCCAAGACGTCGGGCAAGGCGATCGCCGCCCTCGTGACGGGCCTGGTCGGCCTGTTGACGTTCTGCTGCGGGTTCCTGGTCGTCACCAGCATCGTCGGGCTCGTGCTGGGCTTCATGGCCCGCAAGGAGATCGCGGCGTCCGGGGGTCAGCTCAAGGGCGACGGCATGGCGCTGACCGGCATCATCACCGGCGTGCTCGGCATCCTGTCCTTCATCGTGCTCGTCGCCCTGATCGCGGGCGGCCAGATCGACACCAACTTCGAGTACGGCACCAGCTGAGGATGCCTACGGCGCCAGCCAGGCGCCGAACGACACGTTCCGCACCACCGCGAAGGCGACGGCCACCAGGCAGAAGGCGACCGTCGCCTTCGTGATGCGGGCACCGTCCAGCTCCCTCGTGCGCCCCTGCCATCGCTGGAACGCCCAGAGGAGCAGCCCCAGCGAGACCACGGGGATCAGCAGCGTGACGAGGATGTTGCTCGACAGTGCGGCGCCGACGTCGCCGTGGGTGAGGTCGTTGACCGCGCGCAGGCCACCGCAGCCCGGGCAGTAGATGCCCATGGCCGCGCTGGGGCAGAACCCCCAGCTGCCGCTCTCGTGGGGGTCGCGCAGGTGGAGCGCCAGCGTGGCGAGCGAGAGCGCGCCGATGGTGGCCGCGGGCGCGAGCATCCGTCGCCCGCGGGTGGCGGGCGGCGCGGGTTGCGCGAAGACGACGCTCATCTGGTCACGGCACGTGGCGGGACACTAGTGGTCGCCCATGCCGAGGCGGTCCATCACCACGAAGACGACGCCGGCCGCGACCGTGATCGCCACGCCGACCCAGAAGACGGGGTAGCTGACCGGGTCGAACATCAGCCCGACCCCTCCGACGGTGAAGCCGAGCAGCCCCACGACGACGGCGGTCCAGGCGGCCGGAGTGTTCCCGTGGTGCGCTGACATGGCCCGAAGTCTAGGGGGTCGATCGCGAGCCGCTCGTCAGCCCCGGGTCACTGATCGATCAGCAAGGCCCGAGCGCGGCGACGGCCGGTCAGGCGGTGGGGTCGTGACCCTCGTCCATGGCCTTCCAGAGGTCGAGGTTCTCCTGCTCCTCGGGGGCTCGCCCGGGTGCCGGCGCCGGCGCCGACTCGGCCGGGGCGTCGTACTTGCGGCCCATCTCGGGCCAGCCCGGGACCCAGCGCACGGCGGCCACCGTCGGCAGCACGGCCAGCGGCAGTGCCGCCACCGCGACCCAGAACCAGCCCTGGAGGTCGAGCTCCAGGCAGTCCACCCCCAACGCCCCGAGCGAGCTGCGGACCGTGTCCTCCGCGGAGCCGCGGCCGAGCACGACGGTGGCGACCAGCCCGCACGAGAGCAGCGCAGCCAGCACGGCGACGAGGCGGCGCAGCCTGCCGCGGGTGACCAGCAGGACCCCCCAGGCCGCGAGCAGGGCCAGCGCCACGGCGGTGACCGCCGGTGCGTCGCCCGGAGCGATGGACCCGACCCCGCGCCCGTCACAGGAGGTGCCGCCCACCCAGGTCTGGGAGCCCGCGAACGCGGCGATCCCGGCTCCGGCCAATCCCACGACCACCGTGGGGCCGAAGGTACGGCGGGGCTCAGCCATCCACGCGGAGGAGCAGGTCGGCGTCGAAGCAGGTGCGGTTGCCGGTGTGACAGGCGGGCCCCTCCTGGTCGACGGTGACCAGCAGCGCGTCGCCGTCGCAGTCCAGCCGGACCTCGCGGACCCACTGGCGGTTGCCGGAGGTCTCGCCCTTGACCCAGTGCTCCCGCCGGCTCCGACTCCAGTACGTCGCCCGGCCGGTGGTCAGCGTGCGCGCGAGCGCCTCGTCGTCCATCCAGCCGAGCATCAGCACCTCGCCGGTGCCCTGCTGCTGGACGACCGCCGCGACCAGGCCGTCAGCGGTGCGTTTCAGCCGCGCGGCGACGGCAGGGTCGAGCCTGGACGAGTCGGTCACGGCTCCATTGTGCCGGGGAGGGAACAGGTCAGTCGGCGAGGCTGGCCTCGACGTAGGCGACGATGTCTCGCAGCGGCGTTCCCTTGTCGAGGTAGCCGTCGGCGCCCCCGTCGAGCACCTGCTCGCGCACCGCGCCCGTGAAGGCCGACAGCACGATGATCCGCGCGTCGGGCACCAGCGCGCGGATGAGGGGGAGCGCCTCGATGCCGTCCATGACGGGCATCGCCAGGTCGAGCAGGACCACGTCCGGCCGCTCCGTGCGCACCACGTCGACTCCGGCCTGTCCGTCGCCGGCCTCGCCGACGACCTCCATGCCGCTGCGGGTGAGCACGGTGGACAGGAGGTCGCGGATGTCACTGGTGTCGTCGATGACGACGGCGCGCACCGGCCGTTCACGGGTGGCCACGAGCATGCTCACCTCCCTGTCACCGCCGGCCGGACACTCCAAGGTGGCACGGGACGGGGTGGACAGACCGGTCCGGACCGAACTGTGTCCATCCTGTGAAGGAGTCGGGGTCGCGGCCTTCCTCGCCCGTGGAGATGTGCACACCCGCCGGCCGGACGGTGAGGCCGTGGCCTCGATCCCCGCTCAGGTGCCCTGCTGCGCCACCCACGACGCGTGCAGCCCGGCGTAGACGCTCCCGGGCTGCGCGGCGAGCACGGCGTGGGGGCCTCGCTGGACGACCCGGCCGTGGTCGACCACGACCACCTCGTCGGCGGACTCGGCGGTCGACATGCGGTGGGCGATGGTCACCGACGTGCGGCCCGACATGAGGCGCTCCAGGGCCCGGCCGATCCGCATCTCCAGCTGGGGGTCGACGGCGCTGGTGGCCTCGTCGAGGACGAGGAGGTCGGGGTCGGCGAGGTGGGCGCGGAGCAGGGCCACCAGCTGACGCTCGCCGGCCGAGAGCGACTCGCCCCGCTGGCCGACCCTGGTGTCGAGCCCGGCCGGCAGGGTGGTCAGCCAGTCGCCCAGGCCCAGCTCGGTGGCACTGGCTCGGATGTCCTCCTCGGTCGCGCCGAGCCTGCCGTAGCGCACGTTGGCCGCGATGGTGTCGTCGAAGAGGAACCCCTCCTGCGGCACCAGGACCACGCTGCGGCGCAGCGACTCCTGGGCGATGCGCCGGACGTCGACGCCGTCGAGCAGGACCGCGCCCTCGAGGGGGTCCATCAGCCGGGTCAGCAGCTTGGCGACCGTGGACTTGCCCGAGCCGGTCTCGCCCACGACCGCCACTCGTCGGCCGGAGTCGATGGACAGGTCGATGTCGTGGAGCACCGGCGGGCCGCCGGGGTAGGCGAAGGACACGTGGTCGAAGCGCACGTCGATCGGGCCGCGCGGCAGCACCTCGCCGTCGGCTCCGGGGTCGACCAGGTCGGCGGGGGTCTCGAGGATCCCGATGACCCGGCGCCACCCCGCGATGGCGTTCTGGGCGTCGGTGAGGATCTGGGTGCCCATCTGCACCGGGCCCACGAACAGCGTGACGAGGAAGGCGAAGGCCAGCACCGTGCCGGCGGTCAGGTCGCCGCGCCAGAAGTCGAACTGGGTGCCGAGCCACACGCCGATGATGATCACGCCGGCGTTGGCCAGGCCGGCCGAGACGCCGCCGAGCGAGAACGACACGACGGTGAACCGCTGTGCGGTGGTCGAGGCGGCCTTGAACTCGTCGATCGCCTCGTCGATGCGCGCCTGGGTGCGGTGCTCGACGGCGTAGGAGCGGACCACCGCGGCGCCGACCACGGGCTCGGAGACCGCGGCGAGCATCGCGCCCATCTGCCGGCGCACCAGGCCGTAGGCGGCGGAGAGCTTGCGCTGGAAGTAGCGCAGCGACAGGAACAGCGGCGCGAAGGCGACCCAGACCACGATGGCGAGCTGCCAGCTGTAGACGACCATCACGACGGTCGCGATGAGGACCTGGCCGGCGCTGATGATGAAGAAGAGCCCTCCGAAGACCAGGAACTGGCTGACCTGGTCGACGTCGCTGGTGACGCGGGAGACGAGGGCACCACGGCGCTCGGTGTTCTGGGTGAGCAGCGGCAGGTCGTGGACGTGGCGGAACGCCTTGATGCGCAGGGTGGCCAGGCCGCGCTCGGAGGTGGTGAACAGCCGACCGGTCATGAAGTAGGACGCCAGGCTGGTCACCCCGATCGCCGCGGCCGCGACGACGCCCATGAGGACGGTGAACGACACGTCCGGGCCGTCGGGTCCGTTGATCCCGTGGTCGAGGGTCTGCTGGACGACGATCGGGACGATCACCTGGCCCAGCGACGCGACCACCGCGAGTGCCAGGGTGCCGCGCAGCCCCTCGGTGAGCTCGGGGCTCACCGCGATGCCGCGACGGATGGTGTCGAGGGCGGCGATGTCCTCGCCGGAGTCCATCACCGTGCCGGGGTCGGCGAGCGTCGTCATCGCACCATGCCGTTCATCTGGGCTCACCAGCCAGCTCGTCGAGCTCCAGCGGATCACACTCGGGGTGCTCGCCGTGCTCGTAGGCGTTGACCAGCCGAGCGTAGGACGAGGAGCGGGCCAGCAGCTCGGCGTGGGTGCCGCGGTCGACGATTCGGCCGTCCTGGAGGTGCACGACCTCGTCGGCGAGCGCGATCGTCGCCTTGCGGTAGGCGACCACGACCAGCGTCGCGTCGGTCTCTCCCTCGAGGTGACCCTCGCGCAGCGCCGACAGGATCCGGGCCTCGACCTCGGGGTCGACCGCCGACGTCGCGTCGTCGAGGACCAGCAGCCGGGGCCGGCGCACGAGGGCCCGTGCGAGCGAGATCCGCTGCCGCTGGCCGCCGGAGAGCGACGTGCCCCGCTCCCCCAGCTTGGTGTCGAGGCCGTGGGCGAGCGCGGCCACGAACCCGTCGGCCTGCGCGGCACGCAGCGCCGCCCAGACCTGGTCGTCGGAGACGTCCATGCCGAGGGTGACGTTGCCCCGCACGTCGTCGTCGAACAGGAACGCCGTCTGGGGCACCAGCGCCTCCACGCCGGCGAGCTGGCCTCGGTCGAGGTCACGCAGGTCGACGCCGTCGATGAGGATCCGGCCCTGGTCGGGGTCGACCAGGCGGGCCAGCAGCGCCGTGAGCGTGCTCTTGCCGGACGCCGTCGCGCCGACGATCGCGACCGTGCGGCCCGGCTCGACCGTGAACATCACGTCGTCGAGCAGCCGCTGCCCGGCGACGTAGGAGTAGCGGAGGTGCTCGACCTCGAGCCGGGCACCGTGGCTGCCCGTGGGGGCGGGGCTCCCGCCGTAGGGGATCTCACCGGTGGCGTCGATCACCCGGCTGACCCGCCGGAAGCCGACCACGCTGCGCGGGAACTCCCCGAGCAGCCAGCCGATCGAGCGGATCGGGAACGAGACGATCGTGAGGAGGTAGGCGACCGTGACCACGTCGCCCGCGACCGTGGCGCCGTTGAGGACCCGGCTCACGCCGACCGCGAGCACGACCAGGACGCCGAGGTTGGGCAGGGCGGCGAGCGTGGGGTCGAACGCCGCCCGGATCCGGCCGGCTCGGATGTTGACGTCGCGCAGCTCCCGCGCCTTGGCCGCGAACCGGTCTGTCTCCTCGCCCTCGCGGCCCAGCGTCTTGACGACCATCGCGCCGTCGAAGGACTCGTGGGCGATCTCGCTGACCTCGGCCCGCAGCTCCTGGGCTCGCGTCATCAGCGGCGACGCGAGCCGCTGGTAGGCGAGGTTGGCCGCGATCACGGCCGGGAAGACGAGCAGGCCGACGACCGCCAGCACGACGTCGGCGATGAACATCTGCACGACCGCGATCACCATCATCGCCACCGTGCCGACCGCCATCGGGAGGGGTGCGATCGGCCCCCAGGCGGCCTCGACGTCGGAGTTGGCGTTGGAGAGCAGCTCGCCGGTCGGGTGTCGCTGGTGCCACTCCATCGGGAGGGAGAGGTACTGGCGCGTGACCGCGCGGCGGCTGTGCGCCTGCATGCGGTACTGCATGATGCCGGCGCCCAGCCGGCGCGCCACGATCCCGACCGCGCGGAGCAGCGCGACGCCGAGGAACAGCGCCAGGACGGCGACGAGCAGCCCGCTGTCGATCTCGCCGTCCTTGAAGGCGGGCAGCACGACGTGCTGGGTCGACCAGCCGAGCACCCACGCGTCGGCGACGGTGAGGGCGCCGAAGAGCACGCTGCCCACGGTCGACAGCGTGAACACCCAGGGCTCACGCTTGATGGCGACCCAGATGACGCGGAAACCCTCGAGGGTGGTGGCCGCCCGCGTCGTCTCAACCGCCTCGCTCACCGAACCACGCTCTCCTCGACCTCGGACCCGTCTCAACCGACCGGCCCCCGCAGGCTATTCCCGACCACCGACGAGGGACGAACTCATTGCTGGGGAGGGGCTGGCTACCGTCAGCAGCGTGACTGAGACCTTGGTGCGCCGCGAGCGGCACGCCCTGTGCGACACCGCGCTGGCCCTCGGGCCCGACGTACCGACCCTCTGCGGCGACTGGACCGCCCGCGACCTGGTCGCCCACCTGCTGGTGCGGGAGAGGTCGATGCTGGGCGCCGCCGGTATCACCTTCTCCCCCATGGCCGGCCTCACCGAGCGGGCGATGGCGAAGGCTGCGCGGGAGCCGTTCGCCGAGATGGTCAAGAAGCTCTACGACCCTGGCCTGACCCCCTATCGCCTGCCGGGCGTGGAGCGGCTGACGAACACGCTGGAGTACTTCGTCCACCACGAGGACCTGCGTCGCGCGCAGCCGGGGTGGGAGCCACGAGAGCTGCCGGTGGACGACGAGGACGAGCTCTGGCGACTCATCAAGGGCGCGGCGAAGCTGGCCAGCCGCAAGGTCAAGGTGCCGATCGAGATCCGGCGGACAGCGCGGGGCGCGCTGCCGCCCGAGTCGGCGACGGTGCGCAGGGGCACAGACCCGGTCGTGGTCACGGGTCGTCCGTCGGAGCTGGTGCTGTTCTTCTTCGGGCGCGCCCAGGTGAGCGACGTGACCTTCGACGGCGCGGCGACAGCGGTGGCGTCCCTCCGCCAGTCAGACCTCGGCTTCTAGCGTCTCAGCGCGTCGCCCGGCGCACACCTCGACTGGTTCGAGGCCAGTCGCCGCACCGTCCTCACCGTCAACCGGACCCTGGCCGGGGACCCCACGGCTAACACCGCGGTGTCGGCCCTTGCTCCAGGTCTGTGCCGAACAGGGCCCGGTGTTCGTCGTCCACCTCCGGAAGTTGGAAGGTGGGTGTCGTGACCACCATCGAGCTTCACTTCCTCGGCGGCACCATCGGCTACGCGGGCGCGGCCGGCGATGCGACGGTGCGGCTGGGCGCTGAGGCGCTGCTGGCGAGGGTGCCGGGCCTGGACCGGCTCGACGTCACCCTCGTGGTGCGCGCCGCCGAACCGGTGCCGAGCGCCTCCCTCACCTTCGCCCGGCTGACCGGGGTCGCCCGCGAGGCGGCCCTGGCTTGTGAGGCAGGTACGGCGGACGCGGTCGTCGTCGTGCAGGGGACCGACACCCTCGAGGAGTCGGCGTACCTCCTGGACCTGCTGTGGGACCGCCCCGAGCCCGTCGTGCTGACGGGCGCGATGCGCAACCCGACGCTGGCCGGCGCGGACGGGCCGGCCAACCTGCTGGCCGCGGTGTCCGTGGCGGCCGATCCCCGGTTTCGTGAGCTGGGCGCGCTCGTCGTGCTCGCCGACGAGGTGCACTCGGCGCGGACGGTCCAGAAGGTCCACACGACCCGGCCGCACGCGTTCGCCTCTCCCGACAGCGGGCCGTGCGGGGTCGTGGTCGAGGGGCGACCGAGACTCCTGCAGCGGCCGGTCACGCGCGGGGTCACTCTCAGCCCCACCGGGCCGCTCTCCGCGCGCGTGCCGGTGCTGACCGCCGGGCTCGATGAGGACCCGACGGTGGTCGGCGCGCTGGCCGACGTCGCCGACGGGCTCGTGGTGGCCGCGCTCGGCGGTGGGCACGTCCCCGGCCGGATCGTCGACCCTCTGGGCGCGGTGGCCGAGCGGATGCCGGTCGTGCTGGCCAGCCGGGTGGGCGGCGGCCGGGTGTTGACGACGACCTACAGCGCGCCGGGATCGGAGACGGACCTGTTGGGTCGCGGTCTCATCTGGTCAGGCTTCCTGGGCCCCGCCAAGTCGCGCGTCCTGCTCGTCGCGGCGCTGGCGTGCGACACCGACCGAGCCTGGCTCTCGGAGACGTTCGCTCAGGCCGGGTAGATGTCGACGCCGGGTGGGGCGTCGAGGATCATCCGGGCGTGCTTGGGGCTGATGCGTCGGGTGCCTCGGTGGTCGACGACGAAGCCGAGCCCGTGGGGGGTCAGCCAGACGTAGCGGCCCTGTCCGCATTGTCTGGAGCGGTAGCCGGCGTGGGTCTTGTAGCGGTGATGTCGACGGCCCAGGGGGCCGGAGTTGTGGGTGCCGGTCTGGCCCGGTGGGCCGGTGTCGTCATAAGGGACCGGATGGTCGTAGTCGACATTGCGGCTGGTCGAGGTGGCGTAGGGCCAGTAGTCCCCGCCGCTGACCAGGTGGACCCGTTCCTTCAGCGTCTCGGGGTGCTCGTAGGCGGTGGTCCGGACCCGGTCGGAGAGGTCGAGCACCGGCTTGATCGTCAACTGCGTCCGCGCGAGAAGGGACTGAAGCCCGGTCAGGGTGCACGGCCCGAGGCCCTCGACCCGGGCGATCCCACCGGCGCCGGCGATGGCTGCTTCGTGGAGGTGGACGTAGAGCACCGCCTTCGGCGCGAGCGGCGAGAGATCGGCCTCGCGGAGCGCGTCGAGCAGGTCGGCCGGGAACGCCGTGGCCCTGCTGGGCTCGAGATCGAGCACTTCCTGGGCGTCGCGGTGCTCCAGCAACAACGCGAGCAGCTCGGCGGGGCGGGCGAGCCAGCCGAACGCGACCGACCGGACCTCGTCCGCGGTGGCATCGGGGTGACGCGGGGCGATGATCTCGGCGACCCGGGCCACGATCGCCTCGACCCAGACCGCGTCACCCGCCTCCACGCGGGCGATCACGGTGCGCAGCCCGAACTCGTCGGTCCGGGAGGAGGAGACGTAGCGGCGGCGGCGTTCGGCCTCGACCCGCTCCTCGTGCAACCCCGGGTCGGCCTCGATGACCTTCGCCTCGGCGACCGCGAGGACCCGGCCACCAGCCTCGTGGCCGATGATCCGCGCCACCGCCCGGTCCACGACACCGACCCGGTCGGCCGGCAGGTGGCGGGACAGCTTCGCGACCCGGCGTGCAATGTGCAGCTCCGCGTGCCCGGCCAGGCACTGACCCCAGACACCCGGGAGCCGGTAGACCAGATCGAGGGTGTCGGCGGTCGCGTTGAGGGTCGCGGTCACCCCGGTGCCGCGCGCCAGGGCGATCTCACCGAGGCAGAACTCCTGGACCAACGGCGTGCCTTCACCGCCGAGCTGAACGAGCGCCTCCCGGGGATGGGTTGGCTCCTCGGAGTGCACCGCCGCCCACTGCGCGAGCACCTCCAGATCCCGCACCTCAGCCGCTCGACGTAGCCCGCACCGCCCCGGTCGCGGCAGCCAACAGCCCCGCGGCGTCGAGGTCGGACAGGTCATCGTTCACGAGACACACGCTAGACGCGACCACCGACATCCCGACTCCGCTCACACAAGCTCTTGTGGACAGCGGACCCCACTGACGACCACCCGGTGTGGGTGAGGTGTCGCAGCCGAGCGAGCCGCACGGGCCAGGGACGCACACGACTGGCTCGAGCGGCGCCGCGAAGCCCTCGCTAGTGCCGCCCGAGAGCCCGGCCGGGATGGTCGGCCGACGACGAGGCGGCGAACACCCGGGAGAGCCGCAGTCCGAACCAGACGTAGGACAGGCTCCAAATGGTCAGGGCGGCGATGCCCCAGCCGTCGCTGGCCAGGAAACGGATTGGCAGAGCGAGGAGGAGCAAGGCGCCGTTGAGCAGGAGTGGCGCCGCGAGCGCTGACCCGGCCCGGCGGAGGACCAGGCCGGCGCCGAGGGTGCCGAGGAGGACCAGGACCGAGGCCGCGGCATAGCAGGTGTCAAGGACGGTGAGAACGGCTGCGTCAAGGTCGGTGCGGGCCTCCAGGCCGGACCACACCTCGCAGCCCACCAGGACGGCGGTGCCGACGGCGGCGACCGCTGCGGGCAGCGCGGCCGCGGCGGCACGGCGGCGTACTTCGACGTACCCGAGGAGGACCAGCAGGTGGCTGAGCGCGAGGCCCAGGGACAGCAGGATGAACGCCGTGGCCGGCATGGGGTGAGCCCAGGTGCCGGAGCCCTTGTCCGTGGTGAGGCTGCCGAGCGAGGCTCCGAGCATCAGCGGCAGCACCGCGCCCACGATCACCAACGTCCCTGTGCGCACCTGCGGCCCCCTGTCCGATCTGTGTCGGACGAGACGCTAGCGGCGTCCGCGGAGGCGGGCCGTCCCGTTTCCCAGTGGGAAACGGGGACGCCCGGGTCACCGGACGAGCGCCGCGCGGGTGATGGACTCGGAGAAGTCGGTCATCAGCTCGACGGCGGTCCGCAGCTCGGGGCGGTCGTCGCCGCGTCGGCGGTGGGCGTGGTACCAGGTCGGGGGCACGCCGCGCAGCCCGATCCGGCGCAGCTCGGCGGGCAGGTTAGCGGTCAGCGCCAGCGGGACAACGGTGACCTCGCGCCCCTGGAGGACGCGCTGGGCGACGTGGGCGGTGCTGGTGGCGTCGATGGGGACGAGCACTGCTTCGCTCAGGGGCCGGACGTCAGCGAGCATGAACGGGTGCATGTACGCCGCGGGTAGGCCCCGGCCGTAGATCATCGGCAGCCGTGCGAACTCCGCGACGTCCACCGACCCGGCGTGAGCCAGCGGGTGGGAGGAACCGACGAGGCCGACGCGGTGGATCTGGGACAGCCGGGTGGCAAGGACCTCGGGATCAGAGGACTCCCCGAAGGTCAGGACGACGTCCACGTCGCCGATGAGGAGGTCTGAGGTCAGCTGCGGGAATGGCGTGGGGACCGACTGGACCGCCACCCCGGGATGGGCGTGGCGCAGGGCCAGCTCCAGAGTGGCCAGGGCTGCTGGGAGCAGCGGCGCAACGACCCCGACTCCGGCCGGCACGCCCAGCCGCAGCGTCATTGTGCTGGCGCCGGCCGCCGCGAGACGCGCGGTCTGGACGGTCCGCAGCAGCTCCGGCGCGATCTCCACGAACCGGCGACCGGCTGCCGTGAGCCCGCCGTAGCCGCCGGAGTCTCGCTCCACTATCGGTACGCCGAGAGCCGTCTCCAGCCGTTGGATGCGCTTGGTCAGGGCCGAGACCGTGATCCCCAGGCCGGTCGCCGCCCGCCCGAAGTGCCGCTGCTGGTTGAGGACGACGAAGCTCTCCACGGCAGTCAGGTCGAGATCCATCACGCGCTCCCGCTCTCCTGCACGCCACCAGTCTCGCCGCTGGACCGCCGATTTGTCGCGACCGCGCGGGCAGGTGCTCCACGCTTCGCCCCTCGGCACGACGTGAGTAGTGGAGCGGATGACGGGATACCGGTGCACCTGCTGCTCGACCGACGACTCAGACCGCCCTCGCTCGGTTCCTCAGCGCCTGACCGGGTGACCGGCCTCCGCGAGCGCGGCCTTGACCTCGCCGATCCGCAGGGTGCCGAAGTGGAAGACCGTGGCGGCCAGCACGGCGTCCGCGCCGGCGTCGACGGCGGGCGCGAAGTGGTCCACGCGGCCGGCGCCGCCGGAGGCGATGACGGGGATGGTGACCTCGCGGCGCACGGCGCGGATCAGCTCGAGGTCGAAGCCGTCCTGGGTGCCGTCGGCGTCCATGGCGTTGAGGAGGATCTCGCCGGCACCGAGCTCGGCGCCGCGCACGGCCCACTCGACGGCGTCGAGCGCCGCGGACTTGCGGCCGCCGTGCGTCGTCACCTCGAAGCCGGAGTCGGTGGTGCCTGCCCGACGGGCGTCGACCGAGAGCACCAGCACCTGGTTGCCGAACCGGTCCGCGATCTCGGCGACCAGCTCGGGACGGTGGATGGCTGCGGTGTTGACCGAGACCTTGTCGGCCCCGGCGCGGAGCAGCCGGTCGACGTCCTCGACCGAGGAGACTCCCCCGCCGACCGTGAGCGGGATGAACACCTCCTCGGCGCAGCGCGCGACCACCTCCATCGTGGTGGCCCGACGTTCGTGCGACGCGGAGATGTCGAGGAAGGTCAGCTCGTCGGCGCCCTCCGCGTCGTAGGTGCGGGCGAGCTCGACCGGGTCGCCGGCGTCGCGGAGCTCCTGGAAGTTGATGCCCTTGACCACCCGGCCGCCGTCGACGTCCAGGCACGGGATCACGCGTACGGCGAGCGTCACGGCGCGCCCCTGGTGAGCGCGAGCGCGTCCTCGAGCAAGAACCGGCCCTCGTAGAGCGCGGTGCCGGCGATCGCGCCCTCGACACCCGCCGGGACCAGGGACATCAGTGCGCGGATGTCGTCGAGCGTCGTGACGCCGCCGGACGCGACCACGGGCCGGTCGGTCGCGGCGCAGACCTCGCCCAGCAGCCCGAGGTTGGGGCCCTGGAGCATGCCGTCCTTGTTGACGTCGGTGACGACGTAGCGTGCGCACCCCTCGGAGTCGAGGCGGGCCAGCACCTCGTAGAGGTCGCCGCCCTCGCGCGTCCAGCCCCGGGCGGCGAGGTTGCGGCCCCGGACGTCGAGGCCGACGGCCACCCTGTCGCCGTAGGTCGCTATCGCGCGGGCGCACCACTCGGGCTGCTCGAGGGCGGCGGTGCCGATGTTGACCCTGCGGCAGCCCGTGGCCATCGCGGCCTCGAGCGACTCGTCGTCGCGGATGCCGCCGCTCATCTCGACCCGGATGTCGAGGGTGCCGACGATCTTGGCCTGCAACGCGCGGTTGTGGCCCCGGCCGAACGCCGCGTCGAGGTCCACGAGGTGGATCCACTCGGCGCCGGCCTCCTGCCAGCGCAGCGCCGCCTCGACCGGGTCGCCGAACCGCTTCTCGGAGCCGGCCACTCCCTGCACCAGCTGCACGGCCTGGCCGTCCGCGATGTCGACGGCGGGCAGCAGCTCCAGGTAGTCAGACACGTCAGCTCCTCCGGAACAGCATCATGTGGATGATCGGCGCCCCGAGCAGGCTCGCGACGAGCGTGAAGCCGGTGACGTAGAAGTCCTTCGTGAAGGCGAAGACCAGCAGGTTGAACGCGACCAGGACGGCGAACGTCCCGCTCGCCTGGCGGCGCCGCTTCTCGGCCAGCACCCCGGTCTGTCGCGCCGGCGCCCTCGGCACCCACCCGGTCAGCCGCTCCTTGCGTGCCTCGCGCCTGGCCCGCTTCTCCGCCTCGGCCGCGCGCACCTCGGCCGCGGCCGCCACCTCGGCCTCCCGGGCCGCCCGCTTCTGCTGGCGCTCCTTGCTCATGCGGGGCTCACCCGGGGCTCATCCGGGCTCACAGGGTCGCCACCCAGTTGCGGAGGAGCGCGGCGCCGGCGTCGCCGGACTTCTCGGGGTGGAACTGGGTCGCCCAGAGCGGGCCGTTCTCGACCGCCGCGACGAACCGGTCGCCACCGTGCTCCGTCCACGTCACCACCGGCGCGGCGGTGCGGCCGTGGGTCTCCAGGGCCCAGCTGCGGACGCCGTAGGAGTGCACGAAGTAGAACCGCTCCGCCTCGACGCCCTCGAACATCTGCGACCCGTCCGGTACGGCGAGGGTGTTCCAGCCCATGTGCGGCACGATCGGCGCCTGCAGCCGCTCGACCAGGCCCGGCCACTCGTCGCAGCCCTCGGTCTCGACGCCGTGCTCGATCCCGCGTTCGAAGAGCACCTGCATGCCGACGCAGATGCCCAGCACCGGCCGGCCGCCGGACAATCGCCGGCCGATCGCCCGCGGCCCGTCGACCGCCCGCAGCCCGGCCATGCATGCGGCGTAGGCGCCCACGCCCGGGACGAGGAGTCCGTCGGCGTCCTCGGCGGCGTGGCGGTCACCGGTCAGGGTGACCTCGGCGCCCGCCCGCTCGACCGCGCGGACCGCGGAGCGGAGGTTGCCCGAGCCGTAGTCGAGGACGACGACCTTCTTGGCTATAGCGAACCCTTGGTCGAGGGGACGCCGGTCTCGCGCGGGTCGAGCGCCACCGCGTCGCGGAAGGCCCGGGCGAACGCCTTGAACTGCGTCTCGACGATGTGGTGCGGCTCGCGGCCGGCGAGCACCCGCACGTGCAGGGCGATCTGGGCCTGGAAGGCCAGCGTCTCGAAGACGTGGCGGGTCAGGGAGCCGAGGTAGTCACCACCCAGGGTGACGTACTGCTGCCCCTCGGGCTCGCCGGTGTGCACGCAGTAGGGCCGGCCGGAGACGTCCACGACCGCCTGCACGAGCGCCTCGTCGAGCGGCACGGTGGCGTCGCCGAACCGGCGGATGCCGGCCTTGTCGCCGAGCGCCTCGCGAAGGGCCTGGCCGAGCACGATCGCGGTGTCCTCGACGGTGTGGTGGGCGTCGATGTGGGTGTCGCCCTCGGTCTGGACGACCAGGTCGACGAGCGAGTGCCGGGCGAAGGAGATGAGCATGTGGTCGTAGAACCCGACCCCGGTCGAGACGTCGTGGCGGCCCGAGCCGTCGAGGTCGACCTCGACCAGCACCTTGGACTCGCTGGTCTGCCGCTCGATCCGTGCTGTCCTGCTCATTGGCTTTCCTCCATGACCTGCGTCAGGGCCAGTGTGAACGACTTCATCTCGTCGGGGGTGCCGATCGACACCCTCAGCCACCCGTCGGGGCCGACCTCCCGGACGATCACGCCCCGGTCGAGCAGCCCCTGCCAGACAGCATGACGATCCCGGAAGACGCCGAACAACACGAAATTGGCGTCGCTGTCCGCCACCTGGTGCCCCTGCTCGCGCAGCCACGTGACGGTCGCGTCCCGCTCGGCCCGCAGGTCGTCGACGCGGCCCAGCAGCTCCTGCGCGTGGCGCAGGGCGGCGAGCGCCACGGCCTGGGTGACCGCCGAAAGGTGGTAGGGCAGCCGCACCACCCGGATGCCGTCGCAGATCGCCGGGTCGGCGGCCAGGTAGCCGAGCCGGGCCCCGGCCAGCGCGAACGCCTTGCTCATCGTCCGGGTGACCACCAGGTTGCGGTGCGCGGGCAGGAGCTCGAGCGCGCTCGGTACGCCGGAGCGCCGGAACTCGCCGTACGCCTCGTCGATCACCACCAGCCCGTCGCCCGCCGCCTCGCACAGGCCGGCGATGGCGTCGTGGGGCAGGGCCGTGCCGGTCGGGTTGTTGGGGCTGGGCAGCAGCACCACGGCCGGTCGGTGCCGCTCGATGAGCGTGCCGGCGTGGTCGACGTCGAGCGAGAAGTCCTCCTCGCGGTGGCCGACGACCCACTCGGTGTTGGTGTCGCGGGCGTACTCCGGATACATCGAGTACGTCGGCGCGAAGCTCAGCGCCACGCGACCCGGACCGGCGTAGGCCTGGAGCAGCTGCAGCATCACCTCGTTGGAGCCGTTGGCGGCCCAGACCTGTGCGGGCGTGACTCCGTGGGGCGTGTCCTGGGAGAGGTACGCCGCGAGGGCCGCGCGCAGCACCACGGACTCGCGGTCCGGGTAGCGGTTCAGCGAGGCCGCTGCCTCGGCGACCGAGGCCGCGATGTCGGCGACGCACTCCGGTGAGGGGCCGTAGGGGTTCTCGTTGACGTTGAGCTGGACCGGCGCCTGCTCGAGGGAGAGCTGCGGGGCGCCGTACGGCTCCAGCCCCTTGAGCTCGTCGCGGAGGGGCGGGAAGTCGGTCATCCTCAGCCCCCGAAGCGGACGCGGACCGCCTGGCCGTGGCCGGGCAGGTCCTCGGCCTCGGCCAGGGTGACCACGTGGTCGGCGACCTCGGCCAGGGCCTCGCGCGAGTAGTCGACGACGTGGACGGACTTGGTGAACGCGCGCACCGACAGCCCCGAGGAGTGGCAGGCGCAGCCGCCGGTGGGCAGCACGTGGTTGGAGCCGGCGCAGTAGTCCCCCAGGGAGACCGGCGCGTGCGGGCCGACGAAGATCGCGCCGGCGTTGCGGATCCGGGCCGCGACGCCCGCCGCGTCGGCGGTGTGGATCTCCAGGTGCTCGGCGGCGTAGGCGTTGGCCACCTCGACGGTCTGGTCGAGGTCGTCGACCAGCACCACGCCGGACTGCTGCCCGGCCAGCGAGGTCTGGATCCGCTCGGTGTGCTTGGTCGCGAGCACCTGGGCCTCGAGCTCGACGGCGACCCGCTCCGCGAGCGTCTCGGAGTCGGTCACGAGGACGGCGGCGGCCAGCGGGTCGTGCTCGGCCTGGCTGACCAGGTCTGCTGCGACGTAGGCCGGGTCTGCGGAGTCGTCGGCCAGGATCATGATCTCGGTCGGTCCGGCCTCGGAGTCGATACCGACCTTGCCCTTGAGCAGCCGCTTGGCGGTGACCGTCCAGATCGAGCCCGGCCCGGTGACGAGGTCGACGCGCGCGCAGGGACCGACCCCGTAGGCGAACATGGCGATCGCCTGGGCGCCGCCCACGGCGTAGACCTCGCCGACACCCAGCAGCTCGCACGCCGCCAGGATCGTCGGGTGCGGGAGGCCGGCGTGCTCCTTCTGCGGGGTCGACGAGAGGGCGATCGACCGCACGCCGGCGACCTGGGCGGGGACGACGTTCATCAGGACGCTGGACACCAGCGGGGCGATACCGCCGGGGACGTAGAGGCCGACCCGGTCGACCGGCACCTTGCGGTGGGTCACCGAGGCGCCCGTGCCCAGCCCGGTGGTGGCATCGCCCTCGAGCTCGGCCGCGCACGTGGCGCGGAGCCTCCGGATCGACTCCTCCAGCCCGGCCCGGATGTCGGGATCCAGCTGCGCCAGGGCGTCCCGGAGCGCCTCGGCCGGCACCCGGATGTCGGTCTGGGTGACGCCGTCGTACTTCTCGGACATCTCGAGGATCGCCTCGAGGCCGCGGGTCCGGACCGCCTCGCAGATGGCATGCACCGCCGGGACCGCTGCCTCGACGTCGAAGTCGGCTCGCGGCACGACGTCCCGGTAGTCACCGGGACGTCGGCCACGCAGGTCGATCCGCCGCATCATGCTGCCGATTCTACGAAGGAGGAACCCGGACTCCCCATCGGCGACAGGGGCTGGACGTCAGGCCCAGCGCCCTCGGACGCCGGCGCCAGCCCGGGCTCGGGATCCTGCTGCTCTCCCAGTCGCTCGAGAGCCGCTACGTCACCGACCTGGCCCGGCAGCACGCCCGTGGCTTCGGCCACCTGCTCAAGGACCGCGTGACCGATGTCGACGTCCTCCTGGACGCGCTCGACACGATCGCGGCCGGCGGCACGGTGCTGGACCCCGAGGTCGCAGCCACGCGGCCAGCGACGAGCGCGAGCGGGGTCCTCGAGCCGATGGCCCAGGGGCTCTCCAACCGTGCGATCGCGGAGCAGCTGGTCATCGACGTGAAGACGGTCGAGACCCACATCGCCCGCATCCTGACCAAGCTGGACCTGCACCAGACACCCGACGAGCACCGGCGGGTGCTGGCCGTGCTCGCCTGGCTGCGTGGCTAGTGCCCCGCACCGGAAGTTCTTCGGGCGTCCCGCACCCCGAAGAACTTCCGGTGGCAACCACTAGTCTCGGAAGCGTGAGCACGTCCCTCCCGATGTTCCCGCTCAACGCGGTGATCTTCCCGGGGGTGAGCGTGCCGCTCACCGTCTTCGAGGACCGCTACCGCGCGCTCGTCCACCACCTGCTGCGGGTCGACGACCCGGCCCAGCGGCTGTTCGGCTCGGTCGGGATCCGCGAGGGCTACGAGGTCGGCGACCACGGCTCCCAGTCGCTGTTCCGCGTCGGCTGCCGCGTGCAGCTGACCGAGGTCGAGTCGCATCCCGACGGGACCTTCTCGATCGTCGCGGTGGGGATCGAGCGGATCCAGCTCGAGCGTCTCGACACGACCGGGACCTTCCCCGTCGGCCAGGTGGTGGACCGGCCCGAGTCCGGCGGCTTCGTGGACGCGGACCTGGTGGACCACGCCCGCGACATCTTCACGGCCTACCGCGCCGCGCTGGCCGAGATCCGCAGCGACCCCTACACCGGCGACCTGCCGCAGGACCCGTCGTACCTCTCCTGGACGCTGGCCGCGTGCGCCCCGCTGCCCCTGCACGACCGGCAGGCCCTGCTCGAGGCCGAGGACGCCGGTCAGCGGCTCCAGATGGTCACCGACCTGCTCCGCTCCGAGCTGCGCGCGATGAACGTGCTGCCCTCGCTGCCGGCCACCGACGTGGCCCGCACGCGCTGGAACCCGAACTGAGCCGGCCCACGTCATGACGCCTGCGGTGGTCGCGCTCCGGGCAGCAGGGGTGGGGTTCGGCGTGCACGAGTACGCGCACGACCCGCGCAGCGACTCGTTCGGCCTGGAGGCCGCCAACGAGCTCGGGCTGGACCCCGACCGGGTCTACAAGACCCTCATGGCCACCGCCGACGGCGCGCTCGTCGTCGCCGTCGTGCCCGTCAGCGGCAGGCTCGACCTCAAGGCGCTGGCCCGCGCGCTGGGTGCGTCCAAGGCCGCCATGGCCGAGGTGAGGGCTGCCGAGCGGGCGACCGGGTACGTCGCGGGCGGCATCTCGCCGTTCGGCCAGAAGAAGCCGCACCCGACCGTCGTGGACGAGACGGTGGAGCTGTGGGACACCGTCTACGTCTCCGGTGGCCGCCGGGGACTGGACCTCGAGATCGCCCCGGCGGACCTCATCGCACTGACGGAGGCGATCGTCGCCGACGTGGCGCGCACCTGGTGAAGTCTGCTCACGGGGTCGGCAGCGTCACGGTGAACGTGCTGCCCTCGCCCAGGCGGGAGCCGACCTCGACCCGCCCCTGGTGTCGCTCGACGATGGTTGAGACGGCCGCCAGCCCCAAGCCGGTGCCGGGCTCGCGCAGCGCCTCGGGGTTGGTGGTGCGGAAGAACGCGCGGAACAGGCCGAGCTGGTCCTTCTCGGAGATCCCGAGGCCGGTGTCTGCGACGGCCAGCACCACCTCGCCGTCGCGGCGTCTGGCGTGGACCGCGACCGTGCCGCCCGAGGGCGTGTACTTCACGGCGTTGCTGACCAGGTTGCCGACCAGCCGGTCCAGCTCGGTCGCGTCGCCGGGAACCACGAGTGGAGCCGGGTCGAGGTCGACGGTGAGCGTGACCCCCTTCGAGCGCGCGGTCGACTCCACCAGCGAGACCACCTCGCGCATGACCGAGCGGAGGTCGACCGGCAGCCGGACCAGCGGGTGGTTCGGGTTGCTCACCCGCGCCAGCAGCAGCAGGTCGTCGACCACCATCTGCATCCGCTCGGTGCCGCGACCCATGGCCTCGCGGTAGCGCTTCGCCTGCGGGTCCAGGTCGCTGTCACCGAGCAGCTCGAGGTTGCCCGAGATCACGGTCAGCGGCGTGCGCAGCTCGTGGGAGAGCATCGCGACCAGCTGGCTGCGGTAGTCGTCGACCTGCTGGAGCTTCGACACCAGCTTGCGCTCGCCCTCGAGGGCTCGCGCGGTCATGAGCGCCGCGCCCAGGTCGTGGCCGATCTGCTGGGCCGACGCGATCTCGACCGGCGACCAGTCGGGCTGGTCGGCGTGCCGCCACAGCGCCATGAAGCCCACGCACTCCTCGCCGACCCCCAGGGCGACGCCCAACATCCACGAGACGTCCGGGCTCGAGAGACGGCTGCGGATCGCCGAGGGCAGCTGCTCCGGGATGGCGTCACTGGTCAGCGCGAGGGCGCGCTGCTTGGCCCAGAGCTCGGAGGCGACCTCCCCGACGAGTGCGACGACGCCGGGCTCGATCTCGACCTGCTCACCGGTGTGGGTGCGCACGGTGTTGACCCCGGGCTCGTCGGGGCGGAGGACGTGGAGCCAGGAGCCGCGCGCGTCGAAGCTGGCCACCAGCTGACCGTGGGTGAGCCGCAGCACGTGCTCGAGCGAGCCGTGGGTGGGCAGCGACGCGGAGCGGATCAGGTGGCGGGCGGACTCCGCGTGGGCGACCTGCTCGAGCAGGGCCTGGCGCTCCAGCAGCGTCAGCACCGCGCGCTCGGCCTGTGCGGCGTACTTCTCCAGCAGACCGAGCTCGCGGGCGTCGGGGCGCCGCCCGGAGGTGGCCCGGTCGACGGACAGGATCCCGACGACGGCACCGTCGTCGCTGCTGAGCACGGCGAACAGCTCCTCGTCGGGCCGCCAGGCGTCGGGATGGTCGGTGGGCACCTGGTCGAAGTGGACCCAGTGGCCGTCAAGCTCCTCGACCGGTGTCGCCTCCAGGAAGCGCAGCCGTGGACCCCAGGGCACCGCCTTGGCGAGCAGCGGCGCGATCACGGAGACCGGGTCGGGCTGCTCCATGTACTCCCGGTGCTCCTCCGGCCCGGTGTAGGCCAGGGTCACCAGCTCGTCGCCCAGCACCACCGACAGCGCCGCCACCTCGAACCCGACCAGCTCGGCCACCGACTCGACCATCAGCTGCAGGACCGCGCGCGCCGAGGACTCCGACCAGATCGACTGGTCGGGTCGCCCCCAGGGTGCGTCGCCGCCGTCCACTCGCCGAACCTAGTCGGCCAGCCGCCCGTTGGCCGGGATTTCGCGTGGGGTGGACGTCGAGATCGCCGCCGACGCGGGTGGCTCGCCAGCCTCTAGTTGGTGGCCAGCCGGATCACCGAGTGGCTGACGTCGTCGTCGATCCAGGCCGAGGCCCCGAAGCCGGAGACCACCTTCAGGTTGTCGAAGAACTCCTGGTCGCCGTCGCCGACAGCGTCCTTGATCGCGTCCTCGAACTCGTCGACGTCGACGAAGAGGATCGTCTGTGCGTCGTCGGCCTCGCGCACGACGTCCTTGAAGACGTCGTTGTCGCCGAGGCCACCGTCCTTCAGCACGTCGGCTCGGTAGTCGGCGTTGGGACCGATGACGATGACGTCACCGTCCTTGTCCGACTCGAGCACGTTGGCCTGCGGACCAGCCATGTCGCGGAGCTTGTCGAGCACCTTCTCGATCTCGTCGGGGTCGCCCTGGACCTTCAGAGCGATCGGGATGTCGGAACCGTCCTGGGAGTCGAAGAACGAGTCCGCGTCGAAGTCCGAGCCCAGGGCCAGCGCCGCCGAGTCGCCTGCCAGGGTCTCGGCGTCCTCGGGCAGGTCGAGCCCGGTGAGGTCCGAGAGCTCCTCGAGCACCTCGTCGGCGTCCTCGCCCATGTAGGGGGCGGCGTAGTCGACGAGGTCGCCGAACCAGCCGTCCGCGAAGCCGACGCCGAGGGCCGCGCCGGTGTCGGCGGGCAGCGTCTTCACGACGTCGGCCTCGGCCCCACCGGACAGGAAGCCCGCCCCGCCGAGGGCGGTGTCGCCGGCGGCCTCGAGCTCGATGGCGCCGTCGCTGAACCGGATGGTCGCGGCCATGCCCTCGAAGTCGCGGAGCTTGTCCTTGAAGTCGTCGGTGAACGCGGAGGCCGAGTCGTCCGTGCCGCAGTCGAACTCGGAGCTCGAGCCGTCGTCGCTGCCGGGCAGGCCGTCCGGCTCGGGCACGCAGAGGTCACCGGCGCCCATCATCGCCATGGGGAAGCCGAACATCTGGTCGGCGTGCTCGGCGAGGAAGTCGCCGGCCTCGGGGCCGGCGTAGAGCGTCACGACGCCCGCGTCACCGGCCTCGCCGGTCCACAACTTGTAGTCCTCGTCGTCGGCCAGCGAACCCTTCTTGGTCTCGGCCACGACCTCGTCCGCGATCTTGTCGGTCTCGGCGACGATGGCCCAGTCGCCCTCGATCGCCCAGCCGCCGCTGTCGCCTCCGCTGCAGTCCTTGATCTTGTCGAGGCCCGCCTCGGCCTTGTCGGCGTCCTTGACCTGGACCACGAAGACCGCGTCGGGACTGTCACCACCCAGGTCGACGCCGGCCACGGCGGCCCGGTCGCCGACCCAGGGCTTGATGTCGTCCTCGTAGTCGAGACCGTCGCAGTCGGCTTCCTCCTGGATCTGCTCGAAGAGCTTCTCCACGAGGTCGTCGTCGGGGTTGACGCCGACGTAGTCCTTGAACGCCGGGAACTTGTTGAGCGTCCGCAGGGCCTCGATCTTCTGGCCTCCGCTGGGGTCGAGGTCGATGCTGGCGTAGCCGAGCGTGTTCGCCGGCAGTGCCTCGGCGGGCTGGGGGCCTGTGGTCAGGAAGCTGTAGGCCGCCCACGCCCCGACGCCGACCGCCACCAGGCCGACGACGCCACCACCGACGAGCAGCCCCTTCTTGACCGGGCTGCCACCGCGGCGTGGCTCCTCGGGGAGCGGCGCACCGCCTCCACTCTCGAGGTATTCCGGAGGACCGCTCGGAGGACCGCTCGGAGGACCGCTGGGCGGACCACCGGTCGGACCGCCGGGCGGCGGTCCCTGCGGCGGAGGGGGCGGAGGAGGGAGGGTGCTGGACAAGGGAACTCCGAGTGGGTTGCCGGGCTGGTGCCCGGGACGTCGTCGATGCCAGGGAGCGTTGCGCGGGTGAGACGGCCGGAGCCTACCCGCGGGTTCCGTCCGCCAACCGGTTTTCACCGACCTCGGCGGGCGGGCGGCCGATCGAGACGGCGTAGACCAGGGCCACGCCGACCAGCGCCCCGAAGGTGAAGGCGCCCTTCGGTGGCCACGTCGTGACCTGGAGGGCGCCCTTGAGCTTGTCGCCGTCCTGGGCGGTCTTGGCGAGCTCGTGGGGGTCGGCCGGGCTGTAGTGGGTGCCGACACGGAGCATGAGGTAGGCAGCGAGCGCGGACCCGGCGATCACGGCGACCAGGGTGACCAGCTCGGAGCGGTCGAACGCCCAGGCCGTCAGCACGCCGAGCAACAGCCCGGCGACGACCGAGATGGCGACGTAGAGGGCGACGCCCTGGAAGTCGTCGCGGAGACCGGTCTCGCTGGTGAACCACTGACCCTGGGCCACCACCCCGGTCGGCACGTCCCAGAGCGAGTACCAGAGCCGGCCGGCACCGGCCCCGGCGGCGGCGAAGACGGCCACCGTCGCCAGCGCCTGTAGCGGTGCGACGACCCACGGCGAGCGCGGGGCTCGCTCGGGTCGGGGTTCGAGGAGCTCGGGGCTGGCCGCGGGCGTGGTCAGCCCGTCAGACATCCCGGGCCCAGCAGCTGCTTGAGGTCGGCGAACAGCGCCGGGCTCGGGGTGACCCGGAGCCCGTCGTCGAGGCGCATGACCGTGGTCTTCTCACGCGACAAGAGTCGCAGTCGGACCTCGGTGACCCCGGGGTGGGTGCCGAGCACGTCGCGCAGCTGGGCCACCGTGGGCGGGGTGCAGCGGGTCGACGGGAGGCTGATCACCACCGGTCCGCTGGGCCCGTCGGACAGGTCGGGGACAGTGACCTCCTGGGCGCGCAGCTCGGGCTGGTCCTTGTCGCGGGAGAGGGCGCCCTTGATGCGGAGGACGGAGTCCTCCACCAGCAAGGTGCTGGCGAGCTGGTAGGTGCTCGGGAACAGCAGCACCTCGATCGCGCCGTCGAGGTCCTCGAGGGTGATCGTCGCCCACGAGTCGCCGCGCTTGGTGATCTTGCGCTGCACCGAGGTCACCAGTCCGCTGACGGTGAGCATCGAGCCGTGCGGCCGCTCCTCGTCGAGCATCAGCTGGCCGATGGTGCAGTCGGTGCCCCGCGACAGGACGTGCTCGAGGCCGAGCAGCGGGTGGTCGGAGACGTAGAGGCCGAGCATGTCGCGCTCGTGGCCGAGGAGGGTGGTCTTGTCCCACTCCTCGATCTCGTCGGGGATCGCCACCGTGACGCCGAACCCGCTGCTGGTGTCGTCGACGCCGCCGAACAGGGAGTCCTGGCCGATCGCCTCGTTGCGCTTGACGTCGACGTACTGGTCGACCGCCTGCTCGTGGATCGCCACCAGCGCCCGCCGCCGGTGTTTCATGTCGTCGAACGCGCCGGCCTTGACCAGCGACTCGACCACGCGCTTGTTGCAGACCAGCGCCGGGACCTTCTGGAGGAAGTCGTTGAAGTCGACGTAGCGGCCCTTCTCGGCGCGCGCGGCCACGATGCCGTCGACGACGTTGGCGCCGACGTTGCGGATCGCCGTGAGACCGAAGCGGATGTCGTGGCCCACGGGGGTGAAGTTGGCCGAGGACTCGTTGACGTCGGGCGGGAGGACCTGGATCTTCATCCGGCGGCACTCGTTGAGGTAGATCGCCGACTTGTCCTTGTCGTCCTTGACCGAGGTGAGCAGGGCCGCCATGTATTCGGCGGGGTAGTTGGCCTTGAGGTAGGCGGTCCAGTAGGACACCAGGCCGTAGGACGCGGAGTGCGCCTTGTTGAAGGCGTAGTCGGCGAACGGCAGCAGGGTCTGCCACAAGGTGGCGATCGCACCCTCGGAGAAGCCGTTGGCCTTCATCCCCGCGGCGTAGGGGATGTACTCGGCGTCGAGGATCTCCTTCTTCTTCTTGCCCATCGCCTTGCGCAGCAGGTCGGCCTGGCCCAGGGAGTAGCCGGCGACCTTGCGGACGATGGCCATGACCTGCTCCTGGTAGACCAGGAGGCCGTAGGTCTCGTCGAGGATCTCCGCGAGCGGCTCCGCCAGCTCCGGGTGGATCGCCTCGACCGGCTCGCGGCCGGTCTTGCGACGGGCGTACTTGTTGTGGGAGTCCATCCCCATCGGGCCGGGCCGGTAGAGGGCCCCGACCGCGGAGATGTCCTTGAACTCGTCGGGGCGCATGCTCCGCAGCAGCGCGCGCATGGGGCCGCCGTCGAGCTGGAAGACCCCGAGGGTGTCGCCGCGCTGGAGGAGCTCGTAGGTGTGCTCGTCGGTGAGCCCGAGCGTCTCGAGCACCACCTCCTCGTCGCGGTTGGCCTTGATGTTGGCCAGCGCGTCGTCGAGGACGGTGAGGTTGCGGAGCCCGAGGAAGTCCATCTTGATCAGCCCGAGCGACTCGCACGTCGGGTAGTCGAACTGGGTGATCATCGCGCCGTCGGCCGGCCGCTTGAGCAGCGGGATCACGTCGGCCAGCGGCTCGCTGGACATGATCACCCCGGCGGCGTGCACGCCCCACTGCCGCTTGAGCCCCTCGATGCCCATCGCGGTGTCGACGACCCGCTTGACGTCGTGGTCGGCTTCGTAGAGGGCACGGAACTCGCCGCCCTCGCCGTAGCGCTTGTGCTCGGGGTCGAAGACCTCCTTGAGGGGCACGTCCTTGCCCATCACCGCCGCGGGCATCGCCTTGGTGATCCGGTCACCCATCGCGAACGGGTAGCCCAGGATCCGGCTGGAGTCCTTGACCGCCTGCTTGGCCTTGATCGTGCCGTAGGTGACGATCATCGCGACCCGGTCCTCGCCGTACTTGTCGCTGACGTAGCGGATCACCTCGCCGCGCCGGCGCTCGTCGAAGTCGATGTCGAAGTCGGGCATCGAGATGCGGTCGGGGTTGAGGAACCGCTCGAACAGCAGTCCGTGGACCAGCGGGTCGAGGTCGGTGATCCGCAGGGCGTAGGCGACGATCGAGCCGGCACCGGAGCCGCGGCCCGGGCCGACCCGGATGCCCTGCTCCTTGGCCCAGTTGATGAAGTCGGCGACGACCAGGAAGTAGCCCGGGAAGCCCATCTTGAGGATGACGCCGATCTCGAACTCGGCGCGGCTTCGCGCCTCCGCGGTGACTCCCTCGGGGTAGCGGAACGCGAGGCCGGTCTCGACCTCCTTGACCAGCCAGGAGTCCTCGTTCTCCCCCGGGGGACAGGGGAAGCGCGGCATGAAGGTGCCGTTGCCCTCGGTGAACTGCACGTCGCAGCGCTCGGCGATGAGCAGGGTGTTGTCGCAGGCCTCCGGCAGGTCGCGCCACGTCTCGCGCATCTCGGCCGCGGACTTGAGGTAGTAGTCGGTGCCGGAGAACGCGAACCGCTGCCCGGGGCCGTCGCCGGCCGGGATGTCCATCGTCGAGCCGGAGTTGATGCAGAGCAGGTGCTCCTGGCTCGGCGCGTCCTCCTGCATGACGTAGTGGGAGTCGTTGGTCGCCAGGAGCGGGATGGCGAGGTCCTTGCTCAGGCGCAGGAGGCCGTCGCGGACCCGCCGCTCGAGCTCGAGGCCGTGGTCCATGAGCTCGAGGAAGTAGTTGTCGCGGCCGAGGATGTCCTGGAAGTCGGCGGCGGCCTGACGGGCCGCGTCGTAGTTGCCGTGGCGCAGGTGCACCTGCACCTCGCCGGACGGGCAGCCGGTCGTGCCGATGATCCCCGCGGAGTGGCGGGCGAGCAGCTCGCGGTCCATGCGCGGCTGCTTGAAGAAGCCGTCCTGCCACGCGCCCGTGGTGAGCCGGAAGAGGTTGTGCATCCCCGCGGTGGACTCGCTGAGCAGCGTCATGTGCGTGTAGGCACCGCGGGCGCTGACGTCGTCGGAGCCGCCGTTGTAGAAGTTGACGCCCTTGCGGTCCGACCGCGGTGTCAGGCCGGGAGCGAAGTAGGCCTCGATGCCGATGATCGGCTTGACCCCGGCGGCCTTGGCCTTCTTGTAGAAGTCGTAGGCGCCGAACACGTTGCCGTGGTCGGTCATCGCCACCGCCGGCATCCCGAGCTCCGCGGCCCGCTGCGTCAGCGCCGTGAGCCGCGCGGCACCGTCGAGCATGGAGTACTCGGTGTGCACGTGCAGGTGGACGAACGAGTCCTGGCCGGGCATGGGTTGGGCGGGCTCCTCACCGGATCGTCGGGGCGTGCAGACACAGCGTGGTTCAGGGTGTCGACGCCGAACGCCGAGGATCCTGGGGGAAGAAGCTCAGCCTACGACGGCTCGGGGTCCACATTGGCATCCCACACCGACAGTCCCGCGGATCGGTCGGGAGCGGCGGCGTCCAGGCTCTCGCTGATGATCTGGTGGATGATCCGGTAGAGCCGCTCCTCGCCCAGGGCGGGCGCGCGCACGGCCAGGGCGCGAGCGATCTCGCGCTCGCGGTCCAGGTCGCGCTCAGGGCTCTCCTTGTGGGGCTGGACGGCGGCGGTGATCGCGGCGCGCCGGTTGAGGAGCTCGCCGAGGTCGTGGTCGACGGAGTCGATGAGGCCGCGGTAGAACGCCAGGGGGTCGGCGCCCGGCCACGCCATCCGGAGGTCAGGGGCCTTCTCCTCGTTGGCGGTTCCGTCGGTGCGCTCCAGGTCGACCAGGCCCCGGGTCCGGTAGAAGGCGCGGGCGGGCTGGTTGGACTCGAAGACCCACAGGCAGAAGCCGGCCGGCCGCTGCGCCTTGACCAGGTCGAGGAGGGCCGAGCCGACGCCGGTGCCCTGGGCAGCGGGCGCGACGTAGAGGTCGTCGAGCCAGACGTCGTCGAAGCGCGCATAGCCGTGCAGCTCGTGGGAGGCGGCGACCCACACCGCGTGCGTCGACAGGTCCCAGCCGTTCACCCAGCCCCGGACCTCGTCGGGCGGGTGGATCCCGTGCGGCATCGCGGGGTAGGCCGCCTCGCGGGTGCGGATCAGCAGGTCGGCCACCGCGGGGAGGTCGGCGGCGGCGGCGGGCCGGAGCTCGAGCTCAGTCAGCACCGCGGACTGCCTCGAGCGCCCTGGCCAGGTCGTCGGGGTAGCCCGACTCGTACTCGACGTACTCACCGCTGTCGGGATGCTCGAAGCCGAGCTTCACGGCGTGCAGCCACTGCCGCTCCAGGCCGAACCGCTTCGCGAGGCTCGGGTCGGCGCCGTAGGTCAGGTCGCCCACGCAGGGGTGCTTGAGCGCGGCCATGTGCACCCGGATCTGGTGGGTGCGGCCGGTCTCGAGGTGGACCTCCAGCAGCGACGCGAAGCGGTGCGCCTCCAGCGTCGAGTAGTGGGTCACGCTGGCCCGGCCGTCGGCCATGACCGCGAACTTGTAGTCCGCCTTGGGATGGCGACCGATCGGGGCGTCGATCGTGCCCTCGAGCGGATCGGGGTAGCCCTGGACGAGCGCGTGGTAGACCTTGTCGACGTCGCGGGTGCGGAAGGCGTTCTTGAGCACGGAGTAGGCGTGCTCGGACTTGCAGATCACCATCACGCCCGACGTGCCGACGTCGAGCCGCTGCACGATGCCCTGCCGCTCCGACGCGCCGCTGGTCGCGATCTTGAACCCCGCCGCGGCCAGGTGCCCGACCACCGTCGGGCCGGTCCAGCCGGGCGAGGGGTGCACGGCGACGCCCACCGGCTTGCTGATCACCACGATCGACGGGTCGTCGTGGATGATCTGGATCCCCTCGACCTCCTGGGGTACGACGGCGAGCGGGTTGGTCTCGACCGGGAGGGTCACGTCGACCGTCGCCCCGGCGAGCACCCGGTCGCTCTTGGCGGTCCCGGCGCCGTCGACGTGCACGAGGCCGCGCGCGATCAGGTCGGCGGCGCGGGTGCGCGAGAGCCCGAACATCTGCGCCAGGGCGGCGTCCACGCGCTCACCGGCCAGTCCGTCCGGCACTGGAAGGGTGCGGTGGTCGGCAGTCGTGCCACCCGAGGTCATGATGCCGACGGCTCGTCGGTGTCGTGCTCGGTCCGTGACCCGTCCAGGCGGATGCCGCGGAACGCCTGGACCAGGATCAGCGCGGCCGCGACGTTGATGCACATGTCGGCCACGTTGAAGATCGGCCAGTGCGGCAGCTGGAGGAAGTCGACCACGTGGCCGCGCAGCACTCCGGGCTCGCGGAACACCCGGTCGGTGAGGTTGCCCGTGATGCCGGCCAGCAGCACCCCCAGCGCGATCGCCCAGCCCACGCTCCGGACGCGTCGGCTCAGCCACAGCACGACCAGCACCGCCACGATCGCGAGGCAGGTGAACAGCCCGGTGTAGCCCGTGCCGGTGCTGAACGCGGCACCCGGGTTGCGGGTCAGGTGCAGCATCAGGAGGTCACCGAGCAGCTCCTTGTCCGGCTTGCCGGTCAGCCGGTCGACGGCCAGCCACTTGGTGGCCTGGTCGACGGCGTAGGGCAGGGCGAACGCGACGAGCAGTGCGACGCGGACCCGAGCGCGGGACGGAACGGACGGGGTGTCGTCGAGGCTGGAGTCGTCGTGACTCAGCGACGTTCCTCGCGCTGCTTGCATGTCATGCACAGTGTGGCACGCGGAAATGCCATCAACCGCATCTTGCCGATCGGCTCCCCGCACGACTCGCAGATGCCGTAGGTGCCGTCGTCGATGCGGGCCAGCGCCCGGTCGATCTGGTGCAGCTTGTCGCGCTCGCTGTTGAGGACCGTGAGCTCGTGGTCGCGCTCGAAGCTGGTCGCGCCCATGTCGGCCTGGTCCTGACCGGCGCCGTCGCCGGAGTCGCGCATCAGGCCGGTCAGCTCCGAGGTCTGCGAGGTGATGAAGGCCAGGCTGTGCTCACGCTGCTCGTGCAGCTGGTCGAGCACGCCCTTGAGCTCGGACTTGGTCCAGGCTCCCTCGCCGGCCTTCACGACCAGCGCGCTGACAGATGCCTTGCGGGAGGCGGGTGCCTTCTTGAGCGGGGTGGCCTTCTTCGCCGGAGCCGGCGCCGGCGCCGGCGCCTTGGCGGGCGTGGCCTTCTTCGCGGGAGCCTTCTTCGCCGGAGCCTTCTTCGCCGGAGCCTTCTTGGCGGGCTGGCCTTCTTGGCGGGGGCCTTCTTCGCCGGGGCCTTCTTGGCGGGAGCCTTCTTCGCCGGAGCCTTCTTCGCGGGCGCGGCCTTCTTGCCGGGGCCTTCTTGGCGGGGGCCTTCTTCGCGGGGGCCTTCTTGGCGGGGGCCTTCTTGGCGGGGGCCTTCTTCGCCGGGGCCTTCTTCGCCGGGGCCTTCTTCGCCGGGGCCTTCTTCGCCGGGGCCTTCTTCGCGGGGGCCTTCTTCGCGGGGGCCTTCTTCGCGGGGGCCTTCTTCGCCGGGGCCTTCTTGGCGGGGGCCTTCTTCGCCGGGGCCTTCTTGGCGGGAGCCTTCTTCGCCGGGGCCTTCTTGGCGGGAGCCTTCTTCGCCGGGGCCTTCTTCGCGGGCGCGGCCTTCTTGGCCGTGGCCTTCGTAGCGGCCTCCCTGGTCGAGGCGCCGCCGGAGGTGGCCTTGGCCGTACGACGACCGATCACCTTGCGGGCGGCGCTGGCCGTCCGTCCGGCGAGGGAGCGGGTGCTGGTGCGCGCCATCAAGCGGGCCTTCCTGGTGGCCTAGACCGTGGCGGTGGCCACGGCTGCTGCGCGGAACCGTATCGGCTGACCATCGCCCACTCAAACAGGCGCGCGGCGGAGTCGGCGCACGTGGCACCCGCTTCAGGCGCGTCGCCGTACGCGAGGTGAGCGCGTCTCCCGTGTCCCGTGCCTGAGCCACGCCCTCCGGCAAGCCGACCTGTGCGGTCCTGCTCTCAGACCTCGTCGTCACCCAGGATCGAGCGCAGCCGCTTGGGGGCAGGGGGCTGCTCGTCAGACACCGCGGGAGACTCCCCCGGGCCGGCGAGCGCCTCGAGCTGCTGGCTGAAGTAGCTCTTGAGGCGCGAGCGGTACTCGCGCTCGAAGGCGCGCAGCGTCTCGACCTCGCTGTTGAGCTTGTCGCGCTCCCGCTCGAGCTCGCCGAACATCTGCTGGCGACGCTCGGCGGTCTCGGAGTCGAGCATCTGGGCGCGGGTGCGGGCATCGGACTCGAGGCGGTCGGCCTTGACCTTGGACTCGGCCTCGAGCCGCTCGGACTTGGTGCGTGCCTCGCCGATGATCTTGTCGGCGTCGTTCTTGGCGGACTCGACGAGCTCATCGGCGTTGCGGGTGGCGATCTCGAGCAGCCGGGCCGCGGCGTTGGACGCCTCGGGGACGGTCTCGACGCGGATCGTCTCCGGGGCCGCGGGCGCGACGACCTGGGGCTGAGGCGCCGGCGTCGGCTCCGGTGTCGGCTCGGGGGTGGGCTCCGGCTCCGGAGCGCGCTCCTGGACCGCCGGGGTCTGGGCCGTGGAGGTGTCCTGGAAGCTCGAGCCGCCGGTCTGAGCGGCCGACAGCTTGGAGCGCAGGTCGTCGTTCTCCTTGGTCAGCCTGGCCAGTTCGGCCTCGACCTCGTCGAGGAACTGGTCGACCTCACCCATGTCATAGCCCTCGCGGAGCCGGACTGGCGTGAAGCGCTTGTTACTCACGTCCTCAGGCGTCAGCGGCATTTTCCCACCCATTCATGTTCTGTGAGGTCCTTCGAGTTCATCGACGTCCCCTGGTGTCCAGAAGGTCATCCGGACAGAAAGTTTTCCTTCGGAACTGTAGCGCCTGTCATGGGGCTGATGTGACAGGTGCTGCGGACTGGCCGGCCCGGTGCATCCTCATCAATCGAGGAAGCCCCCCACGATGTAGAGCAACATGTAGGCCACGATCATCACGATGATGAAGGACAGGTCGAGGGCGATGGTCCCGATCCGGAGCGGCGGGATCACGCGGCGCAGCGCTTTGATCGGCGGGTCGGTGGCCGAGTAGACGAGCTCGAGCACCACCAGCAGGAACCCGGACGGCGACCAGTTCCGAGCGAAGATCTGCACCCAGTCGACCACGAAGCGGATCCACATGAGCGCGATGAAGACCCACAGCGCGATGTGGATGAGCGACCAGACTGCTTGCACGCGACGATCATGCCCGGTGTGCCCACGCCGGAGCGCATCGGCACACCGAGCGGGCCGACTCGACCGATCAGCTCTGGTTGAAGAAGCCGCCGTCCGCGATTCGGGCCTTGTCCTCGGCTGCGACCGAGACGTTCGGCGGTGAGAGCAGGAACACCTTGCTCGTGACCCGCTCGATCGAGCCACGGGTCGCGAAGATGAGGCCGGCCGCGAAGTCGACGAGCCTCTTGGCGTCGCTGTCGTCCATCTCGGACAGGTTCATGATCACCGGCGTGCCGTCGCGATAGTTCTCGCCGACCGTGCGGGCCTCGTTGTAGGTCCGCGGGTGCAGCGTGGTGATCCGGGACAGCTCGGCGACCCGCGGAGCGGCCGTCATCGTCGGCGCACCGCCGCGGCGACGGTCGTCGAGGTTCGCGACGGTCGCGGCCTGGCGAGCCTCGCGCAGCTCGCGGCGCGAGGGCCGCTCCGCCGCGACGGGAGCGGTCTCGTCGGGGTAGTGGCCCTCGAAGGTGTCGTCGTACCCGTCGGCGTACTCGTCGTCGTAACGGCCGGTGTCCTCGAGCAGGCCGAGGTACTCGCCGATCCTGCGCATCGCGCCGCTCATGGTCTGCCTTCCGGGTCCGGCGACCCGTGCGGGGGTCGCTCATCCTGGCTGTGTCTGATCATTCGGAACACTAGTTGTTGGAGGGCCTCGAACCGAGGACCGCAGAGCCAACACGCACGTGTGTCGCGCCGGCTCGGATCGCCTGCTCGAGGTCCGCGCTCATCCCCGCGGAGAGCCAGGTGGCCGACGGGTGGTGGGTGAGGAACCCCCGGCGGATCTCGGCGAGGCGGCCGAACGCCGTGGCGGGGTCCTCGCCGAGCGGCGCGACGGCCATCAGCCCACGCAGCTGCAGCAGGGCCCCGTCGTCGACGGCAGCGGCCAGGTCGGCCAGCTCGCCGGGGTCGGCGCCGGCCCGCCCCTCGCGGCCGGGTGGGTCCAGCGAGACCTGGAGGAGCACGTCGACGGGTCGGTCGCGCTCGTGCGCGCCCCGGGACAGCGGGCCGAGCAGCTTGCGCCGGTCGACGGACTCGACCACGGCGGCGTAGGACGCCACCGCGGCCGCCTTGTTGCTCTGCAGCCCACCGATGAAGTGCCACCGCAGGTCGAGGTCGGCGCACTCGGCGGCCTTCTCCTCGGCCTCCTGGTGGCGGTTCTCGCCGACGTCGGTGACGCCGAGCTCGGCGAGGATCCGGACGTCGCCGGCCGGGAAGAACTTGGTGACCACGACCAGCTGCACCTCGTCGGGCGTGCGCCCTGCGTCGGCACAGGCCCTCGCGATCCGGTCGCGGACCCGGGCCAGCCCGGCCTCGATCTCGCTCCGCCTGGTCACGAGCCGGCCCCGAGCCGCACGAGTCCGGCAAGCCGGCCGGACCCGTCGCCGTCGCGGCGGTAGGAGTAGAGGTCGTCGGACTCGCGGGTGCAGCGGCTGCGGTCGTGGACCACGACTGAATGCCGCTCGAGCTGGGCGCGGACGCCGGCCCCGAGGTCGACCGACGGCGTGCCCCACGAGGTCTCGGCGAAGGACTCCGGGACGACGGCGGCGACCTCCGCGCGCATCTCCTCGGGCACCTCGTAGCAGCGGCCGCAGACGTGGGGGCCGATCCAGCCCTCGATCCGGCCGGCGCCCAGCTCGCGCATCCGCGCCACGGTGGCGGGCACGACGCCGGCGACCAGCCCGGGCCGACCGGAGTGGGCGGCGCCGATGATCGCCTCGTCCGGGGCCACCAGCAGCACCGGCACGCAGTCGGCCGCCCGGACCATCAGGGTCACACCGGGAGCCGTCGCGACGATGCCGTCGGCGTGCGGCCGCGGCGACGGCTCGGGAGTCGCCAGCGCCACGTCGGCGCCGTGCACCTGGTGGAGGTCGCACAGGACGTCGGCGGGGGCGAAGTCCGCCAGCAGCCGGCGCCGGTTCTCGGCCTTCGCGGCCTCGTCGTCCTCGCCCGAGATCGCGAGGTTGAGCTCGGCGTACGGAGACGCACTGACCCCGCCGTACCTGTCGGTGAACGCCAGGTCGGCGGGGCCGGATGCTGTGCGGAAGGAGTACACGCGCCTACTTCAGGAAGTCGGGCACGTCCAGGTCGTCGTCGTCGAACTGCATCGGCTTGGGCGCCTGGCGCGGCGCGGTGGCCGAGTCGGGCGTCGTCGACGTCGAGGCGCCGGCGGGCACCTTCTCCTTCTCCTCCTGGCGCTGTGCAGCGACGGCGCCGGCCGCAGCCCGGGTCTCGGCCTGGGTCTGCGTCGGCGGAGTGCGGCGCAGCGCGGACCCCTCGTGAGCACGCTTGGGCGTGCCGCCGTCGAAGCCGGCCGCGATCACCGTGACCCGGACCTCGTCACCGAGCGCGTCGTCGATGGTCGCGCCGAAGATGATGTTGGCGTCGGGGTGCACGGCCTCGGCGACCAGGGCGGCCGCCTCGTTGATCTCGAAGAGGCCCAGGTCGGAGCCACCGGCGATCGAGAGCAGCACGCCGTGCGCGCCGTCGATCGAGGCCTCGAGCAGCGGGCTGGAGACCGCCATCTCGGCGGCAGCCACCGAGCGGTCCTCGCCGCGGGCCGAGCCGATCCCCATCAGCGCCGAGCCGGCGTTGGCCATCACCGACTTCACGTCGGCGAAGTCGAGGTTGATCAGCCCCGGGGTGGTGATGAGGTCGGTGATGCCGCTGACGCCCTGGAGCAGGACCTGGTCGGCCTGCTTGAAGGCGTCGAGGACCGAGACGTTGCGGTCGGAGATCGAGAGCAGCCGGTCGTTGGGGATCACGATGAGGGTGTCGACCTCCTCGCGGAGGTTGGCGATGCCCTCCTCGGCCGAGCCCGCGCGACGACGTCCCTCGAACGCGAACGGCCGGGTGACCACGCCGATGGTCAGCGCGCCGAGCGAGCGGGCGATGCGCGCGACGACCGGCGCACCGCCGGTGCCGGTGCCACCACCCTCGCCGGCGGTCACGAAGACCATGTCGGCCCCCTTGAGGACCTCCTCGATCTCGTCGGCGTGGTCGTCGGCGGCCTGCTGGCCGACCTCGGGGTTGGCTCCCGCACCGAGACCGCGGGTGAGCTCACGGCCGATGTCGAGCTTGACGTCCGCATCGCTCATGAGCAGGGCCTGGGCGTCGGTGTTGATCGCGATGAACTCGACGCCCTTGAGGCCGACCTCGATCATCCGGTTGACGGCGTTGACGCCGCCACCGCCGATGCCCACGACCTTGATGATCGCGAGGTAGTTCTGTGCTGCTGCCACGGTGCGCTCCTGTGCTCGACCGGCGATGCTCGAATGGCCTGGCCTCAACTGTCACCCTCAGGCTGAGGGTTATAGTTATGTCAACCTGTCCGTGCTCATGACAGTAGGGACGCGTGTGGTCGCAGTGGCGGCGACACGCGGGACGAGGTCGACCGGTCCCAAACTTTTCGGGCGCGAGCCGGGTCAGCCGGGGACCTGCTCCGCGGTGGTCGGCTTGGACGGCACGCTGACGTCGTAGAACGGCGCCTGGACGGTGGCCAGCAGGGTGGCGAGGACCTGGGCCTTGGTCTCGGACTCCTCCGCGCTCCCCCAGCTGACGACGCGGCCGTCCTTGAGCACCAGCGAGATCTGGTCGACGGTCGTGACCTGGACGTGGTCGACGAGCAGGCTCAGGTCCTGGGGCAGCGCCGCGATCACCTTGGCCGCCTCCTTGAGCGCGGCCGAGGTGGTGCCGATGGAGGTCGTGACGCGCGGCAGCCCCGGTGGCGCCTTCTTGTAGTCGCGGAAGACGACGCCGTCGGCGTCCATGCCGCGCAGCCGGCCGCCGATCTCGACCACCGCGATCGGGACCCGCTCCTCGATCGAGATCAGGACGCCGTGCGGCCACTGCCGGGTCACCGACACCGACTTGATGACGGCCAGGGCGCCGATCCGCCGCTCGGCGTTCGCCAGGTCGACGCTGGCCAGGGGCTCCCCGTCCTCGATGCCGGAGCGGGCGCGGATGTCAGCCGCCTCGACGGTCTGCGCGCCGCTCACCTCGATCTTCTCGACGGCGAGCCACTTCGAGAACCACACGGCGTAGATCCCGCCGCCGACGACGGCGAGGACCACGACCAGCACGAGGAGGTAGCGCCAGGCCAGCCAGCGCCGGCGCCACTGGCGGCGGGCGAACCGTCGCCTGCTGCGCCTCGTGGCCTTGTCGACGGGCGGGCCCGCGGGCGCGTCCTCCCCCGACGAGCGGCGGAGGCTACGCATGGTCACCGGCCCTCTCGTCGGCCAGCAGCTCGAGGACGCGCGGACCGAGCTCGGTGACGCTGCCGGCCCCCAGGGTCAGCACGAGGTCGCCGGGGCCGGCCCGGGCCACCAGGGCGGCGGGCACGTCGTCGAGGTCGGCGACGAAGGCGACGTGCTCGGGCGCGAGGGGCACCGCGGCCGCGACCAGCGCGCCCGTGACCGACGGGTCGGGGTCCTCGCGGGCGAGGTAGACGTCGCAGACCACCACCTCGTCGGCCGCGCCCAGCGCCTCGCCCATCCCCTGCCCGAACGTGCGGGTCCGGGAGACGAGGTGCGGCTGGAACGCGACGACCAGCCGACCGGCGCCGGCGAGCGCCCGGGCGGCGGCGAGGTCGCCCGCGATCTCGGTCGGGTGGTGGGCGTAGCTGTCGTAGACGCGCACCCCGCCGGCCTCGCCCTTGCGCTCCATCCGCCTGCGGGTGCCGGCGAAGGACCCGATGCCCCGGACCAGGTCGGCGTCGGCGAAGCCGAGGGCACGGCCCGCGGCGAGGGCGAGCAGCGCGTCGGCGAGGTAGTGGTCGCCCGGCGACCAGAGGGTGACGCCACCCAGCGCGTCCGGCCCGACCTCCGCAGCCCCGGACCGCGTGGACACCGAGATCACGCGGCGGCCGGCGACCCGCTGCCGCTCGGCCAGGGCCGCGGCGCCGTCGTCGTCGACGCAGAGCACGAGGAAACCGTCCGGTGCGAGGGTGGTCGCGAACTCGTCGAAGGCCCGGGAGTAGGCCTCCTCGGTCTCCCAGTGGTCGAGGTGGTCGGCCTCGATGTTCGTCACGATCGCGGCGTACGGCGCGTAGTGGAGGAAGGCGCCGTCGCTCTCGTCGGCCTCGGCCACGAACAGCTCGCCGGTCCCCTCCCCCGCGTTGCTGCCGGTCGCCGCGAGGTCGGCCCCGATGGCGTACGTCGGATCCGCGCCGGCCGCCTCGAGGGCGGAGGTCAGCAGCGCCGTCGTGGTGGTCTTGCCGTGGGTGCCGGCGACCGCGAGCACCTTGCGACCTGCCATCACCGCCGCCAGCGCCGCCGACCGCGGCAGCACCCGCAGGCCGCGCGCCACCGCAGCGGCGTACTCGGGGTTGTCCTCGCGCACGGCCGTCGACACGACGACGGTGTCGGCGTCGCCCACCTGGTCGGCGGCGTGCCCGACGTGCACCCGGGCGCCGAGGCCCCGCAGCGAGTCGAGGGTCGGTGAGTCGACACCGTCACTGCCGCTCACGGTGATCCCGCGGGCCAGCATGATGCGGGCGATCGCCGACAGCCCGGCGCCGCCGATGCCGACGAAGTGGACGCGCCCGAGCCGGTCGGCCGGCAGCATCTCGTCGGGCACCGCGACCTTCACCGGGCCGTCCCCTCGGCGGTCTCCAGCACGATGCGCGCCAGCTTCTCGTCGGCGTCGCGCGGGATCAGCCCGGAGGCGGCGGCGCTCATCGTCGCGAGCCGGTCCGGGTCCAGAGCGAGCGCGGGGACGCGCGCGGTCACCCAGGCGCTGGTGAACGCCGAGTCCTCCACCAGCAGCGCTCCCCCGGCCTCGACCACCGGCTTGGCGTTGAGCGGCTGCTCGCCGTTGCCGATGGGCAGGGGCACGAAGACGGTCGGCACGCCGACCGCCGCTGCCTCGGTGACGCTCGAGGCGCCGGCCCGGCAGACCATGAGGTCGGCGGCGGCCAGCGCGTAGTCCATGCGGTCGACGTAGCCGACCGGCACGTAGGTCGGAACCCCGTCCTGGGGCACCACGTCGTTCTTGGGCCCGACGACGTGCAGGACCTGCACCCCGGCCTCACCCAGCGCGCGGGCGGCGCCGGACACGGCGTCGTTGATGGTGCGGGCGCCCTGCGAGCCGCCGGTGACGACGAGCGTGGGCAGGTCGGGGTCGAGACCGAAGAACGCCCGGGCCTCGGCGCGCAGCGCCACCCGGTCGAGGCCGGAGATCATGGTGCGGATCGGGAGGCCGACGTACTCCGCGTGCGGGAGCGGGGTGCCCGGGAAGCTCACGGCGACGCGCTTCGCGATCCGGGCGCCGACCTTGTTGGCGAGCCCGGGCAGGGAGTTCTGCTCGTGCACGACGACCGGCACCTTGGCCCGGCGCGCCGCGAGGTAGGCGGGCACCGACACGTAGCCGCCGTAGCCCACCAGCACGTCGGGGCGGATCCGCTCGAGGACGGCGTGGGCCTCCTTGACCGCGCCCCGCAGCCGGCCCGGCACTCGCAGCAGGTCGACCGACGCCTTGCGGGGCAGCGGCACCGGAGCGATCAGCTCCAGCGGGTAGCCGGCCTCGGGGACCACGCGGTTCTCCAGCCCACGGGGCGTGCCCAGGCAGGTGATCTCGACGCTCGGCTCGAGCCGGCGCAGGGCGTCGGCCGTCGCCAGCAGCGGAGAGGTGTGGCCGGCGGTACCGCCGCCGGCGAGGAGGATGCGCATCGGTGCACAGAGTAGGAGCGACCCGCGGGATCAGCGCGTTCGCCGGGCCGAGAGCCCGGCCGAGCGGAGCTTCTTCCGCTGGGCGAGCGCGCGGGCGGCCTCCGGCTCGCGGCGCGCGAAACCGACCAGCAGCCCGAGGGCGACCAGCGACGGCAGCAGCGCGGAGCCGCCGTAGGAGATCAGTGGCAGCGGGATGCCGATGACCGGGAGCAGCGCGAGCACCATGCCGACGTTGATGATCATCTGGCCGACCAGCCAGACCACGATGCCGAAGGACGCGTAGCGGACGAACGGCTCGGCGGTGCGGCGCGCGATCCGCAGCGCGGCGAACGCGATCGTGAGGAACAGGGTGATCACCAGGAGGGTGCCGGCGAGCCCGAGCTCCTCGCCGAGCACCGCGAAGATGAAGTCGGTGTGCGCCTCGGGCAGGTCGCCCCACTTCTGCTGGCTGGCGCCGATGCCCTGCCCGAACAGGCCGCCGGTGGAGAGCGCGTAGAGGCCGTGCGCCGGCTGCCAGCCCCGGTCGTGGTAGTCCCGGAACGGATCCATGAAGTTGCTGATCCGGCCGAGCCGCTCGGCGTTGGTGGCCACCAGGACCAGGAGCCCCACGCCCACGACCGACAACATGATCGTGAAGAACCGTCGCGGCGCGCCGACCACCCAGAGCGACCCGAGCAGCAGCCCGAACAGCACCAGCGCGGTTCCGAGGTCGTTGCCGAGCACGACCAGGCCCGTGGCCAGGACCATGCCCGGCACCACGGGCACGACGATCTCGTGGGTGCTGTCGAGCCGGCGCTCCTTGTTGGCGTAGATGTGCGCGGCCCAGATGATCATCGCGAGCTTGGCGATCTCGGAGGGCTGGATGACGACCGGGCCGACGCCGAGCCAGTTCTGGTTGCCGTTGCGCTCGACCCCGAAGAAGGCGGTGAGCAGCAGGAGCACCAGCGACACCGAGAAGCCCGGGTAGGCGAGCCGGCGCACCCAGCGGTGCGGCAGCCGGCTGGCCACCCACGCGAGCGGCAGCCCGATCAGCACCCAGACCAGCTGGCGGCGCACGACGGCGTAGGAGTCGCCGTCGTTGACCTCGTAGGAGTAGACGCTGCTGGCGCTCAGCACCATGATCAGCCCGATGGTGAGCAGGAGGGCGGAGGCGCCGAGCAGCAGGTAGTAGGACGTCAGGGGCCGGTCGAGCGCGGCCCGCAGCGATCCGAACCACGTGCGCGGCTTCACCGAGGACTCGGTGGCGACGACGTGGGCCAGCTGGCGGCGCAGCCGGAGCCGGGCCGGCAGGGCAGGCAGCTCGAAGCGGCGGCGCGTGTGCCCGGGGTTCGCGGTGGTGGTCACTCCGTGGCTGCCCTTTCGACTCCTAGCCGCTCAGCTCCTGAACCGCCGCGGCGAACGCGTCCCCGCGAGCGGCGTAGTCGGTGAACATGTCCTGCGAGGCGCACCCCGGAGCGAGGAGCACCGTGTCGCCGGGCCGGGCGAGCCCGGTCGCGGCGGCCACGACGCGTCGCATCGGTTGTGCCTCATCAGGCGCTTGCGCACCTTCTGTCACAGCAGTCTCACGGCTCTCCACGACGATCACCGGCACATCCGGTGCGTGTCGCGCGAGAGCCTCGGCGATGACCTCCCGGTCGCGGCCGAGGAGCACCACGCCGCGCAGCCGGTGGGCCACGGTGCGGACCAGGTCGTCGAACGACGCCCCCTTGGCCAGGCCGCCGGCCACCCAGACCACCGGGTCGTAGGCCAGCAGGGAGGCGAGCGCGGCGTGCGGGTTGGTCGCCTTGGAGTCGTCGACCCACGCGACGCCGCCGCGCTCCGCCACCAGGGCGATGCGGTGGCCGTCGGGCTGGAAGCCGCGGAGGCCGTCGCGGACCGCGGCCTGGGGCACGCCGTGTGCGCGGGCGAGCGCGGCCGCGGCGAGCGCGTTCTGGACGGTGTGCGGCGCGGGGCCTGCGGTGCCGGGCGCGGTCAGGTCCGAAAGCGTGCAGAGCTCGGCGGCGCTGGTCTCCCGCTCCTCGACGAACGCACGGTCGGCGAGGATGTCCTCCACCACGCCGACCATCCCGACCCCGGGCATCCCGAGGGTGAAGCCGACCGCCCGCGCGCCCTCGACCACGTCGGCCTCGCGGACCAGCCCCTCGGTCGCGGGGTCGGCGACGTTGTAGACGCAGGCCCGCTGGACGCGCTCGTAGATCCGGCCCTTGTCGGCGGCGTAGTCGGCCATCGAGGCATACCAGTCGAGGTGGTCCGCCGCGATGTTCAGCACCGCCGCGGCCTGGGCGCTCATCGAGTCGGTGTAGTGCAGCTGGAAGCTGGAGAGCTCGACCGCGAGAACGTCGTAGGGCTCGGGGTCCATCACGGCCTCGACGAGCGGGAGCCCGACGTTGCCGGCCGCCACGCTGCGCAGCCCGGCCGCGCGCAGGATCGCGTCGAGCATCCGCACCGTCGTGGTCTTGCCGTTGGTGCCCGTGACAGCGAGCCAGGGCGTGTCGTGGTTCGGGTCGCGAAGCCGCCAGGCCAGCTCGACCTCGCCCCAGACCGGGACGCCGCGGTCGCGCGCCTGCGCGAGCAGGGGTGCGTCGGGTCGCCACCCCGGTGAGGTGACCACGAGGTCGACGTCGTCCGGGAGCGTCGCGGTCGCGCCCTCTCCCAGCCGGATGCTCGCGCCGAGCACCTCGAGCAGCTCGGCCTTCTCCGCCCGCTGGTCGGGCCCCTCCGCCCGCTCGTCGAGCGCTGTCACGGTGGCGCCGAGGTGCAGGAGGTTGTCGGCCGCCGCGAAGCCTGAGACGCCGAACCCCGCGACCACGGCTCGTAGGCCGTCCCAGGGGTCGTGGCGGCCCAGGGCTGCGGGGTTCATGCGGGCCGCTTCATCCGATGCCCGAGACCCACTCGGCGTAGAAGATGCCCAGTCCGGCGGCGACGCAGATGCCGGTGATGATCCAGAACCGGATCGTCACGGTGACCTGCTCCCAGCCGAGCATCTCGAAGTGGTGGTGGATCGGGGCGATCCGGAAGACCCGGCGTCCGGTGCCCGTCAGCCGCTTGGTCACCTTGAAGGTGGTGACCTGGAGGACCACCGAGACCGTCTCGAGGACGAACAGCCCGCCCAGGATGACCAGCAGCAGCTCGGTGCGGGTCAGGATCGCCAGGCCGGCGACGGCGCCACCCAGCGCCAGTGACCCCGTGTCGCCCATGAAGATCGCGGCCGGTGAGGCGTTCCACCACAGGAACCCGAAGCAGGCACCGGTGAGCGCGGCCGCGACCACCGCGAGGTCCAGCGGGTCGCGGACGGTGTAGCAGAGGCTGACGTTGTCGGGGTCGAGGGTGGAGGACGCGCAGGACTGGTTGTTCTGCCAGATGTTCACGAGCATGTAGGCGCCGAAGACCATCATCGACGCACCCGCGGCGAGCCCGTCGAGGCCGTCGGTGAGGTTGACGCCGTTGCTGGTCGCGGTGACGACGAACCAGATGAACACCATGACCACGACGGTCGGCAGCGCGAAGCTCTCCCAGTCGCGGATGAACGAGATGTGCCTGGACGCCGGCGTGATGCCGTCCTCGTCCTTGAGCCACGGGGAGACCGCGAGCCCGCCGAAGACCAGCGCGACCACGGTCTGGCCGATCATCTTGGCCTTGCTGCGCAGGCCGAGGCTGCGCTGCCGGGCGATCTTGATGTAGTCGTCGAGGAAGCCGACGAGCCCCATGCCGACGAAGAGGAACAGCAGCAGCATCGCGGACCCGGTCGGAGCGCTCATCGTGACCAGCTTGGCGACGAAGTAGCCCAGCAGGGTGGCCAGGATGACCACGGTCCCACCCATCGTGGGCGTGCCGAGCTTGGTGTGGTGGCTGGTCGGGCCGTCGTCGCGGATCTGCTGGCCCAGCCCCCACTTGCGGAACTTGTTGATG
>CAWHLI010000030.1:0-14562 GCA_963830145.1 uncultured Actinomycetota bacterium
GACCTCCGGGCGCGACGGGCGGCCGGGACGGCCGAAGGCACCCTGGGTCTGGCCACGCTGACCGGGGCGGTTGCCGCCACCGGGGCGTCCGCCACCGTGACCGCCGGGACGACCCGGAGCACCGGCTCCGGCACCACCGGGCGCGCCACCGCGACCGGGCGGGCCACCGCGGCCGGGAGCACCCGGACGACCGGGACAGCCTGCCCACCGGGGCCCCCACGACCGGGGCCACCTGGGCCACGGCCACCGGGGCCGCCACCAAGGCGGCCGGGGACTTGGGCATCATCGCCGGGTTGGGGCGCGGCGATGCGGGACGACCGCCGGGAGCGGGCGGGCGCGGCGGGCGCTGCGCCTCGGGCACAGCGTCGGTGCCTGCCGCCTCGGTGCCGGGTCGGGGCGCGGCCGACGGCCCATGCCCTGGCTCGACGCGAGCGGGTTGTTGCCGGGACGCGGGGCGCCCGGGCGGCCGACGGGGCGAGGGGCCGGCGTCTTGGGCTCGCCGTCGGTGTCCGTGGACGCCGCAGGAGCCTCGGGCTCGGCGGAGGGCTCGGGCTTCTCGGCCTCGACCACCTCGGCGGGGGCCGGAGCCTCCACCTCGGGTGCCGGCGCGGCCGGGGTCTCGACGGCCTCGGGCTCGGCTGCGACCGTCTCGGCCGGCGCCTTCGCTGGGCCGGGCTTCTTGGGGGCGGCCTTCTTGGCCGCGGGCTTCTCCTCGGCCGGCGCGGCCGGGGCAGCAGTCTCGGCGGCAGCCTTCAGCTGGTCGCCGTACTCCTTCTTGAACTTCATCTCGACGGGAAGCTCGATCGTCGAGGAGGGCGACTTGACGAACTCGCCCATCTCTTTCAACTTCTCGAGCACGAACTTGCTCTCGACGTTGTAGAGCTTCGCGAGCTCATGAACTCGGGTCTTGGCCACTTTTCTCCTTCTGGCCTCGAGACCCTCGTGGGGATCTTGCTCGAAGCCGTTAGCGGTGTTGCAAACTCATCGGGAAGTACTCATCGAGTGCTCATGAGCTGCTGCTCCAGCCTTCTTGTCGGTCTTCGGTCTGATCGGGTGCGGCGCCGGCGACGTAGTCCCCCACCGCTGCGCTGTCCAGCTTGTCCGGGACCCGCCCGCCACTGGTGCGGAGGGCCCGGCCGAATGCCTTTCTGCGTACGGCGAGCTCGTAGCACGCGGTCGTGGGGTGCAGGTGCGCCCCTCGGCCGGGTGCGGTGCCCTGCGGATCGGGAACGACGACCTGACGGCCGTGCGTGTCCGAGCCGACGGTCACCCTCACCAGCTCACGCTTGGCGGCTCGCGCCCGACATCCGATGCAGGTCCGGACCGGTTCGCTAGTCACCAAGGGTCAACACTACCGCTCAGGGGCCCGGTTCCCGAACCCGGGCGCGCGCCGATACCGTTTCGGCATGGCTTCGGGTCGTTCCGGTCGACAGCACCGGCGCACGGCTCGAGCGGGAGACCGGGGCTGCGCACGGTGGGGCTCATGACGGCGCTCCAGTGCGCGACGACCCTCGTGGTCGCGCGGCACGGCGAGGCGGAGTACGAAGCGCCGACCTGGGCGGAGGAGGGCGGGTCGCTCACCCACCTGGGCAGGAGTCAGGCGGCCGCGCTGGCCGAGTCGCTGGCCGGTCAGCGGGTGGCGCACGTGTGGACCAGCACGCTGGCCCGCGCCGTCCAGACCGGCGAGATCGTCGCGGCGCGGCTGGGCATCGGGGTGACCACGAGGCTCGGGCTGAGGGAGTTCGACGTGGGCGACCACCACGGAGTTCCTCTCGAGGAGGACCCCTTCGTGGCGACGTACACCCGCTGGCTCGAGGGCCACCTCGCCGAGCGCGTCCCCGGTGGCGAGTCGGGTCGCGAGATCGCAGACCGGTTCGGCGAGGTGCTGCGCGAGGTCGCCGACGCCCACCCCGGAGAGACCGTGCTGGTGGTCTCGCACGGCGGCGCCATCGGCCTCGGCGTGCCGGCCATCGCCCGGATGGACGCCCCGCACCAACGGCTCGGCAACTGCGACACCGTCGAGGTCCTCGCCGACGCCGACGGCTGGGTCTGCACGAGGTACGGCGCCGTGACCGGCGAACCGTCGTAGGGTCCACCCATGGGTGCCGGAGGAAGGGCGGGGTCGTGGGAGGGGTGCGCCGTCCCGGCGCGTGACCCCGAGCTGCGCGACCCTCCGATCCTGCAGAAGATCCGCGAGTCGGTGATCGGCGACGACCAGCTGATGCACGGGCCGTTCGGGCCGCGTCGGGTGACCTACGCCGACTACACCGCCAGCGGCCGGGCGCTGGGCTTCATCGAGGACTTCGTCCGCGACGAGGTGCTCCCGCGCTACGCCAACACCCACACCGAGAGCAGCGGCACGGGGCTGCAGACCACCCGGCTGCGCGAGGACGCCCGCGCCCAGATCCACCACTCCGTCCACGGCGACGACGACACCGTGGTGATCTTCTGCGGCAGCGGCACCACCGCCGCGATCGACAAGCTGGTCGGCATCCTCGGCATCCGGATCCCGGCCGACCTCGACCACCGCCACCAGCTCTCGGCGCAGATCCCGCGCGAGCAGCGGCCGGTGGTCTTCATCGGCCCCTACGAGCACCACAGCAACGAGCTCCCGTGGCGCGAGTCGATCGCCGACGTGGTGACGATCCACGAGGACGCCGACGGGCACATCGACGTCGACCAGCTCGGCGCCGAGCTGGAGCGGTACGCCGACCGCGCGCTCAAGATCGGCTCCTTCAGCGCGGCCTCCAACGTGACCGGCATCGTCACCGACACCCATCGCATCACCCGGCTCCTGCACGGGCACGGCGCGCTGGCCCTGTGGGACTTCGCCGCGTGCGCGCCGTACGTCGAGATCGAGATGAACCCGCGCGACTCCTCCGACACCGCGGCCCGCAAGGACGCGATCTTCCTCTCGCCCCACAAGTTCATCGGCGGCCCCGGCACGCCCGGTGTACTGGCGATCAGCCGTGGGCTCCTCACCAACTCGGTGCCCGACGTGGTCGGTGGGGGTGTCGTCTCCTACGTCAACCCGCAGGAGCACCGCTACATCCTCGATCCAGCCCACCGCGAGGAGGGCGGTACGCCCGGGATCGTCGAGTCGATCCGCGCCGGGCTGGTCTTCGCGCTCAAGGAGGAGGTCGGGGTCGCGACGATCCGGGCCCACGAGGAGGACTTCCTGCGCCGCGCGGTCACGGCCTGGCACGCGCACCCGGCCATCGAGGTGCTCGGCAACCCCGACGCCGAGCGGCTCTCGATCGTCTCGTTCGTGATCCGTCGGCCCGGCGGCCGCTACCTCCACCACAACCTCGTGGTCTCGATCCTCAACGACCTGTTCGGCATCCAGAGCCGCGGCGGGTGCTCGTGTGCCGGCCCCTACGGCCACCGGTTGCTCGGCATCGACCTCGAGCGCTCCCACGAGTTCGAGCGCGAGATCACCGGCGGCTGCGAGGGCATCAAGCCCGGCTGGGTGCGGATCAACTTCAACTACTTCGTGAGCGAGGGGGTCTTCGAGTACGTCGTCCGCGCGGTCGCCCTGGTCGCCGACCACGGCCACAAGCTCGCGCCGCAGTACGCCTTCGACCCCATGACCGGGCTCTGGCAGCACCGCGCCGGCCCGGTCGAGCCGCCGCTGCGGCTGACCCACCTCTCCTACGACGCCGACGGGGTGCTCACCTACCCGCGCGAGCACGACACGGCGCCCGAAAGCGCGCTGGCCGGCTATCTCGACCAGGCCGTCGCCCTCTTCGAGTCGCTGCCCGAGCGGCCCGACGGCGACGGCCAGCGGGTCAGCCCGGACTTCGAGCACCTGCGCTGGTTCGACCTGCCCATGGAGTGCCTGGAACCTGCCTGACCGGAGCGTCAGTCCTCGGTCGGCGCCTCATCGGACCGGATGTCGATCCGCCAGCCGGTGAGGCGCGCGGCGAGGCGGGCGTTCTGGCCCTCCTTGCCGATCGCCAGGGACAGCTGGAAGTCGGGCACGATCACCCGCGCCGACCGCGCCTCGGCGTCGACCACCTCGACGGCGGTGACCCGGGCGGGCGACAGCGCGTGGGCGACCATCTCGGCCGGGTCCTCGGACCAGTCGACGATGTCGATCTTCTCGCCGTGCAGCTCAGACATGACGTTGCGGACCCGTTGGCCCATCGGGCCGATGCAGGCGCCCTTGGCGTTGACGCCGGGCGTGGTGGAGTGCACCGCGATCTTGGTGCGGTGGCCGGCCTCGCGGGCGATCGCGGCGATCTCGACGGTGCCGTCGGCGATCTCGGGGACCTCCAGGGCGAACAGCTTCTTGACCAGGTTGGGGTGCGAGCGGGACAGGGTGATCTGCGGGCCGCGCATCCCCTTGCGCACCGAGAACACCAGGCACTTGATCCGGGTGCCGTGCTCGTACTTCTCGCCCGGCACGCGCTCCGCCGTCGGGAGCAGCGCCTCCAGCTTGCCGAGGTCGACCATGACGTCGTCGGGGTTGCGGCCCTGCTGGATGATGCCGGAGATGATGTCGCCCTCCTTGCCGGAGAACTCGCCGTAGCGGATGTCGTCCTCCGCGTCGCGCAGCCGCTGCAGCATGATCTGCTTCGCGGTGGTCGCAGCGATCCGGCCGAACCCGTCCGGCGTGTCGTCGAACTCGCCGACCTTGTTGCCCTCGTCGTCCACCTCGGCGGCGAAGACGGTCACGTGACCCGACTTGCGGTCCAGGAGGACGCGGGCCTGCTCGGCGGCTCCGGGAGTCTTCTGGTAGGCCGTGAGAAGCGCCTGCTCGATCGCCTCCACCAGCACGTCGAAGGAGATCTCCTTCTCGCGCTCGAGGCTGCGCAGGATGTTGAGGTCGATGTCCATCGTCACGACTCCTGGTCTGGGGACTTGCGGTTGAACTCGACCTGGACGAGTGCCTTGGCCACGTCGGCGTAGGCGACCTCGCGCTGGGCGCCCTCGACGTCGAGCGTCGCGGTGGCGTCGTCGGAGCCGACGATCCGGCCGGTGGTCGTCTCGCCGTCGTTGGTGGTCACGGCAACGAGCCGGTCGTGGTTGCGGCGCCAGTGGCGCGGCAGCGTCAGCGGCCGGTCGACGCCGCGCGAGGTGACCTCGAGCGTGTAGGCCTGCTCACCCATCACGTCACTGGCGTCGAGTGTCTCGGAGACCTGCTTGGCGGCGTTGGCGATGTCGTCGAGGGTCACGCCGTCGTCGCCGTCCACCGCGATCCGCAGGACGCTCCGCTTGCCGGCCGCGGTCAGCTCGACCGCCTCGACGTCGAGCCCGAGTGCACGCAGAGGCGCCTCCAGCTCGCGCTCGATCTGGTCCCGCTGCGCAGCATTCTTGGGACCGTCCTGCTGCCTGGCCACGGAAGCGACCTCCTGTGTGCTGTTGTGGGTGGTGCTTGGCTGAAATCGAGGGAGCCCCGTCACCCTAGCGGCCCGGGTGTGAGTCCCCGGCTAAGGTCACGCCGTGCCCGGCAGCCCGCTGATTCCCCCGACGGTGGGCCGACGCGCGGCGGTTCTCGGGCTGGCCGCGACGGTCCTGGTCGCGGGCTGCGACACGGGCGATGACCTCGGGGAGAGCGCCGGCTCCGGGTCCCCGTCCCCGTCGACCTCCCCCTCGGCCGCCGAGGGGCCAGAGCAGACGCCCGACGAGGCGCTGGTCGACGACGTGCTGGCCCGGCTCGACGCCGCTGTCGCCGTGCTCCAGTCGGCACGTGGGTTCAAGGGGCTGCGTCCGGCGATCACTCCCCTGCTGCGCGCCCACCGCGCGCACGCCGAGGTCCTCGAGGGGGAGCTGGACCGCGGGCCAGGCGCGGCGCGACCGGCCGACGCCGCGGCCGCGGTCGTGGCGATCCGGACGAGTGAGACGCAGCTCCAGGCGGCCCTGGTCGACTCCTCCGGCCGGGCCGAGAGCGGCGCGCTGGCCAAGCTGCTGGCGTCGATGTCGGCGTCGACGACCCAGCACCTCGCGCAGCTGCCGCCGGAGGTGGCGACGTGACCGAGCTCGACTCGCTCCAGACGACGCTCGAGGCCGAGCACGCGGCGGTCTACGTCTACGGGCTGCTGGGCTCGCGCACCTCGGCCACCGCCGAGCCCGACCTCTACCTCGCGCTGCGGGCGGGCTACGACGCGCACCGCGACCGGCGCGACACCCTCATCGGCGAGATCTCGGCCCTGTCAGCCGTCCCGGCACCCGCCGCGGCGGCCTACACCCCGCCCGCCGGCCTGGACACGGCCGACGGCCGCTACCTGGCGGCGCTGGCGCTGGAGCGGGCCTGCGCGTCGACGTACGCCGCTCTCGTGGGCGCCACGACGGGCCCGCGCCGGCTCGAGGCGATCGCGCTCCTCAATGACGCAGCGGCCCGCGAACTGTCGTTCCGGGGAACTCCCGAGATATTCCCCGGAGCCGACGAGTACGCGGACCGCTGAGGAGAACGCTGGGACCCCCTGGCTTGGGCCGTCCCCACCTGCTTCGTCCTGTCCAGAACTATGCAGCCGAGCGCCCGGCCTGCGCGAGGAAGCGGCGACTACACAAGTCTGCATTGCAAGTTCTTGCAAAAATCGTACGGGGAGGGGTATCGACCCCTGTGCGGACCCGCTGGCTGCGATTTCGTGCGTCTTCGCAGGTCAGCCCCAGCTTCGGACCAGCTCCGGGATCTCGTCGAGCGACTGGACGACGGCGTCCGGCTCGCCCTCGGTGTGCCCGACCTGCTCCGGCGGGATGGCGCTGTGGGGCAGGTGGATGGCCCGGAGCCCCGCGTTGCGGGCACCCCAGACGTCGTCGAAGAGCCTGTCTCCGACATAGACGCAGCGCGCCGGATCGGTGGCACCCACCGCCTCCATGGCCTCCGCGAAGGCGTGGGGTGACGGCTTCGTCCAGGGGATCTCGCTCGTGTAGACGTCCCCGTCGACCAGGTCGAGCACGCCGTCACGCTCGAAGATCCGCTCGTGCCAGGCGCGCGGCCAGATCGTGTTGGACAGCACGCCGACCTTGATGCCGTCGGCACGGAGCGTCTCCCAGGTCGGCCGCACCGCCGGGTCGGTGTAGGTGTGCGGCTCCCAGAAGTCGTGGTAGCCCTGCAGCAGCTCGGGATCGTGGTCGAGGCCGGCCACATCGAAGAGGTCAGCGACCGTGGAGCTCTGCTGGTGGTCGCGCGAGCGGCTCCAGATCGTGTTGCCCGCCGCGTGCAGCAGCCGCTGGGACACCTCGACCTCGTGGTCGGCGTTGACCACCGCCTGCGCCAGCGCGAGCGACTCGGCGTGGAAGTCGATGTCGTGCCACGCGGTGAGCGTGCCGCCCCAGTCGAAGATCACGGCGTCGATCGGCATGGGCGGCACCTTATGGTGTTGCACCGACTCCCGCCCAAGCCAGGATCTCGCCGGCCGGCCGCTCCGGCCGGTCCAGCGACACGAACGTGGCGGCGTCACGGAACTCGACGAGCGTGGCGCTCGCTCGCTCCATGCTCAGATCCTGCCCGCGCGCGACGCGCAGGGCGTCCTACTCAGGTCGCAGCCTCAACCGGCGTGGACGACGCGCACCACGTGGTCGACCACCGACTCCACGGCGACGTCCTCGCGCTCACCCGAGGCCCGGTCGCGCACCTCGACGGTGCCGCTCTCCCCGAGGGTGCGCCCGACCACGACGATCGTCGGGACGCCGATCAGCTCGGCGTCCTTGAACTTCACCCCGGGGCTCACCTTGCCTGCGCGGTCGTCGTAGAGGACGTCGACGCCGGCGGCGGACAGCTCGGTGGCGATCCGCTCGGCGGCGGCGAAGACCGCTTCGTCCTTGCCCGCGGCGACCAGGTGCACGTCGGCGGGCGCGACGTTGCGAGGCCAGGACAGCCCGAGCTCGTCGAGGGTGCCCTCGGCGACCGCGGCGACGGCACGCGACGGCCCGATGCCGTAGGAGCCCATGGTGACCGTCACGAGCTTGCCGTTCTCGTCGAGGACCCGGAGGTCCAGCGCGTCGGCGTAGAGGCGGCCGAGCTGGAAGATGTGGCCCATCTCGATGCCGCGCGCGGACTCGAGGACGCCGCCGTCGGTGGCGCCGCACGCGGGGCAGGGGTCGCCGTCGCGCACCTCGGCGACATCGATGAGGCCGTCACCGGTGAAGTCGCGACCGGCCACGAGGTCGAGCACGTGGCTGCCGTCGACGTCGGCGCCGGTGACCCACGCGGTGCCTTCGGCCACCCGCGGGTCGAGCAGGAAGCGGACGCCGGCGGGCTTCTTCTCACCCAGCGACCCGGGGCCGATGTAGCCCTTCGCCAGCGAGGGCCGGGCCGCGAAGTCGGCCTCACCGAAGGGCTCGAAGACCACGCCCTCGCCGAGCTTGGACTCGAGCCGCTTGGTGTCGACCTCCCGGTCTCCGGGCAGGCCGATCGCGATCGCCTCGGTGGCGCCGTCGGGATGGCGGACCGAGAAGACGATGTTCTTGAGGGTGTCCGCCGCGGCCCAGGGCCGGTCCGACCGCGGGAAGGCCCGGTCGAGGTGGGCGACCAGCGTGTCGATCGTGGGGGTGTCGGGCGTCGCCTCGGCGTGCGCCGCCGGGGCGTCGTCGTAGGCGGTGGGAGCGGGCGCCGGCGTGTCGACCGCCTCGACGTTGGCGGCGTAGTCGCAGCGCGTGCAGCGGACGTAGGTGTCCTCACCGACCGCGGCCTTGGCCAGGAACTCCTCGGACTTGGAGCCGCCCATCGCGCCGGCCTCGGCCTTGACGATGACGTACTCGAAGCCGAGCTTGTCGAAGATGCGGATGTAGGCGTCGCGGTGCTTCTGGTAGCTCACGTCGAGCCCCGCGTCGTCGATGTCGAAGGAGTAGCTGTCCTTCATCACGAACTCGCGGCCGCGCAGCAGCCCGGCGCGGGGCCGCGCCTCGTCGCGGTACTTCGTCTGGATCTGGTAGATCGCCAGCGGCAGGTCCTTGTAGGACGAGTACAGGTCCTTCACGACGAGGGTGAACATCTCCTCGTGCGTGGGGCCGAGCAGGTAGTCATCGTCCTTGCGGTCCTTGAGCCGGAAGATGCCGGCGCCGTACTCCGTCCAGCGCCCGCTCGCCTCGTAGGGCCCGCGGGGCAGGAGGGCGGGGAAGAGCAGCTCCTGGGCGCCGATCCCGTCCATCTCCTCGCGGATGATGTTCTCGATCTTGCGCAGGACCCGCAGCCCCAGGGGCAGCCAGGAGTAGATGCCGGGCGCCGCCCGGCGGATGTAGCCGGCCCGCACCAGGAGCCGGTGGCTCGGGACCTCGGCGTCCGCAGGGTCGTCACGCAGGGTGCGCACGAACAGGCTGGACATCCGAAGAATCATGCGCAAAGGGTACGGGCGGTCCGCCCCCGACTTCGACGCGGTTTCACGCGGAGCCCGCAACGGGGAGCCCACCTGCAACCTTTCTGCCAGCATGGGCGTCTCTCCGGTGAACGCCCAGTCACCTCGAAAGGACGCGCCATGCGCCGCCCCCTGTTCCGCACCCTCGCCGCAGTCGGCACCGTCGCCCTGGCCGGCACGCTCCTCGCGTCGCCCGCCAGCGCGAGGCCGGCCATCACCCTGACCCCCGGGAGCCTGTCCCGCGGCGCCGACGTCGCGATCCCGCACCTGGAGGGCAAGACGGTCGTCGACGGCGCGGTCCGTGTGAGGGTCAAGGCGCCGATGCTGCGGCTGCTCGGAAAGTCCGGCTCGGCGTACGTCGTGGGGACCGCCAACGCCCAGGGCGCGAAGGGCCGCATCTACCGGGTGGCTGCGGACGGCGCCCGCACCCTCCTCGCCAAGTCACACCCCTACGAGACGCTCCTCGCTGGTGACGCCGCCACCATCGTCACCACCCGGCTGGACCGGAAGGCCAACGCGACCGTCACGGTCTACGACGTCGCGACCGCCACCAAGGTGGCCACCCGCTCCTTCAAGGGCTTCTACGGCGCCCTCGACGCGCAGGGCGACCAGGTCCTGGTCGGCAGCGGCGACAAGACCGTGCTCTGGACCACGAGCACCGACTCGGTCGGCGTCATCGCCCGTGACGGCGGCTATGTCGGCGACCTGTCGGCCGACGTGGTCGGCACCTTCACCAAGGACCCCTACGACGGCGGCTGCACCGAGGTCCGAAGGATCTCCAGCGGCGCGCGGCTCTGGCGCTCGTGCACCGAGCAGGTCGTGGCGTTCAACGCCGACGCGTCGCGGATCGCCACCATCGGCATCCTGTCGGACGGCCCGGGCCCCGGCCGGGTCGACGCCCGGACCATCGCCGGCAAGTCGCTGGGCCGCTACCAGGTCCGCTCGGGCTGGTTCGGCTCGATCGGGTTCGAGACCTCGACCGGCCTGCTGCTCGAGGTCAACGGCGCCCGCAAGGCGTTCACCGCGCGCTGCACCGGCACGGACTGCGAGCGGGCCAGCGCCCTGCGGCCGGCCGAGGTGCTGCGCACCGCGTCCTGAGGGTCAGCCGGTGGACCGTCCCCACGCCACGGCCGTGAGGGCCGGGGGCTGCGAGGAAGGGCCATAACGGCACGCTGACGCGCGCGCTCGTGCATCGTTGGGCCTGTTCCACGAGGACCGACGCGCGGAGGCGCCGTGAGCCAGTACGAGCAGGACCCGCAGTTCCACCCCGCTTCGCCGTACTACCCGCCGTCGGCCCACGCCTCGAGTCCTCCCAAGGACCTCAGCACCTTCGGCGTGCTGGCCTTCTCCACCGCGGCCCTGACCACGCTGTTCAACGTCGTCAACGCCACCGTGGTCGGCCGGGCCGTGCGCCACGTCGAGGCGGCCGACGCGGGCACCTTCGACTGGAGCGTGATCGTCTACGCGATCGGGTCGGTGCTGGCCGGGCTCGCGCTGCTCGGCGGGTGGGTCAGCGGGTCGCTGTGGCTCTTCCGCGCCCGCAAGAACGCCCAGCTGCTCAGCCCCCGGGCAGACTTCGTGCGCTCCCCCGGCTGGGCCTGGGGCGGCTGGATCTGCCCGATCGTGTCGTTCTGGTTCCCCTTCCAGGTGGTCCGCGACACCCACCGGGCCGTGTCGGGCTCCTTCAGCGCGACCCTGGTCGGCTGGTGGTGGGCGCTGTTCCTGGTGATGACGGTCGGCGGCCAGTTCGCCGGCCGGGCGGAGCGGAACGCCACCGCCGCCGACGCGTCCGGGGTCCAGTCAGCGGAGCTCTTCTTCGCGCTGGTCATGGTGGGCGCCCTCGTGCTGTGGGGGCTGATCCTGCGCAGGATCACCCGCGAGCAGCACGACCGGCTCTACGGCCGCATCGCGTAGGACACCGAGCTGGAACATCACCGAGCTAGAACATCACCGTCGAGAAACGCGCCGTCTCCCGGAAGCCGACCCGCTCGTAGGCCTTGCGGGCCGGGGTGTTCCAGTCGTTGACGTAGAGCGAGACCGTCGGCGCGATCTCGCGCCGGACCAGGTCGACCACGGCGGCCATGCCCGTGACGGCGAGCCCCTGGCCGCGGAGGTCCGGCGGCACGAAGACGCCCTGGATCTGGGCGGCGTACGGCGAGGCGCAGGCGACCTCGGCCTTGAACACCAGCCGGTCGTGCTCGAAGCGCGCGAAGGACCAGGACCGGCTGATCAGCTGCTGCACCCGTGCGCGGTAGAGCTCGGCGCCGCCGCCGAGCTCGGGTGAGACGCCGACCTCCTCGGTGTACATCGCCACGCACGCCGGGTAGAGCAGGTCGAGGTCGGCGCGGGTGGTCCGGCGTACGTCGGGATGCCCCTCGACCAGCGGCGCGTGGTCGATCTGGAGGTGGGGTTGCTGCCAGCGCAGCTCCCGCGGGCGGTCCCACTGGGCCGCGACGGTGTTCCAGAAGACCTCGACCGACTCGTGGCGGCCGACGATCGTCGACACGCTCCGGCTGCGCGTGAGCGCCCGCTCGCCGAAGGCGCGGGCGTCGTCCAGAGAGGCCTCGATCGGCACCAGGTTGGCGCCCACGTGGCAGGCCGCGACCAGGTCTCCCCCGTCGAAGCGGCCCCACATCTCCCCGCCCAGCCAGCGCGGCTCCAGGTTGGTCGTCCGCGCCCGGTGGTCGGCGAACACGTTGACCACGGGGTCGCGGCTCGTCAGCGCGAGGAACGCGTCCAGGTCGGGCGTCCCCAGGGGACGGACTCCGTGGCGCGTCGTGAGCACGGCAGAAGGTTACGACCTGCCTGCCCTCGTGAGCCCGCTCCGCTCGCCGAGCGGTCACGGCAGCTCCGGAGAAGGCGACGCGAGTGCGTCAGCTGACGGTGACGCTGGCCGCGGCGCCGTCGACGGACTCCATGCCCTCGGCGATCCGCATGGCCTCCTCGATGAGGGTCTCCACGATCTGCGACTCGGGCACGGTCTTGATCACCTCGCCCTTCACGAAGATCTGGCCCTTGCCGTTGCCGGAGGCGACGCCGAGGTCGGCCTCGCGGGCCTCGCCCGGGCCGTTGACGACGCAGCCCATGACGGCGACGCGGAGCGGCACCTCGAGGCCGTCGAGCCCCGCGGTCACCTCGTCGGCGAGCTTGTAGACGTCGACCTGGGCCCGGCCGCAGGAGGGGCAGGAGACGATCTCGAGCCGGCGCGGCTTGAGGTTGAGCGACTCCAGGATCTGGAGGCCGACCTTGACCTCCTCGACCGGCGGCGCGGACAGCGAGACCCGGATGGTGTCGCCGATGCCCTGCGAGAGCAGCGCACCGAAGGCCGTCGCCGACTTGATGGTGCCCTGGAACGCCGGGCCGGCCTCGGTGACCCCGAGGTGGAGCGGCCAGTCGCCGGCCTCGGCGAGCAGCTCATAGGCGCGGACCATCACGACCGGGTCGTTGTGCTTGACCGAGATCTTGAAGTCGTGGAAGTCGTGCTCCTCGAAGAGCGAGGCCTCCCAGACCGCGGACTCGACCAGCGCCTCGGCCGTGGCCTTGCCGTGCTTCTCGAGCAGCCGGGGGTCGAGCGAGCCGGCGTTGACGCCGATGCGGATCGACGTACCGCGGTCCTTCGCGGCGGCCGCGATCTCCTTGACCTGGTCGTCGAACTTGCGGATGTTGCCGGGGTTGACCCGGACCGCGGCGCAGCCGGCGTCGATGGCGGCGAAGACGTACTTCGGCTGGAAGTGGATGTCGGCGATGACCGGGATCTGCGAGTGCTGCGCGATCTCCGGCAGCGCCTCCGCATCGTCCTGCGAGGGACAGGCCACCCGCACGATGTCGCAGCCGGTGGCGGTCAGCTCGGCGATCTGCTGGAGGGTGGAGTTGACGTCGGAGGTGAGCGTCGTCGTCATCGACTGGACCGAGATCGGGGAGTCGCTGCCGACGCCGACCTTGCCCACCTGGATCTGGCGGGTCCTGCGGCGCGGCGCGAGCACCGGCGGGGGTGCCGCGGGCATCCCCAGGTTGATCTCCGTCATGGCCTCCAGCGTACGGCGCGCCTGCACGGCCCCCCGAATCCCTGGTCAGCTGACGCTGACCGACGCCTCGGACGCCGTCGACGGGCTCCATGCCCTCGGCGAGGCGCATGGCCTCCTCGATGAGGGTCTCCACGATCTGCGACTCGGGAACGGTCTTGATGACCTCGCCCTTGACGAAGATCTGGCCCTTGCCGTTGCCGGAGGCGACGCCGAGGTCGGCCTCGCGGGCCTCGCCCGGGGCCGTTGACGACGCAGCCCATGACAGCGACGCGCAGCGGCACCTCGAGGCCGTCGAGGCCGGCGGTGACCTCCTCGGCGAGCTTGTAGACGTCGACCTGGGCGCGGCCGCAGGAGGGGCAGGAGACGATCTCGAGGCGGCGCGGCTTGAGGTTGAGCGACTCCAGGATCTGGAGGCCGACCTTGACCTCCTCGACCGGCGGCGCGCACAGCGAGACGCGGATGGTGTCGCCGATGCCCTGGCCGAGCAGGTGGCCGAAGGCGACCGCCGACTTGATGGTGCCCTGGAAGGCCGGGCCGGCCTCGGTGACGCCGAGGTGCAGCGGCCAGTCGCCGGCCGCGGCGAGCAGCTCGTAGGCGCGCACCATCACGACGGGGTCGTTGTGCTTGACCGAGATCTTGAAGTCGTGGAAGTCGTGCTCCTCGAAGAGGCTGGCCTCCCAGACGGCCGACTCGACGAGCGCCTCGGGCGTCGCCTTGCCGTACTTGTCCATGATCCGCTTGTCGAGCGAGCCGGCGTTGACACCGATGCGGATCGAGGTGCCGCGGTCCTTGGCGGCCCGCGCGATCTCCTTGACCTGGTCGTCGAACTTGCGGATGTTGCCGGGGTTGACCCGGACGGCCGCGCAGCCGGCGTCGATGGCCGCGAAGACGTACTTCGGCTGGAAGTGGATGTCGGCGATGACCGGGATCTGCGAGTGCTGCGCGATCTCGGGCAGCGCGTCGGCGTCGTCCTGGCTCGGGACAGGCGACGCGCACGATGTCGCAGCCGGTGGCGGTGAGCTCGGCGATCTGCTGGAGCGTCGCGTTGACGTCGGACGTCAGCGTCGTCGTCATCGACTGCACCGAGATCGGCGACTCGCTGCCGACACCCACGTAACCCACCTTGATCTGGCGGGTCGTACGGCGCGGCGCGAGGGTCGGCGGGGGCGCCGCGGGCATGCCCAGGTTGATCTCGGTCATGCTTTCAGCGTACGGCGCGCCTGCACGGCCCCCCGAAT
>CAWHLI010000031.1:0-161941 GCA_963830145.1 uncultured Actinomycetota bacterium
ATCCTGTCAGCCCGACTCTTCGCTCGAAGGCTCCCGGTCGCCCAGCGGCCGGGAGCCTTCGTGGTTCGTGTGCGCATCTCGAGGACAGCCGGGCCGCATGCCGGGACACTGGGCCTGGAAGGTGGTGGCTGAGGATGCTCGCGGACATCGTGGTGGACCAGCTGGTGTTCCTGCTGGCCGCGCCCGAGGACGTGCTCGACCCGGACAGCGGCGTGGTCGTGCTCCAGAACGCCATGACCCGGCTCGCCGAGCTGCCCGCCGCGGACCTCGCGCCGGTGCGTGACGCGGTGGAGGGCCGCCTGAACGACGGGCAGCACCCGGTGGAGACAGACAGCGCGCTGCGCGAGCTGCTGCTGCTCCTGGGCGAGATCGAGACGGCGTGAGCTGAGCCCGGATCCACGTCTCAGTGCGTGAGGTTGGGGTCCTTGCTGGTGGCGTCCTGGGGCGCGTCGACGACCCGGCTGAAGCGCTCCCAGGCGGCCTGGCGGGACACGCCCAGGGCTTTGCCGATCTCGGCGTAGGAGATGTGCCGCTCGCGGATCCGGCCGACCCAGAGCCGCAGGTAGCGGTCGACCTGACCGGCCGTGGCGGCGATCAGCGGCAGCCGGGCGAGCATCTCGGCGTCCGACATCGAGTCGTCGTTCCAGCCGAGCACGCGCTGGTTGACGTTCTCCGGCGCGGCGAACGCTTCGGAGAAGCGTGCCAAGCACTCGGTGCACATGAGGGCACCGAGTCCCGCGGCGTACCGCGTGTCGGTGGTGCCGCGTCTACCGCAAAAAGAGCATGACCAGGCGGTCGGCTCGAAGTCCATACAAGCCCCCCTTGGACGAACTCAGCAGTAGTGAGCCTATCCATCACCTCGCGCAATGCCCCATCGGGCATGCGCGTCGGTGGACTGGTCCAGTCCGGAGTCATGCCTTCGTTGGCAACGCATTCGGCTCGAGGAGGCGACCTTCCGACGTCTGAGAGACTGCGTCCATGGCCGAGGATCGCGACCCGGGCGCGCCGTCCCTGGAGCCGCCGTCCCTGTTCGGCCGCAAGCGCCGGAAGGCGTCGCCGACCGCCGACCGTGCCGACCGTGCCGACCGAGCCGACCGAGCCCGTCGTCCTCGCTGACCCGGACACGATCTTCGACGACACCACCGAACCGACGCCCGACACCGCACCGGCCCCGGAAGCCCCTCCGGGAGCGCAGCGCGAGCCGAAGCCGCCCAGGGGACCATGGCTGGCCGGGCGGCCGGCCGCGCTGGTGACCGGTCTCCTGGTCGGCGGCCTCATCGTCGGGGCGACCGCCGGGTCGCTGCGCATCTGCACCGAGATCAAGGGCACGTCGTCGTGCGGTGACCAGGGCTTCTTCCTGCTCATCGCGATCCTCGGCATCGCGGTCCTGCTCGGCACCGTCCTGCTGCGCCTGGCCCACGTGCCCGAGCCGGGCAGCACCAGCTTCCTGGCCGTCGGGCTGCTCAGCGTGGCGACGCTGCTCTTCCTCGTCGGCTCGATCTTCCAGTGGTGGATGGTCATCGTCATCCCGCTGGTCTCGGTGGCGACGTTCCTGCTGTCCCACTGGGTCACCAGCACCTTCATCGACCCGGCCAACGACGGGTCGGACCTGGCCGTCGAGCCGGAGCGGCACGACGTTCGCTGACCGGGTCACACCGAGGGACGACGTGTGGCTCCCGGTCAGCGAACGTCGAGCGTCCGAGCGACCAGCTCGGCGATCTGGATGGTGTTGAGCGCCGCGCCCTTGCGGAGGTTGTCGCCGGAGACGAACAGCGCCAGTCCGCGGTTGTCGGGCACGCCCGGGTCCTGACGGATCCGGCCGACGTAGGACGGGTCGCGGCCGGCTGCCTGGAGCGGGGTCGGGACGTCGCTCAGCTCCACGCCGGGTGCGTCGGCCAGCAGCTCGCGCGCGCGGGCCGGGGACAGCGGCCGCTCGAACTCGGCGTTGATGGCCAGGGAGTGGCCGGTGAAGACAGGGACCCGCACGCAGATGCCGGACACGGGCAGGTCGGGGAGGCCGAGGATCTTGCGGGACTCGTTGCGGAGCTTCTGCTCCTCGTCGGTCTCCTCGAGGCCGTCGTCGACGATCGAGCCGGCGAGCGGGAGCACGTTGAAGGCGATGGTGCGGGCGTACTTCTCGGGGTCGGGGAACGCGACCGCGTCGCCGTCGTAGGACAGCTCCCGCGCCTTGTCGCCCGCCGCCGCCACCTGGGTGGCCAGCTCCTCGACGCCCGCAACCCCGGAGCCCGAGACGGCCTGGTAGGTCGAGGCGATCAGCCGCACCAGCCCGGCCTCGTCGTGCAGCGCCTTGAGCGCCGGCATCGCGACCATCGTGGTGCAGTTGGGGTTGGCGATGATGCCCTGACCGGCGGCGATGACCGCTGCGGCGTCCTGCGGGTTGACCTCGGAGACGACCAACGGGATGTCAGGGTCGTTGCGGAAGGCGCTGGAGTTGTCGACCACGATCACCCCCGCCTCGGCGAACTTCCGCGCGAGCGCCCGGGAGGTCGTCGCCCCCGCGGAGAAGAGCGCGATGTCGAGACCGCGCGGGTCTGCGGTCGAGGCGTCCTCGACCACGACGCTCTGCTGGCCCCGGGGGCCGGCGTACGGGAGCACGGTGCCGGCCGAGCGCGCCGAGGCGAAGAAGCGGATCTCGCCCACCGGGAAGTCGCGCTCGGCCAGGATCTGGCGCATCGCCACGCCGACCTGCCCGGTGGCGCCGACGATGCCGATGTTGAAGGTCCGGTGGGTGGGGGCGGTCATCGTCCGGTACCTCCGTAGACGACGGCTTCGCCCTCGTCAGAATCCAGGTCGAACGCCGTGTGGGTGGCCTGGACGGCCGCCGTCACGTCGGCCTCCTCGACGATGACCGAGATCCGGATCTCGGAGGTGGAGATCATCTCGATGTTCACTCCGGCCTCCGCCAGCGACGAGAAGAACTTGGCGGTGACGCCGGGGTGGGAGCGCATGCCGGCGCCCACCAGCGAGACCTTGCCGATCTGGTCGTTGTAGAGGAGCTGCTCGAAGCCGACCTCGCTCTGGAGCCTGGCAAGGGCGGTCATCGCGGTCTGACCGTCCGAGCGCGGCAGCGTGAACGAGATGTCGGTGAGGTTGGTGGCCGCGGCGGAGACGTTCTGGACGATCATGTCGAGGTTGATCTGCGCGTCGGCGAGCGCGTTGAAGACGCGGGCCGCGACGCCCACCTTGTCGGGCACCCCGACCACCGTGATCTTGGCCTCGCTCCGGTCGTGGGCGATACCGGAGATGATGGCGGCTTCCATGGACCCCTCCTGGGGCTCGTCGTTGATGCTGCCCGCGACCACGGTTCCGTTGTGCTTGTTGAACGAGGAGCGGACGTGGACGGGGATGTCGTAGCGGCGGGCGTACTCGACGCACCTCAGGTGCAGGATCTTGGCGCCGCACGCGGCGAGCTCGAGCATCTCCTCGTAGGTGACGGTGTCGAGCTTGCGCGCGGACGGGACGATGCGCGGGTCGGCGGTGAAGACGCCGTCGACGTCGGTGTAGATCTCGCAGACCTCGGCCTCGAGCGCGGCGGCCAGTGCCACCGCGGTCGTGTCGGTGCCACCGCGACCCAGGGTGGTGATCTCCTTGGTGTCCTGGCTGACGCCCTGGAACCCGGCCACGATCACGATGTGACCGTCGGCGATCGCATCGGAGATGCGGCCCGGGGTGACGTCGATGATCTTGGCCTTGCCGTGCACCGAGTCGGTGATCACGCCGGCCTGGGAGCCGGTGAACGAGCGGGCGGTGAAGCCCAGGTCGGAGATCGCCATCGCCACGAGCGCCATCGAGATGCGCTCACCGGCGGTGAGCAGCATGTCGAGCTCGCGGCCGGGGGGCAGCGGCGAGACCTGAGCCGCGAGGTCGAGGAGCTCGTCGGTGCTGTCGCCCATGGCCGAGACAGCGACGACGACGTCGTGACCGGCGCGTTTCGTCTCCACGATCCGCGCGGCGACGCGCTTGATCGCAGCGGCATCAGCGACGGACGAGCCACCGTACTTCTGGACGACGATTCCCACCCGAAGAGTTTAGGCGGGTGCGGTCACGTCGGCCGACTCGTTTCGCCCCCATGGACACGGTCAAGCCGCACCCGTCGAAGGGGAAACAGCCGGCCGAGGCTTGCGGGACGTCTAGCCCAACAGCTCGTCGGCGGCCGCCACGTCGTCGTCCTCACCGGTGATCTCGACGTCCAGACGGTCGTGGGCCACCACGGAGAGCAGCGCGTTGAGCGCCGAGCCGGCGAGGTTGCCCCACGAGGAGACGTAGGAGAACTGCCACCACCACAGCGCCTCCGCGATGTCGCCCTCGCGGTAGTGGCGCAGCCCGGTCTCGAGGTCGGTGGCGATGCTGGTCAGGTCGTCGGAGAGCTGGCTCTCGACCACCTCGGGGACGTAGGGGTCGAAGACGTAGCTGTAGGTGTCGAGGTTGTCGAGCATCCCGGCCAGCCGCACGCGCATGTCGTCGAGGTCGGACTCGGGGCCGACGTCGGGCTGGTACTCCTGGCGCGGCTCGAAGTCGCGCTGGGCGCCGAGCCGGGCCCCGGCGAGCGAGATCTGGCTGATCTCCAGGAGCAGCAGAGAGATCGCCGGTCCGGCGTCGCCCTCACGCGCGATCTCCCGCAGCGCCAGCAGGAAGCTGGAGAAGGAGTCCGCCATGCTCTGGGCGAAGTCCTCCGTCTCGCTGCTGATGGCCGTGTCGTCGTTCACTGGGCGCTCCGCCTTCCCGCCAGGGCTCGTCCGAGGGTGACCTCGTCGGCGTACTCCAGGTCGCCGCCGACGGGTAGCCCGCTGGCGAGCCGGGTCACCCTGAGGTCGAGGTCCTTCAACATACGGGTGAGGTAGGTGGCTGTCGCCTCACCCTCCAGGTTGGGATCTGTCGCGAGGATCAGCTCGGTGACCGTGCCGTCGGAGAGCCGCATCATCAGCTCGCGAACGCGCAGCTGCTCGGGCCCGATGCCGTCGATCGGCGAGATCGCGCCACCGAGCACGTGGTAGCGGCCCTTGAACTCGCGCGTCCGCTCGATGGCCACGACGTCCTTGTACTCCTCCACCACGCAGAGCACGGTCTGGTCGCGCCGCGGGTCGCTGCAGATCCGGCACAGGTCGGCCTCGGACACGTTGAAGCAGATCGAGCAGAACTTCACCCGCGCCTTGACCTCGATCAGCACCTCGGCGAGGCGGCGGACGTCGGGCTCCTCGGCCTGCAGGAGGTGGAACGCGATCCGCTGGGCACCCTTCGGCCCGACGCCCGGCAGCCGGCCGAGCTCGTCGATGAGGTCCTGGACCACGCCTTCATACATCTAGCGCACGCCCTACGGACCGCTCTGGAAGCCGAGCTGGCCGGGAAGGTCGGGCGCGGCGCCCATGCCGCCGGCGAGCGGGCCGAGCGCCTCGGTCGCCATGTTGTCTGCCTGGGCCTTGGCGTCGCGGTAGGCGGCCACGACCAGGTCGCCGAGGTCGGAGAGGCTCTCGGGGTCGTCGGGGTCGAAGGCGCCCGGCGCGAAGTCCACCGAGGTGAGCTCGCCGACACCGTTGACCTTGACGGTCACCCCGTGGGAGGTGCCCTCGACCTCGGTGTCGTGCAGCCGCTGCTGGGCCTCGGCGAGCTGCTCCTGCATCTGCTGGGCCTGCTGCAGCAGGGCGTTCATGTCGAAGCCGCCGGCGCCGAGCGCCTCGAAGGGGTTCTGGCCATCGGTCACGGTGTGGATGCCTCTCGCTCGGTCATGAGTGCTTGATCTCCTCGATCGTGGACGCCCCCAGCTCGCGGGCGAGCAGGTCCTCGCCGCCGAGGTTGTCGGGGTCCGCGTCGAGGTCGTCGCGGCTGGCCACCGCGTCGGCGGCGGCCAGCTCGTCGTTGCGCGGCGGCTCGGCGCCCTTGGCCCGGGTCTGCTGGATCGCCTCGCGGGCCGCAGCCTTGGCGGCGCCGGGGTCGGCGACCGGGGCCGGCGGCTCCTCGTCGGCCGCCCACGCAGGGGGTGCGGAGGGGGCCTCGGAAGCCTCGGGCTCCTCCGGTGCGGCCGCGGTGTCGACCTCGGGCTTGACCGGATCGGTGGCCGCCCTGGTGATGGTCGGCGTCCCCTCGGGCTGGGCGCCGGGGTCGACGATCGTCTCGATCTTCCAGTCGGCCCCGACCACGTCGATGGCGGCCTGGTGGACCACCTCCGAGCAGCCGCTGGACACGAAGCTGTCGCGGGCACCGGCGTTGGCGAAGCCGAGGGTGAGCACGTTGCCGTCGAGCGCGACGACCTGGCAGTTCTGGGTGAGGTGGATCCAGGCCATCCGGCGGCGGGTCTTGGTGGACTCGACGACGTCGGGCCACAGACGGCGTACGTCGACCAGGGTGAGGCCGCCACCGCCGCGGGTCGGCGTCGGTGCGGCCACGCCGGCCGGGGCGGCCGCGGCGGGCTCCGGATCGGAGGCCGGCTCGGGCTCGCGCCCGCTGACGGCGGGCTCCGGCTCGGGCGCGGGCACGACGGTGGCGCGCGGCGGGTCGGGCTCGGGCGGGGCGACCGTCGCGGGTGGCGTCGCGGGCCGGTCCTGGGCGGGAGGCGCCGGTGGCGCAGGAGCCGCCGCGCTGGGCGTGCCGGTGATGGAGGCGCGCCGCTCGAGCCGGTCGAGCCGGGCGGCGAGCCCGTCGGTGGTGTGGTCGGCGCCGGGCAGCAGCACCCGGGCGCAGAGCAGCTCGAGCAGCAGCCGTGGCGCGGTGGCGCCGCGCATCTCGGTGAGCCCGGTCGCGAGGATGTCGGCGGCCCGGCTCAGGTCGGTGGCGCCGAACCTCGCCGCCTGGGCGACCAGCCGCTCGCCCTGGTCCTCGGAGACGTCGATGAGGCCGCTCGCCGTGGCGCCAGGCACCGCGGCCACGATGACGAGGTCGCGGAGGCGTCGGAGCAGGTCCTCGGTGAACCGGCGTGGGTCCTGGCCGGTCTCGATGACCTTGTCGACGACGCCGAAGACCGCTCCCCCGTCACCGGCCGCGAAGGCGTCGACCACCTCGTCGAGCAGCGAGTCCGGGGTGTAGCCCAGCAGCCCCGACGCCAGGTCGTGGGTGACCCCCGCCGGGCCGGCCCCGCCGATCAGCTGGTCGAGCACCGAGAGGGTGTCGCGGGCCGAGCCGGCGCCTGCGCGGACGACGAGCGGGATGGCGGCGGGCTCGACGGGCACGCCCTCCTTGGTCGCCAGCTCGTCGAGGTAGGACGACATCAGCCGCGGCGGGATCAGGCGGAAGGGGTAGTGGTGGGTGCGCGACCGGATGGTCGCGATGACCTTGTCGGGCTCGGTGGTCGCGAAGATGAAGCGCAGGTGCTCCGGAGGCTCCTCGACCAGCTTGAGCAGCGCATTGAAGCCCTGCGTCGAGACCATGTGGGCCTCGTCGATGATGTAGACCTTGTAGCGGCTCCGCACCGGTGCGAAGAACGCCTTCTCGCGCAGGTCGCGGGCGTCGTCGACACCGCCGTGGGACGCCGCGTCGATCTCGATGACGTCGATCGAGCCCGGGCCGCCGCGGGCCAGGTCGCGGCAGCTGTCGCACTCGCCGCACGGATCGGCGATCGGCGCCTGCTCGCAGTTGAGCGCCCGCGCCAGGATCCGGGCACTGGTGGTCTTGCCGCACCCGCGCGGGCCGCTGAAGAGGTAGGCGTGGTTGACGCGGTTGCCGGCCAGCGCCGCGCGCAGCGGCTCCGTGACGTGCTCCTGCCCGATGACCTCGGCGAAGGTCTCTGGCCGGTAGCGGCGGTAGAGGGCGAGAGGGGACTCCATTTGCCCTGAACCCTAGTTGGCGGCATCGACAGTCGAAAGGCGGCCGGTGAGGGTCCCGTGAGCCGTCAGTACCAGCCGTAGGCGCGCAGCTGTCCCTCGCTGAGCCCCAGCGCGTGCCCGACCTCGTGGCCGAGCACCTTGAGCACCCGCGGGCCCACCTGGTCGACGTTCCTGCAGACCGTGAGGATCGGCTTGCGGTAGAGCGTGATGACATCGGGCAGCGAGCCCGGCACCCGGCCGCCCACGCGGGTGTGCGCGATGCCGCGGAACAGGCCGAGCAGCAGCGTGCCCGGCGCCGCCTCGCCCGGCTCGGGCTCCTCGCGTACGACGACCGCGATGTGCGCCACCAGCGCCGCCGCCTCGTCGGGCAGCTGGTCGAGGGCGTCGCGCACCAGGTCGTCGAAGACGTCCGGCGGCACCTCGTCGGGGTTCACTCCTCGATCCTGCCCTCCGGCCCATGACTGGACATGAAGAGGCCCCCCGCGTACCCGGCAGAGCTTGCCGACCCTTGCTGCCTTCCGGCCCTGGGGGAGTTGAGCTAGGTGCCGCCACACGGGGGGTTGCCCCGAGTGTAGGTGAGGCTCCGGTGCCGCTCCAACGCACCGGACTCGATTGGGTGGCGCCCCGAGTCGCCGGTACGCTCCTCGGCGGAGGATTCGCCTAGTGGCCTATGGCGCTCGCTTGGAAAGCGGGTTGGGTTAACAGCCCTCGCGGGTTCGAATCCCGCATCCTCCGCCAGCCAGCACCCATCCCGATCCGTCTGCGGACCGAGGTGCCGTCCGCAGAGTGCCGTCGCCGTCGACGTCCTCCTCGTGCTGGGCCTCGGCACGCTGCTCTGGCAGCCGCCCACAGCCGAGGAGGCCGACCCGTCTGTGGGGTGACTCGCGATGCACGCTCCGGGCGCACCAGCCACCTGGCGAGCTTCGCGCGCGGACGACGGCCAGTCGCTGTCACGTTTGCGGGTGGTCGGGACACTGGACGTCATGAGGCTGAGATGGCTGGTCGGCGGGCTCGCGGTCGTGGTGGTGGTCGCCGGCGGCTACTGGTTCGAGCCCTGGCGGCTGTTCACGACCCGTGAGGTCGACGAGCGGCTGCCCGAGTCGAGCCCGGCCTCGGCTCCGGCCTCGACACAGGCCTCGACACCCGCGACCTCAGCGCCGGCGTCCGGACCCGCGGCGTCCACCGAGCCGGTCCCGGCCGCTCCGGTCGCTCCGGTCGAGCTGGCGCGCGGCCGCTTCGTCAGCCACGAGCACGGGACGAGCGGGCGGGTGCGGATCGTGCGCCAGCCCGACGGGAGCCGGCTGCTGGCGATCGAGGACCTCGACACCTCCGACGGGCCGGACCTGCGGGTCTGGATCACCGACGCCGAGGTCAGCGAGGACGGCTGGCGGGTCTTCGACGACGGCGCCTACGTCGACCTCGGGGAGCTCAGAGGCAACAGGGGCAACCTCGTCTACGACCTGCCCAGCGACCTCGACCTGGCCGACTACCAGAGCGTGTCGATCTGGTGCGAGAGGTTCTCGGTCTCCTTCGGTGCGGCCGCGCTGGTGCCGGCCTGACGGCTGGCCTCGACCGCCAGCCCGTCGACGAAGTCGTTCATCACGTGGCCGGAGTGCCCCTTCACCCACTGGAAGGCCACGTCGCCGCGCTCGGCCACCAGTCTCACGAGCGGCTCCCAGAGGTCGCGGTTGGCGACCGGCGTCTTGGCGGACGTGGTCCAGCCGCGCGCCATCCAGCCGGCGTGCCACCGGTCACGGAAGCAGTTGACGACGTACGTCGAGTCAGAGACGACCAGGAGCGGGCCGGGGACGGACCGGACGGCCTCGAGCGCGGCCCGGATCTCCATCCGCTGGTTGGTCGAGTCGGCCTCGTGACCCGAGGCGAACTCCGACGTGTCCAGCGCCCACGCCCAGCCTCCGGGCCCGGGGTTGCCCCTGCAGGCGCCGTCGGTGAACACCGAGCGGGCGCCGGGCGGGACGGCCATGTCGGCCGGGCGGGGACGAGTGCGCACCATCAGCGGGAGACAGTACGCCGTCGGCGCGCCAGCACCGGACGCAGGAGGAGGGCCAGCAGCAGCACTCCCCCGCCGACCACGCCCCACCACACGGCGTCCTTGCGGGTCGAGGCGAGCACGTCGTCCGGCTCCTCGGGCACCGAGAGCAGCTGCGGGTCGTGCACGACGGTGCCGGCGCCGAGGTCGGCGCCCGTCTCGTCGTCGATGTCCATCGGCCGGGTCAGCGCGTCCATGGCCTGCACCTGGCCGGCGCCGACCAGGGTGTCGGGGATGTCGGGGCGGCCGTTGGCCGTGGTCAGCAGCCGGCGCACGGAGGCCGCGATCGACTCGTCGTAGGCCGACTGCAGCAGGGCGAGCACCCCTGAGACCTCGGCGGCGGCGTAGGACGTGGCCGGGTCGTTGAGGAAGCACGACTCGCCCCGCAAGGAGTAGGAGACGGCGCCGGACGTCGGGGCGGCCACGTCGGTGCTGGAGTTCTCCAGCACCCAGCTGGTCGGGTCGAGGTTGCTTGACCCCTGGGGCGTGGCACTGACGGCGAGCACGTGCTCGTAGTCGGCCGGGTGGATGAACCTCGCGGCGTCCTCACCGGCCGTGTGCTGGGCGAAGGTGGCCGGCATCCCCGGCGGCAGCTCGCTGCGGTTGCCCGTGGGCGCCACGACGACGACGCCCATCGACCAGAGCTGCGCGATCTGCGCCTTGACCTGCTCGTCGTCGGGGATCGCCAGCGACATGTTGACGATCCGGATCCCCTCGGTGGGTGCGGCGTCGATGACCGCCTGCAGACCGGCCCGCAGGTTCTCCGGGGTCATCGGCGACTGCGGGCTGCTCGGCTCGTCGGAGGCGCCCGCCTCGTCGTAGACCTGGACGTCGAGGATCCGGGCGCCCGGTGCGATGCCGACCGTCCCTCCGTCGGCCCGGCTGCGCGGCTGACCGGCGATCAGCCCGGCCACGGCGGTGCCGTGGTAGTCCGAAGGGGCCGGCACCTTGTTGCCGGCGTCGATGTGCCCGGCGAACGTGATCGGCGCCAGGTCGGACACTCCCGAGTCGATCACCGCCACGGTGACGCCGTCCCCGGCCCGCACGTGCTGCTTCCTCAGCCTGGCCAGGGCGTCGTCCACCCCCATGGCGGCCAGCGGTGCGCTGATCTGGTCGGTGGCGTAGTGGACGTCGTCCTGGTCGGTGATGGCCGCGCAGTCCTGGGGCACCCCGTCGTCGGCGGCCGCGGGCGGTGCCGCCGTCACGGGCGAGAGCACCAGCGCCGCGGTCGCGGACGCGAGGACCAGTCGCGGCGCCATCAGGGCAGGGCCTGGCAGTTCTCGGTGGGCTGCTGCTGGCCGGGCTGGGTCGCCGGCGGGCAGAGCGCGGCGTACGTCGACAGGGAGACCCCCTCGTCGAAGAGCGTCACCCACTCGTCGGGCACGACGGACGCGTCGCCCACGTCGTAGCGGAGCTTCTCCAGCGTGATCGGCCCCCCGACCCAGCGGGAAGGCCGTGCCGAGCGGATCGATCACCAGCATGGAGTCGCTGGCCGTCGAGTCCCAGGTGCCGTCCTGGACGAACGCCCCGTGACCCCGGTCGACGGTGATCCGTCGCTGGTCGGGCGGGATCTCACCGTCGGTGCCCTGCTCGGGGGACGCGGCGTCACCGGTGGGCGATCCGGCCAGCCAGACGCGTGGGACCTGGCCGGGGGCCACGTCGAGCTGCGCGCAGGGCGCCGAGCTCAGGGGGCCTGGCAGCGTGTCCGGCCAGTGCGAGTCGAGGTAGGCGGGCTCGTCGTAGTCCTGGGGTGGCTCTCCCGAGAGCGAGGTCGGACCGTCGCCGCCGAGGTCGGCGTTCTGCAGCACCGCGAGAGCGAACTCGTCGATCGGCTGGAAGCCCCCGTCGACGACCATCGCCCCACCGCCACCGATCGGGATGTAGTCGCCGACCTTCGCGCCGGGGACGGGCGAGTCCTGCGCCGGCTGCCCGAGATGGGGGACGCCGAACCCGGCGGACCCGATCTCCCCACCCTCCGGGAACAGCGCGAGCCACTCCGGCGGCACACTGATGGCCTGGGCGCGCGCACCCAGGCGCAGGTTGACGAGCAGCTGGTCGCTCTCCTCGTCCGAGATCGGGTAGCGGTAGGTCCGCTGCTTGGCGTCCTCCTGACTGCTGGAGGTCGCGATCAGCCAGTAGCGGTCGGCGCTCAGCACGACCATGGCGCTCGTCGTGGCGCGCTCGACCTTCTGCTCCTCCGAGACGTCGAGAGCGATCCCGACCTCGTTGTCGGTGCAGGCCGTCCAGCCGCTCTCGATGAACTGCTTGGGGCGGGGCAGGGTCTGCGGCGCTCCGAGGATGCCGATCGGGATGCCCGGCGTCTGCTCGTCGATGACCTCCTGGTCGACCGAGGTCGCCTTCACGTCGGCGCCGAGGATCAGCTGGGCCGACGTGATGTTGATGACCGGGATCAGCTCGGGCGGGTCGTGCTCCTCGAGGATGACGTAGGTCGCGGGTTGGTCGCCGCGGGTGACCACGAGCCCGACCTGGTTCCAGTCCTCCGGGGTGCGAGCCGCGAGCACCGACGCGATCGCGGCTCCCGCGACGAGCAGGACCGCGAGGGCCATCCCGCCCACGAGGGTGCGGCCGGGCCGGGACGGCTCCACCTCCCGGCCCCCCGGGGCACCGGAGAGGAACGCCGTGACCAGCCGGCGCCGGGAGAACGAGTAGGCCTCGACGAGGTCCTTCTTGGTGGCCATCAGCTCTTGATCGCCGAGTAGATGCCGGTCGCCAGCACCACCAGCGGCAGCAGCGCGAGGAGCGACAGGGTCTCGGCCAGGTCGCCGAGCCGGCCACGGCGCAGCGACGGCGTGCCGGGGACGAGGGTGGCCGCCAGGAGCACGGCACCGGTCGCGGCCAGGGTCACGGCCACGGTCGGCCGCCAGTCGGGGTGCATCCACAGCAGGGACACCGCGACCGAGACGAGGCCGAGGATGCCGGAGCCGAGCCCGACCAGGACCTCCTGGCCGGTGCGGTACTGGCGGGTCCGCAACATCACGACCAGGCACGAGACGACGGCGAGCAGCGTGCCGGAGAGGCCCATGCTCACCGCGAGCGGCGCGACCAGGACCAGCAGCAGCCCGACCGTCGCGGACGTCGCGACCAGGATCTGGTGGGCCACGCGCGCGTCGGCCCCCACCCGCACCGGATCGATCTCCTCGGGGTCGGCGGTGATGTCGGCGGGCGCGAACAGCTGGTCGACCCGGGTGCCGGTGACACCGAGTGCCAGCCACGGGAAGACCGAGCCCGCGAGCACGACGACCGCGAGCGCGGTGGTCAGCACCACCGCCGGGTCGAAGGAGCCGGCGCGGGTCAGCAGCCCCGTCGCCAGGAAGATCGCACCCACCACGACAGGTGGCAGCGCGAGGGTGCGCCCCTCACCGATGCCGACCACGCAGACCAGCCCGGCGACCAGCGCGCCACCGCCCGCGCACGCGACCGGCAGGGCGAAGAAGTCGCCGTCCTGGCGCAGCACCAGCATCAGGCCGGCCAGCCCGGCGTAGACACAGCCCATCCAGGCCACGACCACGGCGGCCTCCGGCTCGTGCTGGGCGCGCGAGAGGACGATCGCGCCGGCGACCAGCGCCACCGCCACGACGACGGCGGCGACACCCGCCAGGAGGGAGGTGTACTGGATCAGCAGCGCGACGGCGCCGAGCGTCATGAGCAGCCCCGCGGCCACCAGGGCGGTACGCCGACCGGAGGCCGGCGCCCACGGCTGCAGGTCGCGCTCGACGACGTCGGTCATCGCCTCGACGACGTCGTCGTAGATCCGCGGGGGTGCCTCGTCGACCCCGGCCGTGACGGTGAGCAGGCCACCGTCCTCGATGCCCTGGGTGATCAGCCCGGTCTCGTGGGCGAGCTCGCGGCCCTCGGCCGTGACGACGCGGTAGCCGCCGTAGACCGTGGCGGCGTCGAGCAGCCCGACGCTGCGCGCCAGCTCGGGCAGGAGCTCCGCCAGCGGCACCGAGCCCGGCAGCACCAGGTCGACGCGGCGGGTGCCGGAGGAGACGCTGACGCGCACGAGTCCGGACGTGCTGACCGGCGCTTGGCTCATGGCGACCTCCCGAGGGCTCGAATCGAACGGGACTCTACGGAAGAAGGCTCAGGACGGAGGACCCGGGACATGGCGGGAGGACCGGTGCCGCGGCACCGGTCCTCCCCTGCCTGTGGCGAGTGCGGCGAGCTCAGCCGATCTGGAACGAGTTGGCGCCGCGCATGTCGGCCGAGTGGTAGTCCTGGTTGGACTGGCCGACCGTGGTGCCGGTGTCGTTGAGGAGCTGCATCATCTCGGCGATCGCGGTGTCCCACTTGCGCTTCGCGTCGATGTAGGCCGTCTGCGCGTTACCGGACCACTCGCCCTGCAGCGGGGCCAGGTCGCGCTCGAGGTTGTTCATGCGGTCGTCGATGTCCTTGACCATCTTGTGGAGATGGTCGGTCACCTCGTTGAGGCCACCGTGGTTGACGACGAGGCCGTCGAAGCCACTGCTAGTCATGTCCGTCTCCTTCTCCTGCTTCGTTCCTGCGTCGTCCGGGTCAGTACTGCTTCACGCCGTCGAGGCGGCTGTGGTTCTTGTTCATGTTGTCCGACTGCGTCTGGTCGGTGTTGATGTTGTCGCGCTCGGTCGAGGTGAGCGCGGCCTCGAAGTCGTTGAGCGCGCGCACGATGCGGTCCTGCTTCTCGGTCCAGGCCTGGTGCAGGCCGAAGAAGGCCTTGCCGCCCTGGCCCTGCCACTTGCCCTGGTAGCCGATGATCGTGTCGGACATCGTGCGGGACATCCGGTCGAAGTCGCTCTTGGCGTTGGACACCATGCCCGCAGCCCGTGAGAGTGTCCGGTCGCCTGCCTTCATCTCTGGCGTCGCCATGTCGCCTCATCCCTTTCAGTGAGCGGCATGTCGAAGCCACCCGAGTCGTGTGTGCGATGTGGTCATTCCTGGTGCCGGACGAGGTGTGTGATCCGGACAACTGGCGGTCTACCCGTGGCGAATATCGCTAAACCCGGAACTTGATTTCCCACAGGGCACGGAACAGGCCCGACGCGACGACGAGTGCTGCGATGGCCCCGGCGCCGGCCAGCCCCTCGGCCACCTCGGCCCGGCGCGACCACCACGCCGAGCGCCAGCCGCGTCCGGTCGCCACCGCGACCACGACGAGCAGGACGGCCAGCAGGATCCCGCCGATGCCGAGGGCGAGTCCCTGCCCGGCGTCGAGCACGTCGAGCAGCACGACGGCCAGCGCGGCCCAGCAGGTGAGCCCAGCGCCGCGGAGCATGGCGCGGGCCGCCGGGTGGCGGTAGCTGCGTGCCGCCAGCAGCAGCGCGGCGCCCGCGAGGCCGACCATGACCCGGGCGCCGATGCGGTCGACGGGCAGGTCGGCGGTGACGAGCAGCATCGGTGCGGACACCGCGACCACCGCCCAGACCGCCGCTGCCGAGGCGGTGATGATCCGCGCGCCGCGCGCCGCGACGTGGGCGACCGCGGTCGGCGGCACCACGGTCCGGCCGCGCCGCCCGTGCGGCCGGTCGCGCGCGGACCAGGCGGTGACGGCGAGCCGTTCGAGGTCGATGAGGAACTGGTCGGGCACGTCGATCGCGACGGCCGGCACGAACCGCGCGGCCAGCGTGGCCACGAGCAGCAGCAGGCTCCACACCACCCGCGGGTCGGCGTGCAGCAGCGCACCGGCGCCGGTCGCCAGGAACAGCGCCACGCCCACCACGATCCACACGCGGAGTGCCTCGTCGCTCTGGACGTCGAGCGCCCGCGCCACCCCGGCCGCGACCGCCGCGACCAGGGCGGTGACACCGACGACCGTCGGCAGCCGCTCCGGCTCGGGCGCCCACACCACCGCGAACGCCGCGGCCGCCGCGAACGCCGGGGCGGCCACCATCCGGTGGGCGCTGAGCCGCCCGATCGGCAGCACTCCGAGGAGGGCGGAGAAGCCGAGCAGCCCGATCGTCAGCTGCCCCTCGTCGCTGTCCAGGCCGCCGACCCGCGAGCCGAACCACCCGGCCAGGGCCGCCACCGCGACGGCGACCGCGAACCAGGTGACGGAGAAGGCGCCGGGCGGCACCGCGTCCGGCGCGTCACCCGCGTGGTCGCCCGCGTGCCGGCGTACGGCGCCACCGGCAGCCAGCACGTCGCCGGTGCGGATGCCGAGGTCGGCCAGCGACGCTGCGGGCACCAGGGTCGTGCCGAGCCGGCTGTGCAGGGTGGGCGCGAACTGGAGTCCGGCCTTGGCGGCGTACTCGCGGGCGACGTCGCTCACGGACGCCTCGGGGGGCACGACGAGGTCGAGGGCGCCCGCGGGACCGTGCACGGTCAGCGCCACGGTGCCGTGGGCCAGCCGCCTGCCGCCCTCCATGCCACCACCACTCCATCCGCCGCTCTCCGACCGAGCCGGACCAGCCCAGCCGAACCGGCGGGCCTCTCAGGAGAGTAGTTCCCCCGGTTCGGGGGCACATCTATCATCGGACGTTCTGGACTCGGGTCGGTGAGGGGATGTAGTGACGACGACGGACAAGCCGGCGCTGCCGCGTGTGCCGCCGGCTGGTGGTGGCCTCACGCCCGCACTGTCCGCCACAGGCTCGTCGACCCAGACCTCCGGGCCCGGACCCACCCTGCGCGGCGGACGCGTCGACGAGCCCGAGATGCCCCACGGTCAGCTGCAGCTGCAGCCGCCGCCGCAGATCCAGCAGTCCGAGGGCGCCAGCGGCGTGCTGATGAACGCGATCCCGATGCTGGGCTCGCTCGGGTCGATCGTGCTCGTCGCGACGATGAGCGGCTCGAGCACGGGCGGCCGCCAGTACATCGCCGCCGGGATGTTCCTCTTCGCCACGCTCGGGTTCGTCGTCGTCCAGATCGACCGGCAGCGCAAGCAGCGGATCCAGCAGGTCACCGGCACCCGCACCGAGTACCTCCGCTACCTCGGCAACGTCCGCCAGCTGGCCCGTGAGGCCGCCGACCAGCAGCGCCGGGCGCTCACCTGGCACCACCCCGACCCGGCCGCGCTGCCCGCGGTCGCCGAGGACCGCACCCGCGTCTGGGAGCACGGCAGCGGGGACCCGCGGTTCCTGCACGTGCGCTACGGCGTGTGCCACCAGCCGCTCTCCCTCGAGCTGCTGCCACCGGAGAGCGCCCCCATCGACCAGGTCGACCCGGCCGCTGCCTCCGCGCTGCACCGGCTCCTCGTCGTACACCGCCTGCAGCCGGACCTGCCGGCGTCGGTGGACCTGCGCGCCTTCGACCGGATCGAGGTCTGCGGCCCCGAGGAGCCGGCCCGATCGCTGGCGCGCGCGATGATCTGCTCCGCGACGGCGTTCCACGCGCCCGAGCACCTCGTGGTCGCCGTGCTGACCACGGAGCAGAACCTCACCCACTGGGACTGGATCAAGTGGCTGCCCCACGGCCAGAGCGCCCAGCAGTCCGATGCGGTAGGGCCCCGGCGGATGGTCTCGACGTCGCTCGACGAGCTGGCCTCGCTGCTGCCGGCCGACCTCAGCGAGCGGCCGCGGTTCGGCGCCGAGGAGCGGCCCGCCACCCCGCACATCCTGCTCGTCATCGACGGGGCCGAGCTGCCGCCGGGCAACCACACCGTGCCACCGGACGGCGTGCACGGGGTCACCGTGCTCGACCTGCCGACGCGGTGGGACGAGCTCGAGGACGCGACCCGGCTCCGCCTGCAGTTCGAGTCGGCCGAGCCGGTCGACGGTCGCTTCCCCGTGCAGGCGCTGCGGCTGCGCGACGAGGTGATCCGGGCCAAGGTCGACCGCTGCTCGCTCGCCACCGCCGAGGCGTTCGCGCGGCGGCTCACGCCGCTCCACACGGTCAGCGGCGTGGTCGAGGGCGGCAACGCCGAGGCCAGCGGCGACGCCGACTTCATGGAGCTGCTGGCGCTCGGCGACGTGCACCGCTTCGAGCCCGACCAGGCCTGGCAGCAGCGCCCCGCGCGCGACCGGCTGCGGGTGCCGATCGGCACCGGCGACGGCGGCGCCGTCGTGCATCTCGACATCAAGGAGTCCGCGCAGCAGGGCATGGGTCCGCACGGCCTGGTGATCGGCGCGACCGGGTCGGGCAAGTCGGAGTTCCTGCGGACGCTGGTGCTCGGACTGACGATGACGCACTCCCCCGAGCACCTCAACATGGTGCTGGTCGACTTCAAGGGCGGCGCGACGTTCGCGGGCATGTCGGAGCTGCCGCACGTCTCGGCCGTGATCACCAACCTGGCCCAGGAGCTCACCCTCGTCGACCGGATGCAGGACGCGTTGAGCGGTGAGATGGTGCGCCGCCAGGAGCTGCTCCGCGAGGCCGGCAACTTCGCCTCGATCCGCGACTACGAGAAGGCCCGGGCCACGGGCCCCGTCGACGGCACCGTGCTCGAGCCGATGCCGTCGCTCTTCATCGTCGTCGACGAGTTCTCCGAGATGCTCACGGCCAAGCCGGAGTTCATCGACCTGTTCGTCGCGATCGGCCGGCTGGGCCGCTCGCTCGGACTGCACCTGCTGCTCGCCTCGCAGCGCCTCGAGGAGGGCCGGCTGCGCGGCCTCGAGTCGCACCTGTCCTACCGCGTCGGGCTGCGCACCTTCTCGGCGCAGGAGTCACGCGCCGTGCTCGGCGTCCCCGACGCCTACGAGCTGCCGCCGGTGCCGGGACTCGCCTACCTCAAGCCCGACCCCACGTCGATGGTGCGGTTCAAGGCCGCCTACGTCTCGGGGCCGCCCTCGGGCCGGGTGCACGTCCGCCGCGACGAGGGCGGCAAGCTCCAGGGCATCTTGCCGTTCACGATCTCGGAGGTGCTCAAGCTCGAGGTCCCGGTCGACGACCCCGAGCCCGAGCCGGTGCCCGTCGAGAGCGGCGACCAGCAGTCGCTGCTCGACATCGCGGTCGGCCACATGATCGGCCACGGCCCGGCCGCGCACCAGGTCTGGCTCCCGCCGCTCGACGTCCCCGACACCCTCGACGAGCTGATGCCCGACCTCGCCGTCGACCCGCAGCTCGGCCTGGTGTCGAAGGAGTGGCGCGCGCTCGGCGGCCTCGTCGTACCCCTCGGCACCGTGGACCGGCCGCGCGAGCAGCGCCGCGACACCCTGTCGGTCGACCTGTCCGGCGGCGCCGGTCACCTCGCCGTCGTCGGCGGCCCGCGCAGCGGCAAGAGCACCACGCTGCGGTCGGTGGTGGCGGGGATGGCACTCACGACCACCCCGCAGGAGTCGCAGTTCTTCGTGCTCGACTTCGGCGGCGGCACGTTCGCCGGCATGGCCGGGCTGCCGCACCTGTCCGGCATCGGCACCCGCTCGGAGCCCGACGTCGTGAGCCGGATCATCGCCGAGGTCACCGGCATCGTCGACCGGCGCGAGAAGTACTTCCGCGCCAACGGCATCGACTCGATCGAGACCTACCGGACCCGTCGGGCCCAGGGCCGCGCCGACGACGGGTACGGCGACGTGTTCCTGGTCATCGACGGCTGGAGCACCCTGCGCGCCGACTTCGACGACCTCGAGCTGGAGATCCAGCAGCTCTCGACCCGAGGCCTGACCTTCGGCCTCCACATCGTCGCCGCCACCAGCCGGTGGGCCGACCTCCGCGCCGCGATGCGCGACATGTTCGGAAGCCGGCTCGAGCTGAGGCTCGGCGACCCGCTCGACTCCGAGATCGACCGCCGGGTCTCGGCCCTGGTGCCGCAGAACCGGCCGGGTCGCGGCCTGGTGACGAGCAAGCTGCACTTCCTCACCGCCCTGCCGCGCATCGACGGCGACGCGGACGCCGGCTCGCTCGGCGACGGCGTGGACGACCTGGTCCGCCGCGTCACCGAGGCCTGGACGGGTCCGGCGGGACCCAAGCTGCGGCTGCTCCCCGAGCGGATCACGCTCGACGACGTGCGGGCCCAGGCCGGCGTCGCGGCCACGATGGCGGACGCGGAGAAGGGCACCCACCCGCTGGTGGTCGGCATCAACGAGAAGGAGCTGGCCCCGGTCTCGCTCAACCCCGACACCGAGCCGCACCTGCTCATCCTCGGGGACGGCCAGTCCGGCAAGAGCTCGATCCTGCGCGGCCTGGCCCGGGAGATCATGCGCACCCGGACGCCCCAGCAGGCACAGCTGGTGGTCGTCGACTACCGTCGCGCACTGCTCGGCGAGGTGCCGGAGGAGTACCTCCTCAACTACCTCACCTCGGCCAACCAGGCCCAGCCCGCCCTGCGAGACCTCGCCACCTACCTCGAGAACCGCATCCCCGGCCCGGACGTCACCCCCGAGCAGCTGCGCAACCGGTCGTGGTGGACCGGCGCCGAGGTCTTCGTCCTCGTCGACGACTACGACCTGGTCGCCACCCAGCAGAGCTCGCCGGTCGCGGCCCTCCAGCCGCTGCTCGCGCAGGCCCGCGACGTCGGCCTGCACGTCACGGTCGCTCGGCGCTCCGGCGGCGCGTCGCGGGCGCTCTACGAGCCGGTCATCCAGTCGCTGCGCGACCTCGCCATGCCCGGGCTGATGCTCTCCGGCAGCCCCGACGAGGGCCCCCTGCTCGGCAACCTGCGGGCCGCTCCGGCCACGGCCGGCCGCGGCCGCCTCATCACCCGGGAGCGCGGTGTCGAGGTCGTGCAGATGGCCTGGACCGACCCCACCCTGTAGCCCGACGAAGGTGACCCGCCTGTTCTGTACGGGCGGGTCAGCGTCATTTGTGGGTGTGGACGCCGGGGCCGGAGAGCTTGAACCCGGGCAGGTCGCCGAGGTTGTACGTCGCCTCGAAGGTTCGGCGGTAGCCCGTGTGGGCGACCCGCCAGCCGTCCGGCGTACGCACGTAGCGGTCGCTGTAGATCGCCCCGCCCTCGAGCATGAACGAGAACGCCTCGACGATCACGCGGTCGTAGAGGTACCACCGCGCGGTGGCGGTGTCGCCGTCCACCTCGACCTCGGGATGGTGGGCCTGGTGGAGGGTGATCAGCCCCTCGCCGAGGTTCTCCCGCATGTAGGAGACCAGGGCGGCGCGGTCGTCGAAGACCAGCCCGTTGTAGTCGCCGGTCGCCTCAGGGACGAAGCACTGCTCGAAGGCGTCCCAGTCCTTGGAGTCGAGGGTGCGCAGGTAGCGGTACTTGAGCTCGCAGATCGCGCGGACGTCGCGCTCCTCGAGGACGAGGGCGGCGTAGTCGGGCAGTTCACCGGTCACTGGGCCAGTCACGGGGTCGGTCACGGGGGGCAAGGTAGTGCAACCGGTGGTGAGCCCGTAACGCTGCGTCAACATGCCGTAAACCTTGTGGCGATGTTGGTCGGGCACGCTCTGTTCATCCCGTCAGAACGCCGGACAGCTCGGGTGCCTCCGGCCAGATCCCAGGAGGCCGCAGTGGCAGATCCCACCTCGACCCAGCCTGCCCACGCCTACGACATGGACGCCCAGCTCGAGCGGATCCGCGCCCAGCGCGCCGCAGTGAAGGACCGCCACAGCCAGAAGCTGGCCAAGCTGCTGGCCAAGCGCGAGGACCTCCAGGGGGTGCACCCCCTCGCCGACCTGGTCAGCGACTCGCTGCGCTGGTCGGCCTGACCGGCCTGACCGCGCCTGACCGGTCCGGCCGCTCCGTGACACTTCCACGGGCATGGAACCGTCCCCGTTGGAGACTGGAGCCATGGTCACCTTCCAGTCGTCGGCCGAGCCGTACGTCGAGGCGGGCGGCGATGTCGACATAGCGGCCGCGGCGGAGCTCTTCGCCGACCGCACGCGGGCATCGATCCTCGGCGCGCTGGCCGATGGCCGGGCGCTCGCCGCCAGCGTGCTCGCGGACGAGGCCGGGGTCAGCGCTCCCGCCGCGAGCGCGCAGCTGGCCCGGCTGACCCGGGCCGGCCTGATCGGGGTCGAGGTGTCCGGCCGGCACCGCTACTACCACCTGGCCTCCGACCGGGTGGCGACCGTCATCGAGGCGCTCTCAGGGCTGGCGCCGCCGCTGCCGGTCCGGTCGCTGCGCGAGGGCACCCGCGCGGCCGCGCTGCGCCGGGCCCGCACCTGCTACGACCACCTGGCCGGCCGCTACGGCTGCGCGGTCACCCAGGGGCTGCTCGACACCGGCGCCCTGGTCGCCCGCGACGGCATCGCGGACACGCGGCGCCGCAGCCACGACCCGCTGTCGTCGCAGCTGCACGAGCATCCCTACGAGCTCGGGCCCGACGCCGTCCCCGTGCTCGAGCGGCTCGGGGTGGACCTGGACGCCGTACGCCGCGGGGGCGGGCAGCGGCCGCTGCTGCGGTTCTGCCTCGACTGGAGCGAGCAGCGCCACCACCTGTCCGGCCGGCTCGGCGCGGCCGTGCTCGACGCGTTCCTCGAGCAGCGGTGGGTCGAGCGGCGAAGCGGCCACCGCGCGGTCACCGTCACCGATGCCGGCGGGGCCGCCCTCCACCGGCTCGGCGCCTCAGACTGATCGGAGCGGCGTCCGCGCAGGTGTCCTTCAGCGCCGGCGACCCGTCCCGAACAGGCCCCGCGCGATCTCGGCGGCCGCGGTCCGCATGAACTGGCGGAAGGCGCCGGACTTCACCACCTGGGTGACCACGCCCTCCTCCTGCTTGGTACGGCGCGACGAGGAGCTCGGCTTCTTCGCGGTCTTGGCGTCGGCCTTCGCCCTGTCGTCGGCGGCCTTCTCCTCGGCGGCCTTCTCGGCGCCCTTCTCCAGCTTGGCGGCGAGCATCTCGCGAGCCGACTCGCGGTCGACCGCGACGGCGTACTTGGCGTTGCGCGGGCTGGCCGCGACCGTCGCCTGCATCGCCGCGGGATCGCTCGGGGCCATCAGCGACTCGGGCGCGCGCAGCCGGGTCCAGGCAACCGGCGTCGGCGCACCACGCTCGTTCATCACGGTGACGATGGCCTCTCCGATGCCGAGTCCGGTGATCACCTCGCCGAGGTCGTCGTAGGCGGAGTTGGGGTAGGTGTTCACGGTCGCCTTGAGCGCCTTGGCGTCGTTGGGCGTGTGCGCGCGGAGCTGGTGCTGGACCCGCGAGCCGAGCTGGGCCAGCACCGCGTCGGGGACGTCGGTCGGGCTCTGGGTCACGAAGAAGACGCCGACGCCCTTGGAGCGGATCAGCCGCACCGTCTGGGCGATCTGGTCGAGGAACGCCTTGGAGGCGTCGCTGAACAGCAGGTGCGCCTCGTCGAAGAAGAAGACCAGGTTGGGCTGGTCGACGTCGCCGACCTCGGGCAGGTCGTGGAACAGGTCGGCCAGCAGCCACATGAGGAAGGTCGAGAAGACCTGGGGCCGGTCCTGGAGGTTCGGCAGCTCGACGAGCGAGATCAGCCCCTTGCCGTCGGCCGTGGTCTGGAGGAAGTCGCTCGACTCGAACTCCGGCTCGCCGAAGAACGCGTCCGCGCCCTGGTCGGAGAAGCCGATCAGCTCGCGCAGGATGACGCCGGCGGTGGCGGCGGAGAGGCCACCGAGGTTCTTGAGGTCGGCCTTGCCCTCGTCGCTGGTCAGGAACTTCACGACCTCGCGCAGGTCGGAGAGGTCGAGCAGCGGCAGGCCGGCCTGGTCGGCGTAGTGGAAGACCAGCCCGAGGCTCGACTCCTGGGTGTCGTTGAGGCCGAGCACCTTGCTCAGCAGGGTCGGCCCGAACGCCGACATGGTCACCCGCAGCGGGATGCCGGTGCCCTGGCCGCCGAGGGCGTAGTACTCCACCGGGAACCCCGTGGCGGTCCACTGCTGGCCCACGGACGCGGTCCGCTGGGCCAGCTTGTCGCTCGGCTGGCCGGGAGTCGCGAGTCCGGAGAGGTCGCCCTTGATGTCGGCCGCGAAGACTGGCACGCCGGCCGCGCTCAGCTGCTCGGCCATCAGCTGGAGCGTCTTGGTCTTGCCGGTGCCGGTCGCGCCGGCCACGAGGCCGTGCCGGTTGAGCATCCCCAGCGGGATCCGGATGTGGGTGCTGGTCAGCGTGGTCGCGTCGAGCATCAGCCCGCCGAGCTCGAGCGCCGCCCCTTCGAACTGGTAGCCGGGTGCCACCGCCTGCACGATCGGGCTGTCCTCGTGGGCCTCGGGTCCGGCGGGCGGCTCGACGGGCTGCTCCACGAGCGGCTCCGCCGGCGGGGGTGCCGCCGGTTCGGCGGGCGGGACGGCGGGGGTCTCGCTGGCCGGCTCGGGCGGTGTGGCGGTCATGGCGCCAACCCTAGTTACTATCGCGGCGTGATCTTCAAGCGCGTCGGTGAGGGGAGGCCCTACCCCGAGCACGGCCTGTCCTCCAAGGCGTGGGCCGCCCTGCCGCCGCGCCAGGTCCGCCTCGATGAGCTGGTGACCACCAAGGACACCCTCCAGCTGGCCGCGCTGCTCGACGAGGACTCGACGTTCTACGGCGACCTGTTCGCCCACGTCGTGGAGTGGCGGGGCGAGTACTACCTCGAGGACGGCCTGCACCGGGCCCTGCGCGCCGCGCTCCAGCAGCGCAACGTCCTGCACGCGCGCGTGCACCTCATGGGGCACTGATGCTCGACTGGAGGCTGAGCGGTCGGCTGCGTACCACGATCACGCTCGCGGCGCTCGGGGTGCTGATGCTCCTGGGCGTGACCTGGGGCTGGGCCCAGATGACCAAGCCGTTCCCCGGCAAGGTGGATGCCCCGATCTGCGTCGACACGTCCTACCCGGCGGGCGACGACCTGTTCGTCCAGGACGTCACGGTGAGCGTGCTCAACGGCAGCGGGCGCGAGGGGCTCGCCGGCCGCACGATGGAGGAGCTCAAGACCGTCGGCTTCGCGGAGGGGCAGACCGGCAACGCACCGAAGGGCACCTCGCTCACCACCGTCGCCGAGATCTGGGTCGACGACGTCGACAACCCGGGCGCCAAGCTGCTCCGCGCGCGGCTCGGCAAGGTGCCCGTCGTCGCGCACCCGGAGGTCGACTACGCCGGCATCATCGTCGTGGTCGGCGACCAGTACGAGGACCTTCGGCAGGGGCCGCAGTCGGTGACGCTGTCCGACGACGCGGTCGTCTGCAGCCCCCAGGTCCAGTAGCCGGGCCGGCTGGCATCAGCCGAGCCACTGTGCCAGCCGCCCGCGCTCGCTGACCTGGCGGAGTCGCTCCTCGGTGCGCTCGCGCTGCTTGCGCGAGGTGACCACGAGCAGGTCGTCGCCGTGCTTCAGGACCGTCCGGCGCTCGGGGACCAGGGTCTCGTCGTCGCGGACGATCATCGAGACCGACGACCCGGTGGGCAGCCGCAGCTCGCCGACCTCGACGCCGTGCATCTTCGAGGTGGGCGCGATGGTGATCTGGAGCAGGTCGGCCGCGACGCGTTCGAGGGGCGCCGCCTCGATGTCGAGGCCGCGGGGCTCGGAACGCCGTGTGACCCGCAGGATCTTCGCCACCCACGGCAGCGTCGGACCCGTGACCAGGGTGTCGATCACCACCAGGACGAAGACGAGGTCGAACAGGCGCCTCGAGTCGTGGACCCCCTCGGCCAGGGGAATGGTCGCGAGCACGATCGGCACGGCGCCGCGAAGCCCGGCCCAGGAGATGAACGTCAGCTCGCGCACCGGCAGCGGCTGCGCCACGGCACTCATGGCGACGGACAGGGGCCGGGCCAGGACGGTCAGCACCATGCCGGCCACGAGGGCGAAGAAGACCGTCTCGAGGTCGAGGCGGCCCGGGGAGAGCAGCAGGCCGAGCATGACGAACAGGCCGATCTGCGAGAGCCAGGCCAGCCCCTCGGCGAAGGAGCGGGTCGCGGCGCGGTGCGGCAGCTCGGAGTTGCCGAGGACCAGCGCGGCGACGTAGACCGCGGCGAAGCCGGAGCCGTGCAGGGCAGCGGCACCGCCGTAGGACAGGAAGCAGAGGGCCATGACCGACAGCGGGTAGAGGCCGGAGGACGGCAGCGCGGCGCGGCGCATCAGCCAGGCGCCGGCGAACCCGACGACCAGGCCGAACGAGAGACCGCCGACCAGCTCGTAGGCGATCACACCGAGGTTGTACGCCGGACCGTGCTCGTCGAGCCCGCCGGTCGAGATGATCGTGACGATCACGATGATCGGGGCGTCGTTGAGCCCGGACTCCGCCTCGAGCGCGCCGGTGAGGCGCTTGGGGAGAGGTACGACGCGCAGCACCGAGAACACCGCGGCTGCGTCGGTCGGCGAGATGATCGCGCCCAGCAGCACCGCCGTCTCCCAGGGCAGCCCGAGCAGGTAGTGCGTGCTGACGGCGACCACCAGCACGCTCACCGTGACGCCGACGGTCGCGAGCGAGACCCCCAGCCGCATCGACGGTCGGACGTCGGCCCACGGGGTGGTCAGGCCACCCTCGGCCAGGATCACGATCAGCGCCGCGAACCCCATGGCGTGCGCCAGCTCGGCATCCTCGAACCCGATGCCGAGCCCGGACTCGCCGAGCGCGACACCCATCGCGAGGTAGAGCAGCAGTGACGGCAGCCGGGTCCGCGACGAGACGCGGACCGCAAGGATCGCGAGGAACGTGACCGCCGAGCCCCACAGCACGAACACATCGAGCTGGTGGACATCAATGCTCATCTTCCGTGGCTCCCGCGCAAGCGTGGCCGCTCGGCGCGCAGCACCCCCCACTCACGGTTTCGTGGGGTGGTCGGCATCTGTCACCTCGCTCGACGGGGGTGGCGAGTCACCACCCTATCGGGAGGGAAGGGGACGTCCTGACTCAGAACGAGCCGGTGGACGCCCAGACGGGCCGGACCTCCTTGCGGTAGCTGCGGCCGAAGATCCCGGCGATGATCGCGATCACCGGACCCGGCACGCTCTGACGCAACGCGGCCCTCTCCTCGGGGCTGGCGCCGTCCTCCATCCACGCGAAGAACACCCCGGCCACCGGAAGCGAGGCACGCCGGGAGAACTGCTTGCCCATCTGCTTGACCGCGGGGTCGTCGTGCTTGGCCGTGAGCAGGGGCTCGATCTCCTGCTCCTCGTGGTCGAGGTGGGTGGTGGTGGCCACGTCGAGCGCGGCCATGGCCGTGGCCGCCGACTGCGCGTCGGTGGCCGAGCCGCTGGCTGCGAGCCGGTCCATGGCCTCACCCGCGGTGGCGAGCGCGGCGGCCATCGCCTCGTGCTCCTGGTCGAACGTCGCGATCGAGGCGTCGGAGACACCGATCGCCTTGAGCGCCGGCCAGGCGATCTCGTGCTCGCCCTCGTGGTGCTCGGTGAGCTGCGAGCGGAAGTTGGCCCAGGCCCGGTGGAGTGCCGCGGCGCGCGGCTTGTCGTCGGCCGGGAACCGGTCGAGGGCGCCTCGGAACCGGCGCAGGTCGCGGCGTACGGCGCAGTGGATCGTCTTGTTCATGCTCATGGTCGCAGCTGCCATGGAGGCAGCGTACGTACTTCGACCGGCAGGCGGAGCCCCTGGTCGGCGGGGTTCGGTCAGGTCGTCGGCGTGTAGCCGGGACGCCCCGAGGCGTCCCACTCCTCCCAGAACGACGTGAACTCCTCACCGAGGAACGGGTCGCCACCGGTCATGGCGATGCCGCCGCGGCGCACGGTCCAGTCCCACGGCGCCAGCTCCTGTGCGGCCGCGAGGTGCCGCTTGGCGCCCTCGGTGTCGCCGCTCCGCTGGAGGTGGGCCGCGACCCGGCGCTCGGCCAGTGCCTGCTGCTCGGCGTCGGTGCGCTCGCGCGCCTGGGCCTTCGCGCTCTCGGGCAGCACCCCGTCGCGCACCCACCGGCGCAGCGCCTCGTGGTGCTGCTCGCTGTCGATCTTGGTGAACTCGACGAACTGGTCGTCGCCCGGCGCGATCGTCGGCGGCTTGACGATGTTGTCGTCCTCGTCGACCCACACCACCGACGGGACGTTGGTGATGCCGTACCGCTCCGCCGTCACGTGCGCGGTGTCGACGGCGACCGGGTAGGACGGGTGGCCGGCCTCGATCCACGGGCGCGAGTCGTCGGGGTCGTTGTCCAGCGCGACCGAGAACAGCTGCAGCCCCGAGTCGGCCAGCTCGTCCTGGAGCTTCTGCCAGCCGGCCAGCTCGTGGCGGCAGCCGCACCAGCTCGCCCAGGTCACGAGCACCCGCTTCCGGCCGGAGTAGTCGTCGAAGGAGACCGGGTTGCCGTCGACGTCCTGCAGGTCGAGCCGCGGTGCCTTCCCGCCCGCGGCCTCGCGGTGATGGGTCTCCGCGGACGGCGAGAGCGCGGCGACGCCCGCCCGCTCGTCGTGCACCACGAGCAGGCCGAGGGCCCCGAGGACCGACCGGCCGCCCAGGGGCACGCACGTCTCGTCGCGGCACAGCCCCTCGGGCTTGAGGGTCCAGCCGAGCGCCTCCGCCAGGGCGGGCTCGTCGTCGAGGCCGCCGGGCAGGTGGTGCTCGCGGCCGTCGGCGTCGATCAGGATCACGGCCACCAGACTAGAACAAGTTCTAGTTCCGTGGAATCCTGTCCGGGTGGCCGGCACCGATCTCCCCGACGTCCGCTCCGACGCCGACGTCCCGGCCGACGCGCCGGCGTACGACGTGGTGGTGGTCGGCTTCGGCATCGCCGGCGGATGCGCGGCACTCGAGGCCGCCCGCGCCGGCGCGCGGGTGCTGCTGCTGGAGCGGGCGGCCGTGCACGGCGGCACGTCGTCCCTGTCCGGCGGCCACTTCTACCTCGGCGGCGGGACCGCGGTGCAGGTCGCGACCGGGCACGACGACCCGGTCGAGGAGATGGTCAAGTACCTCACCGCGACGTCGAAGGAGCCCGAGCCCGACAAGATCCGCGCCTACTGCGAGGGCTCGGTGGAGCACTTCGACTGGCTGGAGACGCTGGGCTTCGAGTTCGAGCGCTCCTACTACCCCGAGAAGGCGGTCATCCAGCCCGGCACCCAGGGCCTGATGTTCACCGGCAACGAGAAGGTCTGGCCCTACCTCGACGAGGCCCGGCCTGCTCCGCGCGGCCACAAGGTCCCGGTGCCGGGCGACGTCGACGGCACCAGGATGGTGATGGACCTCCTCCGCGAGAAGGTCGACGAAGCGGGCGTCGAGGTCCGCTACGAGACCGGCGCCAGCCATCTCGTGACCTCCTCGGACGGCAGCGTGGTCGGCGTCGAGTGGAAGTCGTTCGACACCGTCGGCGCGGTGCGAGCCGGGGCGGTGGTCCTCGCGGCCGGTGGCTTCGTGATGAACCCCGACATGGTCGACGCCTACACGCCGGCCCTGGGCTCGAAGCTCTTCACGCTCGGCTCGACCTACGACGACGGGCTCGGGATCCGGCTCGGCGCCTCGGTCGGCGGCGAGCTCAAGCACATGGACGAGCCCTTCATCACCGCTCCCTTCTACCCGCCGTCCGTCCTCGTGAAGGGGCTGGTCGTGAACAAGCTCGGCGAACGGTTCGTGGCCGAGGACAGCTATCACGCGCGGACGTCGTTCCACGTGATGCGGCAGCCGGAGCAGGCGGCGTACCTCATCGTCGACAGCCGGCACATGGAGGAGCAGCGGATGTCGCTGTGCCCCCTGGTCGACGGTTGGGAGACCGTCGAGGAGATGGAGGCCGGCCTGGGGCTGCCGGCCGGGTCGCTGGTCGGGACGCTCGCTCGCTACAACGAGCACGCCGCCCGCGGCGAGGACCCCGACTTCCACAAGCACCCCGACTGGCTGGCGCCCCAGGACACCGGACCGTGGGGCGCCTACGACCTCACCCTCGGCAAGGCGCTGTATGCCGGCTTCACCCTCGGCGGCCTGCGGACCACGGTCGACGGCCAGGTCCAGCGGGACGACGGCGCCGTCGTGGGCGGGCTCTACGCCGCCGGCGCCTGCGCCTCGAACATCGCCCAGGACGGAGCCGGCTACTGCTCGGGCACCCAGCTCGGCGAGGGGTCGTTCTTCGGCCGCCGTGCGGGTCGGCACGCGGCAGGAGGAGTCACCGGGGCCCCGGTGACTCCTGCACTTCCTGGGTGAGATCTTGCCCGGGAAGTGAGGGAGTCGCCGGGGCCCCGGTGACTCCAACCGCCTCGTAGGGTCACCCCATGACCGACCGATGGCAGGTGGCCACGCGGGCCAACGTGCCGCCGTTCCACGTGATGGACCTGCTGGCCGCGGCGCACACCAGGCGGCGGACCCACGGCGACCTGGTCGACCTGCTGGCCGGGCAGCCCAGCACCGGCGCGCCGGCGCCGGTGCGCGCGGAGGCGATCCGGCTGCTCGAGGGCACCGACCCGCTCGGCTACACACCCGCGGTCGGGATCCTGGAGCTGCGGGAGGCGATCGCCGGCCACCACCGGCGGACCTACGGCGTCGAGGTCGACCCCGACGAGGTCATCGTGACCACGGGGAGCAGCGGCGGCTTCCTGCTGGCCTTCCTGGCGGCGTTCGAGGTGGGCGACAAGGTGGCGATGGCCCGGCCGGGCTACCCCTGCTACCGCAACGTGCTCACCGCGCTCGGCATCGACGTGGTCGAGATCCCGACCGGCCCGGAGACGCGCTTCCAGCCGACGGTCGAGCAGGTCACCGAGCTGCACGCGCGGCACGGCCTCAAGGGGCTGGTCGTCGCCAGCCCGGCCAACCCGACCGGCACCATGCTGCTCCCGAGCGAGCTCGCCGCGCTCGCGCAGTGGTGCGAGGCCGAGCAGGTGCAGCTGATCAGCGACGAGATCTACCACGGCATCGAGTACGCCGCCGGCAGCGGACAGGGCCGTTCGGCCCACTCCGCCTGGGAGACCAGCCGCGAGGCAGTCGTCTTCGCGAGCTTCAGCAAGTACTTCTCCATGACCGGCTGGCGGATCGGCTGGATGCTGGTGCCCGACCGGTTGCGCCGCGCCTGCGACGTGCTGACGGGCAACTTCACGATCTGCCCGCCGGTGCTCGCGCAGCGCGCCTGCCTGGCGGCGTTCGACGACGCGACGTACGCCGAGCTCGACGGGCACGTGCGGCGCTACGCCGACAACCGCCGGATCCTGCTCGAGGGGCTGCCGAGGCTCGGCATCACCGAGCTGGCCCCGGCCGACGGGGCGTTCTACGCCTACGCCGACGTCGGCCACCTGACCGACGACTCGATGACCTTCTGCCACGACCTGCTCGCCCGCACCGGCGTGGCGATCGCGCCCGGCATCGACTTCGACACCGAGAGCGGCGAGCGGTACGTGCGGCTCAGCTTCCCGGGTGAGGCGGCGACCATCGAGCAGGCGCTGGAGCGGCTCTCCACAGTCCTCTGACTCCAGGTTTCGCCCCCACCGGGAGGCGGGCAGATGACCTGCATGTACGGCGACACCGAGGCGATCCGCAGGCTGGCCCGCACCATGCGTGGCCAGGCGATGACCCTGCGCTCCGAGGCCTCGGACCTCCTGGCCCGGGCGGAGGCGGTGCCCTGGGACGGGCTCGCCGCCGATGCGATGCGGGCCAGGGTGCGCGCGCAGGTGGGCGCCCTGCGCCGCACCGCCGACCTGGCCGAGGACGCGGCCCGGGCGCTCGCCCACCACGCCGACGAGGTCGACCGGCTCAAGGCCCTGATCGCCGCGATCGAGCGCAGGGTGACGGCGCTGGTCTCCGCTGCCCGCGACCGGCTGGCCGGGCTGCTGTCCAGCGTGCTGCCCGACCCGCTCGACGAGCTGCTCGACCGGTTCGTGCCACCGCCCCCCGGCCACCGCGACTGGCTCCTCGTCGACCTGCCGGGGCTGTCATGACGCTCGACCAGGACCCGGAGGTCCTCGACGTCCGAGGCGGGTCGGGTGGCGTGGCGGCGTCCTACGCCGCGGCCCGCGAGCTCGCCGACGTCTTCGACGGGACCGGCGACCGGCTGCGCGGCCTCGGCGCCGAAGGGCTGCGGGTGATGCGCGACCCCGACCTCCTGGAGTCGGGGTTGCTGGCGCCCGGCAGCTGCGCTGCCGCGGAGGCCGCCGTCCTCGCCGTCACCGGTGGACCCGACGGCGTGGTGGCGTCGTCGTTCGGCTGGGAGGCCGACGCGGTCGGCGTCCGCACCGCCATCGAGTGTCTCGAGGCGGCCGACGACACCGTCCGGCTCGCGATCGAGGGCCTCGACCGGCAGCTCGCGCTCACCCTGGGGCCGGTCGCCGCCGGTGTCATCGCCGCCGACCCCGACCTGCTCACCGAGGTGCCCGGCCTGACCGAGCACCTGGTCGACGGGCTGGGTGGGCCGGTCTCGGCCGGACTGCTGAGCCTGCTCTACGGCGGGGCCGGCCGGCCTCTCGTGACGCCGTACCCCGCCACCCTCGGCACCGGTCGGCCCGCGACGGTGCGCGACCTGATCGAGCACCTGCACGAGGTGGCCGGGCTGTCCGGGCGACCCGACTCCCCGGCCAACGGCACCATCGAGGTGCAGACGATCACCGGTCCGGACGGCGCCGTGCGCCACGTGGTCTACCTGCCGGGCACCGACGACTTCAACGCCCCCTGGGACCAGGACGCCGACGTGCGCGACCTGGAGACCGACCTCGACTCGATCGCCGGAGCTCCGGATGCCTACCAGCAGGGGATCCTGGTGGCGCTCGACCAGGCGGGTGTCGGCACGCAGGAGCCCGTGCTCGTCGTCGGCCACTCGCTGGGCGGGATGGAGGCGGCCGCGATCCTGGCCGGCCAGGCAGGCTACGACGTGACCGACATCGTGACCGCGGGGTCGCCGACCGCGCAGGTGCCCGGGTTTCCCAGCGGCTCGCACGTGCTCTCCCTCGAGCAGCGGGGCGACATCGTCCCCGAGCTCGACGGCGCCCCCAACCCCGACTCGGTCGAGCAGACGACGGTGACCTTCGACGCGCACCCCGACGGCGGGATCGTGGCCCATCACGCCTACGGCGTCTACGAGGCGGGCGCCGCCCTGGTCGACGCGTCCAGCGACCCGTCCGTGGTCGACGCCGTGCAGTCGCTGCACGACCACGGCTACCTCGGGCCGGACGGCGAGGTGACGAGCCAGCTGTTCCAGATCACCCGCGCCCCGTGAGTTTTCGCGCTGCCCGGTGCGGGTAGGTGGGCGGAGCGACGAGAGGCGGTCCGGGATGTACGGCGACACCGACGTGATGCGCAAGCACGTCAGCCGGCTGCGCGAGCAGGGCAGCGAGATCCGCGGCCTGGCCGACCAGCTCGTCGCCCAGGCCGAGGCCGTCACCTGGGCCGGTCGGGCCGGCACCACGATGCGAGAGCGCATCCGCGAGCGTGCCAGCCGGCTCCGCGAGTCCGCCGAGCGCCACGAGCAGGCCGCCGCCACCCTCGAGGGTCACACCCAGCTCGTCGACGAGCTCAAGGACTCGATCGCCGAGACCGAGCGCCGGGCGACCGCGCTGCTCGACGACGGCGCCCTGCCGCGGTTCGAGCCGCCGGCGCCGGGCCACAAGGACTGGCTGGCCGTCACCCTGCCGGGTGTGAAGGACCGGGCTCAGGGAGACATGGCCTGATGCCGACCATCGACCTGGGTCCGCCGCGGCCGACGCCGCACGACCTGCTCGACGGGCTGCCCCGCCGAGTGGCGCTGACCCTGCCCGAGCTGCGGTTCGTCGCCGCTCGGGCCAACGACGCACCGCTCCCCTTCGACCTCGGCGAGGCCGACGGCAAGGCCGACGGCGGCCTCGTCGACCGGCTCGGAGGCGGTCGCGAGTCCCCCGAGCACACCGCGTACGCCGAGGCGCTCGGCCGGCTCCACGACCCCGCCATGTCGCTGTCGCGTCGCGGTCTGCTGGTCGGCGGGCCCGACGACGGGGCGGTCGAGGAGGGGCTGCTCGGTGCCATCGGGCTGCTGGCCACGCCCACGGTGGCCCTCGACCTCGACATCGCGGCCGGGCCCGTCCAGGTCAAGTCGTGGCACCGGCAGAGCGGAGGCGCGGTCGCGGCCCTGTCGACCCCGGACGGGCTGGTCTTCGAGCTGGCGTGGTTCCCGACCTGGGCCTGGGCCGCCGAGCTGGCCCGCGCCGCCGTCGTGCCCGAGGACCTCCCCCTGCGCGACTCGGTCGTCCCCGACCTCGTGAGCCTGCCTCACGACCTGGCCGACGCCGCGATCGAGGCGGCCCGCACCCACCGCGCCGACCTCGTCCCGGTGCTGGTGGACCAGCACCCCGGTGCGGTCACCGACGGCGACGGGCGCGAGCTGGCCGTCGGCGAGGTGGTCAGGGTGCTGACCGGGCTGGCCACCGAAGCGCGTGGCCGGCTGCGAGCGCTGGTGGCCGACGTGTCCGGCGAGCAGACCAGCACGGTCGGTGTGGTGGCCTGGACGCTGGTCGCCGACGGGTGGCGTGCCCTCCGTCCCCACCACGAGGACGACGGAGTCCGGCTCGAGGTGGCCAGGGTGATCCCGGAGGACCTCGCCGCCGAGCTCGCCCCCGTGCTCGCCGAGGTGTCGCCGTGAGGACCCGGGTGGCGGAGCGGTCCGACAAGTACGACCAGCTGCTCCAGCTGGCCGACGTCTTCGACCGCTCCGGCGACGAGCTGCGCGCCATGTCCGGGCTCGGTGCCGAGGTGCTGCGCGACGACGCGGTCGCCGACTCCGCCGACCTGTCGGCCACCTCCCACGCGCGCGCCGAGGAGGACATCCGCGCGGCCACGACCGGCAAGCACGGGCTGCTGTCCCGCTCGATCGAGCTCGACGCCGACGCCCTCGTCGTACGCGCGACGGTGCTCACCTACCAGTGGATCGACGAGCTCCGCGACGCGGCCTACGAGTCGATGGGCGCGATCGCCGGGCGCGCGATCGGCTACCTCGCCCCCAACGTCGCCCTCGGCGGGGCCATCGTGACCGCCGGCCTCATCGAGACCGACGCCCTCGACCGCGACGGCGTGGCGATGTTCCTGAGCGAGCTCGCCGCGGACCACCCCGAGCTGCTCGACCAGGTCGTGTCCGGGGGTGGGGGGCTGCTCGACGGCCTCCAGATGCGTACGGCCCTGACGGCCGGGTTCGTCTCGGGTGAGTCCGGCCGCCAGGCCGCACGTGGCGGGCTGCGCGCGCTGGGGATCGACACGATGCGCCAGGACTCCTCGGCCGCCCTGCGCGACGTGGCCGGCTGGCTCCTCGCCGATCCGCCACCGCCCGTCACCGAGGCGCCCGTCATCGAGGCGCCGCCGGTCCCGGCATCACTGACCGAGCTCATGGTCGCGCTCGAGTCACAGGACAGCCGGGCCCTGGTCCACCGCACGGCACCGGGCCGCTACGTCGCCTACGTCGGCCGCCCTCCCCCCGGCCCCACCCCCGACGAAGGGCCGCGGCTCGTGGGCGGCGACCTCACGCCGTACGCCGCCGAGATGGCTCGGACCATCGCCGCGGCGGTGGCCGGCGACGACGACGCGCACGTGATGCTCGTGGGCTCCGGCGCCGGCGGTGTCGTCGCCGCCGAGCTCGCCGCCCTCGAACGTCCGCTCCCGTTCGTGGTCGACCAGATCGTCACGGCCGGCGCTCCGGCGGCTCAGGTGCCTCGCCTGCCGGCCGAGACGCGGATGCTCGCGCTCGAGGACCGCGCCGACCCCGTCGCCCTGCTCGGCTCTCTGGTCAGCGCCGGCGACGACCAGCGCACCACCGTGGTCTTCGACTCGGCCGGTTCGTCGTCGGAGAGCGTCTATGTCGCCGGTGCCCGCGCCGCCGACGCCTCGCCCGGCGTGGTCGCGGAGCTCGACCGGCTGCGCGCGCTGGGCTACCTCGCGCCCGCCTGACGCTGACCGGTCATTCTCGGCCCCGCGTCCGGTAGCGGCCGGGCGTCGTCCCGATGATGTTGGTGAACGCTGCGATGAAGCTGCTGGGGTTCGACCACCCGCAGGCGTAGGCGGTTCGGGTGGTGTCGAAGCCATCTGCGAGCAGCACGAGCGCGTGATAGATGCGCAGCTGCGTGCGCCACTCGTAGAAGGTCATGCCGAGCTCGTCGCGGAAGAGTCGGCTGAGCGTGCGGGTGCTCGCTCCGATCGTCTTCCCGAGGTCGGCCAGCGTGGCGTTGGCTGCCGGGTCCTCGCGGAGCAGCCTCGCAATGGCCTGCAGTCGGTCATCGCGTGGCTCCGGAAGCTGCAGTGGCTGTTCGAGTGCTTCGCGGAGCTCATCGACGAGAACTCGGTGCAGACGCGAGCGGGCGGAGCGGCTGTAGTGCGGCGCGGCGTCGTCGTAGTTGCGGGGGCCGGTCAGGGCGAGCAGGACCTCGCGGGCGAGATCCGAGGCCAGGAAGACCACGGGATGGTCGGGGATGAGCCTGGCGAGGGACGGGTCGAGGAAGACGATCCGCATGTCGGTGTCGCCATGGGCGCGGTGGTAGTGCGTGAACCCGGCGGGCGTCCAGGCGACCCGGTTGGCGGGGACGACCGACGTACCGCGCTCGGTGTGGACCGCCAGGACGCCGCCGGCGGCGTAGACCAGGTGCCCCTCGGTGTGGGACTGCACCCTGCTCGTCTCGCCCGATGGCCAGAGGTGGCGCCCGCCGGAGGGCCAGACATGCGACGTCACCCCCGGGACCGGACGAGGCTGGCGGCGAACGGGCACGACTTGGCATTCTAGCGGTAGCAAGCCAGGCCCTGATCTGGTGACACTGGTGGCTCGCGGAGTGGTGCTCGGTCATGCAGAACGCCGAGCGAACCTCCGGTCCACGAGGCAGCGTGCCTCGATGCCGCGGCCACAGAAGGAGAAGCCCATGGCCACGTTCGTGCTCGTGCCCGGCGCCTGGAAGGGCGCCTGGGTGTATGAGCCGGTGGTTCCGCTGCTGGAGCGAGCCGGTCACACCGTGCACGCGGTGACTCTGACCGGCCTGCGGCCAGACGACGACGTCGCGACGGTCGCGACCGCCAACCTGGACACGCACGCCGAGGACGTGTTGCGACTGCTCGACCGGGCGCACATCGCCAGCGCGACGCTGGTGGGCCACAGCTACGCCGGGATGGTGATCGCCGCCGCCGCCGATCGCGCCGGCGGCCGCATCTCACGACTGGTGCACCTCGATGCCTTCGTGCCTCGCGATGGCGAGTCGTGGTGGTCGGCGACGAACCAGTACTTCCGGGAGGTGTTCGCCGCCGGCGCGGCGGGCACCGGCTACTCCGTCCGACCGCCGGAGAAGAACGGCGGCGACCCTCGCCGTCGGCCCCATCCCCTCGCCTCGGTCCTGCAGACGGTCCGGCTCACCGGAGCCGTGGCCCAGGTCCCGCGGCGTGAGTTCGTCTACTGCTCGGGATGGGAGGACCGCACGCCGTTCGCCGAGCTGCGAACCCGGCTGGCAGCCGATCCCGAGTGGCTGGTGCACGACCTCCCCACCGGTCACAACGCCATGGGTGAGGATCCGGAAGCGGTGGCGACGCTCCTGCTCGACGACCGCACGGCGGGTGCGTCGAGGGACGGTTCGGCTTCTGCTACAGGATGTCGTGCACGAACTCACCGAGCTGGGTGAGGTTGCGGCACTCCACCATGGAGACGACGTCGCCGTACCTGCCCGCGACCGAGTCGCCGGTGTCCCAGTGCCGGCGGTGCTCGGGGTTGAGCCACCAGGAGTGACGGGAGTTGCGCTCCATCTCCTCGAGCTTGTCGAGTGCCAGGTCGGAGTAGTTGGAGCGGGCGTCGCCCAGGATCAGCAGCGACGTCTTCGGCCCCAGCGCGTCGGAGTGCTCGTCGACGAACTTGGTGAACGAGCGGCCGTAGTTGGTCCGGCCCCACAGCGCGGCGTGCGACGTGCTGGCGGCGAGGTCGGCCATCACGTCCACGACGTCGGCGCCGGGCTTGAAGTGGTGGGTGACCTCGTGGACGTGGTCGATGAAGGTGAACGCCCGCACCTTCTGGAACTGGTCCTGCAGCGCGAAGACCAGCAGCAGCGTGAACTGCGCGAAGTTGGCGACCGAGCCGCTCACGTCGCACAGCACGACGAGCTCGTTGCGGTGGGGTCGCTTGGGACGGTGGTGGGTGGTGAGGGGTACGCCGCCCGTGGAGATCGAGGCGCGGACCGTGCGCCGGAAGTCGAGCGGGCCGCGGCGTCGCGCGTGGTGCTCCTGGGTGAGCCGGGTGGCGAGCCGCCGCGCCAGCGGGTAGATCTCGCGACGCATCTCCTCGAGGTCCGCCTTGCGTGCGGCGGTGAAGTCGATCCGGTCGATGCTCGGCCGCACCGCGACGTCGGCGACGTGGTCGGGCCCCTTCTCCTCGGCGATCCGGCGCCGCGCGTCGTCCTCGACCTGCCGGGTGAAGCCGCCGACCCGGCGGCCCGCGAGGCGGGTCGCCTCCTCCTCCGTGCGGCCCTGGGCGAGCAGCCCCTGGACGATCCGGTCGAGGAGCTCGCCGGGCGAGACCCGCTGCAGTGCGGTGTACGCCGACCAGCTGGACAGCCCCGGACCGCGGCCCGGCATGGCGCCGAACCGGCCCACCATCTCGACGGCCAGCCGGGCCAGCTCCGCCTGGTCGCCGTCGGCCAGGGCCTCCGCCAGCCGGTCGCGGAACTCGGCCAGTGCCTGGGCGTTGTCACGCACCTGACCGACCGGGCCGTCCGCCTCGTCGGGACGATCATGCCGGGCGCCCTCGCCGACCAGCTGAGGGAAGTAGACGTCGAAGAGCGCGTCGAAGGTCGGGCGCAGGCTCTGCCGCTTCACCAGCGTGGCGGCGTACGCGTCCTTGACCGTGGCCCGCTGGTCCCAGGGCAGGGCGCTGAGCGCGGCCACCGCGTCGAGGTCCTCGGCGAGCGACACGGCCAGGCCCGCCCCGCGCAGCGCCTCGAGGAAGGCGATGTGCCGGTCGACCAGCCCGCTGCTCATCAGCCGCCGGCTACTTGCGCAGCCGCAGCTCGCGGATCGCGCGCTCGTGGTCGGACGCGTGCTTGAGGACGACGCCGAGCGTGTCGTCGACCGCCTTGTCATCGAGATCGCCGATCTCGAGCGCGATGAGGGTGCGGGCCCAGTCGACCGACTCGGCGATCGACGGCGGCTTCTTCAGCTCGAGGTCGCGCAGCCGGGCCACGGTCGCGACCAGCTGGCCCGCCACCCGCTCCTCGAGGTCCGGGACCTGGGAGAGGACGATCTCGCGCTCGCGCTCCTCGTCGGGGTAGTCGAGGTGCAGGTAGAGGCAGCGCCGCTTGAGAGCCTCGGACAGCTCGCGGCTGGCGTTGGAGGTGAGCACGACGAAGGGACGGCGGACGGCCTCGAGGGTGCCGAGCTCGGGGATGGTCACCTGGAAGTCGGAGAGCACCTCGAGCAGCAGCCCCTCGACCTCGACGTCGGTCTTGTCGACCTCGTCGATGAGCAGCACGGTCGGCTCGGCGCGGCGGATCGCCGTCAGCAGCGGCCGGGTGAGCAGGAACTCGTCGGTGAAGATGTCGTCGTGGGTCTCCGCCCAGGTGGCGTCGTCGCCCTGGGTCGCCTGGATGCGGAGCAGCTGCTTCTTGTAGTTCCACTCATAGAGCGCGCGAGCCTCGTCGAGCCCCTCGTAGCACTGGAGCCGCACCAGGTCGGCGCCCGTAGCCCGGGAGATCGCCTTGGCCAGCTCGGTCTTGCCGACACCTGCCGGCCCCTCGACCAGCAGCGGCTTCTCGAGCGCGCCGGCGAGGTAGGCGGTGGTGGAGGTGGTCGGGTCGGCCAGGTAGCCGGTCGCGGCCAGCCGCTCGGTGACCTCACCGGGCGTCGCGAACCAAGGCATAACGACATCCTCCCGCACTGGGGTTACGCGGCACTCCCGGGTGGTCCACACCAGTCGGAACCCGGGTCCCCGGACCTCGTTGTCCCTGCTGTGACCAGGTCTGCTCGGCACCGACGGACGTCCCGACGCCCGCTGCGCGTCGTGCTGGCGACGTTCAAGGGCGCCGCGCTGGGTGGGTTGCTCACCCTCGTGGTGGTCGGCAGCCTGCACACGACCGCTCCCTCGGCACACCCCGGCACCGCGGAGGAGCCGGATGCCTACCAGAGCGTCGACCAGCGGGCAGTCGCCGACCAGCACTGCTCCTACGCCGGGCTGGCGGACGGCTCCGTCCCGTCCTCGGCGCTGATCCGCACCACCCGCGGCCACCTGCGCAGGGTCAGCTTCGAGGTCGGCTGGGCCGTCTACAACGGCACGCGCCCCGGCACCCTGGTCGCAGTCTGTCTCGACGAGCCCGGCGAGCTCGTGCAGGTGCACCACTAGCCACTAGCCACTAGCCACGCTGGGCGCCGTGCCGCCCCTCGCCGGAGGCGAACCGCTGCGCGCCCTCGAGGGCACCGGACCGCAGGCAGACCTGGGGCAGAGCCGCGAGCTCGTGGGCCAGCCGCTCGGCCGCCGCACGCGCGTCACCGGGTCGTACGGCGCGGACGGGCGGCTCGGTGGGAAATGTCCGAAAGGACCAACGCCTTGCGGTGCCGAGGTCGCACACTGGATCCATGGGGACCAGACCTCGCGGGCTGCGTGAGACGGTCGTCCGCGCACTCGCCAAGGTGGGCCTGGTGTGGGCAGTCTTCGTGCTGGGCGCCCTGTTCATGACCATGAGCGCGGCGGGTCAGCCCGATGATGCGCCGGCGGCCACGGGCACCGACGCCGGCTCGACGTCGTTCTCCATCCCCTCCGGAGAGAGTCCGCGCACGGCCGGCCTCGCACTTGCGCTGGTCCTCCTCGGTGGCGGTCTCACCGTGCTCGCCGTGGGCGCCACCCGCGGCGACGCCATCGGCCGCGACGATGCTGGCCACGGCGACGCTTTCGGGGGTGACGTCCTCCCGAGGTACGCCGCCGACGAGCCGGACCTCGGCTCGGACCTCCCGCTCGCCCTGGGCCTCGGCCTCGTGGCCTGAGCCCGGATCCACCGATCTCCGACGGCTGAGCCCGGCACGCGCCGACGCCCGTTCGGGCCGCTTTGCGCAGCCATCAGGATGTGACCGTGAGCGATGATCCCGCAATCGACCGCACGTTCGTGCCCAGGCCCCCCGGTGAGCGACCGCGTGGCGCTCGACGGACCGTGCGGCTCCTTGTCATCGACGATCGCCAGCGCCTGTTGCTCTTCAGGGACTCCGACCCCGGTCTCCCCGGCTCGTCATGGTGGATCACCTCGGGCGGTGGGATCGATCCGGGCGAGACCGAACGTGGTGCCGCCGTCCGTGAGCTGGAGGAGGAGGCAGGGCTGCGGGTCGACACGGACTGCTTCCTCGGACCGGTCCTCCAGCGCCGCGTCACCCATGGCTACAGCGACGTCGTGATCGACCAGCAGGACACCTTCTACGCCTGCTGGGTGCCGGCCTTCGAGGTGTCGGACGCGGGACACACTCCTGAGGAACAGCTCACGATGACCGAGCACCGATGGTGGAGCCGCGACGAGCTGGCCGGCACCACCGAGACGGTGTGGCCCGAGATCATCCTCGACATCTGGACGGAGGCGGACGCGCGTCGTGCAGCGATCAGTGATGGGACCGGCGTCCGGCCCCCGCTCGACGGTGGCCTCGTGGAGGAGTCGACCGTGCCCGCGGGCGATGTGCGCCCGGCAACCCCCCACGGCTGAGACGCCGGGCCGCTGCCCCTCGCGGAGCCAGCTCCCGGCGTCTCCCTGACACTTCGTGTCTCAGGCCGACACTTTCGTGTCGCCCCCGGCTGGCGGTGGCGGTGGGATTTGAACCCACGGTGGGCTTGCACCCACACACGCTTTCGAGGCGTGCTCCTTAGGCCGCTCGGACACGCCACCGCCGGAGAATGTACCCGAGCAGCGGCGGGCGGTTGAAATCTCCGCACCGGACTTCGAGCTCGCTCGCAGGCCGGATCTGCGAGGAGGTCGAGGGCCTCGGCGCACGGGGAGCGCGCCAGCGCGCGCCGGGCGTGAGGTTTCTCGAAACCGGGTTCAGGGCGTCCAGGCCGGGTCGCGGCCGGTGGCGCCGATGAGCCGGTCGAGGGCGGGCGCGTCGTCGGGCACGGTGACCCGGGGGCCGAAGAGACCGCCGTCGTCCGCAGCACCGCCGGGCGGTGGCTCGAACGCCGCCACGAACTCGTGGCAGGCCTCGATGGCTGCGGGGTCGGCCGGGTAGGGCTGGCCGGTGGCGACCGCGAGGTCCCAGGCGTGCACGGTGACCTCGTCGAGTGCGACCAAGGCAGCCACGTCGCCCGGTAGCTCGACCGGGCCGGCCATGGTCAGGCCGTCGAGGGCCGCGGGGTCCTGCCACGCGTCGCCGAGCTCGCGCAGCGCGTCAGCGATCCGGGTGCGCCAGCCCTCCTCGAGCCGGGAGCCGTCCACGTCCGGGGCCTGACCACCGCGGTCGTCCTTGGCGGCGGCGTAGCGGAAGGCCAGGGCGAGGCCACCGATGTGGTCGAGCAGGTCGGCCACGGAGTAGTCCGGGCAGGGCGTCGGCCCGGTCAGCTGGTCGTCGCGGACGCCCTCCACGAGGGCGGCGAGAGTGGTCGTGGTCGGCCGGAGGTCAACGTGTCCCATGCGAGTCGGACCCGCTGGGCGACGCGGACTCATCGGTCGCGCCGGTCGGGCTGGCCGACGACGAGGCGGACGCCGCTTCGGACGCCGCCACGCTCGCGGACTCGGTCGTGTCCGAGCTCGAGGGAGACGTGGGGTCGGACGGGCCGGGCGGGGTCGCCGTCGGGGTCGACGGGTCCGACGGAGCGGATGTCGGGGTCGACGGGTCCGTCGGCGCGGGTGGGTCGGTCGGCAGCGTCTGCAGGTCGCCGATCAGCAGCGCCATCGAGGTGCCGCCCTCGGCCAGCGGCCTCTCGACGAACCGCCAGCGGTACAACGCGCGCTCGACCCTCGCCACGGTGGCGCGGACGCCGCCGTCCTCGGCGTCTGCGACGAGCACCTGCTTCCAGTCCGGGCTGCCCGGCGAACGTCGCTCGAGGATCATCGACGCGTGCGGGATCGGGTCGCCGGTCGTCGTCCGCAGCCGGCCGGTGATCGTGACCTCGTCGTCCGCGCGGCCGGGCTCGCGGCCGATGGAGACCACCGTCCGGAGGGCCTCGACGTCGTAGGTGGTGATGGCACCCGGCAGGCCGACCTGGAGCCGGTCCATCGAGAACGCCGTGCCGTCGCAGCCGAAGCCGATCGTGTAGATGCCGGGCCCGTCACCGCCGTGCGCTGCCGCGAAGCCGGCCACGGTGGTCGGGACGCCCGGACCGGGGTCGACCTGCTGGCGGGTGGCCATGTCGTACTTCGCCCAGGCGTAGACGCGGCCCACGGCGTCGACGGTCTGCCAGGCGCCGCCCGCCGTCGTCAGCTCGGAGCGGCCGATCCACAGCAGCGTGCTCTGCGCGTCGGCAGGGTCCTGGTAGCCGGCGTACGCGACGCCGGTCGCGCGTCCGACGGAGTTGACCGACATGCTCGCCGTCTCGGTCCGGACCATCGACTCGACCGGGAACATCGCGCCGACCGCGTTGCCGCCGGCCAGGTCCCAGCCGAGGCTGCGGGTGCCGGACGGCGCGGCGCCCGGCCCGCGACCGATCGTCGGCGCGAGCCGCTCGTCGGTGCGGTGGTAGAGGTCGGTGCAGCCGACGAAGGAGAGGTTCGCGGTCGCGGGATCGGGGAACGCCGTGCCCTGGACGATCACGGTCGTGTCGGCGTACGACGGCGCCGCGAGCCCGGCGACGCCGAACGCCGTCACCGCAGCCACGGCCACACCGGCGGAGCCGGCACGGAAGCCTCCCACCTGCTGATTGTCGCTCGCCTCGACAACAAAGACACCACCCGAGTGGACTATGGATGAAGAAGTCAGCGGTGCTCGGCGAAGAAGTCATCCAGGAGCGCGGTCGACTCCTCGGCCCGGACACCGGACACCACCTCGGGCCGGTGGTTGAGCCGCCGGTCGCGGACCACGTCCCAGAGGCTGCCGACCGCGCCCGCCTTCGGGTCGAAGGCGCCGAAGACGACCCGCTCCAGCCGGGCCAGCACAGCAGCGCCGGCGCACATGGTGCACGGCTCCAGCGTGACCACCAGCGTGCAGCCCTCCAGCCGCCAGGAGCCGAGGGCGGACGCCGCGGCACGGATGGCCACGACCTCGGCGTGCCCGGTCGGGTCGGCGTCCGCCTCGCGCACGTTGCGTCCGGTCGCGATGACCGTCCGCTCCGGCGACAGGACGACGGCGCCGATCGGCACGTCGCCGGTCGCCAAGGCGGCGCGCGCCTCGTCGAGGGCGGCCCGCATCGCCGCCTCCCAGGGAGGAGCCATCAGGGAGAGGTCATCGGGCCGGCATCACGCGGAGGTCAGCCCGACCGCGTCGTCGAACTGCTCACCGAAGCCCAACCGCCGCGCCACGTCGGAGAGGATCTCGTCGGGGTAGAGATCGACGTCGTCGAGGAGAAGCCCCATCTCCATGGCCTGCATCCCGAGGTCACCGAGCAGGTCGAGGTCTCCGGCGGGCACCTGGTCGTCCTGGTCCTCGAGCTCCAGCTCGGGCAGGCCCAGGAACTCCACAGCAGAGCCGGCCAGGTCCCAGTCCTCGGCGGCGGTCACGTCGGAGAGCAGCACCCGGACGGTCGCGCCGGCGACGCGGACGACCACGAAGAAGTCCTCGTCGACGGCGACCATCGCCACCGCGCCACCGTCGCCGGGGAAGCGGCGCAGCGCCTGGGCGATCGTCTCGATGTCGCCGAGGTGGTCGTGGGCGAGGTCGTGCACGGTCCAGTCACCGTCCGCGCGGTAGGCCGCGAGGGCGAAGTCGATCCTGTCGTCGTGCTCGACCACCCGCCCAGCGTGACACGCCCGTCCCCCGGCGACCAGCCTTTTGCGCCCTTCACCGACCGCCGGTATGGCCGCCGAGGTGACCGCCCTCGCCAAGTTCGCTAGGTTCGATGCCCATGTTCGAACCGACCACCACCCGACCCCGCCGTAGCCTCGCCACCGCCGTCCTGGCGCTCGCCGTCGGTCCCCTCGCGCTCGGCATGCTCGCCGCAGGCCCGGCGGAGGCCGGCCTCCCCGACCCGCTGGCCGGCGCCGCGGCGGCCAAGGCCGCACCCGGCCCGATCCACGCCGGCAACACCTTCGGCTGGTACGGCCACGGAGGCCTGGTCTACGACGAGACGTTCGTCGGCCCGCTCAACCACAAGCGCTGGCGCGTCGAGGGCCCTGGAGCGGTCCGCACGCAGCACGGCATGCTGACCCTCAACACCGCCACCAAGGGCAGCGTCTCGGCCCGGATGACGATCCCCGGCCGCGCCTACGGCCGTTGGGAGACCCGTCTTCGGCAGCGCCAGTACGGCAACAAGCACACGCCGTACCGCGTGCTCACCGAGCTGGTCCCGGTCACAAAGGAGGGCGAGGGCTGCGGGGAGCAGAACATCGCGCTCAACAAGTTCACGATGGCCGACAACCAGGTCAACTTCTACATCCGCAGCCGCCCCGACAACCTCTACCAGGCGTCGATGAAGCGCGGCTTCGGCCAGGACCAGTGGCACACCTTCGCGGTCGAGGTCACCAGGAAGCACATCTCCTGGTTCGTCGACTCCCACGTCATCCGCACCGAGACCCGCCCCGAGGCGCTGTCGGGCCGCAAGTTCCAGGTCCGCTTCACGATGGAGGCCGAGAAGGGCAAGCGGATGAACAAGGCCCGGATGCAGATGGACTGGCTGCGCTACTGGAACCTCAACGACAAGGCCAAGAAGTCGGTCAAGGCGCCGCTGGCCAAGCTGACCCGCTACACCAAGGCCTGCGTCGGCGCGAACGCTCCCGAGTGAGCCGCTGACCCTGGCGCCGTCGGAGTCACCGGGGCCCCGGTGACTCTTGCACTTCCTGGGTGAGATCTTGCCCGGGAAGTGAGGGAGTCACCGGGGCCCCGGTGACTCCAACACCGGTGATCTCACACAGATAGGGTGCCGGGCGTGCGCACTCACGTCGTCGACCACCCGCTCGTCGCCCACAAGCTGACCGCCCTGCGCGACGAGACCACGGACTCACCGACGTTCCGCAGCCTGGCCGACGAGCTGGTGACCCTGCTGGCCTACGAGGCCACCCGCGAGGTCCGGGTCGACCCGCACGACATCGTCACCCCGGTGTCGCCGACGACCGGCGTCAGGCTGGCGACGCCGAAGCCGTTGGTCGTCCCGATCCTGCGCGCCGGCCTCGGCATGCTCGACGGGATGATGCGACTGCTGCCGACGGCCGAGGTGGGCTTCCTCGGGATGATGCGCAACGAGGAGACGCTCGAGGCGACGACGTACGCCGAGCGCCTGCCGGAGGACCTCGCCGGCCGCCAGTGCTACGTGCTCGACCCGATGCTCGCCACCGGCGGCACCCTGTCGGCCGCGATCCGGTTCCTCACCGACCGCGGCGCCAACGACATCACCGCCATCTGCCTGCTGGCCGCCCCCGAGGGCTGCGCCCGCCTCGAGGCCGACCTCGCCGGGCTCGACGTCCCGGTCACGGTGGTCACCGCGGCGATGGACGAGAAGCTCAACGAGAAGGGCTACATCGTCCCGGGTCTCGGCGACGCCGGCGACCGGTTGTACGGCGTGGTCGGGTAGCCGCCCACGAGTCGGCAGTCCTCACAGGGCCTTCACGGCAGTCAGCACCTTGCCGAGGGTGTCCTTCGCGTCGCCGAACAGCAGCGTGGTCTCGGGCTCGAAGAGGAGCTCGTTCTCGATGCCCGCGAAGCCGGGGCGCATCGAGCGCTTGAGGAAGACCACGGCCTTCGCGTGGTCGGCGTTGAGGATCGGCATGCCGTAGATGGGGGCGGACGGCGTGTTGCGGGCGGCCGGGTTGACGACGTCGTTGGCACCGACGACGAGCACGACGTCGGCGTCCTTGAACTCGTCGTTGATCTCGTCCATCTCGATCAGCTGCTCGTAGGGCACCTGCGCCTCGGCGAGCAGCACGTTCATGTGACCCGGCATCCGCCCGGCGACCGGGTGGATCGCATAGTCGACCTCGGCGCCCCGCGAGATGAGGAGGTCGACCAGCTCGCGCAGCGTGTGCTGGGCCTGGGCCACCGCGAGGCCGTAGCCGGGCACGATGATCACCTTGTCGGCGTAGCCGAGCATGATCGCGACGTCCTCGGGACCGGCCGACCTCACCGGCCGGTCGGAGGCCTCTCCGCCGCCCAGCGTCGAGCCGCCCTTGAGCGCGCCGAAGAGGATGTTCATCACCGAGCGGCCCATGGCGTTGGCCATCAGCAGGGTGAGGAACGTGCCGGACGCGCCGACGAGCGTGCCCGCGACCAGCAGCAGGGTGTTGGACAGCACGTAGCCGCCGGCGGCCACCGTCAGGCCGGTGAACGCGTTGAGCAGCGAGATGACGATCGGGACGTCGGCGCCACCGACCGGCAGCACGAGGAGTACGCCGACCAGCAGGCCGAGCAGCGCGATCACGATGCCCATCCACATCGACGGTTCGCGCACCAGGAGCACCGAGATCGCGACGGCCGCGACGAAGCCCCCGCCGAACAGGACCGGGAAGCCGGGGATGATCACCGGCCGCGAGGTCATCAGCTCCTGCAGCTTCGCGAAGGTGACGATCGAGCCGGCGAAGGAGACCGAGCCGACCAGGATCGTGAACGCCGTGGCGACCAGCGTGAACTTCTGGGTGTCGGCGCCGAGGTCGGACAGCTCGACGATGTGGTGCAGCTCCAGGAGGGCCACCAGTGCCGCCGCGCCGCCGCCGACGCCGTTGAACAGCGCGACCATCTGCGGCATCTGGGTCATCTGGACGGTGCGGGCGCCGTAGACGCCGCCGATGGTGCCGACCAAGATCGCCGCCAGGATCAGCGGCACGTGGTCGAGGTCGCCGTAGAAGAACGGGATCGCGCAGGCCAGCACCGCGGCGAAGGCGCCGATCAGGTTGCCGTTGCGCGCGGTCTTGGGGCCGGAGAGACCCTTGAGCGCGAGGATGAAGCAGACCGCGCCGAGCAGGTAGAGCAGCTGGGCCCAGGTGGGGATCACGCGGCACCGCCCTCGGAGCCGCCCGGAGCGTCAGCCGGTCTTGCCGCCGGCTTCTTGCGGACGAACATCTGCAGCATCCGGTCGGTGACCACGAAGCCGCCGACCATGTTGACCGCGGCCAGCACGATCGCGACCAGCCCGACCACCAGGGCGAGGTTGCTGTCGGTGTTGCCGGTCACGATGATCGCGCCGAGCAGGATCACGCCGTGGATGGCGTTGGCGCCGGACATCAGCGGTGTGTGCAGCGTCGACGACACCTTCGAGATGACCTCGATGCCGACGAAGACGCTGAGGATGAAGATCGTCAGCCAGACGACTGCCTCGCTCATGCGGTGGGCTCCCCCTCGATCGGCCCCTCGATCTGGAGGCGGGTGGGTTCGTGCTTGATCGCTCCGTCGTGCGTCACGCAGGAGCCGATCACGATCTCGTCCTCGAAGTCGGGGGCGAACACACCCCCACCACTCGCAAGGTCGCCCTCGGCCTTGCTCGTCATCAGCGTGAGGATGTTGACGACGTTCTGGGCGTAGAGCCTGGACGCCGGCCCGGGCATCGACGAGGGGACGTTCTTGCCGCCCCACACCGACGCGTTGCCGATCCGGGTGACCTCACCGGCCACCGAGCCCTCGACGTTGCCGCCGGACTCCGAGGCCAGGTCGACCACGACCGAGCCCGGCTTCATCGCCTCGACCATCGCCGAGGTGACCAGCAGCGGCGCCGTGCGACCGGGCACCGCGGCGGTGGTGATGAGCGCATCCGCGGCGGCGACGTACGGCGCCAGCCGCTCCATCTGCAGCCGGGCCCGGTCCTCGGTCATCTCGCGGGCGTAGCCGCCGGCACCCTCGAGGGTGTCGAGCTCGAGGTCGATCGACTTGGCGCCCATCGACCGGATCTCCTCTGCGGCCGCCGCACGCACGTCGTAGGCCTTGACCACGGCACCGAGCCGCTTGCAGGTCGCGATCGCCTGGAGGCCGGCGACTCCGGCGCCCAGCACGACGATCTCGGCGGGCTGGACGGTGCCGGCCGCGGTCATGTTGAGGGGGAAGAAGCGGCGCAGCATCCCGGCCGCGACGACCGCGCACCGGTAGCCGGAGACCAGCGCCTGCGAGGAGAGCGCGTCCATCGACTGCGCGCGCGAGATGCGAGGCACCAGCTCCATCGCGAACGACGTCGCGCCGGTGTCGCGCAGGTCGGTCACGAGCGAGTGCTCCTGGTTGACCGGCAGGAAGGAGATGGTCGCGGCGCCCCGCTTGAGCCGGCGGATGCCGTCGCGGTCGAGCGGCTGGACCGAGACCACGACGTCGGCCGAGGACAGCGCGTCCGCGTCGAGCCTCGCCCCCGCCTCGGCGTACTCCTCGTCGGACATCAGGGCGTGCCGGCCCGCCTCCGGCTCGACCGCCACGTCGTAGCCGAGCCCGGTCAGCTTGCCGACCAGCTCCGGCACCATCGCGACGCGCGTCTCGCCCTCACGGGTCTCGCGAGCCACTGCGATCAGCATGTTCCGGCGTCCCTGCGAGGTTGTGCGACGGCGGAGCGCGGGGGAGGCGAAGAACGTCGTGGGGTGGACTGCACGTGGCGGACCCTACCGACCTCGGCTCCGGGTCAGGGAGAAGGTGTCCAGGGGCACATGCCGCGGCCGGCCGCGCGGGCCCTCGCCGAGGTGGGACTGCACGAGGGTGAGCTCGCTCGCCTGCCAGCGCGGCCCGGAGTAGGAGTCGAGGAGCCGGACCCAGTTGCTGAGGTCGTGGGGATACCTCGTCCGGCCCACGGTGAGGTGCGGCCGGAACCTCGCGCCGTCGACCGCGATGCCCGCCCGGTTGGCGGCGGCCCGGCAGCCGGTGGCCAGCCGGTCCAGCTCGGTCCGGCCGGGCCCGTCGAGGTCGAGCCCGGCCCAGAGCACCTTCGCGCGGCCGGCGTTGGGGAAGGCGCCGCCGCCGGAGACGGCCGTCTCGAACGCCGTGCGCCGGGCGGCGGCACGGCCGAGCCGCTCCACCAGGTCGTCGAGCTTCGCGTCCGGGACGTGCTCGAGGAAGGCGAGCGTGACGTGCACCTGGTCGGCCTGGACCCAGCGGAGCTCGCCGGCGTCGCGGCGTACGTCGAGGAACGCGTCGAGGTGCTCGAGCGCCTCCGGCGGCGGGGCGAGTGCTGCGAAGAGGCGCATTCCCACCCTGGATCTAGATGTGACCGCTGAGGGCCGACCCGATGGCGTAGGTGACCGCCATCGCGAACAGCCCGCCGAGCACGTTGCGCACGACGGCCGGGCGCGAGGGGCCGTAGCCGAACCTCGCGCTCCCCCAGCCGGTGAGCGCCAGTGCGACGGCCACCGATGCGACGGTGACCCAGATCCGCAGGGTCGGGCCGAACAGCGTGATGGTCAGCAGTGGCAGCAGCGCGCCGATGGTGAACGCCACCATGGAGGCGAGCGCGGCGTTCCACGGGTTCGTGAGGTCGTCGGGGTCGATGCCCAGCTCGGCCTCCGCGTGCGCGCCGAGCGCGTCGTGCTCGGTGAGCTGCTCGGCGACCTCGAGGGCCAGCTCCTCGCTGAGCCCCTTCGCGACGTAGAGCCCGGCCAGCTCTTCGAGCTCCTCCTGGGGCTCCTCCCTGAGCTCGCGGCGTTCCTTGTCGAGCAGCGCCAGCTCGGAGTCCTTCTGGGTGCTCACCGAGACGTACTCACCGGCCGCCATGCTCAGCGCGCCCGCCGCGAGCCCGGCCACACCCGCGACCAGGATCGTGCCGCGGTCACTGGTGGCGCCCGCGACGCCCATGACGATGCCGGCCGTCGAGACGATGCCGTCGTTGGCGCCCAGCACGCCCGCCCGGAGCCAGTTCAGCCGGTTGTTGAGCCCACCCTCGTGCGGCTCGCCCTCGTGCGGCCCCGCCGCGAGCGTCGACAGGCCCCCCGTGTCTTCTGAGGCGTCGTCGGTGGTCATGGGCAGATCGTGTCTGCCCGGCGTGGGCCCGGGCAACCAAGGCAAGGCTGGGCTCGGGTCATCGCAAGAGGTCTGCGACCGCCGCTGTGCCCGCCGGCCGGCCTGCATCTGGTCGATGAGTACCACGTGATCGTCCGCCCGGTCGTCCTCGGCGGCGGCGCCCCGCTCTTCAGCCCCGGCGGCCAGCGAAGCCCTACTGCGCGACGTTGACCGTGCGCGGCGGCGAGGAGAGCGAGGAGCAGCCCTCGGTCGCCGGAGCGGAGAGCCGGAACCGCGACTTCTTGGTCACCTTCGCCTTCACCGAGTAGGCGCCGCTGGCGTCGGTGGTGACCGAGTCGATCACCTTGTAGATCGCGCCCTTGGTCGAGCGCTCGAGGGTGAGCACGACGCCGGCGAAGCAGGCCGGGGTGTCGGGTGCCTGGACCCCTCCGGCGATGGTGACCTTCCGGCCCTTCTTCACGGTCTTCTTGTTGACCAGCGCGGTGATGTAGCGCTGCACGGGCTCCTGCTGGCTGGCGGCAGGCGCGGCAGGCGCGGCGGACCCGGCGTCGGACGCCAGGCCCAGGGAGAGAGGGGCGACCAGGCCGACGAGCGCGGCGAGGACTCGGAGACGGGTGCTGAGGCTCACCCCGAGACCGTAAGCGATGCCGGGCCCATTTGTGAGGGCTTCGGACGCTTCGACGTCACCCTGACCCAGACGACCCGGCCGCCCGCGCGTCAGCGCAAAGGGGTGACCGAGGCCCGCGTTGCCGGCATCCTGTGCTTTGATCGATCCAATGGAGATCTGGCCGGGACGCGCCTATCCGCTCGGGGCGACCTTCGACGGGAGCGGCACCAACTTCGCGTTGTTCAGCGAGGCCGCTGAGGCGATCCATCTGTGCCTCTTCGACGCCGACGGCGAGGAGACCCAGGTCGAGCTCACCGAGGTCGACGCCTACGTCTGGCACGGCTACCTGCCCAGCGTGCAGCCCGGCCAGCGCTACGGCTACCGGGTGACCGGGCCGTGGGAGCCCGAGCAGGGGCTGCGCTGCAACCCCGCCAAGCTGCTGCTCGACCCCTACGCCAAGGCCACCACGGGCGACATCGAGTGGAACCCCAGCCTGTTCGGCTACACCTTCGGCGACGAGGGGTCGCGCAACGACGAGGACTCCGGCCCGCACATGACCAAGGGCGTGGTGATCAACCCGTTCTTCGACTGGGAGGGCGACCGCCGCCTCGACGTCCCCTACAACGAGTCGGTCATCTACGAGGCCCACGTCAAGGGCATGACCCAGCTGCACGACGAGGTCCCCGCCGAGCTGCGCGGCACCTACGCCGGCCTCGCCCACCCCGCAGTCACCAGCCACCTGAAGCGGCTGGGCGTGACGGCCATCGAGCTGATGCCGGTCCACCAGTTCATCCAGGACAGCACGCTGCTCGACAGGGGGCTGCGCAACTACTGGGGCTACAACACCCTCGGCTTCTTCGCCCCCCACGCGTCGTACGCCGCGGGAGGCGGCCAGACGACGCAGGGCCAGCCCGGCCAGCAGGTGCAGGAGTTCAAGACGCTGGTCAAGACCATGCACCAGGCGGGCATCGAGGTGATCCTCGACGTGGTCTACAACCACACCGCCGAGGGCAACCACCTCGGACCGACGCTCTCGATGAAGGGCATCGACAATCCGGCCTACTACCGCCTGGTCGAGGACGACCAGCGCTACTACATGGACTACACGGGCACCGGCAACAGTCTCAACGTCCGGCACCCGCACTCCCTCCAGCTGATCATGGACTCGCTGCGCTACTGGGTGACCGAGATGCACGTCGACGGCTTCCGCTTCGACCTCGCCTCGACCCTGGCCCGCGAGTTCTACGACGTCGACCGGCTCGCGACGTTCTTCGAGCTCGTCCAGCAGGACCCGGTCGTCAGTCAGGTGAAGCTGATCGCCGAGCCCTGGGACATCGGCCCCGGCGGCTACCAGGTCGGTGGCTTCCCGCCGCAGTGGACCGAGTGGAACGGCGCCTACCGCGACACGGTGCGCGACTTCTGGCGCGGCGAGCCGTCGCTCGGCGAGTTCGCCTCCCGGCTGGCCGGCTCCGCCGACCTCTACGAGCACACCGGGCGTCGACCCGTCGCCTCGATCAACTTCGTGACCGCGCACGACGGGTTCACCCTGCGCGACCTCGTCTCCTACAACGAGAAGCACAACGAGGCCAACGGCGAGGACAACAACGACGGCGAGAGCCACAACCGCTCGTTCAACCACGGCGCCGAGGGCCCGACCGACGACCCCGGAATCCTCGCCCTCCGCTCACGCGCGCAGCGCAACTTCCTCGCCACGCTGCTGCTCAGCCAGGGCACGCCGATGCTCCTCCACGGCGACGAGCTCGGCCGCACCCAGCAGGGCAACAACAACACCTACGCGCAAGACAGCGAGCTGAGCTGGGTGCACTGGGACGACGCCGACCAGCCGCTCATCGAGTTCACCGCCGCGCTCATCGACCTGCGCCGCCAGCATCCGACGTTCCGGCGGCGGCGCTTCTTCACCGGCAACACGGTGCACACCGGGCCGGCCGGCGCCGAGCGGCTCAACGACATCGTCTGGCTGCACCTCGACGGGCGGCCGATGGAGGACGCCGACTGGACCGGCGGCAGCCAGGCCATCGGCATGTACCTCAACGGCCACGGCATCGCCGGCGCCGACGACCGCGGCGGCACCATCGTCGACGACCACTTCCTGCTCTACTTCAACGCCGACGGCGAGTCGACGATCACCCTGCCGCCGACGGAGTACGCCGAGTCGTGGGACGTCTACATCGACACCGGCGGCAACCCCGACGGCCTCGAGGCGCTGGCCGCCGGCGCGCAGGTGACGATCAAGGACAACAGCGTGCTGGTGCTGCGCGAGTACGTCGTACCCGCCACGGAGGTCGACCACTCGGTCGCGGCGTCCGTCGCGGCGGCGTCGTCGCGCGGGTAGCGAGCGCTACTGCAGCGTGCTCAGGTCGATGACCTCGTCGTCGGCCGGAGCAGTGACGTCGAACTCGTCGTCGAAGTCGCTGAAGTCGATGTGGCCGGGCTCGTCACCCTCGGTGCGCTCGAGCTTGACGAGGTAGTGGTCGCCCTTGACGAGCACGTAGCCGACCGACGTGCCCTTGTCGTCCTGCTGCTCGACCTTCACCACGTCGTCGCCGTCGACCTCGTCGGTGCCGGTGACCGTGTACTTGCCGGCGCCCTCGTCGTCCTTGAACAGGTTGTCGAAGAAGGCGTCGAGGTCGCAGAACTGCGAGAAGTTCGAGTCGGTGTCGAGCACCCACTTGTCCCCGACCGCCGCGATGACCGCGTCGGCGGTGTCGCCGGCGTTCGCGCGCCAGAAGTCCTCGTCGGGCTTGAACCAGCTGGTGCCGTCCTTGGCCAGGATCTCGGCGCTCCCGCCCCCGAGCCCGATGGAGCCGGTGCAGTCACCGGCCGAGCTGGCCTGCACGTCGAGGGTGACCTTGTCGCCGTCGGACGTGATGTCCCCGCTGAACCTCACCTGTTCGAGATCCTTCATGTCGGCCTTGGCGATGCCCGCGATCTTGTCGCCGGACTGCTTGGCGAAGTCGCTGGCGCCGCCGTCCTCGTCCTTGCCGCCACATCCGGCCGCCAGCACCAGGACCGCGGTGAGTGAGAGCGCGGCGAGCGGGCGGAACGGGGAGGGCTTCATGGGAGCGCATCATAGGAGGCCCTGGCCTCCAGGACGGCCGCCATGTGCGACTCGGCCCAGTTCTTCAGCTCGCGCATGACCGCCTGGAGCGAGTGGCCGAGCGCGGTCAGCTCGTAGGTCACCGTCACGGGCACGGTCGCGGTGACCGTCCGGGTGACCAGCCCGTCGCGCTCGAGGGTGCGCAGGGTCTGGGTCAGCATCTTCTGGCTGACGCCCGCGATCCGGCGCGCGAGCTCGGAGTAGCGCTGCGGCCCGTCCTCGAGGCCGACCAGCACCAGCGCCGCCCACTTGTCGGAGACGCGGTCGAGGAGCTGGCGGCTCGGGCACTGAGCCAGGAACACGTCGTAGTCCGCCTTCTCGGCGGCGCGGCGCTGGGCCGCGGTCATGGTGGGCACGGTCGGCCTCCTCGGGGTGGGTTACGCACTTTCAGGTGCCTGCTCTCCAACGGGAAGCGCGCGGGCGAGGCCGATTGTTCCGGCGGGTGACAGCAGACCGCAATCTTCGATGGAGGACGCCCATGACCACGCAGAGCACCCCCGGCAGCCAGAACAGCACCTTCCGCGCCGCCGTCGTCACCGCACCCGGTGAGCCCGACGCGATCGAGTACGTCGACGTGCCCGTCGTCGCCCTTGCCCCGGCCAGATCCGCGTCGCGGTGGCCGCCGCCACCGTGAACCCCGTCGACCTCGTGGTGGCCGCCGGGGTCCTGCACGGCTTCGGCCTGATCGACCAGCCCGAGCACACCGGCCTCGGCTGGGACTTCTCCGGCACCGTCCTCGAGTCCGCGGCCGACGTCGACGTGGCGCCGGGCACCCGCGTGGCCGGCCTGGTCGGCGGCTTCGACCGCGACTTCGGCACCTACGCCGAGCAGGTCGTGCTGCCAGCCGCCGACGTCGCCGTGGTGCCGGACGGGCTCGACCTGGTCGAGGCGGCGACCGTGCCGCTCAACGCCCTGACCGCGGCGCAGCTGGTCGACATCCTCGGCGACGGCGAGGGGCGCACCCTGCTGGTCACCGGCGCGGCCGGTGCGGTCGGCGGCTACGTCGTGCCGTTCGCGATCGAGCGCGGCTGGCGGGTCACCGGGCTCGCCCGGGCGACCGACGCCGAGTTCGTCCGCGGCCTCGGCGCCGAGGTCATCACCGAGCCGAGCGGCGGCTGGGACGCGGTCGCGGACCCGGCGGTGCTGCAGGAGCAGGCGGTCGCGCTGGTCCGCGACGGCGGCCGGTTCGTCGGTGTCCAGACGTCGATGGTCCCGGCGAGCGAGCGCGGGGTCGACGTACGTGCCGTCGGCGTCGTGCCGGACGGCGCCCGCACGGTCGGCCTGCTCGAGCGCACCGCCTCCGGCGAGCTCCCCGCCCGCGTGGCCGCCGTACTCCCCCTCACCGAGGCCGCCGACGCTCACCGCGCCCTGGCCGAGGGCGGAGTCCGGGGTCGCTTCGTGCTGGTGCCCTGACCGCAGGGGCCCGATAGTCCCTGACGTTCTGACCACGGACACGCCGGTCGGGATGCCAGAACGTCAGGGACTATCGCTAGACGGCCGCCGGCTCGGGTTCGCGGGAGGGGTCTCCCGAGCCGGCGTCGTCGCTCTCGCGGAAGCCGTGGCGCTCCCACCAGCGGGCCAGGGGGCCGGGGGCCCACCAGTTGGCGCGGCCGAGCAGCTTCATGGTGGCCGGGACCAGCAGGGCGCGAACGACGGTCGCGTCGATGAGCAGCGCGACGAGCATGCCGATGCCGAGCATCTTCATGAACACGATGCCGCTCAGCGCGAACGCGCCGATCACGACGGCCAGCAGCACCGCCGCGCTGGTGATGATGCGGCCGGTCTTCTGTACGCCGGTCGCGACCGCCAGGTCGTTGTTGCCGGTGCGATCCCACTGCTCGCGGACCCGGGAGAGCAGGAACACCTCGTAGTCCATCGACAGGCCGAACAGGATGGCGAGCATCAGGATCGGGTTGGTGGCGTCGAGGAAGCCCTGCGGGGTGAACCCCAGCAGCCCGGACAGGTGGCCGTCGCTGAAGATCCAGGTGACGACGCCGAACGACGCGGTGATCGAGAACAGGTTCATCACCACCGCCTTGACCGGCAGCACCAGCGAGCCGAACGCGACGAACAGCAGCACCAGCATGACCAGGGCCACGATCAGCCCCATCCACGGAAGATGGGCACCGACCGAGTCGATGAGGTCCACGGTGTCGGCGCTGAGACCACCGACCAGGACCTCGCCGGAGGCCGGCTGGACGTCACGGATCGCCTCGACCAGCACCTGGCTGTCCTCGCTCTGGCTGTTGCCGGCCCACGTGGCCCGCAGCAGGGTCGCGTCGCCCTCGGACACCACCGGCCGCACGCCGGTGACGCCGTCGAGCGCCGCCACCTCGTCGGCGTACGCCGCCACATCGGCCTCGGAGGCGCCCCTGACCAGCAGCTGCGCGGTCGAGGTCTCGGGGCCGAAGTCGGACAGCTTGTCCGCGGCGACGTGGGCGGGCGCGTCGGAGGGGAGCACGCGGTAGTCGACGCTGCCCCACTTGGCGCCGAGGAACGGTGAGGCGATCAGCAGCAGCGCGGCGACGGTGCCGACGATGACCAGCCACGGCCGGCGCATGACGCCGCGCGCCAGGGCGGCCCAGCGGCCGTGCTCGTCGTCGACGACGACCGGCCGGTGGCGACGCCAGGGCAGCCGGCCGGCGTCGACCCGGTGGCCGAGCAGCTTCAGCGTCGCGGGCAGCACGGTGAGCGCGGCCACCATGGCCACCAGCACCGCGGCCACACCGCCGTAGCCCATGCTCTTGAGGAACGCCTGCGGGAAGATCAGCAGGCTCGACAGCGCCGCCGCGACGGTGAGTCCGGAGAAGAGCACGGTGCGTCCGGCTGTCGACATGGTCTTGCGGACCGCGATCGACGCGGCGTCCGGGTCGTCGGCCGGGAGCAGCGCGAGCTCCTCGCGGAAGCGGCTGATGACGAACAGCGCGTAGTCGATGGCCAGGCCGATGCCGAGCAGCGAGATGACGTTGATCGAGAAGATCGAGACCTCGGTGAAGTTGGTGATGACCCGGACCACGGCGATGGCGCCGACCATCGCGACGAGCCCGACCAGGGCGGGCATCGACGCGGCGACGAGGCTGCCGAAGATCAGCAGCGCGAGGATCACCACGATCGGCATCGAGATCGTCTCGGCGCGGGCGAGGTCCTCGCTGGTGATCTCGTTGACGTCGCTGTAGACGGCGAACGCGCCGGTGACGTCGGTCTGCAGGCCGCTCGACTCGGGAGCCTCGAGCGACGGCGAGAGGTCGTCGTAGTTGGCCAGGTAGTCGTCCTGGCTCTCACCCTGGAGCGAGATCAGCACCTGGACGGAGTGGCCGTCCCCGCTGACCAGCCCGGCGTCGGCCGGCGCGTCGTAGTAGGGGATGACGCTCGTCGTGGTGTCGGGCGTGAGGCCCGAGACGATCTGCTCCACGTCGGTCTGGAACTCCGGGTCGGACGCGACGAGGTCGTTGCTCGTGTAGATCGCGACGACGTCGATGTTCTGGTTGCCGAAGGTGTCGCGCTCGGCCTGCAGCTCCCGCGCGGACTCGGAGCTCTTGTCGTCGAAGCCACCCAGCGACAGGTGGTCGAAGACCCCGAGCCCGTAGGTGGCGGCGGCGAACGTCACCGCGACCCCGGCCAACAGCACGGCCAGGGCCCGGCGTGCGACGAATGCTCCCCAGCGCTCGATCATAGTGACACCCCACAACTTTCGTGATGTATGTAAAGTTTGTGAACGGTGTTCACCGTAAACGGTGTAAACTTCCACTGTCAACCGACTGGAGGACGAATTGAGCACCGAGGTGCAGACCACTGGCGAGGTGCCGCAGACGCGGCGCGAGCGGCAGCGCGAGGCGACGTACGCCGAGATCACCCGCGCCTCGCGCGAGCTGCTGGCGGAGGGCGCCGAGCTGTCGCTCCGCGCCGTCGCGGGGCGGATGGGGATGACCCCGCCGGCGCTCTACCGCTACGTCGGCAGCTATCAGGAGCTCGTCGACATCGTGGCGTTCGAGATCGACAAGGCCGCCACCGCGACGTTCGCGGCCGCGGCCGAGCTGCTGCCCGCCGACGACCACGCCGGCCGGCTGGTGGCGTCGGTGACCGAGTTCCGGATGTGGGCGCTGGGCAACCCACGCGAGTTCACCCTCGCCTTCGCCAACCCCATCGCCGACGCGCAGTGCGTGCGCCGCGAGCTGCTCACCATGTCGAGCTCGGGCCACCTCATGACCGGCCAGATGCGTGCGCTGTGGGAGCACAACCACCACGCGATCCCGGCCCTCGACGACCTGCCGCCCGCGGTGCGCGAGTCGGTCTCCGACCCGCTGATCCCCGCCAAGGTCGACGACCTGGCCATGGAGGACCGCGGGCTGGTCTGGCTCTACCAGCAGGGCTGGACGACGCTCTACGGCGTGGTCGCGCTCGAGGTGTTCGGCCACATGGACCCGCGGATCATCGAGTCGGGCGAGATGTTCATCCACGTGGTGCACGAGTTCGCGCCCAAGATCGGGCTGGCCGACGACCTCGAGCGGCTCGACGCGATCATCCGCGAGCGGATCGCCAGGGGCTGACCGGTCAGCCGAGGACGCCGTAGTTGGGCAGCTTGAACGCCCGCTCGTAGCCGTCGCCGACGAAGTCGGTGTTGTTGTTGCCCACGTTGGCTATGAGTGTGTAGCCCTCTTCGATGAACCGGTCGCGGCAGGTCTGCTTGCCGACCGGCAGCGTCGCCCCCTTGGCGCGCAGGCACACCGCGTCGACGGGGAAGCCGGACCGGGTGAGCTGGGCGACGGTGCGGTCGTGCTGGCTGGCGACCCGGCCGGTGTTGAAGACCACGGCCACGCCGAGCTTGTCGAGGAGCTTGGCGAACCGCAGCATCCGCGGGATCGCGCCACCGCCGTTGTAGTAGGTCGCGATCACGGTGTTGTCGATGTCGAAGTTGACCGCGAGCTGCTCGTCGGAGGCCTTCGCGGCCACCCGCTGGCGTGCGTAGCCGGCGGACCCGAGCATCGCGGTCCTCACATCGGTGAGCCACTGGGTCCGCGAGGGCGCCTTCCGCTTCGCCGCGGGGTGTGGCTCCCAGACCGACGCCCCGGCTCCGGCGGGGACCGCACTGACGCCGAGGGCGAGCACGAGGACGGTCACCAGTCCGAGCAGCCGATTCATGCCGGAACCGTAGCCGGAGACCTGTCGAGGCGCGGATTCCCGGCGTGGCTCGTGGCCACGGAGACCGTCGGTCTCGGTCGGCCTCGAGGCACCACGGGAGCCGCGCGCGCCTCCGGATGTGACAGCTCAGCCGAGGAGCTCGTCGACCCAGGCCGGCACCAGCACCCCCGCGAGCCCGTGCCGGGCCTCCTGGAAGAAGTGGGTTCCGTCGCTCGGGACGAGGTTGAGCTCGAGCGTGCGGGCGCCGTACGCCGCCGCGGCCTGCACGAACCCGGCCGCGGGGTAGACCGCACCCGAGGTGCCGATCGACACGAACAGGTCGGCGGACTCGAGGGCGGTGAAGATCCGGTCCAGCTCGTAAGGGACCTCGCCGAACCAGACGACGTCGGGCCGCAGCTCGGTCAGGTGGCACGACGGGCAGGGTGGGAGGTCGCCGAGGTCGCCCTCCCACTCGACGCGGCTGCCGCAGCCCCGGCAGAGCGCGGACCGCAGGGCCCCGTGCATGTGCAGCACGCGCCTGGAGCCGGCGCGCTCGTGCAGGTCGTCGATGTTCTGGGTGATCAGCAGGAGGCCGTCGCCGACCTCGTCCTCCAGGCGGGCCAGGGCCCGGTGGGCGGCGTTGGGCTCGACACCGGAGAGCGCCGCCCGGCGCGCGTCGTAGAACTGGTGCACCACCGAGGGCTGGTGCTCGTAGGCCTCCGGCGTGGCGACGTCCTCGACCCGGTGGCCCTCCCAGAGCCCGTCGGCGTCACGGAACGTCGGCACACCGCTCTCGGCCGAGATGCCGGCGCCGGTCAGCACCACGATCCTCATCAGTCGCCACCACCGGAGGCCACTGCCTACATGCCGCCCTGGTAGTAGTCGATGATGTCCGCCCCGGTCATCGGTGCCTCGGTCTTGCGGCCGAGGAAGAAGACGCTGCTGGCCGCGTCGACCGAGTGCTTCGGGTCGAGGAACCGGTCGAGGTAGCTGAGCCAGAAGAAGCACAGCGAGACGATCCGGCCCAGCGGCACCGAGCGGGTCAGCGCGCGGACGAAGTAGTCGACCGACCAGCGCAGCGCCGTACCCGCACCTGCGACCGTGCCGGAGTCGATCCGCTCGAAGCGACGGAAGAGGAAGCGGTGGCCGCTGTCGGTGAAGCGGGTGAAGTCGTAGGCGCCCTCGTGCACCTGCTGGAGGAACGGCGTGTCCGCGTAGACGATGCCTCCGGTGCGGAGCACCCGGTGGATCTCGGTGGCGACGATCGTCGGTTCCAGCACGTGCTCGAGCACGGCCTGGATGATGACGCCGTCGACGCTGCCGTCGGCCAGCGGGATCGAGTGGCCATCGCCCACGAACTGCGTCGCCCGGCTGGCGTAGACGTCGAAGGAGATGAGGTCGATCGCCGGGTCGTCGTAGAGCTCCTCGAGGCCGTCGCCGACCGTGCCACCGCCGATCACCAGGATCCGCGGGTGGCGATCGGGGGTGTCGGCCTTGAGGAGCGCCTCCATCCGCGCCACGTTCCTCGGCGCCGTGGTGTTCGCCGGGTGAAGCAGCCGGCGAAGTCGTCCCGCCGAGCGCGACCTCTGCACCTCCGAGGCGCCCTCGACCGCCCGCAACCGGTCGGCGTCGAGCACGCTGGCCTCGAAGTCGACCAGCGCCGGGACGCCGGACACCAGCGGAAACGGCTGGTCCGCGAACGCGCACGTCGCGCCGGCGCAGTGCCACTCACCATCGGCCGGGCGCACCGGGCTGCCGCAGCGCGGGCAGATGAACAGATCCTGGTCGACCATGGCGTCGAGAGGGAGCACGCCCGAACCCTATGCGCCCGCTGACCCGCCACCTCTGGTCACTCATCGTGCTGCCCGGTCACCGTGGTGGCAGGGACATCTCCTCGTGGGTCAGCGGGGGTGGTGGCCGGTGGATGGTGACGACGTAGCCCCCGGCCTCGTCATACGGCGTGCCGTCCCAGGCGGAGAAGCGGTCGACCGGCTCGAGGCCGGCGGCCGCGAACGCCGCGTCGACGTCGGCGAGGGGCGTGACCGGACAGTCGCCGGGCAGGTGGGCGGCGTCGAGGCCGAAGCCGCAGACCAGCAGCCCGGCCTCGTCGAGCTGGTCCGCGAGGTGCCGCGCCGTGCTCGCCAGGGTGCCGGGCTCCAGCAGCGGGACGGTGTTGCCCGCGACCAGGACGACGTCGAAGAGCTGTCCGGTGTCGAGCTCCGCGAGGTCGCCGACCCGCCAGTCCAGCTCCGGCGCCTCCTCGCGGGCCATGGCCAGCATCGAGGCGTCGACGTCGACCCCCACCACGTCGTAGCCGAGCCCCGCGAGCCGGATCGCGACCCGGCCGGTGCCACAGCCGGCGTCGAGCACCCGCGCCGGAGGGCCGACCAGCCCGGAGACGAACATCGCCTCACCGTGGGTGTCCTCGCCCCGGGCCGCCATCGCGCGGAACCGCGCGGCGTACCTCTCCGCGTAGTCGTCACCCACGGTCTCGCGAGCGATCTGCTGCCAGCGGGTCATCGGTTCAGTAGTACCAGGGGTACGGCGACCAGTCCGGCTCGCGCTTCTCGAGGAACTGGTCGCGGCCCTCCTGGGCCTCGTCGGTCATGTAGGCGAGGCGGGTGGTCTCGCCGGCGAAGAGCTGCTGGCCGACCAGGCCGTCGTCGATGAGGTTGAAGGAGTACTTGAGCATTCGCTGCGCGGTCGGCGACTTTCCGTTGATCAGCCGCCCCCACTCCAGCGCGGTGGCCTCGAGCTCGGCGTGAGGGACCGCGCGGTTGACCGCGCCCATCCGGACGCCGTCCTCGGCGGAGTACTCCTGGCCGAGGAAGAAGATCTCGCGGGCGAACTTCTGGCCGACCTGGCGGGCGAGGTACGCCGACCCGAAGCCGCCGTCGAAGGAGCCGACGTCGGCGTCGGTCTGCTTGAAGCGCGCCTCCTCGGCGCTGGCCAGGGTGAGGTCGCAGACGACGTGGAGCGAGTGGCCGCCCCCCGCGGTCCAGCCCGGGACCACGCAGATGACGATCTTGGGCATGAACCGGATCAGCCTCTGGCACTCGAGGATGTGCAGCCGTCCGAGCTGCGCCTTGTCCACGGTCTCAGCCGTCTCTCCCTCGGCGTACTGATATCCGGTCCTGCCTCGGATCCGCTGGTCGCCTCCGGTGCAGAACGCCCACTTCCCGTTCTTCTCGCTCGGCCCGTTGCCGGTGAGCAGCACGCAGCCCACGTCGCTCGTGGTGCGCGCGTGCTCGAGCACGCGGAGCAGCTCGTCGACGGTGTGCGGGCGGAACGCGTTGAGCACGTCGGGCCGGTCGAACGCGATGCGGACGGTGCCGTGCGCCCGGGCTCGGTGGTAGGTGAGGTCGGTCAGGTCCTCGAAGCCCGGGACGTCGCCCCAGGCCTCCGGATCGAAGGTCTCGGACACTCCGTCGAGCGCAGCCATGGCGCTACTGTGCCTCATGCTCAGCCGACGGATTCCGGCGCTGCGGGCCGGGGCGCTGGTCGGGTCGCTCGTCGCCGGGCCGCTCACGTCCGCCAGCTACGACGAGGGGTCGCCCTCCAACAGCACCGGAGACTTCTTCGACACCACCTACGACCTGGTCGTCTTCCGCTGACGGCCACGCCCGCGGCTCTCGCGGAGCCCACCGTCGCACCCCCCACCCGATGGGTCGCGCTGCTGGCCGTGGCCAGCGTGGGGCTCTGGGCCGGCTTCTTCGGCCCGATCTCGGTGCTGCTGGCACAGCAGGCCGAGGTGCTGGATGCGGCGAACAAGGAGCAGGTGCTCGCCCTGGTCACCGGGGCCGGCGCGCTGGTCTCGGTGATCTGCAACCCGCTCGCGGGCGCCTTCTCCGACCGTACGACGCTGCGCGCGGGGCGCCGCCTCCCCTGGCTCATCGGCGGAGCGCTCGGCGGCGCTGCCTCGCTCGCCGTCCTCTCGGTCGCGCCCAACGTCGCGGTGATGCTGCTCGGCTGGTGCGGCGTCCAGGCGGCGCTCAACGCGATGCTCGCCGCGGTGACCGCCATGATCCCCGACCAGGTGCCCAGCAGCCGACGGGGCCGGATCGGCGGGATCGTCGCGGTGGCGCAGACGGTCGGTGTGGTCGCCGGCACCGGTGTCGCGGCGGCAACGGGCAGCATCGCGGCCGGCTACCTGACCATCGCGGCGATGCTGCTGGTGCTGGCGGTGCCCTTCTCGCTGTCGTCGGGCGACCTCGCGCTGCCGGCCGAGGCCCGGCCGCCGTTCGACCTACGCCGGTTCCTGGCGTCGTTCTGGATCTCGCCGCGGCTGCACCCGGACTTCGGGTGGGCCTGGCTGACCCGGTTCCTGGTCAACCTCGGCAACGCGCTGGGGCTGCTCTACCTCCTCTACTTCCTGCAGGACGTGGTCGGCTACACCTCCGACGAGGCCGAGGACCGTGTCTTCGTGCTGACCGCCGTCTACGCGCTCACGCTCGTGCTGACCGCGGTCGTCTTCGGCGCCTGGAGCGACCGGCTCGGCCGGCGCAAGGTCTTCGTGATCTGGTCGGGGCTGGTGTCCGGCTCCGCGGCCGCCCTGCTCGGCATCGGCCAGAGCTGGCCGGCGGCCCTGGCCGCCGCGGTCGTCATGGGCTGCGCCTACGGCATCTACACCGCCGTCGACTTCGCCCTCATCACCGAGGTGCTCCCGACCGCCGTCGACCGGGCCAAGGACCTCGGCGTCATCAACATCGCCAACGCGCTGCCCCAGGTCGTCGCCCCGGTGCTGGCCGGCGTGCTGCTGTGGCTGGTCGAGCGGGGCGGGGGCGTGGTCGAGTCGGAGGGCAGCGGCTTCTCGAGCGGCTACTTCGCCCTCTACCTGCTGGCCTTCCTGGCCAGCGTGCTGGGCTCGGTCTTCGTCACCCGGATCCGCGGCGTCCGCTGAGCCGGGGAATGACGACCCCGCGAACGGCGTTCGAGACGGACGTGACTCTTGAAGGTGAATACGAGCCCAGCCCCGCCGAGTGGGTCCGCGACCAGGTCGAGACCTACGAGCGGTCCGGCGGCAAGGAGGCGAACATCCTGCGCGGCCGCCCCGAGTGGCCGATCGTGGTGATCACCTCGGTCGGGGCGAAGAGCGGCAAGCTGCGCAAGAACCCGGTCATGCGGGTCGAGAAGGACGGCGTCTATGCCGCCGTCGCCTCCCAGGGCGGTGCCCCGACCCACCCGACCTGGTATCACAACTTCCTCGCCGACCCCCACGTCGACCTCCAGGACGGCCCCGAGCCCCACGAGTACGTCGCCCGGCTGGCCGAGGGCGCCGAGCGTGAGGAGTGGTGGGAGCGGTGCGTGGCGCAGTACGCGCCGTACGCCGAGTACCAGGAGAAGACCGACCGCGAGATCCCGGTCTTCCTGCTCGAACGCGCGAGCTGAGCCCGTCGCGGTCGAGCGTCAGGGGCGGGCGAGCGAGGCGGCCAGGCTGACCAGGTGGCCGAGGCGCGCGAGCTCGGAGTCGACGAACTCCGGCCCGCCGCGACGGCCGATCACGACCACGTTGTTGCCGTCGATGCGAGCGCCGGCGTAGAGGTTGACGTCGTCGCCGTCGACCTCGAGACGGGCCGCCTTCTCGATGTCGACGAACGGCAGCTCCGTGGGGGCGGCGTCGGTGTGCCGTTCGACGCCCTTGCTGCGGTGGATCCGCATCGCCCAGTCGGAGCGGAACGCGACCGGCAGCAGGTCGATGACCCGGTCGAGGGCCTTGCCCGGCTCGGCCGTCAGCTCCTCGACCACCTCGAGGTCCAGGAAGATGTTGCCGCCCGCGGCGTAGCGGCTGATCCACATGACCCGGACGTCGTCGAGCATGTTGCACGCCGACACCACAGAGTCGGGCATCGCACCGTCGTGCATCTCGAGGAGCACGTCGTCGACCGCGGTGCCGTCGCGCTTCTCGACGATCTCGATGGCCTCGATGTCGCCCCCCGCCTCACCGATCGCGGTCGCGACCCGGCCCAACGATCCGGGGACGTCGGGCAGCTCGACACGGAGGAGGAACGGCACTCGTAGGACCCTAGGCGATCCAGGTGACAGGCAGGTTTCCGAGCGCTCAGGGTGCGGACGGGCCTTGCAGGCGCTGGGGCAGCCGGGTGGCTCGTCGCGCCTGGGTGGAGACGGCGAGGCGGACGGCGGCCTCGGTGCCGACCACCCGCAGGCGCTCCTGGGCCCGGGTGACCGCTGTGTAGAAGAGCTCGCGGGTGAGCAGCCGGGACTCGGAGCCGGGCAGCAGGACCGAGACCGCCCTGGCCTGGCTGCCCTGGCTCTTGTGGATGGTGAGTGCGTGCATCGTCTCGACCGCGTCGAGGCGGCCGGGAGCCAGCTCCTTGAGCCCGTCGGACCCCGAGATGTAGGCACGGCGACGCTGGCCCTGCCGGACGACCACGCCGGTCTCGCCGTTGTAGACGTCGAGCGCGTAGTCGTTGCTGGTCACCAGCAGCGGCCGGCCGACGTACCACTCGTCGTAGAGCTCGACACCGGGGTGCTCGGACAGCCAGCGCTCCACATGCCGGTTCCAGCGGCGTACGCCGGTCGGACCCTCGCGGTGGGCGCACAGCAGCCGGTGCTGGTCGAGCGCGTCGACCGCGGCCCGGGCATCCTCGCGCACGGCGGCCTCGAGCACGCGGAGCGCGGCCGCCTCGCAGTCGGGGCGCAGTGCGGCCTCCATCTCGGCCTCGCTGGAGACCTCCACGAAGTCGACCTGGTCGGACGGCGTGCGGAGCACGTCGAGCACGCCGTCCTCGTCGCCGGTGCGGAGCGCCTCGGCGAGCGCCTTGATGTCCTCGTTGCTGCGGAAGTTCTCCGTGAGCGGCTCGACCGGTGAGCCCGGCCCGGAGCCGTAGCCCTCGACCAGGTCGCTCAGCACCGCGCCGGCGCCAACAGACGTGAGCTGTTCGGGGTCGCCCACCAGCACCAGGCGGGCCTGCGGACGCAGCGCCTCCAGCAGCCGGCCCATCATCGTCAGCTCGACCATCGACGACTCGTCGACGACGACCACGTCGTACTTCAGCCGGTTGCCGCGGTCGTGGCGGAACCGCGTGCTGTTGTCGGGACGCCAGCCGAGCAGCCGGTGGAGGGTCACGCCCCGTGGGTGGCCCACCCGCTCGGCGGCCTCGCGGGCCTCGGGCGAGGCCGCGGCGATCTCGGCCAGCCCGGCCTCGACGGCCTCCTCGAGACGCGTGGCGGCCTTGCCGGTCGGCGCGGCCAGGGCGATCGACAGCGTCTCGTCGCGCGCCGCGGCCTGGTCTGCCAGGAGCACCAGCATCCGGGCCACCGTGGTGGTCTTGCCGGTGCCGGGACCGCCGGTGAGGATCGTGGTGCGGTGGCGCGCGGCGCTCATCGCGGCCCGCAGCTGCTGCTCGCTGACGTGGGGTCCGCGGAGCAGCGCGGCGGTGTCCTCGAGCCGGAGCTCGTCGACGGGCACCTCGGCCTGCTCGGTGCGGGCCCGCAGGTCGTCGCAGACCTGCGCCTCGAGCCGGTGGTAGCGGTCGAGGTAGAGACGGTCGAGGTCCCATCGCACCACGCCCGCCTCGACCAGCGGCGAGGCCATGACCGCCCGCTGCCACTCGGCCGGGTCGGGCCAGGTGAGCCCGGGCGCGGACTCGTGGGCGGTGGCGAGATCGAGGCAGACCGAACCGCGCCGGGTCGCGCGGACCGCGAGCGCGACGGCGAGGAGCACCCGGTCGTCGGTCTCACCGCCCAGCTCCCCGATGCGGGTGGCCACGTGGACGTCCGAGGCGTTGAGCAGGTGCTCGGAGTTGAACGCCGCCAGCAGCCCCGAGCCACCCCGGGTGAGCCGCCAGTCGGCCTCGCTGACCGGCTCGAAGAGCTCGCTCATCGGGCACGCCCCGCCGGGACGAGTCCGTCGAGCAGGTCGGACAGCGCCTCGACCAGCGCCACCGGCGGCCGCCACGCGAACACCCCGCACGGCGCCCCGTCGACCAACGGGGTGTCGGGGCCGCACATGCCGCGCAGGTAGAGGTAGAGCACGCCTCCGAGATGCTGCTCCGGGTCATAGCCGGGCTGGCGCCAGCGCAGGAAGCGGTGCAGCACCGCGGCGTAGAGCAGCGCCTGGAGCGGGTAGTCGGAGTGGCCCATCGCCTCGTCGAGCGCCTCAGGCCGGTAGGCCCGCGCGGTGAGCGGCTCGTCGACCGGCCCGAGCCAGTTGGTCTTGTAGTCGACGATCACGTAGCGCGGACCGGGCACCCGGAGCACGACGTCGACCGAGCCGGTCAGGTAGCCGCGCAGGGGCTGCGCGCCCAGCGGGCCGCGCAGCGCGTCGGCGTAGGGGCGGACCGGGTCACCGTCGGGGAGGTGCTGCTCGAGCAGGGGCGCCAGGTCGCCGAGGCGTACGTCGTGGGCCGCGTCGCGCACGTCACCACCGGCCAGTGGCAGCTCGAAGTCCATCTCGCGCAGCCGGTCGGAGAGCGGGATCTCGCGCAGCGAGGCACCGACCACCGGCCCCAGCGGCGAGTCGGACACCGAGACGAGGGCGTCGGCGAGCTCCTCGCGGTCGACCTCGACCGGCCACCAGCCGAGCTGGTCGTCGATGTGGGCCAGCAGCTCGGCCCGGAAGTCGGTCGCAGCCGGGTCGGCGTGCTCCAGCACGGCGTGCACCAGCGACCCGAACGTCGCGCCGACCGGCAGCGCGGCCATCGGCGACGGCACGTCGAGCCCGTCGTCGGCATGCTCGGCCGTCGCGGCCGGTTCGAGCCCGTCGAGCAGCTCGTCGTCCTTGCCGACCACCTCGGGCTCGCTGGTGACACCGGCCGCGACACCGGTGACCGTCTCGACCTTGCTCAGCGAGGAGTAGGACGTGCGGCGCCAGGCGGCGTCGACGGTCCGCGTGAAGCGGCGGACCGCCAGCCCCGGGGTCGCGGGCGCGGGCGGCTCGTCGCCGAGGTCGGCCGGGTGCGCCGGCTCGGGGACGGGGCCCCCACGCTCCTTCCACCTCGCGAACAGCTCGACCACCTCGTCGTCGCTCGGCAGAGGCGGCGCCGCCTCGACCGCGCTGGCGCCCTCGCCCCGCATGAGGAGGCGGTGCAGCGGCGAGGCGAGGGCGTTCTTGGTCGGCGCCCACCAGCACACCACCTGCGACTGCGCGCGGGTGACCGCGACGTAGAGCAGGCGCAGCCACTCCCCCGCCTCCTCGTCGGACCAGCGACGGCAGTGGTCGGACCAGTCGGCTCCGCCATGGCCGACGTTGAGGCAGCGCCGACCCTCGGCGTCGTGGAACCGCGGCCGCTTGGGGTCACCGACGAAGCGGTCGCTGATCGCGGGCAGGTAGACGACCGGGTACTCGAGCCCCTTGCTGGCGTGGATGGTCACCAGCTGGACCGCGGCCGCGTCGGAGTCGAGGCGGCGGGTGCGTTCGAGGCCGCGACCCTCCTTGGCCTCGGCGACCTGCTCGCGCAGCCAGGTGAGGAGCGAGACCAGGCCGTGCCGGTCGGTCAGGGTGACCTCGTGGAGCGCCTCGCCGATGTGGCGCAGGTCGGTGAGCCGGCGGTCGCCGCCCACCTCGGCCAGGACCCGCGCGGGCAGCCCGTCGACGGTCGCCGCCTCGAGGACCGCCGCCATCCCGCGCGTCGTGAACAGCTCGACCCACGCCCGCAGCGTCTCGGCCACGTCGTCGGTGAGGTCGTCGCCCTGCGCGTCGAGCTCGGCGGCGGTGCGCCCGAAGAAGCAGGTCAGCGCCGCCGACCGCACCCGGACGCTGCGGTGCGGCTGCTCCAGCGCCTCGAGCAGGGTGAGCCACTCCGCGGCCGCAGGTGTCGCGAACACGCTGCCGCCGCCGGCGATCACCGCCGGCACCCCTGCCTCGAGCAACGCCTGCCGGGCGTCGGCGAGGTCGGCGTGCTTGTAGCAGATCACCGCGACGTCGCGGGGCCGCAGCGGACGTTCCTCGAAGGTGGCACCCGACGCGAGGAGGCGGCGTACGTCGCGGGCGAGGTCCTGGGCGATCCGCGGGCGCACGTCCTTGACAGTGAGGGCACCGGACCGCTTGCCGAGGTCCTGGCGGCGGACCACCCGCACCCGCAGCGGCGCGGCCTGGGGCGCCCCGACGAGGCGGCTGCCGTCGTGGTGCGCCTCGACCGGGCGCACCACGATCCGCGGATCGCCGAGCTCTGCTCCGCCTAGCAGCGCCTCGAACGCCGCGACGAGCGGGGCGTCGCTGCGCCAGTTGACCGAGAGGGTCTGCTGGGTCGTGGCGGTCTCGGCCGCGGCGAGGTAGGTGACGACGTCGCCGCCACGGAAGGCGTAGATCGCCTGCTTGGGGTCGCCGATCAGCACCATCGTGGCGTGACCGTTGAAGGCGAGGTGGAGGACGTCCCACTGCACCGGGTCGGTGTCCTGGAACTCGTCGACCAGCACGATCCGCCACCGCTGGCGCATCCGCTCGGCGGCGGCGCCGTCGGGCACCATCAGCGCGTCGCGGAGCTGGGAGAGCAGGTCGTCGTAGGAGAGGATCCCGAGCCGGCGCTTGCGCCGGTCGAGCTCCTTGCGGACCGCGCGCGCGAAGCTGACCCGCCGACCGGCGGGCGTGGTGCGGTCCTCGCCCTCCGGCTCGAGCCTGGCCTGGGGGTCCTTGACCGCATCGCGGGCGATGGCCAGCGCCTCGTCGTAGTCGAACACCGCGCCGCCCTCGTCGAACGCGAACGCGCGGAGGTAGAGGTCGTCGACCGTCTCCTTGACCAGCTCGTCGAGGTCCTCGACCAGCCGGGCGCGCGAGTCGGTGTCACCCGCGACGCCCAGCGAGTCGAGCACCAGCGAGCAGAACTGGTGCGTGGTCGCGATCGTCGCCGCGTCGAAGCCGGCCAGGGCCTCGGTGACCCACCGGTGGCCGTTGCGGCGGCGTGCGTCGTCCCAGCGGCGGAGCAGCAGGACCAGCTCGGAGGGCGGCCCCGGGTCGAGCGCCGCCGTGGCCGCCGGGTCGTCGCTCAGCACCCGCTCGGCCTCGACCAGCTGGGCGCGCACCCGCTCGCGCAGCTCCTGGCTGGCCGCGCGGCCGAACGTCACGACCAGCATCTCGTCGAGCTTGGCGTGTCCCTCGGCGACGTATCTCGTCACGAGCGCGCCGATGGTCCACGTCTTGCCGGTGCCGGCGCTGGCCTCGAGCAGGACCGTGCCGGTCGGCAGGTCCTCGGCCGTGATGTCGAACGGCTGGAGATCCGTCATAGGGGAGCGACCCTCTCCTGGCCGGTCATCAGCGGCTCCCAGATCCGCCAGGCATAGTCGCCCAGGCCGGCGTCGACGAGCACCGACAGCGTCACGGAGTCGCCCCACACCCTGCGGTGGTAGGAGTCGGCGTCCTCCTTGTCGAAGCCGAAGTCGCTGTGCTTGTCGGTCTCCCACTCGCGCGCGGCCGTGACGAAGGGGGAGACGTCCTGGCCCATCAGCTGGCGGGCTCGGCCGTCGGCCCACGCGGCCGCGGTGGCGACCGGGGCCGGGAGCGGTCGGGTGAGGCCCAGGTCGCGCAGCTCGACGAGGTCGCGCAGCCAGTCGAGCGCCCGGTGGTCGAGCGGGCCGGTGAGCGCGCGGCGCGGGCCGGCGCGCTCGCGGCCGATGGCATGGCCGGTCCAGCTCTCGTCGGGTACCGACGCAGTGAGCGCCAGGACGTCGACCCAGGTCTGCAGCCGCTGCTTGGCCTTGAGGCGCGAGTAGCCGAGCGAGACCACGCGGTTGCCGTAGACGTCGGGCACGGTGCCGGTGAGCCGGCGCCCGCCACCGAGGTCGACCTCGACGTCGAGGGAGCGTCGCTGGCCGGTGCGGACCTCGGCGGTGCGGGTCCAGAGCTGCTGGCACTCCTGAGCGACCTTCTCCAGCGTGGTCCGGCCGAGCACGCCCGGAGGCAGCCGCTCACCGAGCTGCTCGGCGGTCATCACCGCGACCGGGTCGGCGCCGGCGAGGACCTGGCGGAGCAGGTGGTCACCGACCTGCCAGACCTCGAGCGGGTTGAGGTCGACGGGGATCGCGTCGCCGAGCTGGTCGGGCTCGAACGGCGTGGAGACGTCGAGCCGGCCCCGCAGGAAGGACCGGACCGGATGCATCAGGAAGGCCTTGAGGTCGGCGAGCGACACGTCCTCCAGTGGCCGGTCGGGCAGCGGGCCGTCGAGGAGCGGCGGCGGCAGCCGGCGCACCGACCAGGCCGAGGTCGCGCCGTCGAGCGCGGCCCGGTCGAAGCTGAACGGCCTCTGCACCGGACCTCGCAGCTCGGGGTCGGCCCACTCCGCCGGATCGCGGGCCGGGTCGGCGCCCTTGAGGTTGCGGGCGTCGTAGGGCTGCAGCGGGTGGCGAGTCAGGATCGCCTCGCGCACCGGCTCCGCGGCGGTGCGGTCGGCGGCGTCGAGCAGCTCGCCGAGGGGTACGGCGGGGGGCCGGCGGGCACCGGAGCTCTCGTTGGCGCCGGTGTAGGTGATGACGACGTGGTCGGTTGCCGCCAGCAGCGCGTCGAGGAACAGCTGGCGGTCCTCGGAGCGCGGGTCGCGCTCGCCGGTGAGCGGGCGGCGGCCGAGCACGTCGTCGCCGTCGACGGTGTCGCGACGCGGGAAGACCCCGTCGTCGAGACCGACCAGGCAGACCACCCGGTGGGGCACCGACCGCATCGGGACCATGGTGCAGACGGTCAGCGTGCCGGTGCGGAAGTTGGCGCGCGTCGGCCGCCCGGCGAGCCGCGAGCCGAGCAGGGCGCGGACGTCGGCGAGCCTGAGCTCGGGACCGCCGGCGGCCGACGACGAGGCAGCCGCCCGGGCCAGCTCGCGCTCCAGCTGTGGCAGCTGCCATGCGTCGTCACCGCCGACCTCGGCGAGGCCACGCACTCCTCCGCGCAGGGCGTCCATCCACTCGGTGACGGTGTTGGCGGCCTCGAGCCCGGCCAGGCAGCCGCCGAGCCGGTCGAGCAGCTCGGCCAGCCGGCCGGCGAGGTCGATCTCGTTGCTGCCGACGTCGTCGAGAGGCAGCCCGCGCCCGAGGTGGCGGTGGTCGTCGCCGCCCATCGCGACCCCGAGGAGCACCCGGTCGAGACCGGAGCGCCAGGTGTTGTTGGGGAAGCGCTCCATCGAGAAGCGCTGCCGCGACGCGGCGTCCAGCCCCCAGCGCACGTGGGTGCCGGCCACCCAGCGGCCCAGCCGGTCGAGGTCGTCGTCGGTGAAGCCGAACAGCCGCCGGCACGGCGCACTGGCGGCGAGGTCGAGGACGTCGGACGCCGTCACCCGGCCGCCGCTCAGCTCGAGCAACCGGCCGGCCAGCTGGAGGAGCGGGTTGGTGCTGGTGAGCGCCCGGTCGGCCAGGCGGACCCTCAGCAGGTGGGCGGGGTGACCGACCTCGCCGCCCGGGTCACCGGCCCCGTCGGCGGGCGCGAGGCCGAACCCGGCCGACACCAGCGGAGCGAAGGTCTCGATGTCGGGACACATGACCAGGATGTCGCGCGGCTCGAGCGGCTGCTCGTCATCGGCGCTGTCCTGCAGCAGCCCGACCAGCACCTCTCGCAGCACGTCGACCTGGCGTGCCGCGCCGTGGCAGGCGTGCACCTGGAGGCTGCGGTCACCCTCGCGCAGGTGACGCGTCGCCCGCTCCTCCACCGTGGGTGCGTGGTTGGCGCGCAGGTCGTGCTGAAGCCACCCGAGCAGAGTGGCCGGCTCGCCGGGCGCGACCCCCGCCGGCTCGCCCTCGGGGAACCCCCCGGTGCGCAGCGTCCGCCGCAGCTCGCGAGCGTCGCGGCCGAGCGAGGCGAGCAGCGCGTGGCCCACCCGGTCGGCGGAGGTGTCGTCGTCGCGGGCGACCACGCCGTCGAGGTCGCTGAGCGCCTCCCACAGCGAGGGCGAGGGCTGAGGCAGCCACAGGTGGACGTCGCGGTGCCGGCCGAGCGCCGACAGCAGCTCGACCTCCGTGACGGGCAGGCGGGTGTGGCCGAACAGCGACAGCCGGGCAGGCAGGTCGAGCCCGTCACCGCCGCCGTCGAGCCGCTCGAGCGTGCGCCGGTGTCGCACGTCGGGGGGGTCCTCGGGGATCCGGGTGAGCATCCGGCGCCAGAGCTCGGCCTGCCAGGCGAGGTCGTCGGGCAGCACGGTGCCGGCCCCGTCGGTGTCGCGGCCCTCACGCCAGTCGGTGACCAGGGCCGGCCGCTGCGCGGAGTAGGACGAGAAGAGGTGGGCCAGCCGGATCGCCACCGAGTAGCGGCGGTTGCGGCGCAGCTCCCCGGCCTCGCCGTCACGGCCGTGCCCGAGGTGGAGCGACAGCGCGGTGCACCACGGCTCGCCGAGGCTGGCGTCGATCGTCTCGAGCAGCGGCCACACCATGCGGTCGGGGTCCCATGCGTCGTCGCGCTCGCGGCCCAGCAGCAGCGACACCAGCGAGACGGGCTGGAGGAACCGCACCCCTGCGCAGACGCCGTCACCACCGCGCGGGCCGGTGCCGAGCCGGTGCGACAGCCGCTGCGTGAGCCACCGCTCGACGCCCCTGGCCGGCACCACCACGACCTCCTGGGCGAACGGGTCGTCCAGCGGCGTCGCGAGCAGCTCGCCGAGGGCGTCGGCGAGCAGGTCGGTCCGCGGGGCGCGGTGGAGGTGGAGCACCACAGCGCGACCCTATGCGGCGGCGCCGACGCCGTGCGGGGGCGTCAGTCGCCGAAGAAGTGCTCGCGGTCGTCGTCGGCCGCCGCGGCCGCCTCGATCTCCGCGACCGCCTCGGGGTTGCCGTGGAACTTCCGATAGCTCCACACGAGCAGCACGAGGACGATGAGCGCCGACAGGAACTGCGAGATGCTCGTGGCCTTGCCGCCGGGCAGCCACCACCTGTCTCCGATCGGCCACCACTCGGGGACCGGCGGTCCGACGAACCACAGGACACCGGCGGCCACGATGAGCAGGAACATCGTGAACGTCGCGATGATCCGCGGCCAGGTCTCGACGGAGTTGGCGGCGCCCTTGAGCGCCTCGCGCTTGATCGGCTCGACGCGGCGCTCGGCCCATTCGTACTGCTGGGAGAGGACGACCATCCCGCCCGCGATCATCAGCAGCCCGGGTCCGGGCAGGATCAGCGCGGCGATGCCGGCGACCACGAGTGTCCAGCCCACGATCTCCAGGCCGATCCGCCTGACCGCGCCTCTCATGGGTCGAGCCTGCCAGATCCGAGGTCGCCCGACCTCGAGCCTGCTCGGGACCGAGCGACGCGTCTCGGGGCCATGCGGGCCGGGGCTGGGGCCCGGCCTCGCCTCCAGGGGTGTCGAGACGCGTGCAGAACGCCCTCCTCAACCACCGTAGGTCTGCAGGTAGGCGCGGCCCTCGTCGCTCAGGTTGCCGTGCGCCTCGGCGATCCGGGCCCACCTGACCGACATCCGCGCGAAGCGCAGGGGGTTGTAGACGTCCTCCTCGCGCGAGAACAACCCGTCGCCGGCGTAGGTCATGATCGTGATGTTCGGCTCCTCGAGGCGGGTGCCGTCGCCCGGGTCGGGCATCAGGTTGCGCACCTCGCAGATCAGGCGGGAGGTCGGCGCGTCGACCACCTGCCAGGCCAGCGGGAAGCCGGTCATGATCCCGCCCGGGAACGTCGTCATCGTCGGCACCGACCAGGCCCGGATCGCGTCGCGACCGCGGAAGGTGCCGAACGCGTGCTCCACGTAGACCGCGTCCTCGGTGAAGTTGTCGGCGAAACCGTCCCAGTCGCCGGCGTCGACGTAGCCCTCCACCCGCGCGTGCACGGCGGCGTACGCCTCGGCGATCTCCTCGGCACTGAACCGACCCTCGCTCATCGGCCCATCAAACCAGAACGTGTTCTAGTCAGGCCGTGCGGCGCGAGACCAGCAGGGCGCCGGCGGCCAGCGCGGTGGTGAGCACGAGGACGGCGACGAACGGCGCCCACTCGGAGGCGGGGCCGACGGTCGTGAAGACCAGGCCGGTCAGCGAGATGGCGGTCGCACCACCCACCGCGTCCGAGATCGACATCGCCGCGCTGTTGCGGCCCTGGTCGCGCTCGGACGAGGCCGCCAGGACGACCGCGGAGATCCGCGGGAACATCAGCCCCATGCCGGCCCCGGCCAGCACCCAGGCCGCACCGATGAGGAGCGGCGTCGTCTGGAGCGCGGTGGCCGCCAGCTCGCCGGCGATGCCGGCCAGCAGGAGCGCGGCACCGACCCGCAGGGCGGCGTGGTGGTCGAACCTGGCGCCGAGCCGGGCCTGCACCTGCGAGGCACCGGCCCAGCCGAGCGCGCCGACGGTCAGGGTCGCCCCGGACAGCCACGGCGGCACGTCGTAGTGCTCCTGGAGGAGGTAGGGCAGGTAGATCTCGGAGGAGAAGAACGTCGCCGCGATGGCGCCGCGGAGGAGCACGACGGCCGGCAGGCCGCGGCCACCCGTCAGCGTGTGGGGCGGCAGCAGGGGGCGGACGGCGAGCAGCACGACCACCAGCAGGACGGCCGCGGCCCCGAAGCCGACCGTGGCCGAGCCGCGCCCGGCGATGTCGAGCGCGACCACGGCGGCCGCCACCACGACGGCGAGCGCGAGCCGGCCCTTCGTCGCGACCGACGACGGCTCCGGGTTGTCGATGAGCCGGCGCAGGCCGGGCAGGAGCATGAGCGTGGCTCCCACCGCCAGCGCCACGACCCCGAGGAAGACCCAGCGCCACCCGAACGCCTCCTGCACCACGCCCGCCACGCTCGGCCCCACCATCGACGGGATCACCCAGGCCGCCGCGAAGGCGCCGAAGATCCGCGGGTGGTCGATCGGTGCGTAGATCCGCGCGACCACGACGTAGAGCGCCACGGTCATCGCGCCGCCACCGAGCCCCTGCAGGAACCGCGCGGCGACGAAGAGCTCGATCCCGGGCGCCAGGCCGGCGAGCAGCAGCCCGCCCGCGAACACCACCACCGAGGTCAGCAGCGGCAGTCGCGGCCCACTCCGGTCCGACCAGAGCCCGCCCGCGACCATCCCGACCACGCTGGCGGCGAGGGTCGCCGAGAACGCCGCCGAGAACCACGCCCGGCCGTCCAGGTCCGCGCTGACCGACGGCATGATCGTCGTGACCGCGAGCGCCTCGAACGCCGCCAGGAAGATCAGGCTGACCATCCCGATCGTGGCCCACCGGTACGCCGGGGCGAGGAGCGGCGTGGTCACCGGGACAGTCTGGGGGCGGGCGGTCAGGGTCACGAGTCGAGACTAGGAGTTGAAGTGCAGTTGAACTCAACCGAGTTTGACGTGGCGGTCGCCACCCACCGTCGCGAGCTGCTGGCGCACTGCTACCGGATGCTCGGCTCGCCCCACGACGCCGAGGACGCACTGCAGGAGGCGCTGGTCGGTGCGTGGCGCGGGTGGGCCGGCTTCGAGGGCAGGAGCTCGGTGCGCACCTGGCTGTTCCGGATCGCCACCAACGCCTGTCTCAAGCAGGCCGCGCGCCGGCCCACGCGGGTGCTGTCCGCCGACCTCGGTCCGGGCTTCACCCAGACGGCGGACCTCGGCGACCCCGACACCGAGCACCTGTTCGTCGAGCCCTGGGCCGACGAGCCGGACGACTCCGGTGACCCCGAGGCGGCCTACGCCCGGCGCGAGGGCGTCGAGCTCGCCTACGTCGCCGCGCTCCAGCACCTGCCCGCCACGCAGCGCGCGGTGCTGCTCCTGCGTGAGGTGCTGCAGTTCTCGGCGGCCGAGGTGGCCGAGCTGCTCGACACCTCGGTACCGAGCGTCAACAGCGCCCTGCAGCGCGCCCGCGCCTCGATGGAGGAGCGGACCCACGGCCCCAGCGGTCGACGGAGCCAGCAGGCGGAGCTCGCAGCCCTCGGCGAGGACGGCGTACGCCGGTTGCTCGACGAGTTCGTGAGCGCCTGGGAGGCCGCCGACGTGGACCGGATGGCGGCGCTCCTGGCCGAGGACGTGCGGTTCACGATGCCACCGCTGCCGGCGTGGTTCGACGGCCGGGAGATGGTGCTCCGCTTCATCACGGAACGCATGTTCGAGGCGCCCTGGCGGCTCGAGCCGCGCACCGTCAACGGGCAGCCCGGCTTCGTGTGCCGGCTGCTGCTCGAAGGCGAGTGGCAGCTCGGAGCGGTCAACGCGATCGCCTTCCGCGACGGGCTGGTCTCCCACATCGAGGCCTTCGTCGATCCGGACATCGTGAACAGATTCCTGTCGGACCGATGAGTTCGACCCCTCTGCCGTCCTCTGCACCTGTGTAGGTACCACCATCACAGAGGAGCAACCGAGATGAGCAAGATCGTCGTCGTCAACATGCTGAGCCTGGACGGCTACACCGAGGGCCCCGGCGGTGACGTGATGGCCATGCCGATGGACCTGGCGTTCGACTCCCACAACGCCGAGCGGCTGCGCGCCGCGGACTCCATCCTCTTCGGCGCTACGACGTACCGCGGGATGGTCGGCTTCTGGCCCGGAGAGGTCGGGGTCGAGGACCGTCCGGACGGTCACCGCTACATCGCGCAGCGGTACGCCGACGGCATCCCGGTCACCGTCGTCTCGGACACCATCACCGAGGCCGAGACCGGCGCCTGGCACGACCAGACCACCATCGTCAGGAGGGCCGAGGCCCACGCACACGTCGCCCGGATGCGAGAGCGGGAGGGCGGCGACGCGGTGGTCTACGGCAGCCGCACCCTCTGGGGCGACCTGCTCGCCCACGGGCTCGTCGACGAGCTGCACCTGTTGGTCGGGCCCAAGGTGGTGGCCGGCGACACCCACGCGTTCGCGGGCGTCCCACAGACCGACCTGCGGCTGCTCGACGTACGCCGGTTCGACGGCTCGGAGAGCGTCCTGGTCAGCTACGCACCGCAATGAGAATCACCCGAGGTGGTGCACCTCCTGCAGCGCGTAGACCGGGGTGGGGATCCCTTCGTGGCGCGCCTTGAGCTGCAGCGCGAGGTAGAGCGAGTAGTGGCGCGACTGGTGCAGGTTGCCGCCGTGGAACCAGAGGTTCTCGACCTGGGTCGGCTTCCACATGTTGCGCTGCTCGCCCTCCCAGGGGCCGGGGTCCTTCGTGGTGTCGGAGCCGAGCCCCCAGCACTTGCCGACCTGGTCGGCGACCTCCTGCGAGATCAGGTCGGCGGCCCAGCCGTTCATCGAGCCGTAGCCGGTCGCGTAGACGACCAGGTCGGCAGGCAGCTCGGTGCCGTCGTCGAGCACCACGGAGTCCTCGGTCAGGTGGGTGACCTGGCCGTGGGCGAGCCTCACGTCGCCGTTCGCCACGAGGTCGGCGGCACCGACGTCGATGTAGTAGCCGGAGCCGCGGCGCAGGTACTTCATGAACAGGCCCGACCCGTCGTCGCCCCAGTCGTGGCGGAAGCCCGAGGACTCGAGCCGGTCGTAGAACTCCTTGTCCCTCTCGGCCATCGCCTCGTAGGCCGGGATCTGGAAGGTGTGCAGGATCCGGTAGGGCAGGGAGGCGAAGATCAGGTCGGCCTTCTCGGTGGTGACGCCGGCGGCGACGGCGCGCTCGGAGTAGAGGTCGCCCAGACCGATGTCCATCAGCGAGTCGCTCTTCACGATGTGCGTGCTCGACCTCTGGACCATCGTCACGTCGGCACCGTGCTCCCACAGCGCGCCGCAGATGTCGAAGGCGCTGTTGTTGGAGCCGATCACGACGGTCGTCTTGCCGGCGTAGGCGTCGGGGCCGGGGTGCGCGCTCGAGTGGTGCTGGTCGCCCTTGAAGATGTCCTGACCCGGCAATGTCGGGACATTCGGCTTTCCGGACATCCCGGTGGCCAGGACGAGCTGCTGTGGGCGCAACGTCAACGGGCGCCCTTCGCGCTCCACCTCGACGGTCCACTCCCCCGTCGCCTCGGAGTACGTCGCGGAGGTGGCCACCGTGTTGGACCAGTACGGCACCTCCATCGTCTTGACGTAGGACTCGAGCCAGTCGCCGATCTTGTCCTTGGGCGCGAAGACGGGCCAGTTGTCCGGGAACTTCAGGTAGGGCAGGTGGTCGTACCAGACCGGGTCGTGGAGGCAGAGGGACTTGTAGCGGTTGCGCCACTGGTCGCCGGGGCGCGGGTGCTTGTCGATGACCAGGGCCGGTACGCCGAGCTGGCGAAGCCGTGACCCGAGTGCGATGCCGCCCTGGCCGCCGCCGACGACCAGCACGTAGGGCTGCTCGGTGGAGCCCAGCGACTCGGCCTCCGCCTGCCTCCGCTCCTTCCAGGTCTGCCTGCCCTTGTCGATGCCGTGCTGCGCCCCCATCGGGCGGCGCCCGCCCCGCGGCTCCTCGTGGCCCTTGAGCTCCTGGAGGGCGGTGAGCAGCGTCCAGGCCTTGTCACTGCCGCCCTCCTCCACGAGACGGAGCAGCCCGTTGCCCCGACCGACGGCCGTCTCGAACTCGATCCAGGCGGTGACCACGCCGTCCGCCTCGTCGGCGGGCTCGGCCAGCACGAAGGCGCTCGGGTCGGTGTTCTCGAGCGTCTGCGTGAGCAGGTCGGCCACGCCGTCCGGGTTCTCGACGGTCTTGAGGTTCCAGGTGAACGAGACGAGGTCTCGCCAGAAGCTCGTGGTCGCGAACAGGCCGGACGCGCGCGCCACGTCGCGGGCCTTCAGCGCGTCCTCGAAGGCGGCGAGCCAGGCCGAGGCCCGGTCGTCGGGGGTGGTGGCCGTCGCCGGCCGCTCCTCGGTCTGGGTCATGGCATCAGCAGACCGCTCTCCAACCTCGTCGCGACAGGGTTGCACCGAGTTGCAACGTGGCCGCCGTCACACTGCCGGACGTACTGTGAGCGGGTCACGGGGTGAGGAGGCGGTCATGTCGGCAGCAGCCCCGGCGTACGGCGCGATCGCGCCCGGCACCGACCTCACCCTGCACGCCCGCGAGCTGGTCCGGATCCACGACGCCGTGCTCAGCGGCAGCCGGCCGCCCGACCGGCCGCGGGCCCTCGTGGCCCGTTCGTGGGCGCGCGCCATGGGGATGGGGCTGATGGCCGACCGGGTCAATGCCCGCCGCCCGCTGAGCGTCGACGAGCTCGAACGGCGGCGGCGTACGTCGCGGCTCTCTCTGGTCGTCGACGAGCTGCGCCGGGTGCTGACCAGTGTCGCCGACGCCTCGCTCTTCCTCATGGTCGTCTGCGACGCCGACGGGGTGGTGCTGTGGCGCGAGGGGTCGGCCCGCGTGCAGCTGACTGCCGACCGCCTCGGCTTCCTCGAGGGCATGGTGTGGACCGAGCAGGTGGTCGGCACCAACGCGATCGGCACCGCGCTCGCCGAGGCGGCACCCGTGCAGCTCTTCTCCGCCGAGCACTACGAGAACCAGCAGCACCCCTGGTACTGCACCGCCGCCCCGATCCACGACCCCCGCAGCGGCGAGCTGCTCGGCGTGGTCGACGTGAGCGGCCCGGCCCTGACTCTCCACCCCGCGATCGGCGCCCTGGTCGAGAGCGCGGTCCGGCTCGCCGAGGCCTCGCTCTGGCGCCAGCACCGCGAGCGGCTCGACTCGCTCCGCCGGTCCACCGAGGCGGTGGTCGGCACGACCTCGGGGCCGCTTCTCGTCGTCGACGATCACGGCTGGGTCGCCCACCACGCGGGCATCGCCGCGCGCGACCGGATCGAGGTGCCGCGCGCCGACCGTGCGGTCGCCGTCCCCGGCCTGGGCCTCTGCCTCCCCGAACGGCTCGGCGACGGCTGGCTGGTCCGGCCGCGCGACCGCTCCGCCACGATCCGCGCGCGGCTCGACGGCTGCGTCCTCGAGGTCCGGTCCGACGGAGGCTCGTGGCGTGTGGAGCTGACGCCCAGGCACGCGGAGCTCCTGCGGCTGCTGGCGGCGGCCGGCGACACCGGACTGACCGCGGCCGACCTCAGCACCCGCGTCCACGGCGACGCCGCCCACGTGGTCACGGTGCGCGCCGAGGTGTCGCGGCTGCGCCGCGTGGTCGGCGCGCTTGTCGCCACCGCTCCCTACCGGCTCGCCGAAGGGGTGGAGCTCGCGCCTGCCACCATGTGACCCGTGGGGACGACGGCACAGGTCTTGATGGTCGTCGCGCTGGCCCTGGAGACGGGGCTCCTGATCACCGTCGGCTCGCTCTGGCTGATCGGCCGCCGGACCCAGCGCCGGCTCCGCTCCGAGCTGGAGGAGGCGCGGTCCCCGCGCGCGGAACGGCGCAGGCCGCGACGGCTGGTCCCGACGCCGGACGAGGCGGTCAAGGCGGTCTGGGAGACCGTCGACAGGGTCAGGGAGCAGGGGTTCGGCGGGGCGATCCGCAGCTCGATCGACGACCTGGCCGGGTGGGCGCAGGTCGAGCGGCCGGCGCTCGTCAAGCTCGCGGGACCGGACGGCAGCGTCGCGATCCTGTTCTCCGACATCGAGGGCTCGACCGAGCTCAACGAGCGGTTGGGCGACAAGGAGTGGGTGCGCCTGCTGGCCCGCCACGACGCCGCGGTGCGCTCCGCCATCGAGCGGCACGAGGGGCAGGTGGTGAAGACGCAGGGCGACGGTTTCCTGGCCGCGTTCAGCCATCCCGAGCAGGCCGTCCGGAGCGCCATCGCGATCGAGCGGGCCTTCGACCGCGGCCAGCGCAAGGGCCGGGCCGTCGTGCTGGTCCGGATCGGCATCCACCACGGCGACGTGGTGCACCGCGACAACGACATCTTCGGGCGCAACGTCGCTCACGCCGCGAGGGTCGCCGCCCTCGCCGAGGGTGGCGAGATCCTGGTCAGCGCGGCCGTGTCCGAGGCGCTCGCCGACTGCGACGACCTCACCTTCGCCGAGCCTCGCGAGGTGCAGCTCAAGGGGCTGGCCGGCGACCACGTCGTCTCGGCCGTGGAGTGGGCCACCTGAGTTTCGTCGAGTGACGTGCGAGGGTTCGGTGATGAGCGAGCCGGCCGCCCCCCGTCGAGGCCGGCCGGGCCACGACCAGGCCGCGGTCCTGCGCGCCGCCATCGACCTCTTCAACCGCAAGGGGTACGACGCCACGAGCATCGGCGACGTCGCCGAGGAGCTCGGCGTCACCAAGTCGGCGGTCTACCACCACGTGCCGAGCAAGGAGCACCTGCTGTCGGAGGCACTCGACGAGGCGCTCGGCGAGCTCGAGGCCGCGGTGTCCCGTGCGGCGGCGGCCGACGGGTCGGCGTACGAGCGGCTGCGCGGGGTGGTCCGCCGCAGCGTCGAGGTGCTGGTCGACCACCAGCCGGCCGTCACGCTGCTCCTCCGGGTGCACGGCAACAGCGAGATCGAGAAGGCCGCGCTGAAGCGGCGCCGCAAGATCGACACCAGGCTCGCGAGCCTGGTCGGCCGGGCCGCCGACGAGGGAGCGCTGCGCGCCGACCTCGACCCCGACCTGGTCAGCCGACTCTTGTTCGGCATGGTGAACTCGTTGGTGGAGTGGTACCGCCCCTCCGGGCCCGTCGACGTCGAGCAGCTCGCGGACGCGGTGACCGCGATCGCGTTCGAGGGCCTGGACCGCTGAAGCCCGACCGCTGAGGGAGGCCTGATGGAGGACCGGCTCGCCCTGCACGCGGAGGCGATGAGGCTGATGGACGCCGTCGTCGAGGAGGTGACGAGCGACGACCTGGAGCGCCCCACGCCGTGTGTCGGCTGGTCGGTGGCGGACCTGCTGGCCCACGAGGTCGGCCAGCACCTGGGCTTCGCCGCGGCGGTGCGCGACGGCGACGCTCCCGAGTCGGCGTACGTGCCGGTGCCCTTCACCACCGAGACCTGGCGCGACTCGGTCGAGGCGATCCTGACCGCCTTCGACGGCGCCGACCCTGACTCCCCCGTCACCGAGCGCGAGATCACCGGGACGCCCCTGCCGCTGCGCGTCCTGGTCGACGCGCAGCTTCTCGACCTGCTCGCGCACGCGTGGGACCTGGCCAAGGGGCTCGGCCACGAGTTCGTGCCGCCGGAGCACCTGGCCGCGGACTTCCTCCGGATGGCGCAGGCGATCCCGGACCGGGCCTACGGCGAGGGGCACGCGTTCAGCGAGCGGCTGACAGCTGGGGGCACCGACTGGGAGCAGGGGCTCCGGCTGCTCGGCCGCGACCCGGGCTGGCCGGGTGGTCCGTGAGCGAACGGCCCCTGACCCCGGGCATCGGTGGCCGACGGACTACCGCAGCGCCCGGCTGCGCCCCCGGAACTCGGCGATCACGGTCTCGCCGCGCCGGACCGCGACGTCGTAGATCCCCGACCGGCCGCGCAGGGCGCGCTCGTCGGCGGTGGCCACCAGGACGTCGCCGTCGTGGGCGGGCTCGAGGAAGCTGACGTCGAAGCCGGCCGCCACCGTGACCGTGCCCCGCGAGTTGCAGGCGAGGGCGAACGCGCTGTCCGCGAGGGCGGCGACCAGACCGCCGTGGGCCACGGCGTGCCCGTTGACCATGTCGGGGCGGACGGTCATCTCGACCACCGCGTGACCGGCACCGAGGTCGCGCAGCTCCATGCCGAGGGCGCGGCTGGCCGGGTCGTCGGCCCACATCCGACGGGCCGTGTCGAGGGGGTCGGCAGGGTCGGTCATGCGTCGTAGTCCACGGTGACGCTCTCGCCGACCGGGAAGGACTGGCAGGTGAGCACGAAGCCGGCCTCGACCTCGGCCGGCTCGAGCGCGTAGTTGCGGCGCATGTCGACGCTGCCCGAGGTGACCTTGGCCCGGCAGGTGCCGCAGACCCCGCCCTTGCAGGCGAACGGGAGGTCGGAGCGCATCGCCTGGGCGCCGTCGAGGACGGCCTGCTCGCGCGGCAGCGGGGCGGTGGTCGACAGCCCGTCGAGCACGACGGTCACCTCGGTGGTCTCGCCGGTCACCTCGGCCTCGGCCCGGTGCAGCTCGGGGGGTGGCTCGTCGACGTAGAAGAGCTCGAAGTGGACGCGGTCGGGAGGTACGCCGAGCTCGGCCAGCACCTCCTGCGCGTCGAGCAGCATCGCGTGCGGTCCGCACAGCCAGACGTGGTCGAAGCGGGCAGCCGGCACCAGCGTGGTCAGCAGCCGGCGCAGGCGGTCGGCATCGAGCCGGCCGGAGAACAGCTCGACGTCGCGCGGCTCGCGGCTGAGCACATGGACCAGCTGGAGCTGCGGGCCGTAGCGGTTCTTGAGGTCGGCCAGCTCCTCGGCGAACATCACCGAGCCGGTGGTGCGGTTGCCGTAGAGCAGCGTCACGTCGCCGTCGTTGTCGAGCACGCTGCTCGCGACCGAGAGCATCGGCGTGATACCTGACCCGGCGGCGATGCACAGGTGCCGCCCGCCCTCGAGCAGCGCCGGGTCGGGGCAGAACCGGCCGCTGGGGGCCTGCACCTCTATCTCGTCGCCGGGGCGCACGTCGCGCACCAGCCAGCGCGAGAACAGCCCGTCCGGGATCTCGCGGACGCCGACCCGCGGCCGGGCACCGGCGGGGGCACTGATGGAGTACTGCCGCCGCTGCTCGCTCTGGCCGTCGGGGCCGTCGACGATCCGGCGCAGGGTCAGCGACTGACCGGGGACGAACGCGAACTCGTCGCGCAGGTCGTCGGGCACCTCGAAGGTCACCGCGACCGCGTCGTCGGTGAGCTCCTCGACGGTCGCGACCTTCAGCGCGTGGAAGGTGGCGGCGGCCATCAGATCTCCTTCACGTGCTCGAACGGCTCGAGGCAGTCCGAGCAGCGGTAGAGCGCCTTGCAGGCGGTGGCGCCGTACTCCGAGGTCAGCTCGGTGCGGGTCGAGCCGCACTGGGGGCAGCTCACCGCCCGGGCCGTCGGCATCAGCGTGAGCGGGATCGGCCCACCCGCGGTCGGCGCAGGGCCGGGCGCGGACAGGCCGTGGTCGCGCAGCGCCTGCCGGCCGCGCTCGGTGATCCAGTCGCTCGACCAGGCCGGGCTCAACGCGACCTCGACGCGGGCGGTGTAGCCGGCATCGGTGAGCCGGTGCACGAGGTCGTCGCGCATCGTCGCCATCGCCGGGCAGCCGGAGTAGGTCGGGGTGATCGTCACGACCACCCGACGACCCGACTGGCGGACGTCGCGGAGCACGCCGAGGTCCTCGAGCGTGAGCATCGGCATCTCGGGGTCCGTGACCGACGCCGCCAGGGCGTAGGCGGTGCTCACCAGAGCCCCTTCGGGTGGGCGCGGGCCACGACCTGCATCTCGGCCAGCATCAGCGACAGCGCCTCGGTGTGGCCGCTGCCGGACATCGGCGCGACCTCAGGCCGCTCCACGCCACTCACGGCGAAGACCTGGTCGAGCACGACGTCGACGTCCGGCCCCGCGGCGTACGCCGCGGCCAGCTCGGCGTGCAGCGGCCAGATCGCGGCCAGCCCGGCGAGCAGCCTGCGCCGCGACTCGTCGGTGCCCTGCGCCAGGGTGAGGAACCAGCGGCCGGCGTAGTCGCGGTGGTAGGTCAGCTCCTTGACGCCCTTGGCCGCGATGGCGGCCAACACGGGGTCGCTGTGCCGGGCCAGCCGCTCGAACGCCGCCAGCCGGACCGTCGCGAAGAGGAGCAGCCGGGCGATCGTGTGCGCGAAGTCGCCGTTCGGCACCTCGACCATCCGCACGTTGCGGAAGTCGACCGCCTCGCGGAAGAACGCCAGCGCGTCCTCGACCGGCACCGGCGAGCCCTCGGGCAGGGCGGGCACCACCGTCGGGTCGGCGGCCGCGGCGCGCGCCAGCAGCAGCCTGGCCTGGCCGAGGAGGTCGAGCGCGATGTTGGCCAGCGCGATGTCCTCCTCGAGGTCGGGAGCGTTGCTGCACCACTCGCTCAGCCGGTGGGAGAGGACGAGCGCGTCGTCGCCGAGCTCGAGGCAGTACGCCGCGAGCTCGGCGGCGTCGAGCCCGTCCGGCACCGTCGTGTCGACGCCCGCGAGCGGGTCCTCGAAGTCCGTGCCGAACGCCCACTGGGACGTGTCGCCGGGTAGGTCGGAATGGGCGAGCAGGCCGTCGTAGACGCTGCCGTGCTCGTCGTTGGGGTCGGGGGTCCCGTGGTCGGTGGCCATCACATGTGAGGGACGTCGTCGGGAATCGTGTAGAAGGTCGGGTGCCGATAGACCTTGTCGCCGGCCGGCGCGAAGAGCGGGTCCTTCTCGTCGGGGCTGGAGGCGGTGATGTCCTCGGCCTTCACCACCCAGATCGACACGCCCTCGTTGCGGCGGGTGTAGACGTCGCGGGCGTGACGGACCGCCATGTCGTCGTCGGCCGCGTGCAGTGATCCGACGTGCACGTGGTTGAGGCCGCGCTTGCCGCGGACGAACACCTCGTAGAGCGGCCACTCCCTCTCGTCGCTCATGCCGACACGTCCTGCTTGGCCGCGAACGCGGTGGCCGCCTCCCGCACCCAGGCGCCGTCCTCGTGGGCCCGGCGCCGGTGGGCGATCCGCTGGGCGTTGCACGGGCCGGCGCCCTTGACCACCTGCATGAACTCCTCCCAGTCGGGCTGGCCGAAGTCGTGGTGTCCGCGCTCGTCGTTCCAGCGCAGCTCCGGGTCGGGCAGCGTGACGCCGAGCGCCTCGGCCTGGGGCACCGACATGTCGACGAACCGCTGCCTCAGGTCGTCGTTGGTGTTGCGCTTGATCCCCCACGCCATCGACTGCGCCGTGTTGGGAGAGTCGGCGTCGGGCGGGCCGAACATCATCAGCGCCGGCCACCAGAACCGGTCCACCGACTCCTGCACCATCGCGCGCTGCTCCTCGGTGCCGCGCATCATCGTCATCAGCAGCTCGTAGCCCTGGCGCTGGTGGAACGACTCCTCCTTGCAGATCCGGATCATCGCTCGCCCGTAGGGGCCGTAGGACGTCCGGCAGAGCGGCACCTGGTTGCAGATCGCGGCGCCGTCGACGAGCCAGCCGATGGTCCCGACGTCGGCGTAGGACAGCGTCGGGTAGTTGAAGATCGAGGAGTACTTCTGCCGGCCCTCGATGAGCATCTCGGTCAGCTCCTGCCGCGAGATGCCGAGCGTCTCGGTGGCGGAGTAGAGGTAGAGCCCGTGGCCGGCCTCGTCCTGCACCTTCGCGAGCAGGATCGCCTTGCGCCGCAGGGACGGCGCCCGGGTGATCCAGTTGCCCTCGGGCTGCATGCCGATGATCTCGGAGTGCGCGTGCTGGGCGACCTGCCGCACCAGCGTCTTGCGATAGCCCTCGGGCATCCAGTCGCGCGGCTCGATCCGGTCGTTGCGCGCGATGATCGCGTCGAACGCTGCCTCGAGCTCCTGGTCGCTCTGGGTCGTCGTCACTGGGCCTCCAGCTATTTACTGACCTATCGGTCTGTAAATAGTGCCAGTGCGCAGACGGTGGCGCAACTGGCCCGTCTCTGGCAAGGATGGCGAGATGGCGACCGAGCGTTCGACGTTCCTCCTCGACGAGACCCAGATCCCGACGCAGTGGTACAACGTCGTGCCCGACCTGCCGGCGCCGCCGCCACCCCCGCTGCACCCGGGGACCCACCAGCCGATCGGCCCCGACGACCTGGCTCCGCTGTTCCCGATGGCCCTCATCGAGCAGGAGGTCACCGGCGAGCAGTACGTCGACATCCCGGGCGGCGTCCTCGACGTCTACCGGATCTGGAGGCCCTCCCCGCTGATCCGCGCCCGCCGGCTGGAGAAGCTGCTCGACACCCCGGCGAAGATCTTCTTCAAGTACGAGGGCGTCAGCCCGGCCGGCTCCCACAAGCCGAACACCGCGGTGCCGCAGGCGTTCTACAACCACCAGGAGGGCGTCACCCGGCTGACCACCGAGACCGGCGCCGGCCAGTGGGGCACCGCGCTGGCCTTCGCGACGGCGCAGTACGGCATGGAGTGCGAGGTCTGGCAGGTCCGGTCGTCGTACGACCAGAAGCCGGCGCGGCGCACGATGATGGAGATCTACGGCGCCACGCTGCACCCCAGCCCCTCCGGCCTCACCGAGGCGGGCCGCCAGATCCTGGCGGAGCACCCCGACTCCACCGGCTCTCTCGGCATCGCGATCTCCGAGGCGGTCGAGGCGGCGCTGCAGCGCGAGGACACCCGCTACGCGCTCGGCTCGGTGCTCAACCACGTGCTCCTGCACCAGACCGTCATCGGCGAGGAGGCGCTGATCCAGATGCAGGAGGCCGAGGCGGTGCCCGACGTGCTCGTGGGCTGCACCGGCGGCGGGTCCAACTTCGGCGGCCTCGCCTTCCCGTTCCTGCGCGAGAAGCTGGCCGGCAGGATGAACCCCACCATCCGCTGCGTCGAGCCCGCCGCCTGCCCCTCGCTCACGCGCGGCGAGTACCGCTACGACTTCGGCGACACCATCGGCATGACGCCGCTGCTGAAGATGCACACCCTCGGCCACGGCTTCATCCCCGACCCGATCCACGCGGGCGGCCTGCGCTACCACGGCATGGCGCCGCTGGTGTCGCACATCTATGACCTCGGGCTGGCGGAGGCGGAGGCCATCTCGCAGCTGGAGTGCTTCCAGGCCGCGCTGATGTTCGCGCGCACCCAGGGCATCGTCCCGGCGCCGGAGCCGACGCACGCCATCGCGGCCGCGATCCGGGAGGCCAACCGCTGCAAGGAGACCGGCGAGTCCAAGACGATCCTCACCGCGCTGTGCGGCCACGGACACCTCGACATGGCGAGCTACGAGTCCTACCTCGCCGGCACCATGCGAGACCTGGACTTCCCCGAGGACGAGCTGCGCGCGGCGATGGCCGGCGTACCGGTCCTCGAAGGGGCCTGACCCCGGCCCATCAGGACTCATCACCCTTCATAACGAAATCTCTTATTCATCCTGATAGTTTGTGATCGTGGATCCGATCGCCAACCCGTACCGTCCGGGCGCCGGGCGACGACCGCCGGTGCTCGCGGGGCGCCAGCCGCTGCTCGAGTCCTTCGACATCGTGCGCCAGCGGGCCGAGACCTACGGCGAGGGCGACCGGAGCTGGATCCTCAACGGCCGCCGCGGCGTGGGCAAGACCGTGCTCCTCAACGAGCTCTGGACCCAGGTGTCCGGACGTGGCTGGATCTCGGCCAAGGTCGAGGCCAGCTGGCACGTGCCGTTCCCGGTGATGCTGACCAAGGCCCTCGTCCAAGCGATGCGGACCGCCACCGGCCGCCACCCGGTGCCCAAGCTGCGGCGGTTGCTCGGCGTCTTCCAGGCGTTCTCGCTCAAGGTCGACCCGGCGCTGGGCCTGGTCTCGCTGGGCGCCGAGGTCGACCTCGTGAAGGGTGTGGCCGACTCGGGCCGCCTCGGCGACGACCTGACCGCGCTGCTCCAGGTCCTGGGCGAGACCTCGGCCGACCTCGGCATCGGCACCCTGCTGCTCGTCGACGAGCTCCAGGAGGCCAAGCCGGACGAGCTCACCGCGATCAACATGGCGATCCACCAGCTGGGCCAGGGGCCCACGCCCCTGCCGGTCATGCTGGTCGGGGCCGGCCTCCCCTCGCTGCCCACCCAGCTCGGCGAGGCCACCAGCTACGCCGAGCGGCTCTACGACTACCGCGCGATCGGGCTGCTCGACGAGCCGTCGTCGAGGCTGGCCCTGGTCGGTCCGACCTCCGAGCTGGGTGTCGTGTGGCGTGAGAACGCCGTCGAGGCGGCGCTGACGCGGGCCGGCGGCTACCCCTACTTCCTGCAGGCGATCGGCAAGCACGTCTGGGACTCGGCCAGGAGGTCGCCGATCACCCTCGAGGATGTCGAGGTCGGCCTCCGCTTCGCCCGCGAGGAGCTCGACGACGGCCTCTACCGGACCCGCTGGGAGCGCGCGACCCCGGCCCAGCGCTCGCTGCTCCGGGCCTTGGCCACGGAGGGCGGAGACGAGCCGGTGACCATGGCCGCCCTGGCCACCGCCACCGGCCGCAAGCGCACCACGGACCTCTCGGTCGCTCGCAACGAGCTGATCAAGAAGGGGCTCGTCTACCCGCCCGAGCGGGGCCACATCGCCTTCACCGTGCCGGGGATGGGCGAGTTCATCCTGCGCCAGGAGTGACCCGCCGCATTTCCTGACCGATCGGTCTGGATTACGGTGAGGGTCATGTCCCGACTGCTCCAGAGCTACGCCGCCGGACGCTGGTTCACCGCCGAGGACGAAGGGCGGCCCCTCCTCGACGCGAGCACGGGCGAGCTGGTCTTCCGGCTCTCGGCCGAGGGGCTCGACCTCGGGGAGATGACGTCCTACGCGCGGACCGTGGGCGGACCGGCGCTGCGGGCCCTGACCTTCCACGAGCGGGCGGGGATGCTCAAGGCGCTCGGCAAGCACCTGATGGAGCACGTCGAGGAGTTCCACGAGCTCTCGCTGCGGACCGGCGCCACCAAGGGCGACGGGATGGGCGACATCGAGGGCGGCATCGGCACGCTGTTCGCCTCCGGCAGCGTCGGCACCCGCCAGATGCCCCACGACATCGTCTACCTCGACGGCGACCCGATCCCGCTGGGCAGGGGCGGGACCTTCGTCGGCCAGCACGTCTACACCAGCCGGCCCGGAGTGATGGTGCAGATCAACGCGTTCAACTTCCCGGTCTGGGGCATGCTCGAGAAGCTGGGCCCAGCCTTCCTGGCGGGGATGCCGAGCATCGTGAAGCCGGCCGCACACACGTCGTACGTCACGGAGGCGGTCCTACGCCGCATCGTGGAGTCAGGCATCGTGCCCGAGGGTTCGATCCAGCTGCTGATGGGCAGCCCGGCCGGGCTCCTCGACGAGCTCCAGGTCCAGGACCACGTCGCGTTCACCGGCTCGGCGCACACCGCCGGTCTGCTGCGCACCCACGCCAACGTGCTGCACGGCGGTGTCACCCTGGGGGTCGAGGCCGACTCGCTGAACTGCTCGATCCTCGGGCCCGACGTGACCGCCGACGACCCGGAGCTCGATCTCTTCGTCAAGGGCGTCGTCACCGAGATGACCTACAAGGCCGGCCAGAAGTGCACCGCGATCCGGCGCACCCTGGTCCCGGCGCCGATGGTCGACACCGTCATCGAGGCGATCTCGGCCCGGCTGGCGAGGACGACCGTCGGCCACCCCGCCGCCGAGGGCGTCCGGATGGGCGCGCTGGTCAGCCTCGACCAGCGCGAGGAGGTGCGAAAGGCGATCCAGTCGCTGCGGGCCTCCGCCGAGGTCGTCTACGGCGACCCCGACCGGGCCGGCAACCCCGACCTGATCGAGGCGGACGGCGAGCGGGGCGCGTTCCTCGGGCCGGTCCTGCTCCGTGCGGGCGCTGGCGCCGTCGAGCCGCACGACGTCGAGGCGTTCGGGCCGGTCAGCACCGTGATCGGCTACGACACCCTCGACGACGCGATCACCCTGGCGGCTCGCGGGAAGGGCAGCCTGGCCGGCTCGCTCGTCACCCACGACCCCGAGGTCGCGCGCACGGTCACGCTCGGCGTCGCGCCGTGGCACGGCCGGGTCCTGGTCCTGGACCGCGACGATGCCGGTGAGTCCACCGGCCACGGCGTACCCCTCCCGACGCTCGTGCACGGTGGCCCCGGCCGGGCCGGTGGCGGCGAGGAGATGGGCGGGCTCCGCGGGGTGCTGCACCTGATGCAGCGGACCGCCCTCCAGGGCTCGCCCGACATGCTCACCGCGATCACCGGCCAGTGGACCAAGGGCTCGGCGCGCGCGGTGTCATCCGAGGGCGACGGCGTGCACCCGTTCCGCAAGAGCCTGGCCGAGCTGCGAATCGGCGACACGATCGAGTCCGCGCCGCGCCGGGTCACGCTGGCCGACATCGACCACTTCGCCGAGTTCACCGGCGACACGTTCTACGCGCACACCGATCCCGAGGCCGCCGCCAAGAACCCGCTCTTCGGCGGGATCGTCGCTCACGGCTACCTGGTGGTGTCGCTGGCCGCCGGGCTCTTCGTCGACCCCGACCCCGGCCCGGTGCTGGCGAACTTCGGCGTCGACGGCCTGCGCTTCCTCACCCCGGTCAAGGCCGATGACACCATCGCCGTGACGCTGACCGTCAAGCAGATCACCCCCCGCACCAACGCCGACTACGGCGAGGTGCGCTGGGACGCCGTGGTCAGCAACGCCTCGGGCGAGCCGGTCGCGACGTACGACGTGCTGACGCTGGTCGCGAAGGAGTGGCCGCCGGCCCAGTAGCCGGCCCCATGGTCGATCGAGCAGCGGCCGCGTGATCGGCCCCCGCGGTCAGTCGATCAGCCCGGGCGCGGCGTCCTCGTCGTCGAGGTAGTCGGAGCCGTCGTCGAAGAGGTCGCGCTCCTCGCCCTGGCGCTTCTTGTCCTTGCCGCCGCGGCCCGCTCCGCTGCCGGCGCCGGCACCTCGGGCGCCGGCGCGGCCACGCGAGCCGCTCCTGCTGCCCGTGCCCTTGCTGCCGCCGCGGCCGCCGTTGCGACCGGCCATGCCGCCGGTGCCCGCGCGACCCGACGCACCCGCGCCACGGCCCAGGACCGAGCCGACACCGGTGCGGGAGGTCGTGCCGATGCCGCGCACACCGCTGGACGAGAGGCCACCGCGCACGCCGCCGCCCGCCGACATCAGGCCGTTGAGGCCGCCGGTCATGCTGCCGGCGAGACCGGCCGCCGCGGCGCCTCCCAGAGCGCCGCCTGCGACCGCGCCGACGCCACCTGCCGCGCCCACCCCACCGCCGACACTGCCGACACCAGCTCCCGGGACGCCCCCGCCAGTGGGGAAGGGCGAGCCCTGGGGGCCGCCGGGGCCCTGAGGGATGCCCGGATCGACCGGACCGCTGGGGTCGTGCGGGTCGGGGATGCCCGGGTCGCCCGTCGGGGGCTCGGGGATGGGGGTGTTGTCGTTGTCGTTGTTGGGGTCGTCGTTGGGGTCGTCGTTGACGAGGTCCCAGTCGTCGTGGTTGTCGGTGGGCACACCCACCGGCACGTGCGTGGGGGTCGTCGGTGTGCCGTTGTCGACCGGGTTGCGGCCCGGGGGTGGCGGCGGAGGGGGATCAGTCGGGTGCTCCCCGTGGATCTTGGCGAAGACAGCGGCCTGCTCGGTGTGGTTCTGGGTGAGCGCCGTGACCACATCGCCGGCCGCCGTCTCGCTCTTGTCGTAGTGGTTCCAGAACTGGTTGCTGTGCGTCTTCCAGTCCTTCTGGGCGTCGACGTCGGCGAGGTCGGCGGGCTGCTGCGGCGGCTGGCTGTCGGCGTGCGCGGCGAAGCCATGGCTCGCCTTCTTGGCGGTGTGCACGGCGTTGGCCGCGCGCCGGAAGGCCTCGGACCCGTCGTGCATCTGGTCGGCCCGGTCGTTCATCTTCTTCGCTGAGTGGGTGAACGCCGTGCTGGCCGCGGTCGCGGTGCTTCCGCTGAACTTCTCGGGGTCGCCGAACTCCTTGGCCTTGGCATCGAGCTGGATCGAGAGTCGCCGGAGCAGGCTCTCGGCCTGGGCCCACTGGCTGCTCGCGCCGTGCAGGGGCTCGGGGTCGGCGTTGGCGACGTAGGCCTGGAGGCGCTGCTGCTGAGGTCCGAGCATGTCAGCTGTCCTTCGAGCTGCTGCCCGGCAGCGCGCACTGGCTCGGGGTCGAGAACGACGGCGCGATGCAGGCGTCCGCGGCGGCGGCCTTCTTGGTGAGGTCGGTCTGCGTGGTCTCGTCGATGCCCGTGACGTTCTTGTAGAGGTCCGTCACCACCCCGCCGTAGCCCAGGAGGGCGGCGCCCATGTCGACGAGCGCGTCGGCCACGTGGGTGCGGGCCTTGTGCGCGTCGCTGGAGCACTGCAGGCTCGCCGGCGAGCTGCCGAAGGCGCTGGAAAGCACCTGGTCGGGTGTCAGGTCCTTCAGCTCTCCGGCGCTCGCGTCGAGGAAGGCGCGCACCTCGTTGGCCAAGTCCTCAGAGATGCCCAGGGACGGCAGGGCGTTCACCACCGTGCCCACTTCTGGCAAAAGCATGTCGTCGCTCCCGAATGTGTCCGATTGCCGGGTACGAGACTGCTACCCCGGCAGCGTCAAGGCAAACCAACCGCGGCTGAACAGAGACCACGAGGGCTCGCGCTACCGTGATCGGCGGTGGATCCGGGTCTCCCGAGCGGCCCGGCCTCGCCCCCGCGACCGACCGCCCGCCACTGGAGGACCACGTGACACGGCAACGCCGCCCCCGAGGACGATGCTGGGCCGCCGGTGTCGTCGTGGCCGCGCTCCTCGTCGGCACGGCCGGCTGCGGCGACGACGACCCGGAGAAGAGGGCCGGAGACCCCAGCCCTTCGACCAGCCCTTCGACCAGCCCGTCGACCAGCCCGTCGACCAGCCCGTCCTCGGAGCCCCCTGCCACGCCGACCGGCCCCGCCACCGCCTCGGTCACCCCGGCGACGGGGATCCAGCTCAACGAGGCGTCGTCCACCGTCGCCGCGCCTGCCGGGTGGGAGCTGCAGCCCGAGATCCTCGAGTACGCCTCCGCGGCCGCCAAGCCGGGCGGGCTGAGCTCGGTGCAGCTCGTGGACAGTGGCGACATCAGCGGCGGTGCGTCCCTCGACTCCCTGGCGCAGAGCACCCTCGACACCCTCCCGAAGGGGGCCGAGGGTGAGCGGCTGGCCGACGTCGAGCTGGACGGCCAGCTGTTCCTCCACGTCCACTACACCGTGAAGGGCGAGCCCCTCGAGCACGACACCTTCACCACGGTCCGCAACGAGCGGAACGTCGGGCTCGACTTCGTCCTCCTCAAGCGCGACAGCGCGACCAACCCGGCCGTGATCGAGTCGGTGCTCGCAACCTTCCGCTGGACCGCTTGAGCCCAGCCGACCGATCGATCAGCAAGTCGTCCGGGCGAGAGCCGGGCTCAGCGAGGAGGCCGCTCGTCCACGATCCGGCGCATCTTGCCGACCGACCGTTCGATGCCGTCGGGGTCGACGACCTCCACCGCGACCGAGACGCCGATGGTCTCCTTGACCAGCCGGACCAGCTCGGCGCCGGCCGTGGAGCCGTCGCCGGGCGAGACGTCGCTACGCCGTTCGACCCGGACCTCCAGCTCGTCGAGGGCGCCGGAGCGCGAGAGCACGCACTGGAAGTGCGGTGACAGCGCGGGCACCCGCAGCAGCAGCTCCTCGATCTGGGTCGGGAACAGGTTCACGCCGCGCAGGATGATCATGTCGTCGGTGCGGCCGGTGACCTTCTCCATCCGGCGCATCGTGCGCGCCGTGCCGGGCAGCAGCCGGGTCAGGTCGCGGGTGCGGTAGCGGATCACCGGCATGGCCTGCTTGGTGAGGGAGGTGAAGACCAGCTCGCCCTTCTCGCCGTCGGGCAGCACCTCGCCGGTGACGGGGTCGACGACCTCGGGGTAGAAGTGGTCCTCCCAGACGTGCAGGCCGTCCTTGGTCTCGACGCACTCCTGGGCGACGCCGGGGCCGATCACCTCCGAGAGGCCGTAGATGTCGACCGCGTCGATGTCGAGGAGCTCCTCCATCTCGAGGCGCATCTGGTCGGTCCACGGCTCGGCGCCGAAGATGCCGACCTGCAGCGACGTGGCTCGCGGGTCGATCCCCTGGCGACGCATCTCGTCGACGATCGCGAGCATGTACGAGGGCGTGACCATGATGATCCGCGGCTCGAAGTCGGCGATCAGGCGGACCTGGCGCTCGGTCATACCGCCCGAGACCGGCACGACCGTGCAGCCCAGCCGCTCCGCGCCGTAGTGGGCGCCGAGGCCGCCTGTGAACAGTCCGTAGCCGTAGGCGTTGTGCAGCACGTCGCCCGGCCGGCCGCCGGCCGCCCGGATGCTGCGCGCCATCACGTCGGCCCACATGCCGACGTCCGCTGCTGTGTAGCCCACGACGGTGGGTCGGCCGGTCGTTCCGCTCGAGGCGTGCACGCGCACCACCTGCTCGCGCGGCACCGCGAACATCCCGAACGGGTAGCTGGCCCGCAGGTCGGCCTTGCTGGTCAACGGCAGCCGCGCGAGGTCCGCCAGCTCACGGACGTCGTCGGGGTGCACCCCGGCCGCGTCCCACGCCTCGCGGTAGTGCGCGACGTTGGCGTAGGCGTGCCGGACCGTCGCCCTCAGCCGCTCGGTCTGGAGCGACCGGAGCTCGTCGAGCGAGGCGGTCTCGATGGGTTCGAGCTCCTCCATGCCCATGCTTCGCAAAGTTACGCCCTCCTACGGTGGTCGCATGGACGTGCGTGCGACGAGGCGGGTGCTGCTGCGCGGGGGCGCCGGCGCGTCGCTCGCCGCGCTGGCGGCGTGCGGCGGCGACGACGAGCCCGGCGGATCACCGAAGCCGTCCTCGACCACGCCTACGGCGTCGACCGGGACCCCGACCACGAGCCCGACCGCGACCACGACCGAGTCGCCGACCTCCACGAGCGCCGAGGCGGCCGCACCGAACCCGCAGATCGCCGGCGAGGTCGCCACCGGGCTCGCGGTCCCGTGGGGCATCGCCTTCCTGCCCGACGGCTCCGCGCTCGTCGGCGAGCGCGACACCGGCACGCTGCTCCACGTCGCCGACCGCAGCGCCGATCCGATCGGGACGCTGGACGTCTTCAGCCGGCTCGACGAGGGTGGCGAGACCGGGCTGCTCGGGCTGGCCCTCGACCCGGGCTTCGCCGACAACCGCGTGGTCTACGCCTATGTCTCCACCGACGAGGACAACCGCGTCGTCCTGTTCACCTACGACGGCTCGGCGCTCGGCGCACCCCGGCCGATCCTCACCGGCATCGCCACGTCGACCCACCACAACGGCGGCGGCCTGGCCTTCGGCCCCGACGGGATGCTCTACGTCGCGACCGGGGACGCCGAGAACTCGGCCAGCGCTCAGGACACCGCGTCGCTCGACGGCAAGGTGCTGCGGATGACCAACCTCGGCACCGCGCCACGCGACAACCCGTTCGGCAACCTGGTCTGGAGCTACGGCCACCGCAACGTCGAAGGCATCAGGTTCGACGACACCGGGCGGCTGTGGATCGCGGAGTTCGGCGACAAGGGTGCCGACGAGCTGAACCAGATCCGCAGGGGCAGGAACTACGGCTGGCCGGAGGTCGAGGGCTCCGACGGCAAGGGCGGCTTCGCCGACCCGCTGGCCCAGTGGCCGGTCGACGAGTGCTCACCGAGCGGCATCGCGATCGCGGCCGGCCGAGCCTGGCTCGGGGCGCTCCAGGGCGAGTGCGTCTGGTCCGTCGTGCTCGACGGTCCCGACGCCGGGAGGACCGCGCAGCACTTCGCCGGTGAGTACGGCCGGATCCGCTCGGTCGCTCTCGCCCCCGACGGCTCGCTCTGGGTGACCACCTCCAACAAGGACGGCCGCACCGACCCGCGCGCCGGCGACGACCGGATCCTCCGCATCACCCTGGAGTGACCCCCACGGTGTCGGAGAGCTGGCCGGTCCACGCCTCGACGAGCGCGACGGGCAGCGCGACCAGCAGCGACCGGAGCTCGCCCCAGGCCGAGTTCCTACGCAACCGTAGGTAGGGTCGCGTGGGACCACCAGGGCGTCACCACCCCTTGACCCTGACCCAGCGTCAGGCCGATAGCGTCGGCGGCATGTTCGGTGCTCTCGGTCGCCTCGCCTCCCGCCGCCCCTGGTATGTCATCGCCGCCTGGATCGTCTTCGCCGTGGCCGTCATCGGCCTCGCGCCGGCGTTCAAGGCGACCCAGGACCAGGCCGAGTTCCTGCCCGACCACTATGAGTCGATCAAGGCCTTCAACCTCCAGGACGAGGCGTTCGGCTCCACCAGCCAGGTCGCGGCGATCGTCGTCTTCGACCGCAAGGACGGCGGCGAGCTGACCGCCGATGACCAGGCGCAGGTCCAGCAGGTGGTCGACGGCGTCAGCGACAAGATGGGCAGCGGCGACCTGAAGAAGGCCTTCACCGGCATCGAGGCGCAGCCGCCCTCCGAGAACGGCCTGGTCCAGCTCGCCGTCGTCGGACTGTCCGACGACGTCACCGGCTACGACGCCGCGTCGTTCGACGCGGTCAAGGCACTGCGCGCAGAGCTCACGGAGTCCGTCACGGGCGACGTGGAGTACGGCGTCACCGGCACCGTCGCCCAGGGCTACGACCAGCAGGAGTCGGGCAACAAGGCCCTGCTGATCGTCGCGCTGGCCACCATCGTGCTCATCATCGTGCTGCTGGCACTGATCTTCCGCAGTGTGCTGATCTGCCTGATGCCGATCATCGTGGTCGCGATCGTGTCGCAGATCGCCACCGGACTGATCGCGACCGCCAACGAGATCTTCGACCTCAAGGCCAGCAGCGACATCCAGACGATCCTGGTCGTCGTCCTCTACGGCATCGGCACCGACTACATCCTGTTCTTCCTGTTCCGCTACCGCGAGCGGCTCCGCGAGGGCGAGGAGAAGCGACCGGCCGTCGCGCACGCGCTCGAGCGCGCCGGCGAGGCGATCGCCTCAGCCGGTGGGGCGGTCATCGTGGCCTTCATGGCGCTGGTCCTCAGCTCCCTGGGCATCTTCCGGTCGATCGGGCCCGCGCTGGCCATCGCCGTCGCCGTCACGCTGGTCGCTGCCCTGACCCTGGTGCCTGCGGTCGTCACGGTTCTCGGGCGTGCCCTGTTCTGGCCCTCCAAGAAGTATCTCGTCGAGCCCGAGTCGGCACGCTTCGCCGCCGTCGGTCGCTCCCTGTCGCGTCACCCGGGCCGCTACGCGCTGGCCTCGGGCGGCGTCCTCGCCCTGCTCGCCATCGCGGCGTTCTCCTTCAACCCCTCCTTCGACCTCGGCGGCAGCAGCACCGCGGGTGACGAGGAGTCAGCGGTGGCGCTCAAGACCCTCGAGAAGGGGTTCCCGGCGGGCGCCACCGACCCCACCACGGTCTTCCTCCGCTCGACCGACGACCACCGGCTGAGCGACGACGAGCTCGCCTCGTTCCAGGCGGCCCTCGGCAAGGCCGAGGGCGTCGCCCAGACGGCGCCGGGCGAGCCCAACAAGGACGGCACCGTCGCCCAGTTCAGCGTCTACCTCGACGGCGACCCCGCTTCCGACGCGTCGATCGCAGCCGTCAAGGGTCCGATCCGCGACGCGGCTCACGCCGCGGCGCCCGACGGTACCGAGGCCCTCGTCGGCGGCACGACGTCCGTGTACGTCGACTTCCAGGCGGCCATGAACCGCGACTACTCGGTGGTCTTCCCGGTGGCCGCCCTCGTCATCATGCTCATCCTGGCGCTCCTGCTGCGCAGCCTCGTGGCGCCGCTCTATCTCATGGGAGCGGTCGCGCTCGGCTTCGGCGCCACTCTCGGTGCCACCGCCCTGGTCTTCCAGAACATCAAGGGCGACGCCGGGATCCTGTTCCTGCTGCCGATCTACGTCTACCTCTTCGTGGTGGCGCTCGGCACCGACTACAACATCTTGATGATCGCGCGGCTCCGGGAGGAGGCGCGCGACGGGCTCGAGCCACGCCCCGCTGCGGCAGAGGCGGTCAGGCACGCCGGACCGACGATCGCGGCCGCCGGGATCATCCTGGCCGGCACCTTCGCCTCCCTGATGCTGGCCGGCAACGCCTTCTTCCTGTCGATGGGCTTCGCCCTGGCGTTCGGCATCCTCGTGTCGGCGTTCGTGATGGCGATGTTCTTCGTGCCTGCCCTCACGTCGATGATCGGCCACGCGGCCTGGTGGCCGGGCCACGGCGACGAGAAGCGGCCCGAGAAGGTCGAGGCGCCGTAGTCATCGGCCGCCGACACCCGTCAGCCGCGGCCGCGCAGGCAGATCGGCGGCGGGTGACGCTGGAGCGTGCGCAACGGCAGCGTCGACATGGTGAGCGTCAGCCAGTCCTTGGTCAGGTAGCGCGCCTTGCCGATGCCCACGTCGCGGACCGTGCCCGGGTAGGCGCCGACGTATTGGTCGAGCCAGTAGTCCGCGCCCGCGCTGGCGAGGTAGCGCGCGAGGTGCCGCTCGTCGACGCCGTACGGGTCATCCATGATCACCCGCGCGGAGTAGACCGTGACGACGCCACCCACGTCGTGCGGGTTGATCTTCGCGCGGCCGCGGACCGAGTAGAGGTGGAAGTTGTAGCCGCCGCCCAGGGTCGCCGACACGGCGCCACCCGGCTCGTTGCGGAGGCTGGCCGGCTTGCTGGCGTTGCCGCTGAAGTCCTCGACGTAGTTGGCGCCGTTGATGTGCTTGGAGGCGTTGCAGCGGCGCCACTTCCCGGTGCGCTTCGACAGGATCCACACGGAGATGTCGCGGCACGAGACGCGGACGTTGCGGGCCGGGCTGCCGTGGAGGTCCTCGTAGATCTGCCCCCAGGCACTGATCGCGTGGAAGCCGTGTCGCTCGGGCCCGTTGCCGACGCCGATCCGCGGGTGCTTGGCCCAGTTGTAGGACGACGGGACGCCGTGCATCCGGCCCTGGTGCTTGCCGGTCATGTCGCGCTTGAGCAGCGTGGCCAGCTTGTCCTTGGGCGCGCAGCCGCGACCCCGTGACAGGGGCGAACCGAGCGGTTCGAGCCCGTCGGCGCCCCCGGGGTCGACGAGCAGGGCCGCGGGGGCCAGGAGCGCCGCGCCGCGGACCAGGGAGCGTCGGGTCACCGGATCCATCCGAAGAACGGTAGGGGATGCCGGTCATACCCCGCAGGGCATCCCCCGGACTGAGCGCACATTTCGGCAGGTCTTGCGCAGGCCCGCCCCTGCCGACTTCGACAGCGCCGTCGCTCCGGCAACCACTAGGTTGCCGCCGTGGCGTGCGAGATCGCGGACTTCATCGAGCTGGTCCACCAGCTCGACGACGTGACCCAGCACGACCGCGAGCGGTGGTCGTCGTTCGACGTGGGCCGCAAGACCTTCGGCTACCTCTGGCCGCGCACCCGCACGGTCGGGCTGAAGCAGACCATCGCGGAACAGCTCGCGCTGGTCGGCGAGCGGCCAGAGGTCTTCGAGAAGCAGTACACGGCCCACGGCTTCGGCTGGGTCGTCTGCTACCTCGACGGCCTCGATCGAGACGAGCTGGCCGAGCTCACCTTCGAGGCGTGGCGGCTCACGGCTCCGGCGGCGCTGGTTGAGGCGCGGGCGGACCGGCTGCCCGACTGACCGCGCCGCGCTTGGCACAACCCGCTCGCCGAGGGAAGCAGTCGGACTAGCTCCAGATCAAGGGAGGGCGGGCAGGAGCACACGGAAGGTGGTGCCCTCCCCCAGCTCGGACTCGACCGCGATCCGACCGCGGTGCCGCCGCACCACCCGGTCGACCACCGTCAGCCCCAGCCCGGTCCCGGGGCGGGCGCGCGCCTCGACGGTCTCCGAGCGGAAGAACTCCTCGAACAGCCGGTCCTGGTCGGCCTGCGCGATCCCGATCCCCTCGTCGGCCACCGACAGCTCGACGTACGCCGTCGCCCCCTGGAGCACGCGCCGGACGCAGGCGGTCACCGAGCCGCCGGGGTCGGAGTACTTGAGCGCGTTGGACACGAGGTTGGCGACCAGGTCCTCGAGCTCGCCAGGGTCGCCCCGCACCAGCAGGGGTCCGGACGCGAGGTCGAGCCGCACCTTGACGTCCACCGCGGCGGCCTCGGCGCGCACCGAGTCGGAGACGTCGCGCACCAGTCCGGCGAGGTCGACCTCGACCTCGTGCAACGGCCGGTCCGGGTTGTTGACCTTCGCGAGCGCGAGCAGGTCCTGGATCATCGCCTGGATCCGGCCGGTGGCCCGCTCGATGGCGCGCAGCGGCCGCTCGTTCTCGTCGCCCGGCTCGATCCTGTCGAAGAGCAGCTCGAGGTTGCCGGTGATCGCCGCGACGGGGTTCTGGAGCTGGTGCGAGAGCGCGTCGATGAGCTGGCCGCGGTAGTCGGAGGTGGCTCGCTCGCGACGCATGCCGTGCTCGAACTCGTGTCTCTCGAGCAGCGTGATCACGGCGCGGCCGGCCTGGCGCGCGTGCTGCTCGATCACCCGGCGCTGCTCCTCGTCGGGTCGCAGCCCGTTGCGGGGTACGTCGACCGAGAGGACGCCGCGCAGCTCGCCGGCGTCGTCCTCGAGGAGCGCCACCAGGAGGTCGCGCGGGTGCCAGGCGTGCGGCGCGTCGACCGGCGCGAGGTCGGGGATGAAGGAGAGCTCGGCCAGCGCGCGGGAGTCGCGCTCGCTGGGGACGAACTTGAGCATGCCCCAGTCCTCGGCGTGCTCCAGCTCCGCCAGGACGGACACCACCGTGGGCTGCAGGGTCGACAGCTCCGCCTCGGCGTGGTCGGGCCCGGCGATGGCGATCGTGTGCAGACGGCCCTCGTGGACGATGCTGATCGCCGCCAGCTCGAAGCCCGCGAGCTCGGTCACGCCCTCGGCGATGAGCTGGAGCGCCGCACGGTCGACGTCCCCCGGCTCCACTCCGTCAGTGGTCCCCACCCTGCAGATGTAACACAGGGTCCCTCTCGCTGGGCGCGTTTCGGTGCGTTCCGGGGCGAGGAACCACCAGGCCCACGGCCGCCAGGAGGAGCAGCGCGACCACCCCGTCGAGCCAGTAGTGGTTGGCGGTGACGACCACGACCAGGACGGTGAGGGCGAGGTGCGCGGTCGCCGCCCAGGCCAGCCAGCGCGGACCCGTGCGGTGGATGACGTAGGCGATGAGGGCGGCCCAGCCGATGTGCAGGCTCGGCATCGCGGCGAACTGGTTGGCCATCGCGCCGCTGGCGCCGGAGTAGGCGTTCGGGCCGAAGGCCGCCATGGTGTCGACGAAGCCCCACTGCGGGAACATCCGCGGCGGCGCCAGCGGAAAGACGATGTGCACGACCAGGGCGCTGCAGGTCAGGGCGATGACGAGGTTGCGCGCCCAGTGGTACTCCGCGCGCGGCCGGAACAGGTAGCCCCAGACGAGGAAGGCGATCATCGTCGGGAAGTGCACCGAGAAGTAGTAGACGTTCGCCGCGTGCAGCAACGAGTCCCACGGCACCAGCCCCTGGACCGTGGCCTCGGACGGCAGGTGCAGGACCCGCTCGAGGTGGTGGACCTGCAGCGCGTGCTGGTAGGCCGCCGCGTCCTCACCCCGCGCCAGGAGCCGCCCGAACCGGTAGAGCTCGAACAGCGCGAGCACCAGGGCGAGCTCGAGCAGGGCGCGGAGGACGGCGGGCGCGACGCTGCTGACCGTGCGGCGTACGACCGCAGGTGCCCGACTCGGGTTCAGCAGCGCCATGATTCCTCCTTGCTGTAGTTCTATCCACAGCAAGCACTTCTCGTCACCCGGGATTCCCCCGAGGCCTCCCTGACTGGTACCCCGGCAGGGGTTCTCGGCCTATGGACCTGCCCACTTCCTGCATTTCATCGCGTGGCAATGCAGCGTTCCTTGCGGCGTCCCGCAGAATGCCTGCCAGGGAGAGCGAACCTCCGGGGCCTTTCGCGCGTCAATGGTGCGGAGGAGTCTCCGGTCGAAAGGGTGCACGTGAAGAAGATCCCGGCCCTCGTGGCCACCGCCGTCTCGACGGTGCTCGTGATCGGCATGGGTGGCCAGGCCACCACCGCGGCAGCGGCGACCGCGGCGGAGGACGGCTCGTCCGGCCCGGCGTCGTCCGGCCCGGCGTCGTCTGGCCCGGCGGCGTCCAGCCAGGTGCACGCGCGGTCGTCCGAGCCGGCGAAGCGTCAGGCCACGGGCAAGGGCAAGGGCGGCCGCTACCACGTGCCGACCGGTGCCTACTTCAACAACCCGCGCGGCAGCTGGAACGCCCGGATGCGGATCGAGCGCCAGGTCCTCCACGCGATCGCCAACACCCGCAAGGGCTCGGTGATCAGGATCGCCCTCTACTCCTTCGACCGGATCCCGGTGGCGCAGTCCTTGATCGCGGCCAAGCGGCGCGGCGTGCACATCCAGATCCTGCTCAACGACCACCAGGACACCAAGGCGATGAAGATGCTGCGGGGCCACCTGGGGACGAACACCAAGAAGCGCGACTTCATCTACAAGTGCCACTCGGGCTGCCGCACCGACAACCGGAAGCGGCTGCTGCACTCGAAGTTCTACATGTTCAGCAAGACGGGCGCCTCGAAGCACGCGCTCTTCCTCGGCTCGCACAACCTGACCATGAACGCCATGAGGCACCAGTGGAACGACCTCTACCTCATGGCCGGCAACAAGCCGCTGTTCCAGCAGTACGTCGCCCTGTTCGACGACATGAAGAAGGACTACGAGAAGGCCCAGCCGCCGTTCACGCCGTTCTGCGGGATCCCGGCGAACGGCGTCGCGTGCGACGACGCCGTCGACTTCGGCACCACCGTGACCTTCCCCAAGCTGGTCGGGCCGAAGAACGACCCGATCGTCCAGATCCTCGACCGCGTCCAGTGCATCACCGTCGCTGCCGACGGGCGGCGGGTCCGCACCAAGCTCGCCGTCAACATGCACACGATCCGTGGGCACCGCGGCAACTACCTCGCCGACGCCTACCGCCGGAAGTTCGCCGAGGGCTGCCAGGCCCGCTTCAGCTTCGGGCTGGTCGGCGCGATCACCAAGACCCACCTCGGGGCCAGGACCCCTCGGGGGCGGCTGCCGCTGCGCTCCACCGGGTTCGACTACAACCCGAACAACAACGACGACGCGAACAACCCGGACGGCAAGCTCGACCTCACCCTGGACTACTACTCACACCAGAAGTTCCTGATCATCCAGGGCAACTACGCCGGCAACCCCAACGCCCAGCTGGTCTTCACCGGCTCCTCCAACTGGGGGGCCCTCGGCTCGGTGAACGACGAGATCCTGGTGGCACTCCAGGGCAAGAGGGTCGCTCGCCAGTACCTCCGCCAGTTCAACTTCGAGTGGCGGCCGGGCAACTCCCGCAACGCCTACACGACGTCCTACCTCCACTTCCGGGTCCCGGTCGTGACCCTCGACGCCGACGGCGAGAAGGTCGTGACCTACAAGAGCGTGCAGCGCAAGCGCGTGACGATCGACCCCAGCCTGGTCTGGCGACCGGGCGTCGACTACGGGCCGTTCTGGGAGGACGACTGATCCCCCTGAGGGTCAGACCGCGTTCCCCCGTGTGAGGCGCCACACGTCGCCTCACATCCTCCGGTGCCGTGCCGGCTCCGCGCCAGCCAGATCAACGGCTGCGGCTTCTGCACCGACATGCACACCAAGGACGCCCTCGCTGCCGGCGAGGACGCCCAGCGGTTGCACCTCGTGGCGGCATGGCGCGAGGCCACGGTCTTCACCGACGCGGAGCGGCCTCCTCACCGGCAGGCCGTTACGCAGAACGCGTGGCTCGAGGCTGCCAAGCACTACGACGACGGGCAGCTGGCCGCCCTGACCTTGCTGATCGCCACGATCAACGCGTTCAACCGGCTCACAGTGATCAGCCGGCAGCCGGCCGGTGACTACGTGCCGGGACAGTTCGCGAGCTGAGCCCCGCCGACCGCGTTGACCCGGCGCCGAGCTTGCGCCGGGTCAGCGTGCCCGGTGCGACTGTTGGGGCCCTCGCCCGTGATCTGCGCGCCCGGAGGGATTCGAACCCCCAACCTTCTGATCCGTAGTCAGATGCTCTATCCGTTGAGCTACGGGCGCGTGCCAGCGGCCGGTTCGACGACCCGACCGCAGGACTGCACGAGGATAGCGAACGGCGCGGAAGCCTCCGAATCGATAGTCACCGGGCCGACCCCGGCCGCCCCTCCGGCGCAGGTCAGAGGCGAGTGTGATCCGGGCCATAGTGGTTGGACCGATCCAATATGTACGGGCTCCGGACGGCGGTAGCGTCGGTGCCCCGAGGCCACCGGGTGCTCCCCTCGTGGGGTGTTCCGTCGTGGTCATGGGACCCAACCGACTCGCCGACAACGATGCCGTGCGATCCCTTACCGCGACGCTGCCAGAGGAATCACCGGATGACCGCCACGCAGGACGCCAGCGACACGACCTCGGCCCAGGAGCCCGCCTCCGACTCGGGCGCTCCCACGACCCACCAGGGCATCCTCGACTTCGTCAACGAGGTCGCCGCGATGACCAAGCCGGCCCGCATCCACTGGTGCACCGGCTCCGACGAGGAGTGGACCGAGCTCACCGACGCCCTCGTCTCGACGAAGACCTTCACCCGCCTCAACCCGGCGATCAAGCCCAACTCGTTCTACGCCGCCAGCGACCCGATCGACGTCGCGCGCGTGGAGGACCGGACCTACATCTGTTCGGTCGACGAGAAGGACTGCGGGCCCACCAACAACTGGATGGACCCGCACGAGATGAAGGCGCTGATGCGCAAGCTGTACGACGGCTGCATGGTCGGGCGGACGATGTATGTCATCCCGTTCGTGATGGGTCACCTCGACGCCGAGAAGCCGATGTTCGGCATCGAGCTCACCGACTCGGCCTACGTCACCGCCAGCATGCGGGTGATGGCGCGCATGGGCAGCCACGTGCTGGAGCGGATGACCGAGCTGGACGCTGACTTCGTGCCGGCGCTCCACTCGGTCGGCCACCCGCTCGCCGAGGGCCAGGCCGACGTCGCGTGGCCGTGCAACGACACCAAGTACATCGTGCAGTTCCCCGAGGAGCGCGCGATCTGGTCCTACGGCTCCGGCTACGGCGGCAACGCCCTGCTCGGCAAGAAGTGCTACGCCCTGCGGATCGCGAGCGTGATGGCTCGTGACGAGGGCTGGCTCGCCGAGCACATGCTGATCCTCAAGCTGACCAGCCCCGAGGGCTCGGTCAAGTACATCGCCGCGGCGTTCCCGAGCGCGTGCGGCAAGACCAACCTCGCCATGCTGGCGCCGACCATCCCCGGGTGGAAGGTCGAGACCCTCGGCGACGACATCGCCTGGATGAAGGTCGGCGAGGACGGCCGGCTGTGGGCGGTCAACCCGGAGTACGGCTTCTTCGGCGTGGCACCGGGGACCAACGAGCACACCAACCCCAACGCCATGCGCACCATCAACAAGGGCAACTCGGTCTTCACCAACGTCGCCCTCACCGAGGACGGCGACATCTGGTGGGAGGGGCTGGAGAACCCGCCGGCCCACGCCACCTCGTGGAAGGGCGAGCCCTGGACGCCCGACAGCGAGGAGCTGTCCAGCCACCCCAACAGCCGCTACTGCACGCCGATCAAGCAGTGCGACATCCTCGCGCCGGAGTACGACGACCCGCGGGGCGTCCCCATCGACGCGATCCTCTTCGGTGGCCGGCGCAAGACCACCGTCCCGCTGGTCTTCGAGGCCCGCGACTGGACCCACGGCACCTTCCTCGGTGCCACCCTGTCCAGCGAGACCACCGCGGCCGCCGTCGGCCAGGTGGGCATCGTCCGCCGCGACCCGATGGCCATGCTGCCGTTCATCGGCTACAACGCCGGCGACTACTTCAACCACTGGATCTCGGTCGGCAAGGACAACGACGCCGCCAAGCTCCCCAAGATCTTCTACGTCAACTGGTTCCGCAGGGACGACGAAGGCGGCTTCTTGTGGCCGGGCTTCGGCGAGAACTCACGCGTGCTGAAGTGGGTGGTGGAGCGAATGGAGGGCCAGGCGGCTGCCGTCGAGACCCCGATCGGCCACGTGCCCGCCCCCGGCTCGCTCGACGTCGACGGCCTCGACATGACCGAGGAGGCGCTCACCGCCGCCCTCGCCGTCGACCCCGAGGAGTGGAAGGCCGAGATCCCGCAGATCCAGGAGTGGTTCGAGAAGTTCGGCGACCAGCTGCCGACCGTGCTGTGGACCGAGCTCGACGGCCTCAAGGCCCGCCTCGGCGTCTGACCCGTCTCGAGCACTGCCCTCACCCGCGCCCCGACGCACCAAGACCCGGATCGAGCTGCTCGATCCGGGTCTTGTGGTGTCCCGGTGCCCCGAAGGGCGGTGGCGGGGGGTGCCGACCGGGTGCGATAGTCAGGATGCCCGGCGCCGGGAGTGCATGTGGGGGGCTCCCGGCGCCAGGACATTTCCTTGACAAGTCTCATGCGCGGTGGGGGGCCTGTACTGAGACAGGTCTGCGCAGAGGCTGTGTTGACGACTATATGTCAATATCTGGCAACTGTCTCGGGTAGTCCATACCACCCGGGCGTGCCTGTAGAGACCGGGTGACCTCACCCGGCCCTGCAACCCCCGCTGTCAGCTAGTGGTTCAGCAGCACCACGAGGTGCCGGTCCTGGCGGCGTTGTGGTGGATCGACTTGGCCGAAGCCGAGCCCTGGCTGAGGCCGAGCACGCTCAGGACAGCGACGGCGCTGACCAGGGCGAGACGGAAGGACTTGTTCTTCATGTGCGACTCCTCGCGTCAGGGGGGCGGGACGTTCCCGCCATGAGTCACGACGAACACAACCGGGTCACACCCGTCACTCGCGTCCCCAAATTGAGGGACTTGACGATTTCCGAGGCAATTCAAGGCAAGATGTGCCACATGTCTCCGGAGCTGGCCCACCAGTTGTCTGCCCTCGACCCGGCCGTCCTCGGCTCACGGATCAAGGCAGCGCGCGTGGCCGCGGGGCTCACCCAGCCCGAGCTGGCCGGCCCGGACGCCTCGGTGGCCTACCTCTCCCGCATCGAGAGCGGCCAGCGCCGCGCCGGCACGGACCTGCTCCGGATCCTCGTCGAGCGGCTCGGCGTGACCCTGGAGTACCTCGCCCACGGCGACGGCTGGGAGGACGCCGGCCGCCTCGAGCTCCAGATCGACCACGCGGAGCTCTCGCTGGCCGGCGGCGAGGCCGCGACCGCGCTCAGCCTGGCCAGGGAGGCCCTCGGCTCCCCCGGCCTGCAGGGCGTCACCGGCGGCATCATCCGGGCAAGGTACGTCGAGGCGGCCGCACTGGACGCGCTCGGCGAGCCGGCGGCCGTGGCCGCTCTCCAGCAGCTTCTCAACGACGCCCCCGAGTCCGCGATCCGCCTCAAGAGCGCGACCGCGCTGTGCCGCATCTGGCGTGAGCAGGGCCAGCTGGAGCGCGCGATCGCCTGTGCCCAGACCCAGCTGGGCACCGTGCCCGCGGACGCCCTCGTGACCGAGGAGGGCATCCGGCTCTCGGTCACGCTCGCCGCGGCCCTCTTCATGGCCGGACGCACCGTGGAGGCTGCGGAGGTGTGCGACCGCGCCATCGCGGAGTCCGAGCTGCTCAGCTCGCCGGTGGCGCGTGCCTCGGCGTACTGGAACGCCAGCGCGATCCGGGCCGAGTCCGGCGACGTGGCGGAGGCGCTGCCGCTCGCGAAGCGCGCCCTCCACCTGCTCGAGAGCACCGAGCGGGTCCGTGACCTCGGCCGGCTGCGCGTTCAGCTCGGGTCGATCATGCTCCGCACCGACCCGCCGAGCCTCGAGGACGCCAAGGAGCAGCTCCGTCTGGCTGGTCTCGAGCTGGACTGGAGCGAGGCCAGCCCCGCCGACCGGGCTCGCAATGCCCTCGTCAGCGCCCACGCCCTGCTCATGGACGGCGACCCGGATGGAGCCCGCGAGCACGCCCTCGAGGTCATCTCCGAGGCCGACGCCCTCCCTCTCATCCACGTGGAGGCGCTGATCCTGCTGGGTCAGGGCGCCTGGAGCACCGGCGATCGCGAGACCGCGCAGGACTGGTACCGCCAGGCCATCGCCACTCTCACCGGGGTCGGCGCCGACCGCGAGGCCGCGCAGGTGTGGTTCGAGATCGGCACCCTGGCCGCCGAGGCCGGTCTGGTGCCGGAGTCGGCAGACGCCTTCCGCCGGGCCGCCGCGTCCTCCGGCCTGCACTCGCGGCTCCCGGTCATCAGCACCCCGGCCACGGCGCGGCCACGCACCAGTCCGAACCTGGTGCCGGCGGGTCGCCTGCCCGTGATCAACACCCCGCCCGCGTCCTCGCCACGCACCACGCCGTCGGGCACACCCTCCGCGCGGCTCCCGGTCATCAACACACCGCCCGCGTCGTCTCCGCGCACCACGCCCGGTCAGGGGCCCAGCAGCCGCGCCTGACGCGGCAGAAGTGTCCCTCCCGGCCGCGCCCGAAGGGCCGTCGGTGTGGGATCATCGACGTTGCGTGAACTGCGGCCGTCGAGAGGTGGGTAGTCATGCCGGGCTACGGACCTGATGAGCGCGCCCTCTTCGAGGATGACGCCACCAAGCTGTACGAAGAGGTCTGCCAGCGCGGTCTCGTCGCCGCCGCGGACTACCGCATCGCCGAGGACGGCGAGCTGCGCAAGGCCTTCGACCTCCTGGTCGACATGGGCCTGCTCGTCTACGACAGCGAGCAGGACGGCTGGGCGCCAGAGGACCCGACCTCGGTCCAGTCCCGCATCGTCTCCCCGCTGAGCCAGGACGCCGCCAAGCTCCTCTCGGAGTCCTCCCAGTGGTCGGCCGCCTTCGGCAACCTCTCCCAGAGCTGGCGGCGCGCTCCGCAGTCCTCGGCCCGGGGTCCCTTCACCTACCTGCGCACGGTGGAGCTGATCAACAGCGTCCTCGACCAGCTGCTCGCCGAGTGCGAGGAGGAGCTGCTCACCGCACAGCCCGAGGCCGGCCGCGACCCGCGGTTCCTCGCCAAGGCAGCCCTCCGCGACATCGAGGTCCTCGAGCGCGGCATCCAGATGCGCACTCTCTACCAGCACAGCTCGCGGCGCAGCTCGGTCACCCACAAGTACGTCGCTGCCGTCACCGCCCGCGGAGCCGAGGTCCGCACCCTCGATGAGTTCTTCAAGCGAGTGATCGTGGTGGACCGGCGCGTCGCCGTCATCCCCAACCGCGACGAGCGAGCGGTCGCCGTCGTGGTGAGGGAGCCGGCCGTCGTGGCCTTCCTCGTCGACGTCTTCGACCGCTCGTGGGAGCGGGGTCGGCCGTTCACCAACCGCGACAGCTCGCTGCTACGCGACATCGCAGCCGAGCAGCGCGCGATGACCATGCGGATGCTCATCGAGGGCCACAGCGACCCTGTGAGCGCCAAGCGGCTCGGGGTCAGCCCCCGCACCTACGCGGGCTACGTCGCCGACCTCAAGACCGACTACGACGCGCAGACCAGGTTCCAGCTCGGCTACACGATGGGCCGGCGGGGCATCTCGGGCCAGGAGGACATCGAGGGTGACCCGGCGGAGTGACGCCGGGTCTGGTGACCCGTGCACTCCGCCGGCGCCCTCCCCAGGCGTTCCGTGTGCGCCTGAGGAAATGTCACGAGGGCAGCGACCGGAGTCACTGCCCTCGTGATGGTTGAGACGGGCCTGGGGGGTAGGCGCTAGAACCAGACAAGTGGGGGGAAAGTCGGGTCCTCGTCTCAAGTACTTGGGCCCGGTCAGCCGCCCCACTGGGTGTCGCGGCTCTGCTGGACGATCGACGAGCCGTCGGCGCCCGCAGCATGGACGGGTGCGGCGGTGGCCCCGATCAGGCCTGCGGACAGAGCCGCGGCTCCAATCACGACGGCGATCCTGCGCACGATGCTCTTCATAGTTTTCCCCACCTCGGGTAATCGGGGGCCCACGGAATGGCCCACCTCCGGTAGTCTGTCGGCAGGGTCAGCGAAGGCGTGAGCCCACTGATGCCTCACAAAACTGCATTGCAAAAACATGCAGTTCGATCGTGCTTGACCACTCGCCGATCGAGCATGCCCGCATTTGGGTAATGGGCCTCTTTGGGGCGGTTGAGACGCCTGTGACATGCCCGTCCGGGCCCTGGATGCGCCTGAGTTGCATCAAGTCGCCAAGGCGCTCCTCACGCGGTGCCGGGCGTCCGAGGCCGGCAGACCGGCCGGATCGACGCGATCGCGGCCGAATGCCGGGCTGTCGAGGCGCCGATCGGCGAAAAGGTCGGAAATCCTCGACGGCTCCCACCCGCTCGGGTGGGAGCCGTCCGTCGCCTGGGCGACGCGCAGCGGAGGCGGCGGGATTTGAACCCGCGATGGGCTGTTGACCCAAACCCGCTTAGCAGGCGGGCGCCATAGACCGGACTAGGCGACGCCTCCGCGGAGCAGGTTACAAGGAGCCCCCGATGACGTCGAAATATCGGCGTCGGCACCGTGGTGTCGACCGTGGCTCACAGCGGTCGCAGCCGGTGGCCCCGCTGCAGCCGCTCCTGCAGGTCGCGCACGAACTCGTCCCTGTCGACCGCGAGCACGCCGACCGGGATCGTGGTGGTCCGCCCGTCCCTCAGCCGCAGCTCGAGACAGGCGACCTCGCGGCGGTAGGTCGTGACCGCGTCCTCGACCTGGCTCCACCGCTCCTCGCGCACCCCGGCTCCGCGCACGAGCCGCACCCGGTAGCCGTCGTCGGTGCAGCGAACCACCCAGGCCCGGTTGCGCAGCCACCAGGCGAAGCCGGCCGCCGCGGCCACGCAGGCGAGCACGACGGCGATGAGGAGGTCCGCCGGCAGTCCGCTGATCGCGATGACCGCCGTACCGACGAAGAGCAGCAGGGCGAGTCCCACCAGCGCGAGCCCGAGCAGCTGGGCGACGAACGCCGGAGCCAGCCGATAGACGGTGGGCTCGGTAGGCGTCACGAGCCGATTGAACAGGGAACCGTCTCAGCGCCCAAACGCGGGGTTGTGACCTCCAGTGACCTGGGTCACACTCGTGACCTACCGGCCCGAGGAGGCCGCGATGCCGACCATCCCCCCTGGCCTGCCGGCCGCCCTGCAGTCCCTCGACCACGCTCTCGACGCGCCGCGACGTTCCGGGATCCCTCTGGGCAACTGGCGCTGGGTGGTCCGGCAGCGGATGGCCAACGTGCGTGACGCCCTGGTCGGAGAGGCCGCCGGCTCCGATGACGGCTGGCTGGCGGCGCGGGGTGGCACGGCGTTCCGTGAACGCAACGCGCTGCTGTCACGGCTCAGCACCCTCTGTCCGCAGATCCTGGAGACGCCGGACGTGGAGGCGACCCGGATCGAGCTCAAGCGGTGGGTCATGGACGTCCAGCGCCACGTCCAGCGCGTCAACGACCTGGCCTACGACGAGGTCGAGCTCGAGCTCGGGGGGTCGGAGTGACCGAGCACGGTTCGGGACCCGGCATCTCAGCCCGGTGTCCCAGCCGGCATCGCAGCCCGGCTTAGGCTGTTGCGGTGGCGCCGGTCAGCCGGCGCCCACGGAGGGGTGCCGGAGTGGCCGATCGGAACCGCCTTGAAAGCGGTCGCTGGCAGAGATGTCAGCCGCGGGTTCGAATCCCGCCCCCTCTGCCGAGCAGCGAGCTAGTGCCTGAGGACGAGCTCGAGGAGCACGTCGCCCTCCTGGACGACGTCGGCGGGTGCGATCTTGACCGAACGCACGGTGCCGTCGGTCTCCGCGATGACCGGGATCTCCATCTTCATCGACTCGAGCAGGATGACGACATCGCCGGCCGCGACCTCGTCGCCCGGCTCGACGGCCACGCTCATCACGTTGGCCACCATCTCCGCCACGATCTCGGACACGCGCTCACGGGCCATGCCACGAACCTAGACCAGTGCCCTGAGTCGGAGCTCCATGAGTGCCGGGCGCGCCACGGCAGACGGCGGAGCGAAGGCAGACTCAGCGCACTACAGCCTCACCGCACTACAGGAGAGCGGCCGTGCGCGGAGGCTCCGGCCGGACGGCGCCGGCCTCCTCGAGCCGGCGGCCTCCCTGGCCATGGGAGCCGGTGAGGGAGAGGTCGGCGCGGACGATGCCGTAGCCGATGAGCAGGCCGACGACCAGGCCGTAGACCACCGAGAGCCCGCACTCGAGCAGCGAGATCGCGGGGTTCACGAGTGAGTTGGCGACCGGGGCGGTCGCGGCCACCCCGAAGGCGCACAGCCACCAGCCCTGGCGACGCCGCGCGCGCATGTGGCAGCCCCAGACGAGCGCCGGGACCCCCAGGACGGTCTCGATCGGCCGCGGGAAGGCGCCGAGGTGGTCGCGGCTCCAGCGGACGCCTCCGAGCAGCTCGTCGACCAGGTCCTGCGAGCCGTAGCGGCGAAGCATCTCGGCGTAGAGGAGGGTGACCGCGAGCAGCACGCCCCCGATCGCGACCACGACGAGACCTCGACGGCCGAGGCCGTGGAGGCCGGCGCCGAGCCGGAAGACGACACCGAACGCGCCGACGATGGCCAGGCCCAGGGTGGCGTACTCGAACCGCACCACCGAGACCACCGGGTCGAAGCCGATCGTGGCCATCGCGCCGACAGCCGCGATCAGCACGGCGATCACGCACTCGCGCGCCGCGCGAGCGAACTGCACCGCCGGGACCGTCGCCATCACCGCCAGCACGGCGGAGACGACGCACGTCATGACCGCGGCACCGGTGCGCAGGTAGTCCTGGTCGAGCGCCAGCACCGCCACGCCCAGCGCCAGGCTCAGGGCACCGAAGACGACCGGCCGGCCGCCCGTGCGGGCGGCGAGGGCCCAGGTGTAGGCCGTGACGACGGCCACCGAACCGACGCCGTCCAGCCAGTCCGGCCCGGTCGGGACGAGCGCCGCCACCAGCGCCGACGTACCGCCCGCGACCACCAGCAGCCACAGCGCCACCCACAGCCGGTTCGGGACCGCGCTCTCCTCCGGGGCGATCCGGCTCGGCTCGGGTGTGACGGGGACCGACGTCCGAGCGGTGGCCTCCGGCGCGCGCTCGGCGGCGGGCGGAGGGCCGGCCGCGGGGGTGCTCACGGGCGCCGGTTCGACGGCCCGGTCCTTGACCCGCTCGTGGCGCGTGGCGCGTCGTCGAGGGGCGGTACGTGGCACGACAGAACAGGTTACAGAGGGGAGGAAGGGGTGCCTAAAGCCTGCGGTTGGCGAGCGAGGGGTTGGTCCGACGGGCCTCGTCGAGCACGCTGCGGTCGAGCGTGGCCCGGAGCACCTCCGCGTCCTCACCGGCCTCGGCGAGGGTGTCGCCGAGCGGGTCCACGACCAGCGAGTGGCCGGTGTAGCGGGGACCGGGCTGAGCGGCCGCCACCACGAAGACGGTGTTCTCGATCGCCCGAGCGCGCACCAGGGTGCGCCAGTGCTCGGTCTTGCGCGGACCGGCCACCCAGGCAGCGGGTACGACGAGCACCTCGGCGCCGTGGTCGACCAGGAGCCGGGCGAGCTCCGGGAACCGCAGGTCGTAGCAGGTCATCAGGCCCACGCGGAACCCACCGACGTCGAGGACCACCGGCGCGAGCGGGCCGCCGTGCAGCGCGTCGGACTCCTTGTAGCCGAAGGAGTCGTAGAGGTGGATCTTCCGGTACGACGCGGTGACGGCGCCTCGCACGAGCAGCGTGTTGTAGGGGCGCGCCGGGTCCTCGGAGACCTCGAACATCCCCGCGACCACCGTGGTGTTGCGTGCGGCGGCGACCGCGGCCAGCTCGGTCGCGAACGCCCCGTCGGCCGCCTCGGCGTAGGGGCTGACGTCGGAGCCGGCCGCCCCGAAGTCGCGGGCGAAGGCCTCCGGCAGCACCACGAGGTCGCTGTCGGACGGGACCAGGTCGTGCAGCCTCGCGCGGTTCGCGGCCGGGTCGAGCCCTGATGCCTCTTGGACGACGGTGACGGACAGCATGCTCACCAGTGTCGCGCGCCTCCGGTCTCGGGCGGGCGGGGCACTGCCTGCCGGCCCGGGTGTCGTCGAGCGGGCGGTGCGGGGAGACTGGGGGCATGTCGGTCGGGGCAGCGTTCAGCGCCGTGGTGCTGGCCGGAGGTGTGGCCGCCCGGATGGACGGGGCCGACAAGTCGTCGATCGAGCTGCGCGGCCGGACCCTGCTCACCTGGGCGCTGGACGCCGTGATCGACGCGGCCGAGGTCGTGGTCGTCGGTGACCCGGTGCCGACCCACCGGCCGGTGACGTTCACCCGGGAGGACCCGCGGCACGGCGGGCCGGTGGCCGCGCTGCTCACCGGCCGCGACGCCCTGCTCGACCCGCGCGGGACGATCGCGGTGCTGGCCTGCGACATGCCGTTCCTCACCGCCCGGACGTTCGGACGGCTCCGTGACGAGGCCGACGGTCGCGACGGTGCCGTGCTGACCGGGCCGGACGGCCGGCGGCAGCTCGCACTGGTTCTCGACACGGCCCGGCTGGACGCCGTACGCCCGAGCGCCGAGGCGCAGCACAACCTCGCGCTGCACCGGCTGCTGCAGCCGCTCGACCTGGTCGAGGTGCCGGCCGAGGGGCGCGAGCACCGCGACATCGACACCTGGGCCGACGTGCGCGACCTGACGTGACAGCGCATTTTCAGGGGATGTCACTTGCGGGACGGGAGTCGGCGCGGAAGTCTGAAGGGCGTGAACCTCCACGACTGGATCGACGAGCTGAGCGACGTCCTCGATCTCGAGGACGTGGAGGTCGATGAGGGGCTGCTGGCCGACCTCACCAAGCTCGCCGCGCACAACGTCGAGCGGATGGCCGCACCCGTGACCGCCTACCTCCTCGGCTTCGCGGCCGCGGCCAAGAGTGCCGACGCCGACGCCATCGAGGCACTCGCCGCCCGCGCCCAGGTCCTCGCCGAGGGCTGGGACCGGCCGGCCGATGCTGCCGACCCCGACGACATCGACGACCCGATCCCCGATGACCGCTCGGTCGACCACACCGGCGAGGTCTACGACGACGACCGGGTCGCCGAGCTCGTCGACGAAGAGGTCTGAGCCCCGGATGAGGGCAGTCGTTGCCGACGGGGCCGGTGGTCCCGAGGTCCTGGTCGTGCGTGACGTCCCGGACCCCGAGCCCGGCCCGGGTGAGGTGCTGCTCGAGATCGCCGCGGCCGGACTCAACCGGGCTGACCTGCTCCAGCGGCAGGGCTTCTACCCTCCCCCTCGGGGCGCGTCCGACGTCCTCGGCATGGAGTGCAGCGGCACCGTCGCCGCCCTCGGTGCCGACGTCGAGGGCTGGGCGGTCGGTGACCAGGCCTGCGCGCTCCTCTCCGCCGGCGCCTACGCCACCCAGGTCGCCGTCCCGTCCGGTCAGCTGATGCCCGTGCCCGACGGGGTGGACCTGGTCGCGGCGGCGGCGCTGCCCGAGGTCGCCTGCACCGTGTGGTCCAACGTGTTCATGATCGCTGCCCTCCAGCCCGACGAGGTCCTGCTCGTGCACGGCGGCGCCGGCGGCATCGGGAGCTTCGCGATCCAACTGGCCTCCCAGCTCGGGGCGCGGGTGCTCACCACCGCCGGCACCGCCGAGAAGCGCGCCTTCTGCCTCGACCTCGGCGCCGAGGTGGCGATCGACTACCACGACGAGGACTTCGTCGAGGTCGTCAAGGAGCGCACCGACGCGGCCGGCGCGGACGTCATCCTCGACAACATGGGCGCGTCCTACCTCGGCCGGAACGTCGCAGCGCTGGCGACCGAGGGGCGGCTCGTCATCATCGGCATGCAGGGCGGCACCAAGGGCGAGCTCGACATCAGCGCCCTGCTGCGCAAGCGCGGCGCCATCATCGCGACCACGCTTCGCGCCCGCCCCGCCGACGAGAAGGCCGCCATCTGCGCGTCCGTCGTCGAGCACGTCTGGCCGCTGGTCGCCGAGGGCAGGGTGCGGGAGATCGTGGACACCACCGTGCCCCTCGACGACGTACGCCGCGCGCACGAGCTGATGGAGTCCGGCACGCACACCGGGAAGATCCTGCTCGTCGCGCGCTGACACCCGCTGGCTACGGTGGGTGGCATGAGCGATGAGCAGTCGACGGGGTCCGGGCAGCCGGAGGGCGGCGAGGAGGGCGAGCGCCAGGTCGTCATCGTCGGGCCGGACGGACAGCCCATCGGATCGGTCCCGGAGTCGGCGCTCGCGCTGGCGGCGCAGGCCGAGGGCGACGGCACGGGCGAGCCCTCGATCGCCGACCAGGTGGAGCAGCCCGCCAAGGTGATGCGGATCGGCAGCATGATCCGGCAGCTCCTCGAGGAGGTGAAGTCGGCGCCCCTCGACGAGGCCAGCCGCAACCGCCTCAAGGACATCCACAAGGCGTCGGTCCGCGAGCTGGAGCAGGGGCTCGCGCCGGAGCTGGTCGAGGAGCTCGAGCGGTTGGCGCTGCCCTTCTCCGAGGACCAGACGCCCTCCGAGGGCGAGCTGCGGATCGCGCAGGCCCAGCTGGTCGGCTGGCTCGAAGGGCTCTTCCACGGCATCCAGACCGCGATCTACGCCCAGCAGATGGCCGCGCGGGCGCAGTTCGAGCAGATGCGCCGCGGCCTGCCGATGGGGCCCGGCGGGATGCCCGGCCAGCCGCAGCAGGACGACCAGCCGCAGGCCCAGCCGGGCGACTCCGGCGGCATGTACTTGTGAGCCCGGATCCGGTCAGCGCATCCTGCGGCTGACGCCGCGCACGACCACGAGGCCCAGCAGACCGACGAGGACGAGGGCCGCGCCCGGAGCGGCCGACCGGGTGAACGACTGCGGGTCGGTCGTCTCGACGGGGGTGAAGACCGCCGGCTCGGGAGGCGGCTGGATCGGCGGCTGCCCCGGGCCGAGCAGCTCGACGACCTTGGCGATCACCGCGTCGTTGCTGGTCCGGGTGCCGCTGTTGCCGGCGGCGAGCCAGGGGTCGCCGTTGCCGGAGACGAAGAACATGTACTCGACGCCTGACGTGAGCGCGCCCAGGCTGCAGTCCGCCCGGTTGCGGTCGGTCTGCACGCGCACCGTCTCGGTGTCGACGTTGCCCTGGTAGACCATGTCGACCGTGACGGTCTGGAGATAGATCGCGCCCGGCTGCCCGTCGGTCCGCGCCGTGCGCTGCACGTCGGTGACGACGCCGCTGAACACCGCCATCGCGCCCTTCGAGCTGTCGTCCACGGACACCTGCGGACAGGCCGGCACCTTCTTGGGGGGCTTCGCACCGGTGGGCGCCGCGTGCGCGGGCACGGCCGCACCGAGCACCACGAGCGCCGTCAGCAATCCCGCGAGCAGGCCCGCGAACCGGGGCGTCAGGAAGCGGCGCAGCACCCCGAAACCCTAGGGCATGCCCTCACCGGCGAGCCCGAAGACGCCGGTGAGCACCTGAGCGACGCCGTCCTCGTCGTTGCTCGGGGCGATCCTGTCGACGGCGGCGAGCACGCTGGCGTGCGCGTTGGCCATGGCGTACGGCGTGCCGGCCCACGCCAGCATCGGCAGGTCGTTGGGCATGTCGCCGAAGGCCAGCACGTCGGTCGCGTCGATGCCGAGCTCCTCGGTGAGCAGCGCGAGCGTGGTGGCCTTGGTGACTCCGAGGGCGCTGATCTCCAGCAGGGTGCTGCTCGACGACCACGTGATCGTCACCTGGTCGCCGATCGCCGCCTCGGCGGCGTCCCAGTAGTCCTGCGGGCCCAGCTCCTCGTGGCGTGCCAGGAGCTTCACCACCGGCGCGTCGACGAGCTCGTCGAGCGGCGCCCGGCGGGCGCCGTCGGGCACCGGGTGCCGCTCCATGAAGCCGGGCTCGAGCCCGATGCCGTCCAGGGTCTCCACCGCGAAGGCGGAGCCGGGTACGGCGGCGCGCAGCTCGGCGCAGACGCGGAGCACGGTCGCGGGGTCGATCTCGCGGCGCAGCCGCGGCCGGTCGGCTCCGACGTCCCAGACCAGCGCGCCGTTCGAGACCACCGCCAGGCCGTGGTCGCCGACGTGGTCGAAGACCTCCGCCGCCCAGCGCAGCGGCCGGCCGGTCACGAACACGACCGGGACCCCGCGCGCCTCGACGGCGGCCAGGGCCTCGCGGGTCCGTGCGGAGATGCTGTTGTCCGAGCGGACCAGGGTGCCGTCGAGGTCGGTGGCGACAAGTCGGGGCAGGCTCACCTCTTCGGACGTGCCATGACCAGCTCGCCGTCCTCGGTGCTGCCGCGCAGCTCGGTGAAGCCGCACTTGGCCAGCACGCGGATGCTCGGCGCGTTGTCGGGGAGCACGCTCGCGCGGATGCGTACGCCGGCCGCGTCGGCGGCGTCGAGCGCGGCGGTCAGCGCCTCGGTGGCGATGCCGACTCCCCTGGCCTCCTCGACGAGGCCGTAGCCCACCTCGGCCTCGGGCACGCCGTCCTCGGCGGGCGTCGGTGGTCCGAAGAAGCCGATCGAGCCGACGACGACGCCGTCCAGCACGATCGAGCGCGGCCCCCAGGGGTCACCCTCGTGCCACATCGACGCGGCGTCGCGGTCGTCGTCGCGCGGGAAGTCGGTGTGCCAGTCTCGGGCCCGCTCGCCGCCCCGCAGCCTCGCGATGTCCTCGGCCGTCCACAGCGGCAGCCGCAGCCGCTCCGTGTCGACCATCTCCGGCAGTGGCCCCATCAGAAGTACCTCCCCAGCTCGACCGCGGCACCGTCGTCGGCCACCGGGTCCGTCACGGCGTCCGCGGCATCGAGCACCGACTGGACCGCCTGTCCCATCGCCACCCCGCGCCCGGCCCACTGCAGCATCTCGACATCGTTGCGCCCGTCGCCGATGGCCAGCACGTCGGCGGCGGCGACACCGAGCCGGTCGGCGACGTGGGCGAGGCCGGAGGCCTTGGAGACCCCGACCGGGGCGAGGTCGAGCCAGGCCGTCCAGCCCACGACGTAGTCGGTGCCGTGGAGGCCGAGCTCCTGGGCCAGCGTGACGAAGTCGTCGGCGGTGGCGTCAGGGTCGCGGATGATCACCCGGCTGACCGGGGCGGCGACGAGCTCCTCCAGATCGGTCACGATCATCTCGCCGGACAGCTCTCCGACCGGGAACTCCTTGGTGACGCGGTAGCCGACCCCGCGCTCCTCGACGGCCACCAGGGCCGTCGGGTGCCGCTCCAGGATCGCCTGGACCGCCGGGGCGGCGTTGAAGGTCTCTTCCATGACCACCTCGAGCGGGGGGTAGCGGAAGACGACGGCGCCGTTGCTGGCCACGACCCACAGCGGCTCGGTGTCGTCGAGGTGCAGCTCCAGCAGGTCGGCGACCGGGATCATCCCGTGCGGGGACCGGCCGCTGGCCAGCACGACGTGGCAGCCGGCGTCACGCGCGCGGCGTACGGCCTCGCCGACGGCGGGCGCGATCTCCTCGTAGGTCGTGCCCGCGCCCTCGATCCACTTGAGCAGCGTCCCGTCGATGTCGAGCGCGACGAGGCGCGGGACCCACGCGCTAGTCATGCACGGGCTTGAGGACCTCGAGCCCACCCATGAACGGCCGCAGCGCCTGCGGGACGGTGACCGAGCCGTCGGCGTTCTGGTGGGTCTCGAGGATCGCCACGATCGTGCGGGTGCTGGCGCAGAGGGTGCCGTTGAGGGTCGACACCGGCCGGGTGCCCTCGGGGAAGCGGCCACGGATGTCGAGGCGGCGGCTCTGGAACTCGGTGCAGTTGGACGTCGAGGTGAGCTCGCCGAAGCGACCCTGCGCAGGCAGCCAGGCCTCGCAGTCGAACTTGCGGATCGCCGAGAGCCCGAGGTCGCCGGCGGCGGTGTCGATGACGCGGTAGGACAGCTCGAGCTTGTCGAGGAACTCCTTCTCCCAGGCCAGCAGCCGCTGGTGCTCGGCGTCCGCCTCGTCGGGCGTGGTGTAGACGAACATCTCGACCTTGTCGAACCAGTGCACCCGCCAGATCCCGCGGGTGTCCTTGCCGTGCGAGCCGGCCTCCTTGCGGAAGCAGGGGCTGAACGCCGCGTAGCGCAGCGGCAGCGCCGCCACGTCGAGGATCTCGTCGGAGTGGAAGGCCGCCATCGCGACCTCCGAGGTGCCGACGAGATAGAGGTCCTCGCCCTCGATCCGGTAGACGTCGTCGGCGGCCTGGCCGAGGAAGCCGGTGCCCTCCATCGCGCGCGGCCGGACCAGCGACGGTGCGGCCACCTGGATGAACCCGGCGTTGCGCGCCTGCTCCATCGCCAGGTTGACCAGCGCCAGCTCGAGCTGGGCACCGACGCCGGTGAGGAAGTAGAAGCGCGACCCCGACACCTTGGCGCCGCGCTCGATGTCGATGGCCCCCAGCATCCGGCCCAGCTCGACGTGGTCGCGTGGTTCGAAGCCCTCGGCCGCGAAGTCGCGCGGCGTGCCGATGGTCTCGATGACGGTGTAGTCGTCCTCACCGCCCGCCGGGGCCGCGTCGTGGGCCAGGTTGGGGATCGACAGGATCGCGGCCTGCCAGGCCCCCTCGGCCTCGGCCTGCGCCGCCTCGGCCGCCTTCACCTCGGCGGCGAGCGCCTTGGTGCGCTCCAGCAGTGCCTGCTTCTCGTCGCCCCGGGCCTGCGGGATCTGCTTGCCGAGGGCCTTCTGCTCGGCCCGCTTGGCCTCGAAGTCGCCGATCGCCTGCCGGCGCCGCGCGTCGGCTGCCAGCGCCTCGTCGACCACCGCGTCGGACAGCCCGCGCTTGGCCTGGGCGGCGCGCACGCGGTCGGGCTCGTCACGGAGGATGCGGGGGTCGATCACCGTCACAGGCTAGTCGGCGGAGCGGGGTGACCTCACCCGAGATGCACAGGTGCGCGCCCGGCCCCGTCATACTTCTGCCCGTGCTCGACCGCCCCCGCCTCGTGCTCCTGGGCTGGGCGCTGCTCTCGTTCGTGCTGTTCCTGGCGGTCATGGTCGCGGTCATCGAGGGCTGGGGTCCCATCGCGCAGTTCGACGACCGTGGCTCGCCGGCGGCCGACTACGCCGTCGACTCGGGCTGGCTGATCGGGCCGCTGCGGGTCGTGGAGGTCGTGTTCGCGACCATCGGCATGACGATCATGACCCTGGCGGTCGCCGTACTCATGTTCCTGCGCGGCCATCGCCGGGCCGCGGCCTACACGGTCGGCGTCATGGTCACGACCACCGTCGCCTACTCCGTGGTCAAGCTGCTGGTCGGCCGGGCCCGCCCGGAGTGGCAGGTCGAGCAGGCGCTGCTCTCCTCGAAGTCGTTCCCGTCCGGGCACTCCGCCTCGGTGACGGCCTTCGGCGGCATCCTGATCGTGCTGGTGGTCATGCTGGTCCGCCGCGGCAACATGCGCCGGCTGCTCTACCTCCTGCTCGGCCTGATGATCGTCGTGGTGTGCCTCGACCGGGTGCTCCTCGGCCGGCACTTCCCGTCCGACGTGGTCGGCGGGTTCTTCCTCGGGATGGGGATGGTCGCCCTCGGGCTGGCGGTCTACAGCCCGCTGCCGCGCAGCCACGCGGCGCTGCTGCCGGACCTCGCGACGCCCTATCCGTCGGATCGCAACCTGGCCGTCGTGCTCAACCCGTCGAAGGTCGAGGACGTCGAGGGCTTCCGTGCGATCGTCAACGCCATGGCCGCCGAGGCCGGCTGGTCGCTGCCGGTCTGGCACTACACGACCATCGAGGACCCGGGCACCGGCATGGCCGAGGCGGCCGCGGTCGCGGGCGCCGACCTGGTCCTGGTCTGCGGTGGTGACGGCACGGTGCGCGAGGTCTGCGCCGAGCTGGCCGGCACCGGCATCCCCGTCGGCATCATCCCGGCCGGCACCGGCAACCTCCTGGCCCGCAACCTCGACATCCCGCTCTTCCTGCGCGCCGCCATCGACATCGCGCTCACCGGCCAGGACCGGGCCATCGACATGGTGAAGGTGACCGGGGACGGTGTCGAGGACGGCACGCACTTCATGGTGATGGCCGGCATGGGCTTCGACGCCGCGATCATGGAGGGCGTCAACGAGGAGATCAAGGCCAAGGTCGGCTGGATCGCCTACGTGCTCTCGGCGCTCAAGTCACTGATGTTCCCCGCTGTGCGGGTCGAGGTCTCGATCGACGACGGAGACTTCACCACGCACCGGGCGCGGACCATCGTGGTCGGCAACGTCGGCTACCTCCAGGCCGGCATGCCGCTGCTCCCCGACGCCTCGATCGACGACGGCCTGCTCGACGTCGTGATGCTGCACCCGCGCCGGTTCCTGTCATGGATCCCGCTCGCGTTCCGGGTGCTGGCCAAGCGGCCGCGCACCGACGAGCTCGTCGACCGGATGACCGGCCGCACCGTCGTCGTACGCGCGAGTGCGGACACGCCGCGCCAGCTCGACGGCGACTCGATCGGCTCGGGTCGTGAGCTGCGGATGGAGTGCATCCACGGCCGCGTGCTGGTCCGCGTGCCGCGATAGTCCCTGATCCCGAGACCCGATCAGCGGTCCGTCACTCCGCGGCCGGCGGGCCGCCCTGCTCGACGAAGTCCTGCTGCCTGATCAGCACGAAGCAGCACGCCGCCGAGGCGAACGCCAGCACCATGGCGATCAGGGTGATGTGGTTGAGGGCATCCACGAAGCTCGAGGTCGCGACCGCGGCGATCTGGTCGCGTACGCCGACGGGTGCGGACTGGATGACTGCCTCGGTCTGCCCGCCGGTGACGGCGCCGGCGATCCGGTCCGACTGGTCGGAGGCCGGGGTGCCCGCGAGCCCGTCGTGGATCCCGTCCGCGACCCGGTGGCTGAAGATCGTGCCGAGCACGGCGATGCCGGTGGCCACGCCGACCTGCCGGAACGTGGAGTTGATGCCCGAGGCCATGCCCGAGCGCTCGACCGCGACCACGCCGACGGCGGTCGACGCGAGCGGGGTGTTGATCATGCCGATGCCGATCCCGCTGACGAGCAGCCCGGGGATCAGGTGGGTCCAGGACGAGTCGGCCTCGATGCCGTGAATCAGCAACAGACCGACGCCGAGCACAACGAACCCCGGAGCGATCAGCCACTTCGTGGGGACGCTCTCGGTGAGCCGGCCGGCAATCGCCGCTGCCACGAACGCCGCAGCGGAGAGGAACAGGAACCGGACGCCGGCACCGACCGCGGAGTAGCCGAGGACGTTCTGGACGTAGATGACCAGGTAGGTGAGCAGTGAGAACACCGAGGCGGAGATGCCGAACGCCGCGATCAGGCCGCCGGTGAACGTCGGCTTGCGGAGCAGCCCGAGGTCGAACATCGGGTGCTCCTGGATCAGCTGGCTGACCACGAACACAGCGAGCAGCGCGGCCGCACCCCCCAGGCAGACGACCACGCGGCGGTCGTCCCACTGGGTCTGACCTGCCCGGATCAGGGCGTAGACCAGACCGCCCAGCGCGAGGCTGAAGGTGCCGAAGCCGAGCCAGTCCGGACGACCGGCACGCGGGTCGTGCGACTCGCGGACGCGGGTCACGGCGATGGCGATCGCGAGCAGGCAGATCGGGATGTTGACGAAGAAGATCCACCGCCAGGAGATTCCGCTGGTGAGAACGCCGCCGAGGACCGGACCGATGGCCACGGCGACACCGGTGGTCGCGCCGAAGGCACCGAAGGCGACACCGCGGTCCCGACCCTGGAACGCCGAGGCGATCAGGGCGAGCGCGGTGGCGAACATGGCCGCACCGCCGATGCCCTGGAAGGCCCGCGCGAGCTGGAGGAAGAAGATGTCCTGAGCCGCGCCGCAAGCGATCGACCCGACCATGAACAGCGCCGCCCCGATGACGAAGACCCTGCGGCGACCGTAGAGGTCCGCGAGTGAGCCGGCGGTCAGCAGCAGTGCCGCGAGACTGAGCGCGTAGGCGTCCATCACCCACTGGAGGTCGGACAGGCTCGCACCCAGCTCGTCCTGGATGTCGGCGAGCGCGACGTTCACGATCGTGATGTCGAGGAGCAGGATGAAGATGCCCAGGCAGACGGCGACGAGGGTCCACCACTTGGGGTCCCGGCCGACGGTGGCGCCGCCGGCGAGCGTCGAGGTGGTGGTGGCGTTCTGCTCGGTCATGAGCACCTCTCTGAATCACTCCGCCGCACTCAGCCCGGCGGGTCGGCACTTGCTGAATGCTCAACTACCTAACAATTACCCTGTGAACGGTACGCGCGACTCCAGGTTCGTCAATTGATTAATGATCAGGAGGTGGACGAATGGGGCTGTCCGACGCCATTGACAGCCGCGAGCTGCTGCCCGGGCTCGAGGACCAGCCGGGCCACCTGATGCGGCGGGCCGCGGCACGGGTCACGGTCCACCTCGCCGAGGTGCTGCCCTTGGGCGTCGACATCCACGCGTACGCCGCGCTGCTCAGCCTGGCCGGCGGAGCGACCCGGTCGCAGCAGTCCATCGCCACCACGATCGACGTCAGCCGGACCACCATGGCCAAGGTGGCCGCCGAGCTCGCGGACCAGAGGCTGGTGGAGCGGGTCCGCAACGCGGACGACCGGAGGTCCTACGCCCTCACCCGTACCCCCGAGGGTGCCGCGGCGGCCAGGCGGTGGCGCCGGCACGCCGAGGATCTCGAAGAGGCGCTCACCCCCGGCTTCTCGCTCGGTGAGCGCGAGGAGCTGCGCCGGCTGCTGCTCGAGATCCTTGCGACCGAGCTCGCCCCCGACACCCCGGAGCCGCTGCTGGAGAGCCTGGGCTTCCTCATCACCCGGATGCACCTCAGGATGCATCGCGAGTTCTCGGAGGTGCTCACGCCGCTGGACATCGTGCCGGCCCAGTTCGCGCTGCTCACCACGCTGGCGACGCTCGGTCCGGCGCCTCAGACCGAGGTCGGCAGGCGACTCGGGATCAGTGGGGCGAGCGTGGTGCAGCTGGTCGACCACCTCGAGGCCCGCGGCCTGGTCGAACGACGGCGCCTCGAGTGGGACCGGCGTACGCAGGTGCTGCACCTGACGTCCGGGGCGCCCGAGGTCCTGGCCCGGGCCAGGACCCTGGCCGAGCAGACGCAGGCCGCGCGGCTCGGCAGTCTCGGCGCGCCGAAGACGGCAAGGCTGGTGCTGCTCCTGCAGCGGTTCGTCACCGGGGAGCAGTAATTGCCGCGAGGTGCGGGACGCTAGTGCCTGGCGGCAGGAGTCGTCACGACCGGCGCAGGAGCAGCCGCCAGCGGTCGCGAGCATCGGGATGCGTCGGGTTCGCGGACCGGTCGAGCGACTCGACGACCAGCCCGTCGCCGGCCAGCGCGTCCATCTCCGCCCGGTCGAGCAGCCAGGGCGGCTCGTCACCCACCGGCTCGCCGTCCTCGCGCACGATCTGGATGACCAGCAGCGCTCCCCCGGGAGCGACCAGGCTGCGGACTCCGGTCACCGCTCCCGAGCGGACCGAGCCGTGCAGGGCCTGGAGGGTGTAGATCTCGACCACGAGGTCGAAGGCGCCGACCAGGTCCGCGGGCGGATCGAGAAGGTCGGCCACTCGGTAGGCGACGCCGCTGTCCGGGTAGCGCTCACGGCAGGCCTGCACCGCCGCCGGGCTGATGTCGAAGGCAGTGGTCCGCCACCCGAGCCCCGCCAGGTGCTCGGCATCCGCGCCGTAGCCGGCCCCGACGACGACGGCCGACCGGCCGGAGCCGGCCATGCCCTCGACGTACGCCGCCAGGAGGTCGTGCGGGTCGGTGCGGTCCCACGGCATCGAGACCTCACCGCGCGCACCAGCGCTCCACAGCTCGTCGTACCAGCGGGTCGGGTCGCCGTCGGCCACCGCCTGCACGCCGAGCTGGTCGGCGAGGTCGTCCCAGTCGCGGTTCATGGGCTGGCGGGTGCGGGTGCCGTGGGACGCAGGAGGGGGAGCACGTCGCCCAAACTACGATGCGACCGTGACCGAACCGCGCCGCATCGCCTACCAGGGCGAGCCGGGGGCCAACTCCCACCAGGTGTGCCGCGAGCACTACCCGGAGCTGGAGGCGGTGCCGTGCGCGTCGTTCGAGGACGTCTTCGCTGCGGTCGAGGGGGGCGAGGCCGACCTGGCGATGATCCCCATCGACAACTCGATCGCGGGACGAGTCGCCGACATCCACCACTTCCTGCCCGACTCCGGGCTGCACATCGTGGCCGAGCACTTCCTGCGGATCCGGTTCCAGCTGCTCGGCATCCCGGGGGCGCGGCTCGACCAGATCCGGACCGTGCACAGCCACGTCCACGCACTCGGCCAGTGCCGCAAGGTGATCCGCGCGCACAACCTGCAGTCGGTGATCTCCGGTGACACCGCCGGCGCCGCCCGCGAGATCGTCGAGGCCGGCGACCCCACCCAGGCCGCGATCTCGCCGCCCCTGGCCGCCGAGATCTACGGCCTCGACGTGCTCGCCGAGGACGTCGAGGACGAGGACCACAACACGACGCGGTTCGTCGTGCTGTCGCGTGATCTGGTCGAGGCCGCCCCCGGCAACGGGCCGGTCGTGACCTCGTTCATCTTCAACGTGCGCAACCTGCCTGCCGCGCTCTACAAGGCGCTCGGCGGCTTCGCCACCAACGGCGTCAACATGACCAAGCTGGAGAGCTACATGGTCGGCGGCTGGTTCACCGCGACCCAGTTCCTCGCCGAGGTCGACGGCCACCCGTCCGACCCCGGTGTGGCTCGAGCCCTGGAGGAGCTGAGCTTCTTCACCACGGACGTGAAGATCCTCGGTGTCTACCCCGCTGCCTCGTTCCGCGAGGACCACGCCTGACCGGGCGCACCTGCTCCACCGCCGTCGAGGAGCCGGACGGGCTAGTTGCCGAGGTCGAAACGCACTCGCGTCGCGAGTTCGGCACAGCCTTGCTCGGAATGTAGCTCGCGGGTCGACACTCGGCCACTTGTCAAGATGGAAAGTATTTTCCATACTGACACAGTGAGCTTGCCGGACCCGCACTCGATCTACGGGCCGGCTCACCCTCCACCACCGCTGCCGCCACTTCCGCCGAGACCACCTGCACCGACGTCGGAGGAAGCACGAGTCGCGTTGGCCATGGCAGAGACACCAACGATCCCCATCCGACGTCGCCACCTCGGCCTCTACGCCTTGAGCGAGACCGGCTTCCTGGTCATGGTTCTGGTCGTCTTCAGTTTCGTCCCCGCGAGTTGGCCCCCCTTGGTCGTCGGACTCGTGGCGGGAGCACTCGTACTTCCGATCCTTCTTCTCAAGAACCTGGTGCCGGTGATCCCGAGGTGGGCCAAACGCATCTCCACTGCCGGAAGCCTGCTCACATTCGCGGTGCTTTTGTCACTCATCTGGATCGACAACTTCTCCCATTCGGCGATGGTCTCGCTCGCCCTGGTCCCGTCGGTCCTCACTGGCGTTCTGCTCACCCTGTTCGGTGCTCGTCGCCCGTGACCGACAGACACGCTCGGCATCGCCTCGACGACGCCTTGCTGAATCCTGTCCGCCTCAGCATCGTGGCGGCCCTTTCGTCCGTGGCGGAGGCAGAGTTCGGCGCCGTGCGAGATGCTGTCCAGATCTCCGACTCGGTGCTGTCGAAGCAGGCCGCCGTCCTCCATCCCTACGTAGCCGTGCGCAAGGGGTATGTCGGCAAGCGGCCGAGGACCTGGCTTCGGCTGACCAAGTGGGGCCGGAAGGCCTACGAGCAGCACCTCGAAGCATTGCGGGAGATTGCGGGCGACTAGCCTTCCCGGGTGGAGAACGACCCCCTGATCGAGGACCTCGGGTTCGCACGCGTCGACGTCGACCGGGCGCAGCGCACCGGGGACGCCGAGGTCGTCTTCGGCCAGGGGAAGACCCCGGGTCAGATCATCACGATTCTGAAGACCCTCCACCAGAGGCATCCCGAGCGCGCGGTGCTCGCCACGCGGCTGTCGGAGGAGGCACTCGCCCAGGTCGCGACGTCGCTGCCCGAGGCGAACGTCGACGCGGTCGCGCGAGCCGTGACCCTGGGTCCGTTCCCGAAGCCGCGGGGCACGGTCGCGGTCGTCTCCGCCGGCACCAGCGACGCCCCGGTCGCGGCCGAGGCCGCGCTGTCGATCCGCGTGCACGGTTCCGCTGTCGAGCTGATCGAGGACGTCGGCGTGGCGGGGCTGCACCGGCTGCTCGCCGTCCAGGACCGGCTCGAGGCCGCCGACTGCCTGGTCGTCGTGGCGGGCATGGAGGGCGCGCTGCCGTCGGTGGTCGGCGGGCTGACCGGTGTGCCCCTCGTCGCGGTGCCGACGAGCATCGGCTACGGCGCCTCGTTCGGCGGGCTGGCCGCGCTGCTGGCGATGCTGAACTCCTGCGCGCCCGGCGTGACCGTGGTCAACATCGACAACGGCTACGGCGCCGGCGTCTTCGCGGCGCGGGTGGCGAGAGCGGCCCGATGACGACCCTCTGGATCGATGCCTCCTCCGGTGCCAGCGGCGACATGATGCTCGGCGCGCTGGTCGGCGCTGGCGTGCCGGTCGAGCTGATCCAGGACGCGGTCGACGCGGTGTCCCCCGAGCCGGTCGCGCTGCGCGTCGAGCCCGTCTCCCGCAACGGCTTCGCGGCCACCCGCGTGCACGTCGACGTCGACGACTCGGAGCACCACCGGTCCTGGCGCGACATCCGGACCCTGCTGCTGGAGGCGCCTCTCTACGACGAGGTGCGCGACCTGGCGCTCCGTGTCTTCGAACGGCTCGCGATCGCCGAGGGTGCGGTCCACGGCCACGACCCGCTCGACGTGCACTTCCACGAGGTCGGCGCGCTCGACGCGATCGCCGACGTGGTCGGCGTGAGCGCCGGGTTCGTGCACCTGGCGGCCGCCGAGGTCGTCGTCACCCCGATCGCGGTCGGCTCAGGAACCGTGCGCGGTGCCCACGGGACCCTGCCCGTGCCGCCGCCCGCCGTCGCCGCGCTGCTCACCGGTGTCCCGTCGTACGCCGGACCGCCGGGCGCACCCGCCACCGAGCTGTGCACCCCGACCGGCGCCGCGCTGCTGACCACCCTCGCGACCGCGTACGGCGCCCAGCCCGCGATGACCACGACGGCGGTCGGTGTCGGCGCCGGCGGCCGCGACCCCGAAGGCCACACCAACGTGCTGCGGCTGCTGGTCGGCAGCCCCGTGACCGGGATCGAGCACTCAGACGACCTGCTGGTCCTCGAGACCAACGTCGACGATCTCGACCCGCGCCTCTGGCCCGAGGTCATCACCGCCGTCCTCGCGGCCGGCGCGCTCGACGCCTGGCTGACGCCGATCCTGATGAAGAAGGGCCGCCCGGCGCACACGTTCCGCGCGCTCGTCGCTCCCGACCGTGCGGCCGAGGTGCGGGCGACGGTGTTCCGTGAGACGACCACGATCGGGGTCCGCGAGTACCCCGTCGCCCGGCACGCCCTCCCCCGCGAGACCACCCAGGTCACCATCGGCGGCCTCGACATCGCGGTGAAGGTCGCCCGGCTCGACGGGGTCGTGGTCAACGCGCAGCCGGAGTACGACGACGTCGTCCGCGCCGCCCGCGCGCTCGACCGGCCGACCCGCGAGGTGCTGGCCGAGGCGACCGCGGCCGCGCGCGTGCCCGCCCGCTGATGGACCTCGCCGCCCTCGCGCTGACCTTCGGCGCCATCTTCATCGTCGAGCTGCCCGACAAGACCTTCCTCGCGACCCTGGTGCTCGCCACCAAGTACCGCCCGATCCTGGTCTGGCTCGGCGTGGGCGCGGCGTTCGCGGTGCAGACGACCGTGGCGGTGCTGCTCGGTCACGCCGCCGGCTTCCTGCCCGACTCGGTCGTCCACGTCGTCGCGATGACCATGTTCGCGATCGGCGCCGTGGTGCTGCTGCGCGAGGGGCTGAGCCACCACCGGGCGTCGATGGCCGAGGGCGAGGAGGAGTTCGGCGCCGACGCCCGGCCGGCCACCGGGTTCCGCGCCGTGCTGGCGTCGTTCCTCGTGCTGTTCGCCGCCGAGTGGGGCGACCTGTCCCAGCTGCTGACGATCTCGCTGGTCGCGCGCTACGACGCGCCCGTCGAGGTGTTCATCGGCGCCCTCGGCGCGCTGCTGGTCGTCAGCGGCCTCGCCGTCATCGCCGGCCGGACCCTGTTGCGCTACGTCGCCCTGCACTGGCTGCACTACGTCGGCGCCGCCATCTGCGCGGCGCTGGCCACACTCACCTTCGTCGAGCTCGTGCGCTGACTAGAGTCGTGGCCATGACGGACGGAACCGCCCAGGCGCCACACGGCGCGGACAGCGAGGTCGGCCGGCTGCGGACCGTGATGCTGCACCGCCCCGGCCCCGAGCTCAAGCGGCTCACCCCGCGCAACAACGACAAGCTGCTCTTCGACGGCATCCCGTGGGTGGCCCGGGCCCAGGACGAGCACGACGCGTTCGCCGCCGAGCTGCGCAACCGCGATGTCGAGGTGCTCTACCTCACCGACCTGCTCACCGAGACGCTCGAGCAGGAGGACGCCCGCGCGGCCGCGATCGAGGAGGCGCTGCGAGACCTCGACCTGGGCGACACGATGAGCGGCCACCTCGAGGGGCTGCTCGGCGATGCGAGCCCGGCCGAGCTGACGACGTACCTCACCGCGGGCATCCGCAACGACGAGGTGCGCGGCGGCTTCGGCCTGGTCACCTCGCTGCTGGCCTTCGACGACTTCCTCATCGACCCGCTGCCCAACCTGCTCTTCACCCGCGACTCGTCGGTCTGGGTCCGCGACCGGGTCGCGATCACGTCGCTGGCCATGCCGGCCCGCAAGCGCGAGACCGAGCTGACCGAGCTCATCTACAGCCGGCACCCGCGCTTCGTCGGCACGCCCCGGATGCACGGCGCCCACCTCGAGCACGTCGAGGGCGGCGACGTGCTGCTGCTGGCCCCCGGCGTCATCGCCGTCGGCTGCGGCGAGCGGACCACGCCTGCCGGGGCGGAGCGGTTGGCCCGGCAGTGCTTCGAGGCGGGGCTGGCGCACACGGTGCTCGCCGTCCCGATCGCCCAGGAGCGCGCCACCATGCACCTCGACACGATCTGCACGCTGGTCGACGTCGACAAGATGGTCGTCTACCCCAACATGGCCGACTCGCTCATCGCGTTCACGGTCAAGCCCACCGGTGACGCCCCTTCCTACGAGCAGAGTCCGGACGGCGACCTGGTCCTCGAGGTGGGCAAGGCCGAGCCGTTCCTGGTCGCCGCTGCGGCGGCGATGGGCATCGACCGACTGCACCGGATCGACACCGGTCTGGACCCCGTCACCGCCGAGCGCGAGCAGTGGGACGACGGCAACAACACCCTGGCGCTCGCCCCGCGAGTGGCGGTCGCCTACGAGCGCAACGACGAGACCAACGACCGGCTGGAGGACGCCGGCATCGAGGTGGTCCGGATCGCCGGCTCCGAGCTGGGCTCCGGCCGCGGCGGCCCCCGCTGCATGAGCTGCCCGATCTCGCGGGAGCCGCTGGGCTGACGTCCGTGGTGCAGGTCCGGCGCACTCTGCCACCCGGGGTGCGCCTCCGCCCGTGCCCTCAGCCGTCCTGGCTCGTTCTCTTCGATAGCCCCCCAACCCGAAAGGCCGGCCATGGCAGACACCTTCTTCTCGATGTTCGCACCCGAGGAGATCGCCCTCATCAGTGCGTCCGGCACCCGCGTGAGGCTCCCCGAGGGATGGGCACCGATCTCGGAGTCGACCGGCGCCGACAAGGCCTACATCATCCTGAACGGACAGGTCTCGGTGCGCTCCCACGGTGACGAGGTGGCCCAGCTCGGCCCCGGCGACATCGTCGGCGAGGCGGCGATCGTCAACCACTCGCTCAGGACGGCCACCATCGTCGCGCTGACCCCGCTCGAGCTGATCCACTTCACCAAGGAGCAGCTCGACCGGCTGAACGTCGAGATGCCGTCCTTCCACGCGGCGCTGGAGAAGACGGCGGCCGAGCGGTTCCCGTCACAATCGTGAGGTGACCGACCCGGACGACGTCGATCTGTCGGAGGCGCTCGACACGGTCGAGCGCTACCTGCTCGGCGACGCCCCGTCGCTGACCCGGCTCGAGGTCTGCGAGCAGGCCGGCGTCCCGCTCGAGGTGGCGACCGAGCTGTGGCGGCTGCTCGGCTTCGCCCACCAGCCGGACGACGCGGTCGCCTTCACCCAGGCCGACGTCCAGGCGCTGGAGTACACCCACGACCTGGTCAAGCTCGGCATCCTCAGCCCCGACCGGCAGTCCGCCCTCGTCCGCACCTGGGGGCGCAGCTTCGCGCGACTGGCCGAGTGGCAGACCCGGCTGCTGACCGACGTCGCCCTCGAGAGCCCCGACCCCGTCAGGCAGGTCACCGACCTCGCCTCGGAGGTGCTGCCGCGCGTCGAGGCGCTGCAGGACTACGTCTGGCGGCGGCACCTGGCCAGCGCCGGCGTCCGGCTGATGGCGAGCGACTCGGCCGGATCCGACACCTCGCGGCTGGCCGTGGTCTTCGTCGACATCGTCGGCTTCACCTCGCGCAGCAAGGAGCTCGACGAGACCGAGCTGGTGGAGTGGCTGGAGTACTTCGAGTCCGAGTGCTCCGGACTGGTCATCGACCACGGCGGCCGGGTCATCAAGAACATCGGTGACGAGGTGTTGTTCGTCGCCGACGACGTCGCGCGAGCGGCGGACGCGGCACTCGTCATGACCGCTCGCGGGTCCGACCAGGAGGACGGGTTCCCGGAGGTCCGGGCCGGAGTCGCCTACGGCGACGTCGTCTCCCGCCTCGGCGACGTCTTCGGTCCCACCGTCAACATCGCCTCTCGGCTCACCTCGATCGCCCGCCCGGGCTCGGTGCTCATCGACCAGGGCGCCCACGACGCGCTCACCGGTGACTCCGGCGACTCCGCCGAAGAGGGACACGAGGAGCGCGAGCACGCCGGCTTCTCGTTCCGACGGATGCGGCGTACGTCGGTGAAGGGCTACTCCCGCCTGCAGTCGTGGGTGCTCCGCAGGGTGGACTGATCATCCCCGGACGTGGGTACCACCCGCACGTCTCGCTGTGAGATGCCGCCCGAGGACGCGCTGCTACCGCGTCCTCGGGCACCAGTGGCCAGCCCTAGCGGATCGTGACCTGCCGGTTGGCCAGGCCTGAGCGGGCGGCCCGCTGGTCGGCGTCGAGGTCGGAGTCATCGGCGAGCGCCGCGGCGAGGTCCTGGGCGAACGCCGACGCGGGGTCCTCGAGCGCCTCCGGGCCGGTGCCGACGGGGAGGTCCCAGACCGGCGCCAGCAGGCCGTGGGCGCGGAACATGCCGACCAGCCTGGCGTCCTCGACGATGACGTCCTTGCCGGCGACGTGCAGTCGGGCCAGCGCGTCGAGGAGCTGGTCCTCGGGCTCGGGCATCACCCAGCGCAGGTGCTCCTTGGTGCCGACGTCGGTCCAGTACGCCGCCTCGACCTGGGTCAGCCGCGCGGTCGGGGTGGCGGCGGCGTTCGCCTGCTCGAGGGCGGCTGCGAGGTCGTCCTTCTCCTCGACGTCCGAGACCCAGAACTCGAAGCCCTCGTGGACGGTGACCTCGAGCGTCCTGCTCGTGACCAGCTCCTGCAGGCGCGGGCCCTCGCCGGGGGGTGCGGTGAGCCCGACGACGCCCGGCTCGTCGGCGTCGATCGCGAGCTGCAGCACCGCGGCGAGGTCGCGGGACGGGTCGCCGTAGTTGTGCTGGACCTGCAGCCCCAGCCAGAGCTGGCCGCTGTCGCGGACCATCGCCGGCGCGGCCATCGGCAGCAGCGAGCAGAGGGTGACCGGCTTGTCGGTGCCCTTGACGCCGAGGGCCGCGGTCGCGCTCGGCACCAGCTCACGCATCGCGACGATGTCGCACTCCGAGGGCAGCCCCTCGAACGGCCGCCCGACGTACACCCCGCCCGCGCCGCCGGCCGCACCGTGGCAGGCCTTGTAGCGCTTGCCGGAGCCGCACGGGCACGGCTGGCGCGGGCCGACCTCCCCGGGCTGGGCCGACTGGGTCTCTCGGGCCTTGGTCCGCGACTTCTTCGCCATGGCGCGCAACTTACTTGCCGAGCAGCTCCAGCACGTACGCCGGGCGGTCGGTGATGACCGCCTTGACCCCGAGCTCCTGGCAGCGGCGCAGGTCGGCCTCGGAGTTGACCGTCCAGACGTGCACGTCGTGGCCGGACTCCGCGATCCGCTCCGCCAGCCTCGGATGCTCCTTGAGGAGGCCGATGCCGGGCCCGACCATCCAGTCGCGGCCCATGAGCCGACTCAGCAGCGGCCAGTAGGACGCCTTGTCGATCAGCTGCACCAGCTGCACGTGCGGTGCCAGCCTCCGCATCCGCTGCAGCGCCGTGTGGCTGAAGCTCATCACCCGGACCGGATTGGGTTCGGGGAGGTGGGGCCCCACCCAGCCGAAGTCGTGCAGCATCTCATAGACCCGCTTCTCGACGAGGCCGCCGTAGCGCGTGGGGTGCTTGGTCTCGATCGCGACCTCCACCCGGCGGTCGTAGTCGGCGACCATCTCGAGCAGCTTGCGCAGGGTGAGCACGCTGTCCAGGCTCCGGTCGCGGTCGGGGGCCTCGTCGTCCAGCTCGGCCCACGGGCTCTTCCACGACGCGAAGTCGAGCGCCTCGAGGTCCTCCAGGTTCGACGTGGACACCAGACCGCGACGCGAGGCGGTGCGGCGCAGGTCTCGGTCGTGCACGCACACCAGGTGCCCGTCGGCGGTGAGCCGGACGTCGCACTCCAGCCCCTCCGCGCCGGCGTCCAGCGCCTTCACGTAGGCGCCGAGCGTGTGCTCGGCGTTCTCATAGCTCGCGCCGCGGTGCGCGACCACCTGGGGCCGGGGCGGAGGCATGTCTCCATTGTGGGCGCGGCTCACCCCTGCGGGCGGGGAGGCGCGACGGAGGCGACTACTAGCGATCGCTGTGGCGGGCGTCCCGGTAGACCCACACCGACGCGATCGCGACCGCGATGAGCGGGCCGATGCTCAGCACCAGCGCGATGTCGACCATCGCGAAGAGGATCAGGATGAACGCCGCACAGAGCACGAACGAGCCGACGGACAGGACGAGCGCACGCTCCTGGGTCATGACAGAGGGGTACCCACCTGCGGTCCCGCCCGAAACAATCACCGTGTGACCGGGCACAGCCAATCCACCGCCAAGACCTACCTCTACCTGCGAGTCGGGCTGGTCGGGCTCGCGCTCTTCCTGGGCGCCTCGCTCGTCCTGGAGCTGGGCTTCGGAGAGACCGAGTGGCTCGGCTCGGTCAGCGCCTACTACTACACGCCGGTGCGCAGCGTCTTCGTCGGGACGCTGTGCGCGATGGGGGTCTGCCTCATCGCGATCAAGGGCCGCGACCGGCCGCGTGAAGACCTCATGCTCAACCTGGCCGGCATGTGCGCACCGGTGGTCGCGCTCTGCCCCACCCCGCTCGAGGATCCGTCCGCGTGTGGCGGCGCGACGAGCTGCGTGCCCGACGAGTTCGTGCCCGGCGTCGTCAACAACGTCGAGGCGCTGCTGGTCGTGGGTGTGGTCGGGGTGCTGTTCGCGGCTCGCACCGTCCGGCGCGACACCCACGAGCGCGGCGACCTCCTCGCGATCGGCGTCTCCGCCGCCGGGCTCGCCGGGCTCGCGCTGTGGTTCGCAGTCGGCCGCGACTCGTTCCTCGACTACGCCCACTACGGCACCGCGGTCCCGATGTTCGGGCTGATCGTCGCGGTCGCGCTGGTCAACGCCGCGAAGGTCGATGAGTTCGTCGCCGCCGGCGGCACCCTGACGATGGGCCGGACGGCGACGTACAAGCGGGCCTACCGCTGGATCGCCTACGTCATGGGGTGGGTCATCGGAGGCGCGCTGGCGCTGTTCGTCATCAAGGCGACCACCGACTCCGAGCCGTTCGCGCACTGGGTCTTCGTGGTCGAGGCGCTGCTGCTCACGGCGTTCACGGCGTTCTGGATCCTGCAGACGCTGCAGTACGCCGAGGACGGCGCCCCGGAGTAGTCGGCCGGGGTCAGGCGTGCTGGCGCAGGTAGCGGCCGAAGTGCGGCACCGTGAAGGCGATCCGCCCGCGCTCGCCGGAGTAGATCAGCCCCTTCTTGAGCAGCGAGTCACGGGCCGGAGAGAGCGACTGCGGCTTCTTGCCGAGCACGCCGGCCACCTCGGCCGTGCCGACCGAGCCGACCGGGTCGTCGGGGTCCTCGTCGTCGCCGGCGGCGTCGGCCATGGCGCGCAAGTAGTCGCGCTCACCCGGCGTGGCCCGCTCGTAGCGGCTGCCGAAGAAGCCGACCGCCAGCTCGCGCTCGGCCTCGGGAGCCGCGACCGCGACGTCGGCCGCGGTGATCGGCGAGTGCGGGGCGAGGTCCCAGACGGTCTTGCCGTAGGCCTGGATGAAGTAGGGGTAGCCGCCCGTCGCGGTGTACATCGCGGCCAGCGCGTCGTCGTCGTAGGCCGCGTCCTCCTCGGCCGCGGGCGCGCCCAGCGCGCGGTCCGCCTCCTCGCGGGAGAGCCGGTCGATGCGCTGGTAGGAGAAGAGCCGCTCGGAGTAGGACTTGCTCGCGCTGAGGACAGCGGGCAGGTGCGGGAGCCCCGCGCCCACCACGATGACGGGCACCCCGGACTGGCTCACCTCGTGGCAGGCGGCGCACAGCGCCGACACGTCGTCGGGGCCGACGTCCTGCATCTCGTCGACGAAGACCGCCACGCCCTTGCCGAGGTCGGCCGCCAGCCCGCCCACGTCGCTCATCAGCTCGACGAGGTCGATCTCGACATCGCCGGAGTCGGCGCGACCGCGGACGGCCGGGACGTCGATGCCGGGGCTCCACCGGTCGCGCAGCTTGGCGTCCGGCCCGGCCTGCCGCTCGGCGAAGGACCGGATCACGCCGAGCACGTGGTCCGGGTCTCCCCCGTCGTGGGCAGGTTGGCCGAGCTCGCGCACGGCCTGGTGCAGCGCGCTGGCCAGCGGGCGCCGCAGCGACTGGTCGGGCCGGGCCTCGAGCTTGCCGGTGCCCCACCCCTTGCGCACCGCCTGGCCGCGCAGCGCGTTGAGGAGCACGGTCTTGCCGACCCCGCGCAGGCCGGTCAGCACCAGCGAGCGCTCGGGACGGCGTCGCGCCACCCGCTCGAGCACGACGTCGAAGGCCCGCACCTGCTCGTCACGGCCGGCCAGCTCGGGCGGCCGCTGGCCGGCGCCGGGCGCGTAGGGGTTGCGGACCGGGTCCATGGCTATGACCGTATGGACCCGTCTAGCGGATTCCCTAGATTTTGCCCCGGCGCGTCGGCCTCATGGCGGGGCAGCGTCAGGCAGGCTCGCGGGTCGGCGCGTGCCGGTAGGACCGGTCGAGCCCGCTGCGCAGCATCTCGATCAGCTCCGGCACCTCCTCGACGGAGAGCCGGAACGACGCGGAGCAGACGTTGTCGCGCCAGATCGAGAGCACGACCAGGTCCGCCTCCGAGTGCCAGCTGACCCGGAGCGCACGGTCATCGCCGCGGGAGTCGAGGTGGATGGACCCCAGCGCTGGCAGTGGCCGGGCGCTCATCCCGACATCATGCGCCCGGCCTCCCCGCCCTGTCACTGGTTCCCGCGGTCCTTCCTGCGGCCCGGGGATCGTCCAGCGACCTAGACTTTCGACCGTGCCCGAGCTGCCCGAGGTCGAAGCCCTGGCCCTCGACCTCAAGGGCCGGCTCGACGGTCATGCCATCGCGACCGTGCACATCGCGGCGTTCAGCGCGCTCAAGACCTTCGACCCGCCGCTCCGGGCGCTCGAGGGGCTGCTGGTCGACGACGTCGGCCGGCACGGCAAGTTCCTCGACGTCCACGTCGGCGGGCTGCACCTTGTCATGCACCTCGCGCGCGCCGGCTGGATCCGCTGGAAGGACGAGGTGCCGACCGTGCCACCTCGTCCCGGAGGCAAGAACCCGCTCGCCGCCCGCGTCGTGCTCGATGACCAGTCGGGGCTCGACATCACCGAGGCGGGCACCAAGAAGAGCCTCGCGATCTACCTCGTCCGCGACCCGCAGGACGTGCCTGGAATCGCCAGCCTCGGCCCCGACCCGCTCACCGACGACTTCACCCTCGAGAGGTTCCGCGAGATCCTCGCGGCCGAGGGCCGCAAGCAGATCAAGGGCGTGCTCCGGCACCAGGGCACGATCGCCGGCATCGGCAACGCCTACTCCGACGAAATCCTGCACGCGGCACGCATGTCACCCTTCAAGCCCGCCTCCGCGCTGCTCGAGGGCGAGGACGACACCGACCTCGTGATCCTCTACGACGCCATCCGGGTCACCCTCGGCGACGCCGTCGACCGGTCCCGCGGCCTCGCGATGAGCGAGCTGAAGGGTGAGAAGAAGTCCCACCTCGCGGTGCACGGCCGCACCGGCCAGCCCTGCCCGGTCTGCGGAGACACCGTCCGCGAGGTGTCGTTCGCCGACTCCAGCCTGCAGTACTGCCCCACCTGCCAGACCGGCGGCAAGCCCCTCGCCGACCGCCGGATGAGCAAGCTGCTCAAGTAGCCAGGTGACCTGCGCTCAGCCGCACCCACCACCGGAGGTCTCGGCGGCGGCGGTGTTCGGCGCTCCGATGGTGACGAGCTCCGGAGCGGGTGCGCAGCAGGCTCCGCCGTTGGCCTCGGTGGGTTCACCGTCGAAGAGACCGGCGCCGCCACAGACACCGGACTCGGGCAGGACCAGCTCGACACGGGCCGCGGCTTCGTGGTCACCGGCGATGGCGGCGACGACGCTGCGGGTCTGCTCGAACCCGGTCATGGCGAGGAACGAGGGGGCACGCCCGTAGGACTTCATCCCGGCCAGGAACAGACCGGCCTCGGGCTGGGCCAGCTCGGCGGCTCCATGCGGGTAGACCGTGCCACAGGAGTGGACATTGGGGTCGATGAGCGGGGCCAGCCGGGTCGGTGAGGAGAGCACCGGGTCGAGGTCGAGCCGTACTTCGGAGAGGAAGGACAGGTCGGGCCGGAACCCGGTCACGACGATGACCTCGTCGACACCGGTGATGTTGCGCCCGTCCATGCCGACCAGCGTCAGCGGTCCGTCGTCGAAGCTGTCGTTGCGGGTGACCTCGCTGGTGCGGAAGGAGGTGATGACTTCGACCGGGCCGGACTCGACGACGCGCTGAGCGTTCTTGCCGAGCGCGCCACGCGCCTCCAGCTGGTCGTTGTCGCCTCCGCCGAACGCGTCCCCGGTCTCGGCGCGACGCAGCAGCCACGCCACCGTGGTGCCGGGGGCGTCCTTGGCGAGCCCGACCAGACCGACGAGGGTGTTCTGGGCCGACGCGCCGCGACCGGCGACCGCGACCCGCTTCCCGGCGTAGCGGGCACGCACAGCCGGGTCGGTGAAGTCGGGGATGCCGTAAAAGATCCGGTCGGCGTGCTCGATCTCCCCGAGAGCCGGGAGCCCGTCAGCGCCGAGCGGGTTCGGTCCCGTCCACGTGCCCGAGGCGTCGATCACCGCCGACGCCGTCACCCGGACCCGACCGGTCGGGGACTCGACGTGGACGGTGAACGGCGCGGTCTCGCGCCCGGAGTCCACGAGCCGGTCCCGGCCCTGCTTGGCGACAGCCACGACGCGATGGTGGTAGCGGACTTCGACCTCTCTGGTCGCGGAGAGAGCTTCCGCGAGGGGGTCGAGGTAGTGCTGGGCCCACTGCGCACCGGTCGGGTACGCGTCGCCGTTCGGCTCGGTCCACCCGGCCGTCCGGTTGCCGTTCAGGAGCGCCCGAGCGGCGGGGTCGACCAGTTCGCGCCAGGACGAGAAGAGCCGCACGTGGCCCCACTCGCGCACCGAGGACCCCGCGGCGGGACCCGCCTCGAGGACGAGGGTGGTCAGTCCGCGCGACTGGGCGTGGGCGGCGGCGGCGAGACCGATGGGGCCTGCGCCGACGACGACGAGGGGCAGTTCGCGAGTGGGGGTGGCGCTCATCAGGATGGGGCTCCTCAGCAAGGTCGGGTTCGACTGGCATATAGACAGATGTCGATGTCTTCTCGACCCAGAGTATCGACGGATGTCGATGGATTCAACCATCGACGCAGATCGATGTAAACTTCTTCTGTGGCCACCGACCTCGACCTCGCCACCTACGCCGAATGGTTCGCCACCCTCTCCGACCCCACCCGCGTCCGGCTGCTCCACGCCGTCTCCACCGCCCCCACCGGGCACACGCGGGTCGGTGACCTCGCCCTCGCACTGGGGATCAGCCAGTCCACCGCCTCCCACCACGTCCGCAAGCTGGCGGAGGTCGGGTTCGTGGCCATCGACAAGGTCGGCACCTCGTCGGTCGTCTCGGTCAACCCGGCATGCTGCACCGGACTCCCGCACGCGGCGGACGTGGTGATGGGCACGCTCGCCACGCCGCCGTGCTGCCCCGAGGACCTCCCCACAGGCGTCACCACGCGCGCCATGGCCGACGCAGACCTGCCCATCGTCCGCGACATCTACGCCGAAGGCATCGCCACCCGCAATGCCACCTTCGAGACCGACGTCCCCGACGTCGACACCCTCGCCACCACGTGGCTCCCCGGCCACCGGTGGGTCGCCGAGACCGAGGTGGACGGCACCACGCAGGTGGTCGGGTGGACCGCCATCAACCCGGTCTCGGCCCGCGACTGCTACGCCGGAGTCGGTGAGACCAGTGTCTACGTCGCCGAGACCGCACGCGGACAAGGCGTGGGGAAGACCCTCCTGTGGCGGCAGGTCAACGAGGCCGACGCCGGAGGGCTCTGGACCTTGCAGACCTCCATCTTCCCCGAGAACAGGGCCTCCATCGCGCTGCACCACGCGGCGGGCTACCAGACCCTGTGCGTGCGTTCACGCGTCGCCCGGCTCGATGGCGTCTGGCGCGACACCGTGCTCCTCGAGCGCCGCCGCGAGAACGACTGACGGCGCCCGACCATGACCCTCCAGCAGCACGCCGGCCCGATGGCGAAGCCGTGCCGGCTCCCGTCCTACGACGGCTGTGACGGAGAGGACTGCGCGAGCTGACCGCTGCCCCCGGCAGTCCAGTTCCGGTCCCCGTGGCGCTCCCTCCCTGGCGCGCCGCCGACTCCCAGGAGTGCACAGCCATGCCCAACCCCCGTTCGCCCGTCCTCATGCTCATCGCCGCCACAGCCTGCTGGGGCACCGGCACCGTCCTCACCAAGCGGGTCCTCGCCGAGCTCGACCCGCTCGCGCTCCTGCCGATGCAGCTGGCCGCCAGCTCCCTGTTCCTGCTGGTCGCGTTCGCCGCACGAACTGGCGTAGCCGCCCTCACGACGTCGGTGACGTGGACCCCGGAACTACGCAAGCTCACCGCGCTCGGTGTCCTCAACCCCGGTCTGGCCTACGCCCTCGGTCTTGTGGGGCTGGCGTCCATCACCGCCAGCATGTCCGTCCTGCTGTGGGCGGCCGAACCCGTCCTGATCGCAGTGCTGGCGGCAGCCATCCTCCGCGAGCACGTGCCCGTCGCCGTGGGTGCCGCCCTGGCGGTGTCGGTGGTCGGCGTCGTCCTCGTCGTCTACCAGCCCGGCGTCGCTGGCGATGCCGTGGGCGTGACCTTCACGCTGTCCGCGGTCGCCATGTGCGCCCTGTACAGCGTCCTCACTCGCAGGCTCATGATCGACGACGCCTCTCTGCCGGTGGTGCTTCTCCAGCAGGCTGCCGCGCTGGCCTTCGCGCTGGCCCTCGCAGTGGTTGCGGGCCTGGTCGGGTGGCAGACGTGGTGGCCCGATGACCTCTCCGTCGGTGTCGTCTCAGCAGCCGCGGCGTCGGGGATCCTCTACTACGGTGCAGCCTTCTGGTTCTACCTCGCGGGCCTGAGACAGGTCCCCGCGTCGGTCGCCGGGGCGTTCCTGCCGCTGATCCCCGTCTTCGGCGTCGGAGCCAGCCTCTTCATCGGCGAGCGCCTGCTGGGCGTCCAGTGGGTCGGTGCTCTCCTCGTCCTCGCCGGCACCTTCGCCGTGGCGCGTACCTCACGCCCGAGCTCCGGGAACGCACGCGAGCCCACGGTTGCGCACCGGCCGACGACGGGCGGTGAACAGTAGGCGAACAACCCGGCTGCGTCCTTCCGCATCGGATTCACACCCGTCAATATCGACTTGTGTCGAAGTCTTCCGTGTCCACGCTGACCGCCGTCGAGACCGTGGCCTGCTGCTCGCCGCTGACCAGCGAACCCCTGAGCGGAGAGCGGGCCGAGCGCATCGCGCCGCTGCTCAAGGCACTGGCCGACCCGGTCCGCCTCCGCCTGCTCTCGCTGGTCGCCTCGCACGCGGACGGCGAGGCGTGCGTGTGCGACCTCAACGACGCCTTCGACCTGTCCCAACCCACCATCAGCCACCACCTCAAGGTGCTCCACGAGGTCGGGCTCCTGGACCGCAGCAAGCGCGGCGTGTGGGTCTACTACGCGGTCCGGCGCGAGGCCCTCGCCGACCTCGGCGCGCTCATCGGCGGGGTCGCCGTCCCCAAGCCCGCCACAGTCGCGTGACCCCCGTCCAGCCGTCGGTCGCGCGCCGGGCCGCTGCCGAGGCCGTCGGCACCGCGTTCCTCGTCGCCGCCGTCATCGGCTCGGGCATCGCCGCGACCCGGCTCTCTCCGAACGACGTGGGGCTGCAGCTGCTGGAGAACAGCCTCGTCACCGGCGCAGCGCTGGTCGCGCTCATCCTCGCCCTCCAACCGGTCTCCGCAGCGTTCAACCCGGTCGTCACCCTCATCGAACGCGCCCTCGGCCAGATCGACTCGATGACCACGGTCACCGTCATCGCTGCGCAGTTCGTCGGCGGCGTCACTGGCGCCGTCCTGGCGAACCTCATGTTCGACCTCGATGCCATCTCGATCGCCGGCACCGACCGGAGCGGGGCGAACCTGTGGCTGGCCGAGACCGTCGCGACCCTCGGGCTGGTCATGGTGATCTTCGGCAGCCTCCGGTCCGGACGCTCGTCGACCGTGGCCTACGCGGTCGGCGGCTACATCACCGCCGCCTACTGGTTCACGTCATCGACCAGCTTCGCCAACCCCGCCGTCACCGTTGCCCGGATGCTCTCCGACACCTTCGCGGGCATCGACCCGGCCTCAGTCCCCTTGTTCATCCTTGCTCAGCTCGTCGGCGGTGGGCTCGGCATCGTCCTCATCAAGTACCTCTTCCCGGCCACCACCACGGCCACCAACCCACTCACCGAGGCGCCCGTCGACCACGCCCACGAGCAGAAGGACAGCCACATGACCGCCACCCCCGAAGTCCTCTTCGTCTGCGTCCACAACCAAGGCCGGTCCCAGATGGCCGCAGGACTTCTCAACAAGCACGCCGCCGGACGCGTGCACGTCCGCTCCGCGGGGTCCGAACCCGCCGATACCGTCAACCCCGCCGTCGTCGAAGTGATGGCCGAAGTGGGCATCGACATCTCGCAGGAGTTCCCCAAGAAGCTGCTCACCGAGGACGTGGCCGCCTCTGACGTGGTCATCACCATGGGCTGCGGCGACGCCTGCCCCATCTTCCCCGGCAAGCGCTACGAGGACTGGGCATTGACCGACCCCTCCGGCCAGGGCGCCGACGCGGTCCGCATCATCCGTGACGAGATCGACCAGCGCGTTCAGAAGCTGCTCGCCGAGCTCGTGGGCTAGTGTGCCGCGCGAGGTTCAGAGCCCGAAGAGACCAGGAGCCCGATGGACGGCGTACCGACGGTGGCGATCTCCGGCGTGCCGGACCCGCTGCCCGAGGGGCTGGTGGTCGTCGACGTCCGGGAGCCGGTCGAGTGGCAGTACGGCCACATCGACGGCGCCGTGCACATTCCGCTGGGCGAGCTGACCGCGCGTCTCGATGAGGTGCCCGAGGGCCAGGCACTGGTGGTCTGCAAGGTCGGTGCCCGCTCGGCTCGGGCGGTGATGTGGCTGGCGCAGCAGGGCCGCGACGTGGTCAACCTCGACGGCGGACTGCTCGAGTGGGAGGCGGCCGGCCGCGCCCTGGTGAGCGAGACCGGCCAGCCCCCGCTCGTGGTCTGAGGAGCCCTACGGGCTCGAGCTCTCCGAGTCGTCGACGAGGTCGGGGCAGGTCTTGGCGATGTACTGGTTGAGGGCGTCCAGCTTCTCCTGGTCCGCGTCGCTGACCTTGCCGATGCCGGCGAGGTCGTCGACGGTCGCCGAGTCGGAGAGGTCGTCGATCTTCTTGACCGTGAGGTCGAAGCCTTCCCTCGCGGCGGCCGGCATGTCCTCCGGCGTACCGACGTCGTCGAGCCGGTCGGCGGCGTCCTTGATCGTCTTGATGTAGGCCGCGAGGTCCTTGGTCGGGTCGGCGGCTTCGAAGTCGACCTGGAAGTCCTTCAGGGCCCCGCAGAACTCCTCGACCGAGGAAGGATCGGCGGCGGCCCCGCCGCCTCCTCCGCCGCCGTCGTCACTGCAGCCGACCGCTCCGCCGGCGACGAGCACGACGGCGGCCGCGAGAAGGCCGAGCCGCATCAGCTGCCGCTGCTGGGGTCGTCGCTGGCGCCGTCGCTGCCGCCGCCTGAGTCGCTCCCGGAGTCGCCGCTGTCACCCAGGTCGGGGCAGGTCTTCTCGAGGTAGTCGGTGAAGGCGTCGGTCTTGGCCTTGTCGGCCTCGGAGAAGTCGGACTCGAGCCCACCCATGTCCTCGACCGAGGCGTCGTCATCGAGGGCCTGGATCGCGTCGAGGGTCAGCTGCAGCCCCTCCTTGGCGTCGTCGGGGATGCCCTTGGGCGTGCCGACGTCCTCGATCTTCTGGGCCGCCTTCTTCAGGATCTCGCCGAGGTTCTCCTCCGTGCCGGTGACGTCGTCGAGGTCGTCGGAGAAGGACTGGAACGCCGCGCAGAAGTCTTCGGTGCTGGCGAAGTCGTCGCCACCGCCGCTCGCCGCCTTGCCGCCGCTGCCGTCGTCGTCACCGCAGCCCACGGCGCCGCCGGCAACGAGGACGAGACTTGCTGCGAGCAAACCGAGCTTCATGTGTTCTCCCACCATCGTGTCCTTCGGTCGCCCCAGCCTCGCACGCCGGGGGAGTCAGTCCGGAGGTCGGGTCAGAGGTCGGTCGGAGGCAGGGTCAGCGGGTGTTGCTCTCGCGGTAGTCGCACGTGGTGTCGAGGTAGTCCTCGAACCCTGCCATGGCGGCGCGGGCAGCCGGAGCGCCTGCTCCAGCAGGCCGAGGTACGCCGGACGGGGTACGCCGACGGCGCCGAGGCTCGCCAGGTGGGGGGTCACCCACTGCACGTCGAGCAGCCGTCCGGCCACGCCGTCCGCGGTCAGCAGCCCGACCAGGGCCACGAGGGCCACCTTCGACGCGTCCCGGGCCTGGTGGAACATCGACTCCCCCGCGAACAGCCCGCCGATCCCCACGCCGTACAGCCCGCCGACGAGCTCGCCGTCCCTCCAGGTCTCCACCGAGTGCGCCCAGCCCAGCCGGTGCAGCTCTCCGTAGGCCGCCGCGATGTCACGGGTGATCCACCCGGCCTCGCGTGCCGGGTCGCCGCAGCGGGTGACCACCTCGTCGAACGCGGTGTCGACGCGGACCTCGAAGTCCCGACACGAGCGCCGCAGCGACCGCGACACCACCAGCCCGTCGAGCGGCACGATCCCGCGCCGGACCGGCGAGAACCAGTGCATGGGCGGCCGAACGCCGTGCTCGGGCATGGGGAAGATCCCGCGGCGGTAGGCCGCCAGGAGCGTCCCCGGCGCGAGGTCGGCGCCGATGCCGACCAGGTCGTCCTCGGCGTCGCGGGGGTCGGGGAAGACCCACGGGGAGGGTGGGGGCTCGACCGGCACGTCCGTAGGATCAACCACGTGGGTGTGACCAGCAAGGCGGCGGGCGCGGTGAGCAAGCAGCTCGCGCCGCGTATCGGCGGGCTCGCGCCCGGTCTCACCACGTCGTTCGTCCGGGAGGCGCTGCACCGCGCGATCGTCGGGGTCGGCCCGCTGCCGGCCGCCAGCAAGGCCGCGGACGCCCAGCTCAGGGAGCAGAAGGGCGACGTCGAGAAGGCCGTCCACGAGGTCATCGAGAACCACGTGCGCTACGCAGCGGCGCAGGGCTTCGTGACGAACGTCGGCGGCCTGGTCACGATCGCGCTCGCCATCCCGACCAACATCACCGGCCTGGCGCTGATCCAGTGCCGGATGATCGCCGGCATCGCACACCTGCGCGGCTACGACCTCGACGACCCGCGGGTCCGCAACGCGATCCTCACCACGATGATCGGCGAGGACGTCGTCAACTCACTCATCAAGAAGCGCAAGCTGCCGGCGCCGCCGATGGCGCTGGCGACCGCGCCGCTCCACGATCCCGACCTCGACATCGTCATCTCCTCGGAGGTCGCGGCCGAGCTGGTGACCAAGGTGGCCGGCAAGCGGCTCGCCATCACGGTCGGCCGCCGCATCCCGGTCGCGGGCGGCTTCGTGGGGCTGGGCGCCGACGCCTACGCCACGTGGAAGGTCGGGCGCTACGCCGACCGCGAGCTCCTGCCCCGCGCCCGGCGGTAGATCCCCAGCAGGCCGCGCCCGACGCCGCTGCTCTCCAACCGCACGACGAGTCCGCGGCGCAGCCGGTAGGACGGCGTCGCGTGGGCACGCTCCAGCGCAGCCCGCACGTCGGCGAGCTCGGCGTGCAGCCGCTCGTCCTCGCGCCTCAGCCGGGCGTTGTCGAGGAGCAGGGCGGTGATCGCATCGACTCCCGCGGAGGCGACCTGCCGCTCGCGGGGCCGGTCGGGGTCGGCGTACTCCGCCGCGGGCGGCGCCCCCACGAGGTCGCCCAGGTCGCCGACGACGTCGTAGCCCCGAGCCTCGACCTCCGCGATCCAGGAGGCCGACAGCTCCTGGACCCACGGGTGCAGGTCCGGCGGCAGCGCGAGCCGCGGCGAGCCGGTCCGACGCGACAGGGTCTGGTGCGCCAGCAGCTCCCGGACGAGCGGGCGGTAGTCGGCCGGTGGCAGGTCGGCGTTCGCCTTGCGGTTGATGCGGCGCAGCAGCGTGGTCTCGGGCACGCCGAGCGAGGGGTTGTGCCGCTCCCCCTCCAGGTCGAGGTCGATCCCGTCGAGGCCGAAGGCCTGGCTGAATCGCTTCCACAGCAGCTCGGGAGCGCCGCCCGGAGGCGGCACCGTGACCAGGTGCACGTGGGTCGGCGGCAGCTCCTGGCCCCAGCGGTCGAGGATCTCGGGGATCTCCTGCACTCCCCAGAACCACGACCCGATCCGGGTGGCCCGCTCAGGGTCGCGGATCTGCTCGAGGAAGGCGCCGTAGCTCAGCTGGGCCCGGTGCTTGACGTTCTCCTGCCACTCCGCGGGGATCTGGCGGACCAGGTCGCGCACGCTCAGGACGAGGTGGATCTCGGTGCCACTGCCGTGGCCTGCTCCATGACCGAGCGACTCCAGTGCGCGGCCGATCTGCGCGCGCGAGGCCGTGGCCAGGATCTCGTGGCTGATGATCGAGGTGCCGGGCGCAGCGCGGACCCGAGCGGCCAGGTCGTCCCACGCGCCGATGGCATCGGACTGGAGCCCGCCCCACGGCAGCTGCATCAGGTCGAGCGCGGCGAGGAAGTGGCTGTCGTGGCGGCTGGCCGGGTAGGTGATGCCGGCGTCCGCCAGCACGTCCCGGTTGCGGAACAGCACGTCCTGGAGGTACGACGTGCCGGTCTTCGGCGTACCGACGTGGAGGAGGACCTTCCGGCTCACGCTTCCACCTCCAGCAGCAGCTCGATCGCCAGGTCGAGGGCCGAGCCTCTCGGGTCTCCCGCGGACGCCTCGTGGGGCAGGACCACGTCGGGATCGCCCACCACAGGGTAACGAGCGCGCAGCAGCCGCTGGCGCAGGCCGAAGGCGGCGTCCTCGACCCAGTCGCGGTGCTCGGGGGGTATCTCGGGCAGGGCACCGGCCACGCGGGCCAGCCGCGGGCGCAGCGCCCCGGCCAGCAGCGCGGCCTGCTCCTCGGGCAGCACGTGCAGGCTCAGGGCGGTCCCGAGCTGGCGGGCCAGCTCGGTGGCATGGGCGGGTATGTCGGCCACAGCGTCCAGCCGGCGTACGCCGACCAGCCCGGGCAGCTCGCCGAGGTCGAGGACCACGCCCACCTCGCCCGTGTGCGGTCGGGCGCGGAACCGCTCGACGACCCCGGGCAGGTCGACCCGGCGGGGCAGCCGTCGCCGGGCGCGCAACCGGGCCAGGAAGTCCGCCCAGGTCGGGGCACCGGACCCGAAGGCAGCCGCCGTCCAGGTGTGCGCGAGCATCGTGGCCAGGTCCGTCCCGAGCACGTGCACCGACCGCCCTCCGCCGCCGGGCGGCCGGCCGTCGGCCACCAGCTGGCCCGTCAGCGACGCCACCAGCCACGGGTCCCCGGCGAGCTCGTAGCGGGTCCGGAACCGTCGAGTGACGCGGACGTGCTGTCGATCGGGGCCCGGGACGGCACTCTCGCGACGCTCGACGAGGCCGAGTGCCAGCAGCCCCGTGGCGACGCGGAGCAGCTCGGCGTCCGACAGCTCGGCGGGGTCCACCGCGGCCGGGCCGAACCGGCGCTCCGGGTCGACGCCGACCAGCTCGAGGTCGGGCCGGCCACGACCGGGCGCCGAGGCGGCCAGCACCCGCTCGACCAGGGCCGCGGACGGGTGGCCGGCCAGGTTGAGGCGGCGCAGGAGCTCGAGCTGCTGGGCACCCGGGAGGTAGCCGCCCCGGTCGGCGGCATCGGACGACGACCAGTCGCGCCACGGCGTCGTACCGCCGGACCGCAGGTGTGCGATCCACGCCCAGGCACGGGCCCGGCCGGTCTCGAGCGTTCTGGTCATCGGCGGAGGTACCGCGCCAGCTTCGCGGCGCGTCTGGTCAGCGTGTCGTCGGGGTCAGGGCGGCGCGCGGCTTCGAGGGTGAGCGCGACGATGGCGTCGACGGCGGCGGCGCTGACATCGCGCGCGCGGGGCTTGTCGGGGTCCTGCCACTCGGCGTCGGCCGGTGGACGGACCGGACGCAGCTCGTCGAGGTCGCCGACCACGTCGACACCAGAGCCCTTCGCCCAGTCGATCCAGCCCTGGGCGACCTCCTCGGCCCAGTCGTAGGCATCCGGCGGCAGCGTCACCGGCTGCGCCGCCGGCCGAGCGGCCAGGGTCTCGTGGACGACGAGCTGGCGGACCAGCGCGCGGTAGTGGTCGGAGGGCAGCCCGGCCGCCTTGAGCCGCGCGTTGACCCGGCGCAGCAGCGTGCTCTCGGCCGCCCCGATCGAGGGGTTGCGCCGGTCTCCCTCCCGCGGTGCCCACGCCGGGTCGATGCCCAGGACGCTGCAGAACCGCTGCCACAGCTCGTCGGGCGGTCCGCCCGGCCGCGGCACGGTCACCACGTGCACCTGAGCGGGCGAGAGCCCGTTGCCCCACCGCTCCAGGACGCCGGGCAGCCCCTGCACCCGCCAGAACCACCGGGTGGCCTTGCGGGACTCCGTCTCCCGGAGCTGCGCGAGGAAGGTCCGGAAGGTCACCTTCCGCTGGTGCTTGAGCTGCTCCTGCCACTCGGCCGCGACCTGCCGCGCGACGTCGCGCGCGCTGTAGACGACGTGCACCTCGGCGAACGACAGGTCGCTCAGCGCCCGCTTCGCCTCGGCAGGCTTGGCGCCGGCGAGGATCTCGTGGCTCAGCACCACCGTGCCGCGAGCGCGGCGCGCGCGGCGTACGAGCGCCTCCCACTCGCCCGCGGCCTGCGGACGCATCCCGCCCCAGGGCCGGTCCAGGAGGTCGAGCGCGGCCAGGAACATGTCGGCGTGCGGCCCGGTCGGGTAGCGGTAGCCGTGCTTGCGCAGCGACGCGGCGTTGAGCGCGAGCCGGTCCTGGAGGTACGTCGTGCCGGTCTTGGGCGCGCCGACGTGGAGGTAGACGCGGCGGCTCATGCTCCCGATTGTGACAGCGCGCGGACCACGGCCGACGGCGACGGGCGGCCGAGCTGGCCGGCCATCCAGGCGCTGGTGGCGACGAGCGAGTCGAGGTCGACACCGTGCTCGATGCCCAGACCGGTCAGCAGCCACACCAGGTCCTCGGTGGCGAGGTTGCCGGTCGCGCTCTTCGCATAGGGGCAGCCGCCCAGGCCGCCGGCGCTCGCATCGAAGGTCGTGATGCCGGACTGCAGCGCCGAGTAGGTGTTGGCCAGCGCCTGCCCGTAGGTGTCGTGGAAGTGCAGGGCGAGGTCGCCCTTCGCCATGCCCGCCGCCACGAACGCGTCGACGAGCCCGGTCACCTGGCCGGCGGTGCCGACGCCGATCGTGTCGCCGAGGCTGAGCTGGCCGGCGCCGAGGTCGAAGAGCCGCTTGCCCACGCTCACCACCTGCTCGACCGGGACCGCGCCCTCCCACGGGTCGCCGAAGCACATCGAGACGTAGGCCCGGACGTCGAGCCCGGCGTCGCGGGCCCGCTTCACCGTGGGCTCGAACATGGCGAACTGCTCGTCGAGGCCGCGGTTGAGGTTCTTCTGCGCGAACGTCTCGGTCGCCGACCCGAAGATCGCGATGTGCTCGAGACCGAGCTCGAGGGCCCGGTCGAGCCCGCGCTCGTTGGGGACCAGGACGGGCAGGTCGCGACCGTCCGGGCCGAGCCGGGTCATCAGCTCCTCGGCATCCGCCAGCTGGGGCACCCACTTCGGGTGCACGAAGCTGGTGGCCTCGACGATCGGCAGGCCGGCGGCGAGCAGGCGGCGTACGAACTGCTCCTTGACGTCGACGGGCACCATCGACTTCTCGTTCTGCAGGCCGTCGCGCGGACCGACCTCGTAGATCGTGACCTTCGTCGGCAGCTCAGCCATCGTGTGCCTCCACCGGGACCTCCACGATGAACAACGCGTCACCCAGCTTGACCTGTTCCCCGGCGGCCGCGCCGACCATGGTCACCGTGCCGGCGAACGGCGCCTTGAGGCTCAGCTCCATCTTCATCGCCTCGAGGACGCCGAGCACCTGGCCCTCCTCGACGGTGTCGCCCTCGGCGACCCGGACGTCGAGGACGGTGCCGGGCATCGGCGCGGTCAGGGCGCCGTCGGCGACCCCGGCGGCGTGGTCGCCCATGACATCGGGTCGCTCGAAGACGAACCGCTGGCCGTGGTGCACGACCTCGACCCGGTCGTGCCGGACCGCGGCCACCGGCCGGGCGGCCGGCCGGACACCCCTCGACAGGTCCAGCGTCACCGGCTCGTCGAGCTCGACCACGATGGGCGCCGGATCGGCACCGAGCCGGAACCCGTCGGACGCGAACGGCCCGGTGGCCTCCCGGTCGCGGAGGAAGACCTCCCAGGCCGCGAGCTCGCGGGCGGGCGCCGGGTCCGGCGACGGCACGTCGTGGTGATCCAGCCAGGCGGTGTCGATGGAGGCGTCGCGGAACTCGTCGCTGGCCACGAGCGCCCGCAGGAAGCCGGCGTTGGTGGTCAGTCCGAGGATCGCGGTGTCGTCGAGCGCCGCGACCAGCGCCAGCCGCGCGCTCTCGCGGTCGGGACCGTGGGCGATCACCTTCCCGAGCATCGGGTCGTAGGACGTCGACACGACCTGACCGGACTCGAGCGCCTGGTCGACCCTGACCGAGCTCGGCCATCGGACGTACGTCGCCGTGCCGGCCTGGGGCAGGAAGCCGCCGAACGAGTCCTCGGCGTAGACCCGGGCCTCGATCGCATGGCCGGTCAGCTCGACGTCGCCGATGGAGAGCGGCTCGCCGGCCGCGACCCGGAGCTGGTGCTCGACCAGGTCGAGGCCTCCGCAGACCAGCTCGGTGACGGGGTGCTCGACCTGGAGCCGGGTGTTCATCTCGAGGAAGTAGACCTCCCCGGTGTCGGCGTCCAGGAGGAACTCGACGGTGCCGGCGTTGGTGTAGCCCACGTGCGCCGCGAGGTCGACCGCCGCCTGGGTGACCCGCTCGCGGGTGGCCGCGTCGATGGTCGGGGCCGGCGCCTCCTCCAGCACCTTCTGGTGCCGGCGCTGGGTCGAGCAGTCGCGCTCGAAGAGGTGGCGCACGGTGCCGTGGTGGTCGGCGATGACCTGGACCTCGATGTGCCGGCCGTGCTCGACGTACTTCTCGATCAGCATCGTGTCGTCGCCGAACGCCGACGCGGCTTCGCGCTTGGCCGACGCCACGGCCTCCTCCAGCTCGTCCTGCGACCGGACGACGCGCATCCCTTTGCCGCCACCGCCCGCGGCGGCCTTGACCAGGACCGGGAAGGCCGCGTCGGTGCCGGTGGGGACCACCGGCACGCCGGCCGCGACGGCGATCTCGCGCGCGGCGTCCTTGCGACCCATCTGCTCCATCACCTGGGCGGACGGTCCGACGAGGACGATGCCGGCTGCCTCCAGCGCCTCGGCGAAGGCCGCGCGCTCGGACAGGAAGCCGTAGCCGGGGTGCACGGCCTCCGCCCCGCTGTCCCGGGCGGCCGCGACCACGGCGCCGATGTCGAGGTAGCTCTCGACCCGGACTGCCTCGTCGGCGGCCCGCACGTGGAGAGCAGTGGCGTCGACGTCGGTGTGCACGGCCACGGTGGCGATGCCGAGCCGCTCGCAGGTGCGCATCACCCGCAGCGCGATCTCGCCGCGGTTGGCGACCAGGACCTTGGTGAACACACCCATCACATCCGGAAGACGCCGTAGGACGGCGCCGGGATCGGGGCGTGGGCGGCCGCGGCCAGCCCCATGCCGAGGACGCGCCTGGTGTCGACGGGGTCGATGACGCCGTCGTCCCAGAGCCGGGCGGTGGAGTAGTAGGGCGAGCCCTGGGCGTCGTACTGCCCGCGGATGCGTTCCTTGAACTCCTCCACGGGCTCCGGGTCGTCGGGGCGGCGCACCTCGGCGAGCACCGCAGCTGCCTGCTCTCCCCCCATCACCGAGATCCGGGCGTTGGGCCACATCCAGAGGAAGCGCGGGTCGTAGGCGCGGCCGCACATGCCGTAGTTGCCGGCGCCGAACGAGCCGCCGATCACGACGGTGAACTTCGGGACCACGGAGCACGCGACCGCGGTGACGAGCTTGGCGCCGTCGCGGGCGATGCCCTTGTTCTCGTACTCGCGGCCGACCATGAAGCCGCTGATGTTCTGCAGGAACACCAGCGGGATCCGGCGCTGGTTGCACAGCTCGATGAAGTGCGCGCCCTTGAGCGCCGACTCGCTGAACAGGATGCCGTTGTTGGCCACGATGCCGACCTCGTGGCCCCAGATCCTCGCGAACCCGCAGACCAGCGTCTCGGCGTAGAGCTGCTTGAACTCGTGGAACCGGCTGCCGTCCACGACCCTCCGGATCACCTCGCGCACGTCGTAGGGCGTGCGGGTGTCGGTCGGCACCACGTCGTAGAGGCCGAGCGGGTCCTCGTGCGGCTCCTCCACCTCGCTGACCCGCCCGTACTGTCCGGGCGGGTCAGCGTCGGGGAGGGTGTCGATGATCGAGCGGACGATGGCCAGGGCGTGCGCGTCGTCGTCGGCGAGGTGGTCGACCACGCCGCTGGTGCGGGCGTGCACGTCGCCGCCGCCGAGCTCCTCGGCGGTGACGACCTCGCCGGTCGCGGCCTTCACCAGGGGCGGGCCGCCGAGGAAGATCGTGCCCTGGTTGCGGACGATGACGCTCTCGTCGGACATCGCAGGGACGTAGGCGCCGCCGGCCGTGCAGGAGCCCATGACCGAGGCGATCTGGGGGATGCCCCGCGCCGACAGGTTGGCCTGGTTGAAGAAGATCCGGCCGAAGTGCTCCTTGTCGGGGAAGACGTCGTCCTGCATCGGCAGGAACGCGCCGCCGGAGTCGACGAGGTAGACGCAGGGCAGCCGGTTGTCGGCCGCGACGGCTTGCGCGCGCAGGTGCTTCTTCACGGTGATCGGGTAGTAGGTGCCGCCCTTGACCGTCGCGTCGTTGGCGACGACCACGGTCTCCCTGCCGCTCACTCGTCCGATGCCGGTCACGATGCCCGCACTCGGAACGGCGTCGTCGTACATGCCTGTGGCGGCCAGGGCGCTCAGCTCCAGGAACGGGCTGCCCGGGTCGAGCAGCCGGTCCACCCGGTCACGCACCAGCAGCTTGCCCCGCCCGGTGTGCTTCTGGCGCGCCGACTCCGAACCGCCCAGCCGCACGGCCGCCAGTCGTTCCCGCAGGTCGGCGACGAGCTCCCGCATCTCCTCAGCCACACTGCCTAGGTTAGCGATCATTAACCTGCGGGGCCAGCGGTACGCCGCGGAACAATCGCGCCGGGTTGTGACGTTGCCACCACATGAGCGCAGTCACCCTGACCGCCGACACCTTCGAGCAGACCGTGACCACCAGCGACATCGTCCTGGTGGACTTCTGGGCGGCGTGGTGCGGGCCGTGCCGGCAGTTCGCGCCGGTCTACGAGGCGGCATCGGAGAAGCACGACGACATCGTGTTCGGCAGCATCGACACCGAGGCCGAGCAGGGGCTGGCGCAGGCGGCCGAGGTGACCTCGATCCCGACCCTCATGGCCTTCCGCGACGGCATCATGGTCTTCCGCCAGGCCGGTGCCCTCCCGGCGCCCGCCCTCGAGCAGCTGATCACCGCCGTGAAGGGGCTCGACATGGACGACGTCCGCGCCCAGGTCGCGGCGGCCGACGGCGCTGACAACGAAGGCACCGTGGGTTAGCGCCCGCTAACCTCTGGCGCATGGCGCGCCGCGACGAGATCCTCTCGACGTCGGCACAGCTGTTCGCGGCCCGCGGCTTCCACGGGGTCAGCGTCGCCGACATCGGTGCCGCCTGCGGGATCTCCGGACCGGCCCTCTACAAGCACTTCGCGTCCAAGGACGCCGTGCTCGCCGAGATGCTCGTCGCGATCAGTGAGCGGCTCCTCGCGGTGGGACGCGAACGGTCCGAGGCCGCGCCGGACGCCCGGGCCGCCCTGGTCGCGCTGGTCGAGTGGCACGTCGACTTCGCGCTGCGCGACCGGCCGCTGATCGTCGTGCAGGACCGAGACTGGGAGTCGCTCCCGGATGAGGCTCGCGAGCAGGTACGCCGGCTCCAGCGCGACTACGTCGACCTCTGGGCCGGCCGTCTCCGCGAGGTGCACCCGGGCCTGGCTCCCGACAGCGCCCGTGCGATGGCGCACGCTGCGTTCGGCCTCATCAACTCCACGCCGCACAGCGCCCTGCTTCCCGACGCCCGGATGCGCGAGCTGCTCACCAGGATGGCCGGCGCCGCGCTGGGGATGTCGTGATGCGCGCGCGGGTGGTGGCCCCCCTGGTGGCCGCGATCGTCGGGGTCGGCGGCGGCGTGGCGACCGCGATCATCGTCCCTGCGGACGACGAGCCGGACACAGCGGCGTTTCGCGACCCGCTCCACCTCAACATCCCGCTCGCCGACCTGGAGTGCTCCGGGCAGTCGATCCTGGTCGTCGGCTACGGCGACAGCGTGCCGCCACTGAGCAGCGCGGTCGCCAACAGCACCACCAAGGGGCTGCACTACCTCGAGAGCGCCGGCTCCTGCCCGACCCTGCTGGGCCCGGAGGGCAAGCAGCCGCCGACCTACGTCGTCTACGCGGGCCCCTACGACAGCCCGCGCGACCCTTGCGCGGTCCGGATGTCCGGCGAGGAGCCCGGCTCGTTCGTGGCGCGGCTGCGCGAGGCCAACACCCAGCTCGTGAAGTGCCCGTGCGAGATCCCGGGCAGCGACGCGGTGCGGCTCTACCCGGAGATGCCCGTCGACGCGGCCGCCAAGCTCTGGATCCGCGGGCTGCAGGCGATGTTCAGCTACGACGACCCCGAGGACTTCCCTCGCACTGCGATCACCGGGGAGTACGACGCGTTCACGCAGGCCCGGGTGACGGTGTTCCAGGACAGCGCGCCCGGGAAGAGCACCGAGCGAGGGATCGTGGACGAGGTCACGTGGGGCATCCTCACCGACCGGCTCTGCCGCAACTACGACTACTGAAGGCCGGGCTCGGCCAGCAACGCCGCCGCCCGCAGGGCAGCGTCGACGGCGACGTCCACGTCGGAGTCGGAGTCGGAGTCGGAGTCATCCTCACGCATCGCTGACGGGACGGTCCGCTCGTGCAGGCGAGCCATGAGGTCGTCGCGAGCCAGGCCGCGCAGGTGCAGCAGCACGAAGGGGTCGGCCTCCACCAGCCAGGCGAGCTGGTACATCACCGCCAGCGCGTGGGGGCACGGGTCGGCCCAGGCCTGGCAGGTGCAGGTCGAGCCGAGCTCGCTGCCGAAGGGCAGCAGCTCCACGCCGGCCTCCTCGGCGTGCTCGACGAGGGTGTGTGGCAGGTCGCCGGCCAGCATCGCCGCCACCCGCCCGGCCTCCGCCGCCACCGTCTCCACCAGCGTCTCGGCGGCGCCCGGGTCGAGGACCGGCACCGTCCCGAGGACCGCCCACAGGCCGCGCTCGTCCTCGACCGCGGCCACGAACCGGCCGGGCTCGATGCTGATCTGTCCGATCCGGCCCGAGCGCGAGATGCTGCGGGCCACGGCCAGGTCGCCCGAGGAGAACGACGCCTCCTCGACGGCGCGGACCCACGCCTTCGCCCACCAGCGCGTGGCCCGGGCGGCTCCGCGGCGGGCCGGGGCCCGCGGGTGGACGACGGTGGTCATCCCGGGCTCCGGAGGGTGACCAGGTCGCGCAGCTCGTCGTCGTCGAGCTCGGTGAGCGCGGCCTCGCCGCCACCGAGCACCGAGTCGGCCAGCGCCCGCTTGCGCTGCAGGAGCAGGGCGACCCGCTCCTCGATGGTGCCCTGGGTGATCAGCCTGTGCACCTGCACCGGCCTGGTCTGGCCGATGCGGTAGGCACGGTCGGTGGCCTGCTCCTCCACGGCAGGGTTCCACCAGCGGTCGAAGTGGATGACGTGGTCGGCCCGCGTGAGGTTGAGGCCCACCCCGCCCGCCTTGAGCGAGAGGAGGAAGACCGGCGCCTCACCGGCCTGGAACCGCGCCACCATCGCCTCCCGCTCGCGCACCGGCGTGCCGCCGTGGAGGAACTGGTGAGGGATGCCGGCCTTCGCCAGGTGCGTCTCGAGCAGCCGCGCCATGGCGACGTACTGGGTGAAGACCAGGGCCGCGCCGTCCTCGGCGAGCACGGTGCCGAGCAGCTCGTCGACCAGGTCGAGCTTCTGCGAGCGCCCGGTCAGCCGCACGACGCCCGAGTCCTTCAGACCGCCCTCCTTCAAGAACTGGGCCGGGTGGTTGCAGATCTGCTTGAGCCCGGTGAGCAGGGCGAGCACGAGGCCGCGCCGGGTGACCTGGTCATCGGGGCTGGCGCGCTCGATCCGGGCCATCGTGTCGCGGACGAACGACTCGTAGAGCACCACCTGCTCGCGGGTGAGGTGCAGTGGGTGGTCGGTCTCGGTCTTGGCGGGCAGCTCGGGTGCGATGCCCGGGTCGGACTTGCGGCGGCGCAGGAGGAACGGCCCGATGAGGTCGGCGAACTGCCGCGTCTTCGCCTCGTGCACGCCCGCCTCGATCGGCGAGGCCCAGACCCGGCGGAAGGCCTGCCGGCTCCCGAGCAGGCCGGGGATCACCCAGTCGAGGATCGACCAGAGCTCGGTGAGGTTGTTCTCCATCGGGGTGCCCGTGAGGGCCACCCGGACCGTGCTCGGGATCTTGCGGAGTGTCTTGGCGGTGGAGGCGCGTGAGTTCTTGACGTGCTGCGCCTCGTCGGCCACGACGAGGTCCCAGCCGACCCCTGTGAGCTCCTCGTGGCTGACCCGCATCGTGCCGTAGGTCGTGAGCACGAAGCCCTCGGTCAGGCCGACCAGTGAGCGCTGGCCGCCGTGGAAGCGGCGTACGGGCACGTGCGGCGCGAACCGGGCCAGCTCCTGCTCCCAGTTGCCGAGCAGGCTGGCCGGGCAGACCACCAGGGTCGGGCCCGCGTGTCCGGCCTCGACGCGGTGCAGGTGGAGCGCGATCAGCGTGATCGTCTTGCCCAGGCCCATGTCGTCGGCCAGGCAGGCGCCGAGGCCGTGGGAGGTGAGCTCGGCCAGCCAGGTCAGCCCCTGCCGCTGGTAGTCGCGGAGCGTGCCGGTCAGGCCCCGCGGCACCTCGACGGGCTCCTGCTCGGCGGCGTGGAGCAGCCGGTCGCGGACCTTGAGCAGCGAGGCGCCGACGACGACCTGCTCCTCGACCGGCTCGTCCGCCGTGCCGAGCTGGACCGTGCCGGTCAGGGCCGCGGCGATCGCTTCGGCCGCCGTGGCCGTGCGGACCACCCTCTTGCGGGCCTTGCGGGCGATCGACGGGTCGATGACCGTCCAGTTGCCGCGCAGCCGCAGCAGCGGCGCCGCGCTGCTGGCCAGCTGGTCCATCTCCTCCTCGCTGAGCGGGTCGCCGTGGACGGCGAGCTGCCAGCGGAAGCTGAACAGCTCGCCCTCGCCGAAGACGCCGGTGCGGAGCTGGGCCTCGCGCCCGGACATCGGCCGGGTCCGGTCGAGCACCGTGGTCGCGGTCAGCTCGCGGCCCAGGCTCCGCGGCCAGAGCACGTCGACCCCGCGGGCGGCCAGCGCCGCGACGCCGTGCTCGAGCAGGCTCTCGAGCTCGTCGCCGTCGAGGGTGATCTCGTCGGGCACCCGCAGCTCGAGCAGTCGGTCGAGCACGGGCCATGACTCGGCCGCCCCGCGGAGCGCGATCGCGGCGTGGGTCCGAGCCCGGTCACCGAAGCCGTGCTCGGTCTCGGCGGCGGTCCACAGCACCGCGGCATCGCACAGGTGGAGGGGGTTCTGCTCGTCGTGGACCTGGAGCACCAGCCGCACCGCCCCGGCGACGAGCTCCTCCTCGTCGGCCTCCACCCGGAGCGAGATCCGGACCAGCTGCGGCAGGTCGGACCTCGGCTCGGAGTGGCGACGGAGCCGCTCGCGCAGCCGCTGCTCGAAGCGCGGTCGGTCCGCCACCTCGCGGTGGGTGGCCGTCGGTGCCGCCCTCGGCATGGCATCGGCGACCGCGTCGAGCATCGACCGGACGACGTCTTCAGCGGCGTCGGCAGTGAGCCCCTCGTGCGCCCGCGCCGCGGCCAGGCGCAGGACGCGGTCCTCGTCGTCGGCGGCGAGCGGCCCCATCCGCCAGCTCGGCTCGGTGCCGGCCGGCTCGATCTGGCCGGCGGCGACCAGCCGCAGGCCGAGCAGCGCCGCGCCGGACAGCAGCCCGACACTGGGGTGCAGGTCGTCGCGGCTGTGTGCCTTGGTGAGCACCGGGAGCGCTGCCCGGATCGGCAGCGCCACCGTGCGTCGTTCGTCGGTGAACTCCACGACCCCGTCGCGCGGCGGCCGCGCGGCGCGGAACGTCGCGGTGCCGGTGACGGGGACGAAGCTCACAGGGCGAAACTAGCCGCCGCTGCCGACAGGGAGCCCGTTCGAGCGGCTGCCTAGGATCGAGGACGTGAGCATTCTCGACGCCAAGATCGCCCGACTCGACGGAACCCCGACAACCCTCGGCGAGATCACCGCCGGACGGCCCGCGCTGCTGGTCAACGTCGCGAGCAGGTGCGGCCTCACCCCGCAGTACGGCGGCCTCGAGCAGCTCCAGGAGACCTTCGGCGACAGCGGCTTCACGGTCGTCGGGCTGCCGTGCAACCAGTTCCACGGCCAGGAGCCCGGCAGCGCGGAGGAGATCGCAGAGTTCTGCTCCGCGACGTACGGCGTGACCTTCCCGATGACCGAGAAGATCGACGTCAACGGCGAGACCCGACATGAGGTCTACGAGACCCTGGTCCGGACCCCGGACGAGGAGGGTGAGGCGGGCGACGTGAGGTGGAACTTCGAGAAGTTCCTCATCGCCGGGGACGGCGTGGTGGTCGCGAGGTTCGGTCCGGGGGTCGTTCCCGAGGACCCGCGGCTGGTCGACGCGATCAAGGCGATCTCCATCTCCTAGGGGTGTTTCGCGAGCAGCGCGAGCGCGCCTCGTGATCGGCTCACGAGGGGGTGGACCGAGCCGTCCCGTGACCGGAGGTCGAGCACTCGACCGACTCGGTGATCACCACGGAGTCCACCTGGGCGCCACAGCCATCCGTCCCCCTGGGTCATGGCAGGCTGGCGATATGGCGATCTCGGAACAGGACCTGGTCCACCTGCGGGCGTGCGTGGCGCTGGCCCGCGAGGCGTTCGAGGCCGGCGACGGGCCCTTCGGCACGGTGCTGGTCGACGCGGAGGGCACCGTGCTGTGGAGGGGTCGCAACCACGACGGGGCCGGCGACGAGACGCAGCACCCCGAGCTCGAGGTGTCGCAGTGGTCGGCCTCGCTCTCGCCGGAGGTCCGCGCGACGTGCACGGTCTACACCTCCGGGGAGCACTGCCCGATGTGCTCGGCCGCGCACGGGTGGATGGGGCTGGGCCGCATCGTCTACGCCGTCTCGTCGGCGCAGCTGCTGGCGTGGCGCCAGGAATGGGGAGCGACCGAGCTGGTGGTCAACGTGCTCCCGATCAACGCGATCGCACCACACGTGCCGGTCGACGGTCCGGCACCCGAGCTCGAGGACGAGCTGCGGGCGCTGCACCGGGCGGCGTACGACCGGGGCTCGCAGCAGTAGGCCGTCAGCTCTGGACGGCCAACGTGAGCGGCAGCACCGCGGACGCGCCTGCCGCGCGGATCGCGCGGGCCGCGAGGGTCACGGTCCAGCCGGTGACGACCTGGTCGTCGACGAGGAGGACGCGCGCGCCGTCGGGGATGTCGGCCTGGAGCGTCGACCGACGGCCGACCGCCGCGACCCTCTGGGCGGAGTTGACCGCTCCTCGGCCCGGCGCGACGTCGGGGTCGACGATCGCCCAGCGGCCGACCACGGGCACCTGGAGCCGTCGGGACAGGCCCTGGGCGAGGTCTTCGGTGAGGGTCGGCCTCGTCGTCGACTCGACCACCACGATCGCATCGACCTCCGGGCGCCAGTCGTCGAGCAGCGTGAGCACGGCTGCCACCAAGGGTGTCGGGACCGGGCCGTCGGGCGTGTCCGGCCGGAACAGCGCCCGCAGCGCCTGACCGTGGCCGAGGTCCGTGAGCCGCGCGATCGCGCGACCC